>NC_023035.1:2500149-3782798 GCF_000507245.1 Salinispira pacifica | reverse complement strand
AACACCTCCAGTAACCTCCCATCATACGCATTCATACCCGCTTTTTCAATCTGTAAATAGAATGACTATAACTCATGTAATTGGAATCACTTAGACAAATCGGCTTCCTTTACTTTTTAGTTCTCAAAAGGTATAATCTCAGCCACGTAAATCAGAAAAAGGAATCACATTAAATCTATGCAGGAAAATTACTCAGCTTCGAGTATTCAAGTCCTGAAGGGTCTTGAAGCGGTGCGGAAGCGTCCCGGTATGTATATTGGGTCCACCGGCCCAAACGGCCTCCATCATCTTGTTTATGAGATTGTAGATAACAGTATTGATGAAGCCCTGGCAGGATTCTGTTCGGAAATATCCGTTCAGTTGGAACCCGGCAATGAAGTGATCGTCCGTGATGACGGACGGGGAATTCCCGTTGATATTCATCCCGACGAGAACGTCAGTGCCCTGGAAATCGTTCTCACACGTCTGCATGCCGGCGGCAAGTTCAACAAGGACAGCTATAAGGTATCCGGCGGCTTGCACGGGGTAGGGGTTTCGGTAGTTAATGCTCTGGCAAAAAACTGTGAAGTCTTTGTCCATAAGAACGGGAATATCTATTATCAAAGCTATAAACGGGGAATTCCCGACAAGCCGGTGGAAATAATCGGTGAAAGCGCAGATCACGGGACCCGGGTGCACTTCATCCCCGACGACGAAATTTTCGAAACGGTGAACTTTTCCTTCGATGTTCTTTCACAAAGGCTGAGGGAACTGGCATTTCTGAATAAAGGAATCCGGATCAAGATTGCCGACAACAGAATCCCCACACCCAAAACCCACGATTTCAAGTTCGACGGGGGTGTTCAGGAGTTTGTTCAGTATCTGAACAAGAAGAAAACGGTAATTCAGAAGGAGCCGGTATATTTTGAGGCGGAGCGTGACGGTGTTACCATGGAAATCTCCCTGGAATACAACGACGGCTTTAACGAAGCAATGTTTTCCTTTGTGAACAACATCAACACCAGGGAAGGGGGAACCCACCTGGTTGGTTTCAAGTCCGCTCTCACACGGACGCTGAATGAATATCTGAAGAAATCCCGACTTGTAAAACAGCTGGAAGATAATCTCTCCGGAGATGATGTCCGGGAAGGTCTCACCGCAGTCGTCTCGGTGAAAGTACCGGATCCCCAATTTGAAGGCCAGACAAAGGGAAAACTGGGCAATTCCGAGGTGAAAGGCATTGTGGAATCCACAGTGAACGAAAAACTGTCGGAGATATTTGACATGAATCCCCAGCTGGTGGAAAGCATTCTTTCTAAAACGGTAATGGCCGCCAAAGCCAGAAACGCCGCACGGAAAGCCCGGGAGCTCACCAGAAGGAAAAGCTTTCTGGAAAGCACGGGTCTGCCGGGCAAACTGGCTGACTGCAGCGAGAAAGACCCCAGCCAGTGCGAAGTATATATTGTGGAAGGGGACTCAGCCGGCGGTTCGGCGAAGCAGGGCAGGGACAGAAGGTTCCAGGCAATTCTCCCGCTCTGGGGAAAGATGCTGAATGTTGAAAAAACCCGAATTGACAAGGTTCTCTCCAACGATAAGCTCCAGCCGGTAATTCAGAGTCTTGGAGCCAGTGCAGGCAGCGATTTTAATCTGGAGAAGCTGCGGTACCATAAGGTGATTATTATGGCGGATGCTGACGTTGACGGTTCACATATCCGCACGCTGCTTCTCACGTTTTTCTTCAGATATATGCCCGAAATGATTGAGCGGGGACATGTGTATATCGCCATGCCGCCGCTGTATAAAATGAGCTACAAGAATCGCATTGAGTACGCATACGATGAAGAAGAGCGGGCAAGAATAGTAAAAACCTTCGATATCCAAAATGAGGATAAAATATCAATTCAGAGGTACAAAGGTTTGGGTGAAATGAATCCGGACCAGCTGTGGGAGACCACCATGAATCCCGAAACCCGGAATATCATGCAGATCCAGCTTGAAGATGCAGTGGAAGCTGAAGATATTTTTACAACCCTCATGGGTGAGCAGGTTCAGCCCCGAAGGGAGTTCATTGAGGAAAATGCTCTTAACGTCGTAAATCTGGACGTATAATTTACGCAAATAATCTGGAGTAGTAATGGAAGCACAACAGGGACGGGTAATTCCCGTAGCAATAGAAGATGAAGTAAAAAAATCCTATCTGAATTATGCAATGTCGGTAATTGTGTCCCGGGCTCTCCCGGATGTACGGGACGGGCTCAAGCCGGTACATCGCAGAATTCTTTTCGGTATGAACGAGATGGGACTCCGCTCAGACCGGGCTCCCAAAAAGAGTGCCAGAATTGTGGGAGATGTGCTGGGTAAGTATCATCCCCATGGAGATATGAGCGTATACGATGCTCTGGTTCGTCTGGCCCAGAATTTTTCCATGCGGTATCCGTTGGTAAACGGCCAGGGAAACTTCGGTTCGGTGGACGGGGATCCCCCGGCTGCCATGAGGTACACCGAAGCGCGTATGGCGAAACTTGCCGAGGATATGCTGAAAGACATCAAGAAAGAAACGGTCAATTTCGTTTCCAACTATGATGATTCCATGGAGGAGCCGGAAGTACTTCCGGCCGCCCTTCCATACCTGCTGGCCAACGGTGCCAGCGGAATAGCCGTGGGAATGGCAACCAACATCCCGCCTCACAATCTCAATGAGATTGCCTCGGCGGTGGAAGCCTACATTCAGAATCCCGAGATTACCATAGATGAACTGATGGAGCATATCACCGGCCCGGATTTTCCCACCGGAGGTATCATTTTCGGCACCAAGGGAGTCCGGCAGGCGTATAAAACCGGCCGGGGTAAAATCACCATCCGATCCAAGGTGAGTGTTGAGACCACCAAATCCGGTAAGGATGTGATCATCGTTCACGAACTGCCGTATCAGGTGAACAAGGCAAATCTTGTGATGAAGATTGCCGAATACATCCGGGATAAAAAAATCGAAGGAATATCCGATCTCCGGGACGAATCTGACAGAAACGGTCTTCGGGTGGTAATAGAGCTGAAAAAAGGCATCAGTCCGAAAATCATCCTTAATCAGCTGTTCAACCAGACCCAGCTTCAGGTGAACTTCAATGTGAATGCCCTGGCCCTTGTGGACGGCAAACCCCAGCTCCTGAATCTCAAGGACATGATCGTTCACTTTGTGAATCACCGCCGGGAAGTGATAATCCGCCGAACCAAGTATGATTTGCGAAAAGCGGAAGAGCGGGCTCATGTGCTGGAAGGGCTGAAAATTGCCCTGGCCAACATCGATGAGGTTATCAAGACCATTAAGGAAAGCGAGAATGTAGGGGTAGCCAGAACCCGTCTGATGGACCGCTTCATGCTTTCCGAAATACAGGCTCAGGCAATCCTGGATATGCGGCTGCAGAAACTCACCAGCCTTGAGACCCAGAAAATCCTGGAGGAGCTTGAGCAGCTGAATGCCTTAATCAGTGAGCTGAAAGAACTCCTGGCAAGTGAAGAGAAGATTCTGGGTGTTATTTCCGACGAAACCAATGATCTTGCCGGCCGATTCAGCCAGGCACGCCGGACTGAGAAGGTTATTGATGAAATTGAAGAGATCAACATTGAAGATCTGATTCAAAAAGAAGATATGGTGGTGATTATCAGCCACAAAGGATATATCAAGAGGGTTCCGGTGACATCCTACCGGGTTCAGGGCCGTGGCGGGAAAGGCATGGCTGCCAGCAAGCTGCGGGATGATGACTTTATTGAAAACATATTTATTGCATCCACCCATGACTATATTCTTATTATTTCAAGCGAAGCCAAAGCATACTACCTGAAAGTACATGAGATTCCCGAAGGATCCAGAACAAGCAAAGGGTCTCATATCCGATCCCTGCTCAGCATTTCTGCCAATGAAGATGTGGCCGCTGTTGTGGCACTTCAGGATTTCCGGGATGATCAGTTCATCTTTATGGCCACAGCCAGGGGGATGGTGAAGAAGGTCTCTACTTCCGATTTCAGCAATGCCAGAGCCCGGGGAATCATTGCCATGGCAATGAAGGGGGATGATAAAATCGTTTCCGCAATTCTGACCAGCGAAAACCGGGATATTATCCTGGCAACCCGTACCGGCGTGGGGCTGCGCTTCAGTGAAGAGGAGGTTCGCCCGATGGGACGGACGGCCCAGGGTGTAAGCGGAATCAGGCTTGCTCCCGGAGACGAAATCGCCGGAGCGGTGGAGGCTAATCCGGAATTTCATGTTCTGTTCATAACCGAATACGGAAACGGAAAGCGGATGACCCCCGATGATCTGATGCCCCATGGAAGAAATACCAAGGGACAGATTATCTATACTACATCCGATCGAACCGGCGAAGTGGTAGGGATTCTCAACGTACTGGAGGACGATGAAATTATGGTTGTAACCAGCGGAGGAACTTCCATAAAAATGAAGGCTTCAACGGTGGCCATCCAGGGACGTACCGCCCAGGGCGTGAGAGTATTCGATATAGAAAAACCCGATGTGGTGGTAGGGCTTGACCGTGTCGCCCGGGAGGAAGAGCCTGAGAAGGAATCCAAGCTGTCAAAGATGGATCCAGGAGAAACTCCCGAATAATCTATCTCCTAACCATTAACCATTCAGACCGGATCAACTCGATCCGGTCTTTTTTTTATCCCTTTCCAAGTTTATGCTTATGCAGGATATTGTTGCTTTGGAAGGAAGTTGACGGATGTCCGGGTTTTTGTTCCACGTGGAACAAAACCGGACATAACCTATATGGATCATATTGTTCCACGTGGAACATTGGCAGGAGAATACGATGAAAATCCCCATAGAATCCCAGGAAAGCCTTTTAGAAGTAAAAAAATCCAAGTTTAAATCCCGCATCCATTATGTGGAGAGTCGAAGCGAAGCTCAGGATATTATTTCAGATGTAAAACAGAGCCATCCCCAATCAAACCATGTGGTATATGCCTTTGTGATTGGAGATGAATGGTCTGAGATCCTGGGAATGACCGATGATGGAGAACCGAAAGGAACGTCGGGAAGGCCTACAATGGAGGTTCTGCGGGGATCAGGCATCAGAAATGCTCTGCTGACCACAGTGCGATATTTCGGCGGTACAAAACTTGGCACCGGCGGCCTGGTTAAAGCATATACCCGGGCAGCTCAACTGGCGGTTGAAAGCTGTACTGTTGAAGAGAAGAAGGAAAAAAAACATCTCAGGCTTGAGCTCTCGTATGGGGAGTTTGAGGAGGTAGCCCGAAGGATGAAAGATCTGGCTGCAGAAATAGTTAATACTGAATTTCATGAAGAGGTATGTGTGGAAATTGATGTGGAAAATCAGGATCTTTCGGCCCTGGAAAACATTGTTCAGGATATCAGCAGGGGGAGGCGTACCCTCAGAGACCGGTGAATTGCCGGAAGCGTTTCACTGCGGAGGCATACTCATCGATCAATTTCTGTTTTTTACTGCCGCTGAGAAATGTAGCTTTCAGGGCTGTCAGGTTGAGTTGTACCAGATCCTCCAGGCTGAAATCAAAATAGGTGACGGCCTTGATATAGTCATCGGTCAGATCGGTGTTCTGGATGGACGGATCGTCGGAATTGATAGTCACCGGAACTCCATTACGGTGGAGGGCGCCCATGGGATGGTTTGACTCATCTTTCCATGATCCGGTCTGATAATTGGATGTAATGCACTGCTCCAGCACAATAAAATGCTCTTTCAGGTATTCCTGAAGCTTGGGATCGTTGATTGAACTGGTTCCATGGCCGATTCGTTTGGCGTGCAGCTTTGTTACTGCCGTCCAAATCTGGTCGCTGTCGGTGACTTCACCTGCATGTACTGTGGCTTTGTATAGTTTATCGCTTTGAATTTGAGAGAAAAACGAATCGAACAGCTCCGGTGGATAGTTCATCTCATCACCGGCCAGGTCAATTCCCACAATTTCAGGTATGCCCAGATCCTTGATCATTTTATAAAGGCTGATCATCTCTTCCGGGGTCTGCTTGTTTCGGTTGAAGGTGATCAGATATCGGATATGAAACCCGGCATCTTTCGCTGCTTTGTTGCCGGCATCGATTACCAGTTTGGTAATCTCCCTGCGGTCGAAATCATTCTGGAGTGAAAAGTGTTCAGGACTGAAGCGCAGTTCAATATAGAAAATTCCATCTTCTTTCATTTTGTAGACGGAATTATAGGCAATCTTTTCCACATCATCGTGACTTGCGTACCAGTCAGTGCGGAACTTACTCAGGAACAGCAGAAAGTCAGGTTCCTCTTCTCTGGGGAATTGGATGGTGGTTTTGAATTCCTCAAAATCCCCGGGGACATCCAAACCGTTTTTCTTGGCTATGGAATACAGTGTTGCAGGATCAAAGGTACCCTCCAGATGCCGGTGTAATTCTATCTTGGGAAATTTACACATGTATTTCCGGCTGGTGAGTATGGATTTCTTCTTGTCTGTATTCATAAGTACGCTCACTTTATTACCCATTAGTATAAAACGTATGTGTTAATATTTCAGTATATGATGTGCAGCAATATGTACAGCATATATATTTCGATAATCGGCAGACAAGAGAAATTTGTTTAAAGGGGTGAGAAAAAAATTTAAACGGCAGTTCTGCCGGTGGTATTACGGTAACGCGACCTGATTTTTCTTCATGGGATATTCCACACATTGATGACATTCATATTCCCCGGTCTCGGGACTTTTCGTTTTAACCTGCCCGCAGGCAGAGCAAAGAGGTTCAGGTTTTGCTTCCAGATTCTGATTAACCGTTATTCGTCCATCAAATACAAAACAGGAGCCGTTCCATGTACTCTGGGAGCTGGGAATTCGTTCAAAATATTCCAGAATCCCTCCCTTGAGATGATATACATCTTCGATGCCCATCTGCCTGGCAACGGCTGTGGCTTTTTCGCAGCGGATCCCCCCGGTGCAGAACATGGCCAGCTTCTTCGGTTTTTGTGACTCAATTATTTTTTGGAGCTTTTCTGGGAATTGACGGAAATTCAAGGTTCGGGGATCCACCGCACCCTGGAAGCTTCCCAGGCGGTACTCGTACACATTTCTGGTATCCACCAGCAGAACGTCAGGATCGGATATAAGGTTGTTCCATTCCTCGGGTTCCACATATGTACCTGCATCCCGGGCGGGATCTATTCCCTCCACACCAAGGGTAACAATTTCTTTTCGAATCTTTATCTTAAGTTTTCTGAAGGGACTTCGTCTCAGAAGCGCAGAGGATCGTTTGATATTCCGGAACTTCACCTGCAGTATGTTTTGAAGCTCGTCGGTGAATTCATCCAGTTTCATGCTGTCGGTTGATGCTGCCGTTGCATTGATTCCTTCCTCGGCAAGAATGATCAGACCGATAACCTGTAATCGTTCACCCAGGGTGAGAATTTCTGACTTCAGTTCAGATAAATTTGCCACGCCGCTGAAGTGGTAAAAGTTGGAAAAGTGAAACATTGTTTCTTTGTTTAGTATTTTGCTCATAATAATACTGTATAGCACAGATCCTTTCGTTTGAGAATATTTCATTCCCCTGTGAGAATTAAATAGATTTGGAATGACATAAACGTTTTCATTTAATATACTAACGCGGTATGGGCAGAATAATTGTATTTGCAAATCAGAAAGGCGGAGTGGGCAAAACCACATCCGCAGCGAACCTGGGTGCTTACCTGGCTGAAGAAGGCAAAAAGGTAATGCTGGTGGATTTTGATCCTCAGTGCAATCTCAGTTCCAGCGTGGGTGCGGATGTTCAGAATACGGGAATCTATGAACTGATCACGGGGCAGAGTCCGTTTAATTCCTGTGTTCAGGAGACATCGGTCAAAAACCTGAAGATCATCCCCGCAAGTCCCGATTTATCCGGTGCTACTGTTGAGCTGGTTGAAGTTACCAATCGGGAATATTATCTCAAAGAAGCTCTTCTCAGCATCAAGGAAGACTATGATTACATCTTCATCGATTGTCCTCCCAGCCTGGGTATTCTTACCCTGAATGGTCTGACCGCCGCAGATGAGGTGTTTATTCCTCTTCAGACTGAATACTTCGCACTGGAAGGAATTACTCAGCTGATGCAGAGTATTAAAATGGTGCAGCGCTCCAGTAATCCGGCATTGAAAATCGGCGGAATCATTTTCACCATGTATGATTCCAGAACCCGCCTGGCTCAGGACGTGGTAAAAGAAGTTGTTGGATATTTTGGAAACCTTGTGTATAAATCCATAATCCCCCGGAATA
Source organism: Salinispira pacifica (assembly GCF_000507245.1). Lineage (GTDB taxonomy): Bacteria > Spirochaetota > Spirochaetia > DSM-27196 > Salinispiraceae > Salinispira > Salinispira pacifica. The sequence continues at coordinate 3,774,554 of NC_023035.1, read as the reverse complement.
TCAGACTTTCCGAGGCCCCCTCCCATTCTGTTCCCATTAATCAGTATGATCCCGGTTGTGCAGGTGCCAAGAGCTACCATGAACTGGCAAAAGAGGTAATTCAGCGTGGCTAAGAAAGGGCTCGGCCGGGGACTCAGTTCCCTGATGCCGGAAACCGTAGAGGATGCCCGCAATCAGGGTGAATCTGTACAGGAAGTATCAATCTCCCAACTCTTTCCCAATCCGGATCAGCCCAGAAAGGAATTCAGGCAGGAACAGCTGGATGAGCTTGCATCATCCATTGCCGAAAAGGGCATTATTCAGCCAATAGTAGCGGAACCCCAGAGTAACGGCCGCTATATGATCATAGCCGGGGAGCGCCGTTACCGTGCTGCGGGAATTGCCGGGCTTCAGACCATTCCGGTTGTACTGAAAAAATTCAGCGATGAAGATAAGCTTGAAATCGGGCTTATTGAAAACATTCAGCGGGAAGATCTTAATGCCATTGAAGAAGCACAGGGATATAGAAGTCTGATGGACCGTTTCGGCTACACCCAGGAAGAGGTTTCCCGAAAGCTGGGGAAAAGCCGTTCAGCCATCGCAAACGCCCTGAGACTGCTGCGCTTGCCCGATGAGGTGCGTACCGGGATCAGAGACCGGGAAATCAGTGCCGGACACGCCAAGGCTCTTTTATCAGTCAATGAGCAGCACAGCGATCAGCTGAAGGAATTATATGATCTGATTCGTCAGGAAGGCTTGTCGGTGCGATTGGCGGAAAAGGCTGCACGGATGATCAACGACGGTTTTCATGTTGACGGATTGCATGCAGAGCTCAGTGCCCCGGGAGAACCGGAAGGAGATAATGAGGATCTGCGGGAACAGGTTCTTGAGCTTACCGGCGGCGCCCGGGTGCAGTCAGGAGATGACGACTCCCATCCCGGTTCGGATCACGGCAGGAAAACACCGGCGCTCTGGGATATGGAAGAAGCGCTGATCAAGCATACCGGCAGCAAAGTGGACATAAAGGGAAGCGAAGAAAAGGGCCGCATAGAAATTCATTATTACAGCAAAGATGATCTCAAGCGATTGTACGACCTGTTGTTGAACGACTGACATATCCGGGAAGAGAATAAAAAAACCTTCTGGGAGCATGGGGGTTTTTCGTAATTCCGATTCTGGGTGAAACCCGTATCTCACGGGTGAAAGAATCGGGAAATCCCTCCACAAGACCAACCGGATAAACACGCTCCATCTCAGCTCCTTCAATCAGAAATATTCCGGAGTTTCCAGACACATCCGGCCCCTCAAGTTCATGTGAGCCTTCTCCCACACACACAGGAAACCCGTTATAGCTCATATCCACACCCAGCGCTCTGCATACATTTCCCGGTCCTGAACAAAGACGTTTTTTCTGTTTCTCCGGGAGATTATGTCCGGCGGGATCATCACCGGTAATTTCATGACCGGCAGGAGACGGTTGTTTTTCCGTAATTGATTCCGGGAAGCGGCGCTCCTGCATCTCCCTCAGTCCGAAGATAGGCAGCAGGGACCTGATAAGAACCGCTTCACCGGAACCCGGATCGCAGGTGACGATATTCATGCAGTGGTGTATTCCGTAGCTGCGGTACACGTAGAGAAATCCGGCCTCTGCGAACATTACCCGGTTACGCTGTGTCCTGCCGCCGAATGAATGTGAAGCAGGGTCGTCCAGGGTATATGCCTCTGTCTCAATGATCATTCCGCCGCAGCGGGGAATGACGGTCTTTTCATCGCTTCGGGGTTTATCTGCCAGGACAATGTAGCTTCCCAGCAACACTCTGGCTGCTTGAATGGTATTGCCCGGTAATTCCCCGGGATCCATTATTGAAACCGATTCTCGGGAAGAAAAATGCATCATCATCCTGATCATTCTAAAGGAGTGTGGAAAACGGGTATAGGGAACAACAACTGGTTCCCGGGGGAACCGAGGGGCTGAAAAAGGGACCTTATTGACAAAGCAAAATACGTTCTATATATTTAGGCCTCGCTAATTGGAGAGGTGTCCGAGTGGTTTAAGGAGGCGGTCTTGAAAACCGTTGTACGGTAGCCCCGTACCGTGGGTTCGAATCCCACCCTCTCCGTTAATCAATCCGGAGAATTTATTTCCATAATGGTTTGATTTATTTAAAAATTATCTATACAATGCGTGCAATACTGCACAATTGGAGAGGTGCGAGAGTGGCCGAATCGGGCTCCCTGCTAAGGAGTTGTGCCCTAACCGGGTACCGTGGGTTCGAATCCCACCCTCTCCGTTTTGATCCCGTAGCTCAGCTGGATAGAGCATCAGTTTGCGGAACTGAGGGTCGGTGGTTCGAGTCCACTCGGGATCGTGGCTGTGCACACCGCAGCTTCCCGCAGCAGTGTAGATCAGCAAAAAGGAATAACCTTCCTGCATGAGCAGGAGGATACTGGAGAGATGACCGAGCGGTCGAAGGTGCACGCCTGGAACGCGTGTGTGCCCTACCCGGGTACCGAGGGTTCGAATCCCTCTCTCTCCGTCGCCCCTTTAGTTATGTTGTCAGGCACTGTGCAATGTGCCATTACCCAACCCCGTCAGGCCCGGAAGGGAGCAGCGGTAAGTAACTGGTATGTGTGCCGCAGTTCGCTTGACTTCTGACTGAAGGGGTTTTTTTATTTTAAAAAATCCGTAAAATAGCGCCATGGCATATGAAGTGACAGCAAGCCGGAAGAGACCCCGGAATTTTGATACACTGGTGGGACAGGAATTTGTAACTGCCACCCTCCTGAATGCGCTGAAGACTCGGCGCATCGCTCATGCATACCTGTTCTCCGGTCCCAGAGGGGTCGGGAAAACATCCACCGCCCGAATTCTCGCCAGGGCTCTCAATTGTCCCGATGAAAGCAAACTGGGAACTGCCGAAGGTTTTGACTATCCCGGTGCCGAGGAGATCAGCAGAGGCGTGGCAATGGATGTTATCGAAATTGACGGTGCATCCAATACCTCGGTGAATGATGTCCGGGCAATCAAGGACGAGGTGCTTTTCCCTCCTCAGAGCAGCAGATATAAAATTTATATCATCGACGAAGTTCATATGCTTTCAAACTCTGCATTTAATGCGCTGCTGAAAACTATCGAGGAACCTCCTCATTATATCATCTTCATTTTTGCAACCACAGAAATTCATAAAGTGCCGGCCACCATCAGGTCAAGATGCCAGCAGTTTAATTTCCGGCTCATACCCATTGAAGAGATCATTCAGCTTCTCGGTGAGGCTGCGGATGAAATCGGTATAAAATCCGATGAGGATGCTCTTTTCTGGATTGCCCGGGAGTCCACCGGTTCCATGCGGGATGCCTACACCCTTTTTGATCAGGTCGCCTCATTCTCGGAGGGGCACATCACCCTTGAAAAAATCAAGGAAAAACTGGGCCTTCTTGGAATTGATGAACTGAACGGATTTACTGAACTGATAATCGGGCAAAAAGAAAAAGAAACCCTGGAATACCTTGACGGCATGTTTTCCGCGGGAATTTCCGTTGAGCAGCTGATTATTGATCTCAGCGATTATTTCCGGGGACTGCTGTTCGCCGCCCAGGGAGTTAACCGGGACGGCTTGTTGGGACATCCGCTGAAAAGTTATTCAGAGAAAGTTGTTCACGCTCTCAAGTCCACGCAGTTGGAGAAAATTCTGGAGATGCTTCTTCAGGCATACCGGGATATCAGGTATACGGTAAACGCAAGACTTGAGCTGGAAATTCTTATCAGTAAAATCACCCGGATTTCCAACTACCTGGAACCCGAGGAGCTTGTGGAACGGCTTCACAATCTGAAGCATGAAATTGCCCGCATGCCTGAAAACCCATCCCAGGTTGTTTCACAATCAGTCTCCCGGCTGCCGGATGATCCAACCCGTTCTGCAGAAAACTCCCTGAAGTCTCAGGAGATCTCTTCAGCCTCTGTCTCCGGTACTTCTGATACTGAGGACGCAGTTTCCGAATCCCCTGCTCACAGCCCTGAGGCTGTCCCTCAGCAACCGGAAACCGGTGATTCCCAGGGTTCCCCGATTCTCAGCGATCAACAGTGGCAGCAGCTCATTCAACGTATTCAGGAAGAAAGTCAAACTCTGGCAGCCACCCTCAGTTCTGCGGTGGCACGGAAACAGGAAGGGGAGAAACTCACAATTCAGTTCAGCACGGCAATGCATGCGGGGACCGCCCGGCAGGACGTAAAGTTTATCGCCGACAGTATTCGGGAATTATTCGGAATTCATGTTGTAATTGATATTACCCATAGCGATATTCAGGAAGAAGAAGATCAGGAAGACCCGGATGTGGCAATGGTGAAAAAAGTATTCCGGGGAGAACTTCTGAACTGAAATCTCTGTTCAGAGAATACGTAAAACAAAGGAAAGAGGTGTACAAATGAATCCTATGGATCTGTTGAAAAATTTCGGGAACATACAGGAAAAGCTGAAAGAGTCCCAGGAAAAAATGAAATCCATCCGGGTAACCGGTTCTGCCGGCGGCGATATGGTGAGAGTGGAACTCTCGGGAGATATGGCAATAACCGGAATAACTATCAGTCCCGAGGCTGTGGATCCTGACGACATCGACATGCTTCAGGACCTTATCCGCGCCGCCCATGCCGATGCTCTGACCAAAATACGGGAGAAACTCAGCGAAGAGATGGGTTCTCTCACCGGCGGAATGGATATTCCCCCGGGCTTCATGGGATGAGCATGTAATGGATCATCTCGACTCTCTCATCCATCTTCTCTCCCGTCTGCCGGGTATCGGCAAGAAAAGTGCTACACGAATGGCGTATTATCTCCTTCAGAGTGATGAAGAGTTTACCCGGAACCTGGGTGAGCATATCGTATCACTGAAAGAGAAGATATCCAGGTGCCGGCGCTGCGGCAATTATTCGGAGCATGAGCTCTGCCCGGTGTGTGCTGATACCCGCCGGGATGCAGGACTGATCTGCGTTGTTGAACAGCCCCAGGATATCGCCGTTCTTGAGGCCTCCCATGAATATACCGGGTATTATCATGTGCTTCACGGAGTCCTGGCTCCCCTGGACGGGGTGGGGCCTTCAGAATTGAACATCCAGTCCCTGATCGGCCGTGTAGGCCAGGGGAGTGTTCGGGAGTTGATAATTGCAACCAACCCAACAGTTGAAGGGGATACAACCGCACTTTATCTGAAAAAACTGGTGGAACATCTGGGGGTCACCGTGAGCAGACTGGCTCTCGGGCTGCCTGTGGGCGGTGATCTTGAGTATGCCGACCGTCTTACCCTGGCCCGGAGTCTGAAAGGACGCACTGCCCTCTGACGGCAGGGCTGCAGGCTATTGCTCCCGGGCTATCGATCCCAGGCTGCCGACCCCCGGATGCCCGGGCGTCTCTGTCGCCGGGAATGTTCAGCCGCCAGGAATATTCAGCTTCCGTGGATGTCAGCTGCCGGGGATGATCATTACACCCTGGTCGGCTATTGATCGCAGAAGGCCGATAAGGTCATCGAAGCCCCGGAATAGATCCGCCTTTTCATCCTCACGGAATGTGGAAAGCACCCATTTTTGTACCGGAAAAGACGGATGATCGGGACGGCCGATTCCTATTGCGATTCTCACAAAATTATTGTCCCCCAGATGCTGCTGTACCGAGCGCAAGCCGTTGTGACCTTTTAACCCGCCGCCTCTGCGGGCCTTCCATGTTCCCGGTACCAGATCCAGTTCATCGTAGACCACAAGAATTTCCTTTTCCGGAATGGAAAAAAACGCCGAAATTTCCCGCACACCTTCACCGCTTTTGTTCATGAATGTGTGAGGGGTGTAGAAGTATACTGCGTTTTTTCCGGGAACCTGGTGTTTGGCAAATTTCCCCTTGAATTTCTGCTGCCAGGTAAGAGGGTTTTCCTGTTCAAAGGCATTGAGAAGCAACCAGGCTGCGTTGTGCCTGGTTGCTGCGTATTGTTTTCCGGGGTTGCCCAGGAAACAGAGCAAAGATATTCTTTCAGACATATTACTAGTATTATCAGAATAGAAGAAAAAAAGCATCAGGACGTAACATGTTTAAAATCACATATTCCCATATCCGCCGAATGAAGCAGGGAGATACCCTTATCCGGTTCTCACCGGAACGCAGCGATCGGGTTCAGCTTCAAAGCCTTTCCGGTAGTCTTATGCCGGATCTGATTCATGAATATGACAGGGGTAATAATGGACTGATATCCGCCGGTTCTTTATATGAGGCGGCTGTGTGGACAGGTTTTTCTGAAAGCCCGGCCGAACCCGCCCACCGGGATGGAATCGAGACCGGGCTGCCTGACGGCAGATATGAGTTCGCACTGCGGGATCTGTATGGCATCGTTGATGACTGGCTGTTTCAGGCAATTATGAGAAGTTCCCAGATATTATACTGGCGGAGACGCACCCGTTTTTGCGGGTTGTGCGGGTCGCCTGCGGTTCCCGGGGAGGATGACCTTTCCATGGTGTGCACGGAATGCGGGGAGACCTATTACCCACAAATAGCCCCAGCTGTTATTGTGGCCATCCGGAACGGCAACAAGCTGCTGATGGTGCGTAACCGGAAGCGGCCAAAGGGTTTCTACGGACTGGTGGCAGGCTTTGTTGAAGCCGGAGAAAGTCTGGAAGAGGCGGTCCATCGGGAAGTGTTTGAGGAAACCAATCTCAGGGTTACGAATCTTGAATATGCCAGAAGTCAGTCCTGGCCGTTTCCCAACTCTCATATGATTGCATTCACCGCTGATTATGCGGAAGGGGAGATCGAGTTCCTGGACGGCGAGCTGGTGGAAGCAGAATGGTTTTCACCTGAGGAAATCCCCAACCGTATGCCGGGGTTCAGCGTGGGCAGTAAACTGGTTGCAGAATTCATTCGAAGTCAGGGGGTACAGTCGTCCCGGGATACTGAGACCCCGGGAAACTGAGTGAAACAGGCTGCAGACTTACAGCTTGTCGATGAGCATGGAGCATTTGCCGCTGGGTATGGGCAGGGTTTTTTTCTTATCACCGAGAATATCGATGGTGAAATAGTAGAGCTTTTCACTCTCCAACCTGATCTCCCATCCCCGTTTGCTTTTGTTGCTGAGAATGGTAATGAGGTTCCTCTTAAGTGAAAGATTTTCGATTCCCATGGCTTCCAGGGTGGGAACGATCCAGTCGACGGTTTTTCGAGGCAGGCTTATATACAGTCCGATGATATTTTCAATCATCAGTGCAACAGTAGAAAGACCGATGAACGGAAGATACATGGGACGGGGAAAATTCTCGTTTCCCTCCCATTGGGCCGCACCGTCTCTCATGGGCCGGTACGCTTCAAATACATTTCCCCGCTTATTGTCATCCGGATGGAGAGTATCCAGCATATAGTACATATGGCGGATACTGGAGTCCCGGGCCAGATCATATGCCTGATATTTTTCCAGACCTTTAATTACCATGAAAGTGAGGTAGGGATACACTGACCCGCAGTATCCCTTTCCCGTCTCATCAAATTCCGGTTCATCGGCGGCCAGAGATGGAAAAGGATGGGGTGTACCGAAGGTATCCGGGTTCTTCAGGTGAGCAAGCAGCAGGTCAAATTTCGCATCATTGGGAAGCTCAGCCAGGAGACTCCAGAAGCCGCCGATGGTTTTCACCTTCAGCTGTTCCTCGTTGGCATCCAGATCAAAATAAAACCCCGCTTCCTCATTCCACATTTTCTGATTGATTTTGGTTTTCAGAGAGAAATAATGCCGCTTGTACTTGAAGGCAATTTCCTTGTCGTTGAGAATATCTCCCAGCTCGCTCATGTACAGCGCGTTAATGGCCATCACCATATTAAAATCAAGCAGGTATTTTGCCTCACTCCTGGGGGAATTATCCATTCCAGTTGCAGAAAGGGGAACCACATAGAGACCGTTTTCATCCCGGAAATTGGATTCCAGCCAGCTGAAATAGTTCTCCAGTACAGGCATAATTTCTTTGATCCGTTTCTTATTCCCCAGCTTGTGAAACAGATTGTATTCTGCCCAGGAAAAGAGGGGGAGACCCACGGACTCAGGATTTTCATCGGTAAAGATGGGAGCGTCTTCCACCAGAGAATACTGGTGCCGAATTGCGCCGTTTTCCTCCTGCCGGCTGTAGAAAAAATCCAGCTGAGGAAGGCTTGGATATATTTTATTGCTGTACACCAGAAAGAAGGTGGAGAAGTTGCTGTCCAGTGAACTTATCCTGTCCCCTTCCGGCGGGGTAAAAATGCGCGTCGGAGTTCCGTTGATATCTACTTCATCTGAGTAGTAATCTTCCACCCATGCCCAGGTTTGGTTGTAGATATCCACAAAATCCTGGTCATAAAAACGGATACTGGGAAATTCCTTTTTTTGCACTGAGTCTCCTTATGTCTTTCCGTGTAAGTATACAGAGTCCATTATAACATGATTGAATAGTTTTTAGATTAAGAAACTGAAATTAGCATTTTTAGCCGGGATAAGTCAAATCTGCTTTTTTCATATCCATGCATATTTATTCTATAAATATACGACTTGATTGCATAAAACCTTGACTTTTCACCTCCCACTGTGTACAAAAATCAGATATGGATACAAAAGAACTGGATATAACCGCTGAACTCGCACATATCGAACTCAGTGAGGAAGAAAAGGCCGGTTTTGCTCAGGCAGTGAGCCAGCTGGTGGAATATTTTGAAATCATGGATAAGCTCGAGCTGAAAGAAGGCGACGTAGAACACCACATCCCTCTTAAAACCAATGCACTTCGCAGCGATAACGCTTCAGAGTCGTCTCTCAGTGATGATATTCTGGAGCAGGCTCCTGATCTGGAAGACCGGTTTATCGCCATACCCAACGTATTGTAGAATTCTCATCCGCCGGAGAAACTGCTGCCTGACGGCCTCAGTTTCGAGGTGAAACTATTCTCTCATTAGGACGGAGTTATATGAAAGACTGGAAAGCCAGCACCCGGGAAGGCCTGGCCGAGTACCGGAAGTTTGTGACGGACCGCGATGCGGCCGTGTCGGCGTTTCTTCACTTTTCCCCGAAGGAACAGAATGTTCAGCCAGCGGCCGGTGATGCTGCCGGCAATAATTCTCAATCCAATCCGGACAATAATTCCAGCAATAACTCCCTTGAAAACCTTCCTTATGCAGTAAAAGACAATATCGCCGTGAAGAACATGCCCCTGAGCTGCGGGTCGAAATTTCTTGAGCATTTCGTTTCACCCTACGATGCCACAGTGATTCAGCGGCTGAGCGCCCACGGAGCTGTTCCCGCCGGAAAAACAAATATGGATGAGTTCGGCATGGGATCTTCAAACGATAACTCCGCGCTCCAGCAGAGTCACAACCCCTGGGATCTGAGCAGGGTTTGCGGGGGTCGTCGGGAGGTTCGGCGGCGGCGGTGGCTGCAGGTCTGGTACCGTTTGCCCTGGGTTCAGATACCGGAGGGTCTGTGCGTCAGCCGGCAGCATTCTGCGGAATTTACGGATTGAAACCAACTTATGGTTCGGTAAGCCGATACGGACTTGTGGCCTATGCGTCATCGCTGGATGTGGTAGGGGTTATGGCCGGAGATATCGATCTCACACGGGATGTTTTTCACGCCATCCGGGGCAGGGACGAAATGGATCAGAGTTCAGTGGATTACCGGGATTTCCCGCTTGCCAAGAAAGAGGTGAAAACCATCGGAATTCTCACCGGAGAGCTGGGGCTGAGCGAGGAAATGGGTGAAGCATACGGTCAGGCTGTGGAACAGCTGCAGAAAGCCGGGTATGAGCTGAAAGAAGTGGAGATGCCCAGTCTTGAATATACGGTGCCTTCCTACTACACCATTGCAACCGCCGAGGCCAGTGCGAATCTGGCGCGGTTCAACGGTGTGCGTTATGGAGAGCGGCCGATATTTGCGGAAAATCCTGATGAACTTGTAAGAAAGTCCCGGGATGCGGGATTCGGCGATGAGGTGAAGCTGCGAATTCTTCTGGGTACCTATGTGCTTCGCTCGGGTTTCCAGGACAGATTTTATCATAAAGCACAGCAGATACGCACCGAAATCCGCCGGGAATTCAGGGAGCTTTTTGAAAGTGTTGATACGCTGATGCTGCCGGTTTTTCCCACCCAGGCATTCCCCCACGGAGAGCAGGGCCTGGATGCATTCCAGCAGAAAATTGCAGACCGATTCACCACCGCCGCGAATCTCACCGGTCTTCCCGGACTGTCAGTTCCCGGACCGGTTCTGAATACTCTGCCCACCGCAGTTCAGTTCATGGCGCCTGCCTTTCATGAGCATCTGCTGTTTGAATGCGCTGAAATATTGAAAGAGAGCTTTCCGATACAAAGCCCCGGGGATTATCCGGCGGAATACCGTCTGGAGAGGGGGTGAACATGGGTCAAATCAAGGAGAAGCGAATGTACCAATCGTTTATCGGTTTGGAAATACACGTACAGCTTACAACCGAGTCCAAGGTATTCTGCAGCTGTAAAAACCATTTCGGGGATGAGCCCAACACCAATGTTTGCCCGGTCTGTATGGGCCTGCCGGGATCTCTGCCCGCATTGAATGAAGAAGCCATAAAGAAATCCTATGCGGTGGCCAGAGCACTGAACTGCCGGCTCAGCGAAGAGTGTGTTTTTGAGCGGAAGAACTACTTTTATCCCGATTTGCCGAAAAACTATCAGATATCCCAATTTGAGAAGCCCCTGGGGACTGACGGCTATATCGATATTGAATTCAACGGGAAAAAGAAACGGGTTCGGATTCACGAATGTCACCTGGAAGAGGATGCGGGAAAGATGGTTCATGCGGGAGACATGAGCCTTCTGGATTTCAACCGCACCGGAACACCCCTCCTTGAAATTGTGACTGAACCGGATCTTGAACTGGCAGAAGAGGCGGAGGTTCTCATTCAGGAGCTTCGGCGAATAGTACGCTATCTTGGAGTTTCCGACGGCAACATGGAAGAAGGGTCCATGAGGGCAGATGCCAATGTATCCATCAACCCTGCGGGCCAGGGGCTGGGAAATAAAGTAGAGGTGAAAAACCTGAACTCCTCCCGCTTTGTCCGCAAGTCTCTCAGTTTCGAAATTTCACGGCAAAGCGAAATCATGGAAAAGGGCGGAACCATAGTTCAGGAGACCCGGCTCTGGAATGAAAACCGGGATCAGACTGAGATTATGCGTACCAAGGAAAACGCCAACGATTACCGGTATTTTCCCGAACCCGACCTTCCTCCGTTCAGGACGGACAAGGAATTTCTCTCCCAGGTGGAAGATCTTCAGGTTGAACTGCCCCTGAGCAGAAGGGATCGCTACCGAAACGATTACGGCTTGAACGAGCTTCAGGCGGATTTCATCTGCGATGAAAAGTTCACCGCCGATTTCTTTGAAGAATGTATACAGGGCGGTGCCGACCCGCTGCAGCTGGTATCCTGGCTGAGCAGCGATGTCCAGAAAGAGCTGAACCGCCACGGAATGGTGCTGGAACACAGTCCTCTGAGTTCACGTCGCCTGGTGGAGATGCTTCAATTGCTGACTCAGGGTCGGATTCACGGAAAGATCGCCAAGCAGGTGCTGCAGGTGATTTTTGAGGAAGACAAGGATCCCGAAACAATTATCAGAGAACGGAACTGGGAACAGATAACCGATTCCAGTGCCATTCAGGAGATTATCGATGGGGTTCTCAATGATTTTCCCAAGGCCGTACAGGAAATCCAGGCGGGAGATTCCAAGCCGGTGAAGTTTCTCATCGGCAAGGTGATGCAGGCCAGCTCCGGTCGGGCCGAACCGAAAAAAGTTCAGCAGCTGCTGTCAAGCTCGCTGCAGGTAAGAACTCTGGACATCCTCAGTTTCGGCGGAGCAATATCCGGAACCCGAAGGGGTGACGGGTTTATCGAGCCGGGGGATATGCTGGATATCCGGAAATATCTTGCCCGCGACGGTGAAATAGCCGCGGATCTCAGGTTCGAAGAAATTCAGATGGGTAAATTCCTGAGTGAAGAACTCTCACCTGAAGACTGGGCAGCTCTGGTTCACAGAATCTTCAAGCTCCTGAAACGGGGAAGCAACGGTATTCTCATTGCACACGGAACCGACACGTTGGCATACACCGCGGCACTTCTCCACTGGTTTTTCGGCTCCTCCAACACGCCCATCCTTCTCACAGCGGCAGTGAATCCCCTGGAAGAAGATTCTTCAGGAGTTGACCATCTGAAGAACGGAATTATGGAGCTGGAAGCGGCGGGAAGAAAAGGCTGGCCCGATCTTGATGTTTCCGGTCCTTCATCTGTCCGTGTATCCGTTTCCGGAAGAGTGTATCCGGCATATAATCTGAAATTCAGGAATTTTGAAGACGGCGAACAGCTGTTCAGCACCTGGAATCAGAATATTCTTAAGAAAACGGAAAGCAATGCGGACCTGGATATCGACCGGCTGGATGAGCTTCCTGAGCTTGATTATGTGACGTCTATCTTTGAGCAGATTCTCAAACGAGTGGCGCTGGTGAAAATATATCCGGGAATGCAAAGTTCGCTGATTAAAGCACTGATTGATCAGGGGGTTAACTGCCTGGTTCTGGAACTGTATGATTCAGGTACGGCGAACCTCAGTCAGTCCCCATTTTCCATCAGGGAAGCCCTTGAATACGGAAAAGCGAAGGGTGTGCGTTTTTACTGTACATCCCAGCAGGAGGGACTTGTGGATTTTGCGGATTATGTGACAAGTCACCAGTTGTGGAAGGAAGGAGCCAGGGCCATGGGACCCGACAGTTCCGAATCCGCATTTGCCAGAGTAATCGCAGAGGAATTCGCAGCTCAGCTTGAAAAGGACGATAAACTATGATGAAACGTACACTTGCACGGGAACTTCCGGAATTTGAAGGCAGGGAAGTGACAGTATCCGGATGGGTACACAGAATCCGGGAATTGGGAGCAATCAGTTTTGTACTCCTCAGGGATCGAAGCGGAATTCTCCAGCTGGTATACGAAGGAAAAGTCGAGTACAGCCTGGAATCGGTTATTCAGGTTACCGGAACAGTCGGGGCAAACCCCAAGGCTCCGGGTGGATTCGAGGTTCAGGCCGGTGAGAGCAGTGTTCTGGCGCCCGCAGCCCCGGATCTGCCTTTTCAGATTAACCAGGATGCGGACAATACCGGTATCGAATCTGTTCTGGATAACAGAATGATCAGCATCCGCAACCCCAAGATTCTGGATATTTTCCGTCTGCAGAGTTCCGTGATCAGGTACTTTCAGGAATACATGCGGAGTCAGGATTTTACCGAGATAAAAACCAGCAAGCTGATCGGTTCCGGCACCGAAGGGGGCACGGGACTCTTTGAGGTGGCATATTTCGATACCTCGGTGTATCTGGCACAAAGTCCCCAGTTCTACAAACAGGCAATGGTTGCCAGCGGTCTTGAACGGGTTTTTGAGGTGGGGGCGGCCTACCGGGCTGAAAAGCATGATACCCCCAGGCACTTGAACGAATATGTTTCCCTTGATGTGGAGCTTGCCTTTATTGAGGATGAGCATGATCTCATGGATATTGAATCGGAAATTCTCAAAGCGATTTTCCGGGGGATACGGGAAAACGAAGCTGCCATTCTCGAAAAATACGGAGCAACGGTTCCTGATGATGAGGCGGTAAATAATATTCCCCGGATCACCCATGACGAGGCCAAAAAGATTATCTCCATGAGGGGAGGGAAGAAGGTCTTCGAAATAAACCCCGAGGGTGAACGGCTGATCTGTGAATGGGCCCAGGAGGAGCATTCAGTACCTGCGGTATTTATCACTGTGTTCCCCAGAAAAAAGAGACCGTTCTACACATACCCCGACGGGTTGAAGACCAGAAGTTTTGACCTGATTTTCCGGGGACTTGAAATTACCACCGGCGGCCGCCGGATCAATGAGTACGAAATGATGAAAGAAACCCTGCCCAAATTCGGTATGACCGAGGAGGGACTGGGCGGCTATATTGATATTTTCAAGTACGGCTGTCCCCCCCATGGCGGATTCGCCATCGGACTGGAACGGATTACTCAGAAGATACTCGGTCTGTCCAATGTAAAGGAAGCCAGTCTGTTTCCCAGGGACAGGAAGCGCATCGTACCCTGATCTTCGCCGGATCCTACTGCCGGTCTTGATAACCCGGGAACATGCCGGGCCGGCAATCAAATAGTCCAACCATCAAAAGGTTATACAGTCCAGGCTGAAAAAAAACGGCCGACCGGAAATTCCCGGTCGGCCGTTTGTATTAACGCGTCGTTAAAAACGGGTTCAGGATTCCTTTCCTGATGTGATACTGATTTTCTTCAGTTTTTCCAGGGTTTCATCAATTTGGGTTAAATCCACCGGCAATACCACCTGAGTGTCTTTTTTTGCCAGAGATTTCATTGATTGAAGGTAGCCTTCCATTATCTGCAGATTGAGTGCATCATCACCACCCTCCACGGAGATCGCCTTGGCCAATGTACGGATACTGTTGGCGCTGGCTTTTGCGATAGCAAGGATTTCCGACGCCCGTCCCTGTGCTTCATTGATCAGCTGCTCTTTGATCCCCTCGGAACGGTTAATATTTTCTTCCATTTCACCCAGACTGTGGTTCACCTTGGAATCCCGTTCGCCTTCGGACCGGGCAATTACCGCCCGTCGGTCCCGGTCAGCCCGCATCTGAACTTCCATGGCCTGGAGAATGTCCGGCGGAACGGTAATGTCCTTAATTTCATACCGGGTGACTTTTACTCCCCAGGGATCGGTAGCCTCATCAACCTCTTTCAGAATGGCGGCATTGATCTGCTCCCGCTCTTCAAAAGTTTTATCAAGATCCAGTTTTCCGATAACCGAACGCATGGTGGTCTGGGCCAGATAGATGGTCGCCAGGCGGTAGTTGGTGATTCCGTAACTTGCCTTCTTGGGATCCATCACCTGAAAGTAGAGCACACCGTCTACCTGGATCTTCACATTATCCAGCGTAAAACAGCTTTGACTGGGTACATCAAGCGCCTGTTCCTTCAGAGAGTGCTGGTAGCGAACCTTGTCTATGAAGGGGATAAGCAGATGAAGCCCTGCCTCCATGGTTGTGCTGTATTTTCCCAGTCTCTCAACGACCCGTACTGTTTTGGAGGGAATGATCTGGATGCTTCGGATAACCGAAATAACAATAGTAAGACCGAAACCGGCCAATAAAATATTTATGAGAAACATACCGCTCATGCTGCACCTCCCTGGGATCCTCCGGACTTACCGGGCAGAACGCTGGAAATAACCGACTGTATCTGGGCCAGGTCATGGGGCATTACCGATACATGGGCATCGCTGAGGATCTCCTCGAGCTGCTGGACAAACTGGTTGGTGAGCCGCAAATTAACCGCTTTCTCGCCGTTAGGTTCTTTTATGGCTTTGGCGATCTCCTGAAGACCCTGTGCAGTTGCATCGGCAACAATGGTAATTGCCTCTGCCCTTCCCTGGGCTTCATTGATCTTCTTCTGCCTGTCACCTTGGGATTTATTGATGGATTCACTCTTGTCACCCTGGGAGACATTGATCCGGCTCTGTTTTACCCCTTCGGATTCCAGGATCTCCGCCCGTTTTTCCCGTTCAGCTCTCACCTGGGCTTCCATTGCATCAATTATGGGGTTTTCAGGGGTGATATCCTTGATTTCATACCTGGTTACTTTTATGCCCCATGGATCCGAAGCCTCATCAACAGCTTTCACAATTGCATTATTCATAATCTCCCGTTCGGAAAACGTGCGGTCAAGTTCCAGCTTCCCGATTTCGCTGCGCATATTGGACTGGGCGAGCTGGGCTGCCGCATAGCGGTAATTATCAATACCGTAGCTGGCTTTTTCCGGATCCATCACCTTAAGATACAGAATCCCGTCCACGGTAACCTGTACGTTATCCCGGGTAATACATATTTGAGGAGGTACGTCGATTACCTCCTCTTTCAGTTCGTGTTTATCCACCACCCGCTGAATTCCCGGGAGAACCATGTGAAAACCGGGTCCAAGAGTTTTCTGAAACTTACCGAAAAACTCTATGACCCATGCCTGCTGCTCAGGAACGATCCGCAGGAGCTTGAAAAATACAATGACCACCAGGGCTGCAAGACCGCCGCTGATCAGCAGTCCGCTGAAAAAATCCATATTACCTCCTAACCCTTTTAAACCCGTATCATCTTTGGGGGATGATACGGATTATCACTTATAGAATACACGTCAGACATCTGTATATACACGGCGGATTCTGTAAATATTCAAAAATATCTCAGATATCTCCCGCATCATCATCCTCAGGCAGAAGCGGATCGCCCACATAGTAGGTCATGCCTTCCTGCTTCAGTATCCAAACCTTGTCACCGGGCTGATAGGTTTTATCGAAGCTGAGAGCTGCCCAGCTGGTACCCTTGTACCGAATTCTTCCTGCGGTTTCCGGACCGATGGTTTCCAGTACTTCAACGGTTCTTCCGCCGTCATCGTATTCATGATCCCTTGAGGTAATCTGTTTGCCCCGAAAAATCTTCTTGAAATATTTTCGTAGGCTTATAAGAGAAAGAGTAGAGAATCCCAGCCAAATCAGGACCTGGGGAAGCAAAGATCCGGTAATTCCGGGAATAAGAGCCGTCAGGAGAGCCGTGAGAAGGGCGCCTGTACCAAAAAATATGATCACCAGTCCGGGAACAAAGAACTCTGCAATAATCATGAAAAATCCGATGATAGCCCAAATAATTGCCATGAAATCCATGTGTATCCTCCAGAATAGATGTAACAGTTCAATTCTTTTTGCAGTCAGTCAGCGGGTGCCGCCGGACCGCTTATATGGAACGCATCCAGTAAATCTGAATGTATTGTATCACTTAATTTGGCTGAGAAATGAAAAAATGAAGTTCGGGAAGATATCTCACTGTCCGACTGAATAACCTCCAGTACATCTTCCCGTTCCCGTGAGTCCATGAGGGACTCCACAACCACCAGCCGGTCGAACCGTCGTGCAGCAATTTCCGACCTGAGATCCTCCGGATTTCCCGAGCAGCTGAGGAAAAGAAAGCGCCGGGCCTGTCTGCTCAAAGCCTGTTCCATTGCCCGCTGGGCGTGATGAATGGTTTCTTCCGGGGTTTCGTGAATGGTGGTGTGCTTGTTATGACTTCGAAGAATTTCATTATAGTACCGCCGGTAAGAAGGAGCGTACAAGCTGCCGGTCCTTCCGGCCACCTGGCGGGCAAGAGCCTCACTCTCCTTTCCTGCAAGAATTCCGATACGCTTTATGAAATAGGGGCGTACGGTCTCGGGCAGGAAATCCCAGTAATTCAGGGGATGATTCCGGATGTCCGAGCCTGATACCGGAAGCTGGTCTCTGTTCGGATCCACAGGAATAAATTCGGCTCCAAGTTCCCCGGCCAGGTTCCAGCCGTACTCTTCTGATGCGAATAGATAGTCCGCACCTTCTCCGGCTCCTGCATGTTCCATATGGCGTTGTACTGCATCAGCCCAGATTTTATGGGCATTGGGTTGTTTCCGGTTTGCATCGGGGTTTTCTTCGGTGATATGAATATTGTGGGCATCAGGATAGAGCTCTTTCATCCATTGAAACCTGAGATCCCCGGGGATTTCATCCCGGGAGAGTGTGCACACAAAGATATACAGCTCATCTACAAATGATGATGCAAAATCTATGAGATATTTATGACCGTTGTGAGGTGGGTTGAAGCGTCCGATAATTACGCCCCGCTGAATTTTTTTCATACCCTAAGAATACCCTTGTGTTTCTGTCACAATCAATACAAGATTTTGTATAATGACCGGAGAGGAGAGGAAAATGATTGTTTCAATAGATCTTGGCGGCACAAAGATGCTGACAGCCTTGTATTCCAACGATCAGGATATCCTGGACAGCGTTAAGACCAAAACCCCCCAGACCACAGAGGGCGATGAGATTCTGAAGCTGATGCTGGAAAGCGTAAAGGAACTGAAAAAGAAAAATTCACTCAATGATCACGACATTCACGGAATTGCCGTTGCGGTTCCGTCTGCGGTGGATTTTAAAAACGGTGTTGTGCTTTCAGCCACCAATATCGGATTCGAGCACTATCCTCTCCGGGATAAACTGAATGATGCGCTGGGCGTCCCCGCCCTGGTTGACAATGATGTGAATGCGGGCATATACGGTGAATTCAAGCGGGGGGCCGGCAAGGGAAAGCGGCACATTATCGGAATATATCCCGGCACCGGGATCGGCGGCGGCCTGGTTCTCAACGGGCATCTCTATCGGGGAGCAAACGGCGGAGCCGGCGAGCTGGGACATATGATCGTGCAGTCCAACGGCCGCCTCTGCGGATGCGGGCGCTACGGATGCCTTGAGACTCTGGCTTCCAAGACGGCCCTGGCCAAGGATCTGGTGCAGCTGGCTTCCACCGGCAAAGCGCCCAGCATACTGGAGAAGGTGGGTACGGATTTTACCAAAATCAAGAGCAGCCATATCAAAAAAGCCATGGACGCCGGGGAAGAAGCCGCCATTGATCTTGTACATCGGGCGGCGGATTTTCTGGGCATAGGAATGGCCAATTATGTGAATATTTTCAATCCTGAAATGATCATCCTGGGCGGTGGTCTGATAGAAAAACTGGGCGAAGATTTTGTGAAGAGAGCGGAAAAAGGGATGCGGGACAATGCCATGCCCGTACTCTTGAAAGATGTGGAAGTGAAAATAGCCGAACTGGGTGATGATACGGTGATTACCGGTGCGGCGCTGCTTCTTCACGATGAATTTGGAGTTTCATGAGAAAGGAAAACGGGGCAGGATCAAACAAAGGAAATAATTCCGCACATACACCGGATAACGGATCCGGGGACACGGTAGTTGCAGTAATTGATGTGGGTTCAACCGCCATCAGACTGGTCATTCTGGAGCTGGATGCAAGCGGCGGCTACCAGCGTCTGGACCGGGCCAGCAGGCCTGTAGGTCTCGGCCGGGATGTTTTTATTACCAAGACCATTAAAGCCGCCAGTATGATGCAGGCCGTGCAGATTATGACCGGGTTCGCCGAACTCCTGAAAAGCTGGAACATTGAGCCGGAAGACGCCTATGTAGTTGCAACCAGCGCCGTAAGAGAGGCCAGAAACAGAGATACCTTTGTTGACCGAATTCAGACGAAAACCGGTTTTCAGGTACAGATTATTGACGGTGTAGAGGAAAATCATCTCACGTATATTGCCGTTCTTCATGCGGTGGAAAATTTCCGGGCGTCATTTTCCCGATCCAATTCAATCATTATGGAAGTCGGCGGGGGATCAACAGAACTGATGATCATGTATCGGGGCAAGATGCAGGCCGCCCAAAGTCTCAAGGTGGGTACCCTTCGTCTTGAGCAGCAGCTGAAAAGCCGCTGGGATTCGGGGGAAAATATGGAAGAATTCCTCCGTGAACAATTCCGCCTTCATGTTGCGAACCTGCATACAGATAGTGATCTAAAACGGATCAGGTATTTCATTATGGTTGGGGGTGATGCCCGAATAGCCAGCTATAACAGCGGAGAAAGCGTGGGAGAGCATTATTCCATTATCAAGAGGGACCGGTTTTTTGATTTTGTGAATGCAGTTCAGAAAAAAAGCGTTGAGGAAACCGTCCGGGACCTGGGGGTTACCTATAATGAAGCTGAAGGGCTGCTCCCTGCTCTTCTCATTTTCAAGATATTTCTGGAGGAAACCTCCGCCCAGGAGATAATCGTTCCGGATGTGAGCATCCGTGAGGGGATCCTCCTGAGAAACGTTATGGGGCAGACCGCCGCTCTGGATAAAAATTTCGCCAGCCAGGTGGTTGCTTCGGCATTGAGCCTGGGCAGGCGGTACCATATTGATGAGCGTCATGCCCAGCGGGTCAAGGAGTTAAGTCTCCAGCTGTATGATCAGCTCAGTGAAGAGCACGGATTGGGGTTGAGAGAACGGCTGTATCTCGAGGTTGCCAGTCAGCTCCACGATGTTGGATATTTCATAAATCAGTCCGGCCATCATAAACATGGACAGTATATTGTGGCTCACTCTGAAATTTTCGGTCTTTCCCCCGAGGAGATCCGGATAATTTCAAATGTGGTCCGGTATCACCGTGGAGCCAAGCCGGTAAAATCCCATCTGGAATTCGGAACGCTGCCCCGGCAGCATCGGCTGGCAGTTATGAAACTGGCGGCAATTCTCCGGGTGGCGGATGCCCTGGACCGGGGGCATGGTCAGCATTTTCGGAATGTGAAAGTTGAAATAGATAACACCAATATGTTTATCTCTGGGGAGCACAGCGGGGATTTATCCATTGAAAGATACGGCCTTAATCTCAAGGCGGGGCTTTTTGAAGAAGTGTACGGATATAAGGTGATTCTCCGCTGATTAACCTGATTTTTCCGAAAAGATGATTGCCAAGGAATGCAATATGAAGCAAAAAAGTAACGATATACGATATTTCAACCGGGAGCTCAGCTGGATAGAATTCAACCGTCGGGTTTTATATGAGGGAGTGCGCAGCGACAAGCCGCTTCTGGAGCGTTTGAAATTTCTTTCTATTGTGAGCAGCAACTTCGATGAGTTTTTTATGGTCAGGGTGGCCTCATTGAAGACTCAATATCTGCAGGGAAATTACACCAATTGTCCAAGCAGAATGAGTCCTGAAGAACAGCTGAAGGCGATTTACCGGGAATACCGGGAAATGCTTCAGCAGCAGTACCGTGTGCTCCTTGAGGAAATACTCCCGGAGTTGAAATCCAAGGGTTTTCAGTATCTTGATATTCCGGATCTGAATGCTGAACAGAAGTCATCTTTAAAAAAGAAGTTTCTCAATGACTATTTCCCCCTTCTCACTCCGGTACGAGTAAATGGCCGGGAGCCGATGGTTAAGTCGGGAAATATGCGGCTCCATGCCGGTTTTGTGCTGTGCAGGGAAGGAGAAAGTGAAGAGCATCTGGCAGTCGTACAGCTTCCCAGCTCAGCGGAGCGGATTATCAGATTGCCCTCAAAAGAAGGCAGCTTTTACTTCACATTGCTTGAAAACCTTGTGGTGATGTTTGCCTCCAGTATTTTCCCCGGATATGAGGTGAAAGAACACGCTATGTTCCGCATTACCCGGGATGCGGATTTTGCGGTGGATGAAAGCAGAGATGAGGATTTTGTAGAAGCCATGGAGCAGGTGCTTAGTGAGCGCCTGAGTTCCGAAGCAGTACGGTTAAACTGCAGCAATACGAGCGCAAAGATTAAAAATCTGCTGCGGGAAAGTCTGAATCTTACTGAAGATGAGGTATTTATAACCCCCAATCCCCTGGAGCTGGGTGATTTTATGGACCTGGTATTCGTGCACGGCTTCGACTCTCTCAGGGATGAACCCTGGAAGCCCGTGGACATTCTGCCGGATGCGGAGGATTTGAGCATCTGGGACTGGATTAAGACCCGTGACCGGCTGCTTCTGCACCCCTTCGAAAGTTTCGGCCCGGTGATGCGGATGCTGGAGGCTGCATCACAGGATGAAGGCGTACTGGCTATCAAAATGACCCTTTACCGGACAAGCAAAAACAGCCCCATTGTCCGGGCTCTGGAAGCTGCGGCACAAAACGGAAAACAGGTAACCGTGCTGGTGGAGCTGAAGGCCAGGTTTGACGAGAAACGCAACATCGAATGGGCCGAGCGGCTGGAGCGATCCGGGGTAATTGTTGTTTACGGAATAGCCGAGCTGAAGGTACATGCCAAAGCCATGCTGATCATACGGAGAGAGGAGCGGGGTATTTCACGCTATCTGCATCTGGGTACCGGAAATTACAACGATAAAACCGCCAGGCTCTACACGGACATCGGCCTGATAACCGCCAGGGAAGATCTGTGCTATGAGGCGGGGCTTTTTTTCAATGCAATAACCGGCTACTCTGCGGTTCCCGCTTTGAGCAAACTCTCCATGGCTCCCCATAATCTGAAGAACAAGATCCTTCAGCTCATAGAACGGGAGCAGGATAAACACAGCCGGGAAAATCCCGGTCATATTATGGTGAAAATCAACTCCCTCTCGGACCCGGTGATTATTGAGGCCCTGTATCAGGCTTCCCAAGCGGGTGTCAGGATCGATATGAATATTCGGGGAATCTGCATGCTGAAACCGGGAGTGAAGGGCTTGAGTGAAAATATCCGGGTTGTCTCCGTTATCGACCGGTACCTTGAACATCCCCGGGCGATATATTTCCTGAATGGAGGAAGCCCCGAGGTGTACATCTCCAGCGCAGACTGGATGGGAAGAAATCTGGATCGGCGGGTTGAACTGCTCACCCCCGTGGAGGATCCCCGCTGCGCAAAATCCATCCAGGAGATGCTTGAGGTATACATGAACGATAATTCCCAGGCATATGAATTGCAAAAGGATGGATCGTATCGGCGGGTTTCAGCCGAGGATCCGAAAAAACGAGTTCACGCCCAGTGGCGGATGTACCAGAAAGCCAGGGACGGGGATCATGGCGACGGCACCCAGAACACCCGGGTTTTTAACGTCCGCCGCCGTCCTCCGAAGGCCACACAAGGGTAACACTTTCCTTTCGGGACGTTCTGCTTCCCCGGCTGCTTCCCAACCCTTCCGCCGCCCTCCGTCCGGCCCCGGGTTGTCCGGATTCAGGATCTGATGAATTGAGAATTTCCATCACCCGGGTGAAAAACTGATCTTCCGTTTGATCTGCCCGGGATGCGAGTTCATTCAGCAGGGTTTCCGCCCTGTTGAACTCTCCATGGCTGATATAGGCGTTTATCAGATAGCTCGCGGCAGTCCGACTGCCTCCCCCCTGGGAAACCAAGGGTTCAAGCATGCGTTCCGCTTCTTCCAGCTCTCCGAAACGGGCAATAAATCCTCCCAGGACGGTTTTTTCCCGAAGCAATCTGCGGCCGGTGAAGGAGGAAAGCCGGGATAATCCCGATTCAATCACAGAGTCAATATGCGTACGGGCGAAAAATGACCGGGAGTTGTTCAGCGCCTGAATAAGGGAATCGCTTCCCGGGCCGAGAATCCCGTAGCTTTGTCCGGAGACTGCTGCAGGAGGATACAATGCACGGGCTCGGGATAGCGGAATGAATTCCGTAATTGGTTCTGCGCTGTGAGAGGCCCTGTTGCCGTCGGGATAGCCGTAACGGGTAAGATGGTCACCCCCGGCCTTCCATGCCGGGAGGAAGCCCCGGTTGAGCATGGTTGTTTCCACGGGAATCCACAGGCTGTTATTGTGTTCAATGGCTTTCAGACCGGCCATCTCAAAAAGCCATCGGTTTACCCCCGGCTCTCCGCTATTGAAGGCAATAAAAACATGGCCGGGAACGGTCATTATTGCTGTTTCCACTCCTGCGCTTTCCAGCAGCGATGCACATAATGCGCTGCTGTCGTCACAGTCACCGGATTTATACAGAAGTGTGGTTCCCGGATACCGCACAGTATCAACAATATCGGAATCACCCAGAATTCCTGAGATGGGGTTTACAGGGTCTTCCACATATTCAATACCATATCGCCCCAGTCCTTCCAGAATCCGCCAGGCCCGGAGAGTTATGGAGTTGAACGAGCTCTCCAGGCTGCTGAGTCCGGGCCCATGGCTGCTTTCCTTAAGGAGTGTGAAAGCGAACTCCTCAACATTGGGCTCCGATGGCTGGATAAAGGAGGCCAGTTTTGCGCTGTCATCCCAAACCAGGGATCTGCTCCCCAGAATATCTGCGGCATATCCTGCAGTCCGTCTTCGCCGCTCACCCCCAAGATTGTATTCTGCCTGAACACTCAACTGGATTGCCACGGCCTCCCGCAACTCCATAAGGGTGGATGTAAACACCGGAAGAAACCGGATTTCCCGGGATTCCCCGGGCTGCAACGGCTCAACAAGACGGAGTTCCAATGGAAAGCTGAGGTATTCGGGCATATGCAGAGATATCACTATGCCGCTGAGCTCAGCCGGTGAAGGATTGTACAACTCCATGCTTCCCCAGCCCCGGACTGCATAATACCCGGTGAGTGACGGAAATATGGCGGGAAACACCGGATTGCGGAACTCTATAGGCCCAGGGGGGATTTCGGCTGAATCTGTGTAGCTGCGGAATTCCTGCTCAAGGGAGCGCTTTTCTTCGGCAATTTCCCCGTCCCGGGGATTCATATACAAAAGTTCTTCGAAGGCGGCAATGGTTCGCTGATAGTTGGGACGGGCAGTCTCCGGTCCCCGGTTAATGAGAAGCTGACGGGTTTCTTCTGCAAGAAGAAGGGTCTGTTCAGTGAGGATTTCCCCCTTGAGGCGGGCAAGGCGGGTCTGGAGATCGATGTTGTCCGGTGATAGTTCCAATGCTCTTCGGAGATAAAACTCCGCCGGCATTCGTGCGGAATTTTCCAGATGGATCTCTGCAATTGCCCGGAGGAGACGAACGTCGCCGGGGCGGGCAAAACGCTCGGCCTGAAGGTCTGCAAGTTCACGGCGGCGGTCGGGTTCGGTACTGACTGTGGGTTCTGAGTCAAGGCGGGGATTATCCGCCTGATCCAGAAGACGGAGAACCATTGAAGTGCTGCTCAGAGGAATGATGATTTCTCCTCTTGGATGATTATATGCCATGTCGAGGGCATACATAAAATTCGAGTTTTCCACACCGGGAATTCCTTCCATGCTCCAGACAGGGATTCCGTTGCTTCCGAAGCGATAGAGATGACTGTCGGTCAGAATCAGATATGATCCGTCGTTCAGGCTTTCAAGGGATTTCACCCGGCCCCTCTGGTCAGGAGGCAGCAGAGGGATGCGGCTTGAAATAAAATTACCGGAAGGACTGAAGATGCTGATTATGCCGCTGATTATATCGTATGCCCAGAGGCTGCCGTCCATGGATACCGTGAGCACTGAAGGGGCGGTATAACTGTTGGTATGAAACGCTGTACGCCGGCTCTCGCCCTCACTGACCCTGAATACATCCGGGTTTGCACTGTCTGAAACGACCAGTTCTCCTTCGTTGAGAACCTCAAAACTCAAGGGGATCTGCACGGGGGTGTATATCCGTCCGGCAGTTCCGGTCATCGGATGAAAACGGTTGATGTAGGAGCCGGCGGCGGGACGGGAATAGAGTATTTCCGAGGCACTCAACTCGATATCATAAAAATCAGAATATCTTCCCTGTCTTACGAAATCCTTCCCGATAACACGTTTCAGCCGGAATTCCTGATCGAATTCAAGGGCGAGGCTGCCTGCGGCGATAATGCTTGCCCCTGAGGATCGGGTTTCAACCGAGAACGGAAGCAGGGTAAGACTGCTTTCAATGTCCCGGAATGAAATATACTCGGTGCTCCAGTAATCAAGCACCAGAGGCGGTGGGTTTTCATTTGTCTGATACAGCACGGCATGGGGGGACTCGTATTGAAACAGCTGGTACATGAGCATCTGGGAGAGCATCCTCAGATCCAGGTCCTCAATATTCCGGAACAGGGTGAAGGGGGCGGGGGCATTGCCGGAGCCGGCGGATTCGTCGACGCCCAGAAGCTCCATGGTAATGATTGATGTGCCGTCGGAGATAATTCTCCGGATGGTCATACGGTATTCACGGCCGGTGATATTGGTATCGTCCCCGGGAGTTTCAATGTACAGGGCGGACCCGCCGGACCCGCCTGCACCGCCGGAAGAAAAGCCGGAATCCAATTCATATTCGGCGGCAAGAGCCCGGGGCAGATCGGACAGCAGTTCTTCAAGCATTCTTTGCTGGTTTTCAGACTGGGGAAACAGCACGGGTTTCTGCATGTGAATTACGATGGATTTTTCAGGTTGATCCTGAGAATGGAGAAATGGATGGCTGTGGGCCAGAAAGACCAGCATGGGTATGATTATCAGTTTTGAAACGGATCTGCGGCGTAGAAACTTCACGGTAGCGGACATAGCGGTTGATTCCTCCCTGAAGCATGCATATGTTTTCCCATAGACAATACATCAATCAGTATCAATATAAAACATACCCTATTTGAGAGGTGGCAACCATGAGTTCTTCCGGCGGACAGGAAATAAAATATGCAGTGGTGAACGGCACCGTCAGGCCGCTGGATGAACCCCAGATTTTTCTGAATGACAGCTATTATGCAAACGGTATTGGAGTCTATGAAACTCTTCGGTTCCGACACGCCAGACTCTATTTCCTTTCCGAGCACATCCATCGACTTCATCAATCCGCTGAAATCATCGGAATTACCGGACTTCCGGAAGAAAGCGAAATACGCAGGCATCTTCAGCTGCTGATTCGGGAAAACCGCCTTGTGAGCAGCAATATTAAGGTTCTGTTGTTGAAAAACAGCCGCGGGTGCGATCTGTACATGTATCCTGTTGAGATACCCCCCCTGAAAGGAAATCAGGATCCGGATTTCCCCGAACCAATAGGAGTGGACCTTGCCGCATACAGGGGCGAACGGCATTTCCCCCGGGCCAAGTCTCTGAGCATGCTTCTGTCCACCAGGGCCCTGGAACACGCACGGGAATGGGGCTGCTGGGACAGTGTGCTGATTGACCGCCGGGATCTTATGCTGGAGGGAAGCCGGGCCAATCTGTACTGGCTGGAAGAGGACGGCCTATACAGCCCGCCTGAGGATTCAATTCTTTCAGGGGTTACCCGTATGAATTTCAGGAAAAGCCTGGAGAAACACGGCATCGGGATGAAAGAGGGGCTGCTCAGCTACGATGATTTTCTGGCCAGACCCCGACCTCTGCTTATGACCTCGACCTCCATTGCGGTTCAACCGGTAAAACGGTTCATCGATCTCGATGGCAATACGCTGGAACTTCCCGTGGACGGCAGGACAGATGAATATGCCCGGATGTACGGTGAGTATCTGCGCAGCTATGGCCGGAGTCTGAACAACGCATGAGGATTCCGGATTAGAATCAGCGGGGTTCTTTGAAAGTCAGCCGGTGAGGCTGCGGCGGGGGGAGAGGGAGAGATGCGCGATTGGGCGGCCGGGGAAAAGGGCTATTCAATTCTGCGGTAATTCACCGCATACCCGTATCGCCAGCTGGAAACGCCATCCCGTGGGCGCACAATGGTAAGGAATCGTTCCTCACCCGCCCCGAGACGGATATTCACCGGACTCTGCCGTGTACTGTTCATATTTTCCAGCCGCAGCTCGACCTCGGCATTCACCGGGTAGTCAAATCCGTTGCCGATGAAAATGACGTAGGTCAGATCAGTCTGTTCCACCCTGAAGTCCAGATTATCCTGCACCCTGGCTGTGCCGCTGTACTCGGCAAAGTCGCTGTTTGTGTAATCGGCGCCGAATATCTCTGTGAAATCCCCGCCTTCGGGCTGATATGCATAATAGATCTCACCTTCCTCGGGCTGGATCGGTTCACCGTCCCGACCACGGAACCGGATTGGAATGGACTGCATCCGGCCGTTTTCCAGAGGGATGCGCACATCAAAATGAAGATGGGGGCCCGAGGAGCGTCCGGTGTTGCCGCTGAGACCGATCTGTTCGCCCTGTTCAACCTCCTGTCCCACTTCCACGAGCGCTCCATTCTGTTTCAGGTGTACATAATTACCGAACGTTCCGTCTTCGTGCATGATCAGGATGTAATTGCCGTGGCGGCCGTAGTTCACGGATCTGCCGCCGATATTGGAATCTTCCTTTACTTCCACCACCAGGCCGGATCGTGCTGCTACCACCGGTGTGCCGACCTCCAGATCAAAATCAACGGCGTAGCGGTTATCGTCCATGTGGGTGAACCGGCCGTTAAAGCCCTGGGTGATCCGGTGCTTGCTGCCGTGGGTGTACGGGAACGTGTACAGAAAGCTCCCGTCGGGCGAAACGCTTTGGGGATTGCCCCGGGAAAAGGTGTATGAAAAACGGTAAGATAGCCTGTCGCCGTCACCCGGGTTCAATGAGAAGAGGTATTGTTTCTCGGCGCCGGATTCCAGTTGAACCGAGAAGGGCATCTCGGTATCCGGAGAGAGGTTCACAAGGTTTTCAAATGTCACAACAACATAGGCGGGAATGATCAGATTGTTGTCGGCATAAAAGCGGATGCTGTAATCATCCTGCTGCTCGCCATAGACCCTCACCAGGTCATTCTGATCAGGCTGAGCCTGCAGCGGCTGGGGAAGCAGAATTCCCCCCAGTATAAGTATCAGAATAAAGATTCCGGAGACAGTTCGCAGTTTATCGCCTATTATATTCATAATTACCCCTGTGCATTATCTGTCGGTATCAGGAAATATAATGAGGATTGAAGATAAATTCACAAAAGCCGCTGAAAAAAATGCGGAACTTCGCATTCTGTTCATCGTCCTGGCAATCTCTCTGAGCATGCTTTCCGGGGCATGCCGTTCCGGAGACCCGCCCTCGTTGCCGGAACTGAGCGGCCCGGAGCACACAAGGGGAGAAGCTGCAGCGGATCGGACAGATTCTGTGCCCGATCTGAAGCTCAGTTTTGTGGGGGATATTATGGCACATCCCCCGAATTTCCGGATGAACGATTATTCACGTATATATTCGGGAATTTCTCACGTAATTCAGAATGATGACCTGAGTTTCGCAAATATGGAATTTGTGATGGATCAGGGCAGAGCCATGGCAGGCTATCCCCGTTTTAACGTGCATCGGGAATACATGGAGGCGGCGGTGGATGCAGGGTTCGATGTATTCTCCCTTGCGAATAATCATATAAATGATTACGGCAGCCGGGGAATTTACCGCACCCGGAACGAGCTGCATTTGCTGAATTACTATGCTCTGAAATCCCGAAGGCGGGGAATTCATGTTTCGGGGATTGATGTGTCTCTCAGCGGGGAATTCAAAATTACTCCCATCCGGTATAAGGGCTGGAGTATCGGATTCCTGTCGGTTACCGGAATATTGAATCAGCACTGGTCCGGTGTGGAGGAAAGCTACTTTGTGCCCTATAGTTCGCAAGATGAAAATGAGCGGCTGAGAGAGTTTATCCGCAGCAGAAGCAGCAATTATGATTTGTTTATTCTCGGATATCATGGCGGCAGCGAGTACCTCCTGTATCCGGACCAGTGGAAGTATGAACTGTTCCACTCATTCATGGAGGCGGGGGTTGATATTCTCTGGGCCCATCACCCTCATGTGCTCCAGCCCCTGGAATGGTATCCCGATGACGAAACCAAATCCGGGTTGATAATGCATTCCATGGGAAACTTCATCAGCTCCCAACCCTGGTACCTGAAGTCCGATGAATGGAATCGTCAGCGCTCATATACCGGTGATTCGGCCATTCTGGGATTGAGTGTGCGGATGTCTCAGGGCGGACCGGAATTTCATCAGCATGAGATCCTGCCCATCACCCATCTTCAGCATTTCCGCGAGAAATCTGCCGGAGGAAAACCCAGGGACGGTTTTGAGGTACACCCCACCGCACAATCCCCACAGGTAGCCGCTGAGGAATGGGAAAATTTCTATTTAAACCGGAGAACGGCCATGGAGGAGTTTTTCCGGGAGATGCCCGGCGACTGGAATATTGTCTGGGATTTTTAGCCCGAGAAAGGCTCGATAATGGCCCGATAAAGGATTGATGGAGAAATCCCTCCTGCGGATTCCTGAAACCGGATCTCTCTGATACACTGAAGAAAAATAGGCCGTTTCGTATTGGGTGAAGCCTTGCTCACGCCCGGGAAACGGCGAAAGACAGGACTTGGATATGGCGCACAGTGTTGTAGAAGCTGCCGAGCAGCTGCTTGATAAAGAACTTCCGGTATTGGATAAGGGATTTGTACGTCTTGTTGATTATCTGGGATCGGACGACAGGATTGTTCAAGCCGCGCGGGTGAGTTACGGACCAGGAACAAAGTCGTTCCGGCAGGATAAGGGGCTGATCGACTATCTCTTGAGAAACGACCATACATCACCTTTCGAGCAGGTGATTCTTACGTTCCACACGAAGATGCCGGTTTTCGTGGCCCGCCAATGGGTCAGACACCGGACTGCACGGTTGAATGAAATTTCCGGGCGCTATTCGGTGATGAAGGATGAGTTTTATATTCCCGAGGGTCAGAATATTGCACTTCAGAGCAGCGATAATAAGCAGGGCAGAATGGAAGACGCCGTCGACCCGGAGCTCCAGGAGGAGATCCGGCGGGAATTGGAGGATCAACAGAGTGCGGCGTATAAGGCGTATACCCGGCTCATTGACCGCGGGCTGGCACGGGAGCTTGCCAGAATCAACTTGCCCCTGAGCATGTACACCGAATGGTACTGGCAGATCGATCTTCACAACCTGTTCCACTTTCTCCGACTCAGGCTGGATGCCCACGCACAGTATGAGATTAGAATGTATGCTGAAAGAATGCTGGAAGCTGCAGAAGCTGTTGCGCCCATGGCCGTGGAAAGTTTCAGGAATCACCGCTTGGGCGGGGTGAACTTCACCTCTGCAGAGCAGAACGTACTGCGCAAAGTCCTGGGCATACCGGATACCGGATCTGCGGCGGCCGGAGAAACATGGCTGGAACGCCTTCCGGAGCACATCCGGAATATTATTGAAGCGGAAGATATGTCCGGTCGTGAAAAAGAGCGGCTGGCGGTGAAAATTCTGCAGGGCCGTCAGACCTGACGGCATCACGGAGAACACATCCTGCCCGCTGACACACAGATCAGCCGGGAAACGGCCCATGGAGGCATAATGGAAGGATTACAGAAAAGACTGGCAGTACTTATCGATGCAGATAACGCCCAGCCGAAAATCATTGAAGCGGTGCTGGAAGAGGTTGCCAATTACGGTATAGCCAGCGTGAAACGGATATACGGCGACTGGACCAGCCCGAACTTAAAATCATGGAAGGAGTTGGTTCTTCAGTACTCTATTCAGCCCCATCAGCAGTTCGCCTACACCAGCGGGAAGAACGCAACCGACTCGGCCCTGATCATTGATGCCATGGATCTGCTGTATTCAGGAAATCTTGACGGTTTCTGCATCGTCAGTTCCGACAGCGATTTTACCCGCCTGTCTTCCAGGCTTCGTGAGTCGGGGATGACCGTGTACGGCTTTGGAGAGAAGAAGACTCCCGAATCATTTGTTGTGGCCTGTGACAGGTTCATTTACACCGAGAATCTGAGAAGCACCAAGGAAGAGGAAGCGCCTGAGATCAAGCGCTACAACAGCAACATGCTGAAGCAGGATTCCCGTCTGATAAACTCAATCAGGAAGGCCATTGAAGACAGTGAGGATGATGAAGGATGGGCCAATCTTGGAACTGTGGGGATGATTATTATGAACGCCTGGCCCCAGTTTGATCCGCGGAATTACGGATATTCCAAGCTGGGTGAGCTGGTACAGAAGATTGATCTGTTCGAGATTGATCCCAGAAAAAATCCCGGCAGCTCGGGTCGTTCGTTGTATATCAGGGATCGGCGGAAACATAAGTAGCATATGCGTCAGCATACGCGGAATACAATATGGAGTGGGTGGGACTCCATGCCTTCGACTTTCCGGAGAAGGGGTGATATTCGGTGAAAACCGGAGACAAGTATGAAGAAGAATTCAAAAAAACCCGAAGGTAAAAAGAGCGGGAACGGAAATCCGGCATCTGCCGTACGCAGCCTGATACGAAACATCCGGGGCTTTCTTCGTCCCGGGGACTTTCTCATTGCTCTTGTGTATGCGGGACTGTTCGGTCTGTTTCTGGTGATATCCCTGCAGAGTTTCGGAGAGGCCGGGTCGCTGCTCATTCAGAGCGCAGGGGATGAATACCGCTACGATCTGGAAACTCCCAGAATCCTGGAATACCGGGGCCCCATCGGCTCAACTGTCGTTGAGCTGGATGGAAACGGAAGGGCCCGGTTTCAAAGTTCGGACTGCAGAGATCAGATTTGCGTACATGCCGGATGGCTGGAAAACGGAGGGGACTGGGCGGCCTGCCTGCCCAACCGGGTAATTATCCGCCTGGACAGCGCGCCTCCCAGAGATGAAAGCGGTGCCGAGATTGATGCAACCGCATTCTGATCGGCCCATTCCTGATCCGGTTTGTCTATGATCCGGTCTGTTTCTGATACAGTGCATTCCTCATCGGAATTCCGTCTTACCATTCTCCCAGGCTGAAACTGTCATCAATGAGTGTGAACTGGTCAACCAGACCCGGGCTGACAATTACCTGAAGATCCCCGGTAATAAAAATCGCCTCGATTTCATTCCGGGATTCCACAAGTTCTTTCCCCTGTTCCAGGCCCTTCACAAACACTGCGGTGGAGTATCCGTCGGCAGTCATGCTCACATCCGATACGATAACCACCCCTTCCAGCCGGTTATCTGCCGGGAAACCGTCACGGGAATCCAGAAGATGATGGTAGCGAACATCATCTTCTATAAAAAAGCGCTCATACACCCCGGATGTTACAATGGAAAGATCATCAGCAGGCAGTGTGCCCAGATACACCCCCCGCTGCATGTCCGGCCGTTGCAGGCCGATGATCCAGGGCCGATCCGCAGTTTTCCGGCCGATGGTCATAATGTTGCCGCCGAAATCAAGAATTGCGTGCTTCACACCTTCTTTTTTCAGATAATTGGAAACAAGATCCGCAGCATAGCCCTTGGCAATACCTCCCAGATCCACGCCCATGCCGGGGGTGAGCAATTCGGCCCTGGGGGAGTTTGAGGAAGGGTCCTCGGGTTCATAGAGCCGAATCTGTTCATAGTCCAAAAGAGGCAGAAGTGGGGCAACCTGATTCTCATCCGGTACCTGCTGATCGGGGCCGCCGATGTCCCAGAGAGATACCAGCGGTTCTATTGCCGGTGTAAATGCAGAATCGCTTACTTCAGCCATGTGGATGGCCTCTTCCAGAACCTCATAGGTCCAGGGATCAATTGCAATCGGCCGGCCGCTGCCTGCGGCCCGGTTCAGGCGGTTCAAATCGCTTTCCTCCACCTCCAGGCTCATAAGGTCGTGAATTTTGCGTACGATTCTGAACGATTCGGAAAAATACTCATCCTTGGGATCATCATATATTGTAACGGTGATTATGGTACCGAGACTTTGGATGGTTCGCCGCACCGGCTCCCCGGGGCCTGAATCACCAGCGCAGGAAGATAGTGAAAATACTATATAGATAAAAATAGTTCGAATTAGCAGCCTTCCAAGGCTCTTAATCCGTGGCGTAATTTGTTTCTGCATGTTATCATTTCTCATATGTAAACACTTATATCAATCATTTGATAAGCAACACAAGCTAATCAGGAGGCTTCTGTGAGCGACAGTACCAAAATTGTCGTCCTTGGCGGAGGTTACGGCGGTGTTCATGCCGTAAAGAAACTGTACAAGGAATTCAAAAAGGACAGATCCGTAGAGATCACCCTTATAGATAGGAACCCGTACCACACCCTTATGACCGAACTTCATGAAATTGCGGGGCATCGAACCGAGCCCGAAGCTGTTCAAATCAGTTTCAAAAGAATTTTCGGGGGAAAGCGGGTAAACGTCATCAGTGACGAAGTTTCATCCATCGATTTTGAAGAAAAAGTTGTTAAATCGGAAAGCTTCGAATATGAGTATGATTACCTGGTTCTTGCCACCGGCGGGCAGCCGGAATTTTTCGGTGTCCCCGGCATTCAGGAAAACTCTTTCACTCTGTGGAGTCTGGAAGATGCGATCCGTATCCGGGAACACGTAGAACTGATGTTCCGGGAGGCAGCGAAGGAACCTAGCAAGGAAAAGCGGGCAAAACTGCTGAACTTTGTAATTGCCGGAGCCGGTTTCACCGGTATGGAACTGGCGGGCGAGTTGCTGGAGCTCAGAGATGTGCTCTGTGACAAATATCACATAGACAAAAAAGAAGTCCGGATCATCATCGTTGAAGCTCAGGACACTATTCTGCCCATACTGCCTGAAAAACCCCAGAAAGCAGCAATGAAGTATCTGAAAAAAATGGGTGCGGAAGTGCATCTGAATGCAGCGGTAAAAGAAGGCGAAGCGGGCAAATTCACTCTCTCCGACGGCACGGTGTATGAAACCGAAACATTCGTCTGGACCTGCGGTATTCACGGATCCGAATTTACCGCCCGAATTCCTCTCACCAAAGGAAAGACATCCAACGATAACTGTTCAATTGCCAGCCCCGAGGGTATTCACGGCATGGCAGGCTGTCACTTCGATGATGAAGACCGCTATGTTGTGGGTGAACGGGGACGAATTCTGGTTACTGAAAACATGCGTTCCGTGGATTTCACCAACGTGTACCTCTGCGGAGACATGATCTGGTATGTGAATGAGGAAAAGGTTGTTCCCCAGATTGTGGAAACTGCCATACAGACCGGTGATGTTGTAGCCCATAACATCATTGCGGACATAAAGGGCGGCGAGAAAAAATCATTCAAGCCCAATTACCACGGATTTATGGTTTCCATCGGCGGCAAGTACGGGGTGGCCCATGTAATGGGAATCAGCCTGTACGGATTCATGGCCATGGCAGCCAAACATCTGATCAACGTCCACTACCTGTTTGAACTTGCAGGGGTGAATGCCGTCTGGGGGTATCTGAAAGAAGAGTTTCTGACTATCAGGAACAAGCGCTCTATTATCGGCGGACATGCATCTGCCAAGATTCCTGCCTACTGGGCACTTCCCGCCCGGCTCTGGCTCGGTTTTGTCTGGGTTGTTGAAGGACTGAAGAAGGTCGGTGAAGGCTGGCTGAATTTTTCCGAGGGAACCAAATCCGGCTGGATGTTCAGTCAGGGCGTAACACAGGCCGGAGCTGCCGAAGCTGTTGCTGCTGCAAGTCCCGAATGGGAGGAAGGCGCAGAAGCTGCCGGAGAAACAGCCGGAGAAGCTGCAGCCGCAGCGGGCGACGCAGCAGCCGAAGCAGGTGAAGCGGCTGCGGATGCAACTGCAGCCGCAACAGAATGGGCCGGAGAAGCCACCGAAGCCGCAGCGGAAGCTGTGAACGGCTGGACCATAAATCTTGATCAGACCATTTTCCAATGGGATTCCCCCATTGTTGTCTGGTTCCGGGAAACGTTCATGGACGGGCTGTTTGCACTGCTGCCGTATCAGCTCTTCCAGGTGATGATTGTGGGTGCCGAAGTAGCCATCGGACTTGCTCTGATTGCGGGGCTCTTTACCTGGCCTGCGGCAGTTGCTTCCATCGGTCTGGTATTCGTTTTCATCCTTTCCGGAATGTTCTCCTGGGCACAGCTGTGGTTCCTCTTCCTGGCTATAGTTATGATGGGCGGAGCCGGCCATGTTGCCGGTCTGGACCACTGGGTAATGCCCTGGCTGAAACGCCGGTGGAACAGCACTCAGCTGGCTCAGCGGACACATCTTTACACAGATGAACCGGTAATCCGCCGCCGCAAGAAATAACGCCGCGGTATTGGGATGAAAAAATTCTGGAAGAATCTCACATGGATGACCCCCGAACTTGAATTGGTTCGGGGGATCATTCTTGAGAGCATAGATCATTATCAGCTTCCAAACGACCGGATTCGGGAGGCCGCTCGGTCTCTTTTCGATCCGCCGGGGAAGATGATCAGACCCGGACTGCTGCTGTTATGTGCAGGCATCTTTTATGGACGGAAGCCGGAAAAAATTACCGCCTCTGTCCGAAATATGGATGCAGAACAGTTCCGGGGAGAAATTCAAAAAAATATACCTGATTTTTATAACTTCGAGTCGGTTAATCTGGAAAAGATCCCCTATCCGGGGGGGCTGCCCTTCAGGTTTTATCTTCTGGCGGCTGCAATAGAAGTATTGCACACCGCGACTTTGCTGCACGATGATGTACTCGACAATGCGGAGCTTCGAAGAGGAAGGCCCACTGCCAGCAAGCTCTTGGGTAACCGCCTCTCAATACTGTTGGGCGACCATCTTCTGACCATGGCTTTTCAGCTGGTGAGCGAATCTGCCAGCGTCAATTCCGCGCGGATTATCAGTCGTGTGGTGGGCGGTATCTGCAGGGGAGAGATGCTTCAGAACAGTCTCGCCTTCGATCTGGATGCCGGTGCGAGCCAAAGACTGTACAAGCAGAGAATTGCCGGAAAAACTGCGGTAATGTTCTCTCTGGCCATGTATATCGGTACCCGGGAAGCGCTTCAGCTGAGGCAGCAAGGGGAGTACGACGACGATCCCCGGAACGATCCCCCTGAGTGCAGATACATCCGGAGGTACGGCTACGCCAACGGTATGGCTTTCCAGATTATTGATGATATTCTTGATCTGGATATTCATGCGGATAACGGAAAAACCAAGGGCCAGGATCTCCGGGACGGAATTCTGACGCTGCCGATAATACGGCTCCTGAAGGAAAACAGTCTGGATGAGAAGCAGATCAGGGCTGTATGGAACGGCGACGTTCAGGTGGAAGGGATTCTGCGGGATCCGAAAATGGAACACGCCTGCAGATCCAGTATGGCCGAGGCAGAGCTCTACGCCAATCGGGCGGACAGGGCTCTTCACCGGGCTGAACAGCTGAGCGGACTTGACCTCTCGGAATTGAAAAATCTGACCGATTCATTGCTGACACGCCGGAGCTGATCCCCGATCTTCTCCGGCATATTTCTGAAAACGCCTATCGCTCTATCTCGGGATAGCGGTACAGCGGGATAAATCCCCGTACCAGATGGCTGGAAAGCCATGAGTCGGGTTTGATGTAGCGGTGAGATTTCATCCGCATGGCGGAATTTACCTGATTTCCATTGCTGTCTGTGTAGGTATCGGGCCGGTTCAGATTCATTTTTTCCAGAACCACACCCCGGGCGTAATTATAATGCAGATAGGTAATCTGGCCGTCCTCAGTCACCGACACAACAACGCCGGCATGGGTGTAGGGATCTCCCCACTTTCCGTTGCCGTCCCTGTCGTAGGTATCATCCCAGATAATTACATCCCCCGGATTGGGAAGGCTGGAAAAATAATTCAGATCATAGGCCTCACCCATATCGTGGAGACGTTTTACCCCGTTTCCGCTGTACAGGTGGAAATACTTAACGGGATTCAGACCCGCTCCCCAGTAGGCTGCCAACACTGTGCCTGTACAATCCTGGGCGAAATCTTTCCCCTGAACTGTAAGACGGTTTTTCTTGGTGAGGCTGATACCTGATTCAACGATCTGCTGCTGGATATTGTTGGGCAGGATGTAGCCGTCCCGCACATAGCGGTCTCCCAGCTGGGGGTGACTGCTTTCGATCACCTTGTCACCGTTTTCTGCGGATCCACGGCTGTCAGGAAGAGAGCTGATGTTACCCCGGGATTTCATCCTTGCGTCTGGATAGACGCTGTGACCGAAATCCAGGCTGGCACAAGACTGAAGCATCACCAGTATAAGGAAAAATACGGCGACTTTGACCCCTTTAAACTGTCTTATATGTATGCTGGTTCTTTTATCTTTATGGGCTCTTTTATCTATATGGATTGAACGAATCTTCATTCACTTACCTTTTCTGAAATCGTTGACCAATGACCTTCTGCTGGGTACCTTAGCAGCAACAGAAACGGAGTACACATGACACGTAAAAATATACTGCGCAGACCTCTGCCGTACACACATTTTAACGCCACACTGTACATTATAGTGCTGAATCTGGTTTTTTTCCTGATCACCAGTTTCAGCAGAGATGTTCAGATCACTCTTTCCATGGTTCCAGCGCTGGTGAACCGGGGCTACCTGTGGAGCTTTCTTACTTACATGTTCGTTCACGCGAATTTCAACCACATCCTGTTTAACATGATCGGCCTCTTTATTTTCGGAACCCAGGTTGAACATGAAATGGGAAGCTGGGAATTTATCATGTTTTATCTGGTAACCGGTTTTCTGGCCGGGCTGCTCTCCTATGGTATTTATATTCTCTCCGGGATACAGGTTGTCGCCCTGATGGGTGCCAGCGGAGCCCTGTATGCGGTGATGCTGGCTTTTGCAACCTATTACCCCAATGCGCGGATTTTCATTATGGGGATTATTCCCATGCGCTCGGTTACTCTGGTTCTGGTGTATGCGGGGATTGCCCTCATCAATCAGTTCGGAGGAATGAACAGCTCTGTAGCCCACATGACACATTTGGGCGGTTTTGTATTCGCCTTTCTCTATTTTTTGATCCGCATCGGCAGAAATCCCCTGGAGGCCTGGGGGTTGAAGGGCTGATCTTCAGCTGTGCCGCCGCAATCTGAATTGTATTTCATGCTCCTTGAGATCCCCGACGGCAATGCCGATATGGTTAAGAGGAGCAGAAACTGCCATGGTAAAAAAATTCCTCGCCCTGAGTATGATCTGGATGACTCTCCTGCCGGGAGTTTCCTTCTCCCAGGAAGCCGTATATCCTGATTTTTCCCAGCTTCAGGCCGTCTTCTGGATCAACAGAAGTCATGCAAACTCCTATGACGTACCTATCACAGAACAGATTCTCGCACCCACCGATGACCGGGAATATATCAGAGATCTTCTTGAGCTGAGCCGGCAATGGTTTTCCGGAATCATATACGGATATCAGTTCATCTACCGCCCCTCGGACCAGGTCCGTGAGGTATCGGAGATTTTCACCATTGAACCGGTACATCAGATTCCGTGGGGAGATGACGACCTGGAATATCTGGGGTATTACGAGGAGGATCAAAAAATAGAACTCTCTTTCCGGTACTTTCCCAAAGACTACGAGCGGTCACGGCTGAAGGCCTGGCGCTCAAGCAGGCTGCCGGATATGGTCGGTCAGGCGGAATTACCCGACAGAACCGATATGCAGAGCCGTATGGAATCATTTGATGAGGCGGTGAAGCAGGCGATCCGGAATTATTACCGGCAGGTAATTCCCAATAAACCCCGGGAGATCCGGGGGCGCATAGCCCTGAGGAACGTGCCCAGAAGTTTTGCCGACGGCGGACGGATATTTACCTCCCTTCGGGTGATCATAGATACCAAGGAAGTGCAGGAGTACCAGCACTTCTGAGATCAGGAGATGAGAAGCCTGCCGCTCTCAATAATTGCATAGTAGAGAAAAAAGCGGGGAATGCGGCTCAGGGATGCCAGCAGGTAGCCCGCCGCAGGTAATTTCAACATGCCCCCGATCCAGCTGATTGTGGAATACGGAAGGGGGGTAAGACCTGCCAGTACAATGGCCCAAAGCCCGTACCGGCGAATGAGCCGTTCACCATGTTCCCGGTAATAGGAGACGGCATCCTGGATCCAGGATATGTGGGAAAGCGCCCTGGCCAGGAAGAAGCCGCTCATGCCGCCCAGA
This sequence comes from Salinispira pacifica, assembly GCF_000507245.1. Lineage (GTDB taxonomy): Bacteria > Spirochaetota > Spirochaetia > DSM-27196 > Salinispiraceae > Salinispira > Salinispira pacifica. Next base: position 3,735,411 of record NC_023035.1, on the reverse strand, counting down.
ATGGATGCTGCGCTCATTGTGAGAAGCAGGGGAACCGGCGGCCAGGTTGTGGTCAGGGGAAAAACAAGATCTGCAGTTGCCGGAACGATGAACGTATCAACTGCATATACAAACACCGCCACCCCGGCCAGCCCAAGGTGTTCTATGCTCCACAGGCTTAATTTTTGAAGCTCTTCCTGAAAAAAAATCCAGAGCAGAATATACACCATAAACACCAGGGTGAAAAATGCAGCGGTTTCCAACAGAACCCGCCGCAGGCTTTTGTTCTTATTCAGGGATTTATTATCTGATTTCATTTCGTCTGGCCCCGTTACCTCATAATGGTTCATGAACGGGGAAAGAGCGCATCTATTGCTTTCATATCCGTTTCTGAAATGTTAACCCCGCTGGCTTTCACGTTATCTTCCAGCTGCTGAACGCTTGAGGCTCCGGTGATCACCGAGCTGATCCCCGGCTGCTGAAGTATCCACGCCAGTGAAAGCTGAGCGATGTTCATATCATATCTGTCTGCCACTTCTCCCAGACCGTCAATTTTTTTCAGGAGGTTTTCATCCTCCAATTGGTCTTTCATGAACATATTCAAGTTCTCATTGGAGCCTCTGCTTCCCGGAGGAACCTTTCCTTTGGAATATTTTCCGGTGAGCAGTCCCTGTGCCAGAGGGGAAAAATTCGCAGTGCCCATTCCCAGCTCCACGGTTGTGGGGAGAATATCAATTTCAAGATTGCGATTCAGAAGGTTGTAGATGGGCTGATTGATCACAGGAAGGTGCCAGCCCCGCTCCCGGCAGATATTGACCGCCGCCCTGATTTGTTCCGCCTTCCATTCGCTGGTGCCCCAGTACAAAATTTTACCCTGACGGATTGAATCTTCAATAGCTTCCAGGGTTTCCATGAGCGGAGTCTCTTCATCAAAACGGTGGCAGTAAAAAATATCCACATACTTGAGCTTCAAGCGGTCGAGGCTGCCCTGAATTGAATCTGTAATGTGTTTTCTGCTCAACCCCCGGTCGGTGGGGTGATCGCTCATGGGCCAGAACGCTTTGGTGGCAATCACATAGTGGCGGCGGTTGTATTTGGGCAGAATCTGACCCAGAAGTTTCTCCGCTTCACCCCGGGCGTACACATCCGCTGTGTCGATATAGTTCACCCCCAGCTCAAACGCCTTCCGAATAATTTCCTGGGCATGTTCCAGTTCAACCTGGTTTGCGAATGTGAGCCAGGATCCGTAGGCAATTTCACTGACCTTCAGTCCGCTGTTGCCGACTCTTCTGTATTCCATGTTCGCTCCTCTTTTCTGTATGCTACAATGTGCAGGGCCGGAGGACAAGTTTTTATGAAGGAAAGTGATCTGTTCAATCCTTTGAAAAAATATCTCAGCGGACAGGGGTACCAGGTGTACAGCGAAGTGAAAAACTGTGACCTGGTAGCCACCCGGGGTGAGGAGATGCTCATCGTAGAGATCAAGGTCAGAATGAGTCTTCAGCTTGTTCTTCAGGCCGTAAACCGTCAGGAACTGAATGACAGCGTATATGTGGCGGTCCCCCTGACCAGCGGACGCTCATACCCAGCCAATTTTACCGGAATCAAAAAACTTCTGCGCCGCCTGGGGATTGGCCTGATATTTGTCCGGTTGATGAAAACCAAAACCAGGGTGGAAGTAGCTCTCCATCCACAGGATCCCCGGCTGTTCAACATACCCTCACGAAAACGGAATATTATACGGGAAATCAACGGAAGATATGCCGAATTCAACAAGGCCGGCGAGGCTGCAAAGGTTGAGAAAATAACCGCATTCAAACAACTGAGCATCCGGATTGCCGTGGAATTGAAAAACCGGGAAAGCGCATCTCCGGCGCAGCTGCAGAAAGCCGGGTTACCGGCAAAAACCGGCAGGGTGCTTTCCCAGAACGTGTACGGCTGGTTTGAGAGAGTTGAAAGAGGGGTGTACCGTCTCTCAGCTGCGGGAAATTCGGCCCTGGAAAGATATCCTGAGGTGATACGGAAAATCCCCTCAGGCTGAACATCCCTACCATTCTTCAAGCACATTCACATCCTTCGGGGCAGTATGATTCCGACCCCTTCCGGGAGGACGGGTTACCGGTTTCGGGCAACAATGTGTTTCAGCTTTTCGGTTTTGAACCGGCCCACAATCTCCTCGTATTTTTCGTTCACAATATCGGCTACTTTTTCCCAGGGCATATAAAGAAAGCTGTGAGCCCCCTCCCCGGTTGTTCTGAGAAGATCCGGCTGATCAAGAATAGACTTCAGCTTCTCACCGAATTTCTGTGTCTCATTGTCCGCCAGAAAACCTGATTTTCCGTCTTCTATACCTTTGGCGGTGGTAGCACCTGTGCAGAACAGGGTAGGAACTTTCAGACCTGCTGCCTCCCTGGTCGCAAGGGATGCATTGTCGTACATGGATGGAAACACAAAAAGATCTGCAGCGGCATACGCTTCACGGAGGGCATCCCGTTCATATATCGGTCCCATAAATTCGACATGCTGCGACAGTCCCGACTTTTTCACCATATGTTTCATTTCCCCGGCTTCACTGCCCGAACCCACGAAACGCATATTGAATGCTGTGCCCGACTCTTTCAGCATATTCAGGGATTGGAGCAGCATTTTCAGGTTTTTCACCCAACGGTGCTGCCCGACATAGAGAAGCACCGGGTCATTATTCCCGATGTTGAGCCGTTCCCGTCCCGCTGAAGCCAGATTTCTTCGCTCCTCTTCACCGGTGACCCCGATGTCGCTGCCGTTGGGAATTACATCAATATCACCCTTAAAACCGTACTCCCTGAAAGTCTCGATAATTCCTTCGTTGGGAACCCACACAGCATCGGCTTTTTCATAGAATCGCACCACCATCTCGACCGCCTGATCAACTGTTACATCCAGCTTCATAATGCTGGCAAAATCGTCCCGGTATTTTGAGTGGAAGGTGGCAACCATGGGAATTTTTCTGGTGCTGGCCAGGTTATATGCGTAGTTGCCGCTTACGAACGGGCAGTGGGCGTGGACGAGGTCAAACGGAATTTCATCGATGATTTTATTGAAGCTTCTGTCGATTCTCGGTATGCCCAGACGGTAGGGACCGGAACGCTGCAGAGGAAGAGACATAAAACGGAGAATGTTCTCCTGGTCATCCGTGTAATCGGGAACCTTTGGTCCTACTGCAAAACTGGGGCCGTGTTTTTTGTTTAACCAATATGCATAATTCGCTGCGGTAATGGCCACACCATCCATAATCGGGGGAAGACTGTCATTGAATTGTCCGGTTATTAACATTTTCTCTTCTCCTTGATACGTTAAGGATGTCATGAATATACAGATAATGGGAACCAGAAAAAATCGAAATACGCAAAAAGCTGAACGTTGGTTCAAGGAACGGGGAATCCCGTACCAGATCCGGCTGTTGAATGAGAAGGGAATCAGTCCCCGGGAGCTGGATGCCGTACTGGCGAAATATCCGGCGGAAGACATTCTGGATACCCAGAGCAAATCCTACACCCGGAAAGGTCTGGCATACATGGAATTCGATGCCAGGGAAGAAATTCTGGAAGAACCTCTGCTGCTTAAAATGCCCATCGTACGAAACGGTTCAAACGTGACGGTGGGGGTGGCGGATGATGTATGGAAAAACTGGGTGGAAAATACGTAACTGCAGATTCTCTGCGGTACATATCATCGAATACGGAGAAACACAGTGAATCTTCTCACATTAACTGCGCTTATGGTCACCACTCTGTTCTGGGGATCTTCATTTGTAGCAACCAAACTTGTACTGGAAGTCTGGCCCACCTGGGCCTATATGTTTCTCCGCTTTGCCGGCGCCTCTCTGGTATTTCTGGCAGCTCTGCTTTGGAAGCGGCGGCTTGCCATTCCCCGGCGGGTCATCCCCAGGCTGATGCTTCTCTCGGTTTTCCAGCCGGGGCTCTATTTCCTGTTTGAATCGTTGGGGCTGGAACGTACCAGTGCCGCCAGCTCCGCCATAATAATTGCGGCGATCCCTGCGGTGGTGGCCCTTGCATCGGCGTTTTTCCTGAATGAACGGCTGAGCCGGCGGGGGTGGATCGGTACGTTGTTATCCATAAGCGGGATTGGAATCATAACTCTCTTTGACCGGAATGCAGGAACCCAGGATGCCTCCCTGGAAGGAAACCTCTTTATTCTATTGGCGGTGCTGTCCGGAGCCGCATATATGCTGCTTTCAAGAAGAATATCCAGAGATCTTACTCCCCTGCAGACCACAGGGTATCAGATGTTTTTTGCAACCTTCTTTTTTCTGCCGGGATTTATTGTCCAGGGCGATGCTCTCATGCATACGGCGGTTCAATGGGAAATCCTCTTTGCCTTCGGCTTTCTGGTTCTGGGCGCAACCTTTGCGGCCTTTCTATCCTACAATTACGCCCTGAGCCGGATTTCTGCTCCCAAGGCTTCCATATTTATTAATGGCATACCGGTGGTCACCGTAATTGTGGGCTGGATTGTGCTGGGAGAAGGTGTGAACTGGGTGCAGATCGGCGGCGGAGCCCTGGCGGTGGGAGGATTGATGTATGCAAGCCGCCGGGAAACCGGTGAAATCAAGCTGGAAGCCTGAGCTGCGTCTGATACACCGTTTGAATGATCCTGTGTGTCTCTAATATTGGGCTCAACCGATTCCCGCCGGGCAGGAATAGCATATTATCACCATAAAAAATACCGATTCTTCTTGACCCTTACGCAACGTAATCCATTAGCATAGTAACCATGAAGACTGATCAGTTCTTAGGGGTATCCCGGTTGGCACGGCTGTCGGGGGTGAGCGTCCGTACGCTCAGGTATTACGATCAAATCGGTCTGCTTACTCCCCGGCACAGAGATGCCAACGGATTTGGTTTTTGCACGACGCAGTAATGATGTATTTTCAGCGCACATTCTCATACAATTCTCACAATAATGGGAATACAATGGGTGCATGAGTGCGCCAGTTCGGCGTTTGATATATAGCAGGGTGAGACACCCTGTCCGGTAAAGTTTAGCCAACAGCCGGTACTTAGCCTTGGAGCCGAAGCCGTGAGGTGAGGTTTAAGCGTAGGCATAGGAGTGTGAGAGCCATAAGCCGAAAGGTTGAACGTGATTGAGCCTCGTTAGTATAAGGATTGGGTGGTGATGTTTTTCATGTGACAGCAACCAGCAAGAAGCACTCGGAAAAGGCGAGAGTGCGGAGAACCCAACGGGGTCTGAGAGCATGGCGAGCACACAAGGTAGATCAAGCGTACCTGGGAGGGCTGAGGTCCTGTCCGTTGGACTAAGAGGGGACGTAAAGGCGAAGAGTCAAGAAACCTGTATGGGGCATCAGCAGTCGGACAGACTCATAGTAGTGATGAAACCGGTGAAAGTCGGTGGAGCGAAGGGGTTTGGGCATTAAACGTATTTCTTGTGGCCAACACCAGGAACACTGGAGGTTCTGAAAGAGTGGAAAACAGCTATGGGGAGTTGAGGAGGTTGTCGGAGAGTCACGCGAAGATGCAGACGCTCATGCACTATGTCAACAGGGAGAACCTGAAAGCAGAGCATCGGGCGCAGGTCAGAGGAAAAGCCGCAGGCATAGACGGAGCGACGAAGGAGAGCTATGAGTCCGGACTGGAAGAGCATGTGGATGCATTGCTTGGACGGATGAAATCCTTCAGTTACAGACCGCAGGCGGTGAGAAGAACATACATACCCAAGACGGATGGCACGGTACGACCGCTTGGAATTCCGGCGTATGAGGATAAACTGGTACAAGGAATAATGGCGAAGGTGCTGACAGAGATATATGAACCGAGGTTTCTGGACTGTTCCTATGGGTTCAGGCCGAACCGGAATTGTCATGATGTGATACGGGAAATAAACCAGACGATCATGACGAAGAAGATAAATTATATTCTTGATGCCGACATCAAAGGGTTCTTTGACAATGTTGACCATGAATGGCTGGTGAAGTTTCTGGAGAATGATATACAGGACAAGAATTTCATTCGTTATGTAGTAAGATTTCTCAAGGCGGGGATCATGGAGAATGGGAACGTCAGCGACAGTGACAAGGGGACTCCGCAAGGAGGACTTATTTCGCCGGTGCTGGCTAACGTGTATCTTCATTATGTACTCGACTTGTGGTTTGAGAAGGTGGCAAAAAGGCATCTGAGGGGTGAGACATACTTGTACCGATATGCCGATGATTATGTGGTATTATTCCAGTACGAGGATGATGCGAAAAGATTCTACGAGGTGATGCTGAAAAGGCTTGCAAAGTTCAAGCTAACGGTGGCCGAAGAGAAGACAAGGATCATTCCGTTTGGAAGGTACAAAGGAACCAAGGAGACATTTGATTTTCTTGGATTCACCCACGTGAACGCCAGTACAAGGACTGGTAAGTACACAGTCCTGCACCTGACAAGCAAGAAGAAGCTGAAGGCTAAACGCCAGAGCGCAAAACAGTGGATCAGATGGAACATGCATCGACCTGTCATGAAAATTGTCAGAGCACTAAGCCGGAAACTGGTTGGGCACTACAATTACTACGGGGTCAACGGAAATCTGAAAGGACTGTACAAGTTCTACACTTACATCAGATACACACTGTATAAGGTTCTAAGGCGTAGAGGCCAGAAGCACAAGATAATTTGGGAGACATTTGAAAAGATATGGAAATTAATACCAAGACCGAAAATTTGCAAAGACATCTGGCAATGGTCGAATGTTTAGTGCTGGGAGCCGTATGCGTTAGTTGCGCACGTACGGTTCTGGGAGGGGCATGCTCTCGTAACTCTCTTGATGAAGGAAGGCGATAGCATGTCTACTCTACAGACCATAAAAATCATCATGAAAGTGATTCTTATAATTACGGCATCGGCAGCAGGGCTGATACTTGCGGTCCTGCTGCTGAATATTCTCCCCGTCGCCCCCGGCGGGGGCGGGACCAATCCGATGAGGGTGGTGGAATCGGGGAGTGCTCATATTGTGCCCCACGGTGGTGCCAAGGAACTGTTCCCGGAAAACACCGTGTACAGCTACCGGCAGATTTATGCCCGGGGCTGGGATACATTCGAAATTGATCTGGTGCTCACCTCAGACGGGGTGCTGGTAACCCATCATGACCTGGATATTGAAGCAACCACCGGGGTGGAGGGGGTTCAGCTGGCAGATCTGCAATACAGTGAACTGCAGAACTATAACTTCGCAGCGAACTTTGTGAACCCCCGGGGTGAAAGGCCCTTCGCGGATCTCTCTTCCCTGCCGGATGAAATTTCAGATCAGATGATTCCCGCCCGGCTGGAAGATCTGTTTCAGGAATTTCCCGACAGCTACTACATACTTGAGTTGAAGGATACCGTTGATGCAAGCGGCTCCTCACGGGCTGAAGAGGCGTCCGCTGAACTTTTAACACTGATCGAAAAGTATTCAATGCAGGACCGGGCGATCGTCGCCAGTTTTGATGATCAGGTAATCCGGGAGTTCCGGGAACGCAGCGGCGGGGAGATCCCCACCGGAGCAGCCACCGGTGAAACGCTCACTCTCAGTGTACTGAGTGCACTGGCATTGGATTTCTTTCTTGTTCCCGAATACTCGGCGGTAATGCTGCCGGTGAAAGACCGTATTTATCCGGCCGAACGGGAGATTATTGAGAATCTGCCCGCCCCCCTTCGCCGAGCTCTTGCAAGCTATGATCCTGATGAAGATATGTACTATACCAACCTTGCCAACAGGAGAATGGTACAGGACGCCCACAGAAAAAATCTGGCTGTGTTTTACTGGACGGTAAACGATCCGGAAACCATGAAGTATCTGATTGATCTGGGAGTTGACGGGATTATTACCGACAGACCGGATATTCTTTCTGAAATACTCGGAACAGCTGCTCGGGACTGATGTGCCGCCCTGTGCGGCACTGAGCGGCCGGAAAAGAGCTTCTTTCCGGAGAGTTTGTCCCAGGCATCTTGAAATCCCGTAAACAGGGACTATTATTAGAATATGAAAATTTACCGAAATGCAGGCATGGTTCTGCTCATGCTGGGAATTCTTATGCTGGCATCCTGTGCCACCATCAGCGAGAAGAGGGTTCAACAGGAAACCGATTCGTTTTTTCTGGCCCTGGATCGCGGCGATACCGAATACCTTTCCATGCAGACGGTCAGACCGTTCTTGTTCGAAACGGAAATACTGGTTTCCCCGGGGCTTGTGGAAGAACTGTGGATGAATCTCTCCTCTCTGGAATTCGAGGGTGCGGAGTTGAACAGAATTACCATCGTGGATGAGGATTCCCACCGCTATTTCAGCAGCAGCTGGGAGGCAGAACAGTGGTTCAGAAATTATGTGACCGACAGGGATGCACTGGTCTTTTATTCCTGGAAAAACCGTGAACTGGTAATTGTGATGGATCGTTCACGGAAGGCGGAAGCCCGTATTCTCGGCTTCGGGGAGGTACGGGAATGAACAGACGAAAGCTGTTTTTGCTCATTACCATATTACTTATCACCCAATCCCTTTGGCAGGTTATTTGGGCCACCGATGCCGATATTATTTTCTTTGACGGAAGCGTGGATGTGAAAACCGCCGCCGGTGAACTCATACCTGCTGATTTCGGTATGCGGCTGAAGCCCGGTGATGTGATAATCACCGGACTGGACGGTTTCTGTGAGCTTGAAGTAGGTGACGGATCGGTGGTAACCGTACAGCCAGATACCGCCTTCAGTATTCAGAATGCCATGCTGGGGGACTCGGAACCGGAAACCGTGTTCTCCATTGTGAAAGGGCAGGTGGGGTTCCGTTTTGACCGTCTTTCAGGAAAGGAGCCCCGTATACGCAGCGGAAATGCGGTTGCCGGAATCAGGGGAACAGAATTCACTGTGGTTTCGGGCACAGACGGACGGTCACTGTTCGTCATCAGCGACGGACTGGTGGAAGTACGTGCCGGCTCCGCCGGAGTGAACCTCTCCAGAATGGAAGCCGTTGAAGTCAGCCTGGACCGGGGTCTGGGTGAACGGTTCGCAGTGCTGGAGGATGAAATAAACTTTACCGACTGGCGAACCCAGGCGGACGCGGCGGCCTTTGAGAATCCCGGGAAAACGCTGTCGGATATGACCGGCCTTCTGATGGAGTATCTGGATAATGCGGAACATTTCTGGAATTCCTACCGGGAAGCGGATGCGGAACTTCAGCGTTTGGGGGATATGGTGATTGAGCTTCGAGAAGAAGGGGCGACAGATGAGGCCGATGAGATTGTTCAGCAGGAATATCAGCCTTTAAAAACCAGGGCCCTCCATCACGGGCTGAACTACCGCTATTATGCCCTTTCTGCTGTGAACCTGCGCCGTCATGTTGTCAGCAGTCTCTATGTGCATCAGCGCACCAGCGCCTGGGGTGAACCCCTGCCCGGAGAATTTCGAAGTGCCTATCGTGAATTCACCCGCCTCTATGAGGAGCGGCTGATTCGCTATCTTACAGACGCGGACATTTAATGTGCAGCATGGCGCTGTATAATCGCAACAGGAATCAATTGGAGGTCTTCATATGAATGCATTAAAAAAAACGGGCATTGCCCTTCGGGCAGCTGTTATTCTTGCTTCGGCAGCAGTGCTGCTGCTCGGCTCATGCGATCTTTTCGGAAACCTTTCTGAAAGCCGCACGGCAACGGAAACGGTGGAAGCCTTTCTGGACGATGCCAAGGCGGGGAACTGGGACAATATGTACACATATCTTTCGGTTGCCAACGGTAACCGGGACGAGCTGAAAGCGGGGGATATACTGAGCACCGCTTTTGAGGGCGACAGCGGAGGTATCAGCTACAGTATTGATACTGAAAACATTACCCAGGAAGAACGTGAGGGTTTCAACGCAACGGTTATTCCCGTATCGGTAACATATCCGGTATCTGATGAAAAACAGGAAGTATATGTTCTGATACCGAATACGTTAAACAAGAATCTGTATGAGATTCTCAGCTTCACCGTGGGGGGTGCAGAAGGAACCGTGTACTGATTACCGTGCAGAAGGCTCTGACCGCCGGTCAGGGCCTTTCAGGTATCCTCTTCATCCCATGTCCCTTTTCCCTGTCTGAGAAGCCGGGTCAAACCGTAACTCAGGCGGACAACGGTTGAGAGTTTGCGTTCCAGACTTTCACCCGAGTCGATGATCAGATCTATGCCGGGGATATCCTCAAGTTCCCACCCTTCTTCGAAGAGCTTTTCTTCGGCAAAACCCGGTTCTTCACTGTATACGTCCACCATATCCCTGCTGGCAGTGAGAGAAAACACGGGGACTCCCAGCTCCCGGACCAGTCTGATGGGAACCTGATGGTCAGGTACCCTGATCCCCACTTCCCGGCGTTTGACAGCGATCTTCTTTTCAATCTTCTTAATGGCATCCAGCACAAAAACATAGGGGCCGGGAATGTGCCGCTTGATGATCTTGAACACTGTGGTATCCAGATTGGAAACACTGCTGATCTGTGAAACATCGCTGCAAATCAGGGAGAACTGCGAGCGTTTGTCCTCCCTCAGCCTGCTGAGAGCCTCAAGACCTGCCTTTGACTCGCTTGAACATCCGATGCCCCAGCTGGAGTCGGTGGGATATGCCACCAGTCCGCCTTCTGCCAGTATTTTTGCGCCGTGGGTGATTACCCGGTCATCCGGGTCATGTGCCTGAACGTATCGGATCATTTCCTGTCTCCCTGGTGTACAGCTCCAGGCTCTGCCTGGGAATATGAACTCCATGCTCTTGGAACCGCTCCTGAATCTCCTGAAGAATGCTGTTTTTCAGCTTAAGAAAATCCTGTTTTTCGAACCAGACGCCGAAGAAGATGTTGATGCCATGTTCTCCATAGCCGTTATTCACAAACAGGGGTTCCGGATTGCTGAGACAGAAAGAGTTTTTTTCTGCAAGATCCAACAGAAGATCTTTTATTCTGGTGATGTTTTCATCGAAATGAATGAGGAGATTGATATCCAGACGGCGGATGGGAAACCGGGTGATATTCGTCACTTCGCTGTTTATCAGTTTTTCATTGGGGATGCGGATAAGAGTGTTTGAGAAGGTTCTGATTTTTACTGACAGCAGGTCAATGGACATAACAATGCCGGTCTTGTCTCCCACCTGAATGATATCATCAACTTCAAGGGTCTTTTCAGACATAAGGAACACCCCGCTGATGATGTTGGACACGCTGGTCTGTGATGCAAAACCAATGGCGATACCCGCAACACCGGCGGTTCCTAGAAGGATATTCAGATCCAGTCCTGCTTCCCGGAGTGCCATAAACAGAATAATGAATGCGCCGCTGTAGAATATCAGCTTCCGGGTGATCATCACCGTCTGGCTAGATGCTTTCTGCCGTATGCTTTTCACAATGAGTGATTTAATAATATTCAATATCACGAAGCCGATGAACAGAATCAGCCCCACCCGAATCAGGGTTTCCAGCTTTTCACCCTGGGTAAAAAAGTTCTGCAGATCTTTTACTATGGATTCCATTTTGCCTTCTCCAATCTGATTTGATCAATCTGATTTCTTCAGCCGCCGGTACGAATTATTTGGCAATTAGCTGCTGATATTTTTCAGGAAGCTGAAACTCTTGCTTAAAATATCCTGTTTTGCCCGTATGCGGGGGCTGCTGCTTTCTTCCCGCAATTCTTCGAATCGGGGTTTTTTGTCCCCGTAACTCACTTTGCTTGGCTGGGAATTGCCGTAAAAAGTAATACCTATTTCATTGGTCCAGAGGTTTTTGATTCCGCGGTAAACCCGGAGGTTTTCCCCATGTATGCATACATCCTGAACCGGAAGAAGTTCATGGGATTCATTCCGAATGAGTACCGGAGTTATGATGCTGGGAACCTGACTGTTGTCATGGTCGTTGAAGTCTCTTTTCGCAAGGGTGTTCAGTTTATAGCAAAGGAACCCCTCCAGAGAGCTTCCGAACCAGGTGTTTGTGAGCTCTTCAAGCGCAGCCTCAAGAATAGGAATGCGTTTGGAAGTGAAGAGAGATATTTCCAGCCACACCGGCATGCGGATGAAAAACCGGGCTTTCTGGCCGGGGAGGATGTTCACCGCCTGTTCGGGATTGACCAGTACGGGTTTATCCGATGGAAGGGGGGTGAACATGAGTTTGGAATTTTTGCCGTCACTGATGAACCGGTGCCATTCCACGTTATCCTCCCCGGGGGGGGGGGCGGATGAATCCTTCCGGTTTTGAATGGAAATATGCCATTCATCGGCATCCTTCAATGCCCGAATGCGGGTCTGAAAAAAGAGCCATTCATATTCCCGCTGATCGTCAATGTGCAGTTCCTGCCAGAAACGTTCCATATGTACTCCATATTTTATTTCAATTATTTCATAGTGTGCGTTTTATGATAGCATTGGCGATGATGAATGCACAGCACACAGTTTCAAACTTTATTCTCACACTCACCGCCCTGATTTGGGGCCTGGCGTTTGTAGCCCAGAGAGTGGGCATGGAATTTATCGGTCCCATGCTTTTCAACGGGCTGCGATTCAGCCTTGGACTTCTCACTCTTCTGCCCCTTTATTGGGTTGGTCGGATGCGCCGGAGCAGGCAGCCGGCGGCAGCAGCCGGGGCGACAAATTCACCCCGGTCAGTCTGGTTTTGGGGAATTACAGCCGGGCTGGCGCTTTTTGCCGGTTCCACCTTCCAGCAGATCGGTATTGTGTATACCACTGCGGGGAATGCAGGGTTTATTACCGGATTGTATATAATTCTTGTCCCCATTATGGGAATCGGCATGGGATCCAGGACCGGACCGCTTACGTGGGCCGCCGCAGGTACGGCATTAATCGGGTTGTATCTGATCTCTGTAAAGGGCGGGTACCTGCTTGCTCTTGGTGACCTCCTGGTATTTTTCAGCGCATTTTTCTGGGCCCTTCATGTACATATTATCGGCTTTGCGGCGTCCAGATTTGATGTTCTCATGTTATCGATTATTCAGTACGGGGTTACCGCATTGTTGAGTCTGGCAGGAGGACTGTTGCTGGAGCCGGTAAATTTTGAAGCAATTCTGAATGCAGGTCCGGCAATTGTGTATGGCGGGGTGATGTCTGTTGGCGTGGCATATACACTTCAGATAGTCGGGCAGAAAGGAGCGCATCCCGCCCATGCGGCAATCATTCTTTCTCTGGAGGGTGCTTTTGCAGCTCTGGGAGGATGGCTTATACTTGGAGAAACCCTTTCGCCGCGGCAAATGCTGGGTGCAGGGTTGATGCTGGGGGCCATGCTGGCAGTTCAGCTTGCTCAGCTGCTGAAGTCTCCCGGGGTGAACCCCCGCAGAAATAATGCACCACATCCAGACGGACGCTGAGGCGACCGAAAATACAGTTCAAGGAGTAACAGCATGTCAAAAACACAGCGGTACGAACCCAACCCATTGGCCGTGATCCGGCATCCGGAGTGGAGCAGGAGTTCCAGCATATATCAGATCAATATTCGTCAGTTCACCCCGGAGGGTACCTTCAATGCCGCTCTTGAGCATCTTCCCAGGCTGAAACGTCTGGGGGTGGAAATTCTCTGGCTCATGCCTATTCACCCCATCGGTGAGGAAAACCGCAAGGGAACTCTGGGCTCTCCCTATGCGGTGAAAGACTATTTCGGAGTGAATCCCGAGTTCGGTACAGCTGATGATCTCAGAAGCTTCATCCACACAGCCCATGACTCAGGTTTCCGGGTCATTCTGGACTGGGTCGCGAACCATACCGCCTGGGATTCAGATCTTGTGGATGAGCATCCCGAATGGTACATGCGAAACTGGAAGGGTGAGTTCATGCCCACGCCCTGGTGGGACTGGGATGACATAATCGAGCTTGATTATCAGCAGCCGGAGCTGAGAGAGTATATGACCCGGGCCATGAAATACTGGGTGAAAGAGTTCGATGTAGACGGATACCGCTGCGATGTGGCGGGCTTTGTCCCGACGGATTTCTGGGATCGGGTGCGCGGGGAGCTGGACCGGATAAAACCGGTTTTTCTCCTTGCGGAATGGGAGGCCAGGGATCTGCACTACCGTTCATTCGATATGACCTACGGCTGGCATTGGAACGAAACCATGCATCATATTGCCATGGGAAAAACTGATGTTCAGTCCCTGTTCATTTACTATTCCTGGAATGAAAAAGCCTTTCCCCACAGCGCAATGCGAATGCTGTTCGTCAGCAACCACGATAAAAACGCCTGGGAGGGCACAGAGTATGAGCAGTTCGGAGATGCTCTGGATGCAACCATTGCGTTATCTGTTGTGAGTGAAGGGATGCCGCTGATTTATAACGGTCAGGAGGCGGGGAATGAGCGACGTCTGTCGTTTTTTGAGAAAGATCCCATTCAGTGGAGAGAAGACCGGATGTTTGATTTCTATTCCCGGCTGATTCAGCTGAAAAAAAAGAATCCCGCACTGTGGAATGCTCCCTGGGGGGCCAGGATGGTCCAGGTTGTGAATTCTGAGCCCGGGTCAGTCTTCAGTTTCGTACGGGAAAAAGACGGCAACCGGATTTTTGCACTATTCAATTTCTCTTCAGAGAAAAAGAGCTGTAAAATACTCGATGGTCCTGTTCAGGGAACCTACCGTTGGTGGCAGGGAGGAGAACCAACCCCGCTGGAGATTGGTCAGGAGCGTAGCCTTGAGCCCTGGGGTTTTGAAATATGGGTTGGGAATTCATAAAAAATTCATGAAAGCAGATGTATACTGACGGATCTGCCGGGATGTTAGCAGGCAGAGCCGTACACATTCATTTTCGGAGAAGGGGGGATTCGAACCCCCGGTACTGACGAGCAGCACACCTGATTTCGAGTCAGACCCGTTCGACCACTCCGGCACTTCTCCTGAATTGACAGCCTACATGCTGAGGTGCTTTTTCGCAACCGTCCGCGGCCTGCGGGAACACCCGGCATGAGGGATAGAAGAAATGATCAGGAGGCGGGTGAAATGTCAGAAACAATGATGGGTGAAGGTGCAGGAAACTCAGAGCTGGGGTTCAGAAAGAAGAAAATGTTTCTGCTGGGCTTTGGTTTTCTCGGTGTTTCAATAATCTGGTCCATGTACAACGCATATGTTCCGGTATTTCTCCGGGACAGCTTTAACCTGAAGTTCACGCTGGTCGGCGGGATCATGACCTTCGATAATATTCTGGCCATTCTGCTATTGCCGTTTCTGGGTGCTCTCAGCGATAAAACCCGCAGTCCCCTTGGCAAACGCCGGCCATATATTCTGATCGGAGCACCTCTTGCGTTAATCTTTTTCATTCTCATCCCCATTGCAAATTCGTATCAACGCCTGGGGCTGATGATGACCACCATCATCTTCATGAATATTTCAATGGCTCTGTTCAGAAGTCCGGTGATAGCCCTGATGCCGGATATCACCCCGTCAAAACATCGCAGTGAAGCTAACGGTATTATCAATTTCATGGGAGGCGTCGGGGCACTCCTTGTATTTTTCGGGGGTAAGCCGCTCTACGACAGCAGTCCGGCTCTGCCCTTTGTGGTGGGCGGTTCAGTGATGTTTGCGGCAAGCATGCTGGTGGTGCTGTTTATCCGGGAAGATAAGCCGTACCGGGGGGAAGCCCAGCAGAAAAATATCTCCTTCAGAAAATCCCTGGGTGAATTGAAAGACAATCTCAGAGATGTGATCAAAGGGGAAAAGAGTCTTCTTTTTACATTAAGTGCCATTTTTCTCTGGTTTGTGGGGTTTAACACGGTGGAAACCTTTTTCACCAGTTATGCCAAATTTTATATGGGGTTGAGTGAAAGCACCGGAGCCCTGATTCTGGGTTTTTATTCCGCAATGTTCATAATCATGGCCATACCCGCCGGTTTTATCGGAAGCAAGTTCGGTCGCCGACGTACCATCACCTTCGGTCTTCTCATGCTGATAGTGCTATTGATTACCGCAGTCTTTTTCCGCACATTTCTTCCGGTGGCCATCCTTTTCGCCTTTGCAGGGGCGTTCTGGAGCATGGTGAATGTGAACTCCCTTCCCATGGTTGTGGATATGACTGTCAGCGAAAAAGTGGGCGGGTACACAGGGCTGTATTATTTCTTTTCCCAGGCGGCGAATATTGTTGCCCCTCCCCTGGGCGGAGGGGTAATGGATCTTGCCACAGCGGGAGGTGAACGGCCCGGGGGCTATGTTGCGCTGTTGATTTTCGCCTCGGTATTTTTTGCGGCAGCCATGATTATTATGCTCTTTGTCCGCAGGGGTGAGGCGGTGAATTCAGATGAATAAAACCCCGATACTGGCGCACAGGGGCTATTCGGCACAATTCCCGGAGAACACGCTGAAAGCGTTCCGTGAGGCGCTGGAGCAGGGTGCTGACGGCATTGAACTTGATGTACAAAAAACATCCGACGGCGAGTTTGCGGTAATCCACGATCCGGATATGTATCGCCTATTCGGGGAACAGCACCGGATAAATCAGGTTACGATGTCCAGCCTGCTCTCTTCCCATTCAGACCCCGAACTCTCTGTCCCCCGTCTGGATCTGTTGCTTGAGGAACTCAGTCGTGACGCAGCTCCGGGAACCATCATCAATGTTGAGCTGAAAAGCGAAACCATAACAGCAGAGGATTTTCCCCGTCTGAATGCCATGTTACAGCCGTGGACGGGGCACTACCGTTTTGTCATTTCTGCCTTTAATCATCAGCTTCTGGTGAATTTTGCAGCCGGGGGCTACAGGGTGGGAATGCTGGTGGGGGAAGAGCACCGCAAGGGGGGAATCCCGGCCCTGGCGTCAGCCATCAGGCGAATTAGACCATTCTCCATTCATCTTCCCCGGCAGATTTTTCACGAGCTGGGGCCGGTACCCCGTTTTCTGCTGTTTATGTATTTGCGGATCCACAGGGTGAAAATTGTATTCTGGACGGTGAACGGCAGGCGGGAATTTGAACGGCTGGCCAGGCTCAGCTGGGCGGTGATCAGCGATTATCCCCGGAAGGATCTGCTGGAACTTCCCTGATGCTGAACAGCGGCGGAGCTGTTCCGTATTCCCGGTATTCTTCAGGACTGATCCGTTCTCTCAGCAGCATAATCCGCATAATGCTTTGCATCCGGATAAACCAGCCGGGGCTTATCGCACCCGCTTCGTAATACCTGTGATATCGTTTCGGTGACGGCAGAATGCTGGCAAGCCACACCGCCTGACCGGGATCCAGATCAGATGCATTGATGTCGAAGTAATAGCGGGCGGCTGCCTGAGCGCCGAAAATTCCCGGACCGAATTCAACGATATTCAGGTACAGTTCAAGTATCCGTTCCTTGGGAATGTGGAAATACTCTTCCATGGCGTAGACGAGCAGCACCTCCCTAAGTTTCCGGCTGTACTCCCTGTCGGAACTGAGATACAGGTTTTTCATCAGCTGCATGGACAATGTTGATGCGCCGAAAATAATCTCCCCCTCCCTGAGGTTTCTTGCGATGGCATTGCTCACACTGTCCCAGTAGACTCCGTTGTGGAAGAAAAAGCTCCCGTCTTCGGCGCTGAGGACCGCACCCACAAGATAGGGCGAAATCTCATCCACATGAAGATATTCAAGCTTTTCCCCTTCCCCGACTGTGTTCTGAGCCTCCTCCGGCGCCTCCGCGGATTCATTCTCTTCTTCGTCCCTGCTTTCATTGTCGGTGTTCGTTCCGCCCAACGGACCGTTATCGAAGAGTTCCCAGTGAGTGTTTACCCAGGTTGTGCTGCGTTCGCTGTGTTTCAGCATCCAATCCATATCCGGACGGCGGTACGCAGGCAGCTCCATCACGGCCCGGTATTCCGAATCGGGGTCGCTAATCTCCAGCGTACCTCCCCGGGCCAGAAGCTCCATGTTATAAGGCAGCTGATCCAGCTCCATATCTTCAGGAAAAACTGAAAAATGCCAGCTGGTATTCCCCAGGCTGTAGGTGGGAATGAATATATTGATATTTCCCTTCATCTGTCCCTTCAGCTGTATGGAATTCAGGGTACCCAAAAAAGAGGAAGGAATAAGGTTGAACGCTGACTGTAGTGGGACTTCATCCAATCGGGCGAAAATATTCACCGATGCAGGGAGAACAGTGAACCTGCCGGGAGATCCACCGGGCCGTGGGAGAAAGCCTTTAATATCGATAATGGGAGAGAGACGTATGCCGTTGAGGCTGAATCGGCCGTCCCGGATGAGAAGTCTTCCCCTGGGAGGAGTTGCCACCGGATAGGATGCGGTAAAGGGTTTGGGCATGGTGATCCGTTCGAAGGGTGAAAACCGGCCGGTGAAGCGATAGCTGCCATGGTATTTTTCCAGAATGCTGCTGAATTCCAGTTCCGTTTCCAGGGAAAAATCTACCGGGCTCAATGTGGATACTGTGCCGGAGAGCCGTATGGTTCCCCCAGGCAGCGTACCTCCCTCATTGGAAGCATCAGATTCTTCTTGGGGAAAGAGCCCGGCGGCTGCAGAATACACCTGTGCAGCCTGTGGGAGGAAATCCAGCATGACCGAAACGGGAAGCTCCAGCGAGTATTCAAGGGCCAGCCGCTGCCTGGAATACTGTATCAAAGCGCTGAGAGAATTGGGCTCTCCGTGCTGCCACCCGAGGCTGATGCTGCCATCGCCCCTGTTATGGGAAAAAACCGTTTCACCCCCCGTCAAGATACGTCGAGGCAGGAGAGACCTGGTATCGGGATCATCCAGCCATTGCCAGAGGGACAAGGGGTTGGACATCAGCCGGGAGTAGGAAGGAGGGGCCGGGATGCCGGAATCGCCGGAAAACAGCAGTCTCCATCCCCAGCGGGTGATGGGAAGCCGTATCTTCAGATGACGGATTTCCGGGAAAGAGGCGGTACTCCCTGCTGATTCCAGGGTGATAGTTCTGATGTTTATGGCGCCGAAAAGTCCCAGGCGCGGCATGGATACATCCAGCCCCGGGGGTATGGATGCGCTGATTGCATTCCAGATCGAAGGAATTATGACGGTGTTCGCAGTTATTACCGCACCCGACCAGAGAACGGCCGCAAGGAGAAGAGAAAGGAGAATAAAACTGGCAATTCGGGGTAAACGTGCTTTTTTCATGGAATTATGTACCGGATATTCTACTGTATCATTTTATGGAAATAATTTACTATCTCTCTGCGGAGAGTGGGAATGAAAAAGGTTTTAGTTACAGGTGCAGACGGAATGCTCGGCAGCCATATCTGCCGTGATTTACTAGACCGAGGTTATGCCGTACGGGCGATGATTCAGTCCGGCAGGGAAACCGGTACCATTGAGGACCTGGATGTGGAACGGGTTACCGGAGATCTTCTTTCCCGGGAGGACGTGTACCACGCCGTCCAGGGTGCGGATTATGTTATCCATACCGCCGCCAACACCCAGATCTGGCCGGGCCGGTCCGAACTGATATGGAAAATCAACTTCGATGCAGTGACCTATATTGCTGATGCGGTGCAGGAATACGGCATCAGCCGCTATATTCATGTGGGTACGGCCAACTCTTTCGGTCCCGGTACCAAGGATGCCCCGGGTACCGAAGAAAACGGGTACACCGATCACCGCTACCGTCTGGATTATCAGGATTCAAAGCATGCCGCCCAGGAGTATCTTCTCCAGAGACATAAGCTGGAGGGGTTGCCGGTGCTGATTCTCAACCCGGGTTTTATGCTGGGTGCATGGGACAGCAAGCCCGGAGCAGGGGAAATGCTGCTGGCGATCCACGAAGGGCGTACGCCGGGGTATGCTCCCGGAGGGAAAATGTATGTTGCGGCCTCGGATGTTTCCCGTACTGCGGCAGATGCGTTGACCGCAGGTCAGGAAGGGGAATGTTATATTCTGGGAGGGGAAAACTTATCCTACCGGGAAGCATTTGCAATGATGGCTGAAGTAACAGGTTCTTCAACACCTTCATTGAAAATACCCGCCTTTGCCGTGTGGCTCTACGGACTCTGGGGTTCTGTTTCCGCAGCGATTCTCAGGAGAGAACCGAACCTTTCCCTGGCCATGGCACGAATTTCAAATGCTGACTGCTACTATTCCAGCAGAAAGGCCCGTGAGGAACTGAATTTTTCCCCCGGTCCGGTAAAGGACGGGATGAGGGCCTGCTTCGAATGGCTGCAGAAACACGGCTATACAAAAACGGCCACATGAAAAACCCAAGCCCCCGCTGAAGCGGTGCACTTTCATGGCGGGGAAAACGTGACCCGGAAGGGTGCCGAAAGCCAGGAGAATGAGATGAACCATCAAATCAAGTCAACGCAGCAGGATTATTTCCGGGGAAAGGTTGCTCTGGTGACCGGCGGCGGAAAAGGTATCGGCAGGGAAATTGCCCGGCTTTTCGGAGCAGCGGGATGCAGGGTGGCCATTACCGGAAGGGATCCGGATGCCCTGGATCGTACCGCTCAGGAGTTCCGGAAAAACGGGATTGAGATCCTTACGGTTTCCGGGGATGTAAGCAGGGTCGATGACTGCAGGCGTGTCATTTCCAGGTGTGTTGACGGGTATGGTCAGCTGGATATCCTTGTGAATAATGCGGGAATGACCATGCGGGGAATGTTCAGGGATATTTCTCTGGAACTCTTTCACGGGATCATGGATGTGAATTTCCGGGGTACGGTGAACATGACCAAACTGTCGCTGGATGAGCTGGAAAAAAGCGGCGGGTCGGTAATTTTCATATCCAGTCTGGCGGGACTGAAGGGGCTGCCGGGGGTATCTCCCTACTGCAGTTCTAAAATGGCCCTTACAGCCCTGGGTGAATCCCTGCGATCCGAGTATGGAGGAAGAGTTCATTTCGGTACATTGTATGTATCATTCACCGAAAATGATCCGGAAAAAACCATGTATAACGAGAATGGTGAGCTGATTCCCCTGAAACGGGATAAAACTGCAAGCAGTCAGAATGATGTTGCCCGCTCGGTTCTGCGGCTGGTACACAAGCGCAGAAGGTACGCAGTGATGACCGCCGGGGGAAAGCTTATTAAACTGGTGTATGCCCTGTTCCCGAACCTTGCGGAAGCCCTCATTACCCGGTTCGCAGGGGGCAGCAAGCTGTATGCCTATGACAGGCTGGATGCACGGGATTGAAACTTAAACCGCGGTTCACACCTCCGTTTTTTCAGATTCTCTTATCTCTGGCTCTGCCCATAGCGGCACAAAGTCTTCTGGAGTCTTCCGTCAATTTTCTCGACACCTTTATGATCGGACAATTGGGTGAAGAGAGTCTGGCTGCCGTCGCCCTGGGAAATCAAATCTATTTTATTGTACTTCTCATGCTTTTCGGAATCAGTTCCGGGGTGGGTATTTTTGTATCCCAATACTGGGGAAAAAAGGATGTTCCAAGAATCCGCCAGGTGATGGGGATTGCTCTTCAGCTTTCCCTTGCGGGATCCGGACTGATAGCGTTGTTTGCCCAGCTGATCCCTGAGGAACTTCTGAAAATTTTCACCGACGATCAGCGGGTTATCGAGCTGGGGGTTTCGTATCTCAGAATAGCATCCATATCATATCCTCTTACATCAATTTCCATAAATTTTGCCATGGGAATGCGTTCCTGCGGAGAGGCCAGGCTTCCCCTTGTTGCCACCGCAGCCGGGCTGGTGATAAACGTGATTCTCAACTATATACTGATATTCGGACAGCTGGGTTTTCCTGCCCTGGGAGTGAGCGGTGCAGCTCTGGGAACCCTTATTGCCAGGTTTTTTCAAATGCTACTGATTATCCGGTTTGCCTATGCCCGCAAACTTCCCATGGCGGGCTCCTGGAAAGAGTTTACTGCCCGGGACAGGCTGATGTTCCGAAAAGTGATGAAAACCGCATTTCCCGTAATTCTGAATGAAATCGGATGGTCTGTTGGAATTTCCCTGTTCAATGCGGTGTTTTCCCGGATCGGGACCGATGTCTTTGCAGCCAGAAACATTGCAGACACCATATTCAGACTGCTTCTGGTATTCAGCATAGGGGTGGGCAATGCGTGCTATATCATGATCGGCAACGCCATCGGTTCGGGAAGGCCCAGGCGTGCCAGAACCCTGGCGGCGAACTACACCTATCTTGCACCGGTCCTTGGTGGAGTGACCGGAATAGTTCTTGCAGGGCTTGCGGGAATTATTCCCGGATTTTTCAACGTGTCCCGGGAAACTCAAATCCACGCAAGGAATTTTGTCTATGTGATAAGCCTGGTTCTCCCTTTTAAATCCCTGAGTCTGGTGCAGATCGTGGGAATTCTCAGAGGCGGAGGAGATACCCGGTTCAGTCTCTATCTGGATGTCGGGGGTGTCTGGCTTATCGGGCTTCCCCTTGCGTATGCATCGGGGCTGCTCTTCGGCTGGCCTCCCATGCTTGTGTTCTTTCTGGGAAGTTCCGAGGAGATTGTAAAATCGGTAATCGGTCTTTGGCGCACCATACAGGGGAAGTGGCTTAACGACCTCACCCGTTGAGGCTCGGTTTCCGGATGCTACATTCGGGACTCAATCGGGAATTCTCTCAGGACTTTGCTAAGTCCTTTGCTGAGGACTTCACTGAAGCCGGGCCACCGGTTTCAGCGGGCCGGTGAGGATTTGGTCCCGATAATGAGCACCGGAAGAGCGCTGAGACCGATTGCCGCCATGGACGCGAAGGTGAGAACCAGCGAGCGGTCCGCCAGGAAGCCGCCGAAATTCGCCGCAAGAAATATCCCCCCGTTAAACATGAACTGAAACAGAAGAGCCATTCGTGCCCGGAAGTTGGGTGCTGATCTGTTGATCAGTTCAGCCTGAAGTACGGGAAAAAGTACACCGTGGGCCACCCCGTAGGCAATACCGGCGGCGATGAGCCCCATGGTGGTCTGCAAGGATGCAACCAGAAGCAGAGCCGAGGGAATCATCAGCAGAGGGACGAATAAAATACGCCGGGCAGAAAATTTATTGAACCAGTGACTTGCAACCAGCCGGATGGTGATCACTGTTGCAGGATATGCAACATAGTAGGGTTTAATCACGCCCACATCTCTGAGAAGAACCATATCCGGGAGGAATCCCAGCATGGTGCCGAAACCGGTTCCCAGGATTAATGCAAGATACAGAAACGGGTAGATTGACCTGTTTTTCAGTGCATCAAGAAAATCCCGGGGTTTGGGTTTTTCATGACCCAGGTCCGGCCGTTTTTCCGGAAAGATCAGTGAAGAGACCGCCGCAACACCAAGTGCTCCGGAGGCGAAAATGATAAATGCCGGGAACCCGAAACTGTCGAACAGCCATTCAGAGGTGGATACCCCCGTCATGGCTCCCAGCTGACCCAGGACTCCGAACAGGGCATAACCTCTGGATCGCTGCTCAGGGGGCAGCACATGACTGACTGCAGCAGTTAAGCTGACCATGGTAACGGTGATCATTCCGCCCTGAAACAGACGGGGAATTGCGAACAGTCTGGGATCGGAGGGTTCAAGAAAATAGCAGAGCGCACTGAGACCGTAGATCAGATAGCCGGCCATGAGAATATACTTCTGCCGGAAATTATCCACAAACAATGCCAGCAGAGGCATAAACAGCATCCCCCCCAGACCGGTGAAGCTCATGATGAACCCGGAGGTACCGGGAGAATATCCCAGAAGCGAAAAATGCTTGGGCAGGAGGGTAAAACTCTCATGTCCCGCCACGCCTGCATAGAGGGCAAATGCCAGGAAAATAAATCCGAAACTTAACGAATGCCGTTGACTCATAGCGGGAGTATAGACCAAGGCCGGGGCGAAATCACCCCCGCCGGGGGCATTTCTTCATCCCCCGCAGGGGAAAACTTGACGCAGGATCTGAGAATACTATGCTTAGAGGATAATCGGCGTAAAGAACAAATCTCCCGGAGGTGGACATGCCCGTTGGAACTATCGGAAAACACAGAAATTCATCAAGTATCGAGTATGCAAGAAGCATACGGCGAAATGTTTCACCCCGGCAGTGGAAAAAACCGGTGAAGCTGTTCATCCTTATTGTACTGATCACTGCAGTGCTGGCCTCTGCGCTTGTATTCTGGGTTATCCGGCGTCCCTTTCCCCGGTACCGGGGGCAATTCCAGATGTCAGGCCTGGGTACGGAAGTGGAAATTTTCCGGGACTCCGACGGCGTACCCCATATTTTCGCTGACAGCATGGAAGATGTAATGTTTGCCCAAGGCTTTGTCCACGCCCAGGACAGGTTCTGGCAGATGGAATTCTGGAGACGCACCGGACAGGGGCGGCTCAGTGAAGTGTTCGGCGAGGATTTGCTCACCACCGATATGTACCTCAGAACGCTGGGCTTTGCGGAGGTTGCAGCCAGGGAATATGAGCGGCTGGAGGAACCCTATAAATCCTGGCTGGATTCCTACGCCAGGGGGGTGAACGGCTACATTTCCGAAAGGCGGCCCGGGCAGCTGGGGTTGGAGTTCGCAGTCCTGGGGCTCATCGGCACGGAGCTGGAAATCGAACCCTGGACGGGAGTACACAGTCTGACCTGGGCCAAGATGATGGCTCTGGATTTAAGCCAGAACATGAGCCGGGAAGCACGGAACCTTCGGATTATCCGGGACGGCGGGCAGCA
Organism: Salinispira pacifica; assembly: GCF_000507245.1. GTDB lineage: Bacteria > Spirochaetota > Spirochaetia > DSM-27196 > Salinispiraceae > Salinispira > Salinispira pacifica. The sequence goes on along the minus strand of NC_023035.1, from coordinate 3,710,889 downwards.
GCTGCTGAATGCTTTTATCAGCGAATACCGGGAGGATATGCCGGTTATCGTTTCTCCTGAAGAGCTTGAAAATTTCAGACGGCAGTGGGGGGTGGATCCCCGGCAATTTCTGAATGACGATGGGAGCGCCGGACCGGCGGAGGAGATCAGCCTGTACAGCGGCTTTCAGGGAATAGGGTCCAATAACTGGGCGGTATCAGGATCACTGTCCCGGAGCGGTTCCGCGTTAATTTCGAATGATATGCACCTGGGGGTGCAGATGCCGTCGATCTGGTATGAAATCGGCATGCATATTAATCCCTCTTCCCCTTCCGGTGAAGAGTACGATGTCCGGGGGTACTCCTTTGCGGGAGTGCCTGGCATTATTTCCGGTCAGAACCGTCATATCGCCTGGGGAATTACCAACGTGGGCGGGGACGTGCAGGATTATTCTCTGGAGAAAATCGATCCCGGAAACCGCAACCGATATCTGGATGAAGAGGGTAACTGGAAGACCATGACCCTGAGAGATGAGGTGATCAGAGTCAGGGATCGGGATGAGCCGGTTTTTCTTACCGTGAGATCCACCGACCGCGGGCCCGTGGTGTCGGATTTACCCTTCCTCTCGGATTTGGGAAGTTATGATATTTCTCCCGATGAGCAGTTTCCCCGGCGGGTGGCCCCCGGGTTGTTTCCCTCTCCTGGACTGCTCTCAGGCCCACAGCCATGTTCCGGTCGGTGATGAATGTGAACCGGGCGGGAAGCATGGAGGAATTCCGGAACGCCCTGAGAGACTGGGATGTACCGGGACAGAACTTTGTGTACGGAGACGGAGAGGGAAACATCGGCTATCAAACTACCGGAAAACATCCGCTGCGCAGCAGTCATGAAGGCCGTTCCCCGGCGGTTCCATCCGCAGGTGAAAAATGGGAGGGCACTGTCCCTTTCGACATGATGCCCGGGCTGTATAATCCGGACAGAGGATTTATCGTAAGTGCAAACAATCCTGTGGCTGACTCCGGGTACGAGTTTCTCATCGGTTCGGAGTTTGCAAACGGATACCGGGCGCTGCAGATTGAAAATCGCCTGAACGAACTTGGAAATACAATAGAGATCGATGATCTGAAATCGGTGCATGCCGACGTGTACAGCCTTCATGCGAAAGAATTTGTTGTACAGATGCTGGAAGCGGATGCCGAAACCGCCGCAGACGGGTATGCAAAATATGAAGAATGGATCTCATCTCAAAACGGAACCCGGGATGCAGCGGATACATCAGAGAAAAAACTCCGCAGTCTGGAGAGTCTGGTTGAGGATGTGCTGGATCTCTGGCGGAATTGGGACTTTACCATGGAAGCGGACAGTCCCCAGGCTCTGGCCTATGCCTATGTGTGGCGGGAGCTTATTCTTAATACCATGGAAGATGAGTTTCCGCCGCCAGGCAGCGTACGGGGAAGCATCAGCGACTATGAGTCATTTTTTCATATTCTGTTTTCCGATCCGGATCATCGGTTCTGGGATTACCGGCCCAGCGATGGGGCTGAGAACATGAAGGATATCATCTCCCGTTCACTGGCTGAAGGAGTGAGCAAAGCTGCGGAAGAGCATGGTATGAACCCGGACAAATGGAAATGGGGCGATGTCCATGGGGTGGAGTTCAGAAATGCCACTCTTGGGGAGTCGGGAATTCCGGTGGTTGAACGGCTTTTTAACAGGGGGCCCTTTCCGGTTCCCGGCCACGGCAGTACGGTGAATGTGACCCACTGGTCACTGAACAGGCCCTTCGACGTTACTTCCATAGCCTCCCAGCGCTCCATTCTGGACGCGGGAAACCCGGATAATTCACTGTTTATTCACCCGGGAGGGCAAAGCGGACATCCTTTTCACCGTCATTATGATGATTATATTCCCGTCTGGGTGAATGTTGAGTATCATCCCGGACGATTTTCCCGGGGCGCTGTGGAGGCTGATGCGGGATCCCGGCTCATTCAGCTTCTTCCGGAATAGTCAGGTGTTGGGGAAGGAACTTCAGGCCTGTATCTGGATGTGCTGAATAGAGTCGTTTTCCGAGAATATATGCCCCATACGGATCTGCTTGGTACTGAGGTATCCGCGGTTTTGCTCAACCGCCTTGATCACAATGGGGATTCTCCGGGTAATGGTGACCCCTTCCTCTTCCAGCCCCTTGAATTTCAGGGGATTGTTGCTCATGAGCTGGATGCTTTCCACTTCCAGGAGGCGGAGAATTTCTGCCGCAATATCGTAGCTTCTTCCATCCACCGGAAGTCCCAGATGAGTGTTGGCATCCACCGTATCCAGACCCTGATCCTGAAGATGATAGGCTTTGATCTTGTTTAACAGGCCGATATCCCTGCCTTCCTGTTTCAGGTAGATAACCAGCCCCCGCTCCTGTTTCCCGATATAAGCCAGGGCGGCCTCAAGCTGGTCACGGCAGTCGCAGCGCAGGGAACCCAGCACATCGCCCGTATGGCATTCGGAATGCACCCGGGTAGGGATGTCGCCGAATCCCTTTATATCGCCCCGTACAATGGCGGTGTGCTCCTTCCCGTTGCCGTGTTCAAGAAATCCGTATATCCGGAAATCTCCGAAACGGCTGGGCAGCTGTGCCGAATCAATTAAAGAAATCTTAGCTGTGGGCTGCATAATATCTCCTCTAAAACACCAATGCCGGCGGGGCCTGGCATTCATATAAAGCTGCAACCATATAAAGCTACATACATATAAACCTACAAGCAAGAAAAACAGGACGTAGAACCGTCCCAGCTGATATAGTGTGAATGTGGAAATACTTTTTGTGGTGTACGGGAATCTCGACATTGTTTCCGGCGGATACCTTTATGATCGCAGGCTCGCCGAATATCTGACGCAACGGGGCCATACCATCAGAGTTTGTACGCCCGGGGAACTTTCTGAGCAGTCTGCTCCTGAGGCCGGGCTCTGTATTGTGGATGAGCTGTGTCATCCGGATTTTCGGCATGAGCAGCAGTGGAATCGGCTTCCCGCCTCCGGGGTGAAGGTGGCCATGGTGCATCATCTGGCAGCCGAAGAGGATTTGCCCGTACCGGACCGCTTGAGACATCTGTTGTATGAACGGCAGTTTTTCCGGTTCCCGGATTATGTAATCGTTAATTCCAGGAACACCGCCGATTCGGTTCGCCGACTTACTCCGTACCGGGGGGCTCTGGGGCTGGCAATGCCCGGAAGGGATTCGGAATCAGGCCTTTCAGAGGGAGCCCGGGAGCAGACTTCTCATGGGTCAGAGAGGTTCAGACTGCTTTTTTTGGGGAACGTGATTCCCCGGAAGGGGCTTCATCACATTTTACGATATATGGAAAAATATTCACCGGCAAACCTGGAGCTTCATGTGGGCGGAAGGCTGGATGCCGACCCGGAATATTCAAAAAAGATGCAACACCGGGTGCTGAAAGGGGGGCTGGGAGAACTGGTACACTTTCACGGATATGTAGAAGATGAACAGAAACGGCAGCTTCTTCAATCGGCTCACATGCTGGTGGTTCCATCATCCCATGAGGGATTTGGCATTGTGTATCTTGAAGCCATGGGGTATGGAGTGGTTCCCGTGGCAGGGAGGAAGGGTGGAGCAGGAGATATTATCCGCAACGGAGAAAACGGTTTTCTCATTCATCCGTCCCGTCCCCGGGAACTTCACCGCATAATCGGAACGCTGAAAAACAATCCGGCGGTTCTGGGAGAATTTCAGCTGAATGCCAGGGAAACCTGGCGGAACCATCCTGGCTGGAATGAAACCTTTCGTACTGTGGCGGAGGATATGGAAATGCTTGCTGCCTCCCGTGCCGAACCATCCGAAAAGTCGGGAAACGGATGAACAGCTGCTACGGGGTGACGGACCCTGCCAGGCCGGCCCAGGCCTGATCATTCTCCCAAATCCGGATTTCCATCTCCCCGATACGTTTCAGGTCCGGATCGCCCAGCTCTTCCCTGAGCATTTGCGACAGCCGCTGAAAGAAGAATCCGCAAAGGTTCTCCAGGCTGCTGTTCACTCCGGAAAAATAGGGCAGACCATTCAGGTTAACGCCCCGAATTTCATGTATCAGTGCATCCCGAAGTCTCTCAAGCAATGCAATATCCAGTGAAAATCCACGTTCATCCAGGGATTGCAGGGTGAACGTCCATTCCAGAAGATACTCATGTTCATGGGGTGTTTTTTCATGCTCGGGAACATCTCCCACCAAGGCATGGATGGCGGTGAAATTGCCCCTTACGCCAACCCGGTACCTCCTGGTTTCTTCGTGCATTCCATGTGTATGATCTTTCATCTGTACCTCCAGAGCATATTCGTATCATTCAAGGGGGTCTTCAGCGGGTACCCCGCTTCTTACCCCTGTCATCGCTTTCTTCACAGACCGGGTGCGGTGGGACGGTCAGGATAATCGGGAATCAGCAGAGGGAGACCCAGCAGCTCGTCAGATTTCAGTAGGGCAAATGCCTCCGCTGCCTTATCCAGAGGAAATCGATGGGTAATTACATCATCCACGGGAATTTCTTCAAGCAGCCTGATCACTTTCTCCATTCTCCGGTCCTTGTTCCAGTTTGATCCCATGTGACGGCCCATACTGCTCACCTGACTGCTGATCAGTTTAAGTCTGCGCTTATGAAAATCCCTTCCCAGATTTACAGATATCTCCCGGTCACCATACCAGCTTGCCACGATGATGCGGCCTTCAAATGCGGTGTGTTCCATGAGTGGGCTGAGTGCCAAAGGATTTCCGCTCACCTCTATGGAAATATCAGATTGAGAAATCCCCTGAAAATCTCCCTGGAACTCTCCCGGCAGGAACCACCGTTCTTTTCGCAGGTCCGGATCAATGATGTGAAGTTCCACTCCGGGAATGGATCTGAGAATCCGGGCGCAGAGGGTGCCCACCACCCCGGCCCCTGTAATCAGAACCCGGTCTCCGGGCTGCACTCCGCTGTCATGGATGATTGAGAGTGCAGTCTCCAGATGGGGAATAAACAGGGCCTGATCCGTTGTCAGTGTATGGGGGAGCGGAATGAGTGCATCCCGGGAGATAACCATGAAATCTCCATGGGGGGCAAAGGCAAAGTAACGTCGGCCATCTTCATCCTGCACAACATTGATATAACCGTAGCTGAACGGGTAATCCAGAACTTCGTCGGTAAAATCCATGTCGGGGTTCGCCGCCGCACCACGCTGAAATCGTCCCAGATAGAAATTCCGCTCTGTTCCCGGGCTAATGGCGCCGGCCAGGGACTGCACCACCACTTCTCCGTTTTTCGGCCGGCGTAATTTCTCCTTTCGAAGCTCCACCCGGGCGATGCCGGTGAAGTACACCATTCGCACAGGGCTCCCTGCCCGGGGGAAAGGCGCCGGTTTTTTTACCTGCTGTTGAGAACCCGGAGTGAGTTTTGCATTATCAGCGGAGGCAGATTCATCAGCTGCGGCAGAATTCGAAGGACCGGCTGGAACCGAACCTTTCTGCTCCGGAGGAGCAGGATTCTTCATGTACCAGACGGCTTCCCGGCCGGTAATCCGGATATCTTCAATTTCGGGACGCAGCAGCTTTTTGAGATCCCGGATTCCCAGGTCTCCCACGGCCTCAATTCCCGAGCCCATGATTTTTCCCACCGACACCACCGTCAACCGGTGCCAGAGGCCGAGACGGATGAGAGATGTTATAATTCCTGAGCCCCCTTCCACCATGAGTCGGGTGATTCCCCGGTTCTTCAGGTCCCGGAGAAGCTGATCCAGGTCCAGCCCGGGGGCGTGTCTGAAATGTTCGCCGGCGGTTTCCGGGGAGAGGGGGATCAGTTCAATGCCGGCATTTCGGAGAAATTCGGCCTGTTGATGCTGACCCTTCAGATGCTCCGTACTGCAGTACACGAGGGTGTTTACGCTGCCTGCGGTTTGAACCAGCTGTGAATCGGCGGGTAATCGAAGCCGGGAATCCACAATTACCCGGGTAGGGTCTGTGCAGCCGTCCAGCCTGCAGGTCAGCAGGGGGTTATCTTTCAGAACGGTGCCGATTCCCACCAGAATGCCGTCATGTTCCCGGCGCATCGCCTGGTTCATTTCAAGGCTGGCTTCATCACTGATATATCTTGAGATGCCGTTACAGGTTGCAATGCGGCCATCCAGGGTCTGGGCAAAACTGATGGTAATTTGCGGATATATCGATTGAGATTTCATTGATGCTGCTCCTGCTCCTGTTTCCTGAACCGGAGGAAGAAATATCCGGAAACACCCCTGTTCTGAAGACGCTTCAATGCCGTACCGCCGATGAGATTATCTGTCCAGGGAGTCTGAGTCTTCCGGAGACGGAGGAGGGCAACCAGGGCTGCCGCCGCAGCGGTTCGTGCACGGTGAGCCTTCATATATGAACTGAGATCTTGTATCTCAACACAGATGAACCCCGCATGTTTCATCAGACTGATATAATCTTCAAGATAGGTAAATCCGCCGGCATACCAATGCTTTGTGAACTGCCGGATGAGTTCATCATTCCCATTATCCGACACGTGGTCACCATTCGAACCATGCTCATGCTCCGATCCATGGCTGGTCCGGGATCCCACCAGGAAGTCATCGATTATTGCCAGAGTGGAACCCGGTGCAGAGTATGATGCAAGATTTTCCGCCAGTTTCCCATGGTCGGGATTATGCTGAATGCTTTCTATGGCATACATATAATCAAAAGGTGAGCGGGAATCGTACCAGCTTTCGTCCAGGAAATCGGCAGTCTGCACGTCGGTTCCCAGCTCACGGGCCATACGGCTTTGTACCGGGCTGAGGGTAATTCCCGTATATTCTGCAGGATAATGCACCTGCAGATAGCGGATGCTTCCTCCGATTCCGCAGCCCAGATCCAGAACTCTGCGGGGCTGCGCAGAAACCAGATCATCTAGAATCAGCCGGTTACTGAAGTTTTCAGCAAGTGTTGTGCTTCGAATCCCCGGCGGGAACAGTTTTCTGTGGATACTGCCCTGGATCCTGCGCTTCTTCCCAGCCAGGAACCGGGGGGTGTTGAAATTGTAATACTCCGCCACCGTATCGGTAAATGCGGGACTGTGAGAATCGGGCAGACTGATTTGCCGGCGTTCTTCTGCATTCATATACTGCTTATAGTAATGAAAAGCCGGGGCGGGGAACAGGAAAATATCACCCCGGCACTGGGCAGATAATTCCAGTGGACGGGGGGAATATCCCCTGCATATATTTACCGGATCATGTATATGAAAAATCCCGGCAGTATTCGGTGGCTTGCATTGGTATCTCTGCTCCTTCTCGGGGCGGCCTTTGTGTTGATGCAGACAGAGAGCCAGAGTGTACGGATTGGATCCGTATTGGGGATGCCCCTGTTTTTTTATCTTCTGCTTCTTCCCGGCGCCGGTATATTCGCCGCGGCTGAAAAAATATCCTGGAAGAGATTGCTGCAAAGGCCGGCAAATGTGGTGACCTTGCTTCGTCCGGGAATACTCCTTATTGGGACGGCGTGGGGTGCACTGATACTGCAAGCCGGTTTCCCCGGAAACAGCGGCAGTGTCCGGGCCTGGGGTGCATCCATCCTGATTGCCCTGGGCTTCGCTGCTGATTTTCTGGACGGCCTTCTTGCCCGGCGGGAGGCGGTAAATTACGGAAACGGTGAAGGAACGTTCGGTTCATGGCTGGATGCAGAGTCGGATGCCATAGCCATTGCCCTCAGCGGGCTCTCGCTTACACTGATCAAAGGTGATTATTCACTGTTGCTGCTTCCGGTTCTGGCCCGGCACAGCTTCTCATTATTGTTTGTGATTATGCCGGTAGAACCCCGTTTCCCCGGGTGGTATCGCATAGGATCCAAAATAAGCGCCGCCATACTTCAGTTCACCATTGCATCCCTGTGGATTTTCGAACTGCTGAGTGCCCGGTGGTTTGCCCCCTTTGCTCAGGCATTGCTGCCTGCTTCCACTCTGTTGATTCTCCTCAGTTTCAGCATTGAGACATTTTTCAGGGGCCGGGAAGCGTTGCTGCTTATTCCCCCGGGACATCGGAGAGGCCTGCTGAAATCGGTTCTTGTGTATTACACGTTTCCCCTGATAATTGCCCCGCTCAGATTTGTGCGCATGAAGCGGCTGTATCGCCGTCTTGTACCTGAGGGAGGAATGGTTTTTGACGTGGGAGCTCATATCGGCAACCGGATCCCGGTATTCCGGACTCTGGGGGCATCGGTGCATGCCTTTGAACCCCAGCCCTCCTGCAGGGCGCTTCTTGAGCACTGGTATGGGGAGGATCGGGGAGTTCAACTGCATTTTTCTGCAGTGGGGAAAAACCCCGGCAGTGCGCCCCTGTTTGTGTCCAGGGCACATCCGACTCTTACCTCCCTGGACGGTACATGGGTGGAAAATCGGACGAAGGATTCCCTCTTCAAAGGTGTGGGCTGGGAAAAATGCGGGGTAATTCAGGTTTCAACCCTTGAGGAAATGATCAGGCTCTACGGTACTCCGGATTTTATAAAAATTGATGTTGAAGGACATGAACTTCAGGTTCTTCAGGGCCTGAATACGGCGGTACGGGCTTTGAGTTTTGAATTCCTGGTGAGCGAAAAAGCCCTGGGCCTGGAATGTCTCAATAAAATAGAGGCTGCAGGGAGATACGAGTTCAATTTTTCCCCCGGCGAATCCATGCGGATGGTATTCCCCCGCTGGGCTGATTACCGGCAGATCAAAACATTTCTTGAAGAGTACGGAAAATCCAGCAGCGGAGATGTGTATGCACGAAAAATATCCTGAGAGATCCCCGGCGAATTTCAGAATACTGCGGGTTACTGCAGCAATGCTGGTTCTCCATCTCCTTCTCTCCGCCCACTACCTTGCTGTGGGATCACCTTCCCCTTCATGGCGCATCCTGATCCCTTCGGGGCCCCTGCTTATGGCTTTTGCCTGTACCATTGCCGTATCCCGGACCGGGTCCGGTACTCCGGGAAGGCGGCTGCTTCGCTATATCCTGACGATATCGGCTGCAGCGGGCTACGGTCTCAGTATTCTGAACAGCAGCGGGCAGTGGTTTTTCACCCTTTTTTACCGGGAGGATTTTTCTGTAATCCACGATGCAGTTCTCATTCCGGGGCTGTTTTCCATGCTGCTGGGTGAACCGGCCATGGATGGCGATATGCTGAGTTTGCTCTCATGGGCTGTTGTGGGGACGGTCCTGTTCCTTCTGGGAATCCTGCTTACCGTTCTGCTGTTGCGGATCGGCAGGTCCCGCAGGGGAAGAGAAAACCAGGCCGAAACAGGTTGGAAGGGCGGAGTGCTGGTTCCCGCAATCTTTTTTTTGATGGCCGTTATAGGCTTCTTCATCTTCCCGGAAACCAGGGTTCTGGCAGGTTCAGAATCCGGTTCCGGCTCTACATATGTGAGACCTGTTTCGAATACTGCTGTTCAAGTAGCTGAAAACTATGCTTTCCCGGGAATTTCCGACAAGGATATTCATCTCCTGGTGATCGAATCATACGGTTCAACGCTTTTTCTGAAGGATGAATATCTGGATGCCATGGAGTCGTCTTACCGCAGATTGGGGATGATGTTGGGTGACCTGGGGTTCAAAGTGTATTCAGGTTTTGTACGCTCACCGGTGTTCGGCGGCAGGAGCTGGCTGGCTGACTCAAGTCTGCTTACCGCAACTCAGATTTCCAGCCAGAGAATGTTCGATGACAGAGTTGCCTCTGAACAACCGGCGTTTTTTCTTCAGCTTCTTGAAAACGGCGGATATCATCGGGTATACGCTGCTCCCGGAACCTATGAATCCTGGGAGAGCTGGCGGAAAACCTTCCCTTTCGAGGAGTACTTCTTCCGCTATGATTTCGGCTATGAAGGACCTTTCGTAAGCTTTGGAGCCATGCCCGACCAGTATTTTCTGGATGTTATCGGCCGCCGGCTGCAAACAGACAGAAAAGAATTTATCATGGCCCTGCTTGTCAGCTCCCATGTACCGTTTGAGAGTGTACCGCCCTATTTTCAGGAATGGTCGTTTGACCAGTATGGCAGAGAGTACACAGAGGAAAACATCAGTATATATGATAACAACTGGCTCAGCGGAAACGAGCTGGCTGAGGGCTACCTTGCGTCCATCGATTACAGTCTGCAGTCCGCCTTGGGGTATCTTGCCCAACATGCTTCCGATTCCGGGTTGATGATCGTTGTGGGGGATCATCAGCCCCGGAAGCCGGTAAGTACGCCGGATGCCGGCTATACGGTGCCGGTCCACGTGATTCTTCCGGCAAACAGCAGCGTCCGTCTGCCTGAAGAATGGGGGCTCAGCCGGGGTCTGCATCCCGGCGTACCGTCGGCAAATGAAGTGCTGTACCCCGAAATTGCTGCCATCCCCCGTTTGATGGACCGTATACTCCACTGGAGACCTGAAATGGAGTTGATTCTTCCATGATGCACTCTCCTGAAGCAGGGCCCAGACCCGGGGTTATTGTCCTGGGGAATATGATTACCAATTTCGGGAATTCCCTGTATGTGGTGGGGCTCTTTATTTTCATTGCCCGGGATTACCCCAACCCTCTGTTTCTGGGAATGATTCAGGCTGCAGCCTATCTTCCGGTGGTGCTCTTCAGTTTCCAGGGAGGGATTCGTGCCGACAGAGAAAACCGGATCCGGATAATTTCCGGCAGCGACATACTCAGAGGTGCAGGGTTTATTTCTGCCGCACTGCTGTTCTTTTCCCGGGTTTCAATACACCCCATGCTGATTCTCATCCCCATGGTTTTATTCAATGCTTTCATGCAGGCTCGCTTTACTCCCGCGGTGATGAGCTATCTTCTGGATATCAATCTGTATATGAAAAGGCGGGGAAAACAGTCCGGTAGAATGCAGAAGGGCCCGGATTGGTTCAGTTTGAGGACGGCGGTAACACATCTGGCCAGCCTGGCGGGGCAGGGTGCGGGGGCTGTGTTGTCAGGGCTCCTGGGCATGAGCTGGCTGCTGGTGATCAGCGGAGCCGGATTCCTGTTCAGCGGATTTTGGGAACGCACCAGTGCTGATGCTCCGAAAGCTGCAGGCGACTCTGCTCACGGAGTTGGGGATGAGAATTTCTCTCTCCGGGGAGTCATGGGACACATCCGCAGGCTTCATGCCTTCCACCGCCTGGGCGTACCTGTATACCTCTACCTTGGAATTCAAGGGGTGAACAGCATGCTGGTGATTAATATGCCGTTTTTTCTGCTTCGGCGGTTGGGAGCTCCGGAGATGTTTCTTGGATTGGCCATGGCTGCACTTTTCGGCGGCAGTCTGCTCTATGCTGCTGCCGATTCTCTCCTGCTGTCCAAGGTCTCCTGGGGCAGGGGAAAAGCCGGCTTGTTCGGGCTGCTGTATGCGGGCTTTCTCCTGCTGATGTCGATGGTTCCCGGCGGTTATCTGGAGGGAAGCGGGATGATGTTCCGGGGGCTTTTTCCCCTGTTGATTCTGTTGATCTGCGGAGCCCTGCTTTCCGCAGTGTATTTAAGTACACTCAGGGAGCTGCATGCCCAAAGCGCCGGTCAGGGGAGCGGAGGGTATCTGGGGCTTCTGGAGGCCATGGGAACGGCGGTGCTCCCGGTGAGTTATCTGGTGAACTCAGCAATTGCAGGTTTGCTCCCTCTGGATACTCCCTGGTTATTACGGTCTGCATCTGCAGTGCTGTTTACCGGCATAATGATCATGATTTTGGTGAAGCGGTATTCCGGTAGTGGGAAGACATAAGCTGAAGAAGATGCGATGCCTGAGGGCAGCCGGAAAGAATCCTTTTGTGTGTGCGGGGGGCTTGCAGAGATTCCGAACCGGAGGCAGTCTGAAAACGAGGTTCAGCTCAGGCTTTTACCTCAAGTTCATCCCTGAGCCATGCCGTTGCCGAGGTTTCATTGTCGAACTCCTGAATCTCACGTTTGGAGAACATTTTCAGACTGGCGACAGTCACTTTCATCATTCCTGTTGCTCCCACAACGGCAGATTTCCTCACATAGGGATTTACTTCCTTTGAGAAATTCCGCTCATTCTTACTGCGTACGGCATTGGATTCAAAACCTTCCTCTATGACGGTGAGAAGGTTTACCGTGTCGCCCACACGCCTGATATCCGCAAGGCGAGCCTCCAGCAGTTCTTTGTGATCTGCATCAGTCATTTTTGCCGTGTAATATACGCTGATAATTGTCATGACACATATTGTACCCGGCAAATATGCTTTATGTGTAGATACTTACAGCCATTTTCTCACTACCCTTGCAAATTGCACTAATGTTTCGTACACTAATTAATATACTCTGCAATTTCAGTCAACATCGCATACAAATGATTTTAATAAAGGGAGCGTAGCTAATGTCATTAGTTGAAGTGAAAGACCTGTATAAAATCTTCGGCCCCAATCCCAAGAGGGCGATTCCCCTCATCAAGGACGGGATGTCGAAGACAGACATTAAGAAAAAAACCGGATGTACCATTGCCATTAACGGTGCCACATTCAGTATCGACAAGAAGGAAACCTTTGTGGTAATGGGACTTTCCGGAAGCGGAAAATCCACATTTATCCGTTGTCTGAACAAGCTGATCAAGCCCACAGCAGGGGCCATTCTGGTGGACGGCAAAGATATCATGCAGATGGACAGTGAGGAGCTCCAGGAGCTTCGTCGGCGTAAAATGTCCATGGTCTTCCAGAATTTCGGACTCCTGCCTCACAGAAATGTTGTGAATAACGTGGAGTTCGGGCTCGAAGTAAGCGGCGTGGACAAAGAGACCCGGAGACAAAAAGCTTTGGACGCTATTAAACTGGTCGGCCTGGACGGATTCGAATTCAGCATGCCAAGGGAATTGTCCGGTGGTATGCAGCAGCGGGTCGGGCTGGCCCGGGCCCTTGCCAACGACCCTGAAATTCTTCTTATGGATGAAGCGTTCAGTGCACTGGACCCGCTCATCCGTACTCAGATGCAGGATGAACTGCTTGAACTTCAGGCGAAGATGCACAAGACCATCATCTTCATTACCCACGACCTTGATGAAGCGTTGAAGCTTGGTGACCGTATTGCAATTCTCGGACCCGACGGCCGTGTCCGCCAGATCGGAACTCCTGAGCAGATTCTTTCAGATCCTGCCGACGATTATGTGAAAAAGTTCGTTCAGAACGTGGACAGAACCAAGGTTATCACTGCCAGTTCCGTGAAGCACGGATGCCCCACCCTGAATATCCAGAAAGACGGTCCAGAAGCTGCTCTCCGCTTAATGGAAAAGGAACATATTTCCCACGCCTTTGTGGTGGACTCTGAACGGGTTCTCCAGGGGATTGTGTCAGTAGAGGATGCAGTGGAACTGAAGAAGCAGAAGAAAAAAGACCTGACTGAGATTCTTACACACAACGTATACACCGCCGGTCCGGAAACCGCCGTCTCGGATCTGCTTGCAACGGCTCTTGAGTCCAGATTCCCCATTGCAGTAATCGGGGATGACAATAAGTTTCACGGCATTGTGGACCGGGCAGCCATTATCGCGGAAGTGACCAATGACGATGAGGAAGCGGAAACTCCCACGGTACTGAGTGAGGTTATGGAACAGGCCGAGCACGATGCAGAAGCCGGCCAGGAGTAAGGAGCGATTTACATGGATAGAATACGTGAAATAATTGATATCGGAAAAGGATTTGAGACAGTAATCGACTGGCTCACGGAAAATCTGGGGGGATTCTTTGATGTAATCTCCAACCTTGTGGACGGTCTTCTGAATGGTGTGAACTGGGTGTTTCAGTTCCCTCCCCAGTTTATTATTATTATTCTGTTTACCGCTCTTGCTTGGTGGATTGCCAGCAGAGGGGTTGCAATTTTTACCCTGGTGGGATTTTTGCTGATCTGGTACATGGGGTACTGGAGTGAAACCATGGACACCCTGTCCCTGGTGATCACTGCGGTGTTCTTCGGACTGCTGATCGGTGTTCCCATGGGAATCTGGTCCTCAAAATCGGATTCGGTGTGGAATGTAGTCCGTCCTATACTGGACTTCATGCAGACCCTCCCTGCGTTTGTGTACCTCATACCGGCGGTACTGCTGTTTAGATTGGGTCCCATTCCCGGGGTTATTGCCACTCTGATTTTCTCTCTTCCCCCGGCAGTACGACTCACCAACCTGGGTATCCGGCAGGTTCCGAAGGAGATCAAAGAGGCAAGCCGCTCATTTGGAGCCACTCCGTCACAGATGCTCTACAAGGCTGAATTGCCGGTTGCTCTGCCCACCATCATGGCGGGTGTAAACCAGACAATTATGCTCGCTCTTTCAATGGTGGTAATTTCCGGAATGATCGGTGCCGGAGGTCTGGGTAATGTGGTTCTCAAGGGTATTACACAGCTGAGGATCGACATGGGCTTTGAAGGCGGTATCTCCATTGTTATCCTGGCTATCTTCCTTGACCGTGTGACTCAAGCCTTGAGCGATGCATCCCAGCGTCAGGAAGAAAAATAGCTCAACGTGAAACCAAGCCGGGTTGGACACAAACGAAACCCGGCTGAATATGAAGGCTGTCTGATAAGTCCAAACAGGCAGCCTTTTTTCGTCTTTGGACTGATTTCCGCTAAACTTATTTCTGTGCAATTTTATAGAATTCTATATAGTTTGAGACAATTTCCGGTTTTTCATGGATACAGCGAGAAAAATACGGGAAAATCCGGGCAAATTCTGAAAAAAAGCGGATATTGATGAAGAAAATGCTGCTGATTCCTTGATTTATCTGATTTAAATAGTTAGTATACTAATAATCAATCAATATTATTTTTAGGAGGAATATTGTGAGAAAGTTAATTGTAACTTTGCTTATCATGGCTGTAATCATTCCCGCCGCAGCGTTTGCTGAAGGTGCACAGGAAGGTGCAGAAGCCAAAGAGGTAAATCTCGTATATGCAAACTGGGAAGAAGGTGTGGCATGGACCCATTTCCTGGCAACTGTTCTTGAAGATGAGTTCGGATACGAAGTGAACCTTACCGCTGCCGACGTTGCTCCTGCAATTTCTTCAGTGGCTGCGGGTGACCAGGACTACTTCATGGAAGGATGGCTTCCCACACTGCACAGTGTATACACTGAAGGTACCGACATCGTGAGGGTCTCCAAGATCTACGACAAAGGTATTACCGGTCTGATTGTACCCAAGTACATGGCAGATGACGGTGTTACAAAGGTATCTGACCTTGCAAAGCCTGAAGTGGTTGAAAAGCTCAATGGTGAAATCACCGGAATCGATGCAGGTGCCGGTATGATGATCAAGACTGCCGAGGAACTGATTCCCGCATACGGTCTGGAAGAAGCTGGTCTGGAACTGGTTGCATCTTCAAGCCCTGCAATGATGGCGGCAATCGATGCGGCATACCAAGAAGAAGAATACATCGTAGGTATGGGTTGGCAGCCCCACTCCATGTTCGGTCGTTACGATCTGGTAATTCTCGAACAGGACGGTGAACAGATATTCGTACCCGACGATATTTTCATTCTGGGACGCCCCGGAGTTGAAGAAGATCTGCCTGTTGTATCTGCATTCTTTGACAACGTGTACTGGACCAACGAAACCATCGGTCCCCTCATGGTGCACATTGCCGATTCCGAGCTGGACACACTTGAAGCAGCCCGGGAATGGAAGAATGAAAATCCCGACGTATGGCAGGATTGGATTCCTGAAATGTAATAGAATCTTTACGTTGTACAACGTAAGATCTGTTCAGAAGGCTGTCTGAGTACACTCAGGCAGCTTTTTTTTGTCCTCTCCTGAACACAGAACGGCCTGGATGGATGCCGCAAATTTGACCGGCACTGCCTAACCTGCTATAACCAGTATTATGAACATTATCATAGTGGGAGCCGGGGTTGTCGGGTTCCAGGTTGCCCGGCGTCTTATTGATGAGGGCAAGAACGTCACCATCATTGAACAGCATGAGGAATCGGCTCGCTACGCCGGAGCACGGCTGGACTGCATGGTGCTTACCGGTCAGGGGAACGATCTGGAGATTCTTCGCAAAGCCGGGGCGGAAAAGGCTGATTATTTTATTGCCCTTACCGGCTCTGATGAGATCAACATGATATGCTGTTCGTTGGTTGCGGCGGAATTCCGAATCCCCAACAAAGTGGCCAGGGTTAGAAATGTTGAGTATATGCAGACCCAGATGGCCGAACAGCGCTATCTGGGAATTGATTATATGATCAATCCGGAAACTGAAGCTGCAAAAAATATCATACAGCAGCTGGATACAGGCGCCAGAAATTACGTCATGGTTTTTGAAAACCTGGATATACAGATTCAGCGATTCGTGGTGTCCGGCCGCTCCCCTTTTGCCAATATGGTAATTCATAAACTCCCTTCTCTTTTGCCGCTTCCCTTCATTGTTCCCGTTATTCAGCGGGAAGAACAGACTATTATTCCCGACGGATCCACGACGATTCTTGAAGGCGATGAGATGTATATTGCGGCAAAGGAAGCCGACTTCAAAAAAATTCATCAGTTTCTCGGAGAGAAGCAGGAAAGCCTGAAACGGGTTCTGGTTGTGGGCGGCGGTTCAATCGGCAGAATGGTTCTGCATCATCTCATGGGAAATGAACTGCAGGAGCAGACCTTTTTCCGTCGATTCACCCGCATGGTGCGCAGAAAAAATGCCCGCTCAGTGAGAGTGGTTGAACGGGACTATCAGAAGTGCAAGCAGATCAGTGACCGGTACCCTGACGCACTGGTAATAAATGCGGATATCAGCGAGGAAGATATTTTTGAGGAAGAACAGCTCAATGAATGTGATCTGCTGATTACCGCCACAGAGAATCCCGAGCTGAATATTGTTGCCGGGCTGTATGCCCGGAAAATCGGGATTGACCGTGCCATCACTCTTGTACGATCTGAAAATTATGCACATATCGCCAGCGAACTGGGTATCAATGTGATTGTGAGTCTCAAGGATACTGTGGTGAACTCAATTCTTAAATATCTGCTGAAAGGTAATGTGACCAGCATTCAGACAGCGGCCCGGGGAAAGATTGATTTTCTCGAGCTTCAGGTTGAGCCGGAAAGCCAGATTGTAGGCAGGACACTCCGGGAAATCCGCTTTCCACCGGAAACTCTTCTTCTCTATATTAATCGGGAAAAGAAAACCTTTATTCCCGACGGCGATGCCAGAGTTGAGGCAAATGATCATATTCTGATTCTTGCACGGAAGGAATTTGTTCCGAGGATTGAGGATCTGGTCACCGCTTCAAGCGACGGTTAATAGGGGGCTATCGTGAAGGGATTTGCCATCACCAGAGCTCTGGCAGCAATTCTCGGGATCATCGGGCTGTTCTTGCTCACACCGGTGATAGTTGCCGTTTTCGATTCCACTCCGGAATTCATTATGAGTTTTTTTCTCCCCTCCATGGCCTCCATACTAATTTCGGCAGTGGTTCTCTGGCTGACCTGGAGCTATCGGGGAGATATTAACCCCCGCAGCGGTTTTCTTCTGGTGAGTCTGAGCTGGATTCTGGTGAGCGCAGTAGGCGCAGTTCCATTTGTCCTGGGAGATGCCATACCTTCCTATACCGATGCATTTTTCGAAACAATGAGCGGGTTCACCACTACCGGAGCATCCATCCTGACCGAAATAGAAGCCATGCCCAGACCGTTTCTCTTCTGGAGAAGCCTCACCCACTGGCTGGGAGGGATGGGGATTGTGGTTCTTGCCGTTGCCCTTTTTCCACTGCTGGGGATCGGCGGGCTGCAGCTTATGAAGGCTGAAGCTCCCGGGCCTGATGTTGACCGTCTTACCAGCCGAATTACCGGTACGGCGAAGATTCTCTGGATGATTTATCTGGGAATGACCGTTCTTGAAACCCTGCTGCTGATGCTGGGGGGAATGAGCTTGTTCGATTCCCTCACTCATACCTTCGGTACGCTGGCAACCGGCGGTTTCAGCCCCAAAAACAGCAGTGTGGGACATTATAACAGCCCCTATCTACAGAATGTGATCACCATCTTTATGGTGCTTGCTGGAACCAACTTCATAATGCACTATCGTCTGCTGACCGGCAGATTCAGACTTTTATGGAGAAATTCCGAGCTGAAGGCATATCTCGGCATTTTTATCGTTACCATGCTGATCATGGGGTTCAATCTTTACCGCGAAGGGGTGTATCCGGATCTGGCTACAAGTCTGCGCTTTTCGGGGTTTCAGACTGCCAGTATTCTTACCACTACCGGATATGCCACGGCGGACTTTGCTCTTTGGCCGGGTCTGAGTCAGGCTTTGCTTTTCGCCATGATGTTTATCGGAGGCAGTGCAGGTTCCACCGGGGGCGGAGTGAAGGTTGTGAGAATCATTTCACTTCTGAAGCAGGGCTTTACCGAGATGAAATATCTCCTGCATCCCCGAAGTGTATTCACGGTGAAGCTTAACGGCAGCCGGTTGAAAAAATCTGTGGTGTATACCATCACCGGGTTTATTATTCTCTACATGTTTTTTCTCATTCTCACCACTGTTGTGGTTGCCATGGACGGGAAAAGCCTGCTTACAAGTTTTTCTACGGCTCTTGCCACCCTGGGGAATATCGGACCGGGCTTTGCCGGGGTGGGTCCCACAGAAAATTATTCATCATTTTCTCCGGCGATAAAGTGGTTTTTATCATTTATCATGATGCTGGGCAGGCTGGAAATATACACCGTTCTGGTTCTGTTTTCCCCCCAGTTCTGGAGACGCTGATTTCTTGCGCTTTCATTATCGGAATATTTCAATCGGTGGTTTTTTCTCCAGACTGAATGACTGTGAAAACTGCAATTTCACTGCCTTCCTGGTCTAAAAACATCATCTGTTCGCTTTGCATGCGCCATCCTCTGGTCCTGGTCAAAATATCGGCCAGCAGCTCTTCCATGGACATATCCGGGCAGGCCATGAGAGTTGATGCCGGGGCCGTGAAGGTGAGCTCTCCTCCGGCTGTAAAGGAATACTCCCCAATCAGCGTATTGCATCCGGCTTTGGCGGCGAATCTGTACCCTTCCGGAGCGAAGGATATGAAATACCCGCCCTCTTTTTCTTCCTGAGGGTTCTCCCCGGGAGCTCTGCTTCCCAGTTTCTGAATCTCCCAACGGGTGTTCTGCAGAGAAGGTGAATTTTTCCCAAGCTCATACAGATCGGGAAACTCTGTGGAAATTTCAGAACCGTCCTGATTCAGAAGCTTGAGCCCGGATGGAGTGATAGCCAGCCGCATTGTTCTGGAATTTTCTTCAAAAGTGAGATTCAGCTGAGTTGCCTCGATGCGCTTCCACACTCCTCTTCCGGTGAATGCACTGCTGTTTCTATCCAGATAGGATTCCCTGAGAGTGAAATTTCCGGACTGTGAGAGTTCCAGGATATTGAGAATGCCCGGGCAGTCTGCGCAGGGAAGAATTCCCGAATACCGCCCGGAAATATTTTCCGGTCCGTGCGCCGGCTCTTCAATCCGGGAAGGCAGCGTGCTGCATGAACCGAACAGCAGTGCTGCAAAGACCGGTACTGCTAAAATTTCCGGAAATATTCGGCGTATATCTCTTCTGTACATGTATTGCTCCTTACCTGTTATCAGTGAACCCTGAATACTCTGAAAAGTATACAATGAACATCCGGTTACATGCTAACTCTGCCAGCTGTAATCCGGGAGAATGAGGTGGCCTGGATGACTGCATGGATGTATACTGCATTGTCAGACTGCCGAACACCCGGAAAACCTGAAGATGTAAATATACAGATCAGAATATGGAGGCGAGGATGAAACTCAACATGCAGAAGACCGGCCCCTTTATCCGTCAGACGATTGGAATTGTTGTGGGCAGTCTGATTTTCGGAATAGCCCTATCCTGGTTTTTACTGCCCTACAAAATCGCACCCGGAGGTGTGGGTGGTCTCAGCCAAATATTTTTCCACCTGTTCGGATGGAACGCCGGTTTTGTCATGATGATGATGAACATACCTCTTTGGATTTTGGGTATCTGGCTTGTGGGCAGGCAGTTCGGGCTGGGTACCTTTATCGGTTTTTTCATGAGCAGCGCCATGACAGACCTTGTATCTCCCCGAAAACTGTATGAGATGGGAATTCTCACTGAAATGATTGAGCGTTACAACACTGTGGATGGAGTAATGAAAGCCAGTACAGAGTGGGCAATGACCGATGATATTTTTCTTGCGGCGATTGCAGGATCCATGCTCCTGGGAGTCGGACTGGGACTGATTTTCAAATCCAAAGCCTCCACTGGCGGAACAGATGTCCCGGTAGCGATCATGAAAAAATATATGGGAATTTCGATCGGGAACGGATATCTGATTATCGAGACGCTGATCATTCTGATAATCGGTGTGGTATTTGCCAACCTGAATATCATTATCTGGAGCTACTTCGGTTTGTATCTTTCCGCAAAATTTACCGATATGGTCACCGAGGGGATCTCAAGGGTGAAAACCGCCACCATTATATGTTCGGGTCCGGAGGCTGAAGAACGGATCAAAAACAGGATTTACAACGAACTGGACCGTGGAGTGACGTTTCTCAACGGAAGGGGCAGCTGGTCCGGTGAAGAGAAAAATTTGATTTTCGTGGCGTTCGGCATACAGCAGGCATCAACCTTGAAGGCGATTGCCCACCAGGAAGATCCTGATGTGTTTATGATTATGAATGATGTGCGGGATGTGATCGGATTCGGCTTTAAAAGCCGGGAAATAAACCTTGGAGACTGATGGCCGGGGCGGACAGGGGTGATGCCGGAAGGTTCACAAATACATCACCCCTGTTCGTGCGGAGATCTGAAGAGGAGCCGGTTATGAGTCGGCCGCTATCAGCCGGCTTCCGTCAGTCGGCCGCCGTCTGTCTGCTTCTGTCAGTTGGCTTCCGTCAGTTGGCTTCCGTCAGTTGGCTTCAAGGACCGCGCTGAGGAATTCCGCCGTACGCTCTTCCTTTGGATTGGAAAAGATTTCTTCGGGAGCGCCCTGTTCAACGATGCTTCCGTTATAAAAGAAACATACCCGGTCAGATATCTCCCGGGCAAAACCCATCTGATGGGTAACCATGAGCATGGTGAGATCGTGCTTGACTCTCAGTTTCCGGATAACCTGGGTTACTTCGCCGATCACTTCGGGATCCAGTGCTGATGTAACCTCATCGAAGAGCATCACCTTGGGCCTCATGGCGAGAGCCCGGGCGATAGCAACCCGCTGCTGCTGGCCGCCGGAGAGTCTGGCTGGATACTGATCGATTTTATCGTCCAGACCCACCATTTCCAGCAGTTCCACCGCACGTTCTTCTGCATCTTTTTTGGACAGCCCCAGCACTTGAATTGGAGCCTCAGTACAGTTTTCCAGAGCCGTCATATGGGGAAAGAGATTGAACTGCTGGAATACCATGCCGATATCTTTTCGAACTTCCCGGGTATAGGATTTGTTTGCCCGGACAAGCTGCCCGTCTTTTTCCATGTGGGTGAGCGGTCGGCCGTCAACATAGATGACACCTTCATTTATATGCTCAAGGGTCATGAGCATCCGCAGCACTGTGGTCTTTCCGGATCCCGAGGGGCCGACAATGGTGACCATCTCATTGGCGCGTACATCCAGTTCCAGGGAATCCAGAACGGTAAGATCACCATAGCGTTTGGTTACCTTGTCGAAGCGTACCATAGGCGGGTTTTCACCCTGCAGGGTAAGGGGAAAGTCTTGATTATTCATTACTGTCATCCTTTTGATGTATTTTTTTCATACCCAGTGAGACCCGGATTTTGTCTTCCAGGTTACGGAAGAAGAAAGCCGTAGGGATGGAAATACTCAGGAAGAGAACTCCCACAAGGGTATATGGTTCAAGAAAGCGGTATGTTTCCGCCCCGATGGATGTGGCCGCATGCATCAGCTCGGTGACACCGATCACCGAAAGCATGGGGGTATCCTTGAAAATACCTACCAGGTAATTTCCCATTCCCGGAATGATGGTGGGTATGGCCTGGGGAATAATAATTTTTGAGTAGGTACGGTGAACACTCAGGTCAAGAGCTTTGCAGGCTTCCCATTGTCCTCTAGGAACAGAATTGAGGCCTGCACGGTACACTTCGGACATGTAGCTGGCGTAGTGAAGTCCAATGGCTATCATACCGGCTGTCCACGGGCTGAGCCTGATTCCAAACTGCGGTCCCACGTAGAATACAAAAAATATCTGCAGTACCAGAGGTGTGGATCTGATAAACTCCACAACTTCCCGGACCACAAGAGTGACGCTGCGCACCGGTGTTCTCTGGGCAAGGGCGAATATCAGGCCTACCACAAGTGCAATCAGATACCCGAAACCTGCGGCCATGAGAGTATTCAGGGTGGCTTCCAGAAGTCGGGGCAATATTTCAATGGTGAAATTCCAATTCCAGTCAAACATAATCAGCTCCTGCTGAGTTTTTTCGATAGTTTTCTTTCCAGCCCGCGCATACCCGGGGTAATAAGAAATCGGGCATAAATATAGTAGATTACCAGGGCGGTTCCAAAAGCCTCGGCGGAAAGAAAGGTACTAGCATTAATCTGCTTGGATTCGAACATGAGATCCGGTACAGATATTAATGCAACAAGGGCTGTTGCCTTTAAAAGTTCGATGAGCAGATTGCCCCAGGGAGGAAGCATGTTCCGCAACGCCTGTGGGAGGATGATTCTTCTCATTCTTTGTGCGGGGGAGAGGTTCAGGGCAATAGCCGCCTCATGCTGTCCTTTTGGAACAGACTGAATGCCGCCCCGAACAAGTTCAGCACCATACGCTCCAAGATTCATCCCCAAAGCGATGTATCCGGCAGTCATTTTGCTCAGTGAAATGCCGAACAGCGGGAGTACAAAAAAGATCCAATACAGTTGTACCAGCAAGGATGTCCCGCGGAAAACCTCAATATAGGTGGAACTGAGCCATTTCAGAGGCTTCAACGGGGACATCTTCATGAGAGCTGCTATCAGCGCAATCACAATGGCAAGCAATGCTCCCAGGACGGTCTGTTGAAGCGTCACAACGGCACCGTTGAAAAAACGGGGGCCGTAGGTCTGCATAAATTCAATATACGTTTCCATGAAAATCTTCTTATCTGAAGGGCCGTGCGAAAACAGAAACCCGGCCGGAGCCGGGTTTCTGTACCATTACGGATAAAGCTTAGGGATTGTTCTTATTCGAGGCGCTGAACAACCTCTTCAGTGGTAATATCTCCGGGCAGCTGAGATTCCGTGTATCCGTACTCGGCTACGTTTTCCATCATTTCCGGAGAACCCATGTACTCAGCCAGGGCTTCATTAAAAGCCTGAAGGAATTCCGTATCAGATTTCCGGAAACCGATACCGGCCCAATTAAAGGTCCAGTCGGGATTCTTGCGGGGATCGGTAACTTCCACATCTCCATTGCTTTCTTCTGCAAGATACAGGGAGCTGAAGTAGGTTCCTGCTCCGGCGTATGCCCGCCCTGAGCGCACCGCGGCGAGAATTTCTGAGTTGCCGGGGACGGTGATTACATTTTCATCTGGGATTCCCACGGTTTTTGCATGCTCCACGCTGCTGTACCCTGAACCGGTTACCATGGTAACACCGCTTTCCCGGATATCATCATAGCTTTCAATGCCCTCGGGATTTCCAGCGGGAACGATAAAGCTTTCACCGAAAACACCAATGGGTTCGGAGAAGTTAATGTTCTCTGCACGGCTGGGAAGGATGTACATACCGCCGGTAATAATGTCGAATCTGTTGGCTTTCAATCCGGGGATGAGACCGCCCCATTCGGTAACAACCGGTTCAATATTGGTGTATCCCATGCTCTCCAGAATATCCAGGGTTATCTGGTTTACAAAACCCAGGGGATCCTGATTGTCGCCGGGGTAGGCCCAGGGTACTTCGTTGGCAAATCCGATACGGATGGTTTTTCCGTCCTCTATTCTCTGCATGAGAACATCCTGAGAGCCGCCTTCAGCTTGTGGCCCGGCAAAAACTGCAGCTGAGGAAATTAGCAGAACCAACAGCACTGCAGGCATACGTCTGATCAGTCTTGAGATATCCATGATATCCCTCCTTAAGATGAGATAGAAGTATGCTTCGATTTGATACATAGATATGAAACAGCGCAAAGAAAGATGCGGTTTACACCGGATCTCACCACCGAAAACCCGATGCTTCCGGAAAAAAGGTATTTTCCGAATGTTTGATTTTCGGTACAGCGCAGCCGGAACGACTGAACCGGCTGTAAAAGGCTCGGCAGATTCTTGTGCCGGGCACATATAAGAACCGGATGAATTCCGGTTCAAACAGCTGCAGACACTGCGAGAACATACGCTGTATGAAATCGAAGCATGCCTTATCATCATACGCAATGGAGACAACATTGGCAAGAGAAATGTTCAGTACACTAAATATTTCTATCCTTATGGGTTTGTTTCTTCAGGGTAAAATGAGAAGAAATATCAGATTATGTTATAACTATTCCCAATCTGTCTGCTTGTTCATAGAGTTTTTTGGCATTTGAGAACCAAAAGTATAGCGTGCAGGCCGCTGATGGGGGGGGAGCTGCCGGGATGCCCAGTCTCTGAGTGAGGCTTCAAGGTCAGGGTTTTCACTTAGTGTTCGAATAAAAATCTTTAATCGCGAACCCACTGAGGTCTGGAAGCTTCGTACTGCGGCATCCTTAACATCCGGATGACTGCGGAACTTCTCTGCAATCTGCTCTGGGTTCACGTTTATTCCGTTAATTTGTACCAACCGATCCTTCCTTCCTGACGGTGTAAAATGCCGGGAATCCTGCCATTGAATATGATCCGGGAGGTCATACGTTTCTGATGAGTGATCCCTTTGAATTATGCTCTCGGAGATCCGTTTCCAGTATGGAAAAAGTGTGAACAGGCTTCCGGGAGTGTTGCGATAGGCTACACCGGCGGTTTCGGACGAACCGTATATTTCCAGAAATGCAGCATTGCGATGGTTCAGCCAGTGGGATAGTTCATCATCCAGGGGCGCAGTGGAGGACACTACCAGAACGTCCTCGGGTAAGGAAATAGCCCGGGAGCGCCATTGGGCGATCCAGGTCGGGATGGCAATAATCACATCCCCCTTTCTCAGCTTGCCGGAGATGTCATTGTGCCGTTCCATCGGTACACCGAGTTTTTTGGGAAGAAACAGGGTGAAAATGCTTCCGTAGATGTGGTTGGAAGGAACCATGGAAACAATACGTCCGGGAGTGGTCTGCCGGGTGATCAGTTCGGACAAATGTTCCAATTCAAGTCCAAGGTCTTCGCCCCGGTGCCGGGCGGCTGCAGGTTTTCCCTGGGATCCTGAAGAGAAAAACCTCATTGAGTCATGATACACACCGAGGCTCTTCAGCAGGAGTTCGCTCCACTGTTCAATGGAAGGTCTGGCAAGAAAGAGATCCTCCAGACCTGTCTCCTGAACAAAAAAACTGTCACAGATCATTCCTGTGAGGGTAACCAGTTCAAGTGAGTCCATGAAAAATGGTGCTTCGGAAAAGCGGCGGGTGTGATCTTCTTCCGAAAAATCCGGAGCGCTCCCGCCTCTGAGAGCACTCAGATGATAGGACACAAAATCCCGTATGAAGCGCTGAAGATCATCCTTGGTAAGCTGTGTCAGGGGATTCAAAGGTAAAGATTCTTTCATATGAACTGAATCCGCCGGCCGCGGACCGGCCGGCAGAATATGCTATACCCGTTTTACAAAGATCCAGTAGCCGTCTTTGCTCAGAGCTTCTTTCATATGAACTTTCACCTTGGTGGCTTCCATCTTGTAGTCGAACACGTACTCAAAGAGGGTGTTCAAATTGCCGTTTTTCACACCATCATCAAATACGCCGTGAAATTCAGGCTGGTTGGTGCAGGGCGCTACCTCAGTGAAGAAGTTTTTTCCGATTACATCGTTGGGGTTCCGTCCGGTAATGGCACCTTCGGCTTCGTTGTAAACCAGAATTGTTCCTTTTTCGTCGAGTTTGATTGCGCCGAAGGCAAGGTCGTCTATTTTATCGTCACCCAAATTGGATACAACATTTCCGATGTCATCGCTTCCGAATTTTACAATCTCCATACATTCTCCTCGTAAATATACTTACATAGTGTTTTTTGAGTCTTTATAATGTACTAATGGAAAAATCTCAAAGCAAATGGAATCTCAGCATATCTGTATCCCGGGAATCCGGCGGTTGGGTAAACTGTGAAAACATATACCGGGCCTACCGCAGTCCCGGCATTATATCCCTTGAACCGGAAGTCCTGGAGCTGGCCGGTACATCCCGGGAGATACTGGAACGCTGCATCCACAGAGGCGATCATATTTACGGTGTCACAACCGGATTCGGAGATGACGGCACCAGAGACATACCCGAGAAGTCCCGCCTGGAACTGCAGGAGAAACTTGTGGAATTCCACGGAGCCGGAAGCGGTCCACTGCTCAGTCCGGGGGAGTCCCGGGCTGTGTTCCTCTGCCGAATTGTCAGTCTGGCTCAGGGGGTGTCCGCCGTACGTCCGGAATTTCTTGAATTTATGGTGAAGCTCTTCAATCTGGATGTGATTCCGGTTCTTCCCAGCCGGGGCAGTGTAGGTGCCAGCGGCGACCTCACCCCCCTGAGCTATCTGGCCGCAATGCTCCAGGGTAAACGCCGGGCGTGGTTCGGTGGAGAAATCCGCGACAGCGCATCCGTCCTTCAGGAGCTGGGCATAACTCCGTGGAAACTGGGGCTGAAAGAAGGTCTGGCGGTGATGAACGGCACTGCCATGCTTACCGCATTGGCTGCAATATCTCTGATAGAGGCCCGCAGCAGCGCCCGCTGGTGTGACCGTATATCATCCATGACCGCCCTATCCCTGGGGAGCTCGGAAGAGCCCTTTGATTCCTGGGTACATCAGCTCAAGCATCATCCCGGCAGCATAGCCTCAGCCGAAGAAATACGCGGCAGTTGTGAGCTGGATTCCCGGCCCATATCCCGAATGGAGCGCATGGGTAACATCCAGCCCAGGTACAGCATGCGCTGTGCCCCCCAGACCGCAGGGGTTCTCAGAGATACTGTCGATCTTGCAGAACTCTGGATTGAACGGGAGATTAACTCCGCCAACGACAACCCCCTGTTTGACCCGGAAACCGGACGGGTGTTTCATACGGGGAATTTTTACGGCGGACATATTGCTGCAGCATGTGATTATCTGCGGATTGCCCTGTCCACAAGCGCCCAGCTGGTGGACAGACAAATCCAGCTGCTTCTGGAGGGAAGCGGCAGCCTACGGAAAAACCTGGCTGCAGGGGAGGAAGTGACGGATTTTGGACTGAAGGCTCTGGGCATCAGTACCACCGCACTTTCGGCGGAAATACAGCATTTCGCAGCCCCTGTCTCGGTGCTCAGCCGGCCCACTGAAAGCGGAAACCAGGATGTTGTCTCCATGGGGTCAGTGTCCTCCTTGAAGCTGAGAGAGCAGTTGGACCGGATGTTTCTGATTCTGGCCCATGGGGTGACGGCGGGAGTGCGGGCCGTATCCCAGCGGGATATAAAGCACAGGCTCTCTTCAGAACTGGTGAAAATCCTGGAGCCGGCATTCCAACCGCCGGAGGAAGGTGCTTTGATTGATCTCCAGTTACAGAGTGTTGAAAAGCTGATCCGCCGGCAGGACGGTATTCAGGAATGATCGATGTATTCAGGCATGTGAAATTTGAAGATCTGGGAAGTTTTGCCGCTGTTCTGGAGCGGCTTCAGATTGATTTCAGGTATATTGATGTTCCTGTTCTGAAAGACACGGATTGGTCAGCCCTGGATCCCCTTTCCCGGCGGCCGTTGATTGTCCTGGGCGGTCCTATGAGCGTACATGACCAGACAGAGTATCCCTGGCTGGTCAGTGAAACAGAATTTCTCGGCAGGCGGATAGCAGAAGGATTGCCGACCCTGGGCATCTGTCTGGGAGCACAGTTAATTGCAAAAGCGGCCGGAGCCCGGGTGTATCCCGGCGATGTGCCGGAAATCGGCTGGGCTGGGGTGACCTTCACCGGGCAGGCCGCAGCCTACGGACTTTCGGTTCCCGGTGCCGGGAATTCCGCGGATGTCCTGCATTGGCATGGCGAGACCTTCGATCTTCCGGACGGAGGAGTGCTGCTGGCCTTTAACGAGCGGTATTCGCATCAGGCATTTGCATTGACTCCGAAAATTCTGGGACTGCAGTTTCACCTGGAAGCGGATTATCCGGACCTGGAACACTGGTTCTCAGGGCATGCCCTGGAAATTTCCCTTACACCGGGTGTGGATGCAGCATTGCTGAGGGATGAGTCCCGGGAGAAATGCCCTGCTTTAAAGGCGTGGTCCACGGCATTTTTCACACACTGGCTGGATCAATGCGGTCTGCTGTGAAGTATCGGCCCGCCCTCAGCAATACCCGGTAAAAATGCAATTGAGTGGATACTATCCGCCCCCGGATTCGGACCAGAGCTGTTCATAATGCAGACCGGTAATATCTCTGAGAATTTGCCGGGTTTGTTGCTCGGCGTCGGCTTTCCTGCCTCCGTGTTTCAACCGTTTAATTTCCTTCAGCAGGACACGGTGATTTTGAGGGTTTATGCTGAACTTCAGAGAGATCAGGAATCCGAAGATCAATAGAACTGCGGGTGCGCTCATGAGCATCCACCTGATTCCGGAAACAGTTTCATTGCTTTGGATCACATCCAGCCCCTGAGAAGCCGGAATGTACCCGATGGCGTCCAACCCGAGTCCCACAAGGAAGAGAGCCAGAGCCTGAGCTGTTTTCCTGATAAAGGTCATAACCCCCGCATAGGTTCCTTCACGGCGTCTGCGGGTAATCATTTCATCCGCATCGGTGACGAAGGCAAGCATATTATAGGGAACCATCGCACCTCCGCTGAGTCCTATCCCGATAAGAACGGCGGGGATGATCAGAATGGGGATGGGTGTTGCCGGGCGCACCAATCCCAGGATCAAAAAGCCGGCGGCCCAGATAACGATGTGACGCCGGTATGTAGGAGCGTTTCCGATCCGGCTGCAGCTCCGTGCAACAAAATAGAGCGTGAGGATCTGGGTGCCGATTACAATTCCCAGGAGAACCTGGTACAGGGGCTCCCGGTCCAGATAATCCTTCAGGTAAAAAAGAAACAACGCATTGAATATATCCATGGTGAGATAGGCAGCCAGGTACATGCTGATATGGATCCGCAGGGAACGGTTCCTCATGGTAGTTGCGAATTCCGAGAGAATGCTGACCAGAGCTGTGCGGAATCCTCGAACGGGCGGTTCAGAACTGTGGTCCCGCTCATAAGTACCGAAAAATACGAAAATCCATGGAATTGCATAGAGACCTCCGAATATCAGGCCCATAAACATATAGCCCTCTGTTTCTGTGGGAAACAATTCCACCAGGGTCTTCGCCGCAACCGCTCCCAGCAATACTCCCAGCTGGGAGAACACCATTCTCACTGCAATCATCCGGGAACGTTTCGCGTATGTTTTGCTCATCTCCGCAGGAAGTGAATTATAGGGGATGAGCATCATGGTAAAAACCGAATTAAAAAACAGATACGCTGCCAGATAGTAGAAAAATCCGGCTGCCGGGGTTCCGGGGACGGAAATCCAGAGCAGGGAGAATGAGAGGAATACCGGCAACACTCCGATGAGAAAAAAGACCCTTCGCCTTCCCCAGCGGCTTCGGGTGTTATCCGATAGAAATCCCATTGCAGGGTCGCTTACTGCATCCCAGATTTTTCCGATGAGAATGATCACGCCGGCAAGTGAAGGCTTCATACCCACCACATCTGTGAGAAACACCAGGAACAGCGCCCCGATAATAAAAAATGAGCCTCCACCGTAAATATCTCCGCTGCCGTAGGCAAGCATGTGTTTGAGTGCCGGTTCCTTTTTGGTGATCTCGCTCATAGATACTCCACATATTCATGCTTTTCCTGTGCAGTGTTCCGGTCCGGATGTTGTGCGGGGCGCAGGCAGCTGTATTCACCCCGGATCCGCAGCAGGCGGTGTTCCTCCACCCTGCCCAGTTCCCGCAGCTGTTCCAATGCCCGGCGGATTGACAGAGCCGTACTATTGCCGAAACGGTAGTGAAAGAAATGAGGGTTCTCCCTGAGATAGTCAAGAATCTCACTTGCAGCCCGGGAGAGATCATGCCCCCTGTGAGAGTCTTTTAGATTCATCAAAGGGGTCACATTCCGTTTCAGATTCACAGCGAAGGTTTTCAGCAGAACCGGTGTGAAAAGCAGCCGTGCAAGGGCTTCTCTGTGAGGTATTGCGTCGCTGAGATCCTCTTCCGAGCCCTCTCTGAAAATTTGGAGCCGCCAGCGCTCCTGTTCCGGTGCTGCCAGCGCCTCCCGGTGCTGGAGCGGTATTCCTTCTATGATTTTGGTCATGATTGTTTCGGCATGTTCCTGCATGCTGAAGCGCCGACCCCGGGGATGGGCTGCAGGGGGAGCGGGGATGACATTACCAAAGGTGATGCTCAGCGCCGGTCTGCGGAAATGTCTCAGGGCTTCGGATATGTTCTGCAGACCGCCGAAGCTCACCGGAAGCACCGGTGCACCGGAGTTCATTGCGATCCAGGATACCCCTTTCTGTGCTTTGCTTTTGTGAGACTGCCAGATGCCGCCTTCCGGGAAGATTCCCAGAAATCCGTCCTGCTTCAGGACCGCCAGAGCCTTTTCCATGGCCGCGCGGTCCACATTTCCACGGTTTACCGGTATGAAACTGTATAAACGGGTGAACACTCTGAATTTCGGTTCCATGGGTACATCTCCCGCACCCATCAATTCCAGCTGCTTCGGTCCGTAGGCAATCATAAGCAGCACCTCAATGAAACCGCTGTGGTTGCCTGCAACAATCAATGGTCCCTGAAGATCTGTGTTCCCGTCACCGCTGATATCCAGTCGGAAAACCAGAGGGAGCAATGTCCGGAGAAGCAGCCTGCTGAATTTTCTCCGGAAGCGGTAACGCGGATAATCCACGGCAAACGGCTTCCTGCCCTTGGGGGGCTGGTGTTTTCCCCGGGTTTTCCGGCGGGAGCGGTAATGTGCTCTGATCAAACTGTTGGCGAGTCTCCGCATGCTGAAGTTCCATAAAAACATGGATCCCACGGCAATGGACTTGATTACCACATAATGAAGTTCGGGCCAGCGGTTTCCGCCCATGAGGATCAACGTATGAATACCCATTCCTGCTATGGCTATGGAGATAAACAGGGATATCTCCAGCTTGAAATACTCATCCGGTACCGGAGGAAATATCCAGATTTTACTGCTGAAATAGCTGATGCTCAGACCGAGAACCATTCCCATGCTTCCAGCTGCGATCAGCGGGAGACCGAGAAATTCCATTGATATAAACAGTACCCCGTAATCCCCAGCCCCTGCGACCAGGGATGTGATCAGGGCACGGGTGAGTTGTACACGTTTAGAGTGATTGGTGCCGAAAAAGATTTTTTTACTTCTCATAACCGGAAGATGGTAACGTGAAAAGCAGATTTTTGCATTATCAACCTGGAAACTAATGCAGCGATTTTTCCTGCCGTCTCATGAAGCGAAAAACTGCATTCTTCGCCGTATTATGTCTTCTGTCTTGAGGGGGTGAAAGCTGTTTTTCTGATTGATATCATTGCCGTCTCCGCTTTTCAGAAAGGATTGAAAGCCCGGATGATTGAACCAGTACCATGACCCCCAGTTTTCAAAACTCCATTCCGGAGTGAAGGGCTGAATCTCATAGTCAATGTATACCAAACGGTTCAGTTCCTTCTGATACACAAAATTGGCAGGAAAATAATCGATGTTCCAGCCTTTGGATTCTACGGTTTGGGCAATATTCCGGGCCATTTCAATCAGCGGGGCGTCCAGATGTCCCCTTGCCAACAGCTCCATAACAGTAGGTCCGGGTACGAACTCTTTCATGAGAATTGGAGGGGATTGGGTCCAGCTCAGCAGTTCAGGTACGGGGACCTCGAATTTTCGCAGTTTTTCGTAGCTGCCGAGTTCCAGGGAGAGGGCGTCTTTCAGGGAAATGTAATTTTCCTCCCTGGAGACAAAGCGTTTTATCACTATGTGTCTCTGTCCGTCTGAATACAGTGAGGACTCTGCGCTTTTTCCCCGCCAGAGTTCCTGTGTTCGCTGCCAATCTCTATTATCATACTGAAGCAGATCACCGTGATTCTGAAAAGTAAAATGGCGGTTATTCATGTGCTTACTTCCTTACAACTGTTCTGTGAGCTCATCCATGATGAGGTACACCCCGGGGCAGACGGCGGCGTTTTTTCTCAGCTCCCCCAGCTTGGAACGGATTTGGCGTCCATGTGTATGAGGGTAGTCGGCACATGCCCTGGGCCTCTGGGAATACACCGAGCAGAAATTATCCTCTCCGAGAAACGGACAGGGCATATTCTGAAACACCCAATCGCCGTCTTCGTCTTTCGTTAAATATGTATTGATAAATGCGGCCTGGCTGAGATTACAGGTTTTTGCCAGCCGTTGTATATCCCGCTGTATCAGCCTGGGGCCCAAAGTTCTGCAGCAGTTACCGCATTCCAGACAGTCAATGCTTTGAAAAACCCGGTTATCACTGCTGCTGATCAGTATTTCCGCTTCCCCCGAGCGCATTTTCTGAAGCTGTTTGAGGGTTTTTCTGAATTCCTTGTCTCTGGCTCCGGCTTTGGAGGGGAGATTTTTCAATACATCGTCCGGTTTCATAGCATGATTTATACCATATCCGTCTATTTGTGAAAAACTGCCGCTCTGAAACTTGACATGAGGCCATTGGGAAAATATAAAAGAATATAAAGAGATATAAAGGAATATAATAGAATATAGCGGTAATGAAACGATAGAAAGCAACCACGACAGAAGTTTCTTTAAGGAAGAACGGAGGAGATTAATAGCTTTCCATGCATAACAGGATGATGACACTTACAGAGGTATCCCGGTATCTCCAGCTCTCAGAGAAAACCGTTCTGAAAATGGTTAAAAACGGTGAAATCCCCTCTGCCAAAATAGCCAACCAATGGCGCTTTTCCCCAAGCATCATAGATGACTGGATTACCGCCCGAATGAATGTGGTTCCTCAAAATGATCTTTCCCGTCTCATAGAGCGGGAGATGGATTATGTCTCACTCTCCCGGCTCATCGATCCCGGGTCAATAATCATGAACATGCGATCCAGGGACCGGGATGGTGTACTGAGGGAACTTGCAGATCTTGCACAGGCCAGAGAACTGGTGAAAAGCAGCGATACCCTGTTCAGTAAGCTGGTGCAGCGGGAGCAGATGCTTTCAACGGGAATAGCCAGGGGAATAGCCATCCCCCACATCCGCCGGCCCGGGGAGACGGATATTCAGGAGCCGGCCATTGTTTTCGGCCGTTCACCGGAAGGTATCGATTTTGCATCCCTGGACGGTACAAAAACGCATTTCTTTTTCCTGCTTCTGTCAGACAGCGAAACAGTTCATATCAGAATAATGTCCAGGCTGGCGGCCATGCTCCGGCGTGATGATGCCCGGGAGCAGCTGCGGAGAGCCGAGCAACCCCAGGATATTCTGCGTTTCTTCGTGGAATATGAACCCAGGTTATATCATAAGGAGATTGATACATGATTGAGGGATTAAACAAAACCTTAATACAAATCGGCAGCGAAGCAAAAAATAAGAAAGAACTGCTCTCGGAAATCGCGAAATTGGCAGCGGGAGCTCCTCAGCTGGATTCAGTAGATGAAGAAACGATCCTCACGTCTCTGAAGGAGCGGGAAAAACTTGTTTCCACCGGCCTGGAAAAAGGGATTGCCATACCCCACTGCAGTTTTGAAGGGGTTGAGGACTTCGCCGTAGGTCTTATTGTCATACCTGAGGGCATCGAGTTTGAGGCCCTGGACGGTAAACCCAGTAAGCTGGTGTTTTTCATCGTAGGTCCATCCCGGCAGCGAAACCGGCACATAAAAATTCTTTCTTCAATCAGTCAGCTTGCCAAGGATCAGGGACTTAACCGGCGGCTTGTTTCTGCGGGGACTCCGGATGAAATCGTGGGAATCCTTGAAGAAGCCGGCGATCTCAAGCAGAAGGGGGCTAAATCAGTCCCGGATTTCTCTTCCCGGGAATCGGTGAATATGTGCCAGTTTACCATTCATGTTCAGCTTGAAGACCTTTTTCAGGATGTGCTGGAAATATTGTCCGGTGAAGTAGAAGGTTCGGTGAGCGTCCTTGAGGGCGACAGAGCAACCAGTTATCTGCATCGCCTTCCCCTCTTCTCTTCATTCTGGAACGATGACAGCCGGGGGTTCAGTCGGCTTATTGTCGCGGTGATGGATAAACGGTACATGAATCATGTCATTCGGCAGATCAACATGATCCGCCCGGAAGACGGTGAAGGTATTCTGGTAAGCGTACAGGATGTTATTTACTGTGACGGCGCAATAGATTTCTAGGAAGCCTTTATGATAATTCAAAATATTCAATCATTCATACACGGTCTTCATCTTGATCCGCTGATTATTATCGGCGTCATTGTTCTCCTCGGAATTTATTTCGGTAAAGGCGCCAAGCTGATACACCTCCCATCCATAATCGGCTTCATGGTACTGGGAGTTTTGCTGGGGCCTTCGCTCCTGGGCGTTCTCTCCGGAGAATTCCAGGAATCAATAGGATTTATTACCGAGATCGCCCTGAGTTTTGTGGCGGTGAGCATAGGTCTGGAGCTGAGTTTCGCCAGTCTGAAAAAGCAGGGCGGAGGAATTGTTCTGACAATTTTCACAGAATCGTTTATGGCTTTTATTCTGGTTTCAGTGCTGATGTATCTGCTCACCAGGGATCTGGCCCTCTCCATCCTGTTCGGGGCAATTGCTCCCGCCAGTGCTCCTGCGGGAACGGTTGCCATAATCCAGGAATACCGGACCAAAGGGCCGCTTACAAAGGCGTTATTTGCCGTTGTGGGGTTCGATGACGGGCTCGGCATTATTGTTTTCGGGTTCGCAGCCGCATTTGCAAAATCGATCCTGTCGGCGGAGATGGGAATGGAAACAGGTTCTTTTGTCTCCCTCATGTCAGGGCCTCTCATGGAGGTGGGACTGAGTCTGCTGGTAGGCAGTCTTAATGCAGTTATCTTCATCTTCCTGGGGAGGTTTTTAAAAACCGGACGGGATCTATTTCTCCTGCTTTTCGCCATGGTATTTCTCTCGGCCGGTTTGAGCATCATGTTCCACATGTCGGTTATCCTGACTAACATGGTGCTGGGAATTGTGATTGTGAATACCCAGCCCCAGAATTTCGTGGAGAAAATTCATGAAGAGCTGACACAGATTATGCCGCTGCTGTTTATCCTGTTCTTTGTTCTGGCTGGATCTAATCTCCATATTTCCGCCCTTCCGGAACTCGGACTCATCGGGCTGGTGTACATAGCCGGCAGAGCAACAGGTCTGATAAGCGGAGCTTCCTTCGGCGCATGGGCGGGCAGACTGCCTGTGAGTATCAGAAAATACCTGGGGCTGGGCATCCTGAGTCAGGCCGGGGTTGCCATAGGTCTGGCTTTGATTGTGAAAAAGGAGCTCGCAGAATTCGGGGCTCACGGTGCGGAAATCGGGGATATTATTATTACCACCGTTTCAGCAACTTCCATTTTCTTTGAAATAATCGGTCCGGTGCTGGCGAAATTTGCACTGACCAAGGCGGGTGAGATCCGAAAAACCGCATAGTCATATGCGAGCATGAATACAAAGCAGCGGGTGAATCATATCCCTGTAAAATGGCAATTGAAATGCCCTCAAAAATCTACGGATTTGCTGAGGGCATTTTGTTCATCTTTTAGTTTGTTTGAATAGACAATTCATGCTGTCCTCTGCTATTCTTTCCTCTCTTGCAGCATTACTTGCCGCCCGTGAAGTATAATTTACATCTCGAAAATATTAATAGACAGGAGTGCGGATGAACTCGTCATCCTATAGAGGAATCAACGGAATTATTTCCCCATTCCGGCACATTGTAGCCAGGTACAAATCTGCTCTGGGACTGGCCGTTTTCAGCATGATCCTGGTGGATGTGTTCGCATATGCTCTGCCCGGGCTTATTAAATACGTCACGGATACCGTCTATCCGGAGATCCAGAATCAGGGTGCTCTTGAGAGCCTTTTTGTGTTTGGCGGGCTCATACTTGCCGTTGCCGTGCTCCGGGGCTTTACCGCCCATGTAATGATCCGGTCGTACTGGTATGTGGGTGAAACGGTTGTACACGATATTCGGAATGAGCTGTTTGAAAAGCTTCAGCATCTTCAGGCACCTTTTTATGATACCGCCAGAACCGGGGATCTCATGTCCCGGGTGAGCAATGATGTGCAGATGATCAGGAACTTTTTTGCTTATGGAATAGAACACCGGCTGCGTATTGTGCTGATCTCTTCTACGGTACTGGTGTTGATGCTGGTGCAGAACTGGCGGCTTGCCCTGATGGTGTATCTGTTTATTCCTTTGGTGTTCTTTATGGTGATATATTTCAGTAAAAAAATGGGTGCTGCAGTCGGACGAAAGCATCACCGTACCGGAACCCTCAGCAGTTTCGTTCAGGAAAATCTCCGGGGTATTCGAATTATCAAGGCCTTTGCGGCTGAGTCCCGCCAGATTGTACAGTTTGACGGTGAGAATTCCCAACTTCGGGATGCGGGAATGGAAGTTTCCGATCTTCAGGCCAAAATGAATCCCCTGCTTATTCTCACCAATACCATCGGCTCGCTGGTCATTCTCTTTTACGGCGGATACCAGATCATCCAGGGACAGGGCAATATGACTCTGGGAACGTTGCTGGGCTTTATTACCTATTTGTCTATTATGGGCTTTCCGGTATTTATTCTTGCGTTCAACACCAGTCTGATGAGCCTTGCCTCGGGAGCGTCCAGGAGAATTCATGAAATTCTGGCGAAACCCGACCAGCGGAAGGCCAATACCGGGCATCACAGATCTGAAATTCAGGGCCGGCTGGAGTTTCAAAATGTTTCTTTCAGCTACCCGGAGTCGGAAACAATACTGGATGGCCTGAATTTCTGCATAAAACCCGGCGAGAGGGTGGCCGTATTCGGTCTCACCGGTTCGGGGAAAAGCTCCCTCATCAGCCTTATCCCCAGGTTTTATGAACCGATGGAGGGGAGCATTCTCCTGGACGGAACGCCTCTTCCGGAGTGGGAGCTTGAGTTCCTCCGTTCACGGATTGGTATGGTGCTCCAGGAAAGTTTCATTTTCAGCACCAGCATCCAGGAAAATATTGCATACGGGAAACCCGAGGCAAGCATTCAGGAGATTCAGGATGCGGCCCGTGCGGCCCGGATTCATGATTTCATAGAGAGCCTTCCTGAGGGATACAACAGTCAGATCGGTGAATTCGGGGTGGGGCTGTCCGGGGGGCAGCGTCAGCGGATCGCAATCGCCCGGGCACTTCTGAAAGACCCTCAGCTTCTGATACTGGATGACTGTACTTCCAGTCTGGACAGTAAAACAGAACGGGAAATTCAACAGGAGCTTCAGCAGCTGATGAAGGGGCGAACAACCCTGATCATCGCCCAGAGAATCTCAACTCTGCGTCTTGCGGACCGTATCATTCTTCTGCATGACGGCAAGCTCCACCATATGGAACCCCATGACCGGCTGCTGGAAAAGAGTCCCCTCTACCGCTCTGTATATGAATCCCAGATGATGTACGGCTCAATCGGCGAAGACAGCCTTACCGGGAGGTCCTGATCATGAATATATCTAAGCCAAAGGGCACACGCAGAGTTCTCTCGGAGCTGGTTGAATATTTGAAGCCATATCGGGGGAAAATTCTTCTCATGTATGTGTTTGCACTGATAAATGTTGCCACCATGATCGCCCTGCCGGTTCTTATACAGAGAGGAATAGACTACGGAATCGTACCCCGAAACATGGAGTATCTGCTTGTGGTATCCGGAATACTTCTTGCCACGGGAGCCGTACAGTTTGTCAGCTTTCGAATGCAGGGCGTACTGATGATGCAGGTGGGAAACGGCGTGTTGTATGATCTAAGGAAGAACCTGTTTGATCATATACAGCATCTGTCGGTAGGGTTTTTTGACCGCAATAAATCGGGGCGTCTCATGACCCGACTTACCGGAGACATTCTGGTTCTTGAAGAACTCCTGATGACCGGTCTTGATACCCTGCTGGTGGATTCGCTCATGATTATCGGTCTGGTAACCGCCATGGTCCTGATGAACGGGTGGCTGAGTCTCACGCTTTTGTTCATTCTGCCGGTGCTGTTTCTTATTGTGTTTAAGCTCCGCGGGAGAATTGTGGAATCTGCAAATGGGATTCAGAAAAAGCTCTCCCGGGTGAACAGCTTTCTCAATGAATCGTTGTCGGGTATTCAGGTGAGCAGGGCGTTTGCCCGGGAAGGTCAGAATATCGAAAAATTCAGGGAGCTGAACGGCGAATACTACACGCAAAGCAGGACGTTTTATCCTCTCAATGCGTTTTTCTGGCAGTCCGTTGCAACGCTGAACAACTTCAGTCAGGGACTGGTGATTATCGGTGGAGGAATACTCCTGTACCACGGAATGATCACCATTGGGGTAATAGTCGCGTTTCTCAACTATGTTACCCGTCTGTTTCAGCCGATGCAGAAAATCAGCAATATGCTCAACCAGATGAGCAGAGCAGTTGTTTCCGGCTCCAGAATATTTGAAATTCTTCATGAAAAGAAAGACGTGGACGATGTTTCAGACCCGGTGAAACCGGATGATCTGAAAGGAGATGTGCGTTTTGAGAACGTGCATTTTGCCTATAAAGAAGGCGAACCGGTGCTCAATGGGGTGGATCTCCATGTGAAGCCGGGGCAGATATGCGCCATTGTAGGGCATACGGGAAGCGGGAAATCCACCATGGTCAACCTTGTGAACCGCTTTTACGATGTTCAGGAGGGATCTATCCGCATTGACGGGGTGGATATCCGCAGCTACGACCAGCAGGAGCTGCGTTCAAGAATGGCGGCGGTGATGCAGGATCCCCAGATATTTTCCGGAACCGTTGAAGAAAACATCCGCTTTGGAGATCCCGACGCGGATTCTCACCTGATCAGGGACGTGGTGCAGCAACTGGGAATTCATCGGCTCATAGAGGCATTCCCCCGGGGCTATGACACCGAGCTTGGTCAAAACGGAGGAAGTATCTCTCTGGGACAAAGGCAGCTTATAGCCTTTGCCCGGGCCCTGGTGCGTAATCCCTCAATTCTCATTCTGGATGAGGCCAGCTCGTATCTGGACAGCGAAACTGAGCAAATGGTTCAGAAAGCCCTTGTTCCCCTGATGGAAGGGCGCACCAGCTTTGTGATTGCCCACAGGCTGTCCACAATCCGGAATGCTGATATTATCCTGGTGCTGAATCAGGGGGAGCTGGCCGAACAGGGGACCCATGTGGAATTGCTGGCCAGGAATGGGTTGTATGCCGACTTCCTCCGGCAAAGTCCCCGGGAAATTAATGAACCAACGGGTTGAATCAGTTTGACACATGCATCACCGGGAATTAATCTTAACTGTGACAGATAAGGTTAAAGGAAGAATGTATGCAAATCATTGATCGTGTCACTGCGCCCTACAGGGGCGAGGCGGTGAATTTTCGTATTAAAGTACGGAATTTTGCCATAACTTTACTGGTTCTGGGGCGATGACCGCCCTTATGAGTCTGATACATATAATCAGCGGAAATTTCTCCAATTTAACATCCAGCTTGCCTGCCCTGATTGTTTCAGTTGGGGCAATCTTCCTTCTGCCCAGGAAAATTTACCGCTCATTGAGTACGATTTATCTGTTTCTTCTGGCACTTACGCCCTTCACGGTTATGCTTGTTCAGACATATGAGAGCATCCGGGATATTTATATGTATATTGTATTTGCTGCGCCTATTCTGGTGCTCTCCCTGGTGATCGGGTATGCACGTTTTCAGTTGTATGTTGTTGCGGCGGTACAATTTATTTTCGGGATCCTGTATTTGGTTCTTACCGTTCTGCCGAATTTCCGTGGTGAGATTTCGGTCCTGGTTAACAGCGTGGTGTTTGCAGTGATCTTTTATGTTCTCATTCTTGTCCTTTCAGAAATAGCTTTAAGAATAGAGATGAATATTATGTCCATACTTCTTGCCAATGAGGAGCGGGGCAGAAACCGGGTTCAGCGGATGAACTCACTGCTTGAATCTGCGGGAGATTCTCTGGCTATAGGCGAACGTCTGGAGAGGATTGCCTCCGACGGTGCAGAAAATGCCCGGGGAATATCCCACAGCACCACAGAAGCTGAACAACAGCTTGATCAGCTTCTGGAAAGAGTGAAGGCAAGCGATGTGGAGCAGAACCGTCTTTCTGAAGGCGGGGAAAAAGTAAGCAGGGAGATGGAGCGTCAGACCGAGGCTGTGAACCGCTCCATTGCTGCGGTGGAGGAGATGACTGCCTCCCTGCGAGAAATAAGCCGGAACGCCCAGGAAAAATCCAAACTGACCCATGAGCTTACCGAAAGCGCAGGGAAAACATCCCGGTCCTTCTCTTCAACCATGGAGATACTCAACCGGTTGAATGAAACATCCGCCAGTGTACTCCAGGTAATCGGGGTAATTGAAGAGATCGGCGAACGCACCAGCCTTCTGGCCATGAATGCCGCCATTCAGGCATCACACGCAGGCGAGGCCGGCCGGGGGTTCGGGGTGGTCGCCCAGGAAATCCGTAAGCTCTCGGTGGAGACCAACGATAACTCCAGAAAGGTAAGAGAACTTCTCACTGAAAACGATGATGAAATTCGGAATGTTATTGAGTCCAGCAGGGAAAATGCCTCGCTGTTTGAAGGAATTCACCGCAATATAACTGAAGTGAATCAGGCTCTGGTGGAAATTATCTCTGCCATGGGGGAAGTAGATCAGGGAACCCGTGAGATTCAGGAAATCACCGGAGATTTGCAGAGCATTCAGAATTCTGTTTCCCGGGCGGTGGATGAAATTAATCAGGCAATTTCCGGCAGCAGCTCTGCTTTTCTGGAAATTGCAGGAAGTACAGAGTCCGCAGAACGCTCGCTGAAAGAAATTTCCTCCAAGACTGAGACCGTCCTTGAACATGCCGACCAGTTATTGGAGCTGGGAAAGGAAAATGCTGCAGGCATAGATGCAATCCGCAGCAATATCAGCGAACTGGATGAGAGTGAAAGCGGTTAAGCTCCGGTCCGACGATTCAGTACCAAGCGTTTCAATCCTGTTTTGACCATGGATTTTCAGTTATACTATGGTCAAAATCAGGAGGAAATTATGTCTACTCAAAAGTACGCGCTGTTTGCATTCAACGGAGATCCCATGTGTTTTATTCATGTGCTTCTTAACGGAATTGAATTCAAGGAAAAAGGGCATGAGGTGCAGATTATTATGGAAGGCAGCGCAACGAAGCTGGTGAGGGATCTGAACGGTGAAGGCAGCACTCCCAGTCACACAATGTATAGAAAAGCCAGGGAGATGGGGCTGATTGCAGGGGCCTGTAAGGCATGCAGCAACCAAATGGGTGTTCTGGAAGATGTAAAGGAGCAGGAGATTCCGTTCCGGGATGAGATGCACGGACATCCGTCAATCCCTCAATTCCGGGAGGAAGGTTGGGAAGTGATCACCTTCTGACCCCCCGTCCGTACGGATTTACCCGGCAGCGGAGCGGCGTATCCGGCTGCAGAACAGGTATCTGCAGGTACCAAGATAATTAACAGAGACAGGAAACAAACACAAAAACAGGGGGCGGAAATGCACCCGCCGCCAGTCAAAGAATGCGGGGTGAGAAGAATCAGTCTTTTGCGATCTGAAATTCCATGGGGTCCGGCCGGGTCTGAATCACATCTTCGATTTTATCCATGATCTCACCGGTTAATGCGGGCACAACATCCAGGGCGTTAAGATTTTCCTGAAGCTGGCTCAAGCGGGATGCCCCGGTGATCACTGTACTCACATTTTCATTTTTCAGACACCATGCAAGGGCAAGCTGAGCTCTGGTGGTATTCAGGTCATCAGCAATGGTTTTCAGTTCCCGGGTTTTTCTGATCCTCTCCTGTCCTTTATCACTTTCAAAAAACTTCTTGAGCCATTCATAGCCCGGAAGATTAATTCGTGAATCCTCAGGCGTAGTTTCATCATACTTCCCGCTGAGCATACCGGAGGCCAGGGGCGACCAGATGGTTGTGCCCAGGCCGATAACATCATACAGGCGGGCATACTCCACCTCAAAGCGGTATCGCTCAAACATATTGTACTGGGGCTGCTCCATGGTGGGAGGAATAAGATTGTACTGCCGGGCCACAGAGTGTGCTTCCATGAGCTGCTGAGCCGACCACTCAGACGTGCCCCAGTAGCGGACCTTGCCCTGCTGGATGAGTTCGGTCATGGAGCGGACAACTTCCTCCATGGGAATTCTGGGGTCCGGGCGGTGGCAGAAGTACAGATCCAGATGGTCAGCCTGAAGCCGTTCCATGGCCTGGTGACAGCCGTCATAGATATGAATACGGCTGAGACCCTGCTGGTTTGGGTTCGGCTCATCCACTACGCCGCCGTACACTTTACTGGAAACAAGAAAACTGTCACGGCGCAGACCGAGTTTTTTCAACGCCTTTCCCATTACCAGTTCCGATTTTCCTTTTTCGTATACCTCTGCATTATCAAAAAAATTCACACCGGCGTCATATGCTGTTTTGATCAGCTCTGCAGCCAGATCCACATCCGCCTGCTTGCTGAAGGTAACCCATGATCCAAATGAGAGCTCACTCACATACGCACCTGATTTACCCAGAGATCTGTAATTCATCCTTTCCTCCTGAAATTCGAATATAGTTGGCGTTTTCATTGTCTCATAGTATTTTCAAAAAATCAGGAGGAATAATGCTGAGAAAAACCATTGTACTTGTGTTCGTATTCTCATTAATCGGGGGTTCAGTTTTTGCCCAGGGTAACGGTGAGACTCTGGAAGTATCCGACAGCAGTGAAGTCTGGAGGGGACCGGAAGTAGAGTTCACCAAAGCCGATGGCGCAGATCCGGGGCTTGCGGAGAATCAGGACAGAATTACCGACAGCCTGTGGATTACCCGGGGCAATTCCGGAGGGCAAATCTATAATGCCGTGAGTGAAAATAT
Organism: Salinispira pacifica; assembly: GCF_000507245.1. Lineage (GTDB taxonomy): Bacteria > Spirochaetota > Spirochaetia > DSM-27196 > Salinispiraceae > Salinispira > Salinispira pacifica. Next base: position 3,667,790 of record NC_023035.1, on the reverse strand, counting down.
CTACAATAAATTCAACAGTCCAGTGAATACGGTCTGGGCGCTTGGTACCACGGACGATGATATTTCCCAGCTGGAGTTCACCTCTTTCAGGAACATTCCCGGCGGTCCGAAAAATATTGAAGGTAAGGATCTGGTTCTCTACATAGTATCTGATGATATTTATCTGGATGTACGCTTTACTTCATGGTCACAGGGCAAGTTGGGCGGGTTCTCCTACGTCCGCAGCTCACCCGGTGAATAAGGGTTCCGCCCCGGGAGATGCTTCTTGTGCCATCTCCCGGGGTCGGATTGATTTATCGGGAGGAGCTTCGTTCAGGATCCTTGAGCCAGTTATTACGGAAGTCTCCTTCCTGGAAGCTGGAGTCCCGGTTCATGTTGCCGCTGAGCAGGGCAATTGCCCAAAGACCGATCCCGATGGGATGCACTTCAACACCGCTTGAACCAATGACTCTTTTTTCCACACTGCCCTCCTGGACTCTATTTGTATTATCAACTGATATATAATTATACCATCATTCAAAAATACCTCACAGGGCTGGAATTTTACCCACCGGCATTTGTATACTCTATTTGGAAATGAAACGCATACGGAATACTGCACAAAAGAATCCTCAGCAAAAGAATAATATTCAAAGGAGATTGGGCCGGTGGCTTTGGATAATCATTCCTGTGATCTCCATCGGTATGGTGCTCGTTATTATGACAGCTGGTAAATCAATCATCACCCCCTCCGGGGACATTCATGAACTGGTTGAGGAGGCGAAAAATATGCCCGTTCCCCGGGGCGGCGTACACAGCGATATACGCTACGGCAGCAGGAATTTTCGCAACCTGAAACTGGATCTGTATGAACCCACCTCAGCTAATCCGGAAGGGAATGCGCCGCTGGTGGTGTTTTATCACGGCGGATCCTGGGTTTACGGAGACAAAACAACCATCCGCATTATTCATCGTTTTCTCGACAGGATGCGGGAAGCCGGGTACTTTGTGGCTTCGGTGAATTATACCGCAGGCCTTTTAGGCGGCTTTCATGCCCCGTTGAAAAACAGTGTGAAAGCTGTGCGATGGCTGCGGGAACACAGCAGCAGATACGGATACGATCCTGATTCAATTGCCCTGTATGGTATTTCCGCCGGAGGGCATATTGCGCTGATGACAGAAACCCGTTTCAGAGACTCAGGCTGCATACAAATGGTGCTTGCTGAGTGTGCACCCTCCGATCTGGTGGAAATGGCACGGGGAGATGCGTTCGGTTCTTCACAATATATGGACATGATTCCCGATTCGTATCTGCGTCGCCACAGCCCGGTGGAATACGTTTCTGAAGATATGGCGCCGGTGCTCATTTATCATGGAGATGCTGACACCATTGTTCATGTGGATCAGGCGAGAATTCTACATGATGCGGTCAGAGCGGTTGGAGCTCATTCTGAACTGGAGATCTATGAAGATGGAACTCATGCCTTTCTGGGAATGAGTGACGAGCTGTGGTATCAGCAGGAGACCCGGGCCCTGAAATTTATGAGGGAACAGCTGGGAGGCTGAATCCCGGGTGTGGACGGGGCATTTCAGTATTTCAGAATACTCCCAGTAAAGCCTTCCCCGGATATATTTACTTCCCATGCTGAAAGGCTGAACCATGGACCCGTATTTCAGACTGTATGGGTCGGAAGCATCCAGTGCCGAAATTCTGCGCCCCGATTTCCAATGCCGGGAATCAAATGAATTGTACCGGTTGTCCCCGAGAAAAAAGTACTGATCCTCAGGCAGAACCCCTCCCCGGGGAAAAGGCGGAAAATTCCGGGGATCGAAATAGGAATGAATGTACAGTGCAGTGTACTCATAGAGCTCGATAATGGCCGGTTCAAACCCTTCGCCCGGACCGCCGCCGATACTGTTAACGTAGGCTTCAAAGGCGGTAAGAAACTTCAGTTTGAAAAGCAAATTCGCCGCTGCCGCAGAACCATCGAAACTATTTTGATCAATGCTCTCAAGCAGGGATTCCTCTTCCGGATATGCGGTGAACAGGAAGGATTCCATCTCTGTGCGGAACGCTTCCGGATCACGAAGAGCATACCCGAAATATTCGGAGAGCACCGTTTCATCTATGGGCTGGAAGCTCCTGGAGGAGGCCTGAAAAATGCTCGGTTGAAAGTCGGGAACGGCTCCTTCCGCGGGTACCGTTGCCACCATTGCTGCACGGTCCACTGCGCGGATTACTCTATCTGCCAGGAGCCGCGCCTGGCTGGGGTAGTCGGCGGCGACACCGGCTTTTTCCCGGTCCCAGGCTTTGATCCGCTCACGCATATCCGGGGAAACAGACTCCTGCTCAAGACGTTCACGGTTCACCTGGAGATCGTTGCTGAAATTCCAGGCGTACTCCCGGTCGCCTCTCAACTCCCGGAAATCCTCATCGGTATTGTTTCGGATATACACAACATCATCTGCCATCATTATCTGCTCCCCGGGCAGAGCGGTCAGCCGCTTAATGAGGGGATCATGAAAGGGTACGCCGTTAATATCAGTTTTCGGCATCTGAACCATGGAGAACGTGATCATCTGGATAAAGGTGTTACGGAAGTCCTTCAGAGCCTGACTCTTGCCTATGGTGTATCGAGGATTGTTCAGCACATACTCGTCGAAACGTTCGGGCTCCCGGAGAATGGGGATGCGGACCAGCGAAAGAGGTATTTCCGGATTGTACCCCAGCTTTCCGGTGAGTACCCTGGAGCCCACGTAGTATTCGGGTACCATGGACTCGGAAGGGATCTGGTAGAGTTGGAAAAAGAGGGAGTTGATAAAAATAACCGCAATAACCGCCCAGATAATGGCATCAATCCACTCGCCGATGCTGACCCCGATGCCTCTGAAATGCCGGATAGCCTCATACTTCGTTTTATTCCTGCGCTTAACTTCCCGGATAATTCCCTTCCGGAGAAGGTTGCGTTTCCGTCGTATGGAGAAGAATACCGGCAGATATATTCCAACCAGCAGGATATTCAGTGCATACAGAATATAGTAGGTGTTGAGGCCGATACCCTCTGAACTCCAGGCGGCCAGAAGAGTGATGGAATGTACGATAAACTGTGTGGATGCGACATATGAGAGGCCCTTCTTCAGTACCAGAAATTCCCTGGGAGAAAGTTTATATTTTCCCCCTGCTTTCCGTGCGGTATACACTGCGATACCGACATGAACCGCTGCCATAATGAGAGACAGTATTGAGGTAACGGGATCGGCGGAAATAAAAATCAGAGCGGCGGCATAGATCGTGCTCATCAGCACCCACACCATACATGCCTGGGAAATAATCCCCAGCTGTTCTTTCAGCCACAGGGAAATCTGGGGAATAAGGGTTTTGATGTTCTTAAGTATTTGCATCCGGTTCTGCATTCCTTTGACGATGGGTTCATTCGAATATGTTTGTGATCGGCGGTCAAAAACTGGAAAAGGGTTGTCCCTCTGTTTCTGTGCCGATAACTGATCCTGTATTCACAATATAGGCGCTTTCAGGATGATGGTAAAGAAGGGAGGCTGTTTTCTCAGAACCATGGGCATTGGGGGAACCATGGGCATTGCGGGGATGTCATTATCCGGATTCGGGATACCAGGTTTCTCCTTTATCGAATATTATCCGCCATATTCCGTTCCCGTAATTTTTCCAGATCGATGTATATCCGGCTATTCGCGTGCCATGGGGGTCGAAGACCGGTCCGGTGCTCATGGCCGTTTCGCCCCCTTCCTGGGCGATTACCGTTTCCGGTTTCCAGGAAAAGGGGGCTGCATCTGCGGTGAAGTAGGCCTGCCACGCATCTTCAACTGCTATCCTTCCCCGAAGTACATTGGACCCATTGAGGAATATGCAGTCCTCATCCAGATAACTGCAGAAATCGCTGAAATTGCGGGAAGCCATGCTTTTTGCAAAGGCTTCCTCGGTTTTTGTGACTTCAATTTCGTACTGATTCATCTGCTGACCTCCCTGTTGAGCGAGATGCAGGCTACTGTTTCAGAGGGTATCCCTGCTTTTCCAGCGTTTCAATGAGCCGGCTTTCTGCGGTACTGATGAACTCGGGGCTGAGTGTCTGATCCCTGTCCAGGAAACGGGCCCGGAGGGTCACAGCCTTCGGTTGATCATCGGGGGTGTAAACATCGGCGATGCGCAGATCCACAAGTTCTTTCATTTTCAGTTTCCGGGCGGCGGCAATTATGTCGGCCACGGGAGTTTTGGGATCAGCCAGCACCGTACAGTCAAAAGTCGAGCCGGGGAATTTCGGCAGGGGCTGGTATTTGGTTTTATCCTGGATAGGATGGACCATGAAATCGGTAAGATCCACAAGAGCCATTACCAGGTTGCCTTTGATCTTAAATGCCCGGTTCATCAGCGGGTGAATGCTGGAAATGAAACCTGCTGTCTTCCCCATAATGCGTATATCCAGGTATTCATTGGGGTGTTTTCCCAGCCAGTTCTCCGGCAGTAAGGGGTTGGGCTTGCTTTTATCCGGCATTCCGATCCTGGTGTTGAGATTAAGGTTTTCGAACATATCCTCCAGGAGATTCAGCAATTCCATGAAAGGGGAGTGGGTTTTTGAGTAAAATACAATCCCCAGCTGATGCCGTTCCCGGCTGAATGCAGCTTCATCCTCAAGGTAACTCCTTCCCAGTTCAAAGAAACGGCTGCTGCTGAAATGCTTCTGGTTAAGGGCGGCCTTCTCCAGCAGGGAAGGAACGAGGGAGGGACGCATCCGGTCCGTTTCCGGGTTCAATGCGTTGGCAAGAATCAGCTTTTCATTCAGTTCATGCCAGTCCGCCTGTGCAAGCAGCTTTTCTCCGACCATGGGATAGCTGTAAATTTCCAGAGCTCTTCCCCGGTATACCATGAAGTCCATGATTTTCCGCTTGAGCAGTTTTTCCGGCAGAAGTTTTACTGCGGTAATTTCATTTTTCGGAGCTATGGGGATCAGTTTATCGTACCCGTGAATTCTGCCCACCTCTTCGATCAGGTCGGCGTCCACTTCTATATCCTTGGTTGCGCGGAAGCTGGGAACGGTGACCTTCATGCTTCCCGGGCGTTCGGATTTCATTTCGACCTGAAATTCCAGACTTTCAAGATATTTTTTGATGGCAGCTGCATCCAGATTTGTGCCCAGAATGGAATTGACTCGTTCCTCACTGAGGTCGATGGTTAATTCCGGAGTGTACTTCATTCCGTCGGATTCCAGTGATCCTGCAACCTTCGCTTCGGGGCAGCTTTCAAGAACAAGTTCCAGAATCCGCCAGATGGTCCGTTCCAGCTGATTGGTGTCAAGAGATTTTTCAAAGCGCTGGCTGGAATCGGTGCGAAGGCCCAAACGGGTGGAGGTGTGGCGGATCCTGGCATCCACCCAGTTTGCCGCTTCTATGAAAATGCTGGATGTCTGTTCTTTCACAGATGAGCTTAGGCCCCCCATGATGCCGCCGATAACCGACGGTCCCTGGGCATCGCATACCATGGTGTCGCCGGGGATTATGTGCCGCTCAACTTCATCGAGAGTTGTGAAGGTATGGTGTTCCCCCATTTCCCGAACGATAATTGTACCGCCCCTGATGGTCTCCCGGTCAAAAATATGATTAGGCTGGCCCAGCTCGAGCATAACGTAGTTTGAGATATCCACAATATTGTTGATGGGACGGAGTCCGCATGCAATCAGGCGGTTCTGCATCCACTGGGGGCTCGGCTTCACGGTCACATTATCAACGCTCAATCCCATGTATCCCAGACAGGCGCTCTTTTCATCTACCTGAATGCTTACCGGGGAGGGATCTTTGGTCTGGAGCTTCCGCAGCTTCTGCATCCAGGACTCATCAAAAGGGGTTTTCAGCTCCTTTCGGAATACTGCGGCAAATTCCCTGGCCATGCCGTAATGCCCCCAGAGATCCGGCCTGTGGGTAATGGATTTGTTATCAATATCCAGAAGAACGTCTGTTGAAGTTTTCAGGTAATCAGCCAGTGTCTGACCAAGGGCTGCATCGCCGTCAAGGATCATGAGGCCTTCGTGACCTTCGCCAAGCCCCAGCTCATCCTCGGCGCAGAGCATGCCTTCACTCAACACCCCTCTGATCTTTTTGGGCTCCAGGGTGAAGCCTATTGGCAGGGTGGTTCCCACCGGTGCGAAGGGTACTTTCTGTCCAACGGCAACATTCGGCGCACCGCACACCACCTGCTTCTCCCCGTCTCCGGTTTTAAAGCGTACTAAATTCAGTTTATCCGCCTCGGGGTGGGGTTCGATTCCGGTGATCTGTGCGACGGTCACCTGTTCCAGATGTTCGTTGCTGCGCTCAACACCTTCCACTTCGCAGGTGGAGAGGGTGAACTGCGTCCCGATTTCTTCGGGGCTGAGCTCACCGGGTAATTCTGTGAAATCCTGTATCCAATCTAAGCTAATCTTCATCTATTAATCTCCCTGTGGAATTTCCGGCTGCGCCGGGGCTGATCAGTATGCCTTGAACTGCTGGGAAAACAGCAGGTCTCCGCTGTGAATGTGGCGTACATCATCAATGTGGTAGCGCATCATGGTGAGGCGGTCCACACCGAGTCCGAAGGCAAAACCGTTCCATTCCCGGGGATCAATATTCCCTGCTTTCAGAACATTGGGGTGCACCATGCCGCAGCCCAGGGCCTCCACCCAGCCCACCTGCTTACACACTGAACAGCCTGTTCCGCCGCAGAGCAGGCATTCATAATCAAGTTCAAATCCAGGCTCAACAAAAGGGAAAAAACCCGGACGGAGCCGGACTTTGATCTCTTTCTGAAAGATTTCGGACAAAAGGGTACGAAGGAAGTGGATCATGTGGGAAACACTGATATCCTTTCCCACCATCATGCCTTCAAGCTGATGAAATGCGGCTTCGTGGCTGGCATCCAGGGCTTCAGAGCGGAATACTTTTCCCGGTCCCACGAATTTGAACGGAGGCTTATGCTGTTCCATTCCCCTGATCTGGATGTTGGAAGTGTGGGTGCGGAGAAGATGTTTTTTATCCTGAAACCAGAACGTGTCCTGCATATCCCGCGCGGGATGATTGGCGGGAATATTCAATGCTTCAAAGTTGTGGTATTCATCTTCAATATGGGGGCCGTCGAGAATATCAAAACCCATGGAGAGAAAAATATCCTCCAGTCCACGCATCACGCTGCTTAACGGATGGAGTCCGGCTGCCTGCTGACCCTTGTCCTTCAACCGGTCTGTCCAGGATATATCCTGCCATTCCTTGTCCAGGCGGGAGTTGATCTCTTCCAATTCAATCCGGGTGCTCTGTTCCTGAATGAGTTTTTCCATGAACTGCTTGGCTTCGTTGGCTTTGGCACCGAAACTGCTGCGCTCTTCAGGGGAGAGATCCCTCATTCCGGCCATGAGACCTTTCAGTCTGCCTTTTTTACCAAGATATTCGGCCTTGAATTGGGCCATATCAGGCAGGGATTGAACCTTTTCTATGCCGGTTTTAAAGTCCTCCAGCATCTGCTGCAGTTGTTCCACCATGTACCGCTCCTCTCTCGTGTTCATGTCGTATTCATGCACGGTGATAAATCCGGGTGTATTCCGAAGGTAAAAAAAAAGGATTCCCCGCCTGAGCGAGGAATCCGCTGATGTACCTTAGATCTATTATCCATGGTCCTCTTCGAATCCCTCGCAGCTGCGGGTTATAAAGCTGAAAAAGAAAAAAAAGCTGTTGCGGAGATTCGGATTAATCATAGACAGCTATGTATTATAGCAAGTTGGCCTGAAGTGTCAATATTTCCACCCTCCCCGGGAGCCGACTGTGGGGGAGGTTATCCTTTCACACCTCCCGCAGAAAGTCCCCCCACCAATCTCTTCTGGATGGTCATGAACAGTGCGATTACCGGTATGGCTGTGAGCATGGAAGCGGCCATAATCCTGTCCCATATTGCATTTTTGGAAACAAATAGACTGTTCAGACCCAGGGGAAGGGTGTAAATATCCCGGTACGTTTTCAGAAATACCGAGGCGAACAGGTACTCATTCCAGGCAATCATGAAACTGTAGATGTACACGGTGACCAGAGCGGAAATGCTCAGGGGAATGATAATTCTGAAGATGGTACTGAACCGGGTGCACCCGTCTATGAGAGCGGCTTCCTCAATGGAGAATGGCACGGATCTGAAAAAATTCCCCAACATGTAGAGGGATACCGGCAGAGTCTGAACCATATAAATGATCAGCAGGGCAAAAAACGTGCCCGTTCTGCTGCCGGCAAGTCCTATGCCCACTGCCATTTTATACAGCGGGATGAGAAGCAGAATCCCCCCGAACATGTATACAAACAACACACCCCGCTGAATAACCGCCCGTCCCCGGTATCTGGTGCGGGCAAAGGAGTACGCACCGAACACCGCAAGAATCAAACTGATCAGTGCGGCAACTGAGGAGAGCACCAGACTGTTCCGGAAGAATTTGAGAAAGGGAAAGACATCTCCGGTATCCTGATACCTGGAGAGGATCTCCTGACGCTGTTCCCTTGTCAGTTCCGGGCTTTCCTCCAGCAGGTTGATAATGGATTCGGGCACATTGCTCAAAGACTGACCGATGCCCAGCAATTCGGCGTATGCACCGGTATTGATTTGGGTGGGGATCAGGGAGGGGTTCCCCCAGTCCCATTGGTACTTCAGTGATGTGGAGAGCATCTGAATGAAGGGAAACAGACAGAAAGCCAGAATCAGAAGGATCAGCAATGTAAAGCCCAGTTTCCGCAGAAATCCTTTTCTACCTACCATTTGAGTACCCTCTTCACATATATCAGAATAATTCCCGTAAGCAGAATGAACTGGATCACCGCCAGGGAACTTGCATCTCCCAGCTCCATGGTTCCGATAAACGCCTTGAAATAGGTGTAGATGGACAGAACTTTAATATTGGTGCCAGTCAGGAGAAATACCTCTTCAAATTTGTTGAAGTTCCAGATGAATCGGAGAAGCATGAGGGCTCCGATTACGAAATACAGTTCGGGAACGGTTATATGCCTGAATTTCTGCCAGCCGTTGGCTCCGTCAATTTCCGCCGCCTCATACAAATTGGAATCAATTGCCTGAAGACGTGAAAGAATCATCAGATAGCTGAATGGGAAGTTTTTCCAGATATTGAATATGATGAGCACCCACAATGCATTGCCCGGATCCCGGATCAGATTAAAGCGCTCTGAAATCCAGCCCAGCTGCTCCACCATGGTGTGCATGAAGATACCGTTTACCGGATCGAAAATGAATTGCCAGGCAAACACCACAGAAATTACCGGCGCCACATAGGGAAACAGAATCAGGCTTCGGACCAGTCCTCTCAAAGGGAACTTGCGGTTCATTACCACCGCAACCCCCAAACCCACCAGGGTGGTTCCCAGTGTGGAAAGGACTACGTAAAGCAGGGTAACCAGAACTGACCGCCAGAACTCGGAGTCTCCGATAATTCTGGTGTAATTCTCCACTCCGATGAAGCGGTTGGTTCCCATGAGGGCCACATCGAAAAAACTGAGAAAAATATTATAGAGAATGGGATAAAGAATCAGCAGCAGTATGACCGCCATGGCGGGGGTGATCAGGGCCCAGCCGAGCCGGGTTTCCCGCTGCTCATTGGTAATCGCCTTGAGATTTATCATACATACCTCGCAGAAGGAGGAGAGGACCGGAAGATGATTTCCGGTCCTCAAAATACTTGGGTTACTGGTTGATAATATCCATCATTGCCTGTTCCGCATTTTCCATGGCCCGGTCCACTGCCGCTCCTTCCTGGGTAATGGCAAAGAGCATTTGAGGAATAATCTGGTTGGAGAAGATGGCACTGGCAGCTTCAATACGGCGACCGTCCACGATGGAGAAGGTCTGGATTTCATTCATACCGGAGATGATTTCCGCCATCTTGTCCGGTCCGTAGTTGGCGAAAATTCCCTTGGGATCATTCTGGAAGCGGGCGTTGGTTGCGATCTCTTTCAGCGTGGGATTCATGCCCCCGGGTGCCATATGAAGAAATGTGATGTATGCGTTCTGGGTGTAGAGATAGCGCAGGAACTTCGCCGCCGCACTGGTAACCGCCGGATCTTCCTGCTCGGTGAGTCCCATGGTCACCACCACACCATAGCCTGCATCCCTGGAATTGCTGATGATGGGAGCAAGCTTGGTATTATCCGCCAGATCAGGGTCGAAGCTTGCACCTTCAAGGTTTTCAAAGTTTTCGTTTGTAAGGCTTCCGGCTGCAACTTCCGCCAGGGCAAGATCGTCCATGATGTAGGTGGAATAGAAGAACATGGCCATTTTTCCCTGCAGGTAATAGTCCCGGGCTCTCCAGGTCTGGGGTCCCGGAGGATTGTACTGGGCCAGTTCTGCGTAAAACTCCACCGCTTCCTTCATTTCCGGACTGTTGAATACCAGATTTCCGTCCCGGTCAAACAATGCTGCACCGTTGGACATGGCGATGGGGGTGAAACACTGCTCGGTGAAGGTCTCGGCGGTGGTTCCCACCAGAATTCCATACTGGTTTTCATCCGGCCGGTAAAAATATTCCGCCGCTTCACGGATATTTTCCCAGCTGTTGGGGGGATCCAGACCGGCCTCTTCGAACCAGTCGGAACGGTACCAGATTCCCTGAATCCAGCCATGATAGGGCAGGGCATAGTATCCCCCTTCGCCGTCGGAAACCAGTCTGAGCACACCGCTGTAGAAGTTGTCAGCCCCGATTTCCTCAACAAGAGCTGCGGTTGCCGCCTTGTCCATGTAGCCTTCGGCTCCGAAGGTCACGGCATTTTCCGCTCCCATTTCCACCAGCCCCGGCAGGGTTCCGGCAGCGGCGGCTGCATTCATCTGCGTGGGAATATCGTTTTCATCAACAGGAACCAGATTGATCGTCACATTGGGATTGATAGCACTGTAGGTATCGATGAGAACCTGAATTGTTGCCATTCTGTCCGACTGAGTCTGGGTGGTCCAGAAATCGAACTCCACAGGTTCGCTTGTGGACTCCTCAGCGCCGCCTGCGGCAAAAACCTGTACCGGGAACAGAAGCGCAAAACCGAACAACAAAAATACAAGACGCTTCATACAAAGCCTCCTTAATAAGATATTAAGAAAGACCAAATGCTGCGCTGCAAAGATGCGTATCTTTCTTGTACACATTTACCGGGTTTTTTACTTTTCCCACAAACAGCTGCGGATCAAACGCATATAATGAAGATCAGGGTAATATTCAGATTACACCATACGAATTGAGTAGTCAAATTTTTTGGAGATATATTTCTTTTTACTATTGTATTTGCCGGCTCAAATCCGGCTCATCGTCGGCGTATGGGTAAGCTTGGGGGGGGGGGGGACCATGACATTGGAGGAAATCGCCGGAAAGAAATTCCTTATTGCGGTGCCGGTATGTGAAACCCTGGAAGCGACACTGACAATTGTTCACAGCTATCTCGGACTCCACCCGGCGGGCTTCATGGTGGGAGTGGGGGGACGCCTTCCGATTCTGAACACTCCGGCCTCAGATCCCTGTGTTGATTTTCAACGGCTCTGTGATTTTATTGACCGTCTGAAAAAGTTGTATCCGGAAGGCATAATCGCAGTGGATGCAGAAGGCGGGAATCTGTTCAATATTCTCAACGGGATCAGTCCGTTGAAAACCGCCGGGGAATACCGGGGCTGCAGAACCAACAGGGACGGGAAGCAGGAGCTGAGCTGCCGGTTCAACGACCATGTAAGGGAACATGCCCGGCTGCTCGCCCAGGCAGGGGTGAATCTGAATTTTGCACCCCTTCTGGATGTTCCCCGGCAGGGATACCGGGGCTACACCGCAGCCGACGGCCGCAGCATCTCCGATATGCCTGATGAGGTTATCTGGTACGCCCGGGAATTTATCAGGGTTCACGGGGAGGCGGGGATAGTCTGCAGCGGGAAGCATTTTCCCGGGTACGGGCATCTTTCTGTGAATCCCCACGCCAGTCTCAGCAACGAGGCAAACGCCTGGGAGGAGAGCAGGGATCTGCTGCCCTACAGGCAGCTGATCAAAGAACATACGCTTGAGGCGGTGATGACCGGGCACAGCACTACGCCGTATCATCCCGGCATACCGGCAACCCTGGCTCCGGAATCCCGGCGCCTGCTGCGGGGGAGGCTGGGGTTTACGGGAATCAGCATCGCCGACGAGCTCTTTATGGGAGCCCTGAATGAGTATTACCGCAATCCCTCTTCCGGGAGAAGCGACGGTGATCCCCTGGGAGAATCCAGAGCGGTTGATGCCTGGCGAAATAACGATCTGATAATTGTCAGTTATCCCGTGCAGGAGGCAGACGGTACTGTACGGGGAGTTCCCGGAGGGGAGAAGCGCCTTTTCAGAATGAGCGAAGCCGTATGCCGGGCTGTTTCTTCGGGACTACTGGGTCCCGGAGACTGGGAACCCGGTCTGAGAAGACTGAACCTGATATTTCAAAAAACCGGGAAGTAAATGTTGATAACTATACCTAACGGTGCTATACATAGAACTGCGAGGTAATATGAACCCTTCCAAAGAACTGGTGGCTGCTTCATCGGTTTCCCTTGTACTGTCCATCCTTTCCGCAGGTGATTCCTACGGCTATGAAATAATCAAAACCGTGGACCGAATTTCCGGCGGCGCCTGGAGCTGGTCCGAGGGGATGCTGTATCCGGTTCTTCACAAGCTGGAAAAGAACGGATGGATCAGCTCCTATTGGCGCCGGGGAACCGGCAACAGAAGGCGAAAGTATTACCGTTTGGAGCAGGAGGGCAAACGTGCACTCAAGGCGCAGAAGGCTGAGTGGCTTAAGGTGCACTCTATTCTCATGAACAGCTGGCCGGATGAGGAGGAGCTGTGAATATTCGGGATGAAATACAATTGTGGCTTGGTGAAATTGCCCATCGCAGCGATCTGAATCAGGAGGATCAGGTAGAAATGGAAGCCCATCTTCTTGATTCCGCTGAAGAGCTCATGGCAGCCGGACTCAGGGAGGATGAGGCGTATCTAATTGCACTCCGGCGTTTCGGGAACAGCCATGACATTATTCTGGCACAGCATGAAAGAAGTACCCGGCGCCTGTGGAAGCAATTATACCGGGGTGAGGACGAATCACAGGATGCGGACGGGAAGTCAGTGTTGAGGCGGGAAAATATTCTTACCGCAGCTTTGGTTTTTTTATCCGGAGTTCTTGCTCTTATCCCCGGCATGCTTGGAAAGGGGCTGAGCAGCGGTTCCCCGCTGTATTTTATGAATGCCGGTTTTTTTATAATTCCGATTCTGGGAATCTATTATCCGGCGAGGCGGCGGATCAGGGGGGAGCAGATCGGCAAAACATGGCTGCTTCCCCTGGTTCTCATGCTCCTGCCGATGGCAGTGAACCTCTATCCCTTCCAAAAATGGGGGCAGACTCAGGTTATCGCCATCCTTCACCTGCCCCTGGCTCAGTGGCTGGTGCTGGCTCTTTTCCGTAATCCCCGGTGTCTGTACGATCCCCGGGACCGGCTGGATTTTATCCGCTTCAGCGGCGAGACGGCGGTGTATTCCGTGCTTGTGGGGCTGTCGGGACTGCTGCTTGTACTTCTGAGTGCAGGACTGTTCAGCGTTATCGGCGTGGATATTGAAGCCGTTCTCGAGCAATTTATCGTGCCTCTGCTTTTACCCGTTACCCTCTTTCTGGGAACCATTCTTGCTGAGAGGAAGAAATCTCTGGTGGAAAATTTCGCACCCATTCTGGCACGGCTCGTTTCACCGCCTCTTCTCCTGGTGCTTCTGCTGTTCACGGCCTTTTTTCTCAGCAGTACAGACGTTCTAGAAGCTGATCGGGAGCTGCTGATTATCATGGATATTATGCTGCTGGCGGTAATAGTGGTGGTGATCTATTCGGTGAGCGTTCGCTCGGAGTTGCGTAAGGATCCGTTTCAGGACTGGATCAATTTTCTTATTGTGATATGTGCATTGCTGCTGAACCTTATTGTTCTCAGTTCGATGGTGTATCGCCTTGCAGAATACGGGGTTTCGGCCAACAAGATCACCTCACTGGGTTCCAATGTTCTGCTGACAGGAAATCTGTCTGTGCTGCTTCTGTATTTTCTCAGGAAGATACGAAACGGGGTGCCCGGAACCGGGCTGCTGTCGATACAGGGAAGCTATTTTGCGGTCTATTACGGCTGGTTTCTGATTCTGATCATGGGTTTTCCGTTGATATTCGGGTTTGCCTGAATCAGGCCGGAAAAAGAACCGTATTTTTCTGAACAACATCACCATGCTGGAGTGGATATGAAAAACGATAATCGGGGAACACCCGGGCATATCGGGATAATAATGGACGGCAACGGACGATGGGCGGAGTACCGGGGTTTGAATCGCAGCGCCGGACATAAAGAAGGCTTGGTGGCCGCCAAAAACATTGTGAAACAGGCCCGTGACTCGGGGGTGAAATATTTAAGTCTCTACACTTTTTCCACCGAAAACTGGAGGCGCACCGAAGATGAGGTTAACTTCCTCATGGGGCTGATCAAAACCAGTCTGAAGAAAGAGTACCGGTTCTACCGCGAGAATGAAATCCGGGTGCTTCACTCGGGGGATCTGAGCAGACTTCCGGAGGACATTCGAAGAGAAATATACGACGTGGAGCATGACACCCGGAATTTTGGAAAACTCACGGTCAATCTTGCGATTAACTACGGCGGGCGGGACGAAATTATCAGGGCAGTTCAGTCGGCTCAATCCGACGGTATCAATCTTATCGATCTGAATGAGCGGCGGATTACCCGGTATCTGGATCAGCCGGAGCTGCCGGATCTTGATCTGGTAATCCGAACCGGTGGAGAGCAGCGGCTGAGCAATTTCATGATCTGGAGGGCCAGCTATGCCGAGCTCTATTTTTCGCCCACGTTCTGGCCCGATTTCCAGGCGGCGGAATTCAGAGGGATCCTGGAGTGGTACCGGGGACGTCAGCGGCGGTTCGGAGGAACCGGCTGACAGAACATTCGTCCGATGGGAAATACTGATCCTCTATGCTGCTGATCTCCTTCGATTTCTGAGAATGAGGAACAGAAATCCTGCCAGAATCAGTGCGTAATGGCACATGAGGGAGGGCATGGCCCTCTGCAGACTGGTGAAAATCAGCGCCGTTACCAGGCTCGGCAGCATGAATCCCAATACCCCCAGCTGAAAATACCGGATGTTTTTCAGGCCGAAAGAATCTGCCCCACCAATCACTCTGCGTGGAAAAAAGAAGGGCAATATGATCAGCAATAGCACTCCTGACTGGTAAAAAACGGCGTACAGCCATCTTCCCGGTTCGCTGTTGGTATACACAGCAATGACTGTGTCGCAATGAGATAGAATGACCGAAGTATCAAAAAACGCATACCATACGGAGAACGCCAGGCCGGCAAGAACGTAGATCCCGGCGATAATTCGGGAGGAAGCACGGGGAATCGCAAGAGCGAGGAATACCAGTCCCAGCGGTGGAAGCCAGGTGATATCGATAAAAGCCGCCCGGGAAAACATTCCGCTCAAGCCGGGGCTGCAGTTCAGTGCTTCAAGGATCTGATAGCCTGCAAGGAGCATCAAAATGACAATTATGCTCCAGTCGGCTGCCTGCTTTTTCTTTATCAGCAGAATTCCATACAGGGCTGCGGCAATTTCAAGGGTGGCAGTGATAATCGACAGAAGGGGGGAGTAGTTCATTGCATCAGTATATCTACTCGGAACCGGTAATACCAGACTCCTGCTTTTGCTCACGCTTATCCCGGTACATTCGGGTATCCGCCGCATCCGTCAGCTCACCAATGCTGCTTCCATCCCGTGGAAAAAGTGCAGCCCCCATGCTTACGGAGACGGTAACCTGAACTCCGTTGAATTTCAGGGGGAATTTCAGCTCTTTGCGAAAACGTTTCATGGCAAGGTTCAGTTCATCCTCCGTGCTGATATCCGAGAGAAGCAGCATAAATTCATCTCCTCCCGTGCGAAATGCGGCTTCTGAAGACCTGCAGTTTTTTTTCAGCAGATACCCGATGCTCCTGAGCACCATGTCTCCCGCCTTGTGGCCGTAATTGTCGTTCACCGGCTTGAGATTGTTCACATCCAGGAGTACCAGCGCAAATGCGGATTTTTCTCTTTCTGCTCTGGCGATGAGAGTTGAAGAGTAGGAGACAAAATATCCTCTGCTGTGTAATCCGGTGAGGGCATCAAAAATTGCCTGCTCACGGAGCCGGCTTCGTGTTGAGAGAAGCAGGTACATGAGAAATCCGAAACCCAGGGACAAGAGTAATGCGGCAACACCTGAGAGGATGGATGACGGGGCCTGATTCGACCAGCCGTCTTCAGGCATGAGGGCCAGCGACCAGCTTGCATTGAGTATTCCGATTTCAGCCACCAGGGGATCTCTGTCCAGAATGCCGGCATCGCCGTAAAAACTTTCTTCGGGAAATTTCTCTTTGAGAAACAAGGCATACTCGATGCCCATTTCTTCCCCCCGGGTATCGATCTGACGGAATACCTGACCTGCATCCAGCACAATACCCAGCTGCCCCCAGTATTCCCCGTTCACCTGGATCGGGCTTCGCACGATCAGCCCCCTGCCGCCCTGGAGAAGATTTACAGGTTCGGTGATGGCTGCCTTACCGGTCTCCTTGACATAGAGAACGGAAATTCGTTGTTGCGGTACCAGAGCCAGGTTGTTTCCGATGGCGCCTTCGTTGCCCCGGCGTGGATAGGTCCACACTATTGTGGTGTCCTCGATGACACTAACGCTGCGGATATTACCTTCCTGACCTTGCAGAAGCTTGTCGAGGAATTCCCGGGTACCCGGGGAATCCGGTCCTTCATTGAGTTCCAGCCATGCACGAAAACCTTCCAGGCGTTGAACGTTGGTGAACAGAAGCTCTTCAATTTCAGATTGAAAGCTGATAACGGAGTTATATTCCCCAAGGCGTTCGGAGGCCAGGTTTTGCTGAATACGGCTGCTTATGAGAACTGCAAACACACCGAACAGCACCAGGGTTGCCGTTGCTGAGACAAGAAGCGGTCGCTTTAATACTCTTTCAGGTTTGTGTGCATTCATAGTTCTGCTTCAATTTTAGTATAGGCCGGCACACAAATGTGCAGGAGTTCTTATTTTCTCCGGAGGAGACTTCCAAGACCCCGGATTATTTTTCCGTTCAGCAGGAGAATCAGACTGTCCACTGTGTGCATGGAGATTTTATCTCCCCCCATCATGCCCAGGTTTTTCAGGGGCATCTCCCGGATCACGGCCTGCATCATGGCGATTGACTTCTCGTCCGCATCCTGACTCATCATACGGCTACCTTCTCTCATTACTGCCTTGTACAGAATACGTCCGATGAACGTGCGTGTTGTTTCCTCCAAGGTGGAATTCCGGGTGAAACCTTCCCGGGTATCCCAATGGGGAGGAGGAATCGGGCGTCCCAGCAATTTTCGGAATGGGGACTCAGGTGAAATATCGTGAAACAGCTCCGGGGCGGGGGAGAAGAATTCGGGAATCCGATTTCTCAGATCTGCGGCCCATTGGGAAGGGGTTTGGGTGGAGTCGATCCGGATGGTTTCCCGGAGCCTGATATCTGCCGATGATGCGGCGATGCGGATTTCGTAGTTTCCGCTTTCCACCATCCAGTCACCTGCGCCGGGGTCCCAGTATGCGAATGATCTGTCGTCCAGGCGAAACTCCACGGTTTTCTCCTCTCCGGGTGCCAGTGAGACCTTGGAAAAGCCTTTCAGCTCCTGTTCCGGCCGGAAAACCGATGATGATTCACTGTGAACATAAAGCTGGATTACCTCTTTTCCATCCCGTGAGCCCGTGTTGGTAATGCGGCACTGTACTGTCCGTCCTGTTCCCCGGCCGGTGATTTTCAGCCCGTCATAGCTGAACCGGGTGTAGCTCAATCCGTGACCGAAGGGAAACAGCACAGGTTTTCCGGTGCCTGAAAAATATCTGTACCCCACATAAAGGGAGTCTGTGTATACGACTGACGCGCTTCCTCCGGGAAACTGGGCGGAGGAGGGAACATCCTGGAGTGAGAGAGGGAAGGTTTCAGCCAGCTTTCCCGACGGGTTTGCCCGCCCGAAGATAATGTCTGAAATTGCCGAGCCCCAGGCCTGACCACCCAGGTAGCTTTCCAGCACCGCCGGTACGGAATCCAGCCAGGGCATGGTTACCGGCGATCCGTTGGAGAGAACCACAGCGGTCCGTGGATTCACCTGGGCAACTGCGGATATGAGATCGTTGTGACTCCGGGGCATGCTCAGATGTTCACGGTCGAACCCCTCTGATTCCGAAATTTCCGGAAGGCCTGCGAAAACAATAACGGTATCTGCCGCCGCAGCAGTATTCACCGCTTCCTGAATCAACCTGGAATCCGGTTCTTCATCGGCGGGATCATACCCCGGGGCATAGAGAAGCTGCATGTCACCGCCCAGTTCCCGGGAAATGGCATCGTAGGCGCTATCCAGCTGCCGGGGATTGATCAGAGAGCTTCCGCTTCCCTGATACCGGGGCTCTTTGGCGAATGAACCGATGAGTGCCAGTTTGGGGCTTTTGTGCTCCTGAGAGCCGTGTTTTTCCTCAGTCCTGAAGTCCTCTGAATTCAGGGGAAACAGCTTGTCATTCTTCAAAAGTACGGCGGATTCGGATTCCGCTTTCTGTGCAAGCCGATGATGGGCGGCGGCATCATAGGTGAATTCTTCCTGCAGGGCCGTGTGGGTTTCAAGCACCACCTTCAGGATGCGGTCCACGGCGTCGTTAAGGCTGTTTTCAGAAAGGGTGCCGTTTTGCACCGCCTCTACCATCAGATTATCGTTGTATCCGCCGCTGGCCGGCATTTCCAGGTCCAGACCGGCATTCAGACCCGCAACTCTGTCGTTTACCGCCCCCCAATCGGTTACCACAAAGCCTTCAAAGCCCCATTCTTCCTTCAGAATTTCGGAAAGAAGCCGGTGATTCTCGCTGCAGAATGCTCCGTTCAGCTTGTTGTAGGCGCACATCACCGTTTTGGGAGAGGACTCCTTAACGGCGGTTTCAAACCCTGCAAGATACAGTTCTCTCAGGGCCCGTTCATCCACCACCGCATCGATGATCATTCTCCTGCGTTCCTGATTGTTGGCAGCAAAGTGTTTGAGAGATGTGCCCACACCCATGGATTGAACGCCCCGAATCAGGGATGCTGCAAGTTTTCCTCCCAGATACGGATCTTCAGAGAAATACTCAAAATTCCGCCCGCAGAGGGGCGAACGTTTAATATTGACCCCGGGTCCCAATAAAACGGCAACATGTTCCTGCCGACATTCTTCTCCCAGAGCGTTTCCCACTTCGTTGAGAAGCTGGGTATCCCAGCTTGAAGCCATGGCTGAGGCGGTAGGAAAACAGGTTGCCGGCACCGAGCCGCCGATCCCGATATGATCGGCGGAGGACTCCATTTGCTTCCGCAATCCGTGGGGGCCGTCGGCAACCATAATGGCCGGTACGCCCTTTGATTCAAAGCTCTTTAAATTCCAGAAATCCTTCCCTGAACAAAGAGATGCTTTTTCCTCAAGAGTAAGGGATGAGCGTATTTCCTGTATGCTTTTCATGGACGGCCTCTGTTGGGTCTGATATTCCCCATATAATCCGGGGTGCGTTCATGAACATCATCCTACTGAATGGCCAAGCTGTCAATTTTTCCTGATGTACGAAAGATATAACTTCTCACAGGAAACCGGGGCCGGGAACCGGGACTTCATTCATGAACCTGAGCGATCCTCGGGGAGTGCTGCAACTGAAGAGCTTACTCTTCCGTCCAGAGAGTCCAGGGGCAGCCAGCCGATTTTGCCGTCAGGAAATCTGAAACCCATGGCGTTGCTGCGAAGAGCCGTGAAACGTACACCCGGATGATGCCGTTCATTCAGGGTGGAAACAAAAAGCGGACCCGCAGTATAGCTTCCTTCCCATGGGACGGTCTGAACCGGTTTTTGTTGTTCCGTAAGACGCCGTCCCTCATAATCCCGTCGTGCCGGGGAAGGCGGCAAAGCTGATCGCCCAGCGGGCTGGAAAAATAATTCAATGGATTCGCTAAAGGCCACCTGATCCCCGGGTTGGAAATCCGGGTAATCATCCGGAGCCGGCAGCTCGGGCAATTGATCTACCGGAGAAATAAGGAAATACCAGGGATCCAGAGGACGTCTCCAGCTTCTGTCATAAATTCCGAAGTGCAGATGGTACGGACCTCCAAGGGCGTTTCCGGTATTCCCGTTACCCCCTATTTCAGCTCCTCTGGCGAGGGTGTCCCCGGATGAGATGTCAGCATAGCTGTCCAGATGGGCATAATAGTACAGAAGCCCACGGTTCTCATCCCGGAGGCTGACCGATTTGCCTCCAAGATCCCGTTCTCCCACACGCAGAACCTCCACTTCAGCCGGGGTGAGCAGAGGCCTGCCCCGGGGTGCGATAATATCGATTCCATGATGCACCCGTCGTCCGCCATCCCTGCCGTCACCGAATACGCTGATTACATCGCCGACACCTGTATTTTCCACAGGCCATGAGAGGCTGGCGGAGGATTGAAAGGTGACGGTGAAACTGCCCCCTTCCAGGAGCCGGGGCTGAATCCGTATGAGATAAAATCTTGAAGAACGGGGCTCAAATTGAATTTCTGCGGCGCCGGTGAGTATCTCTGCCTGGGTGCTCCCGGCCTCGCTGCTTCCTGAAGCCAGCTGATTAAAGTCCAGTTCTGCCCAGTTTTCCTGTTCGCCGGAATTCGGAATATAATCCCCGGGCATACCGAAGAGATCGAGAAAATATCCGGTTTCCTCCGGGGCTTCCACGGAAATTGAGATCTGCTGACCCCGCACCCCTTCAATGAGATAAAATGCTGAATCGGGAACTCCGGGATCGAAGTAACGAATCTCCCGCTCAGGAAGCAGTGTCAAGGGCATAGGGTTCTCCGAAGGTGTTCCCAACCGGATCCATTCCTCGCCCATGGCCGTGTTGGAGAGGTTCAGACCATCCAGCGCCCGGATGTACTCGGCATGGGAGTCATCCGGCCGGTATGCGGGGGGGACCTCTTCACTTCCCCTGCAGGCGGCGGAAAAAAATCCTGCGGCTAATAAAATGGAAATGATCAGGTATATTTTTTGCTTTTTCATTTCTAAAAGATAGCGATTTGGTCAGAAAAACGGCAATATTCTTGCATGGAAATTTTGGATACGGATATTGACGGGGATTGTTGGAAAAATCTGTCGTAGCTTGCAGAATTTGGTATGATATAGGGATCGGTGGTTTGATCAGTAGTTTTGATCAGTTGCTTTAATCAGCTGCTTTAAGCAATGGTCTCGCGCCGGGATACTACCAGCGGTTATTGGAGAGGTTCTTTTGTCGAAAAAAAAGTATATCCGAAAAGCTGTGTATCGCGTTTTCGGCATCCTGTTCACGATTGTGGGGCTGGTGGGAATAGTACTTCCGGTAATACCCACAACAGGTCCGTTGATCCTTGCCAGCGGGTTTTTTATCCATTCCAGTCCTGGACTTCATCGCTGGCTCAACGGGAATAGAGTTACCGGTCCGTATATCCGGGCTTACACCGAGAAGCGGGGGCTGAGTCTCCGGAGAAAGCTGGGAACTATCGCATTTTTGTGGTTTGGATTAAGCGTATCCGCCTATATCATGCGGGACAGTACCTGGGTTCTGCTTCTTCTCGCTGCGGTGGGTGTGGGCGTAAGCATTCATGTGGCCACGATCCGTGGGGAGGTTCCGTTTGGTGCGGACGCTGATTCGTCTTCCTCAGCGGAAATCAAGGGGGATGTGAGCCCGGAGGGTGAGAGCATTGAGGAGGAAATCAGTGAAGCAGAGGGTAAGGATCTTGCATGAATCCGGGGAGCCTGGACACCATTCTATGGTTCTGTGAGTTCCCGTATCTCCATGGGAAGGTGAATACGCAATAATCTGCCTCCTTCTTCTCTGTTCATAATTTCCAGGCTTCCCTGCAGCACCGCCCGGATGATGGTATTGGCCTTATGCAATTGTACCCTGAAACCTTCCCGGGTAATGTCATTTACATCAGAGATTGACTGGGGAGTCAGAATTTCCCTTCGCTCAGCATCGCTGATAAACGTACCGTTATCCTGTATCTGAATATTGATTTCCCGTTTTTCCGGAATGTTCTCCAAGGAGATATTTATGGAGATCGCCGCATCTTCCCGGGTATCTTGAATCAGAATATCTGTCAAAATTGTTTCCAATACTTCACCCAGAGCCGGTCTGAACGACCTGATAACCAGAGGACTGCTCTGCTCAAGGTGAAGAGAGGGATATCCGGGGATCATGGAGTTTCGGACCCGTTCCACAACCTCCCGTAACAGCTCAACCACGTCCACTTCGCTTTCTTTCAGCTGTTGGAGATCTAGGCTTGCTGATTTGAGGACATCCATAATATTAATGAGCCGGTACATGTTGGAGAGAACGATCTGGTTCATGTCGGCGGCATTTTCCAGCAGTCTCTCAAATTCACTCCGGCTCAGCTGATTGGATAGCAGCCGGGTTTTCATCTCACGTATAGAGCTGCTGAGACTGTCGGCGGAGGTAAGTGCGCTTCCCAGGGGGGTATTCAGTCGGTGAGAAAGGCTGATGATCAGTTTGCCCACCGCAGTGGCCTGCCGGTTTTCCAGGAGTTTCTCCTGGGTGACTTTCAGCTGATTGCTCCGTTCGTTGATGGTAGTCTCAAGAGTATTTGTATGATCCCGGATTGTTTCCAGGAGCCGGGCGAATGAATTTCCCAGTAAGCCAATCTCATCATTTTTTGAGCTGGAAAAATCCATGCTGTAATTCCCGTCCGCAGCTCTGGAAGCTGCGGATTCCAGCCTCCGCAGAGGATGGAGAATGATTCTGTTCATCAGTACACCAATGGCAAGATAAAACAGCAGTACGGATATGATGAACATCACAATAATTCGGAATATGGTATTTTGCATGGTAATGGGAACTTTATCTATGTCTACCATGGAAACAAAAAACCATCCCAGGTCGGCTATGTACTGCAGTCCTGCGACATAGTTTTCACCCTCCGGTCCCGATCCATTGAGAATCAGTGTTTCACCAGGACTGCGCTTGAGAATTTCCATGCGGGCTGCAAGACTTGTATCAAAAGATATCAAATCTGTAAGAAGTATTTTTTCTTCGGGGTTTTCCTGGTCGGTATTTGCCTGTGTTATCTTCTCATCAGGATGGTAGACGATTGCAGATCTATCATCAATGATCACGGGTATGTGCCCCTGAATCCTGGATTCCGAGAGATCCCCGGCAAACCGGGTCAGGGGGAAGGTGGTTCCCGCCACTCCCGCTATCCTGTCGTCCACGTACACCTGCATGTTCACCCAGATATTTCGTGAAGGGAATTCGCGGTTGGTATCGGGATTGAGCTCATACCGGTTCCTGTCATCATTCAGTGTACGAAAAAACCAGGCGTCCGCCGGATTATCTTCCCTGAGGATGTATTTGTGAGCCTCCGTATATTCAATGGAGGGTCCGTTCATGTACATTTGACCGGTTTCTTTTACTGCGATAAATACCGTTTTGCCGGTGCTTTCCTGCCTGATATTTTCCATATCTCTGAAAAAGAGTTGAGATATTTCCTGGTTCTCGGGTGTTTGCATCCAGGCTCCCGTGAGGCTGGACTCTGCCAGTCTCCGGGAGAGGATGATCTCTTTATTCAGATTTCTCTGCAATTGGGCGACGATTATTTCACTTTGGTCCCGGGAAAAGCGCCTCGCGTATGTATTTTTAGTTTGGGAAAACCCTGATAGAGAAAGGATAATGGTAAAAAAAAGTAACAACAGCAGAAGCCCGGTCAGCGCAAAAAAGAGTTTGGCTGTCAGTCCGGAGAACCGCGGTACGCTGCCGCCTCCATTCATATTTCAAGCATATTTCATATGCCTCAGCTATGCAAATCAGTGAGAGTTCTGCTTAGCAGCTATTGCATATGAGCTGCCGGTTGAACATCCCGGAAGCCGGTGCAGTATTTACCATTGGGATTGGTGGGCATCGAATATGAGACCGTATTTTGCCGCCTCTTTCTCAAGTTGGGTCTGCTCTCCGGGTGTAAGAGGATCGTACTCCTGCTCGGCGCGGATGATCCACTCAAACAGCCTTGGGTCGCCGGGGCTTACCGCCGCCGTTACTCCTTCCATTCCCAGAGTAAACCGCAAACCCGTCAATGCCTCTTCATAGGACTCCACCGGCCAGTACCATGCTTTTTCCACAGGTCCATTATGTCCTTCGGGAACTGCATGTTTGGCCAAGGCCTTTAAAGCGAGTATTGCTGCGTGTTTTTCCCTGGCCAGAGGAAGAACTTTTTTTCCGAAATCCCCGGCGTACCAGGTGACCCAGTTCACCGGAAACAGAATGGAATCAAAGTCATAGGCGTCCAGCAGCGCAATGGCGGCTTCCTCGCTATGTGCTGAAAAGCCCAAATGACGTACCTTCCCTTCTTTTTTTGCCTTGTCCAGGGTTTCCAGTGCACCGCCCGGGGCAAGAATCTGTTCCACGTCCTCCCTGGTGGCAACCGCATGGAGCTGATAGAGGTCGAACCAGTCGGTTTTCAGAAGACGAAAGGATTCTATCAGATCGCTCTCTGCCTGGTCTCCGCTTCGGAGCTGGGTTTTGCACGCAAGAAATACATCTTTACGGTATTGTTGGAGTGCCGGCCCAAGCATCTCCTGTGCATTGCCGTAGTTGGGAGCAACATCGAAGTAGTTAATTCCCGCATCCACGGCTTTCGAGACTGCCAGACGTGAATCCCGGGTCGTTTCATTCATTACCAGAATTCCGCCGAAGCCGATGACGGATAATTGAATTCCAGTGTTGCCGTATTCCCTTTTTCTCATAGGACCTCCCCGTGCGGCCGGTTTCATACCTGGCTGAGGAATTCTGAGCACCATGAAACTGGACGCCATGTATCTTCCAGCTTATAATCCGGTTGTACTGCTGTCCAATCTTTTTCTTACAACATGCTGCCATGTTCACGGGCTGCCATGTGGTCGGCAGGAGGACAAGGATTTAATCAGCTATCAGCATACGTGCCCTGCTGAAACATGAAAAACCTATGACGAATATTGTGTTGATCATTCAACTTTTTCTTCTTCTTATCTCTTCGGCGGGTTTGTTCAGCCTATGGCTCATCCACAGGCGCTCTCCTTCGAAAATTTCAAGGCTTCTGTGCCTTATTTTTCTCCTTCTGGAGCTGAATCAGCTGCGGTTCATTGTGGTAACGCTGCTGCCTGCGGATTTGCTTGCAACCCGGTCTGTAATGACTCTTCAGGCGGGCATAGCAATTGGGGTAATTTTCGCCGTATACATAATCCTGGCATCATTACTGGACCTTCTTGAATCAGGAACCGTACTGCGGAATGGCATTCTTGCAGCTGTTGCGGTTCTGGTGCAATCGGTGAGGGTTTTGGTTGCTTTTACTCCTGTGGAGATTGACCCTCTGTATTCATATGTTCTTTCCCTGTTTCTGATTTCAGCATATATCTTTTGGGCCGGGTACGTATTTCGAAGGAAAGTGGATGCAGCCGTGTCATCCGGACTGCGCATCCTGCTTCAACGGCTGGGATCATTAACCATGTTTTTTGCACCCGTTTCGTTTGCCGTATATTCCCTGGGGTATCTTTTACAGTTGAATTTTTCACTCAGTCTGGACAGTGTACTGCTGGTCCTTTGGAGCTCTGTGACCATTCAACTGCTTCTGGAATATCTGAACAGGGTGGGAAGCATTCCCGGATTTATCGGTGAAAGGGCGGATGCTGCACAAAGTTACGGACTTTCACCCCGGGAAAGTGAGGTGCTTCCCCTGGTGCTCAAGGGCCTGAACAATCGGGAAATCGGTGAAACCCTGTACATCTCCTATACAACAGCCAGGACTCATGTGTCTCACATCTTTGAAAAGGTGGGGGTAAAAAGCAGGGTGGAACTGATTTCAAGGCTGCTGAACGATTAAAAGGACATTCTTCCTTCCCATATGCCGAATCCCGGCACGAAATACAGCGTATCGAATGATAATCATACGGTTGTAGCATGGAAATTTCAGATCACCGGGATCATTATTTCCTCAACATTGTACAAGGAGAATGACATGAGTAAACGACGAAAGACAATTGGATGGGTGTTCCTCACCCTCACGGCTCTGGTGGTGCTGAATTTTATTCCCATGATATCCCTGAAGGCACCGGGAATGGAGCAGTTTGAACTGTCCGGCATAACCACCCAAGTCCGGCCTGCAGATCTGGATTCCGCCCGAAGGATTGCCGCCAACATCGCCGCACACGCAGAACCGGTGACTGTCAGACTGGGAACTGCAGTACAGGATGACATTTCTCTTATTGTGTATCCGGGGATCAAGAGTCTTCATATCAATACCATTGGACTTGCAGGGGTTTTCCTTCCCAATTGGTACATCGGAAACAACACACGGCAAAGTGTGCTTATCACATCATCCGATAACCCCGGACCTGCACATTCCCGAGCTTCGGTGGAAAAAGCGGCCGTGCACGAGTATGTGCATGTACTTACCGACCGGCATAATAAAAGGCTGGATTATTGGTTGAAAGAGGGGTTTGCCCTGTACCTTGCAGAACAGACTCCATCGGATCAGGCGGTACAAAGCAGGATGAACATCAGTGCCGAAGAATTTTCCACAAACAATGCTCTGCGATTTGCTGAGGTGGGGGCTACACCCTTGCCTATGTGCTTACTGAATATCTGGAAAATGAATACGGTTGGGATACCGTACTTCGGTTTCTTGAACCGGGAAGTGATTTCCGCTCCGTCCTGGGAAAGGACAGGACGGAAATTCTGGACGATATGAAGCGGTGGAAACTCCGGCAGTTGAAAGGCTGACGGGGTTTCCCGGAGTGTGGAAATTTGTTTTCAATCCATAATCACGGCGGGTAAAAATTATGATACAATAAGTCGGGAATACCGGTTTTTACTATCGATATCTGCCGAAGAATACTCAGAAAGGAATGCCTGCACTGAAACGCCGAGCTGCGGGCAATCCTTTCAACATGGAGGATGAATGGTACGGAAAGCGAAGATTTCAGATGCTGAACGGATTGCTGAAATCCATGTATTCAGCTGGCGCACTTCTTATCGACACATGCTTTCTGATGAAATTCTGTTTAACAAGCTGAACGTGCAGACAAGCCTGAATAGACACCGAGAAAACTTATCAACCGAGGAACAGACTCTCTGGGTGTATGATGACGGTATTATTAAAGGATTCATGGCTGCGGTGGAAGAAGGTGATTTCCTTGAGATCAAGGCGATCTACATCGATCCTGCGTTTTACCGGGAAGGCTGCGGAGCGGCCCTTATGAGTTTTGCAGAGGAATACGCTGAAAAGCAGGGCATTTCTCAGATGTTTCTTTGGGTGCTGGAGGGAAACTCAGCAGCCCGCAGGTTCTATGAAAAGCACGGCTACAGCTCCGACGGCGTACGAACCTACCGGGAAGTTCTGGACGCCCATGAACTGCGCTACAGCAA
Organism: Salinispira pacifica; assembly: GCF_000507245.1. Lineage (GTDB taxonomy): Bacteria > Spirochaetota > Spirochaetia > DSM-27196 > Salinispiraceae > Salinispira > Salinispira pacifica. The sequence continues at coordinate 3,640,259 of NC_023035.1, read as the reverse complement.
GAAACTGTGACTGGATGGATACATCGGGCGTCAGGTCAGGATCTGTAAATCACCGTCTGCAGATCACCAGATGAAAAAAATCATCCCTTTGAGGAGCCTTGCCTGCATAGGATCCTGTGATCTCGGTTTCCCCGAAGCCCTGACGAACGGCTGCAGCGGCGATATCTTTACTGAGAAATGCAGTGTGGTAATGGATGTCATGTGATGTTTCTCCGGTTTGAAGGTTTTTCATGCGGGAAATGAATCTATATTGATTTCCTTCACTCTGTTCATATGTTCTGAGGAGTTGTATTCCGTTCGCTGATATTTCCGGGAACGAAAATCCCGGTGCAATGCGGGGGTTTTGATAGTTCAGAATTTGAATAACCAGTATCCCCTCCGCTGCAAGCAGGCTTTTGCATTGCTCCAGGAAACGGTCCAGGCTGTCCGAATCCGGCCCCTGGGAATCAGGCAGGTACGCCAGAGTATTGCCCATACAGCTGATGAGATCCGCATTGTTCAGTCCCGGAATTTCACTGAAATGGCGCATATCGCCCACATGAAACTCTATTCCGCTGATGTTCTCCCTGCGGAGCCGTCTTTCACCCTCTCGGATCATATGTTCATCGAGATCAATGCCGACTCCACTGGATATTCCCGCTTTCCTCAGCTGAAACAGCATTTGTCCCGTGGCACAGCCGATGTCGATTACCCTGGATGAATTAATTTCCGGAAGGAAACCCATAACGAACTCCAGCTTTTCCTGGGATGAGGGAAACAACTCCTCATATGATTCAGAAATCTTTTGATATAATGCCATGCACGTAAGATACGCCATTGGAAAAAATCCTGCTGTAACATCTGTTACAATGAGTTCATGCTGTGAAAAAACAGCAGCGCTGAACCATGGGAGATACAATGAATCTTAACCTGGAAGCTGATGAGGTATTTCGAAAAACCTACCGGCAGGGAAAAAGACGGGCCATCATGCGGAGTATCCGCAAGGACCGGTTTCTCCCGGGCTTAGGCCCTTTATTCCGATCCCGCCTCACCGGCGGAGAGTTGTACCGGGGAATTCTGGATGTGAAAATTGAGGATATCATCGGCAGCGAGGACAGAAGCGCAGATTTTCTTTTTGATTTTTCTCCCAGGCAGCTGTGGATGCACAGCCGCTGGAAAGCTGTGTATATGTTTATGATGCAAAGTGAAGCTCCTCCGCCTGTTTCGTTGATACGTTTCGGCGGGAAATATTTTGTCCGGGACGGTCATCATCGGGTTTCTGTCGCCAGGGCAATGGGACAAAACTTTATCACTGCAGAAATCCGGGAGATTCCGGTTGCGCTTAACCTTCCGGATGATTATCGGAGCAGCCAGTCCGAGCTGTTCCTGGAGAAGCTGGATCTGCATGAGCGGACGGGGATATTTGAAGTTCTCCCGGAAGACTATTTCGATGTACGGAAGACGTCCACATGGCGGCTTCTGGAAAAAGAGATTTTTGAGCATAACCGGGCCTGGTTTGAAAGGAAACATGCCCGGCTCCCTGAAAGTAATAAAGAACTGATACAAAGCTGGACCCGAAACCTGTATGAGGATGCGGAAAATTACATTCGCTCCCATTCATTATCGTATCTGTTTCCCGAATCCGGAATTACGGACATTTTTGTGGAATTCGTAGGGTTCTGGAATTCCTTTCCTGATCCAGATTCCATCTGGCTGAAGGAAGCCTACCGGCGCTTCAGTCTTGAGGCCGGAAAGAACCGCAGACTGAAGGATGCTTTGCGGACCCTATCATCTTCATTGAACCGTATGTTCGAGCCTGCGGAGTGCAGCTACAGCAGGTTTCGCCGATTCTCCCAGATTGATGAACTTGTTCCGGAGTTCATAATTCCCGATATTTCCAGAGGGCTCATGCGGTACATTCATCATCAGATGTTTATTGATTATGCAAAACACCTGAAAAGCACGCTGGGGAGAGCGCCGTATATTCAGGAAATTACCCTGGACTGGTATCGGTTATTTTACAAGCCCCTGCTTCAACAGTATGAAGCGTCAGGCTGCAGACAAAAATTCAGCAGTTTCTACAGGCGCATCAGCGATGAGCATTTTGAAACCTTCAAAAGTAATCCGGAAAAGCTGGAGATCAACTTTGAGGAATTCTGTTGAGAGATACCGGAAAACGACAGCCAGGGAATTCCGCCGAGGCCGGGTAATTCACCAGGGAAGAGGAGCCTGATCAGGGCCGCCCCGGTAAAGGGAGCGGCCCGGAATGTCAGGACTCTCAATGAAGAGAGGGATCAGTAGATCATCCGCATATCATCAGCCCGGTCAGTTTCAGCCTGGCTGTATGCATCGGATGGCCGTGAATGGAAGGCCAGCAGATATTCCGCCAGGGCATCCTGCTCTCCGCCTGTGTAGCTGAAGCTGCTATTGCTGCCGGGATCATTTCCCAATTCTGCGTCAGGATAATCGGTTTCTTCACCGAAACCCATCCCTTCATACAGGTTTATCCGCTGGGGATCGCTGAGCCCATCAAAGGGATAGCTGTCGCCCCCGTTAGCCAGAAAATTCAGGGTCACCAGACGGAAGGTCCGGCTTTCATCACCCTGGATTTCGCCGTTCTGAACAACATTGTCAAGGACGCCGCCGTCTTCATTGAGTACGCTCACTTCTGTAATACGGCTGCCGGGTTCCAGTTCGGGATCGAAGGCCATGGTCATGCCGCCGATCTGGGGGAATTGTCCGGGAGTTGCACCGGGGCCTGTTGCGGATACGCCATGCTCCAGGAGCATTTTCAGTTCGGCGGCTGTTACTTTCAGAGTAACGAGACCGTTATCGAATCTGAGAGTAGCGCGCAGATGCCCTTCAGTCACGGCACCTTCAGCAGTACCGGTGGTTTCATTCGCCGGAGGTGCGGTAAGGGTTGCCTGAGAATAGTCCACTGTACCCGGGGGCACCACTGCGGCGCCGATTTCGGTTCTGATACCGCCGCCGTTTTTCAGGCTGACATGAACTCTGTCTTCAGACAGCTGGTTGGCGTACCAGAGGTTGGCATCCGCGCTGAGGTTTCCAAGGTTTGTTTCCTGAGTTCGCACCTGGCTTCGCCGTCCATCCAGATATACATCGGTGTAACCCAGCACATTGCCGAATTGGGAAGTGATAACTGATTGAACCGCATCACGTACTGCCAGAAGTTCCGGGATGGGATCGCCTCCCAGCATGCTCACATTGTCATCGCTGCTGGCCCATGCACCGTTCAGTTGGGGATCAAGACTGTCGGTGTTTATAACACCCATGTCATCAAAACCCACAACCAGACGACCCAGATATTTATAGTCACCGTCAACGTTCACAATGGCCACGGGATCGCCGCCTGCATCCTTGGTGAGAAGAGGGTATGTGTCGTCAAAGCCGTCATCCCCAGGAAAGAGCGTATCGGTGTTGTCGCCCAGTCGGGTGTTGGATCCCCCGGCCACAATGACATCCACCCCTTCCAGCATGCCGGCAAGTTCCTTTTCAACTGATATCTGCTGCATATGAGCAAGAAGAATGATCTTGTTCACACCCATACCCTTCAGTGAATCTGCAGCTGACTGAATGATTTCAGCAAGCTCCGATACATCACCGGAGGACGGCTTCACCGTGATTCCCCCGGTACTGGTAATGGTATCCAGAAGCGGGGTGGATGCACCGATTATCCCAACGGTTTCACCATTTACCCGTGCCACAGCGTAGCCCGCCACTTTGGCGGCAAGTTCTTCCACAGTGTTTCCGTCGGTTCCCAGCATTCCTTCAAAGTCACCTTCGGTGCTGAAATCCAGGTTCACCGAAAGATAGGGGAAGGAGGCGCCGGAAAATTCCGCTCCGCCGCCGGATTCCGCAGAGAGGGCGTCTGCCAATTCTCCGGGACCTGCATCCAGGTCGTGGTTGCCCATTGCCGAAGCCTGGACTCCCATGGCATTCAGGAACGCAACATCTGCATGGCCGGGCTCATTGGATCCTGTTACGCTTCGAACCGCAGACTGCTCCGCCGCATAAAATCTGGGTCCGGGAATGATGTTGTCCCCGGAACTGACGATCAGTGTGGAATCGCCGTACATATTGTCGTTGCGGAAGGCGTGTATAAGAGCGGAGAAATTTTCCACTGCCTGTAAGGCTCTTTCTTCGTTCCCGTCAATATCCGCAAAATGCAGCAGCTGCATAGTAAATACGGTTTCTCCGGATGTGTTTGCCGGAGTCTCAACCGTTCCGTCCGGGGTCTGACATGCTGCAATCAGCATTACTGCCAGAACCAGAGCACTCAGACTCTTCACCATTTTCATAAAACCTCCTTAATTGCTTAGCATCTAATTATATACCCTGTATATGCCGCGTCAAAATTTCATATGTATGAGGTTTTGTATCGAACTACACCCTGCCTCTGATCCGGTCATCGAATGCGGTAAGAGCCGCTTTGGCTCCGTCCCCCATTGCAATGACAATTTGTTTATAGGGGCTGGTGGTGACATCTCCGGCTGCATACATGCCGGGGACGCTGGTGCGTCCGTGGGTGTCCACTTCAATTTCGCCGTACCGGTTCACCTTCACGTGATCATGGTATTCACTGCTGTTGGGAAGAAGTCCGATTTGGACGAAAGCCCCATGAAGATTCAAGGACCGGACTTCCCCGCTGCTTCGGTCTTCAAGTTTGATTCCGGTCACCGCTTTTCCGTCCCCCAGAATTTCAGTGGTCCGTGCGGAGGTGATAATTTCAACATTATCCAGACTCTTCAGTTTTGCAGTAAGCACCGAATCCGCCTTTAATTCATCCAGGAATTCTATGAGGGTGATGCTCTTGCAGGTTCCCGCCAGATCAATAGCCGCCTCAACCCCTGAGTTTCCTCCGCCGATAACCGCCACATCCTTTCCTGCAAAAAACGGACCGTCGCAGTGGGGGCAGAAGGCAACGCCACGACCGATGTATTCATCTTCACCGGGAACCCCCAGTTTTCTCCAGGATGCTCCGCTTGTAATAATGAGCTGTTCGGCGCTGAACACTTCCCCGCTGTCGCTGAAGATGCGGTGGAACTCAGAGCCGTTGGTTCCGGCGGTTTCCACGGAATGTACATTCCGTCCTTCGAAAATCTGAATGTCATACTCCCCGCTGTGCTTCCGTAGATCGGCACTGAGTTTGCTGCCGGTGGTTTCCGATACCGAAATGAAATTGGAAATATCTGCGGTGTCGTTCACCTGTCCGCCGATGCGGGAGGCAATGATGGCGGTTTTCAGTCCTTTTCGGCCGGAATAGATGGCTGCGGCGCATCCTGCAGGTCCGCCGCCGATGACGGCAACTTCCACCGCCGGTATTTCAACAGCTTCCATCGGACCGCTTTCCTTCCGGCCGAATGTGTTTTCCAGCACCGGAAGCAGTTCAGCCAGACTGGATCGGCCGGAATGGATCAGGGTGTCACCATGGAATACCGCCGGTACTCCCTGAACTCCCAGCCGTTCTATTTCATCCTGAGCAAAGTCCCCGACGATGGTGTGATGCTCGATATCAGGGTTATACACCGCCGCAAGGTTCAATGCCTGCACCACATCCGGACAGTTGGTGCAAGACAGGGAAACAAAGGTTCTGATGCTCACAGGACCCTGTATTGCCCCGATTCTCCGAATGGATGGGGAATCCGGCAGTTTACCTTTCCCGTCGCTGTGAAGGATGGCCAGAATGAGGGAGGTGAACTCATGACCTCCGGGGACTCCGGTAAACCGAATTCCCGTATCCGTATCATTATGTACAATGCGGAACCATGGTGCGTCGTGGCTGAAATCACCCTGGACGGCTTCAATCTGATCCGAGAGAGAGGCAACATCTTCCAGCATGGTTACCAGTTCATCCTCTTTGGAATGTTCCGAGGAGGCGTACTCCAGAGCAACCCGGCCTTCAAGCTCGGAGAAAACATCTTTCAACTGTTCCTGTATTTTTGAGTTAAGCATAATAAGGTTCCTATTTTAAAAGAAGATCCTCTCCGGCGCTGTGCCGGGAGGATCGGGAGCGGCCGGAGATATTAAATTTTACCTACCAGTTCCAGGCCGGGTTCCAGTGTTTCACCGCCCGGTTCCCATTTGGAGGGACATACTTCATCGGGATGTGCGGCAATAAACTGTGCGGCCTGAACCTTCCGTTTCAGCTCATCGGCGTTCCGTCCGATTCCGTTGTCGTTAATTTCCGCAATCTTGATTTCCCCTTCGGGGTTCACAAGGAACGTACCCCGATATGCCATGCCTTCCTCTTCAATATACACGCCGAACGCCCGGGAAAGTGCGCCGGTGGGATCGGCCAGCATGGGGTATGTGATCTTTGCAATGGTGTCTGAGGTGTCGTGCCATGCCTTGTGTACAAAATGGGTGTCTGTGCTTACAGAGTAAATTTCCACTCCCATCTCCTGGAATTCAGGATACATATCCGCCATGTCTCCCAGTTCAGTAGGGCAAACAAAGGAAAAGTCTGCCGGGTAAAAGAAGAATACAGACCATTTACCTTTCAGATCATTGTGTGAAACGGTTTTTACTTCGCCCTGATGGAAAGCCTGTACTTCAAATTCAGGCAGCTTGCTATTGATGATGCTCGTCATATGATGCTCCTTGATTGTTTGTTGATACCTTATCTCATAGATGATATGTTCGTGTAAAATCGTTTGTTTTTATATGATTGATAGGTAATAGCGAATTATCCGGGGGATAGATTGAATATACGTGATATAGAATACTTTCAGGCGGTTGCCCAGCTGGGTCAGTTCCGGGCCGCTGCCCTGCGCTGCAATGTAAGTCAGCCGACATTGAGCGGACAGATCAAAAAGCTGGAGGAGGAACTGGGGCATCCTCTTTTTGAACGGCACACCCGGTCGGTGCTTCTCACCGATTTCGGCAGCGAAGCTTTGCAGGTGGCGGAAAAAATCCTTCGGGGAGTCCAGGAGCTGGAACAGAAAGCCAACGCTGCAAGGGATCCTTACTCGGGTACCCTGCGGGTGGGTATCTTTCCCACTCTGGGACCATGGCTGTTCCCCCGGATAGCCCGAAAAATCAGCGAAACATATCCGGATCTGGAAATTTATCTGCTGGAAGAGCAAAGCGCAGAGCTCCAGGCAAAGCTTGCAAACGGCGAACTGGACTGTGCGTTCCTGGCACTGCCCCAGGAGGAAGCCCAGAACTGCGTGGTGCCCATATTCCGGGAAAGTTTTGTGGTTGCGGTTCCATCCCGGCATCCATGGGGGCAACGGGAGGAAATTGCGGTGAAAGACCTGGACGGTCAGGAGATGCTGCTGCTCAGCGACGGACACTGCTTCAGGGATCAGGCTCTGGATCTGTGTCTTCGCTATGGGGCCCGGGAGAGGGAGAAGTACCGGGCTACAGGCATCGAAACCCTGAGGCAGATGGTACGGATGGGGACGGGTATCACTCTGATACCCCAGCTTGCGGTGCCTTCCAAACCTGAGGAGGGAATTTCCTATATTCCTGTTGCCGATGCGGATTTCGGCAGGGATATCGCCCTATTGTACCGGCGCACACACCCCCGCCTGAATCTCTTGAATGAGTTGGCGGAGTTAATCAGCAGCTACTGCCTGGGAAGCATGTCGTTGAGGCCTCTGGAAAACGGATGTATAGAGTGATGAGATTCTTCAGGGGGACAACATGCTGTCCAGCAGGGAGGCGGCGATGGAGACACACTGTGCGCAGCTGGTCCCGGTATGCCTTTTGATGCTTCTGCAGTGAATTTCTCCTGCCTCAGCTGAAAAGTTTTCCATGAACCGCTCCCTCTCCCCGGGAGAGCGGAGCTTCAGAATATGTTCACCGGCCACCATGGCGCCGCAGCGGCCGCCATCGGCATTTCCATATCCCAGTTCATGAAAATCCTCGGCTTGTGCGGGAAGCTCCGCATTATCCCCAAGATATGCTCTCAGCAACGCCTCGGCACAATTAACTCTGGGTTTTCTGATCCTGCCTGAGTCGAGACTTTTGCGGGTAAAAAACAGCTCTTCCGCCCGCCTCCGGGCGGCGCTTCCTGTTGAGAGTTCGGCAGAAAATGGCCCGCCGATCCGGGGCTGCTCTTTTTCAGGGTTCACTGCTGCTGATTCCCGGACAGCTCCAGATAGCGGCTTCGGATTCGGGCGTATCTCTTGCGGTTAACACCCATATCCGACTGACCGACTCTGGAAGCGCTGCGAAAATCCACAATGTTCTTATCCTCTAGTATGAGAAACTCCACATCATCCTTAAATTTCATACCCGGGGTGGTATAGACGGCATGAATATACCGCTCATCGGAGCTGATAATTTCAGCGCCGTGTTCGGACAGGATTTGCTTCAGCAAATCGAGGGTACGGGGTGCAGATTCAAAAAGCGGCAGGGGATCTACTTTTTTATCCTCACTTTGTGCATAGCTGGCTACGGCGTTGGGTGATGCGGGCATTGGTGAAAGCTGTCCGTCCTGCCCTCCGATGTTCCGGGGAATTCGGTTGTTCTGAACGATCATGTGAATTGCCCCCGCTGCAATGAGGGCTCCGATGACATAAAGTACGATCATACGTATTCTCCTGTGTAATGTGGGGCTTTGCTGCCCGGTCTTAGGATTATCTTTTATTTCCCTATTTTTCATATTGGCTTTCATACTCTGAGATATAGGACCCCAGCCGGAAAAAATCATCTGTAACCTGATCAACCATTTTTGCAAAGTTTTCATATCTGCCTGTATCCAGGTTGTCCAGGAGTTTGCTCAGCTCCTCGGCATGATCCTCCAGTTTCTCTTTCATAGCGATTCCCCCGTCCCGGAGAGACACGGCAGTTTTTCGCATATCGACGGGGTTTTTGCTTCGCCGGACCAGATCCATTTTCTCCAGACGCTGAATGATCGGTGTCAGGGTACCGGTTTTCAGCTCCAGACGGTCGGCCAGCTCCTGATAATCAATGCTTCCCCGTTCCCAAAGCACCAGAAGCACCAGATATTGAGGGTAGGTAATTCCAAGCCGATTCAACAGAGGTTGATACATCTTAATAAAAAGACGGGATAGGCGGTGTACCCTGAAGCAAAGCTGATTCTCCAATTTATACTCTTCCCGTATCATTCCTATTTTTTCCTGAACAACTTAACGAGAGGGTGATTGAGAAGGTTGTCCACAACCACCCGCTTTCCAATTTTCTGGAATACTTCCGAATAGCTGGGGTAGGGGTGCACAATTCCCGCAAGCTTTCCGAAATTTGCTTTCAGTTTTCTGATTACCTGAATTTCACCTATCATCTCTCCTGCTCTGTCCGCCAGGATGCTTGCTCCCAGAATCCGTCCGCGCCTGTCCAGGATCAGCTTCACCCGTTCGATGCTTGGTCCTCCGGTTCTGGTCCGATCAAGATCATTCATATCGAAATGGTACATCCTGATGGAATTTCCGTGGGCTTTCCGGGCTTCGTCTTCGCTCATCCCCGCCCTGGCCAGCTCGGGTTCGGTATACGTGACCCACACCGGAGTCTCGCTGCTCACGTTGCGTTTCCACGGGAGGATGGCGTTCTGAACAGCCTGAATTCCCTGGGTGTTCGCCATATGTGAAAACAGCCAGGGGCCGACAACATCGCCTATGGCATAAATGTGTTTCTGACTGGTCTGCATTTTCCGGTTTACCGAAATTCCCTTGGGCGTGTACTCCACCCGGGCTGCCTCAAGGTTGAGGTGCTCTGCATTTGCGGTCCTGCCTACCGCAACCAGTATGTGTTCTGCTTCCAGGCTCAGCTCCTCATTTGCAGCGTTTTGGCAGGTTAACCTTACCCCTGAAGAGGTTTGTTCTGCGCTCACTGCACGGGTTCCGGCATGGATCTTCACCCCTTCAGTTTCCAGTTTGCCGCTGAGGGGCAGGGCGAACTCAGCTTCCTCTCTGGGAAGAATGCGTTCGGCCATCTCCACCAGTTCCACCCGTACGCCCAGGCGGTTGAGAGCCTGAGCAAGTTCTATTCCTATGGGGCCTCCCCCCAGAACAATCATGGAATCGGGAAGATCTTCCAGTTCAAACATGTTCTCATTTGTAAGATACGGAAGCCCGGTGAGACCTTTTACCGGAGGGATGAACGCCGAAGACCCGCTTGCTACAATGATCCTGGAGGCCTGGATCCGGTTCTCTCCCACTTCTACGGTATGGGGATCGATAAACCGTGCATGGCCCTGCAAAAACTCAATGTTCATGTCCGCCAGGGCCTCGGGGCTTTCATGGGAGTAGACGGTATTCCGCACGTCATGAACATGGGCCATGGCTTTACGGGTATCAGGTTTAAACCCCGGTACCTGTTGCGAGGCAATATGACTTACATGAGCCTGATGAATCAGGGCTTTGCTGGGTACGCAGCCGGACCAGGTGCATTCCCCGCCGGGGAGGTTCTTGTCCACCAGCAGCACCTTCTTGCCGAACCCTGCTGCGGTTACAGCTGCCGTAATTCCGCCTGAACCGGCACCAATCACCAGAAAGTCTGTTTTCATATTACGCTCCTGACAGCCGTGAAATATTGCTGCATGTATATTCTGCAAGATATATCTTACAAGATATAATTACAGGATAGTACATCGTAAATTGAATGGCAAATTATTCTGCAAACCTATAGTATATGTGTATGAGTCAGAGCCTGCTCCATTTCCTGGACCGCTTTTTCCTCATATTTCATACAGTGTTTGTGCTGTTTAATCTTTTGGGCTGGATGTGGAAAAAGACACGTAAAATCCATTTAATCACGATTGGTCTTACGCTTTTTTCCTGGGGTATTCTGGGCTTCTGGTACGGCTTCGGATATTGTTTCTGCACGGATTGGCACTGGGATGTGCGAAGGCTCCTCGGCAATCCTCCGGTGCACCGCTCGTACATCCAGTTTCTGGTTCGTGAATTGACGGGGATTGATCCTCCGTACCGCGTCACAGCAGATGTTACTCTGGTGATCTTTATTCTTCTGATATTGCTGACTGTCTGGCTGAATATTCGGGATTCACTGGATAGAAAAAAACGCAGAGCGTCCAATGCACCCGGCGCCGGGCCGGATGCATAGGTGAAGTTTCTAATTGTTCTGAATCGCCTTGTCCGGATCTGCCCGGTATTCTTGGATGAAGCCCTGGACCCGATCCTTGATTTCATTCATGACAATCCTGGTTCCTTCCAGCCGCTCGCTCTCACTTCCGGTGAAGGATGACGGATCTTTGAACGGCCAGTGCATCCGCTTAACTGTACCTGGGTAGATGGGACAGCGCTCGGCGGCTTCAGGATCACAGACGGTGATCACATAATCGTAGCTCCTGCCGGCCTGGTGAAGATCGAAAGCGCTCTGGGTCGATTTCCCGTCTATGTGGATATCTTCATCTTTCAACGCTTTCACCACCATGGGGTTCAATTTCCCCGGTTCGATTCCTGCGCTCTCCACCTCGAAAATATCCCCGGCAAATTTCCGAAAGAACTCTTCCGCCATCTGACTGCGTGCGCTGTTGTGAATGCAGACGATAAGTATGGATTTTTTCATCTTTTCTCCCGTGTGTACGTTGGTGTATCCGATTCCGGATCCGTTTATTGTGCCCTGAGGCTGAATTGTTTTTTGGTTCTGTTGGCAACTTTTACCAGAAATAACATTACCGGGACTTCAACAAGTACGCCAACCACTGCCACCAGAGTTGCGCCGGATTCGAGTCCGAAAACCGCAATGGCAACTGCTACCGCCAGTTCAAAGAAGTTGCTTGCGCCGATGAGGGCGGCAGGAGCGGCAATTTCATGGCTGGTACGCCAAAGATACGCCCAGAGATAGGCGAAGGCAAAGATGAAGCCCGTCTGAATAATCAGGGGAATTGCAATGAGAACAATATTGCCCGGGTTCTCAACTATAGTGCTTCCCTGGAACGAGAAAATAATGATTAAGGTCAGCAGAAGGCCTGCGGTTGTCACTCCGTTGAATCTGGGAAGGAAGTTGTTCTCAAAATGCTCTTTTCCCCGTTTCCGAATCACCAGATTCCGGGTTGCGGCTCCCAGGGTGAGGGGGATTACCACGAACAGGAGCACCGAGAGGAGAAGGGTATCCATGGGGACGGAAATGTCTCCGATTCCCAGGAGAAGGGCCACAATGGGAGCAAAGGCAACAAGGATCACCAGGTCGTTCACTGCCACCTGCAGGACGGTAAAGGACGGGTTCCCTTTTGTGAGGTGGCTCCAGACGAATACCATGGCAGTACATGGGGCTGCACCCAGGAGCACCGCTCCGGCAATATACTGACTCGCCTGGGCATCGGTGAGCAGACTGGAAAATATCAGCTTGAAGAACAGCAGTGCTATGGCGAACATGCTGAACGGTTTGATGAGCCAGTTGGTGATCAGAGTAATGGTTAACCCTTTCGGAACTCTGAGGTGGCTGCCGATGGTGGAGAAATCCACTTTCATCATCATGGGGTAAATCATCAGCCATATGAGAATTGCGATGGGGATGGAAACATTGGCATACTCGAATTTGCTGAGGGTTTGGGGAATTGCCGGAATAAATATCCCGATGCTCACCCCTGCAACTATGCAGAGAAACACCCAGACGCTCAGGTATTTTTCGAAGAAGGAAATTCCGCTTGTTGATTCAGACATATGTTCTCCGGTTGTCAGTGATATTACAATTAGACATATAGCTAAATGACAATAATTTCAATCCTTCCGGAAGGCATATTCTGGCTGAAATCAGGAGGCAGCGTGTTTTTAACAGAATTCTCATAAAAAGCTGGAAACGGGGCGGAGCTGGAGCACTCAGGATTCGATGAAATTGTTCGAAATGGTCCGGATATAATCGGGTCCCATACCGCAGCAGCCTCCCACGATTGTTGCGCCCAAATCAATCCATGCCGAGACGGTATCGGTATAGGAAGCACAGCTCAGGCCGGTGTTCAGTTCATTCAACCCGCCTTCCAGGGTAAATTCGCTGGAAACCTCCCGGAATCTGTTGGCATAGCCCCCGAATTTCAGGTCTGTGTCCCGCAGTTCACCGGCGAGTTCTTTCATTGCTTTGGTTATGGCTGCCGGTGTTGAGCAGTTGAGAAGCACTGCATCTGCCCCGCAATTAATGCACAGCCGGGCGGCATCGCGTATGGATTCCCCGCTTCGCAGGGTCCCGTCTGCGGAAACGGTAAAACTTACCCACAGCGGAATTTCCACAGGGTGTGCGTGTGTGAGAACGGATTCCGCTTCGGTTATGCTGGATAGAGTTTCCGCAAGGAGCAAATCTGCTCCGTTGCTAGCCGCAGCCTGTATTAAAAGAGGATATTCCCGCTCCAGTTGGTCCGGCTGTACCAGATCCGGCCGGTAGGATTCGTTAAGAGGGGGAATGCTGCCTGCTATCCGGATATTGTTGAGGCCGGATTCAGTTCTTGCCTGATCTGCAATTTGGTAGGCCTGCTCCAGCATCTGCTGTTTTCTGCCCAGCAACCCCGCCCGGCCCAGATAGTAATCGGTCAGTGCATAGCTGTTGGTGGTAATAACCGTTGCTCCGGCCTGGATATAATCCAGATGCGCCTGTTTTATCAGATCCGGATCTCCAAGAAATGCCCTGGCCGACCATAACGGAGCATCCAGCGAAACTCCCCTTTCATGAAGTGCGCGTCCCATCCCTCCGTCGATTAATGTGATCATCCGGCTGCCTCCTGCGGGATCCGCCTTGCCTGAAGTTTCCTGATGTTATCCTATGAGATATTCCATCGGATGGAAAGGGCGCCGCTATCAGTTTCTTTTTAGAGGCAGCCGGATCATTGTTTTCAGCTTTTCAGGAGATGTACGCCTGGGATCACTGAGGTATATTTCCCTGTGCCTTCCATGGAGGGTATAGCCTTGTTGTTCTGCAAAATGATGCATTGCGGCTATTGTTGAAGCCTCCTGGGAATATGGTCCCGGATGGAGAGCCTGTACAGATATTCAGTCTTCAATCGTTTCCAGCCGGTCTTTTTCAAGCCGGGGAGGGTCAAGGAAAAGATTTCATGACTCATATTCTACTCCATCGCATGTATAATGCACGAAGAGGTGACCGGTGAACTGTTCCTTCGGCCGCCTGAAGAAAGGATGGTGAAAATGAAGGCTGTCATCTGGACCGGCTATGGCGGGCCCCAGGTCCTGGTCCCGTCGGAAATTGAAACACCGGTACCCCGGGAGAACGAAATACTGCTTAAGATTCACTCAGCTTCAGTGACTGCAGGGGATTGTGAAATGCGAAGACTGGAACTGCCGCTGGGACTATCTTTGCCGGTTCGGCTCTATGCAGGCTGGAGAAAACCCCGGCGCATAAAGATTCCTGGGCAGGAATTTTCCGGGGAAGTGGTGAAAACCGGATCTCCTGTCTCGAAGTTCAGTGTTGGGGATATGCTGTGCGGAACAACGGGGTTCAGGTTCGGTGCATATGCCGAGTATATCTGCGTATCTGAATCACCTGATGAAATGTCGGGAGTGATGGCGGGTAAACCTGAAAACCTGAGCATGGTAGAAGCCTCCGCATTGCCCACCGCCGGCATGGAAGCCCTTCACTATCTGAAGGAATCAAAGCTGGAAAAGGGTCATAAGCTGCTGATCATCGGCGCAGGGGGCAGCATCGGGAGCTTCGCACTCCAGGCTGCCCGCCACATGGGGATCCGTGTTACTGCAGTGGACTCGGGGGACAAGCTTCAGATGCTGTCCGATCTGGGGGCAGAACGGGTGATTGATTATGCTTCGGACGAATCTCCGGGTTCGACGGGTGAGTTTGATTCTGCAATCGACATGGTGGGCGGCCGGGGCGTACTGAAAAGGCTGGGGTATGTAAGACCGGGAGGCAGTTACTTTCTCGCATTTGCGTACATCAGACATCTGCTCCTTGCACCGTTTATCAGGCTTCTACTGGGAAAGAAGCTGAACATTACCTCATCGTCCCAGTCGCAGGAAGAGCTGCAGAGACTTATCCATTTTACCGGGACGGCCTGCATTTCACCGGTGATCCACAAGTGCTTTCCCCTCTCTGAGGCTGCGGAGGCTCATAGGTTTGCAGAATCGGGTGTAAAACAAGGCAATATTGTATTGACCGCACAAAATTGAAGACGGCAGGATATTACCGGGCGAGCATATTGAATTTCCGCCGGTAATGTAGCTGTGGAAAAAGAAGGGCGGTACGGTACGGAGTGCATGTCCCGGGAGGTTCTCCCTGCAGGCATGCACTCCGTCGCTATTGTTCAGGATCCGATTTGTTTCAAATCAGGTCCGGGGATGCTTATGAAGATCCTCTTCGATCATCTCTTCGGCTGTTTCCTCGTTTGCTCCGACGTTGAGTGTTTTGGGGAGTATCAGATTGAGGATAATTCCCACCAAAGTGGCCAGAGCCAAACCGCTGAGCTCGAAATTCAGGCCCTCAGCCATGGGGAAGAAGATTTTTCCGCCGCCGATTCCCAGCACGAGAATTACCGATGTGATGGTCAGGTTTTTCTTGCAGCTGTAATCCACACCGCTTTCCACCACGGTCCTGATACCTGCGGATGCGATAATACCAAACAGGATGGTTGAGACCCCTCCCATTACCGGAGTGGGAATGGTGGAGATGATTGCGCCGAACTTCTGTATAAACGACAGAATTACGGCAAACACTGCCGCCCCGCCGATCACCCAGACCGAGTACACCCGTGTCATGGCCATTACCCCGATATTTTCCCCGTATGTCGTGTTGGGCGGACCGCCGAACAGGGATGCCAGGGCTGTAGCAAGCCCGTCGCCGCTGAGCGTCCTGTGTAAACCGGGATCCCGGTAAAAGTCCTTTCCGGCGACCTTGCTGAGAACAAGGGTATCTCCCAGATGTTCCGCAACTGTGGCAAGAGACACCAGTAAAAATGTGACCACCGGTACAAAGGAAAATTTCGGCATTACCAGTGCGGGCAGTCCGAACCATGACGCATCTCTGATTGCCTGAAAATCAATGATGTTGAAGGAGGGCAGAAACGAACCCATAACCAGGGTGAATAGGTATCCGCCCACAATCCCGATGAGGATGGGAATTACCGTGAAGAATCCTTTCAGGACAACCGAGGAAACGATCACAATTGCCATGGTCACCGCCGCAATTGCAAGATTGCTCAGGGAATACAGTTGCGAACCGTCAGCGGCAGTGCGGTACAGCGACATGTCCATTGCAGTAGGCGCAAGCTTCAGGCCGATAACGATGATGACTGCACCAATTACCACCGGGGGCAGAAGTCTGTCCAGCCAGTGCGTACCTGCAACCCGGATGATCTGTCCGATCAGCAGATAGAAGATGCCCACGGCGAATGCGCCGCCCATGGCGTACGCAACTCCGTATGCACCGCTGATTGCGATGAGAGGCGGGATGAATGCAAACGAGGATCCCAGGTATGCCGGAACCTTTGCGCCGGTAAGCAGGATGTAGAGCAGCGTACCTGTTCCTGAAGTGAACAGGGCGGTTGAGGGTGACAGTCCGGTAAGAAGGGGTACAAGGACAGTTGCGCCGAACATGGCGAACACGTGCTGAAAGCTCAGTGGTATCCATCGGCCGATGGCTGGCTTCTCGCCGACATCAAGAAAATCTTTTGACATCAGTTTGACTCCTATGGTTTTCCACAGTATAGCGAAAGCCGGGAGTTGCTGGAAGCTGTATATTTGCTTGCGGTGAACCCCACTGAGGGATATGCTTGCCTTGTGACTGTTACACTGACGAATGAAAACATCCGCATGGAAATCGAAAAACCCGGTACAGGATACCTTTCTCCCCGTTTTGATCAGACCATGAAGATTACCCGGCTGTTCTTTCGAAATATTCGTATGAGCAGCAGCGAATACCCCGACGGAGGCGATCTGAAAACCGCCGGCCGGGGGTTTTTCAGTGAGTTCAGTATCGATAAACCTCCGGGATTTTCAGAAACTCCTTTGGGGGGCTGGTTTCATAAAATCGGTGTGGGTACGGTAAAAAAAGAGTTTTCAGAGTACAGCCCGTTTCGGAATGCTGAAACTCAATTTTATCCGTTCACATGGCAGCATGACGGACAAAGTATCCGCAGTTCGTATGAAAGCAGCGTATTGAACGGCTATGCGCACCGCCTGGAAAAGCGCCTTTCACTGCACGGGGACGGGTTTGAAATTCTCACAAGCCTTTCCAACACCGGGGAGAAGGAGCTGACAACCTCAGAGTACAATCATAACTTTGCCGCCTGTAACGGCCGCTCCGTGGGACCCGGCTACAGACTTGAGTTTGATTTTCCCCTGAACACAGGTCAGTTCATTGAATATGTTGATCCCGACGGAATTGTGCGCTTCGGAGAAAACGTTGTCACCTTCGATCCAGGCAACACTGTACCCTTCTTTTTCACCAACCTATGCCCGTCCGAAGGAATGCCCGCGGGCTGGACACTGCGCTGCAGTAAGGAAAAAATCAGTATCAGAGAGGAGGGGGATTTTACCGTCAGCAAGGTAAACCTCTGGGGGTGGAAGCACGTTATTAGTCCGGAATTATTTTTTCAGATTGAACTGAAACCCGGTGAATCCCGGGACTGGCGAAGACGTTATGTTTTTTCAGCCGGGGATTAGCCCTCCCGGGTACCGGATTTCCTGGCGTAGGTCCGCACTACTTTCTGGTAGATCATGTTGTTGGGGATATGGGTGATCTTTTGAATAATCAGATTCAGAATCAGGATGCCTGTGGACACCAGGATCTTTATAAGCAATTAAGTACTGATAAATTGATTCATATCTTTAAATATAAAAAATGAGCAGAAAAAGTCATCACTGAGCGCAGATTTTTCTGGATGCTGATGCTGACTGAACAATAAGGACAAGAGAATGTCGGCCCCGAGTACAGAAATATGCGCTTCGCCTTTTGGATGAAGTATAATCGTATATATGAAGCGCTGTGAAATGAAAAAACGCGATTATCTGATGAAAAATCATGAAAATGACCGGTATATCTGTAAAAAATGCAAGCGAAGTGCGAAAAAGAAGAAGAAACTGTGCAAGCCGAAGAAAATCCGCCCGGCGCAGATATCACCTGAAAAACACGGGAAAACGTCTCCCAAAAGTGCATCAGAAGAGAAATAGAAGAGCAATAGAGGAGCCTCAAAAGAACTATCAACGGGCAACGGTACAATTCGCATTGATCTTTTTAAAGACCCGACCCACCCCGTACGGGTCCTGTCCGCTGATTTGTCATTTTCCAAAGATTTCATTAGCTTCCTGCCCATTGCAGAGTGAACAAAAACACCCTGCGCCGGAGGAGGAAGCATGCAGTATCTTGTGAGAAACAGAGCACCTGAAGAACCCCGGGGAAGAAAGCGGATTTCCTGGTACGGACCGGGACTTCTCTGGATGCTCTCTGCCGTGGGTACCGGATCGGTTCTGTTTACTCCCCGGGTGGGTTCCGCATATGGCTTCCAGCTGTTGTGGATACTCCTTCTGGTGGTTTTCTTCATGTGGATCATGATCAAGGAAGTGGCCAGGTATCCCATCGTAACCGGAAAAAGCATTCTCGAGGGGCTTCAGCGCTTGCCGGGACCGGGTAACTGGGCGGTGTGGGTAATTTTCATACCCCAGCTTTTTGCTGCTGCCGTGGGTATTGCGGGACTATCGGCGATTATCGGAAGCGCGCTTCAGAGTTTTCTGCCCGGAAGCGGAAGTCTTTACGGAATTGCCTTCGTAATATTCAGCAGCATTATTACGGTCAGCGGAAGCTACAATGCATTGGAGCGGATCAGCCAGGTGATGGCCATAGCATTGATGCTCATGGCGGTGGTTTCCGCGGCAGTTGTGTTTCCCGCCCTGCCTAAAGTTTTACCCAATATTGTGCCGTCTGTCCCCGAAGACCCCGACATCTATATAATTCTTCCCTGGGTGGGAACCATTCTGGCTGGTTCCATGGGCATTCTCTGGTTCAGCTACTGGACAGCTTCCAAGGGGTTCGGCGGCGGTCTGAGTGATCAGGTAAGCCCGGGTCCTCCGGATCCAAACAGAAAGCTCCGGAACAGAGATAAAACATATCGCATCCGGGCATGGGTAAACCTTGCTTCCAAAACCGCCGCTCTGGCGGTTCTTGCCGGGCTTCTGGTGATCTTTTCCTTTCTTGTTCTGGGTGCGGAGCTTCTTGGTCCCGCAGGGATTCTTCCCCAGGGAAAGGATGTGGCGCTGGACCTGAGCCGGCTGTTTTCTGAAATCTGGGGGGATGCGGGTAAAGTTCTCATTATTGCATCCCTGGTTGTGGCTCTCGGGGGAAGCATTCTCGCAAATCAGGATGGATGGGGGCGGAGTTTTGCGGATATCAGCATGCTGCTCTCCAAATCTTCTGCGGATGAGCTTCCTGCCAGCCCCAAATTGGTGAAAATCCTGGAGCAGAAGAGCAGCAGGGCGATCTGGAACAGAAATGTGCTGAAGCGCTGGTATATCGGGCTGATCACCGGGGTTGTGCCTGTGGTGATACTTTTGATATTCAAGGATCCGGTGGCAATAATGTCTGCCTCAGGAATAATCGCTGCAGTTCATACTCCCTTCATTGTGTTTACTGCATTCGCAGCTATCAGAATACAGCTGCCCCTGGAACACCGACCGGGCTGGTTCAGTTCCGTTTCCATGATTCTTGCGGGGATGTTCTTTCTCGTGTTTGCGGCGGTGTATATCTTTTCCGGTGCGGCATGACGGACCCACCGGGTATGTCAGCTATGAATTTCTTTGACTCTTCCCACCTGCCCGTCTTCAAGTCGCACCTTGATGCCGTGGGGGTGGCGGGGGGACTTGGTGAGAATGTCCCGAACCACACCTTCCGTGAGTTTTCCGCTTCGCTGATCTTCCTTTAATACAATTGAGACTTTGGCTCCGGGATAAATGTTTGACCTGTATTTTCCGTCCATTCGTTTTCCTCATTACTTTATCGGACTGCATCCATCGGAGAACTCACATCCTGTGGTTCTCAAGCAATTTCTTGATGAATACTATCAGATCGGTCCGGGAAATACCCAGCTTTTTCAATGCCTGTGAAAGATATGTGCCCACAGAACTGACCGAGAGACCAAGGGTATAGGCAATTTGCTTGTTGCTCTGTCCCTGGGCTGCGTACTGGACCACCTGGTTTTCCCGGGTTGTAAGGCGATGGTCCTTTGCGATCCTGGGAGGGTTTTCGACGGCTGCCATGTAGCGTTCGCCCCGGTTTCCTTCCACGGGAATGAGGCTCCATCTGCCCTGGACCAGTCCCGGCCAGACATCCATCAGTTGGCTGGAAGTCTTGAGTTTTCGGTGTTTTGAAACGGTTTGTACTGTTCGTACCAACGCTTCGTACATCTCTTCTCCGAGATCAGCCTGCCGGGAATCGGCCCCGGGATCTGCGTTGGACCCCACGGAAGACATTATCATATCCCTTTTTGAATATGTCTCATGATTCGAAAAATCCATGTGTGGAAAGTGCCGCCGCAGCCGGGTTGCAGCGGCGATATGTACTGCAATTTTGGTCCAATCTTCATCCTCTACGGGATAGCGATTTTTCTCACCCGGCAGAACGGGAACGGCAAAAACGGATCCTGAAAAATCCGGCTCCACTGCGCACAGGGCCCAAATATCCGAGTATCCAAGGTGTTGAAGCGTCAGATCCAAGATTTCCTGATTTTGTTCCGATACATCATCTGCGGCAAGCATCGTCCTGGATGTGCTGCAGTGGGTGCCTTTCCGGAATACCGGCCAGTATATTTCCGGAGAGACCTCACGGTGAAAGGGGATAGTCAATTTTCTGTATTCATCTATATCTCCGAAAGCAGCCACGCTGCCCACACGAATGCGACGCTCATGAAGGGCGAAGTCATATTTCAGCAGGCCCGGGCCCAGACCTAGCTGTCTCTGTATTTCTGATGCGAGATTTGTTGTCCACTGTTCCTGATTGAGGTCCAGGCGGTAGATGCTGTCCATGAGAGCGAACGGAGAACGGCTCACGGCTTCTGCTCCCGGGTATTTTTGTGTTGTGAAAGAATCTTTGCCAGAAGCTCTTCACGGCCCGACACATCGGCCTTTTTATAGAGTGCGTGCAATTGGTTCTGTATGGTGCTTACCGAGGTTCTTCGATTCCGTGCGATCTCCCGATCATGTAAACCTTTACTGAGGCAGGCCACAAGCTGGCGCTCGATGTCGGTAAATCGGGTGTGGAAACCGGCAGCCGGACTCCGGACATCAGTGTCCATGGGAATGATTAATACCGTCCGGTCTTCGATTCTGAATTTCTGAACATACCCTGGCATAAGCTTCCCTGTCTGCACGTCACATAAAATATAACACGCTATGGCCAAAAAACCTGACAAATCGCCTATGGTATTGGATTTCCGGGAGGGATACATTCTTCAACAGATAAAGGAGAGACCTGTGAAACAGTATCAAATTCATGAAAAAATTTTTATTCTTTTGCTTATTCCGGCAGCTTTTCTCCTGGCCTCCTGTGACTTCACCGGGATCGACAACTCTGCGGTACTTGAGGAACTGGCCGGAGACTGGTGGCTGACGGATGTTGACGTGTATGCGGATGGGCAGGAGGTGACAAACTCACTTCCGGATACCCTCTACTGGCCCGACTCGGTATTTGCCGCTGAAGGGTTGGAGTACCCGGATTCGGTGTTTATTACAGATAAGGGCTGGTACCCTTCCGATGCCTATTATCCCAACGATGCCTATTATCCTGACTCAGTGTTTTATTTTCCCGACAGTGTATTCTTCCCTGACTCTTCGTTTTTCCCCGATTCATTCTTCTTTCCAGATTCCGTGTTTTTTCCCGATTCTGTCTTTCAGCATTTCCCCACACGGATGACCGTTTCAGAAGACGGCTCGGTGGTTGTGGCCGCAGATATTATGTGGGATACCCATGGTTTTGACGGATCTCTGGGCGAACCGGGACAGATAAGCTCTGAGCCGACAATCGAGACCAGCATCAGTGTTACCGAAGACGGTATGCTCCAGACAGCCGGACAAAATCAGGTGTTTACCTCTCCCCGCAGCGGTTCACGCAACTCGGGTTTTTCAAACTGGCCGAAAAATTATGAAATAACCGAAAACGGTGATCTGATTCTCAGCAAGACGCAGACTATCGACGGAGTGGAATATACCGTTGAGGAGCACTTCACCCGTGAAGCACCGGGTGCACCGGATTTCGGCGGTGTTCTCGGCTGGTGGGAATACACCGGGAAGGAATCGGGTATGGCGGACTACATCCACATTTCACCAATGGATATTGCATCTTCTTTCGGGCTCATTGACTCCGGACAGTCGGTGGTAACCGGCCCCTTGGCGGGGAACATAATATTGTGGTCATATTCTGAATCGGACTCCACTGCAGGACCTTCCAGCGGTGATAAGCTGCTTGATGCCGGAGGTCTGGATGTGGGATATAATGCTCCGGACGGGGAAATGATTTTGAATCAGTTGAGCAATACATCTCCCGCCACATCATCTTCAGATTGGACCCTGAATACGTTCACCTGGACCTACAGTATTTCCGGCGATACCCTGACGATTATCACCGGGAGCACCACGCTCACCTACGATAAAATCCAGGCCCAGTAGTAGAGTCAGTGGTAGAGTCAGTAGCAGAGTCAGTGGCAGAAAAGGAGCGGGGTCTGGAAAATGCCATAGAAGAGCAATAAAAAGTATCTGAAGCAAGAGGCGGCCTATGATGGGCCGCCTCTTTTTGGGTTTGGGGACTATTCATGCATTGAGCAGCGGTCAGTTCTCTTCACGGCCTTTTTCATAAATTGATACCCACTCCTGCGGTCCCATTTTTTGGGCCAGCTCCGCGATGAGTTCATATGGGATCTTTTTCATGTTTTTCAGTCTGATACAGCTTTTACCCATATCCAGCTTGGTACTCATGTGTTTGGGCCACTCATTTCTGAACCATTCTTCCAGTTCAGGTTTGCTGTAGATCCCTGAATGATACAGGTTCACGGAATTTTTCTGAGATCCCAGGGAAAAGAAGGGGAGCGGTTCATCCTTTTTGCAGTGATACCCCGGAGGATACATGCTCAACGGAACAACCACAGCAATCATTCCGTAATGGATCCCCACCTCAAAGCCGTCGGGCATGTTCGCCGTCCAGGTATCAAGGATGTTCTTCACCACATCCCGGCGCTCTTCCGGAAGTTCTGCCAGATATTCTTCTACACTGTTGGCATTGGATGTCATATTTTTCCTCCATACTTTATTTTATAGAAAAACGGTCAGAAAATCTTGAACCTCATTGAAATTCTGTGAATGCTACATATGCAGAAATTGCAGCGGTTTATTTTTGGCGCCGCAGACAGGTTTAGAGAAAGAGGGGCACACAGTATGGATGATATCAGGCTTTCAACACTCATGGATCTGGAAAAAATCGAGCGGGGTATTTTTCGGGGACAAAGCTGGGATCTCGGACTTCCCGCGCTGTTCGGGGGGCAGGTTCTCGGGCAGGCGCTTTCTGCGGCCTATGCAACGGTTGACGGCGAGCGGTTTGCCCATTCCCTTCACACATATTTTTTGCTGCCCGGTGATGCGAAAACCCCTGTGGTGTACGATGTGGAGAGGGTGCGGGATGGAAAGAGTTTTTCCACCCGTCGGGTCGAGGCAATTCAGAACGGGAAAGTAATTTTTTACATGACCGCTTCGTTTCAAACTGTGGAAGGAGAACTGTCTCACCAACATGGGAAGTTCCCCCAGGCACCGGATCCCGAAACCCTTGAACCGGATATCCGATTTTACGAGAAAAACTATGAACATATTCCCGCATCACTGCGTGAGGCATTGATATATCATAAGCCCATAGATACCAGGACGGTACATCCCGGTGCTTCTGACAGCGCATCTGACACTACTGACATTCAGGCCAGCAGGCGTATATGGATAAGGGCGAAAGATGACCTGGGAGATAACCTCAAGCTTCACCAGGCAGTGCTGGCCTACGCTTCGGATTACCGCTTTCTTACAACTGCCCTGCAGCCCCACAGTATTTCCATGTCCGATCCCCGTCTGAAAATCGCCACCATCGATCATGCCATGTGGTTCCACCGACCGGTGAATGTGAATGAATGGCTTCTGTATGTAATGGAAAGTCCTTCAGGCGGCAATTCCAGAGGCTTCGTCCGGGGACAGATTTTTTCCCGGGACGGAGATTTGCTTGCTTCCACCAGCCAGGAGGGGCTCATGAGGCTTTCGGGCTGATAAGGCAGGATTCAGGCTGGCGAAAAGGTTGGAAATTGATTTGACGCCATAACATATACGGGTATAATGAGTTGATGCACAAATTTAGATTTATTGGAGTCAATATGACGAAAAAACTTGGTTTTCTTCTCGTTGCAGCGGTTCTGTTATTCAGTTCATGCTCAAATATTTTTCTTGGTGTACCCAGAGAAGATTTGAACGTGTATGTTTCCATGTACCCCAGCGGAAGTGAAGGTATCTATCGGGTCTATGCCGATATGTACTACTGGAATAATAATGACGACTACAAATCCCTGAAAAATGCGACCTTCACGGTAAACGGCACCAAGCTGGACCAGCAGGATATTGAGTATTCTGACGGCTCAAAACAGTTCTATTATATTGGGAGTATCAACGCATCAGCCGGGGACAGCATTCAGGTAAGTGCCAAGCATGCATTGGCCGGAAGCTATGAACTCTCCGGCGAAATACCGGAAGGGTTTCCCGAATATTCTCTGAGCCCCTCCCTGCCTTCCCGTGGAACCCAGCTCACCGAAAGCGATACCCAGCTCAGCTACACCGTTTCTCTTAATTCCGATGTTCCATCAGAATACAGCATAGCCTACGGATACCGGGGATTTACCGACAATTATGAGTTTGAATTCGGAAGAACCAGGCTTGAAGGGGATGCCACAGATTACACTTTCGAAAGCTTGAGAGATTGGGACGGCAACCATTTTCCATATGTTGAAGTGTACTCCCATTATGTGTCCAGGAGTGTGACTTCCAGGGAGGGCGAAGCCAGTACCTGGATGTACATCGATGGCGCAGAGGGGCAAATCTTCACAAATCTTCCTGCAGGAGAGGGGGCTTCGCCCAGCATTATTCCCCAATACTCCCCGGCATTTCCTGATGTGAGAAGCTTTATTGTTGCTCCGTAAATATCGGGTCTGTTCGTTCCATAATCCGGGTGCCGCCAACATGACGGTGCCCGGAAGCGCTTATCCCAAAGGATGCAGTTGAATGATGAAACATCAATATAACGGTAACAGATTATTGGCCGCAGTTTTCCTGATTATCAGCTGGTTCAGTCTGATGGTGAGCGCATGTACCAGTACTGCAGATGCGCTTCCTCAGCCTCCCGAAGGCGAAGTGACACAGAAGCCCGGGCTTTTTCATGAAGAGATTCAGGCGTTTCGTGAAACTGAGGTTCACCGTCATCCACCGGAAAATTCAATTGTGTTTGCAGGCAGTTCATCGTTCCGGCTCTGGGAGGGGCTGGAAGATGAGTATGCAGAATATGGAGTGATCAACCGGGGTTTCGGCGGATCAAGAATGTCGGATGTTCTGGAAAACTATGATGAGCTGATACTCCACTACAGTCCCCGGGCCGTATTTGTGTACGAGGGGGACAACGATATCTATGACGGAAGAACCGTGAACGAGGTTGCGGATGATTTTACCCGATTCCTGGTTCGTACCCGCAGGGATCTGGGGGATATTCCGGTGATTTTTGTTCTTCCCAAACCCAGCGGAAGCCGTTGGGAGTACCGGGATGCATACAGGGAGCTGGCCGGGGCAATTATTTCCATGGCAGAAAGCGATCCGCATGCCCGTGTGATCGACAGCTGGGATGAATTTCTCAACGAAGACGGCATGGTCAGTGATGCCTATTTTCAAGAGGACCGGCTGCATATGAATGAGGCCGGATATGATATTTGGCGGGAGCTGATAACTCCGGTATTGGCAGAGATCACCTCACAATTTTGAAGGCTTCAAGGAAGACTTCCAGCCGGACGTGCTATGGCTGCATGCAATATTTTACGTCTGCGGCCTGAACGCAGCGGATCCCGATGCTGTTCCTCCCCGAAAAGAGTTCCGACAGAAACCTCCGGTCTCAGCTGCGTGCGTAGATATCCCGGAGAAAGGATGACAGCTTCTCAATGAAAAGCTCAGGCTTTTCAAGTTGGAGGCTGTGGCCGATATCGGGAATTATTTCATAGTCGCCGTTGAAATATTTCATGGTCTTTTTAGCATGTTTTTCTTTGATGATAGGATCGTTGGCCCCCACAAAAAAGCGGACGGGACCGGTGAATTTTCCTGCAGTTTTCCGATAGTCCACCTTGCCCAGCTGTTCCGCATGGCCGATAAAGCATTTATGGTTCATCCTGTAGGCTTCGTCCACCAAAAGGTTCAGAAGATCTTCATCGCTTCCCCGTGATCCCATAACCGACTTCATGGCTTTTTTAAACAATTCTCTGTCGGTTAAATACTTCTTGATCATCGGGTGAAAAATTTTCGGTGTCTTCAGTCCGTTTACCGGGCAGGCATCCAGGAGGAAAAGACCTTTGATTTTTTCCGGCGCGGTGATTGCCATTTCATATGCTGCTGCCCCACCCAGGGAATGGGCAACCACTACCGCCTCGGATATATTCAGTTCTGAAAGAAAGCTCAGCAGAATTGTGCCGTACGCAGGTGGAGAGCAGGTATCAATTTGCTCGGAAGCACCGCAATTGGGCAGATCAACTGCGATCACCCGGTAGCCGGGTAAGTCCATAACCTCGGTCCACCAGATGTGGGATGCAGTATTGCCGTGAATATAGAGTACCGTCGGTCCGCTGCCCTTCTCAAGGTAGGCAATCGCATTTCCATCTGCCGATATGGTTTTCAGGTTGTTATGACTCATGAATATCCTCCTTGAAGCGTGATGAAAGATTGGCCGAATTAGCTCTCATTTTTATCATCCTCCCGGTTCAGCATACTGTCAAGCAATGTTTTGTGTTCAGATCCCTGTTTTATAGACCCGACGTGTTGGAAAACCGGAGGAACTTTATATCAACCGAAAACAAATACACTTCCAACTAAGCATCTGAAAATTTAGCTTGGACTATCTACACTCTCGCTCTGTCCAAGCTTCGTAATTGTCTCTTCAAGACTTTGGATAATGTGCTGGTTTTTTTCTCCCAGCTCTTTTACTGACTCGGTGCCTTTTTTTATTTCTGAAAGAACTGTGTTTACCCGGTCTATGGCTTCGGCGGTGCTTGAAGATCCAACGGCAACATCATCCATTTGCTGGTCGACCTGACGAATGAAATCCCCTAGATCATTTGCAAGCTGAAGAACAATTTGAGAGGAGTCTTTCAGCTGTACCAGGGCGCTGCGTATTTCCTGATTTCCAACCGTCATCTCGTCCAGGCTTGCACTCATTTCATTTAGTGCAGTCGAAAGATCTTCCACACCACTGACAATTTTTTCAAAGCGTTGCTGGGAATGCTCCGCGCTTTCTGCGGAGGAACTGATAATGCCCACAATTCCCTTCATTTCGTCACCTATCTGACGGGCATTCCCTGCAGTACCTTCGGCCAGCTTTCGGATTTCCTCTGCAACTACGGCGAACCCTCTGCCGGATTCACCGGCATGCGCCGCCTCAATGGCAGCATTCATGGCCAACAGGTTTGTTTGGCTGGAGACTTTATTGATCACCCCAAGCAGGTTTTGAATGCTGTTTGTGGAACTATCAGCCTCCTGAATTCGTTTCAGGGTTTCTTCCATCTCCTGACGGCCTTCAATTGATGCATCGCTCACCTGTTTCGCAAGCTCAACCCTGCTCTTCGTACTCTCCGCCAGGTTGTCTACAGTTGCAGCCATTTCTTCAACCGAGCTTGAGCTTATTTCAACACTTTCATTTTGGTTTTTAACCGCTGATTCAACTTTCTTCAATTCCTGTAGCACGTTTCCGGTAATCGTTTTAGTCTTCTCCACGGTTTCCATTAGATTGGCAC
Organism: Salinispira pacifica; assembly: GCF_000507245.1. Classification (GTDB taxonomy): domain Bacteria; phylum Spirochaetota; class Spirochaetia; order DSM-27196; family Salinispiraceae; genus Salinispira; species Salinispira pacifica. The sequence continues at coordinate 3,612,340 of NC_023035.1, read as the reverse complement.
TTTGAACATTCATGCCGTTAGTCTCGATTGCAGCATCTTCAAGAGAACTGATTGTGGAATCGGTATTTATTGAAAGAGTATTGCTGATTTCTGTTGCCTGATGGGCTGTGGATTTTACAGTTTGAACAGCTTCAGCCAGGTTTCCAAGCACCAGGTTGAAAGCTTCACTCAATCTTCCAATCTCATCATTGGTATATATTGATAGTTGTGATGACAAATTTGCATTGCCTTTAGCCATGTCATCCAATACGCGGCGGGCAGATTCTATAGGCCGTACTACCAGTATGCGCAGAAAGAACCGTGCCATCAGGACTAAGACTATTCCGGATAAAAAGATGCCGATGCCGATAATAAGTGCAATAATTCGGCTCTGTTCAAGTCCTCGAGTTTCATCCTGAACAATGGAGAAAAGAGCAACCACCTCATTGTTGAAATCGATCAGGGGAATGTATCCAACACCGTAGTTGCCCTCAGTTTTAATTACAACACGCTTTTCATCCCGGGCCTGTTGGATATCTTCAGGATTCAAAACAGATTGTGGATCCAGCCATTCTTCGCTCACTTCACTGATGAGCATGGGACCAATCTCACCGACGAAATTCGATTCAAGATCTTCTGTGAAGAAAATCTGACGGGCTTTTTCGGCGTCTACTAATAATGCCGCTGCTCGTTTAATCCCTTCACTTTCCAAATACTGGAGAAGATTTATTGGAGAGTAATAGCGTTCTACTGAACCGACCAGGTTCCCATCGATCCGTACGGGAACAATCCCCCGAATAACCGGCCCTCCCCGTCCGATCTCCACCGCCCGAACTGCCTCACCAGTCTCATACACTTTACGAATGGTGGAACGAAAGCCTGTGAGGTCATCATCCCATGTATCGGTCCATGAACGGTAAAAGCTTCGGGCAGGTTCTTTGTGAAAATGTATGCGGAAAGATGCAGCTCCACTGTTGGCCTGAACAGTTTGGGTGAGATTGCCGACTGTCTCCTCGAGCAGATTTCGAGCTTCAATTTCATTTTCCATGCTGTAAGCGGTTTTAACGGATTCCAGGTCCGCAAAAATCGATGCAAATTGAACGGCCAATCTGCTTCGCGATGCCACCATTTTCTGTATAGTCTGGGAAGTAGAGCTGATAGTTTCACTCAGATTGTTCTGTATCTCCTGATTCCATGAACGAACTGTAAAAAGGGTAACACCCCCTGCAAGAACCAGAAAAATCGGCAGCAATAATAAGGTAAATTTTGAACGCAGTTACATAAAAAAAGTATAGATAATGTGTAGCGGGAAGACAAGAATATTTCTACCTTGAACAACAGGTGAAGAGCTAAATGTATTTGCATCAGGGAAAAAGTTTCGGTAGGTTTACACCGGTTAAAATGCTGGAAAGATTGAAAAAAGACGACAAGCTCATTAGCAAAGGAAAACAATATGAATACACCATGGAAATTACTGGACGGGTATCGGGGGCAATACTTTGATGGCGAATGGCCTTCTATTCCGGAAATGTTCGCTATTACTGTTAATCGCTTTCCCGAAAATTACGCATTCACCTCCTTCTATCCAGAAGAAATTCGGTTTACATACGCTGAGGCAGATCAATTAATTAAAAGTACTGCCGAACATATCAGATCTATGGGAGTTCAAAAAGGTGATCGGGTTGCCGTGACCGGAAAGAATTCACCTGAGTGGGCAATTGCCTATCTTTCGGTTCTTCAAGCTGGTGCAGTGGTTGTGCCGGTTGATCAGGGGCTTTCAGTTGAACAGGCAGCGGGTCTTATTAAACACTCCGGGTCCCGAATAGTTTTCAGTGATATGGAGAAAATCCATGGACTGCGAAATTCCTGCGAGAATATCGACGTTATTTCTTTGAGCAGCGGCTCGGAAAATTATATTTTGGATTTGGAGCAGAAGGAGCATACAGTTGAACCGGATACTCCCTCTGAGAATGATTTGGCTGCAATTCTCTACACTTCAGGCACCACCGGCAGTCCTAAAGGGGTGATGCTTTCACACCGCAACCTCTCGAGTAATGTGTGGCTTGCCCAGGGGAATTTACAGATATACCCGACTGATGTGTTTTATGCCCTTTTGCCAATACATCATTCCTACACCATGACGGCGGTATTTTTGGAAGCAATTTTTGTGGGTGCGGAAATTGTGTTTGGCAAGCAGCTGGTGTTTTCAAGAATCATGAAAGATTTTGCTCAGGGCGGAGTGACCATGTTTCTTGGAGTACCCCTTCTGTTTAATAAGCTCATAAACGGTATTCTCGACGGCGTAAGAAAAAAGGGGATAATTGCCTATGGAGCGATCCGTACGCTTATGACTATAAGCGGTTTTATGAAAAAAATATTTCGAATTAATCCGGGCAAGCGGATGTTTCGTTTCCTGCTTAAGCAGGCCTCGCTTGAGAACATCAGAATTTGTATTTCCGGCGGCGGGCCCCTTGCTCCATCCACGTTCAGAAAATTCAACCAGCTCGGAATCGACTTTGTTCAGGGGTACGGACTTACCGAGGCTTCCCCGATGCTGGCACTGAACCCCAAAGAGAAGTATAAGGAAAATTCGGTGGGCAAGGTGCTTCAGGGAGTGGATCTGCGAATTATAAATGCGAACAGCGATGGGATCGGGGATATCGTTGCAAAAGGTCCTAACATCATGGAGGGCTATTTTAAGCAGAAAGAGGCAACATCTGAGGCCTTCACGGAGGACGGTTTTCTTATTACAGGTGATGCAGGATACCTTGATAAGGAAAATTACCTATATCTTACCGGACGCAAGTCTTCGCTAATAGTTACCGAGGGCGGCAAGAATGTGTATCCCGAAGAGTTGGAAGATGCTTTTCAACTGTATGATGGGTATGAACAAATCCTTGTTAAAGGTTTTGAAAAAAATGCAGCCACCAGGACGGAGGGTATAGAGGTGGTGTTTTATCCGGGAGAAGAGCTGCTTGCCGAGAAGAATTACTCCCAAATAATGATGCGTTATGATGATATTACCCGGGAAGTGAATAAGACTCTGCCTCCCTTCAAAAGAATAGAAGCTATCCATGTACTTGGGGAGCCAATGCCCATGACTACCACGAAAAAAATAAAGCGTCAGAAGGTGAACGAAGATTTTCATGAATATATAAAACTCAGCGAGGAATGACCGGGTTATCCCCAGGCTACCCGGTTTTTACCCGATATCTCAGCTGTAAATACAGTTAAGCCTCTGCTGCCGGGGGCGCTTCGGGAATCCAGCTCCGCTGGAGAAAGCGGACGGCAAATATGACCGCCCGGATAACAATGGTCAGTGCGAAGGCCGCCCATGCTCCATAGACGCCCCATCCGAAAACATGAATAAACAGTAAAACCAGGGGAACCATAAACAGCCAACCGCTGAGAATGTTGATATCCCGAACGAATTTCACATCCGCCATCCCCAGCAAGCCGCCCTGAAAGCTGATAAACAGGGCATCGGCGATCTGATACAGCCCCATGATCAGGAATAACCCTTTGCCCATTTCGATTACTTCAGCTGTGTCTGTGAATAGTCTGAGAAAAGGTTCGGGGAAAAATATCATTACCATTCCGAGAGTACCCATGACGACGGTGAGAAAAACAGCACCGGTAATACAGGATTGCTTTGCCGCTCCTTCCTGTTTTTTCTCGATTTTCTTGCTGACCTGGGACATTGTCACATCCCGAACCGGTCCGGAAAGCATGAGGATGAAGTCCTTTACCCGCATGCATATTTCATGGATGCTCAAAGCCAGCGGACTGATGCCGGAGATGATACTTACGAATACCGTCCAGGATCCCTGTTCAAAAAGCCGGCTCTGCATGATGGTAAAACTCAATTCAAACCGCTCTTTGAGAATGGCCGGGGAGAAGGTAAACGGTTTGGTTCCGGCCTGAAAATTCCTGGTAACATATTTGAAGTACCAGATCAGGATGGCAGAGTGAATAATCATGGAAAGTACCGATGCCAACCCGGCTCCCAGAACTCCCAGGGATCGAAAACCCAGGTTTCCGTAAATAAATATCCAGTTGAAAAACACGTTGAAGGCTAAACTGATAACGGTAAAAACCGGTAAAAGCTGGTTTCGCTCCACGGCAATGAGAAGCTTACTGTACATTGCCATGAGAAACATTGGCAGTACTCCTATGGTTCTGATGAGAAGGTAGCGTCTGGAATGGTACAGTACCTGAGGAGAGTCTGTGAGAAACCGCAGCCCCCAGAGGGTAGGGCCAAGCAGCAGTAATCCCAGAAGAGATAGAAGAATTCCCAGAATGATTTCGTGACTGATGTAATTTCTGAGCGACGCACCTTTTTCGGGAGAGGAATACTTCGCAAAGTGAATCAGGTTGCTTTGAAGAAATGCGAAAACGACTATGTAATAAAACAGATTGTAATAGGTGAGCCCAAGGCTGAGCCCGGCTATTCCCTCAGTTCCCAGGGACCCCACCATCGCTACATCCACAATACCGAACAGCCGGCCGGCCATCATCGCCGCAAGCAGCGGCCAGGTAAGCCGCAATAGATCCTTCAGATTCCTGTACACAGTTATACCACCCCGTAATTCTGATGTTCACCCTGCCGGAAAAGGATATCCAAACCCCTTGCCCCTCGCGATCAGTGTCCAGCATTATGTAAAATATTAGAGGTATTTACAAGATATAGGGCTGGGCTTTCGTCTGATGTCCCGGGCTTGGTATTTGGGGGGTGCATTTCCCTGAAACGGGAAACCGGGTATACTCAAAAGATGGCAGATGCAGCAATTTATATGTCCCAGTCAGAATCATCTCAGGAGTATCAGATGCTAATAATCAATCAGTCACGGGATGCGGTTATCCGTGTGGATGACATCCAGTTGAAAAACAGTAAAATTACCGGGGTTTCAACCCAGCATCCCATGGGAGTCACCCTGGGAAAATACCGGGATAAAGGACGTGCCGAAGCAGTTTTTCTCGGTCTCATTCAGGAGCTGAAAAGCGGTAATCGTCTGCTTCCCGTTCTGGAGCTGCCCGTTGAATGATCTCCGCCTACAAGACCGTCCCCCAGAACCGTCTCTTCAATGTCATTCACGTCAATGGTCACCGGTTCGGCTTTTGAAAAGGTTTTGTTCTGGATACTGATGGTTATCAGATTCTTCGATTTATTAAGCACCATCCGGTCCGGATTATTCCCCCGGGTGAGAAACAGAAGTCCGGTTACTGCGACAAGTCCAGGCACAATTGCAATGATCTTCATGGCCGGATTCACCATATTTGAGTCGGTGACCATACTGATTGTGATGAGTGTACCTATGATGAGAAATGCACTCCCGATGATCCGATTCAGAGTGGGAGGCGATTCAATCACCAGCCGCTCCTTACTGTTTTCCCGAATATGTATCATAGTTTAATTATAGTGCCGGAATTACTGATATACTGAAAATTCGGGTAAACGCTTGGAGAAACAGGAATACCAGTTGTATTCTCCTGTATGTGAATTGGTAAAACCGGAAAGGTTGAAAAACATCTCAGATACAGTCGCTGATGGCTTCACATGCGGTGGACAGATGTCGTACAGAAGCCTTGCTTCAGGCGCAGAATAACCACAAAAAAATGGAGAAACCTCCGAATTGAAAAATGAAGAAATAGCGTACAATACGCCGGTAATGAAAAATACAGTACATAAGACATTAGAACAGATCTGTTCCCCGTATGAATCAAGGATTTTCGGTTCCCGGGTGCTTGTTTTTGATGAAGGGATGGATCAGCAGGAAATACAGGCGACTGTTGATGCAATCCACCTTCAGCAGAAAAATGACGAATTCAGCAGTCAAAGGTTCGCCCTGCTGTTCATGCCCGGCAGCTACGAGCTGGATATTACTGTGGATTATTATGTTCAGGCTATGGGGCTGGGGCGGGTTCCCGATGACGTGCAAATTCGCGGAGGAATCCAATCCATTGCAACAACCCGGGACAACAATGTCACATTAATGTTCTGGAGGTCTGCCGAGAACTTTTCCATTTTCCCCAGGGATCCCGAGCAACTCCTCACCTGGGCGGTTTCCCAGGCGGCACCTCTGCGCAGGATTCATCACCATGGCGATATGGTCTTTGATCAGAATGGCTGGGCCAGCGGAGGATTTCTCGCTAACTCGGTTATTCACGGAAAAGCGGGGACACGAACCGGGCAGCAATGGTTCACCATGAACTCCCGGATCGGCGGATGGTACGGCGGCCAGTGGAACCGGAGCTTCCTGGGAGTGGAAGGGGCCCCTGCTGAAACCTGGCCTGAAGAACCGGTGACAGTTATCGACCGCTGCCGGCGCTTCCGGGATAAACCATTTCTGATCGCAGGAGACAACGGCGAACCGGAAATCTTTGTACCCCGACTCGTCAGGAACCAACGGGGCGTTACCTGGCAGGACGGGCCGGAGACCGGGAGGCGAATTACAATGGACGAATGCTACGCAGCGAACCCGGAACGGGATGATGCTGAAGGGATGAACCGTGCGCTGGCAGAGGGGAAGCATCTCATTCTGACTCCCGGAATATATGAGCTGAGTGAACCTCTGCGTGTGGAACGGCCGGACTCCCTGGTTTTCGGTCTGGGCTTTGCCACACTGGTGCCCGTGACCGGGAAGCCGGCCCTGGAACTTGCGGATGAAGACGGAATTATAATTTCCGGCCTCATAATAGACGCCGGTCCCCTGGAGTCTCCGGAGCTGGTTCGTGTGGGGAGGGAAAAAAGTTCACTCAGGCATTCAGACAATCCAAGTTCGCTGCATGACGTGTTTTGCCGGATCGGCGGCCATCGGCCGGGAAGGGCCGATGTGTGCATGGCGGTGTACAGCAACGACGTGTTACTTGATCACCTTTGGCTCTGGCGGGCGGACCATGGTGCCGCCGCCGAATGGGAAGGGAATACCTGCCGGAAAGGCCTGGTGGTGTATGGAGATAAGGTCTCCGCATTCGGGTTGTTTAATGAGCATTTTCAGGAATACCAGACGCTCTGGTACGGGGAACGGGGAGAAACCTTCTTCTACCAGTCTGAACTCCCGTATGATCCTCCCAGTCAGGACCGGTGGCAGGCTGACGGCCGGGACGGGTATGCTTCATACAAAGTTGCCGATTCGGTGAAGGAACATGCCGCATATGGTCTGGGGATTTATGCATTTCTGGGCATTAAGGAAAATACCGACAAAAACGTGCATCTGGAAAATGCGGTGGAAACCCCCGGCGGTCCGGGGATTCACATATCTCACATCACCACTTTTTCAAAAGGTTATGGTGATATTCGTCACAGCCTGAACGGAGAAGGACCAGCTGCAAAACCTGGTTTCCATCAACTGTACTAATGAGCGGGTGCGTAAAGATAAAGACAACATGGAGGGCTCACATTCCGTTGAGCTGCTCCACAAGGGAGCAGAGTTCATTCCCTGCCCATTCCAGCTGTCCATTAAAGCTTCCGTCCACATCTCGATAATATGATTCCACAACCATGATCAGAAACAGGTAGGTCCGGTATAGGATCGTTCTGGCTTTTTCATCCTTTTCATACCGGATTGGATGCTCCGCATGAGCGTTGTAGGCATCAAGAAACCAGCCGTCTGCATTGAGGTCCAGATAGAGGGAAACGTGACATAGATCTGCGCAGGGATCGCCCCAAAATCCCCGTTCGAAATCGACGATACCGCATATTCCGGCACCGGATTCCGGTTCTTTCATACCGTTGACGAAGAGGTTACCGTCCCAAAGATCGAAGTGGACCATTACCGGAGACTTGACTGTGGAAAAGGAATGCAGATGCCGATTGATTGCTGAACGGAGTTCCGGCTCGGATACGGGCAGGCGGGCGTTCTTTCTTTTTCCGTCCTCCAGAACCATATCGATCATCGTCATAAATGCCCGGGGATAATCAAGCCCTGTGAACCGATCCTCATGACCCGGATATCCGAAGTGGGTTCCTTCTATCCGGTGCATTGCAGCGTAGTGAGCCGCCAGGGCGGTGTAAATCCTGCGTCTTGCAGTTCGGCTCACCGGTTCGTGGCTGTTCAGCGGCCGGCCGTCAAGGAAATCCATCAGGTACCAATCCCTGTTGATAACAGAACGGCTGAAATCCTTGTGGATCACCGCCGGTACCGGTATTGCCTCCGCAACAGCCTCCATAAACGCCACTTCGGTTCGCATAATGTTTTTTTCGTATGTGAGTATCTCCACATCTTCCGGCGGGGCCACCTTCAATACATAGCGCGACCCGCTGCTGCAGTTGATTGAATAGGATGCGTTGTAAAACCCGTCATCCAGATTGGAAATTGTGTCCACGGGTTCCTGCAGGACTTCTGCAAGATTTCGGATGGCAGCCTCGTCTATGGGGCGTTTGGTTATGCTGTTCATCAGAGATGATTCTACCTGAACATGGCGAATCCTGCCAGTTTTATTCTCTGAGCTAAGTTGCCGGAAGCCGCCTCGCACCCGTATGTTATATAACACAGACATGTGCAGAGTTGGGATCGGACGGTAAGGAAATGATTTTCCGGGAGTCAGGTATGGCTTTGAATTTGGCGCAGAAACTGATATCAGAACATCTGGTGGAAGGTAGCGTGACGGAAGGGCAGGAGATCGGACTGAAAATCGATCAGACACTGACCCAGGATGCCACAGGTACGCTGGTGATGCTGGAATTCGAAGCCATGGGGATACCCCGGGTTGAGACCGAGGTATCGGTGCAGTATGTGGATCATAACCTCATGCAGCTGGATAACAAGAACCAGGAAGATCATATTTTTCTGAAAAGTGCGTGTGAGAAATTCGGGATCTGGTTCAGCAGACCGGGCAACGGGGTGAGTCATCCCGTGCATATGGAGCGCTTCGGCATACCCGGAAAGACTCTTCTGGGCTCAGACAGCCATTCCTGCGCCGCAGGATCGCTGGGTATGCTTGCCATGGGAGCCGGCGGACTGGAAGTGGCTATGGCCATGGCCGGGAAACCCTTTTACGTTACCATGCCCCGTGTTATGGGAGTGCGCCTGGCTGGCAGTCTGCCTCCATGGGTCAGCGCCAAGGATGTAATTCTTGAGATGCTCCGCCGGCATGGGGTTAAGGGCGGTACAGGGAAAATTATTGAATACTACGGTCCGGGGCTGGAGCATTTATCAGCCATGGACCGGCATGTTATTGCGAATATGGGTGCGGAACTGGGCGCTACCGCCACCGTATTCCCGTCGGACGACCGTACCAGGGAATTTCTCGCTCAGCAGGATAGAGTGAATGACTGGCGTCCCCTGGAGGCTGACAAGGATGCCGCCTACGATGAACAGGATGAAATAGATCTGTCTGCCCTTGAGCCCCTCATCGCCCTCCCGGTAAGTCCGGGAAATGTGGTCCCGGTGAGCCAGGTTGCCGGCAAGGAGATCCATCAGGCATACATCGGTTCTTCGGCAAATCCAGGATTCAGGGATTTCGCCATAGCTGCGCTGATTCTTCAGGGCAGAAGTGCAGCAGCCCATGTGTCTTTGGATATCAATCCCAGTTCACGGGATGTTCTGGAAAATCTGAGTCGGGAAGGCTATTTGAACCTTCTCATCAAGGCGGGGGCGCGGATTCACCAGACCGGCTGCAACGGCTGTATCGGCATGGGGCAGGCACCGGCCAGCGGAAAGATCAGCCTGCGAACTGTTCCACGGAATTTCCCGGGCAGATCTGGTACCAAAGAAGATCAGGTGCATCTCTGCAGCCCCGAAACAGCAGCAGTTTCTGCAATACAGGGAAAAATCTGCGATCCCCGGAACGCAGGATTTGAGTATCCCCCATACAAAGAACCTGAGCAGTGGAGCCGGAACACCGATCTGCTCCTGGCTCCCCGGCAGATAGAACAAACAGAACTGGAGAAGGGACAGAATATTCAATCCCTTCCGGACCTGGACCCGCTTCCGGACGAGATTACCGCTCCGGTAATTCTGAAGACCGGTGACGATATTTCCACCGATGAAATTCTTCCTGCGGGAGCCAGGGTGCTTCCCTTTCGAAGCAATATTCCCAAGATCAGTGAGTTCACCTTTTCCCAGCTGGATGAGCAGTTTTACCGCCGTGCCCTGGATACAAAAGAGCAGGGTTCCATTATCGTGGGCGGGGCCAATTACGGCCAGGGCTCCAGCAGGGAACATGCGGCTCTTGCCCCCCGGTATCTGGGAGTGAGAATAGTTATTGCAAAAAGTTTTGCCCGGATTCATTGGCAGAACCTGGCTAATTTCGGAATTCTTGCTCTCACCTTCTCCCGGGAAGGAGACTATGACCGGGTTTCTCAGGGCGATACCTTATCTTTCCGTGACCTGAGAGCGCAGTTGTTGCAGGGTGGGAGTATACGGGCCCGAATCAACGGAACCGATGATGAAATAATCCTTCATCAGCAGTTGAGTGAGCGGCAGATTGAAATGGTTCTTGCGGGAAGCCTCATCTCCCTGGTTCGCAGGTCGGCCTGAGTCTTTCGGTTCATGAATCCAAGCGTTTTCCCATTTTGACAGAGCTCCGGTTCTCTTCAAGGATGGAAAACCCCTGTTTTCGATAAAAGCGGACTGCTGCGGAATTGTTCGTTCCCGTATGGAGATACACACCGGGGACGTCCATATGTCTGAGCTGTTTGATGAATTGATTGATCAGTTCAGAACCGTAACCCCGGCCCTGGATTTCGGGTAGAAGATTGATATGAAGATGGGCCGGGTGTTCCCTGGTGACCGGGACTGCGGATTTATCACTATGGAGCCGGGCCAGAAAAAACTGTTCGGTATCCGATGAGCATCGCATAGTCTGGGGATAGTGCATCCGTAATGGCGGCAAATAGAAATCCTCCATCCATCTGTAAAAATTCCCGGTATGGGATGCCCCCAGGACATACCCTTTCGGAACTTCCTGATCCACAATCACCAGGCATAAATCCGGGTCGTATGTGATATACGGCATTACATACAACTGACCGATAAACCATGGGTCACTGTAAAGTCGGGTCCCGTCTTTTCCGTTATCTCCGGTTTTCAGACAGATATCCAAAAGATGGGGTGCGTCAGCGGGATGGAACGGTCTGATGATTTCTGTGCTCATGGATAATTCTATCAGGATAGCTGTGAGGTGTGCTATTGATTGCCCCGGTATTCATCCGCTCTCCTCTCAGTTATGGTGTCAGTTTATGGAATAAGACGGCCCATATCCCGGGGAAACAGGCTTGCCTGGCGGATATTGGGCAGATTCAGAAGCATTTGAATCCAGCGTTCCAGTCCCAGTCCGAAGCCGCCGTGGGGCGGCATTCCGGCATCAAAGGATTCCAGATACGATGAGAATGCCTGTGTATCCATACCGCTCCGTTTCATGGCTTCACGATAATCGCCACCCCTGTGGAGCCGCTGTCCGCCGGTGACAAGTTCCTGTCCGCGAAACAACAGGTCGAAACTCATGCTGTACCCCGGTCGATCCGGGTCCGGGGCCGTGTAAAAGGGACGAACCTCCATCGGGTATCCCGAAACGAACAGGAAGTCGCTGGAAAATTCGGTGAGGCACCACTCCCCGAGCACCCTTTCCGCCTCCGGGGACAGATCCAGGCCGGAATTCGCAACACCCTGGCGGGAGGCGATCTCCAGAGCTTTTTCGAAATCCACCACGGGTATGCGGCGGGGTACCGTCGGCCAGTGGACCGGGAATCGTTCGGCCCATTCCATAACCAGTTCTGCGGATCTGCCGCTGAGAAAGGCAATTAATCGTTCCAGAAGATCCATCAGATCCCGGTGGTTCCTGATGAAACCCATTTCCACATCCATGGATGTATATTCATTCAGATGTCTGACGGTGGTATGCTTTTCTGCTCTGAATACCGGGCCGATTTCATACACTTTCTGAAACACGCCCACCATCTGCTGCTTATACAGCTGTGGACTCTGCGCCAGAAATGCCTTTTTGCCGAAGTAATCAAGCTGGAAAACAGTACTTCCGCCCTCCATCCCCGTGGAGGTGATTTTCGGGGTGCGGATTTCTGTGAAACCTTCGGCATCCAGGAACTCCCGGAACAGTCTCTGGCTGAGGGACGCAAGGCGGTGCCTGAAACGGATTTCCGGCCGCCTGAGAACCCGGGCTGCATGATCCAGCATTGTGGCTGGAGACATATTGAGCTCTTTTTTGCTGATATCGATGCCGCTGATCAATTCGCCGTCGGGTTCTCCCTGGTATCGGATCCCTTCCAGCATCAGCTCGAATCCGCCATGGGCATGGGAGTTTTTCTGCACCGTTCCAAGCATTTCCACGGCGCTGCCCACGGGAATGCTTTTGATTCTCTCACAAATTCTTGAGTTGTCACTGAGAGCCTGGGCGGTTCCCCACCCGTCACGCATGATCACGAACGTGAGGTTTTTCAGTTCCCTGACCCCATGGATCCAGCATGGGATAATAATCTGTTCGCCGGCATAGTATTCAATATCTGTTGTACGTATACGTTTCATGTTGTATCTCCCTTGAGTTTAAGAAATTCTACCGGCAGAATGCCTGTATCTCATCGATAGCGCCCTGTTCCCAGGCTTGCAGTAAAAGACTTCGCATACCCCGGCGCCGGAAATAGTTGGCGCTATAGTTTCTCTGCATTCCGGTCCCGGAAAAAAGATATCGGCGTATGCAATCAGTACCCTCTTCAGACCGGATAAAATCCAGTGCGAAATCAGCAGCCTTGATTTCCGCCAGACTGTGATCTGTATGCAGATGTTCCATTATTCTATCCACATCCTTGGCGCTGCCCTGTTTCGCCCGTTGGGATAATTCCCTTGCCAAACTGACTCCTTTGATTGGCGTTTTCATAATCGCTCCTTCGCGAAATAGTTTTCAAAGCTCCGGCCGGAAGCTGTGATTGCAATGAATATGGTGATTTCGAATGAGCATAAAAAAAGGGACGCGATCAATATCGCGTCCCTCTCAATCGGCTCAGTCGAAACTTATGACATGCCGCTTGCCCCATACGGACGCGAAAAGTGAGAAAAGTCAGAATCAGTATCCTGGATACGGATGTCTCGCAGGTTCCATGCAGTCATAATAGTGAAATTATCTGTAACAGATCGAATTATGTCAATATTTGATGCTGCGTTCTGAGGATATATCCCGGTGTTTCAGAAGAGGCGATCTCCGGTGCATTCACAAAACCGCCGATAGGCTGGGGATTGAACCATTCCCGTTAATTGATGGCCAAAGCTGATGAAATTTGCAAAGGTGTGAGAGGGGGCTTCAGGATCTCGGCTTCGAAGAGAATATGGAAGACCTGTCGTACATCTGCCTGAATGATGATGCTTCGTATAAGAACAGCAGAATTTCTTTTGATATCGTTTTCCGAGATTTAAACCGTGTCATGTCTATTGCCTGTATTTCTGCAGTTTATTTGCTGATGGTTCGCCAGTTTTCGATGGCTGAGGAATCATCCTTATCCACATACAGATCTTTGCGGATTTCATGACCTGATAACCGGATTACTTCCTCGGGAGGAACTTTCCCCTTTGCTGTCACAAAAATGCCGCGAACCTTGGCCACCGCAAAAGGTCTGTCATGCTTCCCCTGGAACGTCTGGGTTAAATAAAAATATTTATGGTCAAAATGGTCCAGCTGGGTAACGATTTCTATGGCCTCAAACGGTTTTATCTCCTTGATAAATTTGATATCGATGGCGGCGACAATGGGATTGAGCCGGTGTTTGAACACCAGCTTCAACAAGCCAACTTTTCCCAGGAAATCCAGACGGGAAAGATCCATAAATGAGAGGTAACGGGCGTTATTCACGTGGAGATTAAAATCAATGTCCCGCAAATATGCGCGGAACCGGGTCACGCAGGGGGTGTAAATCCCCTGCTTTTTGGCAAAACTGAATTTCAGCCAGATTCGAATCAGTCTGAAGTATAAATTCATGTTATATCCTCGGGTGAAAGTTTTATTCACAGCAGTTGTGCACGTTGTTGAGATACATGTCCCTGTACATGCCGGACATTGAAGCCGTGTGCCCCAGGGAGAACCAGGGTGTATTATAAGTTTGTTGAAAGGCTATTGATGACCTGAGTTTAGTGCACTGAAGCTTGTAAAAAAACGTTTTCGGAACATTCCGGGTTCATATGTAGCGCTTCACTATTAGTCCCGGCACCATCGCTGGCGGCGTTTTTCATCGGCCCTTGCCGATCCGGGCTGTTTTACAAGCTTTGGTGCACTGCCTATTCATTACGTTGAATTATATATCAAGAGAACTGATTACAGAAGAACAAAGATATCGACCACAGCATGTATGCTTCACCCCGGTCGGACTCTCCTCCTGCAGAGCGTTTGCTGAAAAGGTATCGCCGGCATGTTGAGGCTGATACGATGTTTTTCCTGCGGAGCTGTGATCATTGCGAAATTCCCATAAGCTCAAGCAGCCCCGGAGCAGCCATTGCGGAAAACCAGTAGGCTATAACCCGGCTGTTTTCCGGACAGCCCCGGAGTACCCAGTTTCGTGCTGATGCCAGCAGGGCTCCTGAAAGATAGGCCGCAGTCAGCCCTGCTCTGTCCTCATCCCACGGGGAGCCGGCCCTTTTTCTCAGGGGCTGATGGAGCTGATACGACATGGATTCGGTGGCAGCTCGTACTGCTTCGAGAACCACCGCTCCCCGGGGATCGGTAAAAAGCGGTCGATACAACGGAAGATTTTCTTCAATGTGAGCAAAGAAGTAATAGCTGAGGGGTCGTTTATTCAGGAGTAGACTGTCCGGATCCAGGCCGGATTCCAAAAGAGACCTTTCCATGGGGCGAACTCCTCCTTCAACAGCTGTGCGATGCATTCATCCGGGGAATGATAATGGGCATAAAAAGCGCTTCGACTCACATCAGCCTTCTGACAGATCTCTGCGACAGAAAGTCCGTCAAAGCCGTTGTCCATAAACAAAGTTTTCACCGCCAGTAAAATATCCCGGCGGATACGTTTTGATCGGGGATCCATACGGTCAGTTTACATCTAGACTACAGTTGTCCGCAAAACATTTTCACTTCCGAGCTATGCTTTTCCCATACGTGTTTTGAAGGAGGGTCTGATGAGACTCAAAAGCTGGCAGGGCGTGCCTGCAATCGGTGAAAAAAGCTATTATCGGGACAGGATAGAATGGCGTAATCTTGAACGTCGGCTGCCCGCTCCATTCCGCTTCAGCGGGAAGATTGAGCCGGATGAGTGTTTCAGGCAGTATCGCGGCTGGGATATCCATCTGGATATCTGGGAAAATCCTTCTGCGGTGAGAACGCTGATACTGTGTCATGGCGGCGGAGGAAACGGCCGTCTGGTGGGATTTCTCGCCCCTACACTGATGAAAGCGGGGTACCGGGTCATCTGTCCTGATCTGCCGGGATACGGCCTGACGGTCCGCCGGCGGGGAAAAAAGATCAGCTATAATCTCTGGGCAGACATTGTTGCAGACATTGCCCGGGGGGAATTCCAAGCCGGATCCGGACCGCTTCATTTTATGGGTTTGAGCCTGGGTGGTCTGCTGGCGTACGGCGCAGCCATGCGCTGCGGTGGGGAAATCGCCGGGGGAATCATTGCCACAACCCTGCTGGATACCCGCCGCCCGTCGTTGTTCGCCAAGGCAGCAAGGATTCCTGCACTGGGTTATATCAGTTATGCCATGCGAGGCCTTCTTGACCTTTTTGCAGGTCGGCTGCGTATACCTATGCGGTGTATTGCACCCATGGAAAAAATAACCAATGATCCCCTGATCAGCGGGCTTATTGCTTCGGACCCTATCTCCGGCGGTACCTGGGCTCAGCTGGGTTTTCTGCTGAGTCTGGTGAGCTATGATATCTCCACAGAGCCGGAGGATGGAGATATACCTCTGTTGGTGGCGCATCCCTCACTGGATCCCTGGACCGGACCCGAACTTTCCCGGCCGTTTTTCCATCGTTACGGAGGAGTCAGGCAATGGGTTGATCTGCCGGGATGCGGTCATTTGCCCATTGAAGAGCCGGGGTACAGCTCATTGGCAGAAGCAATTCGGGCTTTTTCAGCACAACAGTATTGATATCATCACAAACTCAGAAGCAATGTTCTGGAAGAGAACCCATCTTTGATAGATGAGATTATTGATGGCCGCTACAACACTTACTATCCCGGAATCTGTGTGGGCGTATCAAGCTTCTCAAAGACGATTGTGAAGGTGGTGCCGTTGTCGTTTGTAATACTCAGGTTCCCGGAAAGCTGGTCCGCGAGCATCCGTACTATAGTCAGGCCGAAACCGGACACCTTCTTCGAAAGTATCTCCTGGAAAAGCCAATGCCGTCATCTCGTATGATGAGTATTGTTTTTTCGTCAGCGTGAGCAAAGGTTATGTGAATATGTTTGTCTGTTTCGCCGTGAAACGCATGCTTGAAAATATTGGTAATCAGTTCATTGATAATGATTCCGATAAACACCGCTTTATTCGAATTCAGGTTTACATCGGCAATATCTTTTTCAATGCATAGAGATTGGTATTCAGGAAAAACTGAAAGTATGGAACTGAGCAGTTCTTCAATGTAACTCTTTATTGAAACTTGCTCATATTGCTGATCCACAAGCAATTTTTCATAAAGAACTCGGACTCCCTGAACCCGGGAAATGGCAATCTTCAGGGAATTTTTCGCTTCAGGGTTCATAATATTGTCAGCCTGCATCAACAGCAGTCCTTCAATCGAAGTAATATTGTTCTTCATCCGATGATGCACTTCCTTGAGAAGGGTTTCTTTTTCCGAGAGTTGACGCTTGATTTCTTTTTCAACTGATTTACGGTATGTGATATCCTGTATAAAGCCGAGTATCCTTCGATTTTCCAGATCGGTTTTCCCGATGGCATGAACATGTCGGTGATTGCCTTTGGCAGTGATTATTTCCAACTCTTCATCAAAGGGTTCTTTATATTCAATTGCCCGGTTCAAAACGTTTTCCAGGATGGGCCTTGATTTTTCGGTGTAGAAACTTCCCGATTTTTCCAGGGAGAGATTAAAGTCAAGTTCGACTTCATGAATCCGATATGTCTCTTCGGTCCAGGTTTGTTCGCCGGTATCAATATTCAACTCCCAACCGCCAACTTTCCCGATCTGTTCAGATTCAGAAAGTAAACGCTTGGTTCGCATCAGCGCTTCTTCGACCTCTTTTCTCTCAGTGATATCCTGGATGGCACCATGCATACGGATTGGATTACCCTGTGCATCGAACTCAAGTTTACCAGTGCCGTGTACCCATCGTTCAGCTCCATCGTTTATACGGATGATATTATACTCAAGGTCGAAGCTAGATCTTTCCCGTATCACCCGTTCATGATATGCAAATGTGGACTCACGAAAATCCGGATGTAAAAACGCCGACCATCCGGCAATTGTATGAGGATATGTTTCATCTATTCCAAATACATTATAAAAGTTTGGTGAGCAGACCCATGCACTTTTGTCTATGTCTGTCTCAACCAGGTTCGTTGAATAGGAACAGATATGTGCAAAAGATTCAGAGTTGCGCATCATCTCTTCATTCTTCCGCAATGCAGCTTCTTTTTCCCGTTCCTTTACAAATGCATTAAATAATTTGAAAGCCATCTTGATCGAAGCATCCAACACGGTAATTGAGGAGTTTTTCACCACATACCCATATGAGGTAATATGTTCTGTTTTTTCAACGATCTCACGTTCACTATGGCTCGACAAGAAAACGATTGGGATCTCATGATACGTGAGGATTCTGGCGGTAGCTTCCGTACCATCAATACCTGAGCCTAGATCAATATCCATGAGAATCAAAGATATTTCCGGATCTGAATTCACCGCGTTGACTGCTTTTTCTCCGCTTCCCGCGGTTATGACATTGTAGCCATATGTTTTCAGGGCCTTTTTTTCAGCAATTGCTATGATTGGATCATCTTCAACAAGCAGCAGCGTTTTTGCATCCTCTCCAATCATGGCGCGTTACCTCTTACCATAGTATAGTCGAGTTTTATTGAGAATGGGTCATGTGGACGGAGCAGCGGCGAGTGCACGTACTAAATGATAGAAAAGCTACAGCATGCCGCAAGTTCTTTGATAAAGATATGACAGGTTAGCTCATGTGACCGGAACTGGCTCCGGGCATTTTTGTACCTCGAATATGTCCTGAATAGAAAGTTGTCGCACAACCTTCTGATTCTCTCCTGTTTGATTATTGCGCCAGGCTATCGGACTGTGAAAATAATTCTTCTGACCGGCTGGTATGATAGAGGGTTCCGTAATATTTCAGTGTCTTGTCGTGGACTTCCGGATCATCATCTGCAACACAATCGGATATCACATATGTGTCGAAACCCCGCTGCATTGCCGAGAGTGCCGTAATGTTGACACAAATGCTCGTCACAAGACCGCATATGTAAATTCGCTGAATTTCATGGTCCACCAGATATTCCTGCAACTGTGTTCCGAGAAACGCATCAAAACAGTTTTTTGTAAAACACATTTCGCCGGCTGCTGCTGAGGCAAAATCGGGTGTTCGTACTCCGTCGGTTCCCCGTATGCAGGGGCTCGATCCCCGTTGTTTGGCGAACATCATCCAATCTGTTCCGTCCGGCTCAAAACTGCTTGTGACATGGATAATGGGTAGTTGATTGCTGCGCGCATATTCGAATAACAAGCTTACTCGTTCTGTAAAGCTCTTCTGTTCAGGTATGTGATTGAGAAAATCAATTTGTATATCGATTGCAATAATTGCCTGCCCTGGGTATTTCATTTCCTGAATCTTCAAAAAAAAAGCCCTCTGTTCTATTATAGTCCGTTTTGAATGAAGGAGAGGCATTATTTAAATTGATATATTTCTGATATGCTGCCCGCAGCTGGTGATCCATATTATATTTCAGACAGAGGAACTGATATGGATTTTATAATGATCTCGACAATGGACGAATCTAAGGCTGTGGCTGCCCTCGCCCGGAACGTATTCGGACCGGGCAGCGGCCTGATCGTCCCATCAAAACCGAAGTGGGGAATTTACGCTCGGAATGATGCAGGTAAAATGGTCGGGGGAGTAATTCTCAAACGCATCGGTAAGAAAGCCGGGATGATCGATTTTATCTTCGTTGATGCCGCCGGCCGGGGGCAGGGCCTGGGGCCCGAGCTGCTGCGGCGGGGGCTTGATGAGCTTGTATCGGCGGGTTGCGAAGATCAGTTGGCTCTGATCCGCGATGATAATACCCCATCCTGGAATATGTTCGCCAGGCAGGGCTTTACCATTCCCTCATGGTTCCGCGGGGTGTATCCGTATTCGTTGTTCGGGTTTGTGTATTTGTTTTTCTTAACCTTTGCCAATACGGGCTACAGCCTGTGGCTTCGAAGCGATATGGTGAATGTGTCCTCCGATGCGATTGACGAACAGACGGAACATGGCAGCGGCCCGCTGGGAGGAATTCTGCTCAGCCTTCTTATCGCAATGATTGCAGCTGTGGGAGTGGGGCGATTTGGTCAGGCAGGATGGGAATGGTTCATATCGGCGGCTGGCTTGATTATCGGAACGGTACTGCTGAGGATTGTTTTCAGCTTCCCCTTTGCCAGAGCTTACGGCAAACTGCGCTTTCAGAACGCCCACGGGGGCGGCCCCTGGTCCGTGGGCCTCGGCCTTCTCGGTGCTTGGTGGCCCCATTTTGGTATGTGGGTTCCCCGGCAGAAGATATGGCATTTCTCCCGATTTAAGGGTTTTGAGGGGCGGGCGGCCTTAGCCGCCTGGATGGCAACCCTGACTGTCTACGCGGCCACCTATCTGGTCCCCTGGCCGGGCATCGCCCAAGGACTGCGGGAGCTGTTCACACCGGTGCTGATATATCAGGCCTTGCCCTTTATTCCCTTCGAAGGTATGGACGGGTACCGGGTGTTCAAATGGAGCCGGGGTTGGTACGCTGTCGGCCTTGTGGCGACCATCGTATTAATCGCGTTGCGGTTCTTCTGATTAGGGAAAAGCAGATCAGAAAGATCATCTCAGAGTTTATCGAGAACGATATTTTTCCAAGAATGCCGCGGATTATGAATAAAAGACCCGGTGCAAAAAGTGAAAGTATTTTGCTGGCAATTCAGGAAATTAGAGCTTTGCCGAATCCCGCAGGGGCTGAAATCAGGGTAAGCTGGCGCTTTGCGCCGATATTCATCAGTTCCAGAAGCTCGGGGCGTCGGACTATATTTTCCGGAGGTGGTGGAACATGTAGTTTCGTTGACAGAATCTGCATCAGACTTATTGTAGCACAACGGCAGCATAATCGAATTCCCTCCTATAGATTTTCAGCTATCCTCAGGTTCAATTCAGCAGTCCAGAGCTCCGCTTCTCTACGGTGCTTTCGGCGTATAATACAACGCATCTCATTTAGCTGCCCTGTTGGCAGCGGGATTCTACTGATTACTGAGGAAGAGGTAAAAACCAGTCGGAGGGTTCCGCCGAACAGCCCCTTTCGGAAATTGGCGGAAACGAGCTTGTTCACATCGAAGATCAGGGATTCAAGCTCTCCTTTGGGAGATTCAAAGAGATCATACAATCGCCACTCAATACATAAACTGTTGTCACCCAGCCCCAGAGTGCCGTGAAGCTCATTCATACCCGGCTCCATATAAAAGGGCAGCATATATTGAAACTTTTCCGAGCGTCGATCAATCCCGTTTTCACGGGACCCCGCCGGCTGAATTCCGGAATTTTCGTCATCTCTCATACATGACGTATTGTAATTCAGCGATGAGAAGCGGACAAGCATTGCCTGTACCATCCAGGGAAACTATCAGGAAAGGTCTCAGGTCATTTTCATCTAACGAGAAGCGTAGCGGGAATTTCACAGAAAATTTATACTGTAGATATGTAGCCGGGGGCTGGCAGAGATTTTTTCGGTTTTCTCAACAATCTCAGGTTCAGTATGTGAGGATAAGAAAACGATAGGAATGTCTTTTTCCTTTAGGATTATTTGGGCAGCCTGTGTCCCGTCAATGCCAGAGCCTAAATCTATATCCATGAGTATTAAATCTACTGGCAAATTCTCTTGCGTAATTGTTTCAATTGCTTTTTTTCCAGTAGTCACAAGATATACAATATAACCTTTATTCTCTAGTTCCTTTTTTTCTGCAATCCCAATTAGGGCCTCCTGAAAAAACCCTATGCTGCCATATTACCATACCCCAATACCACGGGGAAATGAGACTTCGTAATTTTTCGGCTGCGTAGCATAGCTATGATAAAGACGTAAAAAAGATCCTTCCGAATCTTTTCCAGGTTCATCACCAGCATGATCATGGCCACCTGCGATTCACTGGTCTCAGCAAGCTTTGTCATTAATCGACCCATTGAGTACCGTCGTTTTGCTCTGCCAAATGTCCCTTCGACAGCTATTCTATCCAGCTCATCCTGACGGGCCAGCTTCTTTCGTTCTCGATTTTCTCCACGATCTTTCGGTGGACGACCAAGCGGCGGACCGGATAATCTGATTCCCCGTTCCTTGCACCAATTCCGGTTGCCCCTGGTGCGGTAAATCTGATCGGCGTGTATTGATTCCGGATACACGCCATATCTGTGCCTGTACTTTTCAGCCTGCATGACTAAATCACCAGACTCGTTGTATGGATCCCATGAACAGCGATCGATGAACATGTACCCGTCAATATTGGCGGATGAAATCTTCATGCCGAACTCAACCGGGGTACCGGCTTTTCCCCTGACGATGGGTCGAATATGGGGTTGGGAGATACTCACAATCCGGCCCGATATTCGATGATCTTTGGATTCATACATCAGTGCCTGCTGGCGAAAGACTTCCGAGATAACCAACAGATTCCGGTACTGCTGCCGAGACAGGCTATTCAAGCCGACTACCGTCGCTAATTGCTCTATATGCCGGAGATTACGGCGTATGTACCCCAGCTGCTTGCGTATTGCTTTGCGAATCTTGTTCTTGCTTGCTCTGCGCTTTTTGATGACCACTAAAAAATCCTTTCGCGCTTTCTGCCGGTAGGTTCGGGGTTTTGTCGCCCCCTTGGCCCGTTCTGCGTGAAGAACGTCTATGATGGTTTCCAGTTTTTCCCGGCTCTCGTTTAAAATCGAAAGATCGGTGGGATATCGAATATCACCGGGTACGCAGGTGGCATCAATCAGCAGCTTTCCGCTGTTTTCTACCTCAGAATTTTCTTCTTTTTCAGCTTCCGTATCATCTTCAGTTTTTTTTTACGTTCTTCGGCAATAATCAATTCATTTGCGTGAGTGATCATGTCCATGCTGATTCGCTTTCTGAAATGGACCATCATTGATGGATCAAAGGGAGCCTCATCCTGGTACCCCTGCATTCCGATGAGATATTGCAGGTAAGGCGTCTCACGAATCTGCTCCACGGTTTCCTCATCTGTAATTCCTAATTTTTCCTTTATAATCAGGGCACCCAATGCTGTACGGAAACGGATCGCCGGAGCGCCTTGCCCGCTTTCGATAGCAAACTGTGAGGCATATTCTGCTTCTAAATCCTCCCAGGGAATTAAATCAGCAAGCTGTACCCAGCGGTTATTGGGGTTCAGTTTGCCTCCAAATGGGAGATAGAAATCTTCAAATGAAAGCTGCGTTTTGTCCTCAGTTCTATACATAATCCCTCCCGCCAAGAAAACAGGTGCAAGGGTTTTTGCCTGGTTTTCGCAAAAACCGTGCACTTCATGCACAAATTCTAGCAGTATTTCATTTATATGTATAGGGTTAAGGTTTTTTCAGGAGGCCCTATGTAGCGCCTGTTCTCGACTGTTTCGGAGGAGAGATTGTTAGCTTGGCAATGGATGAGCATATGAAAAAGGAATTGTGCATTCAGGCCATTGCTGATGCATATCAAAGCAGAACTCCCGGAAGCGGTGTGCTCGTACACAGTGATGCTGGGAGCCAGTATACGAGTGATCAATTTAAAGAGTTGCTTGGTAGTTATCGGGCTATTCAGAGCATGAGTGACGTCGGGAAGTGCTACGATAATGCCCGGATGGAAAGCTTCTTCGCAACACTGAAAAAAGAAAAGTTGTACAAAATGAATACAAGGAAAATGTCCAGGGAACAGGTGAAGACTGTAATCTGGCGCTATGTCATGGTTTACTATAATCGCAAGCGGATCAGTACCGTGAATGAGGGTGGATTGCCTCCTGCCATTTACAGGGAAAAATTTGTTACTCAAGAAAAGGCTGCTTAAAAATATGTTGGGTATTTAGGGACTGCACCGATGTTGACATTTCCATACCGTCGTTTTGCTCTGCCAAATGTCCCTTCGACAGCTATTCTATCCAGCTCATCCTGACGGGCCAGCTTCTTTCGTTCTCGATTTTCTCCACGATCTTTCGGTGGACGACCAAGCGGCGGACCGGATAATCTGATTCCCCGTTCCTTGCACCAATTCCGGTTGCCCCTGGTGCGGTAAATCTGATCGGCGTGTATTGATTCCGGATACACACCATATCTGTGCCTGTACTTTTCAGCCTGCATGACTAAATCACCAGACTCGTTGTATGGATCCCATGAACAGCGATCGATAAACATGTACCCGTCAATATTGGCGGATGAAATCTTCATGCCGAACTCAACCGGGGTACCGGCTTTTCCCCTGACGATGGGTCGAATATGGGGTTGGGAGATACTCACAATCCGGCCCGATATTCGATGATCTTTGGATTCATACATCAGTGCCTGCTGGCGAAAGACTTCCGAGATAACCAACAGATTCCGGTACTGCTGCCGAGACAGGCTATTCAAGCCGACTACCGTCGCTAATTGCTCTATATGCCGGAGATTACGGCGTATGTACCCCAGCTGCTTGCGTATTGCTTTGCGAATCTTGTTCTTGCTTGCTCTGCGCTTTTTGATGACCACTAAAAAATCCTTTCGCGCTTTCTGCCGGTAGGTTCGGGGTTTTGTCGCCCCCTTGGCCCGTTCTGCGTGAAGAACGTCTATGATGGTTTCCAGTTTTTCCCGGCTCTCATTTAAAAGCGAAAGATCGGTGGGATATCGAATATCACCGGGTACGCAGGTGGCATCAATCAGCAGCTTCCCGCTATTCTCTACCTCAGGATTTTCTTCTTTTTCAGCTTCCGTATCATCTTCAGTTTTTTTTTACGTTCTTCGGCAATAATCAATTCATTTGCGTGAGTGATCATGTCCATGCTGATTCGCTTTCTGAAATGGACCATCATTGATGGATCAAAGGGAGCCTCATCCTGGTACCCCTGCATTCCGATGAGATATTGCA
This sequence comes from Salinispira pacifica, assembly GCF_000507245.1. Classification (GTDB taxonomy): domain Bacteria; phylum Spirochaetota; class Spirochaetia; order DSM-27196; family Salinispiraceae; genus Salinispira; species Salinispira pacifica. The sequence continues at coordinate 3,588,116 of NC_023035.1, read as the reverse complement.
GGTAAGGCGTCTCACGAATCTGCTCCACGGTTTCCTCATCTGTAATTCCTAATTTTTCCTTTATAATCAGGGCACCCAGAGCTGTCCGAAACTGTATTGCCGGAGCGCCTTGCCCGCTTTCGATAGCAAACTGTGAGGCGTATTCTGCTTCTAAATCTTCCCAGGGAATTAAATCAGCAAGCTGTACCCAGCGGTTATTGGGGTTCAGTTTGCCTCCAAATGGGAGATAGAAACCTTCAAATGAAAGCTGCGTTTTGTCCTCAGTTCTATACATAATCCCTCCCGCCAAGAAAACAGGTGCAAGGGTTTTTGCCTGGTTTTCGCAAAAACCGTGCACTTCATGCACAAATTCTAGCAGTATTTCATTTATATGTATAGGGTTAAGGTTTTTTCAGGAGGCCCTATGTAAAACAACAGTTGATCGATTTTTCAGTAGATAATTCTGGAGCCATGTTGAGTCATGATAATGTTCCGCAATTTTCCATCAACTATCAGTTATATGGACTTGCCGGTTAAAATGTTGCTGTTGAAGTTGAGGATGGTGTAATCAGGAAAATGCCTGTTCTGTCTGGATTACATCATCATTATTATCTGAGTAGTGCGTGGCAGGCAAAAAACTATAGCACGGGTTCATGTGCAGAATGAGCAGGGTAGCTGGAAATTCACAGAAAATTTATATTGCAGTTATGGATACGGGAAGTGTCCCAAAATTGGGACGAAAGGGAGATTATCGTCGTGAATTTTGCGGGTCAGTCAGCATATACATCCATGTCTTTCCCAACAGCTTTCAAGCTGTACTATTTGCTCTTCACTCAACATTGGCAGCTCATTTATTTCTGGATCGAGGACCTTTTCGCCCTTGTATCTGCTGAGCGTCCATTTCTCCCCAGGATTTAGCAGCTCGGATATCTCCTTGAGAGCTATTTCATTAATAATTCCCGGAGCGCATACGGTCCGCAATTCATATTCCCTGGTGCTATGCAATGAAAATTCTTCGCTATCCTTCCAAGCCCTCAGAATTCTGAGGCTTTCAAGAACTCTTTTTCCCATGCCCGATTTTCCGCCGACGAGGGCGTAGTTCGAGGGTGTGGTTTTTACATCCATGGCTACATACACCAGCGCAGGATGGTTGAGAACCTTTTCGAGAGCGGAGGGCAGAACTCCCGATGTATCCAGCTTTATGCTCATACCGATGTCTGCAAGTTCGTCTATGAAATCGTAAAGTCCGGGATGCACCAGCGGCTCGCCACCGCTGATCACTACGTGGCTGACTCGGTTTCGCCGGGCTGCTAAAGCTGTAAGTACCTCTGCCATGGAAAGAAATGACTCCGGGTGCCTGCCATGTATGAGCTCTGCATTGTGGCAGTAGGGGCAGGCCAAAGGGCAGCCGGCGGTAAATAGAACTGAGGCAACCCGCCCGGGAAAATCCACAAGGCTCGTGGGGTAGAACCCCAGGCGGGAGAGACCGTCACTACGCTGGTGCGGGGAATGAGGAGATATGCCGGGAAGCTTTCCGGCTTTTTGATCACAGAAGGTCTCTGTTTTCATCATTTTGGCTACGGGCTCTTTCATTTGCGGATGTACTCGGCGATGCGATTCAGATCGCTGCTCCTGAACACCTCTCTGCCATTGCGATCCCTAGCAATAACCGTTGGAACCGATGATATGCCGTTTTCCGCAGCCAGAATCGCACCACCCTCAGATGCCGCATCTACCGGGGTAAAATTCGCAGCCACATTCTCCAGTGTCGATTTCACCGAGGGACATTTGGGACAGCTTGGGGTAAAGTAGTACTCCAGGCTGGGAGCGCTATGCGCAGCCTCGGCTTTTGCGATCAAGGTGTTTGCGATGGTTGGAGTATCGGGGCGAACCATCCCCGCGCTGTCTATGGTATGAACATAGGTCTTCCTCTCGACGAATTCTCGACTCTTGCCCTGGTTCCAGTTTTTCAGGGCGCGGTAATATCCGACTATGCGGCTGTAGACTTCGGTTTCGCCGCTGCAATGGGGGCATTCGTGCACCTCGCCGTCCAAATATCCGTGGACCGGGCAAATGGAGAATGTTGGCGATATGGTGAAATAGGGTAGGCGGTAGTTGTGGGCGATAATTCTGACCAGATCCGCGCAGGCCCTCCAGTCCTTTATGCTTTCTCCCAGAAATCCGTGGAACACCGTTCCACCGGTGTACCTGGACTGCATGTCATCTTGCAGATCCAAGGCGTCCAAAATATCTGCTGTTGCATCCACGGGCAGCTGGGTCGAGTTTGTGTAGAAGGGCTGTTCTTCGGTGCCCGCGGTTATTATGCCAGGGTGATTTTTTGTATCGTGCAGAGCCAGGCGGTAGCTTGTTCCCTCCGCCGGGCTGGCTTCCAGGTTGTACAAGCTGCCGGTGCTCTCCTGAAGATCGGCCATACGGCTGCGCATGTGGTCCAGTATTTCCAAGGCGAAAGCCCGAGCTTCGTTGTCCAGAAGGTTTTTGCCCATGAAATTCTCCGTGGCCTCATTCATGCCGACAATCCCGATGGTGGAGAAATGGTTGTTCAAATGGCTGAGGTATCGTTTTGTATAGGGGAACAGTCCCTGGTCCAGGAGCTTTTGCACAACCACGCGCTTGGTCTCCAGGCTTTCACTTGCAAGATTCATAAGCTCGTCAAGGCGGGCAAGGAAATCGTGGCGGTCGGCGGCAAGGTGGGCAATTTGGGGAAGATTAATAGTTACAACACCTATTGAGCCGGTGAACTCATCGCTGCCGAACAACCCTCCCCCCCGTTTGCGCAGCTCGCGCTTGTCCAGCTGGAGCCTGCAGCACATTGAGCGGACATCACCGGGATTGAGGTCGGAGTTTACGAAATTCTGGAAATACGGAGTGCCGTATTTACCTGTCATTCTGAATAAGAGCTCGGCATTTTCACTATTCCAGGCGAAGTCCTTGGTGATATTGTAGGTGGGGATGGGATATTGAAAACCCCGTCCCGACGCGTCGCCTTCAATCATCAATTCCAGAAACGCCCGGTTGATCATGTCCATCTCCGCTTGGAGGTCACCATAGCTATAGTCAAGCTCAATGCCGCCGACCACTGCGGCCTTGTCGGCCAGATCCCCAGGGACCATCCAGTCCAGGGTGATGTTAGTAAACGGAGCCTGGCTTCCCCAGCGGCTGGGGGTGTTCACCCCGTAGATAAAACTTTGCAGAGCCTGCTTCACCCCTGCCTGATCCAGCCCGTCTTCGCGCACGAAGGGTGCCAGATACGTGTCGAAACTGGAAAATGCCTGGGCGCCTGCCCATTCATTCTGCATAATGCCGAGGAAATTCACCATTTGCTGGACCAGGGTTACCAGATGTTTTGCCGGGGTGGAGGATATTTTACCCCTCACCCCGCCCAGGCCTTCGGCAATGAGCTGGCGAAGGGACCAGCCTGCGCAGTAACCCGAAAACATCGATAAATCGTGTATATGAAAGGCTGCGCTCTTGTGAGCCTTGGCAACCTCCGGAGAATAGATGCTGTTGAGCCAATAATTAGCGGTTATCGCCCCGGAATTATGGAGAATGAGGCCGCCGAGGCTGTAGTTCACGTTTGCGTTTTCGTTTACCCGCCAATCGGATTTCCCAAGGTAGCCGTCCATTGTATTGCTGATGTCCAGCATGGCGGCATCGAAGCTGCGAAGCTCCCCATGCTTGGAACGATAAAGCATGTAGGCCTTGGCCTGCTTGAAGAGTTCCATTTCCATGAGCGTCTGTTCCACAGCATCCTGAATTCTTTCGATCTCTACGCTGATGGGCTCAATTCCATGCTCTGTATTCAGCTCGGCTATTGATGAAATTATTTTTTCTCTAACCTTAACTGCAATGTTGTGTGGCGTTACAGATGGCCATCCTGCCTGGCTGTCCAAGTGGGCTACAGCGGCGTATGCCTTCGAAACGGCATTTTCTATACGGGAGATATCGAAGTTGCGAATTTCACCGTCTCTGCTTATTACTGATATCTGCGTGGTTTCCATTGTCTGTCTCCTTTTATGTTTATCAATGCTTCGTGGTTAATGGTACGGGTAGCCGTGTGTTTTTTGTTCGCCCTCTAATCCCAGTCCAGGTTGCCGGCTATTTGGTACTCGGTTACCCTGGTTTCGAAGAAGTTTTTCTCCTTGGAAAGGTCGGTGGACTGGCTCATCCAGGGGAAGGGATTTGGTTTCCCGTAGATTGCTTTGAGATTTATCCGCTCAAGGCGGCGGTCTGCGATGTGCTCGACGTAGTCGCAGAACTGCTGCGAGGAGAAACCCAGTATGCCGTTGGGGCATGCGTCTCTGGCATAAACCTTTTCCAGTTCCACCGCCTCGGCGATGAGCTTTGTGACCTCAGCCTTGAATTCATCGGTCCAGATATCGGGATTTTCGGCGACGATGGTGTTAATGAGGTCAGCGCCGAAGGCAAGGTGCAGGCTCTCGTCCCGCATGATGTACTCGAACTGCTCGCCAATGCCAACCATTTTTTTCTGGCGCTTGAGGGCCAGCATCATGGCGAAGCCGGCGTAGAAGAATATTCCTTCCATTATAACGTAATAGCCGATGAGGTCGTGGATGAACCGTCTGATGTTGTCGCTGCCGACGGTTGAGAAATGTGGATCCAGGATTCCTTCGGTGAGGTTGATGACAAAGTCGTCCTTCTCCTTGATGGAGGGGATAGTCTCATACATGCCGTAGAGCTGGTCGGGGTCCAGACCCAGGGAATCACAGCAGTAGATAAATGTGTCGGTGTGCACCGCCTCCTCGTAGGCCTGGCGCAGCAGGTACTGCCGACACTCGGGATTGGTGACGTGGTTGTACACGCTCAGAACAATGTTGTTTGCGGTCAGGCTTTCGGCAGTGCTGAAAAATCCAAGGTTCCACATAATCAGGTGCCGCTCCGCGTCGCTCAGGCGTCCGGATTTCCAGAGCTCTATGTCGTCCTGCATGGGGATTTCCTCGGGAACCCAGTTGTTCGCTACCCCGTCCTTGTAATGCTGCCTGGCCCATGAGTACGTCATGGGCAGGATTTTATTCGGGTCGGTCTTACTGTTGTTGATGATTGCCATGTTTTCTCCTCATTGATTAATGCTGGCGTACCGGCGTGGATTCCTGTGAATCCTGCGCCGGATTTTTCCTCTTACTGGCAAGCCTCGCAGTCGGGATCCAGAAGGTTGCAAATTTCAGCTCCCTGAACCGCCGTCATGGGAGCAGCGGCAAGAGCCAGACCAACACCTGCGACTTTTGCAACCGGCTGGTTCTCGGGAGTGCTGCCTGTAGCCGGCGAACTTTCATCCCCGCCTGCACTTGCCCCTGCACCCCGTTTCTGGGTGTAGCCGTAGACCTTTGCATCCAGGGTTGATTTTTCAATCTGGCTCGCGGCCAGAGTTCTCAGATAATAGGTGGTTTTTAATCCCATACGCCAAGCGCTGCGGTAGATGGTATCCAGCATTTTGCCTGAGCTTCCCTTCATAAAGACGTTGTGGCTTTGGCTCTGGTCTATCCATTTGCTTCTCCTGGCGGTGAAGCGAAGCAGGGTAACCGGATCAATCTCGAAGGCTTCAAGATAGCGCTCCCGTAGTTCGGCGGGGATCTGGGTTATTTCCTGAACCGAGCCGTCCCTGAATTTGAGCAGTTCGCGGATCTGGTCGTTCCACAGGTCCATGGCCTTGAGCTCCTGGACCAGGTAGCGGTTCACAACAGTGAATTCGCCGGACATATTGCTCTTTACATAGAGGTTCTTGTACGCCGGCTCTATGCAGGGGTAGACACCTGCGATGTTAGAGATGGTCGCCGTGGGGGCGATTGCCATGGTGTTCGAGTTTCGCATGCCGTGTTTCTTAACCGATTGCCGAACCGGCTCCCAATCCAGAGCTCCGCCACGGGGAACGTCAATGTCAATGCCCCGCTGGGCTTCAAGGATGTCCAGACTGTCCTGGGGAAGAATGCCCCTGTCCCACTTGCTGCCCTTGAAGCTGTCATAAGCACCTTTTTCGGCTGCGAGCTGGGAGCTGGCCATTATGGCGTTCCAGGAAATAACCTCCATGGATCTGTCGGCAAAGGCCAGAGCCTCTTCGTGATGGAAGCCGAGACCCTGCATGAACAGGGCGTCCTGGAATCCAAGTATGCCCAGGCCGATGGGCCGGTGTCGCATATTGCTGCGCCGGGCTTCTTCGGTGGGGTAGTAATTGATGTCGATGACGTTGTCCAGCATGCGGATGGCGGTGGAAACTGTCCCGGCGATAAGCTCTTCGTCGAGTTCAACGAATGCTGCACCGGTATTATTATCCCCGCCGCTTTCATCAGAAATAGCGCGCAGATGCCGGGGAAGGTTTATCGAGCCCAGGTTGCACACTGCAGTTTCGTCAGACGAATTGTTGAGGGTTATTTCGGTGCAAAGGTTGGAATTGTGCACCACCCCCGCGTGATCCTGCGGACTGCGGATATTGCTGGGATCCTTGAAGGTTATCCAGGGGTGACCGGTTTCGAAGAGCCTGGAGAGCATCTTTCGCCAAAGCTTTTCGGCTTCAACGTTTTTGAAGAGATTGATCTCGCCCCTTGCCGCAGCCGCTTCGTACTCCTCGTATCGTTTCTCGAAGTCCGAACCGTATAGGTCATGCAGGTCGGGGGTCTCATCCGGGGAGAACAGGGTCCATTCGCCTTGGGCCTCAACCCGCTTCATAAACAGGTCGGGTATCCAGTTGGCGGTGTTCATGTCCGGGGTGCGGCGTCTGTCGTCGCCTGTGTTGCGGCGCAGATCGAGGAAATCTTCAATGTCGTAATGCCATGTTTCGAGGTAGGCGCAGGTCGCTCCCCGCCTCTTGCCCGAGCGGTTAATGGCGACGGTGACGTCGTTGGCGATTTTCAGAAAGGGGATGACTCCCTGGGAGTGCACCTTGGTGCTGGCAATCCAAGCGCCGGTGCCCCGAACGCGTGTCCAGTCGTTTCCTATTCCGCCCGACCACTTGGAAAGGGCCGCATTGTCGCCCATCACCTTGAAAATATGCGAGAGATCGTCGTTCACCGTGGAAAGATAGCAGCTTGAAAGCTGGGGATGTTCCAATCCTGCGTGGAAAAGCGTGGGGGTAGATGGAATAAATCGAAGGCTGCTCATAAGCTCGTAGAACTCCAGGGCCTTTTCTTCTTTATTAGCCTCATTCAGAGCAAGGCCCATTGCGACCCGCATCCAGAAACCCTGATAGGTTTCCGAGGGCTTGCCTTCAATCTGCAGGAGATAGCGCTCGCGCAGGGTCTCGCTGCCGATGTAGCGTAATTCCATATCCCGTTCGGGTTTTATGGCCTGAGACATTGCCTCTACATTAAATTCGGCGAGGCGGGGATCGAAGTATGAGAGTTCGATGCCCCGGTTGATTTCCCGGATAAAGCCTTGACGGTATGCGGTAAAATACCCGCTTTCTCCAGCCTCGGAGGCCAGCAGTTCCCGCGCATGTGCCTGGCGCAGGAGCAGGGCTGCGTATTCATCGTACACCGGGTCCTCTTCTATGAGCCCGGCTGCGGCTTGAACGCTGAGGAGCCTGAGTTCTGCGGTGCTCACCGTTTCGCCAAGCCCTTCCAGAACCATGCGGCTTATGCGGCTGCTGTCAATTTCGGCGGCCTTTACTTTGCCGAGGAGTTGGCGCTGCTGGTTCAAATACGCTTCCAGATTTTCTCGGGAAAAGCTGACCCTCTGGCCGCTGCCGGTGGCCACCGCCATTTTCCCGCTCTCGGCGTCTTCTTTTCGTTGGCGACCGGTTTCTCTTCGCTCCAATCCGTGGTGATACCTGTAACGGATGTAGCGTTTGGCTGTTTCGAAGTACCCGCACTTCATCAAAGCCGTCTCGGCCATTTCCTGTATTTCCTCTACGGGGATGGCGGGCAGCTCCGCTCCGGGGCCAATAGCCGCCAGTTGAGCGTCCTCCCATGACCGAATCATCTTTTCAATCTCAGCAGCGGTTGCTTCCACCTTGTCGTGGTGCTCGTTTTCGCCCGTTTCTTCTCTGCCTTCCCCGCCGGCTTCAAACGCTCTGCTCAGGGCCGAGCGTATCCGGGAGAAGTCAAATTCCCCCTGTCTGCCGTCGCGCTTGCGAACATGGCTTACTCTCATATTGTCCTCCTTGCGATTTTCGCCCCTTCCACCATGCTCTCTTACCAAGACCGGGGACGGGTACTTCTCCGAAATTTCATGCACAAACGCACGCATAAAATGCGCGCTGGAACGGAGAAAAATTATATGTTTCGGGAATTTAAGATGCGGATCACGGATGAACCTCCCGTTCTGTGTTTTCAGGCAGGTCTCCTGGCTTTGCTTCGTCCTACTCTCCGGCCTTCCCGGTTTCCCAGTGGCATGTTCGGATTTCGTCTGCATTACAGTAGCGGGGGCTGCGCCGGATTTTCACCGGACTTCCGCTGCAGGGTTATTCTCTGCGGCATTACCTGATGTCAAAAGTATGATTTAATGATCGACATATGTCAAGCATATATAGTGTTGATATTTAAAAAAGAAAAAAACCACTCTTTATATGGGGGGGGGCATGCATGTTTGCAAATGCACCGATGAACAGCTGCCCGTACTATAGTTTTTTGAACTGCAGCCGCATATTCTGCAAATGTTTCCATATTCTGAATCAACGATACTGAATATATGTTTCACTTCCTGATAAATCTCTTCCAGGGACTTGTGTTTCTTGCAACCAAGAGACGAAAGGATCTGCTCTTTACCCTATTACTGCTCCGAACTTATACTGCAGGTATGGAGACGGGGAGTGTCCCAAATTTGGGACGAACGGGCGATTATCGTTGTGAATGTTGCCTTGGTCCATATACAGCTGTATAGAGCCGCATAACAGGAGCTTATGTCGTCAGTTATCCATATAATGCTTCTATGCTCGCATAATAAAGGCGTCGATAACGGCGTCAAAATATTTCCGTAAATTATTCACATTTGGACCTGAACATCATCATCAGGCTTTGTGCTTGGAAAGGGAATAATCTTATATTCTTTTTGCTCGGCATTCCACAAATCAAGCTTTGATTGCATATTTAGCCAACTCTGAGCGGATGTATTAGTTGCCTTCGCAATTCTTACTGCCATGTCGGGGCTGAGCGCAGCTCGTTCATTTATCAGCTCAGATAATGCTTTGCGTGAAACGCCAAGATCCTCAGCTGCTTCGGTGACAGTGAGATTTAGAGGAACAAGAACATCCTCTTTTAACACAATTCCAGGGTGTGTAGGTTTTCGCGTATTCATATAATCCCCTCCGGTCGCATGGGCGAGCAGGTAACAAAGTTGCCGACCAGCCTCAATGATAATCCCGGTAATCTACGATATAGGCATTGCCTTCCTCGAAGAAAAAAGTGATGCGCCAGTTTCCATTAACCCAGACAGACCAAATGTCTTTTTCATTTCCGGAAAGTTTATGCAATTTATAACCTGGCAGCGCCATATCCTGAACGGTAATAGATGCATCGAGTCGGTCAAGGATTCGCGAAAGCTTTCCGGCATGATCAGGATTGATCCCCTTTTTCTTTCCTGTAAAGAAGAACTCTTCAAGACCTTTGTGCCTGAATGATTTGATCATACTATGATTGTAACGTGTGGGGTTGCAAAATTCAATACGCTAGTCAAAATAGAAATATTTCTGCTATAGTCCCGGTTCCATGTCAAAAAACGCATCCTATTCCCGCTACTCAACAAGCTTCAAACTCGCAGTAAATCTTGGTATTGCTGATCAGGCTGATATATCGTCGCTTCCGACATCAACTCGCCATAACTTCCGAAATGCCGATTTCACCGATATCGTAGGCAAAAAATATGAAGGCCTCACAAATCGCCTGGAGGAAATTAAAGACATTCTTGATTCTCGAACAGCGACAGCAGTAGCGCATTCTATCGCCAGAGTTGCATTCTTTTTGAAGCGGCTTGGTAAGAATGCTCACCGGCTGAATAAGATAAAATCACCCCAAATTCGGGAATCTTTCATATATCTGGTAGAAAGAACAAAGCAATTTATTCCGGACAAGCAGATCCTCAAGTTCTTTGATATGACGCCAAGGCGTTTCAATCTCTGGAAAGCAAATCCAATAGGCTGCACCAGAGCACCCCGCTTTGAGTGTGTTGCATCATACCCGACTCAGCTGACTAATAATGAAATTGCTAAGTTGATCAAGGCATTCCGTGATCCGATTAAATCCGCATGGTCCGCATTCGCGATAGCCGCAACTCTGGTGCGGGAACGAATCGTCATATCCAGCATCCCTACTATCCTGAGCTATGCCCGTGATCTTGGGCTGCATAAGCGGAAAGTCAAAAATAAGAAGCAGAAACGCGGCAGCATAGAAGCGGAGGATGTGGATGAGGTGTGGCATATGGATGTGACCCAGATAAAGTCCACAGAAGGAATAGTTCATTACCTTCATCTTCTGATAGATAATTACTCGCGCAAAATTCTATCCTGGCATCTGGATACCAAACTCAGAGCGAGAAACTCCAGAGTCGTGACTAGGAAAGCGATTACCCAAATGGCAGATAAGAAAAAATCAGCCATGCTGATTACAGACGGCGGAAGTGAATTCGATAATATGATGATGAGAACTACATTGGCAGGAACAGGTTTGGAACTTATGATTGCCGGGAAGGATGTTGATTTTTCCAACTCCATGATCGAGGCGGTAAACAAATCCCTGAAGTACCGGCATATCTTTCCTCGGGGACTTCCGAAGGCAAATCGGCTCTGGGAATCTTTGAAACATTATATTGAGGAGTACAATTGTCGGCCCCATACAAAACTGAAGGGCCTGACTCCCAATGAGGTATATTCCGGATATGAACTGGATGAAGAGTTATACAAGCTTTTGATGTCGGATGCCCGAGAGAAACGCATGGAGATTAACCGGTCATCCTGTCCACCTTGCCAGCCTGTGCCACCGGTATATCCATTTGATGAGCCTGTGGTCGAAATCCAGGCATATAAGGGGACGGAAACGGATAAAACCTGTGAAGCAGGTACGTGCAGTAAGGTAAAATCCGGAGGAGATTGCAGATCATGTTCAAAGTGAGCAGGGTAGTTGGAAATTTACATAAATTTTATACTGCAGGTATGAAGATGGGTAATGTCCCAAAATTGGGACGAAGGGGCGGTTATCGTCGTGAATGTTGCCATGGTACAATTGCAGCATTACTCATATTCCGCACATGGCTGTCAGGAGTGGAAGATATATTAATAATTACCGAACGAATATTCTCTATGAATGCCATCATTATTGCAGTTATTCTGGTAGGTTTATTCATGTTTGGTTCAATTCGAGGTGTAGTGGTGCATGTAAGGAGAAAAAATGGAAGCAAGACAGTTAGGTGAAATATTACTCGTCCGTCCTCTCGAACAAAAAGATGCCCCGGAGATTCACAAAATAATCCAGGAAAACAGGTCACACCTCTCGCCATGGCTCGGTTGGGTATCGAAAAACAATACACTGGAAGATGCTCAAGATTTTGTATCATTTGCACAAAAGAAAACTGAAAATGGTTCGCCCACTTTAGGCATTTTTGTTGAGGAAATGTTTAAAGGAATTGCATCGTATCATCCTATAGACTTTAAAAATAGAACGGGCTCTCTCGGGTACTGGATAGATAAGCATTGTACCGGCATGGGATATACAACGACATCAATCAGGCATCTCATGCGTATCGGCTTTCAGGAATATAATCTCGCACGTCTTGAAATTAAATGTGCCACCAAAAATGTTGCAAGCCAGAAAGTTGCTGAAAAACTTGGTTTTACCTGTGAAGGAATATTACGGCAAGCAGAACGGATTAATGAATCTGTGCACGATTTGAAGCTGTACTCACTGTTACGATCCGAATGGGAGTATTCATGATTACGCCAATTTTTGTCCTCGACTCTCCACGTTCGGGAACGACGGTGATTGGAGAGTATATCGGCAGTGCCGATGCTGTTTTTAATACAACAGAGTACACCGGATTTTATTTCACTGAGCTTATTGCTCCCGAATTGCTAGCGACGATTCCATCACCGATAAAAGATCAATATATCGAATCATTGCGCTCTCACGCATATGAATTTATTTCTGATCAAACACGTAAAAGGAGCAGAAACATTTCCACTTTCCAAACACCCAATCACAAACCAAAAAGCGTCAATAAGAGCGTCATTTCCCTTTGACGCCAGAATAAAAAAAAGGACGAGCCAATTTGACTCGTCCTATTCTCTTACCCCGAAAGGGTTTAATGTTGCCCAGAAGAGGACTTGCCCTCCAGTCGTTCGCCGTCGTGGCTCACTTCTTCCGGGCGTCTCGTCGCCTAAATCCACATCCTGTGGATTTGCGCTCCCTCAGCGGTCACGCCGTCTCCTCGCTTCAAGTCCTCTATTCAGACACAAAAAATGGCATCCGATCAAAAAGATCGAATGCCATTTTTGTTGCCCAGAAGAGGACTTGGCCTTCCATTTCGCTCCCATCCGGGTCGCTCAACTCCAGGCCGTCTCCGCCTCCTAAAAAGCCATCCATGGCTTTTTGGGCTCGCAGCGCTCGCGCCGGAGGCTGCGCTTCAAGTCCTCCAATCCTTGGGACATAAAAAAAGAGATCCGACTCTATGAGCCGAATCTCTTTTTTTAGTGCCCAGAAGAGGACTTGAACCTCCACGGGGTTGCCCCCACTAGAACCTGAATCTAGCGCGTCTACCAATTCCGCCACCTGGGCAGGCGAAGATGAATATATAGATTCACTCTATATCTGTCAAGACTATCCAGGCTGTCTTTTGGTTTGCTGTTTTCTTCCTTCAGAGATGTGTTGGCGCGTGTGCGTCTTTTCGCCCGGACCTATTTGCACAGGCTGAGGTAGAGGCCCTAGCGGAATTCCGGAGCCCATAGCGGTCTTTCAATCACATCGGCAATTTTTCTGGCGTCATGGAGTAATCTGACCTGGTCTCCATGATTCATCAGGGTAAGCCGGTTTCCGTTGTTCTGTACTAAGTTCAGTTCATAGCTCATAAAACCGCCTGAGCGTCTTGAGAATACCTGCTTTGTAAGAACCTGGAGACCGGCAATTTCCTGGAAGCCGATGCGGTGTGAACCTTTCAGAACCTTCTGTTCCTGAGGCTGTATTCGCGTGCCCTCTTGGTAAAAAAACTGCAGGCCCAATGCAATCAAAATAAAAAGCCAATAACCGGGGTTTGTATTGTGCACTGCGTATTCTGCGATTTCGGTCGCGCCTACTATGATTCCGGCCAGAACTTTCTCGGCAATTTCGAAGCCCATGAGGTAGAGAGCCGGAATGGCGAACATCAACGCAAAGAATTTAAAAGGCAAACGATGAGCGAATTATTAATTCGCCGCCTCTACGGATGAGCCTTTGGGTTGCAAAATTTGCTCCTCCCTGTATGAGGGGCGATTGTGAGATACGGGAGCCGATTGGATGTCCAGAGGGATCATCAATCCGGATAGGGGTTGAGTAAGCTCTGTCTGCGGGGTTTTGTCTTCGATATATAATAAAAACTGATATAAGCGTGATCACCACTATCAGAGCGCTGAAAATTTGCCATTTCAGCGGAAGCATGGGCTAAGTAATCAACAGTGCAGGTCTCGGATTTACATGCCGGTTTTTCAGTCCGGGGGAATCCGGGGTTCAACTATGCGCTTATACAGAGGAGGAATGAGGGCTGCCAGGATCATGGTCGCGTAGCCGAAGGGGAGCTGGGGCGCATCTTTCCGGCTTTCCAGCATGGGGTACTGAACTCTGGGGCGGGCATGATGGTCAGAATGCCGCTGCAGGTTTATGAGGAAGGCGTTGGTAAGCCGATTGTCAGCATTCCATGATATACCGGGGTGGGGCCGTTCGTAGTTTCCGCTTTCCAGCTGTTTTCTCCGAAGACCGTAGTGTTCGATGTAATTTACAATTTCAAGCAGAATTATGGCTACCAGGGCCTGAAGGAGAAATATCAGCATTGCCTTGAAACCAATGAGCAGACCCACGGCAGCGGTAAAGACTGAAGGAATGAGAGCTGCACTCCATAGATAATTTCTCAGGGAGATGGGGGGAAGGCCTTTCCGCTTGAGTCTTTCCGATTCCAGAGCTGCTGTGCTTTTCCATCCGCCGAAAAATGACTTGGGAATGAAGCTGTAGATAGTTGATCCCAGAGGAGCGCTGGCGGGATCTTTGGGTGTTGCTACAAAAGCATGGTGTCCGCGTACATGCTCAACTTTCCAGTGCAGATACCACACGGTACTGAGTATTATCTCTCCAAGAAAATTTTCCGCCCTGGATTTCCTGTGAATCAGCTCGTGGGCGTAGGTAATGCCCACTGCGCCGTTTATTATGCCCAGCGAAAGAATGTGCCCGGTAAAAAACCAGACATTTCCTCCGGCAGTCTGCAGCATGATCAGAGCGGCAACCAGATTTCCCATCTGGAGGAACGGCCACAGCCATATGAGCACATCAAAGGCCCGCGGGATTCGTGGGGACGTGAAATTTACGCTGCTCTTGCCGAAAATCACGTCAAAAACGGGTATCAGCACAAATACAAAGACCGCCACACTCCATCCCCCGGGAAAAAGCCAATAGAGGGGGAGAAGGCTGTATCCGATGAAGAAGGGTACGGCATGCAACGCACGCAATCTGGGTTTTGTCTGTTCCGATTGATCCTGGTTCATTTCAGGCCCCCTGTCTTATGATTATACTACAACAGGATGTGGAATCGAACATTACTCATACAAGAGGTTATAAATAGAGCGGAAATTTTCTTAGGGGGACATCACTCAGGCATAAAAAGACCCGGGGGAATCTCGAAACCCCCGGGCTTGTATTTTTAACAGGTGCCGGTTTTACCAGAACACTGCACCTGATTTCACACTGATGTAAGGAACAGGCGGGAGGTTCCCGCCTGCCGTCTGCCGGGCATTATAGATAGTGCCCGAAGTCATTTGGCCTAGCTGATTTTAATCTGCCGGGGCTTGGCTTCTTCCGCCTTGGGAAGAGTGAGGGTAAGCAGGCCGTTGGTGAAATTGGCGCTGATCTGTTCCTGGTCCACGTCCCGGGGGAGACCGAAGCTGCGGCTGAAGTTCATTTCCCGGCGTTCTTTCAGCAGATAGGTTGCTTCGCTCTGTGTTGCCTTCTGCTCGTCTTCGGGTTCCTGCTTGCGGTTCTCAATTTTCAGCTTTCCGTCATCGATGGTGATATCGATATCAGCATCGCTCATGCCGGGCAGTTCAGCCTCCACAATGTAGCGGTCGTCTTCTTCCCGTACATCCACTGCGGGTTTTCTCATGCGCTGCTCAGGTGTTGCGTAAAATACGCTGTTGAACAGTTCATCCATCTGGTTGGCCAGCCCGCGTCCGTTTCTGTATCGTACTACTGTATTCATTTTCTACCTCCATGGTAATTTCTGTTCTTACACTCTCATATGCATTATTCGTGCCAACTATTCAGGATTTATGATGAAAATTTTGTAAAAAATTCTTGGGTTAATAAATGCTTGTGTATTAGAGAATTATACAATCATTGCTGTGCCGATACATTTTCAGGCGGCAGGAGCTGTGAGGGCGGAGCTGGATACTCCTAAGCCAAATGGTTTCAGGTTGAGCCCACTCATGGCCGCACGGGGAAGTTTGTGTATCAAAAAGACTCACATGGTCATAATGACCCGTTTTGCCCTGGGTCAAATTTACCTGGGCTGCTGTACAATGCCTTAGAGTAAAAAAAAACCGTCCGGAAATGATCCGGACGGCTTCGGGTGCTGGTAATTGTCCGCAGACGGTAGCGAATTGCTCAGCCTGCAGATTGTTTTCGGGTTTGTATTTTCAAAACCCCGGGGATTCAGTAGCGGTCGTGGCCGCCCCGCTTATCTTTGATCATGCGGGAGACTTTATGAAGACCGTCCTCGATTTGGGGGTTGAAGAAGAATCCGATTCCGATTCCTACGATTGTCCAGAAAATCATATTTCCTCCTCCTGCAGGGTGCCGTCAGGCATCCTTGATTTTTGATTTGCCGCTGCTCTTTTGATCCTCGGCTTTGATATCAACTTTCACACCTTCTTCCTCCTGAATTTCATCTCTGGGAGGGATGGTGACGGTGAGTATGGAGTTTTTCAAAGCTGCCTTGACTTTGTCCTGGTGATATTTGTCTGCCGGCACAAAATAGCGTTGATCCTTCACATTTTTCAGTTTCAGTCTGCGCTTAAAATACCGGACATCACCGTCGGGGTCGAAGTCGCTGGGAGCATCGGCGGAGAAGATAAGGTAATCTCCCTTGAATTCAAGGTTAATATCATCTTCCGAGAAGCCCGCAAGTGCGAACTGCAGGACCATGGTTTTGTCCTCAGTCATATACACATTCACCGGAGGGTAGGAGTAGCCGGGGTAAAAATCCCGGTGTTCCTGCCATCGGAAGGTTTGCTTGCCGAAATCGTTGAATTCATTGGTGAATGCCATGCGGAAGTCTTCGGCCGCACCGAAGATATCATCCAACAGCTCGCGAATGTCGAGAAAATCATGCTTTTTCATATGTCCTCCTGTAAGAGCCTTATGCGCTCTAACCTGTCCCCGTTCGGGCGACAGAATGGATTAACGGCTGAGCCTTGCTCCAACCGTTTACCGGATTCTACAGCTCCGGCTGACTGCTGTGGTTGCCAACCAGCACGCCCACTCAAACGGAGTATTAACTCCGCTTACGTGTAATCTATCAAATAAAACATGCGACGGGTAGTAAAATGTCACCCGAACCGTATATTCTGCTTGGTATGGGAAAAACGATTCTGTATATTGCCGAAATTGTAACCAAAACCGGTATCTACTGTGTGAAAAACCAGCTCAAGTCCCTGATCAAGGAGTTCCAGGCTGATTTTGTTATTGCCAACGGCGACGGGGCAACCGGCGGCTTCGGTCTTGGTAAGACTCATTCAATATATTTGCGGAAGCTGGGTATAGATGTGATCACCTCGGGAGACCAGATTTTTTTCAAGAAGGATATTCAGGAGCATCTGCCCAAGGCGTACCACTTGCTGCGACCCGCCAATTTTCCTCAGGGGAATCCGGGCAGAGGCTGGCGGACCTACACGGTGGGCGGTAAAAAGCCCGATGACAAGCCCGAGCGCAGCGAGAATATTGTAGTGATCAGCCTGCTGGGCCAGTCGGGGTTCAACCGGATTCATCCCAGTAATCCCTACACCTTCCTCCCCAATATTGTTGAGCGTGCCAAAAAGGATGCGGATATTGTAATCATGGATTTTCATTCCCCCATTACCGCAGAGAAGGCCACCATGAATTTGTATGCCGACGGGAAGCTTACTGCGGTTATCGGATCCGGCTCCCGCACACAGACTAATGACGCTCAGATTCTTCCCCGGGGAACTGCGGTGATATCAGACGCCGGACGAACCGGAAGCATTCAGAGTGTGGGAGGATTTGAGCCCGAAACGGAAATCCGGCAGAAGATGCTGGGCGTACCCGCCCGGAGCAACGAGCACTGGGACGGCCTGGAAATACAGGGTGTACTGCTGAAGGTGGGGGATGACGGTGCTGCGGAATCCATTGAGCCGTTCAGACGAAAGGTGGAAACCCCGGAAGGCAACAGGGACGACTGATCGGGACTATCCCGCCGCCGTCAGATCCGGAGTGAACTGATTTCCATCTCTGAATAACCGTAGATACGGCGGAAATGCTCCGCCACCTTCCCCATCTCCAGGTGAATATCCACCTGTGAAATATCCAACCGTGAAATATCCAACCGTGAAATATCCACCTGTGAAATATTCTCACGGGGAAAATCCTGAAAGGAAGTATCATCCCGGGAGCTGTCCGCCGGCCGAACCCTGCTTCGGAGAAGGGATTCAACCGAGCACACTTCTTTATCCCGGATGCCGCAGGGAATAATTTTTGCAAAGGCAGAGAGGTCGGGGCGCAGGTTCAGGGCAAACCCATGCATGCTGGTTTTTTCATGAATTGATATGCCCACTGCGGCGATTTTCGCATCTCCCACCCAGACCCCCGGATGGCGGGGATTCCGTCCGGAATGGATATCAAACTCCTGCTCAAGGTAATCCATGACCACCTGCTCCAGCTGTTCAACAAAGCGGCGAATGCTCCGGGCACGATCCCCAAGATTGCTGATAATGTAGAGGACGATTTGACCCGGCCCATGGTAGGTAATCTGGCCGCCCCGGTCGATTTCCACGATATCCGCCCCGGCCCGGGTGAGCGCTTCCCTGCCCAGCAGAAAATCTGATTCTTCCGCCCGTTTTCCCAGGGTGTACACCGGGAGATGCTCCAGGAGAAGCAGCTGATCGTTCAGTCTTCCTGCGGCAACCTGACTGTGAAGTTTTTTCTGCAGGGCATACCCTTCTTCATAGGTAACCGGGTCGGGAAAGATGGTTGTGCTGAGCTTGCGTGATGGTTCTCCGGAATACATGATGGATATATACTGAAAAAAACCGGATGCGTCTATTCATCCCCGCCGGTAAGCTTCCGGGCCCAGGACGAAATTTTTTCTGCCATATCTTCTATGGCAACCTGTTCGGTAATGAATCCGTTTTCATAAGCGACTCGGGGCATACCGTACACCACCGAGCTGGCATCGTCCTGCCCCAGGGTAATGCCCCCGGCCATGTAAATTTCCCCGATATTTCTGGCCCCGTCCCGGCCCATGCCGGTCATGATCACACCCATGGCACGGTTCCCGAAGTTTTTGGCAACCGATTCAAACAGCACATCCGCCGACGGACGGTGTCCGTTCATGGGCGGATCCTGATTAAGGCGGAGAATATTTGCCAGTTTCCGTTTTTCCACGGTGATATGAAAGTCCCCCGGTGCAATAAGCACCCGGCCCTTTTTAATGATGTCGCCGTCCGCCGCCTCCTTCACTTCCAGGGGGCAGATGCGGTCCAGACTCCGGGCAAATTCCAGGGTGAAGCCCGCAGGCATATGCTGGACGATGAGCACCGGCACCGGAAGATCAGAAGATATTTCTGAGAACACTTTTCTCAGTGCGTTGGGGCCGCCGGTGGATATCCCGATTGCGATAATTTCCAGCTGTCCGGGTGTGTCTTTCGGCGTGATATCTTTGGGGATGGCTGCGGGGCGGCGGATCTCTGCCGGAGCCTTCCGGTTCACCGGCATCTCCGCCGGCCGTTCTTTGAGCACATCCCGGCGTTTGGCCGGTTTCACCATGGGTTCGCCCCGGCGTTTTCGGTAGCGGTTTCCATAGGAGTGCACCAGTTCTATGAGATGGTCGGCGATATTGCGAACCTCGTCGGGAGCTGCGCCCTGGGGCTTCATGATGAAATCGACGGCTCCCGCGGCGAGGGCTTCCATGGTGATTTTTGCGCCCTTTTTTGCCACTGCAGAAAGGACGATCACCGGCAGGTCGATGCCCTGCTCCTGACAGGCCTGGAGAAATTCCACCCCGTTCATTTCCGGCATCTCCAAATCGAGAACGATCACCTCAGGTTTGAGGTTGGGGATTTTGGAGAGGGCGAATTTCCCGTTCATCGCCTTGCCTGCAAGACGCAGGCCGTCGGCACCTTCTATTATTCTGCCCACAAGGTTGCGCATCAGGGCTGAATCATCAACTACCAGAACAGATATAGCGTCAGAACTCACGGATACCTCTTTAGCTGTTCTTTGCATAAATACATGCCCAGTCTGTTTTCAGAAACTGGAACTGGGTGTCCATTCCGAAGAGAGACTCCGAATGTCCGATAAAAAGGAATGACTTGGTTGCCAGGCTTGCCCAGAAGCGGTCTATTACCGTTTTCTGTGCAACGGCATCAAAATAGATCAAAACATTTCTGCAGAATATTACATCGAGATTTCTCTGGCCGCTGTCATTCTGCAGGTTATGATAGTCAAATTTAATCAGCTTTTTCAATTCGTCTTTTACTGCGTATCCCCCCTCCCGTTGATCGAAATATTTTTTCAGATATTTCTCGGGCACTCCGCTGATCCGCTGGGTCGCATAAAATCCTTCTTTCCCGATCATCAGGGACTTCAGAGAGATGTCGGAAGCGGTAATGGTAATGGTGAAATCCGGTGGAAGGGTTTCTTTCAATACCATGGCCAGTGTGTAGGGCTCTTCCCCGGTGGAACACCCTGCACTCCAGACCTTCACTTCCTTGTTGCCCTGTTCCCGTTTCATTTTTATCAGTTCAGGAATGACATAGTATTCAAACGTTTCTATATGAGCCTGATTCCGGAAAAACCGGGTCAGGTTAGTGGTCACCGAATCAAGAAGGCCTTTAAGCTCCCCTTCATCCCGAATAATAATCTGATAATAGCCGTCCAGATCATCGGCTGAAGAATTCCTCACCCGTTCACGAAGCCGGCTTTCCAGAATGGAACGGTTGGAACTGGAGAATGTAATCCCGCTCTCATCGTAAATAAGCTTTTTAAACTTTTCAAATTGTGTATCTGTTAAATATCCTGCCATTGAACCTGCTTCTTTAGCGTGGTGGTTATAGTAAAGTCTATGACTTGGCCATAGCGGTGTCAAGGAAATTGATTCACATGGGCTTGCCGTATTTCATTGACAAGGCGAAGCCCGCCGGGAATAATGAAGTTCCATGAGGAAATATATTTTTGTCACTGGCGGCGTTTGCTCAAGCCTTGGAAAAGGCATAGCGGCCTCCAGTTTAGGAACCCTCCTGGAATCCCGGGGACTTGTTGTTCGGATGGTGAAGATCGATCCATATATCAATGTGGATGCGGGAACCATGAGCCCCTATCAGCACGGCGAAGTGTACGTCACCGACGACGGTGCGGAAACCGACCTGGATCTGGGGAATTACGCCCGTTTCACCAAATCTACGCTATCCCGGCATCACTCAATAACCACAGGTCAGGTTTATCAGGAAGTTATCCAGCGTGAACGGGAAGGCAGATATTTGGGCCGGACGGTTCAGGTCATCCCTCATATCACAGACAGAATCAAGCAGCGCATAGTTAACATCGGTGAGGAAGAAGGCGTTGATGCCACCATCATTGAGATCGGCGGCACCGTGGGGGATATAGAATCCATCCCGTTTCTTGAAGCTGCCCGTCAGATGGTTCACGAGCATGGTCGGGATAATGTGATCTCGGTACACGTTACTCTGGTTCCAGAGGTTGCCGGCGGCGAACAAAAGACCAAGCCCACCCAGCATGCGGTGAATAAAATGCGGGAAATCGGGCTTCAGCCGGATGTCCTGCTGTGCCGTTCTCCCAATGAAGTGGATGAGGATATGCGCAGGAAAATTGCCCTGTTCACCAATGTTCCGGTGAATGCCGTGATCTCAGCCCACGATGTGGCCAAAAGCATTTATGAAATTCCCCTGAACTATCAGAGCCAGGGACTGGACAGCATCGTCCTCCACCGTCTGGGTGTGGAAGCCGCAGAATCGGATATGTCCCGCTGGGAGGCCATCGTGGATGTCATCCGGTCGGCGAAAAAAACTGTCACCATCGGAATGGTTGGGAAGTATATTGAGCTTGCGGATGCATACAAGTCGGTGGACGAAGCCCTGATTCACGGCGGTATCGCCAACGGAGTTGACGTAAAAATCAGTAAAATTGACAGCGAGCATCTGGAAAAACTTGATGACCCCGAATCGGTGCTGGGTGAGCTGGACGGAATACTGGTGCCCGGAGGTTTTGGAAGCCGGGGTGTTGAAGGGATGATCCTGGCGGCCCGATATGCCCGGGAACATAAACTCCCGTATTTCGGAATTTGCCTGGGGATGCAGGTGCTGGTGGTGGAATATGCCCGGAATGTACTGGGACTGGAAGATGCCAACAGCACCGAGTTCGCTCCGGAAGCGGATAATCCGGTCATCAGTCTCCTGGAAGAACAGGTGGATGTGAAGAACTACGGCGGAACCATGCGTCTGGGACTGAGCAGTTCACGGCTGCTCCCGGGGAGCAGAATTCGGGAGATTTACGGAGAAGAGATAATCAAGGAACGACACCGCCACCGCTATGAGGTGAACAATAAATTCAGATCCGCCCTGGCGGAGGGAGGCCTGAATTTCGGCGGCACCACACCCCAGGGAGAACTGGTGGAATCCAGTGAGTGGGTCGGGCATCCCTGGGGCATCGGGGTGCAGTATCATCCGGAATTTCTTTCCAGTCCCCTGGACGCCCATCCCCTGTTTGCAAGTTTCATTGAAGCAAGTGCCGGCCGGAAGAAATGAGGTCCTTTTTTCCTCCGGCCCTTCCCATCTATGTTGTATTATCAGCCGCCATGGTTGCTCTTCTCGGCTCCTGCAGTTTTGACTATGATCAGATGGCCATGAGTGAAGAGGAGAAACAGCAGATCCCGGATGTTTCCCTGAGTAATATTGTGGAGCGGGTATATGAAGACGGAAATCTGCTTCTTGAGCTTCAGTCGGATATTCTGCGAACCTTTGAGGAACGTGAACTCCAGGAAATTGAAGGATTGAGTTTCACTCAATACAATGAAGATGCATCCGTTTCCCTCCAGGGCAGGGCGGGATTCGCTTCCAGAGATCTGGACAGTGAGGATATTCTGCTGAGAGATGGTGTGGAAATCTATATTACCGACAGCGAATCGAGAGTTCTGGGGGATCAGTTTTTATACAGCCCGGAACAGGATCTGATCTGGAGCCCGGATGATGAATGGGTAGAACTGATTCGTGACGACGGCTCACAATTCAGGGGAAGAGGTTTTGTGGTGGATCTTCTGCTGCAGGAGCTCCGGTTTGACGGAGGCGGCACCGGGCGCATCATCACCGGTTCCGGTGATGAAAATAATCGTAATGAAACAAGCGATGATGAGCCCGTCGGAGAAGAGGAACGGCAATGAGAGATAGAACAGCGTACGCCCTTACAGCCCTTATTGCCGTTTTGGCAGCCGGCCCTCTTTTCTCAGAACCGCTGGAAGCCACCGCCGGTTTTATACGCTCGGTGTTTGCCGAAGGCAGCGAGCGCACCGTCCTCGAAAATGATGCAAAGGTTGAAGGGGAGACAATCCGCATAGAGGGTGAAAGTATCAGTCTCAGCGGAGAAGAAAACCGATATATTGAAGCACGGGGTGCAGTGAAGCTCCTGGACAAGGATTCGGGCACGGAGATTTCTGCAAATGTGCTGAATTATGATACGGAAACCGAAGCTCTGGTTCTCGAAGGCAGCGCCGAATTCAATGATCCCGGTGAGGATATTCTTGTTCGTAGCACCTACATGGAACGGGAAGGGGCGCTTGCGGTTTTCCAGCTGGATGTGCAAATTGTCCGGGAAGATATGCTGGCACAGGCGGAGTATGTACGGTACTTTGAAGACAGCGGCAGGCTGGAACTCAGCGGATTTCCTGTGGTGTATTACCAGGGAGACGAGTATTCAGCTGCGGTGATTACGATTTTTACCGAATCAAATGAGATTATTCTTGAGGGTGAAGTCCGGGGACAGATCAGTGATCCGGAACAGGACTCCGAAGGGGAGGATTCTTCCGGAAGTCCTGATGCATCCGGAGAGAGCGGATCTGCCGCAGAGAACGGGTCTGCGGGAGAGAACGCAACTTCCGGCGGCGCAGCCCTAGAAGAAACCGGTGAGAGCGGGGACGAATGAGTACACTGCAGGTATCAAATCTACAGAAAAAATACGGAAAGAAGCAGGTTCTCAGGGGAATTGATTTTTCCATGCATAAGGGAGAGGTTGTGGGGCTGCTCGGGCCGAATGGTGCGGGGAAAACCACCTGTTTCTACAGCATAGTGGGGTTTATCAAACCTAACGGCGGCGATATTCTTCTGAATGATCATGTGATCACCAATTTGCCCATGTACCGCAGGGCCCGCCTGGGAATTTCCTATCTTCCCCAGGAAGCTTCCGTATTCCGGAAGCTCAGCGTGGAGGATAATATCTGGGCTATCATCGAGAACAGAAACACCCTCAGTACCACAGAAAAAAGGGATCTTCTGGAATCCCTTCTGGGTGATCTTGGTCTGCAGGAAAAGCGGAAGCAGCCTGCCTACACTCTCTCAGGGGGGGAGCGGCGGCGCACGGAAATTGCCCGGAGTCTGGCCATTGATCCCCATTTTCTGCTGCTGGACGAGCCATTCGCAGGAATTGATCCTATTGCCGTTCATGAGATCAAGAATATCATCCGCATTCTTGTGGATAAAAATATCGGAATTCTCATTACCGACCATAATGTGAGAGACACCCTGGAGATTACCCGCCGTTCATATATTATCAAGGATGGCCAGATTGTGGCTGAAGGCGACAAGGCTGAATTGCTGAAAAACCGACTGGCACGGGAAGTGTATCTTGGGGAGTCTTTTGAAGCCTGATGCGATCCCGCTGCGTTGACAAATGGATGTGCCTAACACACAATTAATCTATAACCCCTGGAGGATGAGGTGCAGTATCAGAGACCGGCACTAGTACAGACACAAAAACTCAAGCTGAGTCCGCAGATGCTGCAGTCCATTCAGATTATGGCTCTTCCCCTTCAGGATCTCAAAGCCCGGATTGACCAGGAACTGGACGAAAATCCTGCTCTGGAAGTGCTCGAAGACCGGGAAACCATCTCCCTGGATTCCATGCCGGAGAAAAACAGCGAAGTTGAAAGCTATTTTGAAAACAGCTCAGACCCCGGGTTTTCTTCAAGCTACGATCAGGCTGCGGCTGACTCTAAACAGAGTTTTATGGAAAACGCCCTATCCAAACCCGAGAGCCTTCGGGAGCATCTGATATGGCAGCTTCGCCTCCAGCCTATTCCCGAGGAATTTTTTCAGATCGGCGAGCTGCTTATCAGGAATCTGGATGAAAACGGTTTCCATCTGGAAGATCCTGAACTGCTGGTATCGCAGGATCAGCATCCGGCAATGAAGGAAATGATCTCTATTATCCAGCGATTCGATCCTCCAGGGTGCTGCAGCGCAGACTATATTGAAAGTCTGAAAATCCAGGCCTCACTGGTGGTTGATGTCCCTGAAGCCATCTATCCTCTGATTGAAAAACATCTGCAGGCCCTGGACCGGGGGAAATACCGGGATATTGCCCGTGCTGAAAAAATCCCGGAAGAAGAGGTGCTGCACTGCCTGGAAATCCTGAAGAGCCTCACTCCCTTTCCCGGAAGGGAATATTCCAGTGCCGAGCCGACCTATGTAATCCCGGATGTGGCAGTTACCAGGGAGAATGGTGAGTTCAGGATCATGGTGAATGAGGAGGAAATTCCGGTTCTGGGATTGAACTCATTCTTTGACCAGGTTTTCCAGGAGTCGGGAAACAACGATCAGCCCGGCCACGCAGAGGCAAAGAGTTTTGTCACATCCAAGATTCGGGATGCCAGATGGTTCATCAACAGCATTCAACAGAGGCATGACACCCTGAAAAAAGTTGCTCTTGCCATTGTGGAATATCAGCGTGATTTTTTTATTCATGGACCCAAGAGCATAGTTCCCCTTACATTAAAGAATGTGGCTGAAGATATCGGAGTTCATGAGGCCACGGTGAGCCGCCTCACCCGGGGAAAATATATGCAGACCGACTTCGGCATATTTGAACTGAAGTATTTTTTCACCAACGCGGTGACCGGAACCCGGAAAGGCGGCGGAAGCTACGGCAAGGAAGCGGTGAAGGCGATCATGAAGGAAATTCTGGAAGCCGAAGCGGACCGCCATTTGTCGGATCAGAAGATTTCAGACTTGTTGGAAAAACGCGGTATTAAAATCGCACGGCGTACGGTGGCGAAATACCGGAAGGAATTGGATATTTCGTCCTCGTACAATCGCTAATTTTTTTGGAGGTAGTGTATGCGTGTAGACATCAAAGGTGTTCATTATCAGATTACCGATGTTACCCGGAATTTTCTTGAGTCCAAGCTTGAGAAAATCAATTATGCCGAAGATTATATTGTGGATCTGATGTTCACCCTGGCCAAGGACCATGATGCCTGGATAGCCGAGGTGAATGTAAATTTCCGTTGGGGGGTTACGGCCCATTTGAAGGAAGACACCTTTAACCTGCACGAATCAATAGAGAAGCTTGTGGACCGTCTTGATCAGAAAATCCGAAAGGAAAAGGAGAAGGTTCAGGATAAGCACCGGTAACAGATGGGAGTTTACACTCCGCTGAACCGGATCTTGGCGTAGAATATGAAAGCATTTACCGTTTTAGATCTGCTCAATATGGATTTAAAGGAGCAGGATGCCCTGAGCCTCCGCTGCATAGCGGGGCGCCAGGGTCTTACCCGGGAAATCAAGATTCCTGATCTCAATCGTCCCGGTCTCGCACTGAGCGGATTTTTCGACAACTTCGCATTTGAGCGTATTCAGCTGTTCGGCAGGGGTGAACACGCCTATCTTGATATGATCCACACAAATCCGGACAGCCGACACCTGATGGATAATGTACGCACCCTGTTTGATTCGGATATCCCCTGTGCAGTTCTCACCCATGACCTGGATCCCACAGATGAGATGATTGCCATGGCCAAGGAGACAGGGACGCCCATACTCCAGACGGATTTAAGCACCTCGGAATTCAGTGCAAGACTCCTGCGGGCGTTAAGCAATGTTTTTGCGAAGATGATTACCACCCATGGTGTACTCATGGAGGTGTTCGGAATCGGAATTTTCATAACCGGAGATTCCGGAGTGGGAAAAAGCGAAACAGCGTTGGAGCTTATTCACCGGGGGCACCGGATAGTTGCGGATGATTCGGTTGAAATAAAAAATGTTGCGGGAAATATTCTGGTGGGCGCAGGTGCCAACCGGGCTCTGGGCCATCATATGGAAATCCGCGGGCTGGGGATTATAAATATCAGCCATCTTTTTGGAGTGGGAGCGATCCGTGAAACCAAGCAGATTCAGCTGATTATCGAACTCGAGCACTGGGATGCGGAAAAGGAATACGACCGTATCGGAGCCGAGGAGAAGAAAAAGGAAATTCTGGGTATTAAGGTTCCCTATCATGTTGTTCCGGTGAAGCCCGGAAGAAATATCCCCATAATTATCGAGACTGCAGCCATGAATGAACGCCTGAAAAAAATGGGATACTACTCGGCGAAAGAGTTTAATCAGAGCGTTATGAAGTGGCTGGAGAGTGAAAATGCGAGGAAGCTGTATATGCATAAAAAAGAGATGCTTGATCAGCTGAAAGATCCTAATTACGACGTGGATGAACGCCGCTGAAGTTGTTTCCGGATAAAAATACCTTTCCCTCCGCATTAAATAAGGGTAGAATAGCGCCATGACCGAAAAAGTTATTGTGGTAAAGAACAGGGCGGGAATTCATGCCCGTCCAGCAGCCATGATTGTACAGACAGCCGGCCGTTACGATTCACGAATTTTCTTCAAGAAAGACCATGAGGAAATCAATGCAAAATCAATAATGGGGGTAATAACCCTTGGTGCGGCGTATAATACTGAAATTACCATCAGTGCAGATGGTGAGGATGAAGAAGATGCTGTTAATGCCATCGCACGGCTCTTCGAGACCAGGTTTGAAGAAGAATAGACGGGGATGTACTTCACAACAGCAGCGCCGCCTTGGAAGATTCTTCCGGGCGGCGTTTTTTTTCTCCGTTCTTGCAGTCATGCTTCTGTGGATTTCCTGCAGCCCGGATCCCCGGCAGGATCGGGAGGATGCGGTAGAGGATAAAAAGCAGGATGCCCTGGAGGTTCGTGTCCGCCCCGCCTCCGACGGGCTGGGAGGAATAGAACTGCTGATGCGTTGGAATTCCATGGGGGATAAAGTCCTTTCCGGCGATACGGGGCTCAACTACCGGCAGCAGATGGTGTACAGGGTGGTTCTGAGAAATGAAGCTCTGTTTACCGGTCGATTGCAGTATCGGAAAACGCTCATTGCCGGATATGATCCGTACACATCGTTGTACTATATTGAAGAAGCGGCAAAGCCCAGCCAAAAGCAGGCCCGCAGCATTGATGAGTTGAAGCGGATGCTGGAAGAACCGGTGATTCTGCATATTCCTGCAGCGGAACTGAATGAGCTGCGTGGCGGTACAATTCAGGCCAGGGTTCGTGCCTATCTGCCCCACCTGGGGCCGGGTTCAGTATTTGCCAGATGGTTGAATATGTTTTTTCGCAGCCGATATGAAACACGGGGGGAGACCCACTTCTTTCTCTGATCTTTCCACGGCGAGGAGTCGAAGGATATGAACAGATCCGCCGGCAGCGGTTTGAGCAGTCTTATCAGTCTTGTGTTTTTCTATTTCTTTCTCATTATTCTGCTGGTGCTGTTCGCCGGACAGGTTCTGAACAGTGAGAATCAGGATAATGAGCTGTATCTGGTGATACTCTGGTTTGCGGCGTTGATTGTCCCGGTAGTGCTTCTATTCAGTATCTTCTCCAACCTGCTGCGTTTGCTCAGGGAGCGGCGGGATAATGCACCCGGTTCGGTACTGAAAACCCGGTTGATTATCTACTTTCTCATTATGGTGATTCTTTCTGCCGGACCCCAGGCGGCATTGAGTCTCAGCTTTATCAGAGTAATAGGCGATACCTGGTTTAACGATGAGATCGGTGAGGCTCTGGAGAACAGTCTGGATATTACCGTGAATATTCAGCAAACTCTGAGCAGCGAGCTTGAAGAGTTTGCCTTTTCATCCCTCTTTGAAAATCTCAGTGAACGCGCCGGAGAGAATCCCGCCCGCTACTTTGTGCAGCTGAGCCAGATCAGGCCTTCGCTGGATGCCCTGCAGATTTTTGATTCAGAGGGTGAAATGCTCTATTTCAACGGTGATGAAGAAGCAGCTATTGAATACTCATCCTCGTTTCTCCAGGATGAAGGTCTGGTGATCCGTGATGTCCGCAGGGACCGGAGTTTCATACGAATTCTCCGGAATATATCCAGTCCGGAACGTGATTTGAGTATCATCCTCATCGAGGAGCTTCCCCGGGGCTTCGGGGAAAAAACTCTGAAAATTGTTTCGGCCCTGGAATTGTTCAGTCAGTATCGGGAAATCAAGGATCTGCTGTTCACCGGCATCATCATTTTCTACGGAGTATTTTCCCTGCCTCTGGTTTTCCTGGCAATTCTGGCGGGATTCTATCTCAGCGATGTCCTCATCAGACCCATTGTGAATCTGGAGCAGGCCACCAGAAGGGTGGCGGAAGGAGATTTCAGTTTCAGAATTCTGGGTCGGTCCCGGGAAGAGCTGGGGCATCTTGTGGAGTCTTTTAACGGGATGATAGCCGAGCTTGAGCGTTCCCGTACTCAGCTGGTGCAGAGCGAACGGGTTTCCGCCTGGAAGGATATTGCCCAGCGACTTGCTCATGAGATCAAGAATCCTCTCACTCCCATCAAGCTGTCCGCAGAACGGCTGAAGCGCAAATACGAGAGGGAGGGTGCGGATTTTCCCCGGGTGCTGGAGAATTCGGTTGCCACCATCACCCGGGAAGTGGATCACCTGGCAGGGCTGCTTACCGAATTCAGGGACTTCGCCCGGCTTCCTTATCCCCAGCCCCGGGAGGTGAGCCTGAAGCAGCTGATACAGGATGTGCTGGATGTGCACCGGATACCCCACGTGGATGTTATTCTGGAACATATTCAGGATGATACCATGGTGTTTGTGGACCCCGCCCAGTTTCGGCAGGTGCTTGGAAACCTGGTGAAAAATGCGGTGGAGGCTATCGGTCAAAATCCCGGCGAATTACGCTTTGAGAGTCAGATTCTCAGCAGTTCCGGGAAGCGGTTTCAGCGCATACAGATTAAGGATGACGGGGAGGGAATGGATGAGGAAACTTCATCCCAGATTTTCAATCCCTATTTCACCAGTAAGGCCGGCGGAACAGGTCTCGGGCTTGCCATTGTGCAGCGTATCATTCAAGATCATGGCGGAGAGATTCGGGTGGAAAGCGAACCGGGCATGGGCGCCCGTTTTTACATCGATCTCCCCATACTGGAGCAGTAATGAATACCGTACTTGTAATTGACGACGAACAGGGAATCCGTGAGATTCTTGAAGATATACTCAGCGACGAGGATTATCGGGTATTTACTGCCGAGGACGGATACAAGGGGCTGGAAATACTGAAGATCGAGCCTGTGGATCTGGTATTTCTTGATATCTGGCTGCCGGGCATCGGCGGCATTGAAGTTCTTCAAAAAATCCGTGATGAGTTTCCCGGCGTCGAAGTGGTTGTGATCAGCGGTCACGCAAATATTGAGATGGCCGTAAAGGCCATAAAACTGGGCGCATACGATATGCTGGAAAAGCCGCTGAGTATGGACAGGATTCTTCTGTTATGCCGGAATATTTTCGAACTTGAGGATCTGCGGAGGGAGAACCGCGCTCTGAAAGCCCAGCTTGGAGCGGACCAGGAAATGGTGGGCTCCAGCGAGGGAATCGATAAAATCCGTTCGGTAATCGTTCAGGCGGCGGCAAGCAATGCCACGGTGTTGATCACCGGGGAAAACGGTACCGGAAAGGAACTGGTTGCCCGGGAAATTCATGGCAAGTCCGCCAGAAAAAACCAGCCCTTTATTCCGGTGAACTGCGCGGCCATTCCGGATAATCTCATCGAGAGCGAGCTTTTCGGCCATGAAAAAGGTGCGTTCACCGGTGCTTCCGGCAGAAAAAAGGGAAAGTTCGAATTGGCCTCCGGAGGGACCCTGTTCCTGGATGAGATCGCCGATCTCTCCCTTTCCGCCCAGGCCAAAATACTCAGGGCCATCCAGGAAATGCGCATTGAACGGCTCGGCAGCGAAGAAAGCATCTCCGTTGATGTGCGGCTCCTGGCAGCCACCAACCGGAATATGCAGAAGATGATACAGGACGGTGAATTCCGGGAAGACCTGTATTACCGGCTTCATGTTGTCCCCATCAATGTTCCACCGTTGAGGGAGCGGGGAGAAGATATCAGGATCCTGGGGGAGTATTTTCTCGGCCGCTATGGAGGAGATAAGCGGAGTTTTTCAGAGGAAGCCATGACCCGCCTGAAGGAGTACCCCTGGCCGGGAAATATCCGCCAGTACAAGAATGTAATTCAGCGGATCTCGGTACTTTCCGATGAATCTGTGATCAGCCAGGAGTCCGTGGACTTTGCCCTGAAGGGGGAAATGAGCAGGGGCGCCGGCCAGATCTCCAATGAACTGGAAGAATACGGCGAGATGGGGCTGATGGAAGCAAAAGATGCGTTTGAGAGGAAACTGATCCTTCAAAAACTTGAAGAGACTGGGTATAATATAACCAAAGCTGCGCAGCGTTTAGGTATTTACCCCAGTAATCTTCACAATAAAATTCGAAAGTACGGAATAGAAACGAAGCGATGAAAGGTCTAACTGCCAGACAGACTGAAGTTCTCAACTTTATAAAATCCTTCATCAGGGAGCATAAATTCCCTCCCACGGTGAGGGAGGTGTCGGAGAACTTTCACATGTCTGTCCGGGGTGCCTATGACCATATTAAAGCCCTGGAAAAAAAGCATGTCCTCCGCTGCAACAATATGCGTAGCAGAGCCATCGAAGTGCTTGATCATCCGGAGCAGCAGTACGCATCCGCTGCAGTCGCCGGGAACGAAAAAGAAGAAGGTCTTCAGCACCGAATTCCAATCCTGGGCTCGGTGGCTGCCGGAAAACCCATCCACGCGGAGGAAAACTGGGACGGCCATGTAAGTGTTCCTTCGGATTTTCTCCGGAACGGCCGGCATTTCGCCCTTCAGATACGGGGGGACAGCATGACCGGCGCGGGCATCATGGAAGGGGATCTGGCCATTGTAAAAGAGCAGAGTACTGCGGAAAACGGGGAAATTATCGTGGCCATGCTTGAAGATTCGGTTACCCTGAAACGTTTTTACCGGGAGGCCAACAGGGTGAAACTCCAATCTGAAAACAGCAAGTATCC
Source organism: Salinispira pacifica (assembly GCF_000507245.1). Taxonomy (GTDB): domain Bacteria; phylum Spirochaetota; class Spirochaetia; order DSM-27196; family Salinispiraceae; genus Salinispira; species Salinispira pacifica. Next base: position 3,556,319 of record NC_023035.1, on the reverse strand, counting down.
GCCCATGTATACCCGGGATATTCGAATTCTGGGCAAGCTGGAACATATCATCAGAACCTATTAGAGATCCGCCCCCCGAAGGGGCCCTTTCCGGAGAGTGAATTAATGCATCCCTGTTACATGTACTATGGACCCGAACACGGCAAACGCCAGGGACTGGTCAATAACCTGAAATCTGCCCTGGTGAAGAATTACGGAGACGCTCTGGATGTGCATAAATACTATGCCGGAGAAGATACCCCGGAGCAGATTATTTCTGATCTGGATAATGGAGCCCTCTTTGCCAGTCATACCCTTGCACTGATCCATAATGCCGAAAGTCTCAGCAGAAAGTCGGATATTCAGCATTTCGAGAAATTCCTCAAGAGTCAAAATCCCGATGTGACCCTGGTCTTTGTATCCGAGCAAAGCAGGCTGGATTCAAAGCTGGTGAAACTGGCGGCGGCCGAAGCCCGGGAAATATGCTGGGAGCTGTTCGACAATCAGAAAGAGGGCTGGGTAATCCAGTATCTGCGAAAGCAGAATGCCGGCATTGAAGATGATGCCCTGGAGCTCTTCCTCTCCCTTGTGGGCACCAACACCCAGGAAATGCAGCAGGAGCTGGACAAAATTCTCCTCCTCTTTGATTCAGGAGAGAAACCGGTAATCAGCGCTGATGTGGTGGAATCGTACATTTTTCATGCCAAGGAAGAGTCGGTGTACACACTGTTCGATGCCTACGCCGCCAGGGATTTCTCCCGGGCTCTGGAGATCCTGTCAAAACTCAGGGGAGCCAAGTCCCATGAGGAAACCTCAATCCTTATCCGTTTCAGTTATCTGGTCAGAAATCTCGCCGGTTTGCAGGCAATCAGCAGTGAGAGGAGACTTGAACCCGCTGATTTTACCGGGAGACGGATTTTAGGAAAGCGGAATCAGAATCTGTACAGAAACCTCCTCTCCCGCCTGGACGAGGCCACAGTTCTCTCCCATATCAGATCCTGCAATGAATTTGAGATGGCTCTTCGGGAACAAAAAAGCAACCTGCACCATCATTTAATTCAGTTATGGCTCTATAGTCTGTTCCATCCGGTAAAGAACTTCTTCCGGTCTCCCCGGGCAAAGGGCATGTTCGGCGTTGATCATCAGCGTTTCCCCTGATCCGGAGACGCTGCATCCTCCCGGGTATCTGCAAAATACTCCATGAAAGCTTCGGCGACGGCCTCCGGGATCCCGGTCCGCCGGGAAATCTCCGCACTTCCCGCCCGGTAAGCATCTTCATAGGTTGTGAATTCAACTATCAGCTGACTGCTCCGTTTGGGACCGAATCCCGGAATCTTTTTGGCATCCAGTTCCAGATCCCGGTTGCGCTGTTTCTGATTCAGGCTGGTGCCGAATCGGTGGGATTCATCCCGCACCGCCTGGAGAACCCGAAGTCCGGGGGTCCCCTGTGGAAGCACCACTCCCTGAGAATGTCCGGGGATAAAAATCTCTTCCTCACGCTTGGCTATGCTCAGTATCGGCTGGCCTCTGAGTCCCAGCGATTCAAGAATTTCGCAGGCTGCATTCAGCTGGCCTTTTCCTCCATCGATGAGTATTAAATCGGGCATTGGTTTCCCTTCATTTTGCAGCCTGCTGTAGCGCCGGGCCATGGCTTCCCGCATTGACTCATAGTCGTCGATCTTGCCTTTCAGGCTTTTGATATTGAAGTAGCGGTACTCTTTTTTATCAGGAACGCCGTTTTTGAAGCTCACCATTGCGGCAACGGTGTATTTACCCTGGAGCTGGGCAATGTCAAAACCTTCTATGCGCCGGGGAAGCCCCGGAAGCCGGAACAGTTTTTTCAGTTCTGCTATGCCCTCTTCGTCCCCGATTTCACGGGCCCGCTTAAAGCTGTCCTGCCGGGCGTTTTCTTCGGCCATATTCAGAAGGCTGGCATCCCTGGTGTTTTCGGGACTGAGAATCTCCACCCGGGAATCCCGCTCTTCAATAAAAAAGCGTTCAAGTGCGGCCGTATCGAAGTTTATGCGGCTGATGAACAGTTTTCCCGGGGGGGATCTCATCTCTTCGTAATACCGCATGACAAACTGTTCAAGATTATTGGCCTCATCGCCGGCGGCGGCGTTGAAATTTCTGTTCCGGAAGATGTCTGTGCCCACAAGTCTTCCGTTTCGCATCTGAAACACCACAAAGGAAAGCAGCCCTTCATGTTCGTGGAAGGCAAGGTAGTCCCTGCTTTCGGGGTCAAAATCGCTTACCATCTGACCGCTTCCCACGGATTCCAGAGCCTGAAGATTATCCCGGTACTCGGCCGCCTGTTCAAATTTCAGCCGGGAAGACGCTTCCAGCATTTTCTTTTCCAGTTCGCCCCGGATTTTCTCCGGCGGTTCGCTCAGGAGGTTTTTCACCTTTTCCACCCGTTTGTTGTAATCCTTCCGGGAAATTAATCCTGCACAGGGACCGGGGCACTTATTAATATGATAGTAAAGGCAGGGATGCTCACGCTTCTTCAGTACCCCCCTGCATTTTCTCAGGGGATAAAGGTTGTCCACCAGATTCAGGTAGGTATCGATAGCCTTCACATCAGCATATGGACCGAAGTAGTCCGAGCCGTCCCTGATGATCCGCCGGGTTCTGAAAATTCTGGGGTATTTGTGGGCGGTGATTCTGATAACCGGATAGGTTTTGCCATCCTTCAGATTGATATTGTATCTGGGGTTATGTTCTTTAATCAGGTTATTTTCAAGAATCAGAGCTTCATATTCATTTTCGGTGACAATAAAGTCGATATTCCTGATTTTTCCCACCAACGCGGCGGTTTTTACATCTTTGCCCGATGCAAAATAGGAGCGCACCCGATTTCTCAGCTTTTTTGCTTTTCCCACGTAGATAATCGCCCCCTGATCATCTTTCATGAGATATACTCCGGGACTCAGAGGAAAATCTGAAATACTGTCCTTCAGTTCATCTATATTCAATTTATCTGACTTCTCCTTCTGCCGATACTAAAGTACAGAACTATGAGCAGAAAAAAAAGCGATCTTACAATAATGACCCGTTTCCGCGGGATTTTCCTCCGGACTGTTATTCCGACGGCATTGGTGCTCACCATGGTAAGCACGCCGCTGACCGCCAGGGAGTACAGCATCGAAATAAACCCCATCGAGTATCTCAATGAGGAGTTTCAGTCGGGGGTTCAAATCCGTCCCGGCCTTTTTGAGAATGAAGCTCTGGCGCTGGGGGATCAGGAATATGTACCCGATTCACGCACAGAACTGCTGCTGAACTTTAATCGTGAACCGGCGTATGAACTGATGGAAGCGAACCAGGGCTATTCTGTTGAATCTTCCGCTGTGAGCATCCGCAGTGACCGTAAATACCGGGGAAGCGGTTCTGCAATGTTTATCCCCGGCGCAGGCCTGAAGCTCCGGGGAAGCGAAAACGGGCTGTTCGGGCCCGAACAGGTGTGGACTGATTTCAGCATGGAATTCTGGATGTACCCCGCCCACTTCCAGAATGGGCAGGAACTGTTTGCCTGGACTGGTACCAGCTGGATCAGCGGAAGGCCTGTACGGCAGGAATTATCAATCCGAAGCCGGGACGGCAAAATGTTGTGGGATCTGGAAAACTTTTTTATTAATCTCAGCGAAGATGAGGAGTTCGACGCCGTACTGAGACATCATTCTGCCCGCCTCATGAGCAGGTCGGAAATAGTGCCCCGAAGCTGGTCACACCACATGCTCCGATACGACAGCGGAACAGGAGTTCTTGAATACCTTGTGAACGGAGTGAGTGAAGCGGTGATGCATCTCAGCTCCCGGGATGGTGCCATGGGCAGTCCGCTGCTTCCCTATGTGGGAAAGGATTCCACCGGCGCCGTCGAGATCGGGGGGAATTACCACGGATTTCTGGATGACTTCCGCATCAGCCGTAACTGGGTGGAGCGACCATCACTGGAGGTGGCCAGGAATGAACCGGGCTATGCGGTAATCGGTCCCATCGATCTTGGGTATGATGCGGTGCGTCTCACATCCTTTCAACCCATGTACCGCACACCGGGAAATACGGAGATCAGATATTCAATTCTGCAGCGGGATGCTGCCAATCCCGTACTGGGCTCCGAGGCGGCAGATCCTTCACAATGGTCTTTGCTTCGCCCGGGGGATAATCCTTCCTCGGTGCTAGACGACAGCTTCGGAAGACATGTGTATCTCCGTCTGGATTTTCTGCCGGATGGTTCAGCTGATAACATTCCTCTTGTCCAGAACATCTCTCTGCAATATGAACAAGATCCCGCACCTCCCGCACCGGTGAATCTCAGGACATTTTCCGGCGATTCACATGTGGAATTAGCCTGGAATGATGTTGTGAGCGGAAATGTCCGGGGTTATCTGTTATACTACGGAGATAGTCCGGGTTCATATTTCGGTGAAGACAGCTCTCTTGGCCCGAGTCCTGTGGACTTGGGGAATGTCACCGAGGTTCAGGTTGACGGTCTATTGAACGGGAAAATGTATTACTTTCGAATCGCCAGCTATAACCGGTACAACAGCCCCGAAATAGGGTTGTACCGTGAGCGCAATCTCAGCCAGGAGGTGTTCGCGAGACCCTCGCGTGATTTCAGATGAAACGAGCCGTACTTGAAGAAATGATGGGCAGGGCGAAGCATGCTTTTACCCTTCAGGATTATGATACAGCAGAGAAACTCATCCTTGAAGTTGTTAAATCAGCGCCTAAATCCGCCGCGCCGCGGATATTGCTGGGAACAATATACGGAAGTCAGAAGCGCTACGAGGAAGCAGAACATTACTTCAATGAAGCCCTGGATATTCGGGAGGATCTTCCTGAAGGCTATAATAACCTCGGGGTTATCTACCGTATCCAGGGAAGGTATGATGAGGCCGAACATGCGCTGACCCGGGCTCTGGAGCTCAGTCCTGAACGGGGCGATATCTATTATAACCTGGGGAATATCCACAAAGAGCAGGGGAAAACCGTAGATGCGGTGGATGCCTACGAAAACGCCATCCGCCAAAGTCCTGACTTTATTCTGGCATACAATAACCTGGGAACTCTATACGAAAAGGCCGGTGATTACCAACAGGCCATATCCGTATACGATCGCGCCCTGGAAAAGGACAGCAATCATCCCACCATCCAGTACAATAAGGGGATATCCCTTCAGGCCCTTGAGCGCCATGATGAAGCTGAGCAATGCTTCCGTGCAGCCCTCACAAGCAGGCCCGGATGGACCGATGCCCTGAATAATCTGGGTATTTCCCTGCAGAAGCAGCACCGTCTGGATGAGTCCGGCGAATCCTTCAAGGAAATACTCCGGCTGGATCCCAATAACTTTACGGCTCAAAACAATCTGGCAACAACCTATATGGCCCAGGGATGGCAGGATCAGGCGCAGGATCTGTACCGGAAGGCTCTGGAAAAGAATCCCGCCTACTCCCGGGCGGCTGTGAATCTCAGTCACATAATCGGCAAGGCAGATCCTGGTGATTCCGGACTTGGCGAGCTGGAAAAACTGGTTTCTGCAAATCCCGATTCGCCGGAACTTGTCTACCAGTATGCGCTCAACTTAATGAAGGCGGGGAAATACCGGGATGCCGAAGAACAGTTCACCAAACTGTTGAAAAAGGATCCGGAGGAGCCTGATTATTACCGACAGATGGGTCTGCTCTATGAACTCATGGGGCAGCCGGATTCCAGCCGGAAAATGTTCAATACCCTCCTGGAAAAAGACCCCTCCGCCCAGGATTACATGATAGATCTGGCGGAGATTAAGGAGCGGCAGGACAAACACAGCGAAGCAATGAATCTGCTGAGGGATTATATCGACCTTTATCCTTCGGACTATTCCTCCCGAATGCTTCTCGCAGAATATGCCCTGAAGCACGGTGATGCGGATACGGCCCTCCAGACTCTGCACGAAATCAAGAAAGATTACCCGGAGGACGGGGCAGTACTGGCTCAACTGGCCAAGGCCTATCAGAAGCTGGGACATAAAACCGAGGCAATTGAAGCTGCGGTTGATCTGATAAATCTCCAGGGCAGCCGGGCCAATTCCGAGGATTTGAGCGCTCTCAACGAGAGTCTGTCGTTGTATGAACAGGCCGCAGGAGCCTTCGGTGATGAGCTGGGTGAAGCCTGGGCAAAAAATCTTGAGCGTCTGGGTGCCATCGGCAGTGAATCCGGGGAAGAAGCTCAGGAAGAACAGTACGACATGGAAATCACCGACGGGTATGAGGAAGATCTGGTGCCCATCCTGGACTTTGGTGATGAGAGCTTTTTTCTGGAGGAAGAAGACTCCGAGGATGACGAAGACTGGGAAGAAGAGGCCGAGGAGGTTGAGGAAGAGCTGGATGAGCTTGCACCCAGCCTGATGAATCTTGCCGGAGATGCTCCCGAAGCCTTTGCTCCCATGGAGCGTCCATCCAGTCCTGCTCCGTCGCCCTCTGCTCCGGCACAGCCGCAGCCTGATGCTCCGGCTCCCGCACCAGCCCAGCCTGCTCCTCAGCAGCAACCCCAGCCTGCGCCCCAACAGCCACCTCAGGCTCCGCCCCGCCGGCTCCGCCCCAGCCCCAATATCAACAGCCGCCGCCCATGCCGGCTCCCCAGCCTCAGGCTCCGCCTCCCCAGGCGCCCCAGCAGCCTCAGCAGGCACCTCAGCCCCAGGCTATGTCTCAGCAGCCTCCTGTGCCGCCTCAGCCTCAACAAGCTCCTCAGCCTCAGGCTCCGCCGCCCCAGGCGCCACAGCAGCCTCAACAAGCGCCCCAACCCCAGGCTCCGCCGCCTCAACAGCCGCCACAGCCTCAGCCTCCGAATCAACAGGCAGCGCCTCAGCCCACGCCCCACATGCCTCCGGTGAAGCAGCCCATGCCTCAACGCGAGCAGCCCCAAAGCCGGCCTGAACCTCATGATGAGTCCGGGGAACCGGATTCCGGTGAAGAGGCAGTTCCCGAATACCAGGATGATGATTTGTTTCCGGAGGATTCCCTGGACGATGCAGGATTTGAAGAAGCTGAAAGCGCTGAACCGGATGAAACCGGAGAAGAAGTCCGGGCCGGTGCGGATGAAGACCAGAATGAAACCCAGGATGATGAAGCAGACGAAGAATCCTTGTCAGAAGATGACTATTCAGACGATGGAGGCAGCCATCCTGAGATTCCCGAGGATCAGCTTCTTCCGGAAGATGAACAGGTAAGCCTGGAGGATGATGTTTTCGACGATGGTGAAGGCGATTCAGATGAAGATGAAGTGGATGAATTGGACCCGGATCTGCTGTCCGAAGAGCCGCTGGAAGCCGAGGAGCTGGGAGATCTGGATGAAGACGAGGATCTTGGTCCCCCTCTCAATCCATGGGCAGACGGAGGGATCCCCGGTGAAGAGGATATTCAGGACATTCCGGATCTCAGTGAGGAGTCGGATGATGAGGAAATTCCCGGTGAAGAAGAGGATACCGTCATCGACTACGGTCTTCCTGAAGAGCTGGAAGATATAGAGGCAGGAGGGGAAGAACCTTTCCCTGAAGCCGTGGAGAATGGCCCGGATGATGAAAATGATATTATTCACCCAGAACCGCAAAAATCCGGTGAGAATTCTCCTTCTGAAGCTCCTCGGCGATCTGCCGATCCTGAGGCTCAGGCTAAGATGCTGGATTATCTTTTGGGTCTGGTCAATCAGCTTCCTCCCGAACAGGCAGAACGGGCCAAAGTAGACCATCTGAATGAACGGGTCGGGCGTCTGAAGGATCGGTTGAGAAAGAGCTCTCAGGAGAACAGCCCCCCGTCATCCAGGCCCGCTGCTGCACAGGGGAATCAAAAATTTCCTGGGAAAAGTGCATCCCCATCCGGCGGCGCAGGAAAACCTTCCCCTCCCTCTTCCAATGGCAATCCCATGGGCAGGCTGATGGAAAGCCTGGCATTTGCGAAGGATTTATCCGAGGCAGTTTCTCCTGAGGAAGCTGAGCGTCTGCGGGAAAGGATGCGGGGCATCCGGGATAAGCTCAGAAGCATCAGCAAGCGGATGGGGTCGGAGTAATCTGAAATCCACAGGTTAAAAAAAGGCAGGATCCATTCCCTGGATTCCTGCCTTTTTTCATATGATGGCGTTTCGTAAGCGTAAATTTAAGCCTGTAAAATCGACTTCATTTCCAAGAGTTCGTCCTTAATGTTCCAGGGCAGTAATTCTTCCCATTTTCCAGAAAGGGCAATCTCTGGTGCACGGGTGAATACATGAACCAGATAGCCGTAGGGGTTCAAACCATTCTGTCTGGCAGTCTCGATGAGCGAGAACATGAAACAGGAGGATTCTGCCCCCTGTGGGCTCCCGCTGAATAGCCAGTTCTTGCGTCCAAGCACAAAAGGACGAATAGCATTTTCCGAACTGTTGTTGTCCGGGGTGAGCTGAGGATGTTCGAGATATTTCATGATCTTGTCCCACTGCGAGAGCGCATAACTTACTGCCTGACCAGTGGCACTGGTGGGGCGAATGCTCAGGGCTTTCTTGTCGAGCCATGCTTTGAAATCTTTGGCTACCGGTGCAATTCGTGCCTTGCGTTCAGAGATAAATTCTTCATCTAACAGATCAAGGCTACGCAGTTCTTTCTCTATACGGTAAAACTTGGCGATTTTCGAAACCGCCTCATGAGCGCTTCCGGCTTTCTTTGATGACTTGCCTGCTTCGAAGAATTTCCGGCGAATATGAGCCATACAGCCAACATGTACGATATCGTTCCGGTTCTTGAGAGCTGTTTCGTATCCAACATACCCGTCGGTTTGTAAGTAGCCTGAGAATTCTTTGAGGTAATTTTTTGCATAGTCTGACCCGCGGCTTCGGTGATATTCATAATCCACCACCTTTTTATCAGGCGGGCCTCCTCTTGCGAGCCACATATACGATTTACTGGTATTGGATTTTTCCTCTTCATTCATGACCTGGACGGTGGTTTCATCCATCTGAACGACCGATCCGGACAGAATCTGCGCTTTCATGAGGGTTTTAAAGGGTTTCAGTAGCTCGTACGCTTTCTGTTGCCAATTTGACATATCCTGCCGGCTGATTCTCGCTCCAACCCGTTCAAAGCGCTTTTCCTGCCGGTAAAAGGGTAGATGATCGACAAACTTGTTCTGAATAATGAATGCCAGAAGCTCCGGGGTGACAATACTCTTAGGGATGATGGACGGAGGAACCGGAGCAATACGGAACACCGGTTTGTCTTCGTCCCCGGAACCTTCACATTTACGGCAGGCATATTTGGGCCGTATATGCCGTTCGACGAAAAACTGTTCGGGGATGGTTTTCAGTTTTTCACTGACTTCTTCGTCGATTTTGGAGAGCTCATGACCGCATCCACAGTGCTTCTCGTCTTCCGGGATGTCGTGGATGACATCGACCCTCGGTAGGTCATCGGATAATGGTTTTCGCCCCCGTTTCTTTCGGGTATGAGACGTGACTGTTGTAACTGTGTCTGTGGCATCCGTATCATCTGCCGGTGTCGAGGCGACCTGCGACTCTTCAAACAGCATCGTCTGCAGTAGGTCAGAAGCGGACTCGCTGGTGCGGGCGAACTTTCGAAACCGGGCCAGTTTAAGTTGTTCCTGAAGGTCTTCGATTTCTAGTTCGCGCTCAGCAAGTCGGGAGTCCAGTGCGGTTATATGGGTCTTGACTGCGTCTGGTAACTGTTCAATCTCCGCTGCGCTCAACATGATCTAAATTCTAGCATGGACTCAGCAGTTGAGGGAAGTCATTTCAGTTACATTCGACATACTCAATTGCCTTATGGGCGTGCCAAAAATCAATGCCGTCCAGAATCATCTGTAGTTGGGCTGTGGTGATCTGCTTTGCCTGTTCCTCGGTGTCCGGCCAGGGAAAGCGGTCTTTTTCCAACCGCTTGAGCCACAGACAGAACCCGTTGCGGTCCCACCAGATACATTTGAGTAATCTCCGGTTCCGATTGCAGAACAGAAACAAGGATCCAGACATGGCCAAGTGGTTCATCTTCTGCTCGACAATTTCCGATAAACCGTTCACCTGCTTGCGCATATCAGTAACACCTGGACGGACATAAATATCCAGTTGGGACAGATCAGGAATCACCGGAATGCCGCCAAAACTGCTTGCAGACGTTCGGAGGAGATTCTATCCGGCACCATGATGCGAAACCTTCGATCAATCTCTATTACTATATCATTGGAAGAAGCCATGCGCCCCTTCGGTTCAATGTGGACCAGATCCCGATTTGGAGATTCACTGGTCATGGAATTCTTAACCCGCTTCATCCAGTAATGTAGCGTTGAAAGCTTGATTTCGTGATTTCGGCAGAACTCCTTTTGGGTTTGTCCACTTTCCCGCCATTGATCGGTGATAGCCTTCCATTTCTCTACTTTTTTATCCATAATTCCTCCATGTGGAAGAATTATTCCATCTAAAGCTCAGGTTGTGCAGGGCCTGGTAAATTGACGGTTACGGCGTTTCACATTTGCGTTTATCCGGGCGATTCTCTTGAATACCGGATCAACGAATCAATTGCTGAGCCCGGCGGGTTCAGCTTTTTCGGGTAATCACCGCAATATCCATGGCACCGGGACCGGCATGAGCCCCCAGTACCGGGGTGATGTCGTCCACGTATTCGGGAGACACACCCGTACGCCGGGTAATTTCCTCGGCCATTGCTTTGGCATGTTCTTCATCCTGGCCATGAACAATGGCAAAGTTCTGTATGCCCTTGGTTTCATGGAGTTCCTGAATCATGGCGAGAATTTTTTCGTCGCTTTGCCTGTAGCTGTACGCCTTCTGGCGGAAAAACGCCTTACCTTCATCATCCACCCCGATTATGGGCTTCAGATTAATCAGTTTGCCGATAAATCCTTTCAGGGGGCTTACCCGGCCTCCCCGCACGAAGTATTTCAGACTGCGGGCGCTGACAAAACTGTGGGTCCGGTCACGATTGCTGTGAATGTTTCTTACAACTTCCTCATGGCTCAGACCTTTTCCAATGTCCCTGGCCGCATTGAGGGCCAGCAGTCCCAGACCGGATGCGGTTTCACGGCTGTCCACAACGGAAATTTTGGCTCCGTCTATTGAATCAGCCGCCTGTTTGGCACTGTTATAGGTGCCGCTGAGGCCGGATGACATGCTGATGGATATCACCGATGTATAGTGACTTGTGAGATGATCGTAGAGTTTGCTGAAGGTCTTGATGTTCGGCTGACTTGTTGTGGGGTGGGCTTTTTCGCTGGAAAGAAGCTTGTAAAATTTCTGAGTCTTCAGCGTCAGTCCGTCCAGAAATTGCATGTCGCCGAAGTTAACCATCAGCGGAACTTCATAAATCTGATGTTCGTCAAGAACGGTATCCGGAAGATCGCAGGTTGAATCGATTACCAGGGCGATTTCAAATTTTCTTGCATGAACCATCTGATACTGCCTGTGCATGTCGTCGGCTTTCTGCTCCCGAATTTCACCAAAGTCCCGAAGGGTCTGGAAAATCTTATCCGGGTGATCCGTGTGGATGTGCACCCGGGCCATTTTTTTGCTGCCCGCAACAATCAGGCTGTCGCCGTAACTTCCCAGTCTGCTTCTGATGTTTTCAAGATCGATATTTTCTCCGGCCACATATCCTTCGGTACAATAGCGGAAGGTCAGATCCTCGTCCACATCAATCTCATCATGATGCTCGGCTTTCGCACTGAACCGGATTTCCGGGCGGGCGTCATCCTGGAGATGATCCACATGGGCGCCCTGCTCAATGAATTCCATGAACCCTTCAAGAAAGGCGGCAAATCCCTTGGCTCCTGCATCGATGACGTTGGCTTTTTTCAGCGCCTCAAGTTTGTCCTTGGTGGATGCCAGGCTTTTTTTCACAACCCTCATACCCACTTTCAACAGAGAGACGAAATCTTTGGCAGTGAGATGCTTCTCCTTCAGGGAGTCGCCGAAATCTTTCATGACGGTGAGCATGGTGCCTTCAACGGGGTTGCTGATTGCTCCGTATGCCGTTTTTGCCGCATGGGAAACGGCCGAGGAAAACTTTTCGATACTGAGATGTGTGGCATCCCCGATGTTCTCCGCCATTCCATTCACAAATTGTGCGAACAGAATTCCTGAGTTTCCCCGGGCACCGCTGAGGGCCGATTCGGCAAGGCTTTGCATGGTCTCACCGGCCGATTGTGATATTTGAGTCTGTTCAATGATGTTCTTTAAAGTAAAGGACAGATTCGAACCGGTATCGCCGTCGGGAACCGGATACACATTCATTTTATTCAGATCTTCCCGTTGGGCGATAACTGCTTGTCCGCCTGCAGCAAAGGCATAATATAATTGTCTTCCGGAAATTTCTTTCATGTGGACCTCCGTATGCCGTTTTAAAGTGTACTACGGCATCAGGTGAATGGCAATTTTTCTATAACTGATTGCGATTCAGGATTATACTTCAGCACATCGGCTTTGTACAGAAGCAGAAAACTCTCTTCATTCAACCTTTTTCCGATTTCATGCACTTCGCTGGTGGTATATACTTCACATGATATGAATATGCTGATGATAGTCGGGGTCATTGTGGTCGGTTACCTTGTGGGCAGTTTTCCCACAAGCGTAATAGCAGTACGGGTGCTCAAAGGTGCGGATATCCGGGATCTGGGCAGCGGCAATGCTGGAGCCACCAACACGGTGCGGGTGCTGGGTGCCAGATGGGGAATCATCGTGGGCCTGGTGGATCTGGCAAAGGGGTGGCTTGCCATCACCATCGCCAGAGCTGCTGGAATGCCGGATTATGTGCTTGTGCTCAGCGGTCTGGCAGCAGTGGCCGGACATGCGTTCCCTCTTTTTGCCCGCTTCAAGGGAGGCAAGGGAGTTGCCACAGGGGCAGGAATGGTGCTGGGGCTTTTTCCTCTGGCATTTCTGGTATGCCTGGGAGGGTTCCTTGGGGTGCTTTTTCTCAGCGGGATTGTGTCTATCTCCAGCATTACAGCGGCTATTCTTCTTCCCCCTTCGGTGTATTTTCTGGGGGGCGGAAAAGCGGCGTTTGAGACGGGAGATGCCGTTGGAATCGGAATTTGGCTGTTCTCCCTTGCCCTGGGAATTTTTGTGATAGTTCTTCACCGGAAAAATATCCGCCGCCTGATCAAGGGAGAGGAGCGGAGATTTGAAAAGATCAGCATCCTGCACCGGCTGAATGCAGCCCGTAAACGCTCCGCTTCCCGGGATGATCAAAAGGACTCATCGGCTGACTAGCATTTTGGAAAATATCCCCGAAGGATATTATCCGGGGGCGGAATTCCTTCTGGCAATCCCGGCCCGCGGGTTATACAATAGTATATATGACCGCGGATAAGTTGGGCCTTCCAACCATTATCGTACCATATCCCGGACCTTCCAGCGAATGGGGTGTCCAGGATATTTTCGTGTACCTGAGACCGGAAACCAACGGAGTGCTTGTTGAGAGCACGATGCTGAAGGTGATTAAGTCCGCAGAAGAGTACTCATCGGCTATGAAGCTGGTGTACATGGCCAACTTTCCCGGTGAGTTTATTCTGAAAAACAACATCATCGAGCAGTATTATGCCCTGAAGCTGCATTTCGCCGTGATGGGCCGACGAGCCTTCACTCCCTCAATGATTAATCGTTTTAATCGCTATTTTCATAAGGATTTTCAGGACTGCGAAGTCCTGGGTGCATTCAATGCCATTCACCATCTTCACATGGAGCCTGAAGAACTTTTCCATACCTGGGTTGCCGAAGAAGATATCGCGGTAATCGAGGGACAGACGGTGAAGAAAATTGATGATATTTTTGTGGTGAATTACGATATTCCCGCTCTTCTGCACAAGAACAACAAAGAAACCGATATTGCAGTAATGGTCTTCCGCACCAAACTGGGCTATTCCCATGTGCGGGGATTGGTGCGCACCATGCATCGGGCCCTGGTGGACGGCGGAATTATCAATCCGAAATTCGACCCCTCCCGGGCCTTTCATTATTCCAAGGGACCCTTTGAGCAGATCATGGACGGTATCGGGTATTTATTCACCCAAAACCGCGAGAAAATCGGGATCGAGGATTTCACATTCGGAAATTATCTCATCAACAGGGGAATTGACCGGGATCTGATATGCGGCAGTCTGATGAACCCTGTGGTGGGAATAGAGGATGATGACGGCAAGATTCGGGAAGTAAACCTGCTTCAGCACACTTCGGGCATGGATTACTCCGAGGCATATTCCGCATTAAAGCGGGTCCGCTACCAGACGATATTCATCCATCACGGACCACTGCTTCAATCAATTTGCCCCTGTTTTGATGACCGTTAGCAGTGCCCGTGGGTTCTCTGAATGGGGGGCTCTGTGTGATGAGGGGCTCTATGTGATGGGGGGATATCCGACTTCAGCCTGTCTCGGGCCGGGCGCTGTGGAACCCGGCTGCCGTGAAAGGCTGTGAACTTACTGGCGGATGGAGACTTCAGACATTATCGCAAGACCGTTTATCTGCACGACTCTGCCCGGTTGTGGAACCGGAAGGTCCCGTCTATGGCGTTTTTTCAGCCCTTTGTGATTCACTTCGCCCAGAATAGGGGCCACATTTGTTTCCAGAACCACCCCTTCAGGAAGGATTATCACCACTTCGGCCATCATGCTGTAAATCTGAATTCGGGTGACTTCCGGCAGGGCAACATCTCTGAGATCACAGGTTACTGAACTCATAAAGGATTGAACCAATACGGTATCCTTCCTCAACCAGTTTCCCTGCAGCTCCCGTGAACCAAGAACCGCCAGTACTCTCTGACTGTCTCTGCCGGAGCTGATGTCCAGCCCGGTTTCTCCCTGGGAAGGTCCGGGATTGCGGGATGTATCGATCTGAAGGTCAGATACCACATCGTTAAGCTGCACCGGGGAGTTGGCTTCGTTGGCTTTCTCCACTCTAAGCTCATATTCCTCGGTGGTGAGTACATCCCGGGAGAACAGTTCCGTGAGGTAATTGATTATACGGTCTCTGTGCTCGTCTAATTGTGAATCCATGAAAATATCCCCTTAAAAACGTTCTATAATGAAAGCATGGAAGATGACAGAACAATATTAATACATTTTCTTGAGGATGTGATCCCCTTTCGCTTTTTGCCCGGAAAAAAGCTGCTGGAACTCAGTGAAAAAATGGTTCCGGTGGCAGGAAGTGCCGGAGGAATTCTTTCTCTGGCGGGTGACGGCGGGATCAGACCGGAGTCGGCATCCGAACCGGGAATCGTATTTGTTCTCAAAGGATCCCTGCAGCTCCTGGAACAACGGGAGGATGGAACCCTGGAAATCAGGGACAGGCTGGGGAGCGGACGTTTCCTGGGAGAATGGGAGCTGCTGTTCGGGGGCACTCGGGGCTATAGTCTGCGCCTGGAAAATGACTGTTCCCTCTGCTTCCTGGACGGATCGGAATTTCTTTCCCTCATACGGGAGTATCCTCCCTTTGCCAGGGGGCTTTCCTCTCTCCTTAGAGACAGACAGGGAGTGTTTCAGGCCTTTGACCGTTTCCGGGCGGAGCTCAGCAGGGGAATAGCCTTCGGGCATGTGGATCTTGAGGATCTGCTGCCCCTCTATGGAGATTTAAATCCGGCCCTGCATCCCGGAGCGTCTGATGCGGACGAACCGGATCCCGCCGCCCTTCAGTATGCGGTGAAACGCCTTCCCAATAACATAACCCGGACTTTTGCCTTTCTTCTCAGGGATGAGCTCCCCGAGGAATTCTCCCCTCCTGACCGGTTTTTCCAGCCCCAGCCCAGTCCCGGGCGCCGGCGGGCGGTCTGGGAGATGCTTCCAGGGAAGAACCTGGTATTGCTGCGAAGCGGTCTCAGTGATATTACCGACCTGATTACCCTCATGTGTCTGTACGCCACGGAAGCCAGGAAGCTCCGCAAGCATATGTACGCAGTATCTGCCTTCGGATATCTGAAAACCTGGCTGGAACAGCCCGGGACGGTGGACAAAAAAGGTGTGGAGAACCGGCAGCAGGCGGAACAGCTGCTTGCCCGTCTTGGTTTCAATGCCGATATGGCCGGGAAACTTCTATCGGTGTGGCCGGGACACAGTATTCAGCGTCTCTATGAGATCGCCGTCCACCGTGAGATGTTCAGCATCGATATCCGAAGGCAGCGAAACAGTTACAACAGCAGGCGTACCGAATCCTGGACCTCCCAGATCAGGAGGGCGGCGGAAAAACTGATCGGAGCCTCCCCCAACGATCTTGACGATGATTACCCGGTTCATATTGTGAGCAGCAACACCCACTCGTTGACGAACTGTCTGAATCCATGGTTCAGGGAACAGGGGGAGCGCATTATTCAGTGGGCTGAAAGCTCGGGACATCCGGTATGCGGCTATCGCTGGAAGAATCGCCAGGATATGATGTACGCCCTGGGCAGGGACTTTCTTCAGGAACATCCTGAGGAACGGGATGCCTTTGAGCTGAGGGCGAGGGAGGCGGGAATTGTCCGGCTGGAAAAAACCTTGGCCACAGGAATAGAGGTTCAGCTGATAGACGGTGCCAAGGCCCGGGGCAGGGGGATGGACAGTCTGCTGCCCGAATCCGCTTCTTCCGATCCCTGTCTTATTGTGAATATCGATTATGCATTCGGAGAGCAGGCTGAGCATATCCTGAGAAATCTGATTCTTCTGTTTCACAGAAATATCCGCAGTGTGAATTTTCTTGGAAAGGCGGGAGCATTGGCGGGCCGGCGCGGTGATATTCTCATACCCACCAGTTTCATTCACCAGCAGGGAGATGAGCTCCAGGCGCCTATTCCCCCGGACCGGCTGCAGCTCCAGAGGCTGGAAGCAGCGATCGGCGCGGAGCGGGTACACCCCGGCCCCATGGTCACCGTTGAAGGCACCCTGCTTCAGAACCGGATGATGCTGAATTATTACCGTCATCTGTGGTCCGCCGTGGGAATAGAAATGGAGGGAAGTTTTTATCATCATGAAGTGGTTGAAGCCCAGCACAGCGGACTTCTTCCAAAAGACATGCCCCAGAGATATTTCTATTATGTTTCAGATCTTCCGTTGGGTACCGGTCACAACCTTTCCACCCCCATGGCTGCGGCAGAGGGAGTCCCTCCGCTGTATGCGGTGACCAGAGAAGTTCTCAGAGGAATTTGGGAAGATCAGTGACTGATCACCCGGAAACGGAGTTCTTCTGAGAAATCCTCTTTCAGAGAATTCCAGTGAGTATCCGGTAGAGGTCAAGGCTGCTGCTGTTTGGCGGAAGGATGTGCCGGGGGGGATTGGCTGTAGAGTTCGCTTCCCCGGTACCCAGTTGGATAAGCACCGGAAAAGATTCTTCCGAGTGCACCGATTCGCTGATCTTATCTGCAACATCCCGGTTGTGAACCATTTCCGGATAGCTGTCCAGAAGAATTACATCAAATGTATTCAGCTCCAAAAGAGAGGCCACTTCAGATCCGTCGTGGCTGGAAACCACCATATGACCGTCTTCGCCAAGACTTGAAAGCAGACCCTGCCATGAGCTTCCACGGCTGATCCCTGCAAGAATACGGAGGTTTTTCAGCCGGTTCTGCCGTGCTTCAAGGATCTTCAGATTTGAGTCTCCGGTGAACCGGGTGAGAGGAATGGTGAAAAAGAAACTGGTCCCGATGTTCCTAGCAGTTTCAAAGTAGATCTGGCCCCGCATGAGGCGGGTGAGCCGCTTGGCAATGGGGAGGCCTACTCCTGTGCCGTGTTCCTTCTCACTGTATATGCCTTCCCACAGTTCATGATGTATTCGCGGAGGGATGCCGGGACCGGTGTCACGGACTTCTATGCTGATTTCCGAAAGATAGTCGCTGAGTTCATCCTCTCTGAGGATAATATCAACCTGTCCCTCCCCGGTGTATTCCAGTGCATTGGTTATCAAAATATTCAGAACCTGGCGGATCCGCCGTTCATCTCCCTGGAACATCCCTTCAGTACTCATGTTCTTCCTGACATAGAATCCCAGTCCACGTTTCTCGGCCAGGGGACGGTTCAGCTGCTCAAGCTCGTCCAGAACTTCCAGCAAAGAAAACGGCCGTGAACGAAGCTCAAGCTTGTTCTCATCCATGAGAGACAGGTCAAGAAGATCGTTCACAATAGTTCCCAGGTTTTTGCTGATACTGCCGATTGTCTGACTGAGGTCTTCCGCAGCATTGAGCCGTTCTTCCTGAACCGCTTCTCTGAGCAGATCACTGATTTGTGAGAGGTCCTTCAGGGGGCTTTGAATCTCATGGCTGATCTGTCCCAGGAAAACAGACTGCTGTTTGCGGGCTTTTTCAGCCTGATTCCGGGCCAGCAGGAGTGCGTCCTGGTTGCGCCGACTCTCGCTCACATTCACGCCGGAACTGAGAATCAGTCTTTGCTCACCGGATGCCTGAGCCTTGCCCGGCGGCGGGCTGATGCAGACGGAGTTCAATCGGAGCCACAGAGGGGAATCATCGTCATGTCCCATGCGGAGGTCTTTCAGTTCCGCATGGCTGCGGCTGACACATTCCACAAGATGAGCTTCAAAACGGAGGCGTTGATCCCGGTGAATGGCAGTGAGGAAACTGCTTTCACCGGTTTCAAGTCGAATACCCGGGATGGCGCGAAGCATATCTTCTCCAGCCTGATTAATCATCAAAACTTCACCTTGAGGATTAAATACAAAAGAGGGAAGGGGATGAGATTGAAACAACTCCCGTATCAGGTTTTGTGAAGAGATATCC
The DNA here is from genome assembly GCF_000507245.1 of Salinispira pacifica. GTDB lineage: Bacteria > Spirochaetota > Spirochaetia > DSM-27196 > Salinispiraceae > Salinispira > Salinispira pacifica. The sequence goes on along the minus strand of NC_023035.1, from coordinate 3,537,622 downwards.
ATAGCCATTCTAGTATAACCCATGCGGAGGGGGAATGTTACGAGCTGAGAATGAAATCCAGGAAATCCGGATATTCATGAAACACCGGTATTTCCGGGTGCTCCCGGGTGATTTGCTCCGGAGGCAGAAAGAATGCTCCCTTATCGGCATGCAGAATCATATTCAAATCATTGTATGAATCCCCGGCGGCAAGAACCTTCAGATTCATGCTCTGAAAAGCTCGTACTGCGTTGAGTTTTCCGTTTTCCTGACGGAGGTGGAAATTCTTCACTTCACCGGTTGAGTCGATTTCAAGGTCGTTGCAGAAGAGCGTGGGCCAATCCAGCTGCTTCATCAGGGGTTTGGCGAACTGATTGAATGTGTCGGAAAGGATAATTACCTGCCGCTCCTGTCTCAGTTTTTCCAGGAAATCCGCCGCCCCGGGAAGGGGCTCCAAATGTGAGATGACATCCTGAATGTCCGAGATTCCCAGACCATGACGGCGGAGAATTTCAAGTCTGCCGGCCATGAGTTTGTTGTAATCCGGTTCGTCCCGGGTTGTTCGTTTCAGTTCGGAAATTCCGCTGCGTTCTGCGAGGTTGAGCCAGATTTCCGGTATGAGGACCCCTTCGAGGTCAAGGCAGACTACGTCCATGCTGTATATTCTCCCTGGGTTTTGAATGGATATATATCATCAACAAGGTGCCCCCTGCAATAAGCAGCATTGACGGGTAGAACAGAGGTTCGGGCAGTTCACCGAACACGACCCATGCGATAAGCCCGGCCCAGATGAATTGGCTGAGCTGCCCTACGCCCACAATCTGACTGGGGATGCTCCGCATGGCCCGGTTAATGAGATTGTGTCCTAAAATGGTGGAGACCAGGCTGAGCCCCATGACCGGAATGATTTCCACCGGCCCCCTGCCTCCCATGGGGTTGTGCCCCATTACTGCACTGCCCAGGAACGCCACAATTCCCCCGAAAAAATACACTCCGCTGATGTAATACCAGAACGGAAGAGCCCGGTTTTTCCGGGAGAGGGCAAGGTAGACTGTCATGAACAGCATGGACACAAAGGAGAATATATCTCCCAGCAGATGATCCGTTCCCAGGGAAATATCTCCCAGAGTTAACAGAAGCGCACCGCTCAGCGCCACTGCCGTTGCCAGCAGTTCCGGTAACGACGGTCTTTCCCGGGTGAGAACAAATATCACCAGGGGCATAAATACCGGTGTCATGTTTACGAACAGGGTTGCGTTCGCCGCCAGGGTCATCCGGGCTCCGGTATTCCAGAAAATGAAATGAAGACCCAGCATAATTCCGGGAAACAGGCTGCGGCGCACCAGAAACAGCAGCAGGTTTACCGCGCTGCAGCCCTGAATGGTTCCGTTCTCCCCATCCGCTGCTCCCAGCTTTTTCAGATCCCGGAAAAACCAGGGCGACATGATGATTACCGTGAAAAAAAGACGGTATGCCGCCAGATACCCCGGAGAAAGCTGAGACGCCTTAATAAAAAAAATGGAAATGGCCGCAGCAAGCTGCCCCAGCAGCATGAGCAGCACGTCTGCTGTCATGAAACAAACTATGACACCCCCGGGGTTTCCGGGTCAATAAGATTCAGCGTGTTTGCCAGTTCCCGGGCATTCTGCACCGCCTGACCTTTGTGATGATTGTTGAAACTGATGATCAACAGTCCGTCTTCTCCGGGCAGGGCTGCGGCGATCCGTTGTATTTCACCGGCTATTTCCTGTATCTCTTCCGGTGAGTACAGATAATCGTATCTGCTTACATTATTTCCCTGCCACCAGTTGGAGGAATTCCGTCCGTGAAGCCGTACCGCCGCCCCGGGGCAGCTTTTGCTTTCATTGCTGCCGCTGGTGCTGCTGCGGGTGTTCAGCCATTTTTCGCAGGTCAGGTGGCCAGGCAGTTTCTCCAGCGCCGGTGTGTCGGAAAACACCGGGAAGGCCTTATACTCTTCCAATCCTCTGAACACCGAAACACGGTTCCATTCAGCGCCCCGGAACTCCAGCAGGAGTCGGGGGACTTTCATGATGAAACTGGCACGTTCACGGAACAGGCCGATGGCATCCGCAAGAAACTGACGGTTTGCTTTGGTATAGTGGAAGCTGTAGGGAAACTGTGCCAGTACGCCCAGGAGTTTACCGGAGTTTGCCAGAGGGGCGATTCCATGAAGATATTTTTCCAGGTTTCCGGTGAATTCCCCGGAAATCCCCCATCCTCTGGAATTCGGCGCTGATCCCCTCTGATCAGTGTCTCCTCCTGTGCCCGGGCCCGGGGAGCCCGGATGGGTGAACGACTGATGGGCCTTGATGGTAAAACGGAAGCCGCTGCCGCTTCGGCGAACCAGCGAACTGCACATATCAGGGGAGGGAATATGGTAATAGCTGCTGTTGACCTCGGTAAACGAAAAGTGCTGCTGGTACTCTTCCAGATACCTGCTTTGAGGGGTTCCTTCCGGGTACACCGGGCCCACCCAGTCCTTGTAGGAATAGCCTGAGGTGCCGATATGGAGCTGCGGATATGCTTTCATGGGAATATTATATGCGGAATTGTGAAGGAATTCAGTAATTCCGCCTGGGGCAAAAGGATAGAGGGGAGGCTATCACTTGCCAAAACCGGATGGAATCTATAAGATGGGCCCTCAATAGTCAGGATTGATCATAATCCTGTCACTTTAACATCCTTCTAATCATCAACTGAGATACTGACCACGCATCATCCTGACCGAACGGCTCAAAATGTGTGAAGTCTATTGTGATGATATTCAAGGGATCAGAGAGGTAAATGTACAAATGAGTGATGCTATTAAAAAAATGCGCAATATCGGTATTAGCGCCCATATTGACTCAGGAAAGACCACACTTACCGAACGAATTCTTTTCTATTGTGACCGGATTCATGCAATCCACGAAGTCCGGGGAAAGGACGGTGTCGGTGCGACCATGGACTCCATGGAGCTTGAAAAAGAACGTGGTATTACCATTGCATCAGCGGCGACCCATGTAACATGGAAAGATACGCCCATCAATATTATTGATACCCCGGGACACGTTGACTTTACCATTGAGGTGGAGCGTTCACTCCGGGTTCTTGACGGTGCCATTCTGGTGCTCTCCGGTGTAGAAGGCGTTCAGTCCCAGTCAATTACCGTTGACCGTCAGATGAAGCGCTACAATGTTCCCCGGATTGCTTTCATCAACAAGCTGGACCGGACCGGTTCCAATCCCTACAAGGTGAAGGATCAGCTGATTGATAAGCTTGACCATAATGCAGTTCTCATGCAGATCCCCATTGGTCTTGAAGACAAGCATGTTGGTGTGGTTGATCTGATCGAAATGAAAGCCATCTATTTCGACGGTGATGCCGGTGAAAAACTGCGCATCGAAGATATCCCTGAAGATCTGCAGGCGGAAGCCGAGCAGCGCCGGGAAGAACTGATTGATGCTGCTTCACTGTTTGATGATGAACTGGCAGAAGCCTTTCTTGAAGGCGAGGTAAGCAGCGATATGCTTCACCGGGCGGTTCGTGCAGGTACACTGAGCATGGAAATGACTCCGGTGTTCATGGGATCCGCGTACAAAAACAAAGGTGTACAGCCCCTTCTCAATGCGGTTACCGCTTATCTGCCCAGCCCTCTTGATATTGAGAACAAAGCTCTTGACTTGAATAATAACGAAGAAGAAGTATCCCTCGTATCTGATCCTGAAGAAAAAACCGTTGCCCTGGCGTTTAAGCTTGAAGACGGTCAGTACGGTCAGCTGACCTACATCCGTGTCTATCAGGGATCTGTTAAGAAAGGTACAGACCTTTACAATATCCGGACCAAAAAGAAGTTCAAGGTAGGTCGTCTGATCAAGATGCATTCCAATCATATGGAAGATATTGAAGAAGCATGGGCGGGTGAAATTGCAGCCCTTTTCGGTGTGGACTGTGCTTCCGGCGATACCTTCTGTGACAACAGCATCAACTATTCAATGACATCCATGTATGTTCCCGAACCGGTTATCTCTCTCTCTGTAGAGCCGGTTGATAAGAGTGCCGCGGATAAAATGGCCAAGGCTATGAACCGTTTCACCAAAGAAGACCCCACGTTCCGTTCCTATGTGGATCCTGAATCCAATCAGACCATTATTCAGGGCATGGGAGAGCTTCACCTTGACGTATACGTTGAACGGATGAAACGTGAATATAAAGCCGAAGTGAAAACCGGTATGCCCCAGGTTTCATATCGGGAAGCGATCTCCACATCAGCTGATTTCAACTATACCCATAAGAAGCAGACCGGTGGTTCCGGACAGTTCGGCCGGGTTGCCGGGTTTATCGAGCCTCTGGAAGAGGGCGACTTCGAGTTTGTAAACAAGATCAAGGGTGGTGTGATTCCCCAGGAATACATTCCGTCCTGTGAAAAAGGTTTCAAGAAGGGTCTTGAAAAGGGTACTCAGGTAGGATTCCCCATCGTGGGTGTACGGGTAACCATCAATGACGGATCAACTCACCCCGTTGACTCTTCAGACAATGCGTTCCAGGCAGCTGCTCTGGGAGCATTCCGGGAAACCTACAACAAATGTAAGCCGATCATTCTGGAACCAATCATGAAAGTCGTTGTAGAAGGTCCCACCGAGTTTCAGGGAAATATCTTCGGAACCATCAACCAGCGACGTGGTGTTATCGTAGCCTCCAATGAAGATGGAGCATTCACCAGTGTTGAAGCTGAAGTGCCGCTGAGCGAAATGTTCGGGTATTCCACCACTCTCCGGTCTTCTACCCAGGGTAAGGCGGAGTTCTCAATGGAATTTCTCAAGTACGGACGTGTTCCCAACAGCGTAGCTGACGAGCTGAAGAAAGAGTACGAAGAAAAGAGAAAAGCTGAACAGAACTAAGCTGAATTGTGGTACACTTTATTGTAGAGAGTGTACCCCCGGATCCGGGCTCATTCTGCCCGGGTCCCCAGCCGAAGAGGGAGATTGAAGCCAATGGTGAAAACAGAACTAATTAAACGAAGTCCGTTGCGGATCCTGGAAAAATCGATCCACGGCGGAGTGGGTGAAGGAAATATCGGAATTATCGCCTCCGATCGGGGTGTGGGTAAAACGGCATGTCTGGTGCATATTGCAACCGATAAGCTGTTTCAGGAAAAGCATGTTATCCATCTCTCGTTTTCCAGTAAAACAGACCATATAATCGACTGGTATGAGCTGATTTTCAAGGAAATCGCAGAAAAACGAAGCCTGGAAGGGGTTCAGGAAATTCACGACGGTCTGATAAAAAATCGTGTGATTATGAACTTCAGCCAGGAAGGTGCCGATGTGAGTCAGGTTCTCAAGAGCCTGAGCGCAATGATCTCCGACGGAAATTTCACCGCTGAAGTTGTGGTTGTTGACGGCTACGATTTTTCCAAAGGGAAACCGGAAACTTTAAAAGCGCTGCGCAAGTTTGCAGCTGATCACAAAATTGCGATCTGGATGACCGCCGATGTTGATGGAGACGTGGATGAACGGGGAGTTCCCTCGGTACTGTCATCATATATAGAAGAAGTAAATGTGCTTATTGATCTCCAGAACAAGGATGATCATATCGAGTTGACTCTGGTGAAAGACCACGAGCGTTTTGTGGACGAGGATCTGCATCTCAAGCTTGAAGCCAAAACTCTTCTGATTGCCGAAGAATAAACCGGACTGAAAGTCCAGGCATACAGATATTATTCAAAAACCGCCCTGTATCCTTACAGCGGCGGTTTTCACAGTGGTTTATTGGGTTCTTTTCGGTACGCTTCAGAATATGGGTGAAATGGAAATCAGCCTTCCTCGTTCACCTCGATATCATCTTCATCCACACCTGCATCAAAATCATCTTCTACAGTCTTGGGTGCTTCCTCTTCAACCTCCGGGGTTTCCGGTTCTGTTTCCAGACGTTCAAAGATCATTTCCTCAATGTGTGTTCGGTCTTTTTTCAGGGAGATGCTGAGCTCGTCTACCAGCAATTTGATTGCCGAGTCGTAGAGTTTCCGCTCCAGGATGGGGAGTTCCTTGATTTTGGATCGATGGTACAGGGTCTGTACCACCTGCGCAATGTCGGTAACGCTTCCTTTCAGAAGCAGCTGACGGTTCATTTCGTAGCGCATTTTCCAGTCAGCAGGGGCGACTTCATACTCCCCTTCGATGAGCTTCAGCGCTTTTTCCGCCTCGGATTTAGGAACAATGGCTCTGATTCCGCGCTCTTCTGCCTTGTTGACGGGAATCATGATGGTCATATCGCTGACTTCAATATAAATGGTGTAATACGGTGTGGGTTCACCTTTGAACATGCGTTCTTTAATTTCGGTGATTTGACCTACTCCGTGTGTCGGGTATACTACCTGCTGATCTACCTTAAAGGTGGTGGACATGCTTCTGAAACTCCTGAGAAACGGTTTTAGATATATAGTTCTACAATATACAAAAAAACAGCGTCTTGGTCAAAGGAGGCCGGGGAAAGGGGCTCCAGGGGAACAGCGCCCCGGAAAACAGCCCTCCGGGGCACGGGAGCGGGATGCCCCGTCAACGGGGCTTATTGATTCCCTGCGATGTTGGAGGGCGGGGTAAGTTTGATTTCGTACAGATACTTAAACGGATGGATATCCAGAGGATTGGGATACCATCCGCCCACCGCATCAAGGTTTACCAGATGGATGGCAGGACTGTGATTCACCGGAAGGAGAATTGAGCTGTCCAGCAAATGCTGTTCGGCTTCGGCAAGTTTTTCATATCTGGAGAGACCGGTGAGGGAATTGCTTTCTGTAAGAAGACGATCGTATGTATCATCGCTGTAGCCGGCGTCATTGATGCTGCTGTCACTGTCCCACATCTGCAGAAAACTCATGGGATCAGCATAATCGCCTATCCAGGATAATGACCCCACGGTGAAACCGCTGTCTTTCAGTTCCCGCTGATAGCGTGCAAAATCGATAAATTCAACCCGTACCTGTACATCAAGCTGTTCCTCCCAGGCGGTTTTCATCAGTTCTGAAACCCTTCGGCTCTCGCTGCCGGGAGTGAGAACGATGTTGAGATCGGGCAGGCCGTCTCCCGAGGGATATCCTGCTTCCTCAAGCAAGGTTTGGGCTCTCTGGGCATCCGTTTGTTCTATACCTTCCACATCCGGATATCCGGGAATTTGGGGTACAAGAGTGGTGGCTGGAACAAAATGCACCTCATCGCTGCGAATCTGTTCCAGGGGAAGCAGCTTCAGCAGGGCTTCCCTGATGCGCGGATCATCGAAGGGCGGTTTTCGTGAATTAATGAAATAATAGCTGGTTGAGAACTGGGGGGTTATCTGCAGGGAATTGGCAAGATTGAGCTCGCTGAGATCAAACCCGCTGTAGATCCAGTGGATTTCGCCGGAGTTGAATCTTCTGGTGGTTGCCGTATGATTTTCGTTGAACTCAATAATAATTTCATCGTAATGGGAGTTTCTTCTATCCCAATACAGCTCATTTCGTTTCATGCGGATATGTGATTCATCCTGTTCAACAATATAGTACGGACCGTTCCCCGGGGGAGAATCAAAACCTGACCAGTCCCGGACCTCCAATGCGTCGGGGTGTACGGGGACCAGGCTCTGGTGGGCCAATATGGAGAGAAAATGCTGTGCAGGACTGTGCAGCTCCACTTCCAGCGTCCGACTGTCCACAACCCGGATCGCGGGTTTTTCACCTTCTTCCAGTCTACCTCTGCGGTATTCCCGGGCGTTGACCACTGGATCCAACAGAAAGGCAAAGGGAGCATCGGTTTCCGGGTCCAGCAGTTTCAGCCATGTGTCACGAAAATCCTCGGCCCGAACCGTATCACCATTCCAGTATCTGGCCCCTTGTCTGAGATGGAAGCGGTACAGTGTACCTTCTTCCAGAATTTCCCATCGCCGGGCGACGCCGGGAATGGGCTCAAGGGAAAAGGGGTCGTATGATACCAGCCCCTCGAATAATGCGCTGTACACCTGCGCTTCCAGGGAAGAGTAGGTGTACAATGGGTTGAATTCAATATTTGAAGGGAGAAGACTCATGATAAAGCTTGAGGTCTGGTCTTCATCCTCTGTGGATTCGTCTCCAAATGCTTGCACTCCTGAACTAAGAAGGAATGCGGTAAACAACAGAAGAAACATAAGGGGGCTGGCCAGCAGGCCCTTTGAATGCTGAAATATGCGCTGTAATGTTTTCGTATGCAATGATAACTCCGCGTTATTGTCTTGGTTTTTTAATCTTCCAGGTACTGCCTGATGAGTGTAATATACTCACGTCCATGGAGAGGCTTAATAAAAATCTCGGAAAAACCTGCTTCCCGAAGTTGTTTTACATCGCTGTCATCACTGGTTATGGCAATCAGGGGGATATCAGGACGAACCTGCTTGATTTTCCGCGCCAGTTCATCACCGTTCATTTTCGGCATGTACCGGTCCAGAATAATGAGTTTGTAATCTCCGTTCTGAAACATCTCCCAGGCTTCTTCCCCGTTGCACGCAAGGTCACAATTCAAATTGGCCCGCTGCAGCTGAATTTCTATGAGCTTCCGGTTTGTGAATTCATCTTCCGCATATAGTATCGATGCCATACAGGATCCTCAGGGAGTGTTGCGTTCTAGATAATCCATGACCCGCTGCAATTCTTTTTCTACCAGATCAAGCAGTTTCTCTGCATCGTCAGTATGATGGATTTTTAAGGCAATTTCCAGCCTTCGGGCAAGCTGGGAAAGACGCAGTGCGCTGATATTCATTGCACTTCCTTTTAAGCTGTGGATGATACGGTGGGCTTCCTGAACATCCCCCTTTTGAAAGGCCTTTTTCCACTCAATGATCCGCTGGGGTGTTTTATCCTTGAACAACTGAATCATCGTTCGGTACATATCACCGTCCTGGATTTTTTTCTTCAGCTCATCCAGGTCCACCGGCACACCGTCCTCCCGGGCCGAATATTCGATTTCCGTACATAATACGCTGCAGCGAAGATGCAGGGTGTATTGTGATACATCATACCGGGGAGACAGCTTTTCCTCCCGGTTTTCCATAAGCTGTCGCAATACGCTGTCCAGATCCCCCGACGCATATAATGTCCGGCGGCTGCATTGAACCTGGTAGCGGACTCTGGGAAGCTGATGATCGCCCGGTTTTTCCTGTCCGGCGGTGCTGTTTTCCCGTCCAGCGGTGCTGTCTTCCTGTTCGGCGCTGCTGGAAATCTGCACGGTGAAACTCCGGTAGCCAAGATCTGCAATATCACCCAGCAAATCCCGGATCAGCTCTGCCGTATCGGAAAATACCGGGGTGTATTGAAACTTCCCTTGTGAAAACGCCCATTGAACACTGAAATTTCCTTCTGAGTGAGCATCCGCCGGGAGTTTGGCGAGAGTTGATGCAAGTTCTTCCAGAGGGGCATCAGCCGGTATCATAGTGTAACTATAGTCCATAATGCTCTCCATTACATACTTGCTAAAGAAGCTTTTTCAGATGCCGAAAATCCTAAGAGAGAGACTCCGGAGATAGATGAGGTGACGGGTCTCGGGGGGAGCATATGAAATTTGTCTGGCGGATGGCTGTTACCTGTTTATTAATCCCGGTGATTTCACTGGGAGCACAGGACACAAGTGATGAGCCATCCACTGTTCAATTAGATACCATAGATTTTGAGACTATAGATTTCTCCGAAGCACGATTGAGCATAGCCGGGCCATCTGCATTTCTGATTCGCTCGGTACGCATTGAGGGAGAGCCCTATTCGGTACTCTTCAAAGAACAGAATGGGAACTGGGTAGTGACCGAGCTGATAGCCCAGCAGGGGGAGCCGGTACTGCCGGATAACGTGGTGCTGGATTTTGCCCGGGTTACGGTGGAGGATTCAGCCCTGGTTATCGACGGAATACTGATAAACGGAAAACCATACAGTACACGCCTGGAATTGAGGGATGATGCACTGCGCCTCAGCGGCGGACTGCAGGCCGGAAAGCTGGTGGGCTCCTCCCTTTCCCGGATTACCCTGGATGCCGGTCTCAGCGACCCTGAAACACTGGATAGACAGCAGGAACAGCTTGCGGAACTGACAGAACGAAACACCCGGCTTCTCGCCCAGGTGGGGAGCATGAACGGCAGCCTGGAACAGCTGAGAACGAAAAATGCGGAAATTCAGGAACAGCTGGAACAGCTGAAAAAAGAAAAGTCGGATCTACTGGGTGAAGTGGATAATTTGCAGGCCCGGCTTACAGCTTCTGAAGCAGCAGCTGAGGAGAGTGCCCGGGAGACTGCGGAATCTGCGGCTGATGAATCGGATCCGGAAGATAACGCTGCCGCTGAATCCGGCGGAACAGACTCAAACGTGGAGGAAATCAACCAGGAACTGATCCAGCGCATTGGTACCCTTCTCCAGAAAATTGATTCCCTTGAAGATCATATTTCCGGCCTGGAAACAGAAATTTCCGCTCTCCGGGAATCGGTTCCGGAAGAGAGTGCCGGGGAAGACCGTTCTGAACGGCTGGCAGGTCAGGATGTGCGGGAGTACACACAGCGCATTGAAACCCTGGAAGATGAAATTCGGGATCTGAAGGTGGAAAATTCCCGGCTTGCGGGTGAGCGGAATGAGCTGGAGCAGGATATCCGCCGTGAGCTCCTTGAAAAGGGCGTGATCGAAGTGATGCGTCCCCGGCTGACCAGGGATGTTCAGGAAGGTTTTTCCATCGCCTCAACCCAGATCGGCAGTTGGGAGCAAAGCGGGTCGGCCATTCGGCAGACAGACCCCGGGGAGTTCTTCGCGAAATTGGAACTTCCCCTTGCCCAGGACAGCAGACCCACCCTATACAGCTTCGATGCACGTTCCCGGCAAGCCGGATGGGTGGGATTCGGCGTGCACATATTCGCCTCGGGAGTTGAGAAACGGGGCTATGGATACGGTGAGAGCCTTCTGCTCTGGTTCACCCGGGATCGGGACACATACGGAAACGATCAGACCTACATGGAGCTGTACCGCTCAAGTGACGATATTAATATGGCCCGGGTTCTGTCAGCTGCCATTCCCGAATCCCTGGGCGAATGGCTGAACATTGAACTGCTGTATCAGCCCGATGACGAATACATTACCGTGGCGGTGAACGGTGAGGAAAAGCTCCGGTATAAAACCTGGTTCGGTATTGAATCGGGAGTTGATATGGCACTGAGAACACTGAATGCCGGAGAATTCCGTAACCTTCAGGTGCTCAGTACAGAAGACTGATTTTCGGCCAGCGACAAGCTGCTTTTCCGCCAACGACAATATGAAACCCGGGTGATGAGCTGAATCGGCAGCTCATCCCGGGTTTTTGCCTTTGTAGCGCAGCATGAAAAATGTGACGTCGTCGTGGAGTGCCGTCTGCTTTCTGAAGGCGTGAAACTCTTCCAGGAGTCGTACACGGACAGTTTTCAGGTTTTCCTGCTGATGAGATGTGAGAAAATCCTTCAGACGCTTCAGCCCGAATGCCTCTCCCCTGGCATTTTCCTGCTCAATAATACCGTCGGTAATCAGAATGAGTAAGTCGCCGGGTTTCAGGCTGTAATGAAAGACTTCGGGGGATATGGTCTCCATGACTCCCACAGGATAGTTTTTATCGTGGCTTTTGATCTTCAGCAGCTTTCCTTCTCGCAGGATAAAGGCAAGTCCATGCCCCATGTCTGCTATATTGATGCTTCCGTTTTCAAGATTCAGGTCGAAGAACACGCCTGTAACATATTTTTCCAGCTCAAATGTGGTAATAAAAAAGTCATTGAGGGTGCGCACCAGAGATGCGATTCCCCGTCGGTTATCGAAGGCTTTAATGGTTCCCCATAGGGCAGAAGTAATGAGTGCTGCTGAAACTCCCTTTCCCGAGACATCGCACAGGGAAAAAAGCCATCTGTTGGGCGCAAAGTTCTTGGAAGTATAAAAATCTCCTCCCACGCCCTTGGCCATGGTGGAGGAGGCCGCCATCTCAAAATCCGCCTCTTTCAGATAGGAAAATTCTTTCACAACACGGTTCTGGATTGCCCGGGCCAGAGAAATATCCTGCTGAGTCATATCTGAGAGATAAATAAGTAGATCCTGGGAGGAAAATACGCCGGCGAACTCTCCTGAGCCGGTTTTCAGCGGGAAGTAGTGCACTTCACCCCGATGGTCGAACTGACTCAGCCGTTCCGATACGGAAAAAATATTCGTGTCGTAGTAAATTGCCTCTTCATTTGCCGTAACACGATCCACCTGTTCCCGGCGCATTACATCACGTCCGAAAGGACGGCTGAGAAGGTCGAAAAGATCTCTGCGGTTGATAAGACCGGTGACTTTTCCTTTCTCATCTGTCACACCCACTGCCTGAACATCCTGCTCAACACTCAGGTCATCCGCAAGATCCAGAAGGTTCGCATCCGCCTCAACATACCAGCGGCTGGAGACCAGCTTGATGATCGACTCGCCGGGATCTTTAAATTCCCTGGCCAGCTTCATCACTTTCTTGTTTTCTGTATCGAAGACTTCCTGTTCTTCCTGCAGTTCGTTATTGAAATCGCTCAGCAGGCTGTCAAGTTCCGCGTTATGTTCGGTGCTCATGGGGGGTTCCTTCTCTTCTGCCCTGGGGATATGTATGAATGAACGGACAGTGGTTCATATTATAAACAGTGATTCATCATATAAAATAACAGCCGGAGGGTTATTCATCCAGATTTAAATGTTTTCGGGGAAAAATTTTCTGGGCAGCCACTTTGTTGCGCTTTTCGGTAAACACATAGCCGCCGTTCCAGTATTCCACGGCTGCGAACAGGGCATTTCCCCCGTCTGTTTCATCGCTGGTTTTTCCCCGGTACGACACGTACCTGGCCAGTTCAGAGAAATCGTCTTTCTGTACGCATTCCATTCGCTTGCGGTTAAAATCGTTCCACTCTTCGATGTTCTGGAATCCCGGTCCTTCATCCTCGACGATAATCCGGGCTTCCTCCCGGGAAAATCTGTACCATACTTTCACCGTCTTGGACGGATCGCTTTTGTTTCCGTGTTTTACCGCATTTTTAATTACTTCGCTGATTTGCTGTTCCAGAAGATTCAGTTCCTTAATTTCCATGGGTGCTTTCTGCACAATCAGAAGGGTGAAATAGCGGATCTGCCGGAAATCGCTGGGGAATTCCTTGTAAAACATATCATCTGTGTTGAACAGAGGACTGTTTCCGTTTATCTGGATTTGCTTAACTGTGTCGTCCATTGATCCTCCTAAATCAGCTGTTTACCCGTCCAATGGCAGCTTCGATGGTTTCTTCTATGGGAAAATAGCCGGTGAGACGGGTAAGCTCCATCACTTTTCTGGCGGTGCTGTGTACGTTGGCAAGGCAGAATTTGATATCTTTTTGTTGAACTGTTGAATATATGCTGATGAGTGTACCAACTCCGCTGGAGTCCAGATAATGCACTCCGTCAAGATTTACGATAATGCGGGAAACATTCTTATCGACCATCTTCATAAACAGATCCATTAGTTTGGATGTATTGTACATATCAAGCTCGCCGATGACATCTATTACATAGATGTCCTGAAGTTTCCGTAATTTCAATTCCATTAAAATCCTCCAGAGATTATCGTATCTTTACCGCCATAATGCTTCTATCGTCATCCTGGCCCGCCTTGCCTTGAAATCCGTTGAGTTCATCCACCAGGCTGTCGCACAGGCCCTGGGCGTCCAGATGGTGATTTGCCACCAGACTCCTGCTCAGGTTTTTATACCCGAATTGTACTCCCTGAGTATTGCGGGTTTCAATAACTCCGTCGCTGTAAAGAAGCAGTATATCACCGGATTCCACATGAATCTTCCGTGTCCGGTATTGGGTTCTGGGATCGATTCCGATGGGCGGATCGCTGCTTTCCAGACGCTCAATACTTCCTGCTTCAAGCCGGTAAAGAAATATGGGCTGGTGTGCGGCTCCTGCATATTCTATTACGGATTTTTCCGGATCATAGCTGAGGTAAATCATGTTGGCGAAGCGGTCCAGTCTGATGCGCCGGGTCACAGCCCGGTTAATCCAGCTGAGAATGCTTCCGGCATTCCTCCCGGAACCACCGATTAAATGAAATGTCGCCCGGATCATGGTCATGACCATGGAGGATGCCATCCCCCGGCCGGCAATATCACAGAGAATCATGGAAGGTTTCATGCCGTCCCCCGAAATCATATCCAGATAGTCGCTGTGGACTCCGGGAGCCGGTTCCAGATTTCCAACAATTTGAATATTTTTATCTCCACGGAACTTCCGGGGAATCAGCATGTGCTGTATTTCACCGGATATCTCCGATTCACTATGAATCCGCCGCCGCTCATGCCCTTCCAGAAACATCTGTATGTTCTGTATGGTGATACTGGAAAACTGAATGAACGAATCCAGATGCTGAAGATCCAGGGCGGTGAATCCAACGGGGTGTTCCGGCCGGGCTATCACCATGAGTCCGTACACCTTTTTTGACAATACCAGGGGGGCAAAAAATCGCTCGCCATTGGAGCTGCTGCCATCCCGCCGGGAGACGCCGGTTTGAAGCACTTCTGAAATCAGTCCCCGGGGAATACGGTAATGCTCCTCGGTTCCCCCTTCACCCTCCTGGATCCGTACCGGCCTGAGGTCCTGAAGCTCAAGTTTCAGGGGATTTTCCCCTTCCACGGCTTCGATTTTCATCAGTTTTTCCTCTGCGTCCTCAACCAGCAGAAGTACGCCGGTTCCTGCCCGTGCGCTTCGAACGGCTGCAGTGAGAATTTGAGTATTGATATCCCTGGCCTGACGATCGCTGATCATCATATTTCCCAGATTACGGATGATGGAAAAAATCATTTCCAGATTTTCGTTCAGCTGGTACTGGGTGAACCTGTTCTCTTCCTCAAGGGATCTGTCGGTAATAAACAGCAGTGCGAAGGGCAGAATGGGAAGTAAGACCGGGAGTATCTCCCGTACAAACTGGTGCTCCCAGCCGAGCAGCAGCGGGAGAACCCAAAGTATCGGCGGGCCCGCCAATATCAGGCTGCGGCTTTTGGAAATTACCGTGCCGCCTTTTTCCCCGCCGAATATATTGATGACAATGCTGACTACCGTAACAGACCAAAGCAGAAGGAGAATACCGCTCCCTGCGGGTGCCAGAGCGCCGGATGAAAAATCAATAAGACTGAGGGCCAGCATGCCGATTCCGGATCCGGCCACAAGCAGCCAGAGGATGGCAGGATGAGCAATTCTGATATGTCCGCGGACCCAGAACAGCAGCCCTGCCATGAATCCCAGCCCGATGAACGGGAGAATTCTTTCCGGAGAGGAGCTGATTCCGCGGATGATAATGCCGGCGATCAGAATCATGGCCACAACGGGGAGAGCCATGCTGCCTCCACCGGTTTTCCGGCGAATTCTCAGAGAATAGATCAGAAGGATTATTGCCAGTGCCAGTTCAGCGAAAAATCCTGGATTTTGTAGAAGTTCTTTCATATATTACCACACAAGCTACCGGATACGTCGAAACAAGAAGCTGATATCTGCAAAACATAAACTGCGGATGTTAAAAAACCATGAGTTCAGGCGGGCGAGTTATGGAATTTTTATCCGGACTGTGCTAATTTCGTCCGCTGACACGGCATCGGCAGCCATTGAGCGTCGTGGCAATTGATTGGTATGAGGCTGTAACTTTCTGTGCAGCAGATGGTTATGCCCTCAAATACATGTAAAAATAAAAACAGGAGGACGGTATTAATCGGATAATTTTCCTGATACTGGGCGCCCTCACATTAAGCGGAAGCGGACTCTATTTTAATCCACGGAGAGCGGAAACTGCTTCTACCGTTCTGGAACACCGCATGAACCGGAAAAGCAGAAAGGTCGCCTTTTATATTCCCGAAAAATCGGAACTGTACGGCAGCGCAGGACAGCCTGACCTGCCGTCTCTGGATGTGTTTTTCTATTCGGATGCACCGGCAATCCATTTTTACCGAAACCCACAGACACGGGGTGCGGTGAAGGATTTCTTTGTAAGTCTTGCAGGCTCTGAACAGGTTGCATTGTCGGCCATGTATTATTCGGATAAGCATAATCTTCCGTTTACACTGGTTTTTTCACTCATGCACACCGAAAGCCGCTTTCTTCCGGATGCGGTGAATCAGAACGCAACTTCCATAGACCGGGGGGTGTTCCAGCTGAATAACCTGGCATTTCCTCATCTGAATGAACATGATTTTTTCGACCCGGATCTGAATGCAAGCTACGGAGTGTCACATTTGGAATGGTGTCTTTCCGTGTCCTCCAGTCTTGATGAGGCGTTGGCAATTTATAATGCCGGTTACGGAAAGGTGAAGCGGGGGGATATTCCTGCAAGTACCATCCGCTACATTGCGAAAATTCACGAATACCGCCGCACACTGGAAGAGGAGTTTTACCGCTATCTCGTTGCTGAAATTCCCCACCGGGTGCTGAACCTGGCGGCGGTCCCCGCAGCCTCCCACACTCCCTGATCACCGGTGAAGATCCACAACCGGATATAAAAACTTCCGGTCCCCTTCCCGCACCGTTGGAAGCCGGTTGGGGGACCTGCTGTTTCTCTGGCGGCGGCCGGGCAGGGTATGCTATGCTTCATCCATGGTTATAATTCTCCATCAGCACATTCATGAGGACGATAAGTCCAGACTTCGAAACTATCTCCAGGACCACGGATACCGGGTAAAAGAAATAATCGGCGAGGAAGAGACAATCTTCGGAGCGGTGGGACCTGCGGTTCTGGATATTCGTGATGTGGAGGTTCAGCCCGGAGTGCAGCGGGTCATTCCCATCTCCAAGCCCTACAAGCTGGCATCCCGGGAGCTTAAACAGCAGGATACCGTTGTGAGCATCGGTTCTGTGCGCATCGGCGGCGGGCGTATCGCCCTCATTGCCGGCCCCTGTTCGGTGGAGAGCCGGGAACAGATCATGGAGACCGCCCGGACCGTTCGGGATGCCGGCGCAGTGATGCTCAGGGGAGGTGCCTATAAGCCGCGCACTTCGCCCTACAGCTTCCAGGGGCTGGGGTCGGAAGGACTGAAGTATCTCAGGGAGGCGGGGGATGCCTACGGGCTTCCGGTTGTCTCGGAGATCGTTTCCCCCCAGCATGTGGATGATATGCTGGCTTTTGTTGATATGTTCCAGATCGGGGCCAGAAACATGCAGAACTTCGAGCTCTTGAAGGCCGTTGGCCAAACCGGCATGCCCGTGCTGTTGAAACGTGGGCTGTCCGCCCGGATCGAAGAATGGCTCATGGCAGCCGAATACCTGATGGCCCACGGCACAGATAATGTGGTGCTCTGCGAACGGGGCATACGCACATTCGAGACATATACGCGCAACAGTCTGGATCTCTCTTCTATTCCCGTGGTGAAGAAGCTCAGCCACCTGCCGGTAATTGTAGACCCGAGCCATGCCACCGGCATACGGGAAAATGTGATGCCCATGGCAATGGCCGGGGTGAGCGCAGGAGCCGACGGCCTGATGGTGGAAGTGCACCCGGACCCGGACCATGCCAAATCCGACGGCGCTCAAAGCCTCTACCCCCAGCAGTTTGAGAAACTTGCCCGGGACATCGAAGCACTCTGTCCGGTGCTTCACCGTGAACTGGAACGCATTCCTCTTCGGAGCTATGAAATTCTCACCGGTACTTCCCCGGGAAGCGGCTCGGTGAACCGCGGTGCCCTGAACCGGGGCGGGGCGGCCCAGGACGGATCGGCCCAGCTCGGGGCGAACCAGCCCGGAGCCGGAGCCGGCGGGCAGGAAGACGATACCCGGGCCTCCTCTGCCGATAAACCAGGACCGGCAGGTGAAAACCTGTCTGCCGTTCCAATCGCATTTCAGGGAGAGGCGGGGGCGTACAGCGAAATGGCACTGTACCGCTACTTCTCCCCTGATATTCCCTCCATCCGCAGTATTCCCTGCCCCGATTTCAAGACCGCCTTCACCAGGGTGCTGGCTGGAGAGGCCGCCTATGCGATTCTACCCATAGAAAACTCCCTCACCGGTTCCATTCATGAGAATTATGATTTGCTGCTTCAGTTCCCCGACATCGTGATCAGCGGAGAAATCAAGATCCGCATACAACACAGCCTCATGGGGCTGCCGGGAGCCCGTCCCGAAGATCTTGAAGCCGTATATTCCCATCCCCAGGGGCTTGCCCAGTGCAGCCGCTATCTGGACGGTCTGAAGGACTGTGAGCGGCGGCCCTTCTACGACACCGCCGGGGCGGTTGCCTATGTGGCCCGGGAGGAGAACCCCCGTTACGGGGCCATAGCCAATGCGGCGGCTGCGGGAGTGTACGGGCTGGAAGTGCTCAAGGAGGGGATCGAAACCAATCCCAATAACTACACCCGATTCGTGGTCATACAGCGGGAGGATCAGGCCGGCTCCGCCCCTGCCCAGAAGGCCTCACTGGTGTTCAGTACGCCCGACCGTCCGGGAGCCCTTCTCAGCTGCATGGAACGGCTCAGCAGCCGGAAGCTCAACCTGAGCAAGCTCGAATCCCGCCCCATTCACGGAAAACCCTGGGAATATATGTTCTATCTGGATGTGGATATTGACGGCAGGGAAGAAGACTTCCGGAAGGCCCTGGAGGACATTTCAGAGTACTCGGATGATATCCGGGTGCTTGGTGTGTACGGGCGGGGGTAAAAAAAGGGCCGCCTGAGAACAGGTCCCAGACAGCCCGGTTTCGCCAGGAGAAGTATTTTACCGATCAGAAACTGAATGTAAAATAATTGTCTTCGTCATCTTCTGACTCATAGATGCCAACCAAACCAAAGAACGGATTGTTGGTCCCGCTGAGATCTACGGCGGAAGCGGTGGATGTATTATCTCCGAACCCGTCATCCCTCAGAGGAACCGAAATCATGGTGTAGTTGGCGACATCAAACACGTAATCCGGTACCAATCTGAAAGCTAAGGCAAGATTGCGATAATTATTTCTGAAGCGCAGGCCGTGATCCTGACCGGGAGTAAGGGTGATCGCCATTGAATCAGATTCCAGAGGGCTGTACTGCCACTCACTTGAGCTGTTCGTTAGCGTCCACACTGAATCGTAGAAATAGATCGTGTGGTAGTTGGTTCCTGAAACGCTTTCAGGATTTTTCACCAATACATTTGCATTCAGACTGGTTGCCCCATCATCAACCACCACGTATACCGGGGTCTCGTCGGGATCGTCAGGAAGATTGTTGTCCTCATCTGTTTCAGCTACTTCGGCGTTTCTGTCCACGAAGGCAAAAACGGTGTAAAATCCCGCACCTTCACCGGCGGGAAAGCTGCCATCGAAGGGGACATCCAGAATTTCACCCGCTGCGATATCTTCGGTTATTTCTATGGTTCCCAGGTTGGTGTCCGCCACATTGAGGAATCCGTCATCACTTGCAAAGAACTCGATATCGAAGTCAGTGGTAACTGTTTCTTCACCGCTGTTGATGATCTTCAGATCGAGGGGGATGGTTCCTCCGGTTCCCTCGTCGATGAATGATGAAAGACTGCTGGTAATTCTAAGAATTTCCAGATCCACCAGGGAATCGATGAAGGTTATAGATGCGGATGAGCTGTTATTTCCGGTGTTATACTCATCCAGATCGCCGGTAATAACCACGCCGATCTCCTGTCCGCCTTCCGTAATGCTTGCGGGATAGTTCTCCACAGAAAAATCCGAAGCGAAGTAAATTACTTCGTCATTTCCCCCTGTGAGATCGTAAGGTACGGCTGCCGTGGAGCTGATGGTGTCGATTTCCGTATCGGTTCCCACATCATAATCTGCGTTGGAGTTGACGTCATGAAACAGCAGCAGTCCGTAACTTCCTGCAGCTGCCAGGCTGGTTCCGCTGTTGGTTATGGTAACCGCGAATTCCACGGGTCCCCCAACCTTCGCCGTATCGGGCAAATCGATGCTGCTGACGGATAACTCGGGTTTTCGATTTCCCGAGCTTACGGAAAATGTGTCCGTTCCGCCCTCAGCAATTTCTGGGATGCTGTCATCGGGATCAATGGTACCCGTAAGCGTTCCGTTCCAGATGGTCAGATCCGCCTCGTCCACTGATGCATCTGCAGCCATCTGGGTGAGAGTGGGCATGCTGATTTCAGCAGTTGCTGTCACATAATCAGTGGGGAACAGATCGTTTTCCAATGTGATGGTGTTGCTGCCGAACTCGGTAGGAGTACCATCTATATCGATTTCGAAATCGGTGAGAATATCTGTGCCGGAGCTGATTGCCTTGCCTCCGGTGTTGCTTACCCGGTAGGAAAGATTAAAGGTGGATCCTGCATTCCGGAAAATACTTTGGGGATCGACAAATTGGATTTCAAGATCCGCTTCATTTGTAGCCAGAAAATTAATGCCCACACTTCCGATGTTCAGCAGTTCATCTCCGATTTCCACCGCAGGATCGCCCTCAGCCGCAGAAAAACTTGCAAACAGAGTATAACCTCCTGCAACCACAGCGGCAGGAACATCCAGGGAAACATTTTGAACTGTCCCGTCTGTAATGCTTGCGCTTCCCGCATCGATGTTATCGCCGTCGGTGCTTAAATCAGCATCTCCGGAGAGGGTGAAACTCACATCGAATGGGCCGGTAACTTCATTTCCCGACAGGTCGCTGATTTGTACCGGTATATGCATTTCGCCGCCCACGGCTGATACAAGCCCGCCGTTTTCCTCGGGACGGAATCGTCCCAGGGAAATCACCAGGTCGCTGTTCAGGCTTGAAGTGAGCAAGCCCGGACAACCGCTGAGCAGCATTGCCGCGGCGATGAGCCCGGCAATACTGAGTATTTTACGTAACATAGTTATCTCCTTAGTACTTCATGATACCCATTACGGTGAATGCATCGAATTCAACCTGGGTGCCTGTTGCCTTGAGATCCACCATAAAGTTCTCGGAAATATTCAGCTGCACACCGAAGCTGCCGCCGCTGGTGAATCCGAAATCGAAGCTGGTTGATGAATCGGGGGTGCTTTGGCTGCTGCTGCCGTCCTTCGTCCGCTGGGCATAAGAGTTTGCATCTTCCAGATTGTCACTGAACGCTTCATAGATATAACCCGCATCTCCGGTTATCAGGGTGTTCAATGCATCGATAATAAACTCTACTCCCATGCTGTATCCGGCCTGGAAGGTGAGTAACTCATTGGCTTCCCAGCTGGCACTCAGCGGGATATCCAGAGCTATGGTGGTTTCATAGTTTTTTCGCTGATACTCGTATCCGCTTTCGGTGTAGGTGGTATCAGTATCTGTGCCGGCATCTTCATAGTCCCCGTCACTGTTTGCATCCACCTGGGTCTGAACAGCTTCTGTTCTGCTTCGTACATCGTTTGAGATGCCGAATGCACCGGTGAGTGTGGGGCTGAGAATAACCCGGACGCCATCGGCGGGATTGTACTCTTTCTCCAGTCCTGCTCCGGCCATGAAATCCAGGTAGAGAGCTGAGTCCAGTGATGTGGTGATAATGGTAGAGGTTCTTCCTGTCTCCGGATTATCCGCTGCAGCATCATCGTAGGTTACTGTAGTGCTGGTCGCTACAGATTCTGCTCCCAGAGGGATTTCCATGCCGAAGGTGAAGGGGATGATCAGAGAAAGCTCGCCCAGGGGAAGCTCGGTTTCCGAACCGATGCCTGCGTAGAGGGCAGTGAGTGCAGTGGGGTCATTGAAATTCATGCCGATTGAAGCATTTTCGTTGTCTCCGTTGGTTGTGTAGTATGCCCCTTCTCTGCTTTCGATGGTCTCGCTGTCCCTGATTGTTTCATCTATTCCTGCAACTGCATCAAAATCTGTAACTGTTTCAGTATAGCTGCTGTTCAACCGGAGATTGTCCAATGCGATGCCAAGGGCAATTCTGCTTCGCAGGGACCCTGTATTCAGTCCCAGTTCTGTGTCCAATGCGATCCTGTTTGTGCCGTTGGAGTTGAGAAGGCTGTTCAGTGTTTCGGTGCGGTCACCCTTTGTATCCAGGCTCGCTTCGCTCACATCGGCGGTGTCTGTATATGTGTTTGTATACTCCAGTTGATGGGTGGAGTAGGAGTCAAGGGCGAAATGGAGCTGAAACGCAAGACCAAGCCCGCCGTCCAGTGCCAGCAGACTGTGGAATAGCAGGTTGTGGCGGTTTCTGTTGTTCTTCAGGAACTGGTTTACACTCTCGGTGATGGTGGCATATTGGCCTGTCACCTGATCATATGTTCCGTAATCCAGTTCAGTGTTTCCTTCCTCTTTTGCGGTATCCGCATCGCTGAGGGTTTCATAATCGAACATGAAGCCAAGTCCGTCGTTTACCGCCCAGCCGGCACGTAGGGCTTCGATACCCTGGGGGGCGCCGAATTGGGTTCCGCTGTTATCCAGAGCAAAAAACAGGGTTCTGCCCTGGAACATTTCAGAATATGCCGGATTGATTAAATAATCGTAGGCATTCATCTCGTGGCCCTGGGTAGAAATGTATGTGTTTGATCCGTCGGTGAATACGGCCTCCTGGGCCGAAATACCCGAGACTATTGCCAGGATGGCAATTACTGCTACTGCTGTTTTCTTCATGTGAATTCCTCCATGAAGGGTAGTATAGAACCAGCGACAGATAATATCAATTTTACCGAGTTATATGATTCGCATTTTCCGGATTATTGGATGAAATTGGTTACAGGATGAAAGCGCCCTCACCCCAGCCCCAGCTTTTTCAGCTGGTCCCGTTCTTCTTTCCGGGCGACATATTCGTGTTTTTTCTGACTGGCGTTGTGGAGGTTGCCTTTTACTGCCGCAACTTCATTTTTGACGCCGCGGATTTTGTCCCGCTCGTAGCGGCTCACTTCGGTTTTGAAGAAGGTGTCCAGGGCGTCCAGGGTTTTGTTGATCTCCGAGACATCCCGGGTTGCCCGGTCAAGATAGGAGAATACCTGGTCCTCATCGGCGTTCATCAATTTCTGGTAGAGGGCGGAACCTTTGGACAGCAAGCCGTTGAGGTTCTTTGTTTTTTTGGCTGCGCTGGATATGAAGGACTCAAAATCCAGGTTCTTGGTGATATGGACGGAGGTTGCCGGATCGATCACCTCGATTTCATAAATGGTACGCTCTTCCTTGCCGCTGGTGAGCTGAATGACCCAGAGTTTGAACTTTTCCATGAAGGTTCGGGGGCGGTTTTCGATTACCTGGGAATTGCTGCGCATTTTGTCCAGCGCCGTGTCGATGTGGCGGGTGGAGTTGGCCAGAATGCGCAGGGCGTCGATGATCAGCGGTTTCAGGTTGGCCTGGGCGTTTGAGTCGCCTGACTGCTTTTTCTGCACCGCCACCTTTTTCAGCACTGCCTGCTGTTTGGTTTCGGCCGTTTCCCCGAAGCTTTCTTCATGAATTTCTTCTATCAGTTCGGGGTAGAAGGGCAGGGGACCTTTTTGCCGCTGAAACTCTTTCTTCAGCTCCTTGATGAATATCTCCCTGGGGACGGAGTTTCCCAGGTCCAGATTTTCCATGATGTTTTCCCTCACCTGGAGCTTGTATTCTTCCCTCTTGAACTGGGAGAGTTCCTTGAGCTGTTTTTCCAGCTTTTTGTGGATATCCGAAAGCTGATTCAGACTGGACTGAATTGCGCCGACGGAGAGGGTGTCCGAACCTTTTTTGACTTTATCTATTACAACAGCCAGGGCCCTGGTGGTGTTCTTGGTGGAATTTGTTGAAAAATCGGCAAAGCGGATGAAGTTCAACAGAGTGTGCAGTTTTTTCACCTGCTTCAGATCGATGGCCTCAAGGGTGAAGGAGCTGTAGTTGTTCAGGAAGTCGAGAACCGAAAGATATTCCGAGAGTCGAATGCTCAGTTCATCATCCTTGTAGCTGTCGCCGAAGGGAGCGTCTTTGGGAGAAGTAATATCGCTGACGTGATGTTCTTTTTTATACGGGTCTTCCCGAAGAAGTCCTTTCTTGAGGAGCAGGGAGTAGATGGAGTCGACGTTGGTCTGATAACTCCGCCAGTTCTCCTTCATTTCCGAGATGAGCTGTTGTGAGAGCTGGACTGCCCGGGCCTGAATACCTTCCCTGAGCTGCAGCTGAAAATTGTTTGTATCCGACATATCAATTACAAGTATACCGAAATTCGGAGAAAATGAAATCCCGAAGCTGAATTATCCGGTAAGAGAGATGTGAAGAACCAGGAAAAAGCGGGGAATTTCGCCATATGCCTGAAAAACCGGAGCAGGGACCGGACTCAATGTCTCCAAATCCTCCTTCTGACGGCTGTGTGGGTCTTGAATTCCTGCAGTCTTTCCCGGCCCACGGCATTTCCCTCTCCTGAAGAGATTCTTCCGGAACATCTGTCTGGTCTTGAAAATGTAGAGATTCGCCTGCTCAGGGCAGAGGGAGGCATGCGGCTCTATGCCCTGGAATGGCTGGGCGAAGCGCTGCGCCCGGCGGCCTGGACCTCCTGGAGCGGCTTCTCCGCCTCCGGCGAGTCGGCGCCGGGTGTGGAGCTGGTATTTTCCCGCTTCGACCCGCTGCCGGCGGATCTGAACTACCGTCTCATCTGCGAAACCACCGCCTCCTGCGCCCACCCATGGGCCCTTGATCTCAGGTGGCTTGAAGACGGGCTTGTCACCGGCGAACTGATGCAGCCTGACGAGTATCTGGGCCCGGTGCGCAGGGTGCACTGCGATTTCGGAGATGCACTCTGGTACAGCTGGTACACCGCAGATACGGGCTGTTACAGCGGGCCGGAGATCCTGGAGATGGTTTCCGGACATCCCAGGAGGTTCATCGCCCCTTCCCGGCGCCTCATGAAAACCGTGGTGGTATGTGAAGACGGCAGGTTTGTGGAGCTGGATACTATCCTGCCCCGACGGGAGTGAAGAATACAGGTCGCTGTACGGAGAGTCCGGTTCCGTCCTGCCCAGCCCGGTCCCACTGGCCGGCGGGGGCGGGCAGACTGGAATGCCGGGGGGTGAAAATCTGCCCCGGAGCATTAGGCCGGGGCGGATTTATTGCGGCTGCTGTCAGGTAGCGACTCTTACAGCGACTTTTACGGGGCTGCGTTCAAGTGGCGACGATGTTCACCAGCTTGTCGGGAACAACGATCACCTTCCGGATGGTTTTGTCCCGAGTGAGTTCCCGGATCCGGTCGTTATCCACAGCCAGTTTCTCCAGTTCATCCTTGGGGAGGCCGGCGGATACGTCAAGTTTGGCCCGTACCTTTCCGTTCACCTGGACCACCAGGGTGATTTCATCATCCCGGGTGAGGGCTTCGTCATAGACCGGCCAGTCCTGCAGGGCGATGCTTTCCGTTTCACCTGTCATGGACCAGAGCTCCTCCGCCAGATGGGGGGCGTAGGGTCCCAGGAGCAGGACGAAATTTTTCCAGATGTTCAGGTTGATGCTTTCCTGCTTGTAGGCTTCATTGATGAATATCATCATCTGGCTGATGGCGGTATTGAAGCTCAGGCTTGAGGTATCTTCCCCCACCTTTTTGATGGTCTTGTGGAGCACCTTCTCAAGCTCGGGGTTTGATGAACCGGCGTTGATTTCCTTGTGGGCGGTGCGCCAGATTTTGTCCAGGAAGCGGTGAATCCCGATGAGCCCCTGGGTGGACCACGGCTTGGACTGCTCCAAGGGGCCCATGAACATCTCGTAAAGGCGCATGGAGTCGGCACCGTATTCCCGGATAATGTCATCAGGGTTGATCACATTCTTCAGGCTCTTGGACATCTTGGCCACCACCTGGGTCACCTTCGCTCCGGTGGCGGTCTCGATGAATTCACCCTGTTTCACTTCCTCCACTTCGTCTGTGGGCACCAGGGAGGAATCGTCCCGCTGATATGCATAGGAGGTGATCATCCCCTGATTCACCAGGCGCTGAAACGGTTCTTTGGTGTTTACCACGCCGATATCGTAGAGCACCTTGTGCCAGAATCGGGCATAGAGAAGATGCAGAACTGCGTGTTCCGTCCCGCCGACGTAGAGATCCACGGGCATCCAGTATTCGATTTTGTCTTTTGCAGCCAGTTCATCGTCGTTATGCGGATCGATGTAGCGGAGGTAATACCAGCAGCTTCCCGCCCACTGGGGCATGGTGTTGGTTTCCCGCTGACCGGGTTCGCCTGATGTGCCGGGAACGGGGGTGTTCACCCATTCCGGGACGTTTGCCAGGGGACTTTCGCCGGTACCCGAGGGCTTGTAGCTCTCCACCTCAGGAAGGGTGAGGGGGAGGTCGCTGGCGGGAACCGGGGTGAACTCTCCCTTCTGATCCTGAACAAGGGGGATGGGTTCGCCCCAGTAGCGCTGGCGGCTGAAAATCCAGTCCCTGAGTTTGTAATTCACCGCCCGTGTACCGGTGCCCTGTTCTTCCAGCCAGGTGATGATTCTGGATTTCGCCTGGTCGGTGGGAAGGCCGGTAATGAGGCCCGAGTTCACCGAGACGCCTTTTTCCGGAAAAACTTCCTCCATATCCCGGCGGTAGTCCTTCAGTGTTTCGGTACTTTGATCCTTCACCTCATCTTCCGGAGCCACAACACGTATGACGGGAAGCTCGAATTTCCGGGCGAATTCCCAGTCCCGTTCATCATGGCCGGGAACCGCCATGATTGCACCGGTTCCGTAGCTGATCAGGATGTAGTCTGATATCCAGATGGGGATGCGCTGATTGTTCACCGGATTGACGGCGTATGCGCCGGTGAAGACGCCGGTTTTGTCTTTGGCCAGGTCGGTGCGCTCAAGATCGCTTTTCAGGGCGGCTGTGCGGATGTACTCTTCCACCGCCTGGCGCTGTTCATCGCCGGTGATTTCGTGAACCAGCTGATGTTCCGGGGCCATAACCATGTAGGTTGCTCCGAAGAGGGTGTCCGGCCGGGTTGTGTATACTTCAAGGTGGCGGTCATGTCCGTCGATTTCGAAGCGGACGTTGGCGCCTTCGGATTTTCCGATCCAGTTGCGCTGCATGGTCTTCAGGGATTCAGGCCAGTCAAGCTCATCCAGGTCTTCAAGGAGCCGGTCTGCATACTTGGTGATCTTCAGCATCCACTGGCGGAGGGGTTTTCGCTCCACCGGATGCATACCCCGTTCGGAGCGGGGGCCGTCCGGGGTGGTGATCACCTCTTCGTTGGCAAGGACGGTTCCCAGCTTTTCACAGTACCACACGGGGATTTCGGCTACATAGGCCAGGTCCTTCTCCCAGAGTTTGAGGAAAATCCACTGGGTCCATTTATAGTACTCGGGACTGTGGGTGGATATTTCCCGGTCCCAGTCATAGCCGAATCCCAGCTGTTTCAGCTGGCGGCGGAATGTATCGATATTTGCTTCTGTGGTAATCCGCGGGTGAGTTCCGGTCTGCATGGCGTAGGTTTCCGCCGGCAGGCCGAAGCTGTCGAAGCCCATGGGATGCAGCACATTATGTCCGGTCATTCTGAGATACCGGGAATAGATGTCGGTTGCGGTGTATCCTTCGGGATGTCCCACATGAAGCCCCGAACCCGAGGGGTAGGGAAACATATCCAGCACGTATTTCCGTTTCTCAGGAGGATACGAGGGATCTTCCTTCACACGGTAGGTTTGATGCTCTTCCCAATAGGACTGCCACTTCTTTTCAATTTCACTGAACGGATACTTTTTCACGCTGAGATCCTTCGTACATACGGTAATTTTCTATGCTTTAATGTATGAAATTCGATAGATTCGGAAGGGTAATAGTAGCGTATGCATTTAAAAAATAAAACCCCCGGGTAAGGAGGTGAAACCCGGGGGCTGGAGTATCGATCATGGACAGAAGTGCCTAAGAATCACTCCGAAAAAAATGAAAGATACAAAAGATTGTGTACAGCTTGCTGAGAACATAAACACAATTTTTACATGAAGAAGTCCCTGTTTCCAGGGAATCCGCAATTTACAGGAAAGTGAAAAAAGTGTCAAGTAAAACGGGTTTAAATTTTTACTCTCTATGACTTTAGCCCATTTTTCCGGGCGTTTGATCAGCAGGGCGGAGCCGCTGCTGTGGAGGAAGCAGCTCCGGAGCGGGGCATCAGACCGGCTCTTCTTCCTCAGATTCCTGAATCCTCGGTAAATACCGCATATACTGGACCTGCTTGCTGCTCATTGATTGAATAACAAATGTTCCGATGCGGGTCTCGATTTTCTGACCGTTTACCGGCAGGCCTGCCAGCTGCTCCAGCACGTACCCGCTGACGGTTTCCGAGTTTCTGTCGTGGGGAATTTCTGTGCCGATTACGTCCTCCAGGACGTGGATGGGAGTGTCTCCCTGGATGCGGTACCAGCCTTCCTTGCTGCTTTTCAGGATTTTTGCTCCGTCGGGTTCTTCATCCTCGTCGTAGAGTTCGCCGATGATCTCTTCAACAAGGTCTTCCATGGTGACAATCCCTGCCAGACCGCCGTACTCGTCCAGGACCACCGCAAGATTCAGGATCTCCTCCTTCAGTCTGCGGAATACCCGGTGAATTCTCCAGGTTTCGGGAATGAACACCGGTTCGATGAGTACATCTGCCAGGGTTCCGTCGATCTCTCCCTTGGCGGAGAGGCGGATCAGGTCTTTTTCAAGCACCACGCCTACAATATTTTCTTCATGGCCTTCATAGACGGGGACCCGGCTGAAGCCCCGTTCGGCTATGCGGGGGAGAGCTTCCCTGATGGACAGCCCCTGTTCCAGGCTGAATACATTTTTCCTGTGGGTCATGATGGAGTGAACCGTCACATCGGAAAACCGGAAGACCGACTTCACCATTCTTGATTTGTAATTCTCCAGAATGCCGATGGTTTCCGCATGCTTCACCATGTGAAGAATGTTGTCCAGAGTGAAGTGGCTGCGCTTCTCCATGCTGCCGAAGCGGCTGAGAATACGGGAAAACCCGTTGATAAACCATATCACCGGCATGAACATCACCGAGAGCAGTTTGATCACATCGGCGGTATAGACGCAGATGAGCTCGTTATTTCTGATGGCGAACTGCTTGGGCAGTACTTCCCCGAATATCAGGATGAGCATGGTGAGGACACCGGTGGTTACCCCCAGGGCCGTGCTGCCGAACAGACGGATGGTGAGCTCCGAGGATATTACCGAGATGGCGATATTCACCAGATTGTTTCCGATGAGAATGGTTGTCAAAAGTTTGTCGGGGTGGAGGTGGAGGTTTTCAACAGTCTTTCCCCGCCGGGAGAAGCGTTTCTTCAGCCCCTGTATCTGCATAACCGTTAAACTGGTGAATGCCGTTTCGCTTGAGCTGAAAAATCCCGACAGGAAAAGCAGAACTAATAATCCGGCGAGGCTGGCGATCATCTGCCAGCCTCCGGAATCGATTCAGATTCGTTATTCAACGTCCAGGACATCCTTCATTGCCTTCAGCAGAGTGTCCTTGGGCAGAGCACCTGCAGCCATCTGGGGTTTATCGTCCACGGGGATGAACAGGAGAGAAGGAATACTCTGAATCCCGAATGCAGCGGAGAGTTCCTGTTCTTCATCGGTGTTCACCTTGTACACGTGGAGCTTTCCCTCGTACTCATTGGAAATTTCTTCCAGCACAGGGGCTACCATTTTACATGGACCGCACCAGTCTGCCCAGAAGTCTATGATAGCGGGAATTTCCCCTTCATATTTCCACTCTTTATTCTCTTCGTAGTTAAAGACCTTCTGAAGAAATGTTTCCTTGGTCAAATTCTCAGTCATGATTACATCCTTATATAGAGATTGTTATATATATAATATATAACAATTCGATACGGAAAAGTAAAGCTAGTTTTGCCCTTCAGGACCAATACTATCGAATTTAATCTGAATATTCACGCCCTCAGCAAGAAAATTCCCGAAAATCCCCTGAAGAGATTCTTTTGAACGGCTGCGCAGCTCATCTATTCGGGGCATATCAGCAATATTTGCCTGAACGAAGCCGGCGATTGCCTTCCAGTTTTCCTGATCCAGGCTGATATCAGGATAAGGATAGTTGCTGCTGGTGCTGTCCTCAATTCTGATATTCAGGATCCGGGGGTCGGGAAGGGTGATGCTCCAACTGTCCGCTTCTTCTTCTGTATCTCCGGGGATGAGCCGTATTTGGGGCTCCTGTTCCGAGAAGTCGATGCCGATCTCAAGAATGGCGGTGATAACCAGGAAGTCCCGGCGGCCTCCCAGGGGATCAAGCCCGGCATCTCTGGCAATGGTGTAGGCATCAAAATAGAGCAGCTGCCGGGGGCTGAGAACACTGCGGTAGTCTGTTTCCCCTGATCCGGGAACGGTGCTGTCCCGCAATGTGTCAAATATGCCGTTGAGGGAGATGTCCTCGGAAAAGTAATCCTGGGGAAATACCGTCTTGTAGATATATTCCACGGTTTGAACCCTGCTCAACTCCCGCATCTGTTCAAGAACCCCTTGGTGGCCTGTTGTCCGCCTCCGTTGCAGGGGAGACAGGGCCGATAGATCGATATAGGGTCCCACGAAAACGGGAGTGAACAGGGCGGCCGCTCCACCGGTCACCAGGGCGAAGAGCAGCAGCCAGAAGATGATTTTTCCGGCCAGACCGGCAAGGATGCGGCGCACGGGCCCGGATTTGCCGTTTTTCATTCGCCGCCCTCCGTATTTTCTTCCGGCCCCCGGGTCTGTTGAGGCTCAAGCGTATGAAAGCGGATTTCCAGGTTCAGCGGCGTGAGCATCTGTCTGATCAGCTCCCGTGCCTTACGCTCGGCCTGGGCGATAATTCCCCGTTCCACGGCGTCCATTTCCAGCTCGTTTTTCACGTCTCCCATGACATCCTGCACTTCCAGCCAGCTGATTGAACGGCCCTGCTCCCTGATGAAGTACTGATGAATGGTTGTCTCATCCACGTCGCTGTACAGAATTTCTCCCGGGGGAAGATGGATGTTCAGCACCTGACCCGGTCCCAGGGAGACCTCCAGTCTGTCCTGAAGATTCATTCCCGCCCTGACGGAAATATCAACAGAAAAAAGAATCCGGCGGTCATTCAGGGGAATAATGCCGAAAATACTGTTCTGCTCCCCGAAATACACCACCTCCCGATAGATAAATTCTGCGGTATGAAGGGTGAGTACCGAGGTGATGCTCTCCTCCGCCCGGGACTCAATCAGCTGAGCCCTGCCGGGGATGCATGATGTGAAAATCGGTACAGCCATGACAAGGATGAGAAAGAAGAGTACACTTCTGAGCTGTGTAAACCGGATTGCCGCTTGATGTATGGGGCCTGTCCGGGTGAAAATCGGCATTGGAATCCTTCCCCTGTCTATAAATCAGGCATAAGTATAGTATAGCATGGACGGTGATACAAAGGGATGGCTCTTCCTCCGGGGAAGAACCATGGCCGGAAACGTCCGGGGGATGATCCGGGGGGGATAATATGGAACAGAATTCCCATGACAGCTTTATGAATGGGGTGATGAATGGAGTGATTGATGAGGGGGAGGAGAACCCCGATCTGGTTTCCGGACAGGTGGAACTGATCAGGGAGGTTTTCAAGTACGCCAAACGCTTTTCCTCAAAACGCTTTGTCATTCAGATTACATCCGCCCTCATTGAACATCCGCTCTTTCCTTCCCTGATTCAGGATATTGCCACTCTTCACCAGGGGGGAATCCGGATCATTCTGGTTGCCGGAGCAGGCAGACGGATTGATGCGGTGCTCCGCCAGTTCAATATGGAACCGGAATTTGCCGGAGGTCTGAGAATCAGCCGTGAACCCATGCTTCCCCTCATTAAAATGGCAGCCTTCGATACCGCCAACCGGATGATGAGCGAACTTTCAAGCCACCAGGTCAGCAGCGTTATCGGCAACTGGGTCCGGGCCCGTGCCCTGGGGGTGGTGAACGGTACGGACTTCCACATGACTGGGACGGTTGAACGGATCAGCGCAGCCCAGATCGAACGGGTGCTGAACGACGATATTATTCCGATTCTCCCCTGTATCGGCTGGAACAATCTGGGGCAGGCCTACAACATTTCCAGCCTGGAACTGGCACGGCATCTTGCCTCCAATCTGAGGGCGGAGAAACTCTTTTATATTACCAGCGCTTTCCGGCTCAGCGAACGGGATTTCCGGTTCCGGGAGGAGGGGGTTGTGGTGAACAACGGGGCACTCACCAGGATGACTGCGGCGGGGGCCAGGAATTTTCTGGAAGATAATACCGGCCGTCTGGATGCGGTGGCGGGGGAAATTATCGTTCATGCCACGGAGGCGGTGAGCAGCGGGGTTGAACGGGTGCATATTCTCAACGGGAGCAGCGACGGTGTGCTGCTGAAGGAAACCTTCAGCACCAAGGGAAGCGGCGTGATGATTCATGCCGACCCCTTCGATGCCATCCGGCCCATGGAAGAGGCGGATGTGAGTCAGGTGCTCCGCCTGATGACGCCGGGAATTGAAGAGGGACAGCTTCTTCCCCGGGGGCGGCAGCAGCTTCTGGAGCAGCGGGGGGATTTTGTAGTCTATGTCACCGACGGCTCTGTGAGGGGCTGCGGTGCCCTGCACGAATATCCCGGAAAGCTGGGAGAAATTGCCGCAATGGCCGTTGACCCCGGATATAACCATCTGGGGATCGGCCAGAAAATTCTGCGCTATCTGATCCAGCGCTCAAGGGAGCAGAGTCTGAAGCAGATCTTCGCACTCACCACCCGTGCAAGCGACTGGTTCATGTCCCTGGGATTCAGAAAAGGGGATTTGAGTCATCTGCCGGAAGAAAAGCGGCTCAGCTACAATAAGGGAAGAAACAGCAGGATTTTCTACCTGCCGGTGGAATGATCCGCCGGGGGTATCAGACCGGGCGGCAGTCCAGAATTCTCTTGCCCAGAGCTTTGTGCTCCTCCATCTCCCGGTGAGCCTGTGCTGCTTCGGACAGGGGGTAAATTTGCTGAATGACCGGGAGAATATCCTCCGAGGCGCAGCCCTTTTCTATGGACCGGTGGATGCTCCGGTTGGCGTCGGGGCTGTTGCCCATGAGCACCACTCCCCGAATGTCCAGTTCTTTGCCCATGGTTTTACGGGGAACCAGCGATGTTTCTCCCCTGCTCCCGATAATCATCACCCGTCCCCCGGGGGCCAGCAGATCCAGATCCCTGTCCAGATTGATATCGGCCCGCATCTCCAGGATCAGGTCGAATCCTTCCGGACGCTGTGAACGGATTTCTTCACCATAGCCTTCCCTGCCATGATTAAATCTGTGTTCAACTCCCTGCTGGCGCAGAAGCTCAAGACCTTCGCTGCTTCCGGCGGTGGCCCATACTTCATTTCCCAGAAAACCGCACCACTGAATGGCGGCCATTCCCACGCCGCCGCTCCCGCCGTGGATGAACACACGGTCGGTGGGCAGAACCGATCCCCTGAACACCAGGGCACGGTAGGCGGTGAAATAATTCACAAACAGCCCCGCAGCCCGGCTGAGCTCCATTCCCCGGGGTACGGGAAACACCTGACTGCAGTCCGCAATGCACCAGCCCGCATATGTTCCGGTTCCGGACCATGCAACATAAACCGGATCACCGATGTTCAGGCCCGCTTCCAGCTGATCACTGCACCGGGGGCCGACGGCCTCAATATGTCCGGCCCCCTCAAACCCCGGGCAAAAGGGCAGATCGGGGGTGTAGCCCTGGCTTCCTGACCTGCGGTATCCGTCCACGGGATTCACTCCGGCGAACGAAAGTCTGACCAGCACCTCACCGGGCCCGGGTGCCGGCGGTTCCTGCTCCTGAAGGGTGAGAACTTCCGGTCCTCCGTAGGAGTTCACCATCATCCGGAAATTGCCGTTCTTTGCATTCATGTGCCGTCCTCCTGGGGTGGTTCAGTTTCTGCGCTCCCCACATATCTCCACACAGCATACCATACCGTAATGAGATCCGGAAACTGTTCAAAATTTCTGTACCCCCGGGGATGATGCGGGTAAAATGGCATCATTATGAGAACCAGCCTATCGTTAAACCAGGGGTGGAAATTCACCCCGGAATTTGCGTCCCATTCCGTTCCCGGAGAACTGAACACCGATTCCTGGGAATCCGTATGCCTGCCCCACAACCCGGTGGAACTTCCCTACAACGGGTTTGATGAACGGGACAGCCAGGTGCTGTGTGCATACTGGAGAACCCTGGAGGTTCCCCGTGAGTCCCGGGGACGGAGGACGCTGCTTCATTTTGAAGGGGTCATGCTAAGCTGTACCATCTGGGTGAACGGCACTCAGGCCGGTTCCCACGCAGGGGGCTACACTCCCTTCGATATTGATATCAGCTCCCACTGCAGCCCCGGGGAGCGCTGTGAAGTTCTGGTTGCCGTGGACTCCCGGGAAAACCAGAACATTCCCCCGTTCGGAAATGTGGTGGATTTTCTCAGCTACGGCGGCATATACCGGGATGTGGAACTGCATATCCGGGAATTTACCGGAATCACCGAACTGCGAATTTCGGATCAGTCCCTGAAGCTGAAAGACCGGCCGTCCCGGGCTGATGACCCCTGCCTTCAGGCTGACGGCAAACTGGAATTCCTGGCGGCAGTCTCTTCGGAAGCCGGGGGTGATAGCCTGACGGGAGCAAATCTGCTTATTGACCTGGAAGCGGATTCCGGAATTACCCATTCCCGCCGGATCGTGCTGGAACCTTCAATGATCAGTCCGGAAAACGCAGATGGGAATAGTACCGCATTCAGATTTTCCATTGAACTGGAAGACCTGCAGCTCTGGGATCCTGAACGACCCTTTCTCTATGATATGACCGCCCGGCTGGTATTGAGCGGGCATTCCAGGGACGGCAGTGTGACCGATACCCACCGTCAGCGCACCGGATTCCGGCTCATCGATTACCGGCCCGATGCCCTGTATTTGAACGGCAGAGCTTTCCCCGTTATCGGGCTGAACCGGCACCAGAGCTTCCCCCACGCCGGCTATGCCATGCCCGCCCGGGCCCAGCGGCGGGATGCCGATATACTCAAGCATGAACTGGCGGTCAATCTGGTGCGCACCAGTCATTATCCCCAGTCACAGCATTTTCTCCGGCGCTGTGATGAAATCGGGCTGCTGGTGATGGAGGAAATCCCCGGCTGGCAGTACATCGGCGATGAAGAGTGGAAAGAGCGCAGCCTTCGGGAGACCGGCGAAATGATCCGTGCCCACGCCCATCATCCGTCCATCATTATGTGGGGGGTGAGGATCAACGAAAGTCCCGACGACGACGGTTTCTATGCCCGCACCAATGCCCTGGCTGCGGGGCTGGACGCCACCAGGCCCCGGGGAGGGGTGAGAAATTTTGCCGGTTCCCGGCTGCTCGAGGATGTGTACACCTTCAATGAGTTCAACCACGACGGCAGCGCCCGGCCCATCCGGCCCCGGAAAAAAATTGCCGGGAAAAAGGTTCCGTTCCTGGTGACCGAACATAACGGGCATATGTACCCCACCAAGCGTTTTGATCAGGAGGAGCGGCTGGTGGAACACGCCCTGCGTCACGCCAGGGTAATGAACGCAGCCCTCACCCGGGGGGATGTGACCGGGGCCATCGGATGGTGCGCCTTTGACTACAACACCCACAAGGAGTTCGGAAGCGGTGACCGCATCTGTTATCACGGGGTGATGGATATGTTCCGGATCCCCAAATTCGCCGCCCATTTGTATAAGAGTCAGCGACACCCGGGGGTGCCGGCGGCAGACGGGGCGGTGATGGAGCCTTTGACCCACTTTGCCCTGGGCGAACGGGACGGCGCCAGAAGCTTTCCCATTTATGTGGCAACCAACTGTCAGAGCATCAGGGTTGAGCGTAACGGCGAATTTGTGGGGGAATTCTTTCCCTGCCGGGAGGAGTTTCCCGGGCTGGTACACCCTCCGGTGAAGATTCCCGAACTGGTGGGAAACCGTCTGGACGGGTACGGGTTCTCTGACAGGGATATCCGGAGGCTGAAAAAGATCCTGGCGCTTATTCTTGAGAAAGGAACCCCCGGACTCTCCCCGGTCCACTGGATTTCCATGGGGCTGATATTTCTGCGCAGGGGCATCAATTTTGTGGAGGCCGAGCGGATCTTCAACCGTGCAGCCACCGGCTGGGGGGAACCCCACCAGCAGTACCGCTTCACCGGCATGATGAACGGCGAGGCGGTAATAGAAGGAGAGTACGGGGACGGTGTGCCCCGGAAGCTTTCCGTGCGGGCGGATGACAGCGTTCTGAATTCCGGAGAGTGGGACTGTACGCGGATAGTCTGCAGGCTGGAGGACCGGTTCGGGAACATTACCCCATATGTGAACGAATATGTGCGGTTTGAACTTGACGGGCCGGGGCAGGTGATGGGTCCGGAACAGACCGCCCTGATCGGCGGGGCGATTGGGGTGTGGGTGCGCAGCCTGGGGGAAGCGGGGACCATCCGGTTCCGGGCTCATTGCGGGCGGTTCAGCTCCCGGCCCCTGGAGATTACCGTGGAGTAGCGGCTCTTACTGTGGGCCCTTAGTGTGGGATTGTGGGCCCTTACTGGAGGCCATTATTTTGGACAGGACCGGCTGCGCCGGACTATTCGGACTGTGCCGTGTGAAATTATCATTTGGCAGTCGGCGGTTTTTTCGGTATATTATCCTCGCAACCTCACACCTGCTTCTTTTCGGGAGAAGGTGAAGGGGATGCCCGCCGATGTACCCCGGCGGTTTCCTGCCGGACCCTGTCGGGATCCGGAATATTATCTTACATAAAGTTCACAGAAAGGAGAAGCAGGATGGCAACCCATCAGTTTCAAACAGAGGTAGGACAGCTACTTCACCTTATTACCCACTCCCTCTATTCCCACAAGGAGATATTTATCAGGGAGCTGGTATCCAACTCCTCCGACGCCCTGGATAAGCTGAAGTATTTGACCCTTACCGACGACAAGCTCAAGGAAATGAGCTTCGATCCGAAGATCCATATCAATTTTGAAGAAGGGGATGAGCCCCGGGTAATCGTCCAGGATAACGGTCTTGGTATGAACGATGCCGATCTTTCGGAAAACCTGGGCACCATTGCCAAGAGCGGAACCAAGGCATTTATCGGTCAGCTCACCGGCGACAGCAAAAAGGACAGCAACCTCATCGGACAGTTCGGTGTGGGTTTTTATTCCGCCTTTATGGTATCCGACAAAATTGACGTGTACAGCCGGAAGGTGGGCGAAGAGATCACCTGGCACTGGAGCAGTGACGGAAAGGGCGAGTTCACCATTGAAAAAGCCGGGGACGATGATGCAGAAGCCGACAAACTGGACGGACCGGGAACCCGGATTGTGTGTCATCTGAATGAAGAGGGCAAAGAGTTTGCCAACCGCTGGCAGATTCAGGAGGTGATCAAAAAGTACTCCAATCACATCGCCTTCACCATCTTCCTTACCTACGAAAAAACCAACTATGACGATAAGGGCGAAGAAACCGGCAAGGAAACCGTCACCGAGCAGGTGAACTCCGCAAACGCCCTGTGGAAGCGCAGCAAATCGGAGATCAGCGAAGAAGAGTACAAAGAGTTCTACAAGTCCATATCCCACGACGGCGGCGAACCCCTGTTCTGGCTTCACACCCAGGCCGAGGGAACTCTTGAGTACACAACCCTCTTTTATGTTCCCAAAACTGCTCCCTTCGACATGAACTATGCGGAATACAAACCGGGAGTGAAGCTGTATGTGCGACGGGTGTTTATTACCGACGACGAAAAAGAGCTTCTCCCTACATATCTGCGGTTCCTGAAAGGGGTGATCGACAGCGAGGATCTTCCCCTGAATGTGAGCCGGGAGATTCTTCAGCAGAACCGGATCATGACCAACATCCGCAACGCGTCGGTGAACAAGATCCTGGCGGAGTTCAAGCGGATTGCCCTGGAGGATCCCGACAGCTACAAAGAGTTTATCGAACAGTATAACCGGCCGCTGAAAGAGGGCCTGTACACCGATTACAGCCACAAGGAAGACCTGATGGAGCTGGTTCGCTTCAAGTCAACCAAGGCGGAAGGCTACACAAGCCTCGCCGAATACAGCGAACGGATGCTGCCCGACCAGAAGGCCATCTATTATATTACCGGCGACAAGGAATCCACCCTGCGCAACTCTCCCCTTCTCGAAGCATACAAGAAGAAGGATATTGAAGTTCTGATCATGGATGATGACATCGATGAGATTGTGGTTCCCGGTCTGATGAAGTACAAGGAAACCGATCTCAAGGCGGTGAACCGATCGGATGCCGGCGAGGATCTGAACGAAAAAGCCGACAAAAAGAAGGAAAAGGACACCAAACCGGTTGTTGAAAAGGTGCAGAAGGCCCTTGGCGATCGTGTGAAAGAAGTGAAGGTGTCTGTGCGCCTGGCCGACAGTCCCAGCTGTATAGTTGTGGATGAAAGCGATCCCACCTTCCAGATGCAGTCAATGATGAAAGCCATGGGGCAGGGAGCAGAGCTTCCCGAAATCAAACCCATTCTTGAAATCAATCCCGATCATGAGATCGTACAGAAGCTGAAAGACCTGGATGACGAAGAACGGGTGTCGGATATTTCTTCACTGCTTCTGGATCAGGCTCTCCTGGTTGAAGGAATTCAGCTGAAGGACCCTGCGGATTTCGTGAAGAAGCTGAACCGCATTATGGGCGGCGCATTCTGAAGATGATCCTGAAGAAGATCCTGAAAATGACCTGCCGCCATTAGCAAAACAGACCCCGGAGGATAATCCTTCCGGGGTTTTTTTGAATCTGTGTTGATGTTTCCATCGTTTGGAGCCGGCCCTATTCCCGGATCTTTCTGCTCATGAAATAGCCGTGAATGTAGGTTCCGATGAAAAAGCCCAGAATTGTGAACAGCGTACCCAGCTTTCCTTCACCCAGCATGGCCAAAGCCGTACCGGGACATGCACCTGCCAGGCCCCAGCCCAGACCGAAAATGAGGGAACCGGGTACCAGCCCCTTTTTCCAGGGCTTGTGAGTATATGATGCAATCTGTCTGCTGATCAGGGTTTTGGCTTTCACCGCCTTGTAGATCTGATTTCCCAGAAACCCGATGCCTGCGGCGGTGACAATCACCCACAGCAGCTGGAGATCCTGGAAGAGGAAGAGTTTGGGATAAAAATCGTAGGTTGTGGCGCCGGCCCTGCTGAGAAGAAACCCGAAGAGGGCTCCCAGACCGATAAACAGCAGCCGTCCCGCCACACTTTTTCCGGAAACCGCCCGGTCCGCCCGGGGATTAACATGATTCTGAATTGTAGCATCTGCCATGGTATTGCCTCCTGAATATCAGCCCAGAGCGGGCAGAATGGTGAAAAGAAACTGGACGATAATTATTCCTCCGGCGAAGAACCCCGCAGATGCGGCGATGCTGGGAGGATTAAGCTGGGCCAGACCGCTGATGGAATGGCCCGAAGTGCACCCGCCGGCCATTCTGCTGCCCAGACCGATGAGAATTCCGCCTCCTGTGAGGACCAGACCCTTCAACCAGAGAGGATCGGGTAGTACCGACTCGTACATCTCTCCCATGTTGAAGCTTGCCACCATGGGCTGGGGGCTGGTCAGGGCGGCGATTACTCCTCCCAGGGGAATCCCGATAATGAACCAGAGCCTCCAGTTGAAGTTATCCTCATATTTTCCCCGGTGGAAAAAGGGCAGTCGGGAGAAAAACCCGCACACATTGCCGAAGGCGGTACTTACGCCCAGGGGGTGACCGGTGAGAATGAGCTGAAAAAGCAGATAGCTCCCGATGGCCAGTCCGCCGACCCAGCCCTGCCAAATTATAACCTGTGTGATTTCCTGCATGGATACCTCCTGTCAGCTCCCGGGAAAACCCGTTACACTATGGGTAATATACCCATTGCCCGGAGCAAACTCAAGTAACCCGACATGAAAACTTGACAATATTCGCAGCGCCGGGCCAACCGGCTGAAGATGGGTAATTATATGTGTGGGGGAAATACATGGCTGAAGCTCTTCTTAGACTTCTGGGACTTACGCTTCTGGGATATATCATTTTCAAGCCCCGGGTGATCTATCGTCGGGTGCTGCCGCCGTTCACCTTCATAATGATCAACATCATGTTTCCTCTCTATTCGATCACCCGTTACGGGATGAACTGGGAGGATGCGGTTTCGGCGGGCCCGTTTTGGCTGATTCTGTTTTTTATGCTGGGGGTTTCCACTCTTGCCCTTCAATACGGCGGTGTCAGACTGCTGTTGAAATGGAATGTCTTTCCCGGGCTAAGGGAAGAAAACCGTTCAGAGTTTATTCTCCTGTTTGCAGTTCATAATGCCGGCTACATTCCCCTGCCCATCCTCCAGGTGCTGGCTCCCCCTGCGGTTACCGTGTACATGTTTTCTTACATCCTGGCTTTTCAGCTGATTTTCTGGAGCTTTGTGATCAGTATTATCACTTCAGATAGCGGAGAGGGTATAAAAATCCGCATAAAGCCCAACATGCCGTTGGCCGGGCTTCTCACGGGATTGCTTCTGGCCTCCACCGGTCTGTACGGTCACATTCCCGAAATTTTGCGGAACGGCGGGGAGTTTATCTCCGCCTACGCAATGGATGGAATTCTGATTGTACTGGGGGGAATACTTGCGGGAATTCCCCACGATAAGCTGCGGGCCCACCGGGAATTTGTGCCCTTTGTAATATGGCGGCAGATCATCTGGCCCGGGGGCGCATTGGTACTGATGGTTCTGTTCAGACTGGCGGTTCAGGGGGGAGGATTATTCCCGGGAACGCCCATCACCCTTTCGGACAGCTGGAGGTGGCTGCAGCTGGTTGTGGTGCTGGAGGCTGCTGCTCCCCCGGGAACCAATCTCGGGATAGTGATCAAGGCCTTTGGAAGCCGGGAGCAGCTGAACTATGCGGGAAGCGGTCTGATTGCCAGCTACGCTGCTGCTGCTCTTTTTCTGCCCCTGTATGTATGGCTGGCTCTCACCATATAATGCTCAGATAGCTGAGTGTGTGGGGCATTTTTTCAGCGAAAGAGGAGAATCTCCCAGCCGTTGCGCTTTGCTTTCCTGCGCAGCAGGATATCAGGGTTGGTGGCTACGGGGTATCCCACTCTGATCATCATTCCAAGATCCATAATGCTGTCGGTAAAGAATGCCGCCGAGCTGTTGGGAATTCGCCGGTCCTTTAACAGCTTTGCGGCACGGTGCAGCTTTTCCAGGCCGATGCAGTGCCTGCCCTCAACCCTGCCGGTGCACAGACCTTTTTCATAGCCCAGGTGGGTTGTGAGCACATGGGATGAGGGTATGTGGAGGAAGGCTGCCAGGGGAGAAATGAGGAAATCCAGGGAGGCTGTGGCCAGTATCACCAGACAGCCCCGGGATTGAAGCTCCCTGATCAGGGCAATTGCTTCAGGATATATCCCCTTCACCATGTAGCGGAGGAACACTTCTTCGGCAAGCTCATCCAGCAGTTCCCGGGACATTCCTTCGAGAAATGGCAGGTGGCTGGGGAGATTTTCGGAGTTTGCCAGCCCCAGCCTGGCCTGCAGGTGGAGCTTTGCAGATGCAAGAAGCTGCATGGGATGCAGCAGTTTGTTTCGGATGGCAGTCTTGGCGAAGGCGATGGTGCTTGAGTGCTTGAGAATGGTGTAATCCACGTCGAACACCGCAGCCCGGGCCTGCAACGCATTCAGATCCGAGAAGGGTGCTGTGGAAAAACCTCTATTCATCAAGTACTGATGTCCTTTTCCCATCCTGCCGGGATGTTACATTCTCAAGTATAGTGAAAAATCCCGGAAATGTTACCGATGCGGCTTCCGCAGTACTGATTTGCATGTCTCCGTCGCTGGCCAGTCCTGCAACTGCACAGGCCATGACGATACGGTGATCATGATGTCCGTCCACCTGAGCTCCACGGGGACGGCCTCCTTCAATGGTGAGACCGTCCTCCTGCTGGCTGCAGGTTATGCCCATTTTTTTCAGTTCACGGTCCATGCAGTCGATACGGTCGGTTTCCTTCAGCCGTGCCTGGGGGACGTTTGTGAACCGGGTGGTTCCCTGGGCGAATGCGGCGGTCACTGCCAGGGCGGGCAGGGCGTCGGGTATGGCATTAATATCGAAATCTCCGCCCCGCAGCCGTTCTCCCTTTTCGGGGTCCGGTCCGCTGATCAGGATTCCGTCGTCCGTTACATCAACACTGCATCCCATCTCCCGGAGAACGGAAAACACCGCCTTATCTCCCTGGCTGTCGTTCATATCAAGGCCCTTGAGCAAAAGAGTGCTTCCGGTTATTGCAGCGGCGCAGGCAAAAAACGTTGCGCTTGAAAAATCACCGGGAACCGCCTTCTCAAACGGCCTGTAGCTCTGACCTCCGGGGATGCGAATCTGCTCCCATTCCCGGTTTTCAAATTCAATCCCCTGTTCTTCAAGCCAGGACTGGGTCATTTCCGCATAGGGCCTCTCGTGAAGCAGGGTGATGCGGATATCAGCAAGGCTGCCCGGGGGCATGAGGGGGGCAGCCAGAAGCAGGCTGGATAAGTACTGGCTGGTGGGACAGGCGATTTCCGCAGTTCCCCCGGTCAAGGGACCGGAAACAATAAATGGTGCTGCATCCGCATTCCGGGTAGTCCGGGCCTGTCCTCCCAGATCGTTGATGGCATTCAGCAGAGGACGGATTGGCCGGGCCCGGATCTGTTCATCTCCGGTGAACACGGTAATTCCCGGGGAGAGGGCGGCAATTCCCGCAGCCAGATACAGAGTGGTTCCCGAATTACCCACATCCAGCACATCCGCAGGCGCTTCAGCAAGAATGCCGGATGTTTTGTGACCCACACCCCGAACCTTCAATGCCCTTGCGTAGCCAAGGGCCCCGTTCGGCAGCTCTTCCACTTCCGCCCCGAAAGCCCGGACCGCATGAATGCAGGAAACCGCATCCTTGCTGTCCAGTGGATTCGCAATAATGCTCTCGCCATCCGCCAGGGCGGCAATCAGGAGGGCTCTGATGGTGTGGGATTTGGATGCGGGGACAATAACCTCGCCGGAGGGCTGTGCGTTATGTATATGCGCTATCATGGAAACATCCTGTAGAAATGGAGTGAAGCCTATTGTATCAGATTGGCCAGTTTGGTAAATACATCCCGGGATTCAGGAAGAAAGTCCGCCGCCATAAATACATGAAACGCACTGGTATATTCAAAGTATTGTACAGGCGTTCCCGAAGAGGCGAGTATTCGGGCTGCCAACCGACTATCCGGCCATAAAATATCAGCAGTACCCTGAAAAACATACACCGGCCCAAGGGGAGGAAATTCTGAATACAGAGGGCTTACCAGGGGATTTTTTGGATCTGCAGATCCTGCCAACCACTTCCCGAATGCCTTTAGTGCCGGGACGCTCAGCATTAAATCATCTTCTTCAATATCAGCAATTTTTTGGTTGGACATACTAATATCGAGCCAGGGAGAAAAAAGAATTATCCCTTCAGGAACATTTCCCAGGTCTTTTTCTGTAGAACGGACCGCCATTGTAAGGGCGATTCCTCCTCCCGCCGAATCCCCGGCATACCACACAGGGGAATTCGCTTTCTTCGATATCTCTGCGTAAGCAATGTCAAGGAATCTATATGCGTCAAGGTGATCATATTCCGGTGCCAGGGGATAGATAGGAATGAAGATCTCTGCATTCATGCTTTCGGAAATATTTGATACGATGCTCCAATGAACGGTATCAAGGGGTTTGGCGTATGCGCCTCCGTGATTATACACAACACTCAGAGAGGGGCTTCTGTGTAATGGATCAAGATGATAATACCACCCGCCGTTAAGCCGGTGAAAACTGATTAGATATTCATTATCCATATTGGTTGGAAGATCCGCAGGCTGGGGGGGAGGCCGTTGAAGAATTTCCTGCATATGAGATTCGTAATGCCGGGCAGACAGGGGCGATCTCATGAGACGGAGAATTAGTTTTGAGAAGGCCATGGCAGCGCTGGGACGAACTGTGACTTTCTGAAAGGAAGAATGTGCGTGCCCATCTGTTGAGTTCTGTTCAGATTGTGTTGCAGTTTCCACTGTTGCTGCTGTTGAACAGGATACTGTTAAGCTCATGATTACCAGTAAAACCACAAGTCCTGGTATGGAGAAGTATCTCAAATATAATCCTTGTAACCAGCGTCGGTGACTTTTATATGGTGCTCCACCCATTCCTGAATGAAATCGAGAATCTCCACCGTAAGATACTTATTCCCCGACTTGAAACGCTTCAGATATTCCTCCACACGTTCCATCAGCCGACGGTGCTCTTCCATATGGGCATCTTTTTCCGGGTAATCGCTGATCCTGAAGAGTGCTTCCTCGCTGCGGAAGTGCATTTCGATATAATCGTTGAGATTATCCAGCACAA
This sequence comes from Salinispira pacifica, assembly GCF_000507245.1. Classification (GTDB taxonomy): domain Bacteria; phylum Spirochaetota; class Spirochaetia; order DSM-27196; family Salinispiraceae; genus Salinispira; species Salinispira pacifica. Next base: position 3,493,388 of record NC_023035.1, on the reverse strand, counting down.
ACGAGATGCTTTCCTGTCCTCTTCCGTTCTCAAGTGCCCGGTGGAAATCGTTAACCAGATCAATCAGTCTGCGGTGCTGGGTGTCGATTATGGGATTTCCCACACTCATGTCGTCGGTCCATTCAAGCAGGGCCATAGATTTCTCCTGAGGGATAACATGCTGTTACCCGAATGAGGGATTTCCATCAGTATATGGGGAAATGCGCTTATGGAAAAGAGCAGTACAGATACGGGAGCAGACATAAACTGGAGGATGATTTCCGGGAGGCTCAGATCTTGAGTTTTTCCGCCGCCTCACCGATACAGAAACTGAGGGAGTTCCCATGAAATTCACGATGATTCCACAGAAACAGATAATTCTGATATTCAGTTTGTTGATATGTATCCCGGGCGCCGCATCCGGCGAAGAGATTCTCAGCGAAGAGTTCGGCTGGGCCCAGAACCTCACCGAGACCTGGGAGCTGCTGGACTACGACGCGAACAACGGCATTGCATCCTTCTCGGACATGGAAGGGCATGCAATTTACCAGATCCTTCTGCGGGACCCCGACCAGGCCGGGGACGACGCCCCGGCCCTGGGCGCACAGATCGCCTCCCAGCTTGCGGGAACCGAAACTCCCGAAGCGGACACGGCCCCCTTCACATTTTCCGGCCATAACGCCGCCCTCACCGAGGCAAAGTGGACGGCAGGGAGCAACCCGGTGCACGGCTACATTGTCACTATTGACGATAAGCCCCTGGAGCCCGGTGCATCCCCGTATCCCTTCGATTATATTCTCATTGCATTCAGTCTGGAGGAGGAATTCAACCTCTACCATGACTTTATTCTCAGCAATCTCGACGGCTTCTCCCCCCTGGAGGAAGAAACCCCCATGCCCGGGGCAATCAGCCTGTTCATCCGCTCCAGCGGCGGGAGCCCGGCCGCTCCGCCCCGGCTGAATCCCGTGGAAAACCCCCGGCCCGGCATGAGTTCACAGCGGATGCAGCCCATGCTGAACCTGCCCCTGGAGCCCGGTTCCTCTGCGGATATAGAGGCCGCGGTGGCCGTCATAGACCGGGAAGCCCGGATCCTGAACCAGTTCGCCGAAGCGCCGGAGGAAACCCGGACGGCAGCCTGGCGGAGATTTTATCAGATGCTCTACAAGGACAGCTGGTACGACATGCGGAGTGCTGCAGAGGTGATTGCCGGCCGGCTTGAAGGACACGGGGTGATGCGCAGCGAGTGGCCGGGTGAAATACTCTCCTGGGTGCAGAACTTTGCGTACCGGCGCACCGGTTCGCTCAGCGATCTGGAGCCGGCCTGGGTGTGTATAACAGAAGAGTCCGGGGACTGCGACAGTCTGGGGCTTGCCTACATGGCCATTCTCGAGCATCTGGGCTTTGAGAGCGTTCTCATGATCAGCGAAAAGCACGGCCATTCCCTGGTGGGAGTTGATGTGAACGGGCCGGGAGCGCGGTTTCCTCACCGGGGAACCCAGTGGCTGGTGGCGGAGCTCACTGCAGATGTATCCATCGGCATGATCGCCGCCGACCAATCAAACCCCGAGGACTGGATGGGGTTTGATCTGGGGTTTCGGGCGGAGTAAATACGGTGATAGAAAGAGTTGGCAACAAAGCTCATCCACGGGAGAAAACCGTGCCGACAGCTATGAGCTACTGGTTTTGAAATTCAGTGGCAAATCCTTTAGCTGTCAGATCCGTGGTAGAGTAGCTATTAACCTTTGAATCGTTATCAGTAAGGTTCACATAGTTGATGATCCATGTTCCGGCATCAGACCCCTGGAGCACGGGTATATTCACTGTAAAGGTTCCGATGTACTCAACACCTGAATATCCAGTATTGAATGTGTGAACCGTGTTTGAAAAATCGGGATCGCCGTCCTGGGCTATTATCTCAATTTCAACTTTATATAGTTTGACATCATCATAGCTTCTAACTTCAATTGTAGCCGTGTCGTCTCCGGTGGAAGTATCAATTGTCGGAGTGAGTATTGCGAGATCGAGTATTTCTGGATCTTCGCTATCAGTATCCGGCTTCCAGCGGGCAAAGAGCTCAACATCACCATCCGGCATAACCAGCGTTGCATTTGCATGATAATGCTCCCCCTTACCATCGGACTGAGTATTCCAGCCAATAAACGAATACCCGCCGGATTTATACAAATCTCCGCTGCCTGATAATATTACCGCTTCGTCTTTTGCATACACGGTATTATCTTCAGGGGCAGTACCGGACGTGTTGCCATTTCCATAGTATGTGATGGAATATCCGCTGGAATTTGGTTTCCATTCAGCAAAAAGCGTTACATCTTCCGCCGGCATAATATATTCCGCTTCTAAATTATAATGGTCACCGCTACCATCTCCGGCGGTGGTCCATCCGTTCAGCGTGTATCCCGCTCGAGTCATTTGGCCGCCATCGGACAAGATGGCAATATCGCCTTCAGCATATGTTGAATCATCAGTAGGTATTTCCTCGCCCACATACCCGTTTCCGTCATAGGTAATGGTGTATGTGGGTGGAGAAAAAGGAGTATCGCATCCGATGAGTGCAAACAAAAGGAGTGAGAAACCTAAAAACAGGGCAAATCGTTTCATAGGATCCTCCGAAATTCTTTCGTAATAAGTATAGTGCGTATAATGCAGAATAACTTAATTTTCTCTAGAAAAAGAGTCAAGAATAATCAATATTTAGTTATTCTGAGAAGAAGATCCTCTCATTGGAATGTTCCCGTATGCGTTGTATAGTTATAGAGAAAATCGAATTCTTTTTTCCACCTGCGGGGTATTTATGGGTGCACACACAGCGTTTTCACATGTTTACAGATTATGTCTCGTAGTTTGCGTGCTTATTGCATTACCGGCGGCTGTTTTCGCCCAAAAAACATGGGATGGCGGCGGGGACAATCTGACTTGGAATGATGCTCTGAACTGGAACGGAAATACTCTGCCGACTCCGGCCGAGAATGTTGATTTGAGTGCTGCTCCTGTCACGGTTCGACTCACCGGAGATGGTTTTGCTAATAATCTTTTTGGTACCGCAGGTACAACCATCGATCTGAACGGTAATACTCTTACCGCTGATGCTGCTGCTATTATAGATGGCCTTTTAGGTCCGGGCACCCTCTCAGTTACCGGCGTCCTGGATATGAGCAACGCCGGCGCTGATATTAGCGGGGCAATTACTATAAGTGCCGGAAGTCTTTCCATAAACAACGGCCGAACTCTTGCCTTAACTGGAGCCGCAACATTCACTACCGGAGGAAGCATCAACACCAACACCGACGGGACAATAGATGTTTCCGGGTCTACGGGGGCTGTGTCCATTGGCGGAGACGTATCGGGCTCGGGAACAGTTCTTCTTGGCGGCGGATCTGCAAGCATAGGCGGGAATGTGTCGGTTGGAACATTCACCTCCGGAGCAGGTGCCGTTGATATAAATGGTGATGTGACCAGTGCTGTTTCATTCACTGAGTCGTCATCCACCACGAATATTGCCGGAGCAAGCGTTGATTTCAGCGGAGGATTCACCGCAAATACCGGAGAACTTATCCTTGATAGGGTGGGATCAACCACCCTTACCAGCAATGGGAACTACAATGACTTCACGGTTGCCGGCGGAACGACGGTGAACCTTTCAAATGATGCCACTGTTGGATCGGCGGCGACAGTCACCGGAACATTGAACACTGGAGCAAATTCCTTCAGCGCCGGCAGCCTGAGTGCTGACGGAACAGTTGATGCAGGCGGCCAGACAGGAACAGAGACATTTGGAGTGACCGGCGCAGTAGGGGGAACTGGTACGGTAAGCCTGGGCGGCGGAGCTGCAGATATAGACGGGGATGTAAGCGTAAACAGTTTTACCGCCTCAAGCAACGGTACGGCAATAGGCGGCAGTCTGACCAGTGCAACCTTTACCAACGGAGGTTCAACGGTAACCTTTGATACCACCGGCGGCAACGTAGGAGCCGTTGGGGGATATACATTTAACAATGTGATTGTTTCTGCTGCAGTGACAGCCCAGTCGGACTGGAGTGCAGCCAGCCTCACAGCGAATAACACATTGGATATGAACGGGAACAGCCTGATTGTCACCGGACTGGTTAACGGTACCGGGACAGTTACCCTGGCCGCCGGGACTCATGATCTTCAGGGAAATGTGAGTGTGTCAACGCTGAACGGCGGAGCGGGAACGATTAGTGTTCACGGAAATCTGACCAGCGGAACAGTTGCTTTGGGCAGCGGGGCTGTGGACATAGATGGTGATGTGACCAGTGCTGTTTCATTCACTGAGTCGTCATCCACCACGAATATTGCCGGGACGACAGTAAACTTCAGCGGCGGGTTCACCGCAAATACCGGAGAACTTATCCTGGATAGGGCGGGATCAACCACCCTTACCAGCAATGGGAACTACAATGACTTCACGGTAGCAGGGCCAACGAACGTGCAACTTCAAAACAATATGACCGTGGATGGTTTGCTGACGGTAAACGGTACGCTCACCCTTGGTAGCTACAGTCTGACATTGGGAGGCGATGCAGACATAAGCGGTTTGGACGGGGGAATCGGAGAACTGCAGATATCAGGAACAGTGAATCTGACCAGTAGCGGAGCGGAGATCTATGACCTGCGTATTTTGAATGGCGGCGGCCTGACGCCCCAGGATGCTCTGACGGTGAATCGTCATTTTGTTATTGAAAGCGGCGGAAGCTATGGGAATAACGCTCAGGCTCTCACCCTTGGAGGGATAGGCGGAGCGGCTGGAGATCTGACAGATTCAAATGGCGGTACCCAGGATCTTGGCTCAGTGACAGTGAATACTGCCACACAGACAATGCAGAGCAATATCCTCATGAGTTCGCTGCAGATTGACAGTCAGCTGAGCACAAACGGGGACACTCTGGATGTAGACGGTCTTGTGGATGTGAACGGTACACTGGACAACAGCAGCGGAGTGGTTGAAGTCGCAGGGAATGCAGACTTCAGCACCGGAGCCTACACCAACGGTGGTACGATCCGCTTTAACGGCGGGGGAGCCCAGACATTAACGACTGATGGGAATAATATGGGTGCCACGGATATAACCGGTGGAGCCACAGATGTACAGATGCAGGATGATGCGAATTTTGGCGCGATAACAATACCGTCGGGACAGCTAAGCACGGGAAACAACACGCTTGATGCAGCAAGCATCAGTGCTGACGGAACAGTTGATGCAGGTGGCCAGACAGTAACAGAGACTTTTGGAGTGACCGGCGCAGTAGGGGGAACTGGTACGCTAAGCCTTGGGGGCGGAGCTGCAGATATAGACGGGGATGTAAGCGTAAACAGTTTTACCGCCTCAAGCAACGGTACGGCAATAGGCGGCAGTCTGACCAGTGCAACCTTTACCAACGGAGGTTCAACGGTAACCTTTGATACCACCGGCGGCAACGTAGGAGCCGTTGGGGGATATACATTTAACAATGTGATTGTTTCTGCTGCAGTGACAGCCCAGTCGGACTGGAGTGCAGCCAGCCTCACAGCGAATAACACATTGGATATGAACGGGAACAGCCTGATTGTCACCGGACTGGTTAACGGTACCGGGACAGTTACCCTGGCCGCCGGGACTCATGATCTTCAGGGAAATGTGAGTGTGTCAACGCTGAACGGCGGAGCGGGAACGATTAGTGTTCACGGAAATCTGACCAGCGGAACAGTTGCTTTGGGCAGCGGGGCTGTGGACATAGATGGTGATGTGACCAGTGCTGTTTCATTCACTGAGTCGTCATCCACCACGAATATTGCCGGGACGACAGTAAACTTCAGCGGCGGGTTCACCGCAAATACCGGAGAACTTATCCTGGATAGGGCGGGATCAACCACCCTTACCAGCAATGGGAACTACCATGACTTCACGGTAGCCGGCGGAACGACAGTGACCCTTGCTAGTGACGCCACTGTTGGATCGGCGGCGACAGTCACCGGAACATTGAACACTGGAGCAAATTCCTTCAGCGCCGGCAGCCTGAGTGCTGACGGAACAGTTGATGCCAGCAGCCAGACAGGAACAGAGACATTTGGAGTGACCGGCGCAGTAGGGGGAACTGGTACGGTAAGCCTGGGCGGCGGAGCTGCAGATATAGACGGGGATGTAAGCGTAAACAGTTTTACCGCCTCAAGCAACGGTACGGCAATAGGCGGCAGTCTGACCAGTGCAACCTTTACCAACGGAGGTTCAACGGTAACCTTTGATACCACCGGCGGCAACGTAGGAGCCGTTGGGGGATATACATTTAACAATGTGATTGTTTCTGCTGCAGTGACAGCCCAGTCGGACTGGAGTGCAGCCAGCCTCACAGCGAATAACACATTGGATATGAACGGGAACAGCCTGATTGTCACCGGACTGGTTAACGGTACCGGGACAGTTACCCTGGCCGCCGGGACTCATGATCTTCAGGGAAATGTGAGTGTGTCAACGCTGAACGGCGGAGCGGGAACGATTAGTGTTCACGGAAATCTGACCAGCGGAACAGTTGCTTTGGGCAGCGGGGCTGTGGACATAGATGGTGATGTGACCAGTGCTGTTTCATTCACTGAGTCGTCATCCACCACGAATATTGCCGGGACGACAGTAAACTTCAGCGGCGGGTTCACCGCAAATACCGGAGAACTTATCCTGGATAGGGCGGGATCAACCACCCTTACCAGCAATGGGAACTACAATGACTTCACGGTAGCCGGCGGAACGACAGTGACCCTTGCTAGTGACGCCACTGTTGGATCGGCGGCGACAGTCACCGGAACATTGAACACTGGAGCAAATTCCTTCAGCGCCGGCAGCCTGAGTGCTGACGGAACAGTTGATGCCAGCAGCCAGACAGGAACAGAGACATTTGGAGTGACCGGCGCAGTAGGGGGAACTGGTACGGTAAGCCTGGGCGGCGGAGCTGCAGATATAGACGGGGATGTAAGCGTAAACAGTTTTACCGCCTCAAGCAACGGTACGGCAATAGGCGGCAGTCTGACCAGTGCAACCTTTACCAACGGAGGTTCAACGGTAACCTTTGATACCACCGGCGGCAACGTAGGAGCCGTTGGGGGATATACATTTAACAATGTGATTGTTTCTGCTGCAGTGACAGCCCAGTCGGACTGGAGTGCAGCCAGCCTCACAGCGAATAACACATTGGATATGAACGGGAACAGCCTGATTGTCACCGGACTGGTTAACGGTACCGGGACAGTTACCCTGGCCGCCGGGACTCATGATCTTCAGGGAAATGTGAGTGTGTCAACGCTGAACGGCGGAGCGGGAACGATTAGTGTTCACGGAAATCTGACCAGCGGAACAGTTGCTTTGGGCAGCGGGGCTGTGGACATAGATGGTGATGTGACCAGTGCTGTTTCATTCACTGAGTCGTCATCCACCACGAATATTGCCGGGACGACAGTAAACTTCAGCGGCGGGTTCACCGCAAATACCGGAGAACTTATCCTGGATAGGGCGGGATCAACCACCCTTACCAGCAATGGGAACTACAATGACTTCACGGTAGCAGGGCCAACGAACGTGCAACTTCAAAACAATATGACCGTGGATGGTTTGCTGACGGTAAACGGTACGCTCACCCTTGGTAGCTACAGTCTGACATTGGGAGGCGATGCAGACATAAGCGGTTTGGACGGGGGAATCGGAGAACTGCAGATATCAGGAACAGTGAATCTGACCAGTAGCGGAGCGGAGATCTATGACCTGCGTATTTTGAATGGCGGCGGCCTGACGCCCCAGGATGCTCTGACGGTGAATCGTCATTTTGTTATTGAAAGCGGCGGAAGCTATGGGAATAACGCTCAGGCTCTCACCCTTGGAGGGATAGGCGGAGCGGCTGGAGATCTGACAGATTCAAATGGCGGTACCCAGGATCTTGGCTCAGTGACAGTGAATACTGCCACACAGACAATGCAGAGCAATATCCTCATGAGTTCGCTGCAGATTGACAGTCAGCTGAGCACAAACGGGGACACTCTGGATGTAGACGGTCTTGTGGATGTGAACGGTACACTGGACAACAGCAGCGGAGTGGTTGAAGTCGCAGGGAATGCAGACTTCAGCACCGGAGCCTACACCAACGGTGGTACGATCCGCTTTAACGGCGGGGGAGCCCAGACATTAACGACTGATGGGAATAATATGGGTGCCACGGATATAACCGGTGGAGCCACAGATGTACAGATGCAGGATGATGCGAATTTTGGCGCGATAACAATACCGTCGGGACAGCTAAGCACGGGAAACAACACGCTTGATGCAGCAAGCATCAGTGCTGACGGAACAGTTGATGCAGGTGGCCAGACAGGAACAGAGACCTTTGGAGTGACCGGCGCAGTAGGGGGAACTGGTACGCTAAGCCTTGGGGGCGGTGGCGTGCTAATCGGCGGAAACGTGAGTATTTCGACGCTGAACGGCGGTGCCGGAGATGTAGAAATTACAGGTGACCTGACCAGCGGGACCGCAACCTTTGGAAGCGGTGCGGTAGACATAAATGGTGCTACGGTGAATGTAGGTGCGTTTACCGAATCATCTGCAACAACCAGTATCGCCTCTACTACAGTGAACTTCAGCGGCGGTTTCACCGCGGCCGGAGGTACGGTCACATTTGACTCAGGGGCACCCACAAACTTGACATCCGGGGGCAACTACAATGTTGTAGAAATAACTCCCGCTACTACGGTAAACCTGCTAAATGGAATGACTACCAATAGTAATCTAGTGGCTGATGGTGAACTTCACATTTCAACATTCAATCTGAATGTTGGCGGTAATTTAAGCACGGAGATTGATTTTGATTCCACCGGTGGGAATGTGGATGTTACCGGTGATTTTAACCATAATAACGGAACTGTTTCACTCCAAGGTACCCTGGATGTAACCGGCAACTTTGTACAGGACGTTGGCGCAGGTCTATTTAGCGCATCGGGCGATATCACATTCGTCGCAGGTTCGTATACATTCAATGAAGATGTGGAGTTTAATGCAGGTTTAACGCTTATCAGCGGCGGAGCTGTCACTGTTGGTAGCGATAATACTGATACCTTTGAACTCCTGGGGGGATCCGTTCTCCTTACCGATGGTGCAGGAACTGCTTCTCTAACAATTAATTCTCAATTGAATGGCCCCCAGAATCTGACTCTGCGCTTCGATGACATTACTACTATAGACGGTCCGGTTGGAAATAATACTTCCCTGGGTGCAGCCACAGGGACAAATCTGACGATTGATTCTGCTGGTACAACAAGCTTTAATAGTACTGTCGACCTGGCAGCTGGCGATGCAGGGTCCTTGAATATAACAGGCAACGGTGATGTTATATTCAACAGCACCCTGGATGCCGGTGAAGGATTGCTGCAGGATGATGCACTCACAGGAAGTATTGAGTTCCACGATGAAGTGACAATTTCAGGGTCAACTGTTGACAGTAATTTTCAGGACGATGTTGAACTGCATGGCATAATTTTCAATACAGCAGGCGACATCACCTTCGGAACCTTCAATGCCGATCCGGCAGCCATAAACGATACCCTCACAATTTCCAGCGGCACGGTTACCATAAATTTTAATGCCGCAAATGTCACATTCACATCCAACTCGAACATTGTATCTGCTACATCTGAGGATCTTGTTATTGATGATAACGGAAATGCTTCATCCCAAATTGTGATTGAAGGCAATATCGGGACAGATGATCCGATCAATGATGCCGGGATCTACGAGTTGGGGAATCTGACATTTACTGCTGATATTATCGAACTCAGCGGCGGCGGTATTCGAACCGACGGGCCTGGGAACAATCAATTTATTACCGGGAACGAGACATATGTGAATGTTCCGGTGAATATTGATATAGATAGCAATGGAAGGCCCCTTATATTTAATGACCTGTTTATCGATTCTGCAGGAGCTGTTATAGAACTTGAAAATATTCCGGCGGTATCTGTGAATAATTTCTTTCTCTTTGGCGGTACTGTTGATTTACGGGGCGACTCGGTAATTCCAACAGATCTGTATACCGATGAGGATTTGGTTGTACTGGGATATGCAGCAAATACGTCAGTGGATGACCCTGACAGAGCTGCGGGTGCCGATAAATGGAAATATCCGTCTGCAATTAATATGCCGAGGATAGAAACTTATCAGCCTGCGCCACCGTACACAGGCGGCTTTGGGGATTTAGACGGGGTTAATATCCGTGTTGATAATCAGGGTGACAACACATACGGACCAAGCGATAACTTCGGGAATTTCTATGTAAACAGCAGCGACCTTCCCTCCGCGGGGGGCGATTGGAATCTCTATTTACCCGATAACAGATCTGCAGCTCCTACCCCGGGTGATAATACAGATTGGGGAGCCCCGTATTCAGTGTCGATAAATAATACCATTACCAATGCCCTGGTTCAGACTAAAACAATTATTGCAGCAAATATTGTGACAGACGCAGATGCGAATCCCTCAACCCTAAACGGCTCCACAAGTGTGTACGATTTTTCAGCTTTCACTCAGCCGGATTTTAATCCGGACACCCGTGGTTTTTCCGGAGACTTTTCGGGAGCCGGCGCCGGAAGAGTGCGATTCGACAGCGAATATACGCCAAACTATGGTTTCGACAATGTAATAACAGTTGTCGATTCGATAGAGCTGGTAAAAGATGATGTAGCCCGGATTACATTCAACAAACCAATAATGAACACAAATTCGGAGATTACCAGCAGCGCTGCTTCCATTAACATAGGCGGCACACCCTTCCAGGGAGAGGTGTATCTTGCCCCATATTGGGCGGCAGGAAATCAGAGTTTTCCATTATACAGTGAGATCATCGATGACGATAGCGATGGTAATCGTGATACCGAGCCTTACCGCAGGACCGATAATGCGTCGTTTGATGCGCTGAAAACGATCTACCTCAAGCTGAATGGTGCAACATGGGCAACAGATTCCAATGGAACTGATGCCGGCGGAGCAGGGACAGGAACTGACAGTGAAGGGAATGTGCCCGGCATCGGTGCTGTGGATATAGGCTGGTTGAAAGCAGAGCTGCGGGGAAGCAATGGTGCGGATATGGTGTACGCAGACAATGATGGCGGTGGCTATGGAAGCGGAGATGCCGATCTCAATGTTAATGAAAGCGCAGAAGATAAAATGGGTCCCGTGCTTTATGCGGTGGAAGTTGGTCGAATGAGGAATTCCGGTGACGGAAGGGACGGTCATAATTTTTTCAAGCTGCATTTTTCTGAAGATATTACCCTCAGTTCCCAGCTGCCTGGTGCGGTAATAGGTGCCGGCAACTATCGTGCCGATACCACATTCGACGGAGCAGTTACTATCGGCGGTGATTTTCTCAATGATCAAATTGATATTGATTCAGACTCCACCGACGAAGAAGTGGTGCATCTCAACGGGTATTTTTTCTATACAAACAGCAGTTATGCCCTGGGCACTGATCCGCCCTTTCAAACGGGGTACCGGGATGTTCCTGCTGCCGGAAAAGAAACAGTCAACAGTTTGTATGCATTGGATGATCGAACCATAGAGGTGTACCTTGCAGGTTTTTGGGATGGTACCAATTGGCCGGGTTGGCACTTTCTCGTTCCAGACCCTTATTCGCCGGGAACACTAATAGAGGTTGAGCAAAATAATTTCATTACAGACAGTTCGGCATCCGACAATTGGATAGATGCATTAGAGAGCACACGATCTCTGATGGAAAGCCCAGAGACCGTGCAGCGGCCTGATGCGTATCCGGTTGGGTCCAGTTTTGCGGCAACTGATACACCTTTTACCCCCCTTGGGTCCACAGGTCTTCCGGGAAGTGTGTACACACCGGGAACCAACTTCGACTTCTGGGATGTATCCGCTCCGGTAATTTCGGCATTCCAGGCGGGAGCCGACCCGGCTAACCTGTATCCGGGTCTTCGCCCCAATATCGCACAGGCGTATGAAATTGTACTTATTGAAAATCCGATTACTCAGTTGATCGATGGGTTTGACGTATTTATTCAGGATAACGGGATTGCCTCCGCAGGTGCTTTTCAGCTCAGTGAAGACAATCTCGCCGAACTTGGAAACTGGGTCGCCAGTAGCGATCACGATGAAGGTGCTCCGGGCGGGCCGTTGTTTTCCGACCGGCCGTATTACGGCACAGCCGGTATTGGAGACCAACTGGATGAACAGGCCGGAGAGACCTATCGGGGTGTTCGTGATTCCAGCGCAACGTTCGCAGGAAATTTCACCACGTTTACCGAATCAATCAGGCTCGGAGTACGTGGAGAAACATTGAGCTCCGCCTTCAATGCAGGCACTGAACTCGGCGGGGAGTATCAAACTGATTCGGTAGAAAACCAGCTTTATCGCCGGGATGGGTCTATTATTGCGGGTGTGGATGATCCTTATTTCCGACTATTTATCAATAATGCCGCAACTGCGGGCTGGGATAACCTCACTGAAATCTATCTTGCCTATGCCCATAATCAAAATGGATACCTCACCGATCTTGCGGGTAACCTCATGCCCAGCAGTCGACCGGAAAATATGGCGTCCCAATTCGGTCCGGAATATGAACCCTATGCAATCAATCCCTTTGAAGAGAGTGGTGTGGCGGTTTCGCCGGAGAAAGGTAAACTCCTGGCCATTGAGCGCACACCTCCGGAAATTATCCTTTCCTTGGCAGCGGTAAGTGGTAACCGAATCTATGTTAAATTCACTGAACCGGTATGGGCTGACCAAACTCTTAGCTCAGCAATTGACGAAACGTTCTTTGTACTCTCTGATCCCGGAGTAAATATAACAGGCATTGAAGTTCTTAAATCCAATGCCGAGCTTTCACCCAGCAATACCCCTGGAGTTGAGGAGGCATATCTTCTGCTCGACAGTGAATTGAGCGCTGATGATCTATTCCTGATTGATATCCGGCCGGTGGACCAGGATCCGGGACCTTCCACTGAGACCTTCTATGATAAAGCCCTTAATCAGTACAGAATTGGATCAAACCGCCGAATTACCGATGTGGGAATAGGAATCGTTCGGCCTATTTGGGCTACCGATGGAATCCAAAAAGATGATGAACGGGGATCCGGTTTCAGCTCAATCAGAGACTTCGACGGGAGCGAAGCATTGGATGATCTGGATATTACCGTTGAGTCGGGAATAACTGCACCGAGTTACCATGATTTACCAATAAACCTCTTTTTCGATGTGAATGTTCCTGATGATAAGAAAAACCTCTTGCTGGATGGAGCACCGGGAATGTACTGGTCACCGATAGCCGTGCCGGGCCTGATACCCGACCCGAATACTGAGGCAAGGATCAGTAATCGTCAAAATTCAGATTCCTCCACCGGTATCGCCCAGCATCTGTTGCCGGCCGGAGACCCGGAAATTGAAAGGGGAGCTGAAGTCGAATTCATGTACCGGGTAGGTCCCCTTCTTGCAGCAAACATAGAGGACCCCAATGAACCCTTAACCCTGAAGCCCTGGAGCATAGAAATTGGCGGCATCGTTGAGCAACGCGGCGGAGCAACCATTCTTAATAATGTGATCAATCCTGAGACAGGAGATCAAACCGTTCTCAACTACACCCTTGATCGTCCGGGAATGGTACTCATTAATGTGTTTACCCTCGATGGAGATCTGGTGAAAGTTCTTCATCGTGGAAGACAGGGAACAGGGATACATAATATTTCATGGAACGGACAGAACAGTAACGGGGATACTGTAGCCAGAGGATTCTATTTTATCAGAATCACGGCACCTGGAGTTGATGAGATTCGAAAGGTTCTAGTGGTGAAGTAAGGCACCGGCTAATATCATGAAACACCACACATGAACGTTGAAGGTGCTTCAATAAAATTGCTTCAGACGGCAATGCCTCGGGCTACTCTATTGTGCCTAGCTCAAGGGAAGGTGCAGCGATGAGCACTGCTCCTGCATCAAGGGGAAATACGCTGAGATTTCCCGCCTCATCGATGGTTTTATTGAGTCCAGAAGCTGTTATTGCGATTTCGATCATCTTCGCTGAATCATCTTCAGGGACACCCTGGACAAGACCGTCGAACGGCATTTGGATTTTCGTCCATGAGCTTCCAATTGAACTGATGTCAAAATCCTGACTGACTGTCACCCCACCTATTCCGCCGGAATATATATCAGATGCGGTGACATTTAAAATTTCGGAGTAGAAATTGTTTGCTCCCGGAGCCCGGGAATCCTTTCGAACATACAGCGTGAAGACGTATGGGGCATTCTGAACCAACTCCAGACCGCTGTCTTCATGAGTATAAGGTACCTGAAGGCGTACGGCATAATCGGTATCCGCTCGTACAAAACGGATATTGTCCAGCTGGCTGTCGAACTGAACTGTTCCATCCACCTTTCCCAGATACCAGCGCGAGTAACGGGAATCGGCACTTATGAGGTTGTTTTTCTCAGTCGAGGCGTTGCCTGGAAAGGAAAGAACCGTTTCAGTTCGTTCCGATAAGGCACTGAAATACAGGAAATCAGGACGGTCAGTATTATCATCGAACTGGAAATAGTAAGACCCTATGTATGAATAAAAATCAAAATGAAAACTGTACTCATCCGCATCCGACCAGGTATTAACCCGGGTTGCCAGGTCAATGTAGTATTGGTCGATTGGATCATCAATAACCGTATTAATCCTGACTGATTGGCCGGTGCCTATTTCATTATCAACTCCCGATTCAATCGATGCCGATGACTCAACACCGCTATCTGGATCAACATAGAACACATTCGAAAGCTCTCCGGCAGATTCAAAGTCCCCGTTTATAAATTGATTCTTTATTTCAAGACGATATACATGTACCGGATCACCATCTGCCGGAGCGGGGATGGAACTTGTGTCGATTCCGGTAACCGGCTCAAAGTTCATATAGTTATTTACCGATGTTTGTGTGAAGCCTGAGCCCCAACCGTGATCAGCAGTCCAACCGTTTCCTTCGGCATCTGTTTCACCAAATTGATATCCATCAATCAGGTTGACCCCATCATACTCTCCGAAGAGGTTCAAAGGATCACTGCAGCTCATCAGAAAAAGTGATGCAATCAGGACAACGCTGAAACAGGAGATACTATTATGTATGCAGAATGTAGTATTTTTGCTCTCTACGGCATTCTTGTGAACTATCACATTGTACCCCCGGGGAACAAGACTGGTGAAACCATCTCTCCTGTCCTGTGTTTCAGGGAGAAATCCTGAAGATATACTGCAAATGGTTTCATATCCATACAACGAACCCAGGCTCAGGATCACCAACCTGCTCTAAATATAGCATGACAGCAATGAATTTTCTATTCTGTGATGATGGTATCGACGGGGTATGTAAAACGTGCTGTGACCATCTTATGATCGCTGATTGTCACAGATTCTGCACGGCAGTCCAGTTCTTCAAGACTGCGGTAAAATATATGGTCAATGGACATTGGGAGACGGCGAAAGCTTCCGCCGGGGTATTCAGCCTCATGGAATTGTTCCAGCAGCAATCTCCCGGTTTTCGACGGGGAGATGCTGTTGAAGTCTCCGGCAATAATGATGGGGTGGGCATTCAGTCGTTCTTGGTGGATGACCTGAAACATCATCTCCACTGAAGGCTTTCGGGATTCAGCTGATGCATGGTCAAGATGAAGGTTCACCACAGATATGCAGCTATCCGCGGCCCGGTCATAGAGCACGGCCCATGTCATCTGACGGGGCCGGGTATTTCCCCAGCTGCGTGAATCGGGAACAAAGGCATTGTGACTGAACCAATAGGTGCCGCTTCTCACCGGAGAGAATCGTGCTTTGCTATACAAAATCGGGTTGATATTTCCGGTCCGGGAGTAGGAATCGGCGGAGATGAGCCCGTACTCATCCATGTTTTTAAGCATGTTGAATATCCGGTTAACCGGGGCAATGAAATCGTCCGGCAGAATACTCACCACTTCCTGCAGGAACCATAAGTCTCTTTCGGCACTTTGTAGAAGGTCGCTCAGTCCCGTGATACGGCGGGGAGCTTCTTCAACTCGATCGTACATGACATTCAGAGTTGAAACGAGGAGCCCGGACTGGGTGCCGGTGTAAGGATTGTCCGGAAGAGGGAGGGGGTGGCTGATGCAGGAACTCAGGAGTATCGCCAGCAAAACCAGGGTTGCTGGGCTCCGTCCGCATTTTCGGTTTCTGAGGCGTTCGGGCCGGTTTCGATTGTCATGCATAATAGCATTATTATAGTGAAAAGCTCTGATGTTTCCAGGAGAATTTTGCAGTGCACGGAAGCTTGTGGAACAAAAAGTTCGCCACCAAGGCTCCACTTGTTGTAGCGGTGCACATTTTTACACCGCTATCGGTAGCGGCTTGGCAAGCAAAAAATCTGAAAATCACAGCTTTTCACAAGCTTTGGTGCACTGTAGAAGATTTTCACAAAAAAAGGGCCGCATCCCCCGGCCCTTCAAGGAGGAACCTAGATGAACTGAAAGGTTGAAATCCTAAGAATCAGTTCTGCCGAAGGCTGCGACCCGCAAATGCTTTGGCTGTTGATAGTTACTCTCCAGCCTCTGTGCCTAAATATAATTCAAAATTTCCTCACCGTGTGCATCTGTCTTTACTTTTTTAAAAACTTTCTGTATAATTCCGCCTTCATCGATCACAAAGGTGTATCTGAATGCAACTTCGCTCTTCTTTCCGTACATATTTTTTTCCCCATAAGCTCCATAGGCCTTGTGTACGGTGAGATCCTTATCAACTAACAGGTCAAAGGGCAAACTGAATTTTTCTATGAAATTGCTGTGACTTTTTTCTCCGTCGCGGCTCACGCCAAGCACCACAGCCCCCCGTTTCTGAATTTCGCTGTGGTTATCCCGCAGACTGCAGGCTTCCTTGGTGCAGCCGGGAGTGTTGTCTTTCGGATAAAAATAGAGAACCACCTTTTTTCCGGCAAAATCACTGAGAGAAACCGTTTCTCCATTCTGATTCACTGCGCTGAAATCCGGGGCTTTGCTGCCTGCTTCGGGCACGGGAAGTTTTTCCATGAATTGCTCCTTTTGATAAGAATATAAATACAGAAACGGCGGCAACATGTCCGATTAGGCTGATGCCGTCGCTCCGGGCTTCGTGGAGATAATGTACTGAAAAAAAACCGGCGGGAGTAGCTAATTGTGTGGCCCTGAGCATACCGCTCTGCCGACCGGAAAAATGGTCTGGTTCAAAAAGCAGCCCGGGTCAATAAGCGGCCGGCCCGAACCCCGATCCGGTCCCGAAACGGGGCCCGGGTCGGAGACTGATTCAGGATCTGAATATATTTCGGAAGAACTCTTCGGCCTCCCGGGCTGTGTTTTCCACTCCCTTGCTGATGTTTTCGCCGAAATCGCTGAGAGTTCGGGCAAGGGGGTCCCGGCTCTTTTTCAGATCTTCCTGATACTGTCTGGCAGCCTCTTCGAAGTCTTTGCGGATATCGTCATCTTCGCTGCCGTCCCGCCGGGGATAGTTGCCCTGAATTACTTCTTCGTATCTGCCGGATTCATACCAGTCGCGAAGGTCTTTAATGCGCAGCACGGGGAAGGGGTGGGTCTGGGTAAAGAGGTTGAGACTTTTGTACACGCTGTCCACAACGTTGCCGTAGGAATCATATTCATCGGCCTGGGCGAAGAATTCCTGAATATCCATCTGGTCGGTTTCGAAGCCCCCGGCAAGCTTCAGGAGGGTACGGTACTGAACCTCCGGGTTCTGAACGGCGAGAAGGGCCGCACGGTCTGCGCTGAGCTCGCTTTTCCTGTCCCATTCCCGCAATGCACCGATAAGCCCCATGAGCACCAGCTGACTGAGGGGAAGCCGGAAGATCATAATTCCCATGTTCATGAGAACCCAGAGCAGGGTTTTATACAGTACGTGGCCGCTCATGATGTGGGCCATCTCGTGGGCGATGACGCTGAGAAGCTCTTCATCGCTGAAATGCCTGACCAGCTCGGAATTTAGCGAGATAAACGGAGTGTCAACTCCAATGGCGCCGGCGTTGAGCACCGGGCTCTGGGTCACGAAAATATCCGGCAGATAATCAGCATCCAGGATCCGGGCGACCTCGTTGCGTAAACTGGTTACCCGTGGAAACTGCGTCTCGCTGCATTTTACCGTGGAACTGAGGAACAGCAGCCTGAGGCTTTTCTCGTTGGTCATCCCCACAAGGAATTTCATTACCTGGTCCAGCCCCGGTACGGCTCTGAGGCTGTTGAGGGCTGCCCGGTCAGCAGGGTGCTCCCATGAACGGGGTGAGATGCCGGTGAGGACGGTTTTATCGGGGTAGATGATTTTCTTTTCTGCCATGTTTTCCTCCGAAGTAATCTGGTGTAGAATGCGGATCAGTGAATCTGAATTCCGTTTCTGTAATTATACCCGTCTATAACCGTGCTCACCACCTTCTTGAGGCCCTGGATAGCGTATTTCATCAGGAGTCTCCGGACACGGCAATTCAGTGCATCGTGGCGGATGACGGTTCCACTGACGGATCACTGCTGGCCGCCCAGATGCATTGGAACAAACTGCAGTCCCGGACGCCCAGGCCTGATCGGGAGTTTCTGCCCCTTGCATTGGAACACGGAGGATACCCGGGGCGGGCGCGAAACCGGGGGGTCGAACTGGCCCGTCACGATCTTGTTGCGTTTCTGGATTCGGATGATATCTGGCTGCCGGAAAAGCTGTCTCTTCAGCTTCCCCTCCACCGGGAGACGCGAATAAGCCACACCCGGGAGCGCTGGATCCGATTTGATCACGGCGGTTCACGCCGGGAGGTGAGTCAAAAAAGCCAGAAACACCGCCGCAGGGGCGATCTTTTTACCGACTCACTCTGGAAATGCATTATCGGCCCCAGTACGGCTGTTATGGATAAGAGCTTGTTCAACACTCTGGGCGGGTTCCGGGAGGATCTTCAGGTTGCCGAGGACTATGAGTTCTGGCTGCGTGTAACTGCCCGGGAGGAAGCGGGTTATGTTGATGAACCCTGTGTGGAAAAGCGGGCGGGACTGCCGAATCAGGATCAGCTCTCTGAGCGCTACGGACAGATCGAAGGGTTTCGCATTGCCGCACTGCAGCGGCTGCTTGAGAATTCCCCGGATATTTTTTCCGAGCCGCAGCAGACGGCGATTCGTAATATGCTGGTAAAGAAGGCGGAGATATATTTGAAGGGCGCCTTGAAACGGGGCAATGAAGCCGAAGCTGAACGGATGCGGAGAGTGATTCGCACGGTCCTTCGGGAAAACGACTGAGAAACTATCAACTATCTGAATACGGGGGCAATATCCATGAGGGACCGAAACACTACCATCTTCACAGCTTTTCTTGCAGCAGCGGCCCTGGCACTGCTGGGGACATCCTGTTCATCCAGTTCAACTATTATGCTGGAACCCGACCTGTCCGGCTCTGCGGATATATCAGCTTCAGTTCATCCTGTCCTTGTGCAGTATTATCAGGATATCACCGGAAATTACGATCTGGAAACCATTCTTGATCCCCTGCAGCTTACAGAACAGCTGAACAGCCGCAACGGCGTACGGCTTCGCAGCATGTCCCAGGAAAATCCGAGAAATATCAATGTCACCGTCGACTTCCAGAGCGTAAATGAACTGATCTCCCGTGAGAATGTATCTGCCGAAGGGGATTTCATCCGTCTCACCGGCAGGGAAGCAGGTCAGCGGGAACTGAAAATCCGTATCAGTCCCGAGGTGGTACGGGGACTGCTTTCCCTGGGAACGGCCGGATCCCGGGATGTTGCCGATTTCCTCCTTCCTTCAGGCGGGGAGGCCGGCGTGAGTTCCGGACAGTACCGAAGTGACCTTCTGTGGGCGCTGGGGGACTATGCAGATGAAGAAAAACTGAACGGCATATTCAACAATTCAAAACTGGTACTGGTTTTTGCTCTTCCGGATAACGCCCGGATGGACCCCCAAAACATTGAAGGGGGGAGGTTTCTCGCCACCGGGGAAGCGGAAAACCTGGGATCAGAGTCAGGAAATGCCGCTGAATTTGAAGTGAATATAATTGAATTACTGACATTGCGTACACCTCTGGAATTCTCTGTAATATACTGATGGTATGAACCGCCACCTCTCAGCCCTGATTGTAGCCGACAAGCCTGAGGCTCATGTGCAAATTGCCGCAGCTCTCCAGAAATGCGGTATCGAACGATTTACCGTACTCAGCCCGGAAGATGACCTCACAGACCGATTGGGTCAATCGACGAACAGGGTCTCCATAATAATCTTCGACAGTGATTCTATGGCCGATCCGGGAATGCGGGAATACCGCTGCAATGAGCTGACCCGGGAAAACATTCCGGTAATTGTGTGCCTGGATTATGAGCATATTGACTCCGCATTAAGAGACGGAGAACTTGACCGCTGCGGGTATGATCTGCTGCCCCGCCCCTGGGGCGGAACTGACCTTGAACTGGCTATCCGAAGAAATCTCCGGACGCCCGATGAGGCAATCCCCCGGTTCAAAGATGCAGAAGGTAATGGAGATCCGGAAGGTTACCGGGGCGCCTATCATCAGCTGTTTCTCAATAATGGCGACGGCATTCTGATTCATACCCATGATGGTACCATTCTCCAGTCCAATTCCCGGGCACGGGAAATGCTCAGTGGTACTGAAGGGGATCCTAAGGGAACACGGCTTCAGGATTATGAACCTTCTGAGTTTCGAGGGGTGTTCCACGAGCTTATTGAAGGCAGTTCCCTCCATGAAAGAATGCATCTGGAAGTACTGCTCCAGAATGCCAGAAATACGGTTTTTTCAGCTGAGGTTCTAACCGGGAAAATTCACCGCTCAACCGGGAGCAGTACACTTTACTACAGTATTATCAGAGATATCTCCCAGCGAAGAATGATTGAAGACAAATTCAAACACCGGTTGAAGATGGAAAGTGCAATGAGCCTGATTGCCGGGTATTTCATTGAAGTTGAAAATCCCCGAAGCAGTTTCATGGATGCTCTGGAGCAGCTGGGCAGTCTGTGCGAGGCCGATTCGGTATGTATGGAACTGTATTCTCCCGAGGAGGCTCTGTTCGAAGGTTCTGAGCTGAGCTGGGTAAATCGAAGAAAACTCCACGAAAGTGATAGCAGGCATCTGACCCAACAGCAGAGTTCGGATCTGCGCAATGCTCTGGAGGATGAGGAATATATTTACACAGAAAGCTGGGAGGGGAAGCGTATTCCACGGATGTTCATCCTTCCGATGCGCTCCGGTGGGCGCTTGCTGGGAAGTTTGTGGATCTATTCTCCGGCAACCCCCCTTGTCTACGAAGATCGCATGCTCTTTCTGATGATTGCGGAAATGTTTAAAAGCTACTACCTGCAGCGACAGGGAGATGCCCAGAAGCGAAAACTTATTCAAAATCTTGAGCAGAAGGTGAGCCAGTTGAACTGCCTGTTCAGCATCAATCATCTTTTCAGGGAGGAACAGGGGGATTCCTTTTCCCGGGTAGAAGAAGCTGTCTCTCTTCTGTACAAACACCTGGATGATCGGCGGTTTTGCTGCATACATGTTCAGCTGTACGGTCAGGATATTTCGGTGGGGGAATGCTCCGACGAAGGATGTGCTGATCTTTTTCGTCACGAATATGAATTATCCCGGCAGTACAATTTTTCCCTTGAAGTGTACGCATACGACAGAAAACTGGAACAGAATGGAGATCACGATCTCATTCAGGCGGTATTCCATGAAATTTGCAGCTATCTGGAACAGGAGCAGCTGAGGCTTCAGCGGGAACTGATGGAAGTGCAGCTGAACCATACCAGAAGAATTGAAGCAATGGGTGAACTTGCTGCGGGGATTGCCCACGAAATGAATACGCCCAATCAATATATTCAGGATAATCTGCACTTCATTGATGAGAGTCTTTCTGCAATGTACCCCGTGGGCAGGGAACTGTATGAAGAGCTTGGCGGATATGAAGAAGCCATTACCGATATGCCCTATGAACGGGTAAAGCATTTCATCAGGAAACTCAACGAGATTGATCTGCCCTTTCTACAGGAAGAAATTCCCCGGGCTATCAGCCAGAGCATAGAAGGGGTGAATAAGCAAAAGCAGCTTCTGGATGCCATGCGAACGTATTCCCATCCGGGAAACGCGGACCCATTGAGGAATACAGAGACGAATATCAATGAGGTGATACGTGATGCCGTGCTGCTTTGCAGGTATGAATGGTCCCGGTATGCCCGGGTTGAAACGGATTTGCAGGCGGATCCTCCGGAGTTTTTTTGTTCACCCCAGGATATCAGCCAGGCTCTGATAAACCTGATAGTCAATTCCGTCCACGCAATAAAAGAACGGTTTTATGGCGATGAAACGCACACCGAGCCGCTGAAAGGTGACATCCTGATTACCAGTTCCCGGCGCGCCGGACAGGTGGAGATAGCGGTAAAGGATAACGGGATAGGAATTCCCCCGGAGCATCAGAACCGCATTTTCGAACCGTTTTTCACCACAAAAGAAGTGGGCGCAGGGACGGGACAGGGGCTTGCAATTGTATATGAAATCATAGAAAATCGTCATAAAGGTGAGATTCTGCTGCGCAGTGCGCCACGAAAAGGCAGCGAGTTTCGTCTCATTCTACCTGATGCAGCCGAATAATCAGTCTACACAGAAAAACTCAGGGAGGCATTCATGCGTGACAAAATTTTATTTGTTGATGATGATACCAATCTCCTGCAGTCCATCCAGAGAAATTTCCGCCGGTCCTATGAATGTGCCGTGGCGGCAGATGCCGATGAGGCTTTGAAAATACTGGAGTCCGGTGACCGGTTTTCCGTAGTGGTAGCCGATTATCGAATGCCGGGAAATAACGGTATCGATTTCCTTCGAAAGAGCATGGAACGTTTTCCTGATACGATCCGGATCATGCTCACCGGGTATGCGGATATGGAAACAGCCCTCAAGGCCATAAACCAGAGCCGGGTATTCAGCTTTCTTCAAAAACCTTTCGATACAGGTGACCTGAAAACCGTCCTGGAAGAGGCTTCCAAAGAACACCATCGAATCCAGCGCATTCACATGGACAGCCTCACCGATCCTCTCACCGGGCTATATAACCGTCGTTTCATTGAGAGAGAGTATGCCAGGCTCATGGAACTGGCCCGGAGACAGGATTCACGGCTCGCAGTGGTTTTTGCAGATATAGATAATTTCAAGGAAGTGAATGACCGATATGGACACAGTGCGGGAGATCTGCTGCTCAGCGCCATTGCCGAGACTCTGGCGGGAACCATCCGTGGCAGTGATCTGCTCTGCAGGTACGGCGGGGACGAGTTTGTTATTCTCATGGACAGTGCCGACATAGAACATGCCCACAGGCTGAGCGAACGAATCGTGGAAAATGTGAGCGCACTCTGCATCCGGGAGATGCAGGATATGAATTTCAGCATATCACTGGGGCAGTCGGCCTTTCCCCAGGACGGTGAAACCATGAATGAGCTGCTGATCCAGGCGGATAAACGGATGTACATGCACAAAGTGCAGCATTAGAAGTCCGTCCTGCATGAGCCGTCAGTCTGCCATGAACAGCCTGGTATGAACAGCCCGTCCGTCCTGAGCGATTAGTCTGCTATGATCAGTCCGTCCGGCCTGAGTAAGCGCCATGGGGCTTACGGGCTTCAAGGCTCCTCTTCACCAATCACCCAGCTTTCCCGGGGCAGTTCAATGAACCACCTCCCGTCGGACTCAAATGCATTCAAAACCATCAGCGTTTCGCCGATACGGTACCTCATGCGCCGATAGCCGGTTCTTGCTTCTTCGGATACCAGCATAATCTCCCGGTTTGCCGGCGGGATAGGCAGGGAAATTGTCTCTCCCTGTTCCGCAGCAGTTTCATGCATCTTTTCCATAAACAACAGAAGACCTGCTGTGTTGTCCAGGGAGACTTCCGCTGCCTCTGCAAAATTGTATCCCTGCAGTGCCTGAAGGAATCTTCTGGCTGCTCCGTCGGCACTGTCATTTCCCCGGGAACATGATACCGGGAAGAGCAGAATAATTCCAAGCAGAATAATACCGGGCAGAGTGCCGCGAATGATTCTCCGGAACCGAGCATGTGTCAGCCGGAGGCTGATTGAATTGTTCATTATTCATCCTTTTTACTGGACTCGATAGAGCCGCCCATTCGACCGAACCAAATCCCTGCACCGGAGCTCAGGCTTCTGAGGTAATCCAGGCCCGTTGTAACTGATCCCGCAAGTGATTCGGCATCCACAGGATACATCACTCTTCCAATCTTTTCCCGTATGGATTGCCGGAACATGGGGTCGGAAGAAACAAGAGGACCATAGAGCAGTATCTTCCGGTGTGGGAAAACATCGTTCAGGTTTATGCACAGTACCGCCAGGTTTTCACAATATCGTGAGTAGTATTCCCGGGCATCCTTTTCACCTCTTCTGAGTCGGCTTCGGAAGCGAGCCTGAACCTCCAGAGGACCCTCAGGTGACGAGAAAGACAGGGAGTCGGTGAGCAGGAGTTGGCTGAATTCCGCACCGGCACTTCCTCTGGCCTGTGCCGGGTGAAGATATCCCCCGGAGCGAAGTATCATGGATTCCGGGGTAAACAGGAAATCATCGGATCCATCTCTTCCGGGAACATAGGCTTGCAGGATCTCATCAATTACCAGATATATTGCTCCGCCGTTCTTCGGCTTTTCACCCCCGGCACCAAGAACGCTGTCCGTATCCAGCCCGTTCTGTCCTGTGTTGAATTCAGCAAGGGCCCGGGCCGGTGAGAGACTGATCGTAGAGTTGTGATCATTCACGGCAATTCCCTGTTTCAGTATATCAGCAGTTTCCCGGTTCAGATTGGTGAATACCACTGCAGCGATGCTTCGGCCGGGATCGTGACGCAATTTATGAATACGGTAGACAATGCGGGCCAGGTCCTCGCTGATTTCCGTGGTGCCGTGCTCGAATATTTTTTCGTGCAGGATATGGCCTGTTGTATTCACCAGGTGCCAGCGGATCATTTTTCCGGATTGTACCGCAACGAGGATGTTAGCAGGGTTATCAAAAGAACTCATGGGTTGTTTCCCCGGGATGCCGGAAAATTTGATGATATTACTGAAGAGATTTGGGCAATATAATTGTTTTCTATAATCAGTGAAGTATAATTGATATATACGAGTGTGTTGGAGAGTCTCCTCTTCACAATGGGTCCTTTTTGAGGGTCATTCTGCCCCGACCGTTTGGTCGGGGTTTTTTTGTACATATGGCCATGCTATACTCTGATTTCAGGTAAATCAAGACTAGTGCACCGAAGCTTGTGAAACAGAAAATTCCGGAAATGCGGGTCCAAATATGGTGGTGTCATAATTTCGCCGCACTACATGGAGAGGTGAGCTTCAGCGTTCTGTGAAAATTCGCTTTTTTTCACAAGCTTCTGTGCACTATCCAAATCCAAAAACAGTTTTTCTCAGGAGGGTGGATGAAACCGACCTTACTAATCCTTGCGGCAGGAATGGGGAGCCGATACGGCGGAATTAAGCAGATTGAACCCGTTGGAACCAACGGCGAAATCATTTTGGAGTATTCGATTTTCGATGCCATACGTGCCGGATTCGGAAAAGTGGTATTTGTTATCAGAAGAGATATCAAGGATGATTTTGACAAGCATGTTCTTCCCCGATTCTCAGACAGGATTCCCTGTGAGTATGTATTTCAGGAAATGGATGATCTGCCCGCCGGGTTCAGTGTGCCGGAGGACCGGAGCAAACCCTGGGGAACCGCCCATGCGGTTCTGGCAGCCAGAGATGTGCTGAAGGAACCGTTCGCAGTAATAAATGCCGATGATTTTTACGGAAAGGATGCATACCGGGTAATGGGTGAGTTCTTGGCATCCAGAAACGGAACGGATCGTGAGTACGCCATGGTGGGATATCAGCTGATGAAAACCGTCAGCGAGAACGGTACCGTTTCCCGGGGAATTTGTCAGGTTGATGAGCAGGGATGCCTCACCGGTATGACCGAGCATACCAAGCTGGAAAAAAAGTCCGGCCATGTACTCAGTCACCTGGACGATGGCAGCAGCAAACGGTTTACCGGTGACGAGGCGGTTTCCATGAATCTCTTCGGATTCACCCCTGCAGTGCTACCCAGAATGCAGGAGATGTTTGCAAGTTTCCTTCGGAGCACCGGCCCCGACCTGAAAAGTGAATTTTACATTCCCACTGTTGCAAATGACGCAGTAAATAGCGGTGATGCCAGTATGAAGGTGCTGCGCAGTTCAGCCGAATGGTTCGGGATTACCTATCAGGAAGATCGTCCGGGAGTTGTGAGCAGTATACAGGCACTGGTGGAATCAGGAGAATATCCTGAGAGTCTGTGGGCTTAAGCATCCGCAGGGGGTGAACATCCGCAGTGGAGCTGAGCATCCGCAGGTCTGAGTACCGCAGGGTCTAGCAAGGGAGGAGTGAAACGCCTTTCCTGTGTGCAATATAACTTACAAAATCTGTAATATTCCCCTTCAATAGGCTTGATTGCCGGAGGGGATTTTACTATTCTCTTTTGTATGACTGCTGTAAAGAACACACAAATAACCATTGATTATACGTTTAAGACCACAGACGGGGTTCTGCTGGGTGATTCCGATAAAAACGGACCGTTTTCTTTCATTCTCGGAAGAGGTGACGTGGTTCCCGGTCTGGACTCCAGACTTGAAGGGGCTTCTGTTGGCGATGATCTGAATTTTGTCATTCCCGCCGACGAAGCCTACGGCGAACGCCGGGAGGATCTGGTGTTTACTGTTCCCCTTGAGCGCTTTGAAGGGTTCGAAGGGCTGGAGCCGGGAGTGCGGGTTCAAAGCACCATCGGAGGTCGACCTGCTGAATTGACCGTAACAGAAATCGGTGATGATGATGTGACTCTGGATGCCAACCATCCCCTGGCGGGACAGGATATCGAGTTTACCGTGAAAGTTACCTCGGTTGAAGAGGTCCCCGAGCATCTGCTCAACCAGGATCAGGGTTGTGGATGCGGCGGAGGCGGCTGCGGCTGCGGCGGTCACGGACACTGATATCCCCAGCCGATTCATCATATAATCAGCTGAAAAAATACGTGCGAGCCAGTTTACATTCTGTGCATTGAAATGCCGCGTAATAAACCGCCTTCCGATTGAAATCGGAGGCGGTTTTTTGTATGCCCAGCGAAGCGCAGGCATACCCGACCGGTTGGAAGATACCGGTGTCGCCTCGTTCAGGAGGAAGACAATCCGAATTGCAAGGGCGCAGCTGGCAACGGTTGGGTCTGAAGGAAGCAATAGGAAGTGAACAGCACATAGCGAAAGCGAACCTGATACGGCACAACAGGGGTGGTAAGCGTGCAAAATAGCGCGAAGCCCGAAACCTGAACAGACCTGTAGTGTGTTTGAGGATGGCGTTGTTTACAGGGACTGCGCACAGTATCTGGGGAAACCTGTTGAAATCCCAGCAAAGGGTAGGGAACGACAAGCAGAAATGCAAGTCAGATCGAAGTTTCAGCAGGTGGCAGATGAGTCCGTAGTAGTGAGTAAGTTCCGGCCAGTGAAAGCCAGTAATGGTGTGGAGGAGAAAACCGGAATGACCTCGTCCCCGGTGACGAGGACTGCATTCAGGCCAAAAGCCGGATGCGGATGCGAAGGGACGAAGTTTTTAGTAAATCTTGTTTCGATGAAAAGGCTGGTCGGCAGCTACGCTGCCTGCTCGCCTATGCAACCGAAGGAGCGTGAAGCCTAAACAGAAAGTTGCTGGAAAGTGAGCAGAGTATGTGGCCACGGCCGACTGGGGAACCAGGAAGCTGAGCCAGAATACCGTTGACCTGAGTATCTTTTTGACCAGCTGAATATTGCCGGAAAATGGCTAAGAGACAGCTGCAGAGGAGAGAATGAGCAGGAGTTTCACCGCCGAGGTTTCAAACGAAAGAAGATGCAGACACAAGGAAATCGTAAAATCTGGTACAGCCTCTACGGCAGGATGCTCGAGAGACCACGGCTGGAGGCCGCTTTCAGGAAGGTGAAGGCAACGAACGGAGCCCCCGGAGTAGACGGAGTGAGCGTCAAAGCCTTTGCCGACCGTCTGGCGGAGCAACTCGATGTACTTGTGAAGGAATTGAAGGACAAGAGCTACCGACCGCTTCCAGTCTTGAGGGTGGAAATACCCAAAGACGGGGGAGGAGTAAGGAAACTCGGGATACCTTCGGTTCGCGACCGGGTAGTCCAGCAAGCCTTACTGGACATTCTAAACCCAATATTTGACCCGGACTTTCATCCGTCCAGTTACGGATACCGACCGGGCAGAAGCGCACATCAGGCAATTGATAAGGCATCTACGTTCATGCGCAGGTATGAATTGGAATGGGTAGTGGATATGGACTTGTCGAAGTGTTTTGACACACTGAAGCATGACTTTTTACTGACTCAAGTACGAAAACGAGTTGCCGATGGAAGCATCTTGAATCTCATACGCCTCTTTCTTGAAAGTGGTGTGATGACGGATGCTGGTGAAGAGAACACTGAAGAAGGGAGTCCCCAGGGCGGGGTGATTAGTCCGCTTCTCGCGAACATCTACCTCGACTTCTTTGACCAGTGGAGCATGGCACGAGGGTATCGCATAGTTCGCTATGCCGACGATATCCTCATCTTTGCTTCATCACAAAAAGGTGCGGAACGTCGGCTTGCAGCTGCAACGCATTTTCTGGAAGAAGAAATGGGACTGGCTGTGAATCGTGAGAAAACTCACATTACAAACCTGTATGAGGGGGTGCGCTACCTTGGAGTAGTAATCTCTCGTCACCACACCCGGATTCAGGAAAAGAAGGTGAAAGCCTTCAAGGACAAGGTCAGGAAACTGACCCGACGCAACAGCGGGAGACCGCTGGGATCGACAATTTACGAACTCAATCCAGTACTACGCGGGTTTGCTAACTATTTCAGGATAGCAAATTGTACGAAGGTATTCAGGGAGCTGATGAGCTGGGTACGCAGGCGATTGCGGGCTATTCAGTTGCGACTTTGGAAACGCTCTTCCCGGCTGCACCGCCGATTGCGGCAGCTGGGATTTCAAGGCGAGTTCAAACACATCAAGATGAGTTCGTGGAGATCGGCTAAAAGTCCGCTTGCAGCCATGGCGCTGCAAAACAAGCACTTTGAAGAGATGAATCTGTTTTCTCTCGACAAGGTACAGGTCGCAATTTCTGTCCGGCAGCTTGCTGGATAACTGAAGACAGGAGCCGTATACGAGGTCCGTACGTACGGTTCTGTGAGAGGGACAATAAAGGAGGTCATTCCTCCTTTATTGCCCTACTCGATTGTCCGTGCCGACGCAGCCCCGGGGTGCCGGGAAGACCGCACCGTACCGGGAGCACTCTACCGGGAGGAAAATGCCGGGGAGGGCAAAAAAAAGCCACCCGGAAAACCCGGGTGGCTTTGAATTAATAGATATCAGAAGGAAAAAGTATTACTTCTTTCCCTTGAGTGTAGCTTCGATGAGAGTGTCATCGCCTTCGGTGTTTCTTTCCACCTTGCAGGGCTTTACATTCCAGATATCTTCAGCATACTGATGAATTGTCCGGTCTGAGGAAAACTTTCCGCATCCGGCAATATTGTTGATGGACATCTCAAGCCATTTCTTTTGGTTATTATAGGTTTTCACAACCTGATCGTGGGCGTCGGCGTAGCTTCGCAGATCGGCAAGGTGCATGTAGTTGTCACCCCGCTCGAAGAGTGTTTGGCGGATGGGCTCGAAAATGCCCGGCTCACCGAAGTTAAAGTATCCGCTGAACAGAAGGTCCAGAGCCTCCTTGATTTCCGTATCTTCCAGGTAGTACTGATAGGGATCGTACACGGGTCGGAGGGCTTCCACTTCATCGGCGTTCATTCCGAAGATAAAGATGTTGTCATCTCCGGCTTCTTCCTTGATTTCGATATTCGCTCCATCGAGAGTACCGATGGTCAGTGCACCGTTGGCCATGAATTTCATGTTACCAGTACCCGATGCCTCTGTACCGGCGGTGGAAATCTGCTCGGATACATCCGCTGCGGGGATCAGACGCTCTGCAAGGCTTACCCGGTAGTTGCCCAGGAAGTATACCTGCAGGTATTTGTTCACATCGGGATCGTTGTTGATAACCGTGGCAATATTGTTGATCAGCTTGATGATCAGTTTGGCCATCTGATATCCGGGGGCAGCTTTTCCGCCGAAGATGAAGGTTCGGGGAGCCATATCTTTGGTGTCGCCCCGCTTGATCCGGTTGTAGAGCATGATGATGTGAAGTGCGTTCAGGAGCTGACGCTTGTACTCATGGATACGCTTGATCTGAATGTCGAAGATGTGGGATGTATCCAGCTTGTAGCCGTAATCCTTTTCAACATACTCGGCCAGGCGCTTTTTGGCTTCCAGTTTCACTTTGGCGATCTTCTTCTGGAATGTCGCATCTTTGGCTTTGCTTCTGATCTGTTCCAGCTCACTGAGCTGGGTAATCCAGCCGTCACCCACGGTCTCTGTGAGCAGCTCGGCAAGGGGGGGATTTGATTTCAGGAGAAATCTTCGCTGGGTGATCCCGTTGGTCTTGTTGTTGAAACGCTCGGGCCACATGGAGGCGAAGTTGGGTACCAGTCGTGCCTTCAGAAGTTCGGTATGCAGAGCTGCCACCCCGTTGACGGAGTGTGAACCGACGATGGCCAGGAACGCCATGCGGATCATTTTGGGTTCGCCTTCTTCGATAATGCTCATGTCCCGGAGTTTTGCGGTGTCGCCGGGGAACTTCACAGCTACCTTGCTGAGGAAGCGGTGATTGATCTCGTAAATCAGCTGAAGATGCCGGGGAAGAAGCTTTTCGAACATGGGTACCGACCATTTTTCCAGAGCTTCGGGCATGAGTGTGTGGTTGGTGTAGCCCATGGTGTTGACGGTAATGTCCCATGCGCTGTCCCAGTCAAGACCTTCTTCATCGATGAGCACCCGCATAAGTTCTGCAACTGCAATGGAAGGGTGTGTGTCATTCAACTGTATGGCTGCCATCTTTGGAAGCTCAGTCCATTTTTTACCGGACTTTTTAAAGCGGCGGATAATATCAGCCAAAGAACAGGCCACAAAGAAGTACTGCTGCTTCAGCCGCAGTTCCTTACCAAGATAGAGAGTATCGTTGGGATACAATACCCGGGTCAGGTTTTCCGCCTGAACCCTGTCGGCGACTGCTTCTGCATAATCACCGGCATTGAAATCATAAAAACTGAATTCTTCGTTGGCACGGGCACCCCACAGACGGAGAGTATTAACCGTGTTTCCGCCGTATCCCACAATCGGCTGGTCGTATGCAACACCCACGACGCTGTCTGTATCGATCCAGCGGTAGTTGATTTTACCGTTGTCCTCAGTTGCAACCACGCGTCCGCCGAAGTTCACTTCAACGGAAATATCGGGACGTTCAATTTCCCACGGATTCCCGTTTCGAAGCCAGTCATCGGGATGTTCAACCTGATATCCGTTATCAATTTCCTGACGGAATATCCCGTAGTCATACCGCAGACCATATCCGAAGGCGGGAAGATCAAGGGTGGCCATTGAGTCGATGAAACATGCAGCAAGTCTTCCCAGACCGCCGTTACCCAGACCTGCGTCAATTTCCTGTTCCCGGAGTTCCTCGAAATCGTATCCCAGTTCGTCCAGAGCCTTTCGTACGGCGCCTTCGATTCCTGAGTTGATAACATTGTTTCCCATGGCACGTCCCATGAGGAATTCCAGAGACAGATAATACACCCGCTTCACATCCTTATCGTGATGAGTCCGCTGGGTTTGAAGCCATTGGTTAATGAGCCGGTCTCTGACTGCGTAGGCAAGAGCCATATAACGGTCATGTTCTGTGGCGGAATAACTGTCTACACCCATGGTGTATTTCAGGGTTTCCGCAAAATCCCATTTAACCGTCTCGGCGTCCAGGCCGTTCCGGATATTTTTGGGTGCAGAATTACTTGCTTTAGCCATTTGTACTCCTCTGTGGTTATCCACGGTGGTTTTACGAAGTAGTGGTACCACTGCTGGTATGCTTCGCCGGCGTCTACCCCCGAAGCCGCCGGGAAGAAATGTTGACTTGCGGGACTGTTCTCCGATTGAAAAAAAGATGAGAACGGAACCAGTGCCATACTAATAAAACCGGTTTAGTGCTGTCAAGGTGGATGCCCGGGGGGGACTGGAAACAGAGAAGCCTGTCGGACTACAATTGGGTACGTGGAACAAAGCAAAGAACCCATTCAGGGACCACTGAGAATAGGTCTACACGATGACGGGGTCGCATATCATTTGCAGCGCCGGCAGAAAATCTCGAAAGTGGTAATGTTCGACGGAATAGCTCTGCACGGCTATACCCTTCCTGCAGCGGATGCACGGCAGCTTCAGCAGATGGCCGTAAACGGGTTTATGAACCGGGTGGAGTTTCAAACCCGGAATATTGCCAGGGACAGAAATAACCTCATCGATCTGAGCAAACTCATGACCTACGGTATGCTCTACCGCCAATTCGACGCACGGATTTGGGATATTATTATGGATTCCAATCTCACCAATCTTTGGAACAGACAGTTTCCCAAGGTTGCAATCGGATTCGGCATGAATGTCCGCAGTGCCGGAGTCATGGCGGTTATCAAAAAAAATGAGGCGGAAATTACCGCGTTCAAACAGGGGCTTTTGAAATCTGTACAGGCCAGAATAGTACGGAACGAATCGGCACTGGAAGATGAGAAGAAAAAAAAGATGTACCTGGCCATCCGGTACCTCAATATGGTGGATCCGGTGGTTTGGCTGCTTCTCACCGTATACCGGGAGCGGATTGACGCCCAGAGTCTCCTTCAGGAACTGCGCACATCCCTGGAGGTGTATCTTGACCGCTCGGAAACTCCTGAATATCTGGCCCTCATGCTCATCGAGATGATAATTATTGTGGGCGGCATTATGTCCCAGGGCGGCGGCTCTGCGGAGGCAGCCATGGGACATGAGGCGGTAAATATATCCATGGAGTTTTCTGAGAAAAAGCGGGAAAAGAACGAGCGCACAAAAATGAAAATACACATTATCCAGCAGAACCAGGAATTTGAATCCCTGCGGGAACGGGTGGATTCCAAGTCCAATATCAATCTCCGGGAAAAAAGCCTGGATAACTTCTTCACCGCAGGCTACGGAGCCGAGGTGATGAACAAGGATCTGGGGCTGTACTATCTTTCCTACCTCAAGGATGCATGTAAAAAGATGGATATCAATTTCGAATCTTTTGTGAATTATATTCCCAGCACCAAGCAGAGCCTGATGAATCTGAACCTGATATTTTAGTCTGATTCCAGTGCACGGAAGCTTGTGGAGCGGATATTTCTGCCTGCGGCAGACCATAGATGTAGTGTATCTCATTTTTGCACCCTGACCGGTAGTGGTTCGGTCCGTGAAAAAATGGAAAAATGATGTTTTTCACAAGCTTTGGTGCACTGCATACTCACAAAGGAGGATTTCAATGAATCAAGTGCGACGTACAATGTCCAGGGTGTTGCTGGGGGTGAGTGTGGCGATCCTGGCGACGTTCAGCTCATGTGCCAGCTTCCCGGAAAACCCTGGGAATAATACCGGGGCACTTTTGCTGATGTTGGATAGTAAAGATGTGACCAGCGAGAACTATTCAGTACTGATGGTGGCGGACGTGGAGTCCGGAGCAATAATTGTGCAGAAGAGAGTTCCCTCATCCAGGTCGTTCATGGTAATTCAGGACCTGACGGAGGGAGAATACTTCATACAGGGCAGAAGGTATTTCCATGGCGGCGAAGAGTATTCGCCCAGGGAGTTTCAACACAGCTTCACTGCATTCACGATAAAACCTGACACCCTCACGCTCTTTCCCGAGCATATTGAACAGAAAAACGGCTCTGTCAGGATGCAGTATCATCTGGATCATATTGTTCTTCAGGAGTTCCATACACTGAAAGAGGCCTATCCCCGGGAAATAGGGAGCTGGCAGATACATCTGGAAGAAGATTAGTGGTAAACAAAGTACCCGGATTCCGGGCTGTGTACGTTCTCTTCCTGGTTGCCGCCGCCCTGATTTTTACCTCTTGCGCTTCTGTTGAAGACGTACCCACGGAAATTCAGACAGGGCTGATGCAACTTGAGGAGAACCTCGGGGTAGAATGGCGGACGGCGGATGAGATTCCCGGATTACGGGAGTATGGGGAGTACTTCGGATTCGGACCATTTCAGCTGGAAGCACGCTACATGTACGGCGAGTTCGGGCGGATATTTCTTGTCAGGCAGCGGCCTGAAGGTGTGCAAGCCAAGGGTATCGTAGTGCTGGTTCACGGTTATATGGCCCATGCAGGGCATATGGCCGACATGGCAGGGCTGTTTACCACGGATGGATGGACGGTGATCCTTCCTGACCTTCCCGGGCACGGTCTCTCCGACGGTCCCCGAAACGATATTGACCACTTTTCTCACTACGGGGATGTTCTGAATCAGCTGTACTCCGGTGCGGACATCCCTGATAACCTGCCATGCATTTTGATGGGGCACAGCACCGGTGCATCGGCCATCATTGAAACCCAGAGGATACTGTATCGGGAACATCGGACCATGCCTGACGGGGTGATTTTTGCCGCCCCCCTGGTGGATATGAAAGGCTTCCGATTCCGCAGCAGCGCCAGCGCCATACTGGGCGGGCGGAGCATAGAGATTCCTCCGTTTGTGCAAAACCCCACTGTGCTTCCCCGGGGCGTCAGCAAGAATCCGGAATTTCGGGAGTTCTCTACCCAGGGAGATCCGCTGCTTTCTTCCGTCTATGCACCGGGATGGCTGGAGGCATATTCCCGCTGGATAGAGTCATGGGACGAAATTCCTGAAAACATGTACGGCGGTCCTCTTCTGGTTCTTCAGGGCACCGGCGATTCGGTGGTTGATTGGAAATCGGGCATTCCGAAGTTGCGTGCACCGTATGGTAACCGTCAATTTACCAGGCCCTGCACAACCTGAGCTTTAGATGGAATAATTCTTCCACATGGAGGAATTATGGATAAAAAAGTAGAGAAATGGAAGGCTATCACCGATCAATGGCGGGAAAGTGGACAAACCCAAAAGGAGTTCTGCCGAAATCACGAAATCAAGCTTTCAACGCTACATTACTGGATGAAGCGGGTTAAGAATTCCATGACCAGTGAATCTCCAAATCGGGATCTGGTCCACATTGAACCGAAGGGGCGCATGGCTTCTTCCAATGATATAGTAATAGAGATTGATCGAAGGTTTCGCATCATGGTGCCGGATAGAATCTCCTCCGAACGTCTGCAAGCAGTTTTGGCGGCATTCCGGTGATTCCTGATCTGTCCCAACTGGATATTTATGTCCGTCCAGGTGTTACTGATATGCGCAAGCAGGTGAACGGTTTATCGGAAATTGTCGAGCAGAAGATGAACCACTTGGCCATGTCTGGATCCTTGTTTCTGTTCTGCAATCGGAACCGGAGATTACTCAAATGTATCTGGTGGGACCGCAACGGGTTCTGTCTGTGGCTCAAGCGGTTGGAAAAAGACCGCTTTCCCTGGCCGGACACCGAGGAACAGGCAAAGCAGATCACCACAGCCCAACTACAGATGATTCTGGACGGCATTGATTTTTGGCACGCCCATAAGGCAATTGAGTATGTCGAATGTAACTGAAATGACTTCCCTCAACTGCTGAGTCCATGCTAGAATTTAGATCATGTTGAGCGCAGCGGAGATTGAACAGTTACCAGACGCAGTCAAGACCCATATAACCGCACTGGACTCCCGACTTGCTGAGCGCGAACTAGAAATCGAAGACCTTCAGGAACAACTTAAACTGGCCCGGTTTCGAAAGTTCGCCCGCACCAGCGAGTCCGCTTCTGACCTACTGCAGACGATGCTGTTTGAAGAGTCGCAGGTCGCCTCGACACCGGCAGATGATACGGATGCCACAGACACAGTTACAACAGTCACGTCTCATACCCGAAAGAAACGGGGGCGAAAACCATTATCCGATGACCTACCGAGGGTCGATGTCATCCACGACATCCCGGAAGACGAGAAGCACTGTGGATGCGGTCATGAGCTCTCCAAAATCGACGAAGAAGTCAGTGAAAAACTGAAAACCATCCCCGAACAGTTTTTCGTCGAACGGCATATACGGCCCAAATATGCCTGCCGTAAATGTGAAGGTTCCGGGGACGAAGACAAACCGGTGTTCCGTATTGCTCCGGTTCCTCCGTCCATCATCCCTAAGAGTATTGTCACCCCGGAGCTTCTGGCATTCATTATTCAGAACAAGTTTGTCGATCATCTACCCTTTTACCGGCAGGAAAAGCGCTTTGAACGGGTTGGAGCGAGAATCAGCCGGCAGGATATGTCAAATTGGCAACAGAAAGCGTACGAGCTACTGAAACCCTTTAAAACCCTCATGAAAGCGCAGATTCTGTCCGGATCGGTCGTTCAGATGGATGAAACCACCGTCCAGGTCATGAATGAAGAGGAAAAATCCAATACCAGTAAATCGTATATGTGGCTCGCAAGAGGAGGCCCGCCTGATAAAAAGGTGGTGGATTATGAATATCACCGAAGCCGCGGGTCAGACTATGCAAAAAATTACCTCAAAGAATTCTCAGGCTACTTACAAACCGACGGGTATGTTGGATACGAAACAGCTCTCAAGAACCGGAACGATATCGTACATGTTGGCTGTATGGCTCATATTCGCCGGAAATTCTTCGAAGCAGGCAAGTCATCAAAGAAAGCCGGAAGCGCTCATGAGGCGGTTTCGAAAATCGCCAAGTTTTACCGTATAGAGAAAGAACTGCGTAGCCTTGATCTGTTAGATGAAGAATTTATCTCTGAACGCAAGGCACGAATTGCACCGGTAGCCAAAGATTTCAAAGCATGGCTCGACAAGAAAGCCCTGAGCATTCGCCCCACCAGTGCCACTGGTCAGGCAGTAAGTTATGCGCTCTCGCAGTGGGACAAGATCATGAAATATCTCGAACATCCTCAGCTCACCCCGGACAACAACAGTTCGGAAAATGCTATTCGTCCTTTTGTGCTTGGACGCAAGAACTGGCTATTCAGCGGGAGCCCACAGGGGGCAGAATCCTCCTGTTTCATGTTCTCGCTCATCGAGACTGCCAGACAGAATGGTTTGAACCCCTACGGCTATCTGGTTCATGTATTCACCCGTGCACCAGAGATTGCCCTTTCTGGAAAATGGGAAGAATTACTGCCCTGGAACATTAAGGACGAACTCTTGGAAATGAAGTCGATTTTACAGGCTTAAATTTACGCTTACACCGTATGCAAACATTGTGACGGAACGTTTTGACAATGAAGCACATGCAATTTTGAATATGCGGGAAGATAAGCTTGAGAGCCTGTATATGATAATTGAGTCATTCCTGGAAATGCGGCTAGGAAATTAGAAGCATACCGTGGCGAGGGCGCAAGCGCTTAAAGTTGCCCTGGACTGCAATTGTGCAATGCGGATGCAATGAGGGTAAAAAAAACGGCCGCAGGAGCTATGCTCCGCGACCGCTTCTCAGGTTGTGTGCCGGGTTTTTCCGTTGCCTTTTTCCGTTGGCAAGTAATCCCGGAAACCTGCTGAGGGATGGAGATTACACTTCCAGCCGCTTCTTTTCGAATTTCTTGCCTACGGCTACGGCATTTTTTTTCTCGTTGTAAACCATGCCTTCATCCCAATACTCCATGGCAGCAAACAGAGCATTTCCTCCGTCATGTTCATCGCTCCGTTTGGTCCGGAAACTTACGAAGTTGTCCAGTTCGTCGAAGTTCCGTTCCTGAAGACATTGAATACGTTTCCGGTTGAACTCATTCCACTTTTCCAGATCCTGGAAGCCGTCACCCTCGTCTTCTACAATAAGCCGGGCTTCATCTGTGCTGAAATAGTACCAGACATGGACGCTTTTGCTGGGATCGTTCCGGTTGCCGTGTTTTACTGCGTTTTTCAGCAGTTCGGAAATCTGTTGTTCAAGAAGGTTGATTTCATGAATTTCCGGGGGTGCTTTCTGCACTACAACCAGTGCGAAATAGCGTATCTGCCGCTGGTCTGATGCGAACTTTTTATAAAACATGTTGGTCTTGTCAAACAGTTTGTGATTGTCATCTACTAGTAATTGTTTTGCTTCCATTTTTTACTCCGCAGCTTCAAGTTGTTCTATGGCTTCTTCCTGAGTCCTTAAGATGGGGAAATAATCATCAAGCTTGGTGAGCTCGATCACCTTTTTCACTGATCCGTGAATGTTGGTAAAGAGAATCTTGATTTCCCGTTTCTTGGATTCCTTGAAAATATTGAGAAGGGCACCGATACCCGAACTGTCGATATATGTCACTTCCTGAAAATTCAGGACGATCTTCTTGTGAGAAGATTCAAATATCTTGTTGAAGTACAGCTTGAGTTTATTGGCATGGAATAAGTCGATCTCTTCCTGCAGTTCAACAAGAAGAACGCCGTTCTTATTTTTCAGTTTAACTTCCATGTACAGCTCCTTGAAAAAAGTACAGTGTGTATTATATACGATGAAACCGCTCTTGTGCGAAGACAATCTGTATGAAATACATGATTCATTATATCATGCTTTCATGACGATGAGGGTTTGATCGTCGTGCTGCTTTGCCGGACCGACAAAGTGTTCAATATCAGAACGTATGGCCATCATTATCTCTGAAGAACTTCGGTTTGCATGTTCCCGGAACACATCCTGAAGGCGCTCTTCCTCATACTGTTCCCCGTCGGGGTTCATGGCTTCCACAATACCGTCGGTGTAAAGCAGTACCGCATCCCCCGGGGAGAGAGTTGTTCCCACCCGTTCGTAGCGTGCTTCCCGTTCCAGCCCGATGGGCAGGCCCTTGGAGTCAAGCTTCTCAATCTCACCGGTTTCATGCCGGAGAATCACCAGCGGGTGATGCGCAGCATTGGAATATTCAATCCGTTGGGTATTCGGGTCATAAGTAATGTAACTCAGTGTGGCAAATCGTTCAATATCGATACGACCTGCGATACCCCGATTGATCCAGCTCACAACCTTGGAGGCATCCTGGGTGGATCCGGCAACCAGGTGGATAATGGTACGGATCATCACCATGATAAGAGAGGCTGGCACACCCTTTCCTGCAACATCGCAGATTACCATTCCCAGTTTTCCGGCGCGGTTCAGGGTGATGATATCGTAGTAGTCTCCGGACACCCCTTTCGCAGGCTGACTCCATGCAGTCACCGCTTCACGGATTCGTTTGGGTAGACGCCCGGGCAGAAGCTTTTTCTGGATTTCTCCGGCGATATTCACTTCCCGCTCAATCTCCTGTTTTTCCAGAAGCTGAGAATAGTTGTACAGGGAGTCCAGGGTGAGAGAGGCGTATTCAACAAACACTTTACAGCGTTCATAGTCAAGTTCACTAAAAAGCTGACGTTTTTGACGGTGAATGACCGAAACCACACCGAACACTTCATTGTTAACGATCAGGGGAATTGCGATGAGAGAACTGATGAACATGGTGTTCTCTTTGATATTGGCGGTCATCCGCCCGTCTTCCACGGTATTACGGATAAACACCGCTTCGTTATCCATGGCAACCTGTCCCAGCACGGTTTCACCGATATGGATGGGCGAGCTTTCGAAATAGGTTTCAACACTTGCGATTTTCGTGGCAACCATCTGAGGAAGATCATAGGGCGGGGGAAAATATCCTTCCCGGCAAGTCACATTGAGGGTTCCTTCATCATTATCTTTCAGGAGAACCACGCCGGCTTCGGCGTCGGTGTACTGAACGATGGCCTGCATCACGTATTCAAGTACCGCCTTTACCTCAATTCTCTCGGTCATGGCGGTTCCGATGGTCTGCATGAAGTCAAAGAGGGAGTTGAGATACTGGTTGTTGAATTCCTCTGATTCCTTCTGAAGTGCGTAAAAATACAGATCGTACTGCATGAAGTAAAACATGTAGGGAACAATGGAGAGGGGAAGCAGAAGGGTTTGAGCCCAGACTGATGAGAATGAGGCATCGAACAGCAAGGCAACCCTGGCGAATATCATGAACAAGAAAATACTGGCCCGGTTCTGAATGATGAAGCCCGCCTCTTCGGTGTTATACACCGAAACATTGCTCATCTGAATGAAAAAGAGAAAGATAAATACCGCCACATGCAGGTCGGCTGCCACAAAAATCAGCTGTGCCGAAGGAAACAGCTCAGCAAGCGCTAAAATAGGAATAAGAATCCCTAAATTCAGCAGCGTCAGAGTCATGGTGGCTTTCCTGTTTCCGGCATAACTGTGCAGCCACCACATGTAGATGGTGAGAATCAAGGCATCGGAAAAATAGAAAAGCGAGGGAGTGAAGTAAAAAAGCGCAGCAATTTCCCGGATAAGCAAAATCAGGGGAACTCGTTTCAACCATTTGATATGGGGAATGATATATTTTTTATCCACATGGGCGGTGATTACCCAAAGGAAGAGGACCATAATCAGCCTGACCCATGCGGACCCGCTGAGAACTCCACTGATAAAATCAATTAATGACATAGTTAACCCTGTGCTTCTGAAGCTGGTACTGTCCCTTTACGAGGGGGAAATTTTGGTGATTATACCCTGAGAATCCGGCGAATTCAATCAATTACTTTTTATTCCGGATGCCGTCCATAAATGTTGAGGTCCTGTCCATCAGAGGTGAGAGGCTTGACCATCCATGGTGAGAGGCTTGTCAATCCATTGGGAAGGGCTCGGACGTACAATCATCTGTCTGTATTACTCATGGCCGACGATTCCAAAGTTCAGAAGAACCGTCCGGAGCTTCTGTTCAAGGATATTGTAGCTGAAGTATTCCTTCGCCAACTCATAGTTTTTATCCACCATGGCCCTGGTTTTTTCCGGTTTGTTCAGCACATCATTTACCTGTTGGACTTCCCTGTCGGTAATGTAGGTGTCCATTACAATGGCATCGAAGCCCAGTGGTTCGATATCCTGAATAAAAATTGAATAACGGTTCACCATCAGGGGCTTACGGAAATATATGGCTTCCAGAAATGCATTTCCGAAACCCTCATAGGTGGAAGGATAGGTAACAAAATCCGCATGGGGATAAATATCCCAGAGGCTGTACATCTTATGTCCATCGCTGTTTTTTCCCCGCTCAGCCCCCACAATGTCCGGACGGATGATCAGATCCACATTCATCAGTTTGGCGTAATCCACGATCCGTTCGTAATACTCTTTCCCTTCATCCTTCGCTTTATGACTGATCAGGAGTTTGGCCTTCGGATTTTTCATCCGGTTCACCAGCTCAATTGCATGCTCAATACCTTTGCGGGCCACGATGCGGGTGGGCTGGAGAATGAGGATATCGTCGTCGGCCACCCCGATTGCCTTCCGGAAATCTTTATTATACTCATCAATTCCCGGGGCGGCGCTGTGATAATCGTGCACGTTGGGGATAACCACCGAGCTCAAACCACGCCGGTAGCTCATGGATTTCCGGGCTTCGGAATTGATTACCACATGGGCCATGGAATGCATCTTGGGAGGAAATGCCATGGAGATGTATTCAGGAATGCTGTTCACCAGGAATCTGGGGCGCTCCCAGTAAAAATCATGGTGGTGTCCGATGCTGGGTATACCGGTCTCCGCAATCACTTCGGTAATGGCCAAGCCCAGGGGCACATTCATGGGAATTGCCAGGGCGTTTTCGACAATAAGGATATGAATATCAAATCGACGGATAAATTCATAAATCTGAACCTTCAGCAGCCTCCGGAGATAGTGAATCCGGCCGGTGATGGACTCATCCCTCCGGGTGGTTCCGAACACTTCCCGCTGTACTTCTGCAACATCCGGGTGTTCCCAGAACGCTTCGGGTGCCACCATTGTCCGTTCGGGGTCCCAGTCGGACAAACCGGCGAAGAAAAAACAGTCGAATCCCATCCCCTCAAGGACGGTAATCCACTTGTCCGTTTCCAGACTGACCCCGTCGGTTCCCTGAAACCGGGTTGAGATAAACCCCACATTCTTCACTTCACTACTCAAACCGCGAACATACATATACACTCCTCAGGGACCATCGATATTTTCGTACACTTAACGACGAATCGTTATGGTAAAAACCGCCTTCCCGCCGTCAGCTGCGAAAAAGCAGACAGATATCTTCAAGTTTAGATACTACATAATCGGCTTGCAAGCTGCTACAGCGTACATCTTCTTGCCGGGGGCGGTAACTTCTTGCGTCCCCTGCGAACAGTGCCGTCTGAAACCCGCATTGAGCCGCCGCCCACACATCCTTGAGCATATCGTTTCCCACATAGAGACAACGGGCAGGGGGAATTGACCGCATACCGTGCCCCGGGTGCTGAAGTCGCTCAAGCCTCTCAGCTAGCCTCTTGTAGAGAACGGTACTGGGCTTCCCGAACCCCTCCTGGTAGCTGAAAATCATCAGGTCGGGATGGAAGCCCAGCTGCAGCAGGGACTTCCCTGTAAATGCTCTGAACATTGCGGGGGTGTAAAACTGGGCGTTGGATACGATCCCCATAGGGATGCCCGCTGCTCTGGCGCAGTTGAGAACCTTCTCAAGGCCCGGCATGGGGGCGACTGGGTTTACCAGCGCTTCGTATTCGGCGGCAAACAGAGAAATATCCTCTTCTCCAAGATGCTCCATGGCTTCCAGCGACGCCCAGATACTGCGAATCTCAACCTCGGGATAGTCAACTCCCTGTGCCTGCATCTCCCGGTGAACACGGATAATCCGGTCCTTCATCTGCCCGATGAGCCTGGACGGCTCCATGTCGATATCATACTCATCCAGCAGCTTCATCAGACGTGATTCCCTGGACGAAGTATCCTCTCCCAGACTGATGTCTCCGCTGGCGGAAATCATCAGAGTACCGTAGATGTCGAACACCAGAGCATCGACCGGTCCCGCGGGGGGAACCGGGCTCAAGCCGTCAGACGAAGTGCCCAGATCCTCCGCAGTGTATTGGCTGGTGAGAACGGGGCGGCCATCTAAAGTGTATCGGCCAAGATGGGAAGGGTTCTCCCGAAGCTTACGCGGACGGAGGTCTTCCTGTTCTTCCAGAAATATTTGTGAGATGAGTTGTTGGTTTGACCCGGTTTTTCCTGTATTCATCAGTAGAGCTCTCCCTTGGTGGTCTTTTTACAGTGCACGGAAGCTTGTGGAGCGAAAAATTCGCCGCCAATGCTACTCTTGATGTAGCGTTGCATATTATCACACTGCTATCAGTAGCGGTCTGAACAGAAAAAAATCTGAAAACTGCAGCTTTTCACAAGCTTCCGTGCACTGTATAGCGGTTACAGAGAGGCTACCAGGAAAACCTGTGACGGATCCAGAAAAGAAAAAAGCAGCTGCTCCTTGTCCAGCACCGTCGATTTCGGCTCCGGTGCAGCGGGAACGGCAGCGTTCGCATCTTGCATCACCACCTGGTAAATCCCTTCCAGACGCTGTGCGTACTGATCCTCCCCGTAGGTCTGGTACACCATGCCGTGATTGCGGCTGATAATCGGGTTCATCTGCTCCAGGCAGCCGGTGAATGGACAGCCCTGAAGGAGAGGGACCTGCGAGAGCAGCTGTTCCCGCTGTTCCGGGGAAGCAGCAAGGGTTCGGATCACGGAAGCCTGATTTTCCCTGTCCAGACGGGCAAAATCCACATGGGAAGCGGATGCGTAAAGCTCATGGAAACGGTTTCCCAGTGTTCCGGTTATTTCCTGGGTGCGGGCGGCTCCCTTGTCCAGTTCCTGGTTTCTCAGGGCAATTCTGAAGCGGCTCAGGCGGCGGCTTGTTTCTGCCAGCCATTCCTGTCTGAAGAGCTCGAAGTCCACCATTGAGACGGGTACGGGAATTTCATCGTAGAAGTGATCCATGATCATTCCGCTTTCTGTGAAATCCTTGTGTACGTAGGGAATTTTTCTTCCGGCTACCGGTTTCCCCAGTGTCCACGGTTCCAGAAAGGTGAAGCCGAACCCTTCCTGTACGCTGGTGGTGATAAAAAAGTCGGCCTTTGCAAGGGCCTGTTCAAACTGCTGGTGTTTTGCAGTATTAAAGTACACCGGTGCATCCAGTTCATGTGCAAGGGATTCCCAGAAGCGGTATGAGGGCATATCCGCGGGATTGTTGGGTTCAAGGGTTATACCGAAATCCAGATCATCATAAAGCAGTGAAAGCAGGAGAATTTCTCCCAGATTTTTTCTTCGAATGCCCCGTACCGGGTACAGAGCAAAGCGTCGGGTTCGGTCTCTCCCGGAGCCCCTGGCATTTTGCCGTCCGGGGGCGGGGGGAAGAGGGGCTCCAGGTTCCGGGGCACCGGGGAGGGGGCTCACCAGGTTGGGCAGCAGGTGCAGCCGCTCAGTCTGCAGTCCCGCTTTTTCCAGGTACTCTGCATCTCTGCTGTTGATGCATCCGTAGTGTACGTCGGCAGGATAGGTGGCGGAAGAATATACCGTGGGACGGCCGTCCTCTGCGAAATCGTGTATCTGGAAAAAAAGGGGGTGACCCTGCTGTTTCAGAATATTCAGCGCCGGCAGGAGATCGCTGTTTTTCGCAAGGGTCGGATTATGCACATGAATCACATCTGCACAGCTGTGGGTGTATTCGGTGTTCCCGGAGTCTTCTGCATTCTCGGAGTTTTCTGCGTTATCGGAGGTCTCGCGACCTACAGCCGGGTCAGGGTTACCGGGTCTGGAGGTGGTATCTGGTTCGCCTGCTTCCTTACCGTTTCCGCTTTCATGACAGCGGAAAAAATGTGAAATGGCGCTGTGAATACGCCCGGCCAGGACGGCTGCGGGGTTTCCTTCTCCCAGACCGCTGCGGTGCAGGTCGTAGTGGAGTTCGCTTAGGGTAAGGACATTGGGAATATCCAGGGGGTTTTCCCCTGCAAGTACGCAGTAGTCCCAGCCCATCTGTTCACAGATTGATATCT
Source organism: Salinispira pacifica (assembly GCF_000507245.1). Taxonomy (GTDB): domain Bacteria; phylum Spirochaetota; class Spirochaetia; order DSM-27196; family Salinispiraceae; genus Salinispira; species Salinispira pacifica. The sequence continues at coordinate 3,448,394 of NC_023035.1, read as the reverse complement.
GCTGCTGGATCACTCTGGTTACGCCGCCGGGTTTCAGGTGGAAGTGGATGAACGCAACTTTCATGATTTGCTGCCGGATTTTTTGCCCGAACTGGCCTTCCTGGCCCCTCCCTTGGCCTTGTCTTCCCGGTCGGCGGGAAGCCCCTGGGGGTAAAATGTCTTTTGATACTCGGGGATGGTGATCATGGGAGGGCGTTCTTTGGCCCGCATTTCGGTGCTGATCTTCTCATAGCTGCCTTCCTGGATGGCATGCTGGAGCATCTCATCGAACATTTCGGTGTTGATATTCACCAGACCCAGCTTCTCGATCCGCTTCAGAAAGGTCTGCATGATTCCGAATGCCATCCGTCCCAGGGCTATGGTGTCCTGGTTCCGGTGCACCCGTTTATCAAGATCGACCTGGGCCATAATCTCCATGCCCCAGCGCTCGTAAATATCCAGAAGCATGGATGTTTCAATACCATAGCCGATGGGGAAGCTTACCTGTTCAAGCACGTCCCGGTACCCGGCGTACTCACCGCTTAAGGGCTGAATAATCTGGCTGAGCTGGGGGGTGAACAGGCTGAAAAGGGGACGGATCACCAGTTCGGTAACTCTTCCCCCTCCTGTGGGCTTAACCTGGCGGGCATCGATGCTCAGAGGGCGGTCGTAAAAAGCCTTCACATACCGTACATCCTCCCGCATCAGCAGGGGGCCCAGCAATCCATAGACAAAACGGTGATGGATATTTTTAATATCAGCATCAATATAGACGATGATATCACCTTTCAATACATATAGAGCCTTCCAGAGGTTCTCACCCTTCCCCTTGAACTTTTCCATATCCGGGAGAATGTCGTCGGCAAGATGTACGTCCACGCCGTAGCTTTTCGCGATCTCTACGGTGTTGTCAGTGGAGCCCGAATCGATGACGGCAATTTCATCCAGAAGCGGATAACGGAGCATCAGTTCCGACTTCATGATGATAATTTCCTTGGCGATGGTCTTCTCTTCATTCAGGGTGGGCAGGCAGAGTGAAATGGTCAGACCTTTTTTCTTCTTCATCTCCACCAGCTTCCGGATATCTGCAAAATCAGAGTGATGATATGTGTTGTGCTGAAGCCAGCTCTGTGTGTTACTGCTCATCGATGATCCCCTTATCTATTGCCTCAATAATGCCCACGATCTGGGCAATCCCCTTGAATATGGGGTCGATCTCAATCTGGGCGTTTTCCGTATGATAGTTTTCTCCGTGGCTTACCCCCACCGTGATGGCGGGAATCTTGTGCCCCAGAAAAATGGAAAGCTCGGATTCGCTTGATTCGATCACCGGTTTCACTCCCAATGCCTCAAGGCAGGCAACCCCGGTTTTTACCAGAGGATGGGTGTACTCCAGCCGGGCCGCATGAACGTTTGATAGGGGGGTGAGGGTGATATCCACCAGATTTTCGTGCTTCCCCGTATCCACGATATCTTCAATTTTTGAAAATATCTGCTGAACCAGCTCGTCGGAGGTGGATTCAATTTCCAGACCCAGGCTGGAGGAAAGGGCCAGGTCCCCGTGCTTGATGCCTCCCTTGATCTTTCCGATGATGATCTGGGTCTGGGGCCTCTGGGGAAGGTGAATCTCAAGAACTCTGTTGATAATTTCGTTCAGAATGATAATGGCGTTGTTCCCGTACTTGTTTTCCCAGCCGGAAATCATGGGGATTTCACAGTTGATATTTGCCCGGATCATTGAGCGGGAAAAATAATTGAGCCGCCCAAGCTCGGCACCCTCCAGGATTACTGCTCCCTTGATGGGGCGGCGCCAATGCTTGAGAAATTCACGAATCCCCCGGAGATTGGCTTCTCCCAGTGATTCGCTCAGACCCAGCAGAACGATATCAGAATTGAACTTCAAAGCCAGATGATTCAGGATTTCCGGCAGACTCAGGAGCACCCCCAGACTGATCGAGTTGTCGATGATACCCGGACCGCTGATGCTGTTGCTGTCTATTGAGAGATGGGTTTCCTGGTCGAAATGATACACGGTATCCATATGCGCGGCCACAACAATGCAGCCTTCCCGCTCTCCTTCCCCTTTGATAAGCCCCACTGCGTTACCCGCAGTATCGGTGGCGGCCTCGTGAAGTCCCACTTCGGAGAGCCGCTCAAGAAAGGTTCGAACCCGGAGATTGGTGTTTTTATGCTCCACCTCATCCTGTTTCACATTCACTGAGATGGGGGGGACCTGTCCGATGAGAATGGAATTGGTGATAATCTGTTCCCGCATGGAACGGATGCCCTCGCTGTATTCGGACAGTCTGTCGGTGATCGGCTTCAGCCGGGATGGGAATTTCATTGGATACTCCTCCTTGGTGAAATCTATGCAGGCGCAGCCCGGCTATGGACGGCGTCGTAAGCGGCAGCGTAAACCGGTAAGACAGGTACAGGGCCTGTACATGCACAATGCCCGAACATGCTCAAAGTACAGGCAGCAGTGATAATCCGCCTAACGGACACTACTCAGGTTATCCATCTCATTAGTGTTACGCACTCATTGCAGTTACGCAGCTTCTGACTTCCAGGGGGGAATCACCGGGGGCTTCGTATTTCCAGCCAGAGAACTTCCCATGGGGCAAGTTTGAGAACGGCGGTTCGCTCGCTCAGGTCTTCCCGTGTGTCCCCGTCGGTTTCTTCCTGGTCAAAACACTGAAGGCTGGTACAAAACATCTGATCGCTGAGCAGATCGTAGAAATCCGGTCCGGAATCCTTCCCCGCAATCCCGGTGTACCCAAGATTCCGGTTCAGTCGTGCATTTACCGGTCGTGCGGATGTATTGATTAAACACAGAACAATCTGTTCCGGCTCTCCTCCATGGGGAGGAAGGGGTGATTCCCGAAGAACTGCAAAAACCTCTTCAGAGCCCACATCAAGAATACTCTGTTTTCCGGCGGGATGGAAGGCCTTCTGTTTTCGACGGGTTTTGATCATATTGGTGTATCCGCTGAAAACCAGGGAGCGCAGACTGTCGGGGTCGGCAAGCTCCTCTTCCACACGGGAAAGAAACAGCTTCTGCCGGTTGATGGTCCGGTTTGCACCGGTCAGGTTCACACCTTCCTCCCAGTTTTCCGACCCGATGAGGCTGTGGATATAAATCCCCGGCACCCCTGCCAGGGAGAGAAGCACCGCCTGGCTTGCAAGAAATTTCTTCACCCGAATATCTGTCGGAAGATCCGGATCTGCAATGGCACTGAAATAGTTGATGTTCAATTCGTAGGGTATTTTTCCCTGAGGGGTGGCCTTATAGCTTATTCTGCCTCCCCGGGATTCGGCGGCATCATAAAGATCCTGAAGCTCATCCTCGCTGAGGATCCCGTGGGCGGGGGTAACCCCGATACCGTCGTGACTGGCGCAGAAATTGAAATAGGTGCTGTGGTACCCAACCGGACCCGGATTGCCGCTGGGAATGGTTCGAGCCCAGTCTCTCAAATGCGAAGCATCGCCCCGGAGAAACGCATCGAATATCAGGGGCGGAAGGCTGAACTGGTAAATCATGTGGGCTTCATTCACCCCGTTGCCGAAATAGCTCATATTCTCCCGGTGCGGGACATTCGTTTCGGTGATAAGTACCACCCAGGGTGCCAGCACATCCAGAATATGCCGGTACAGCTGAACAACCAGGTGGGTTTTCTCATGATGGATGGATGGTGTGCCCAACTCCTTCCAAAGGTACGCGATGGCATCCAGTCGGATCACCTGAGCTCCCTGTTCGATAAAGAACAGAATGGCATCGATCATCTGTATCAGTGTGCCGGGATGCCCGAAATTCAGATCCACCTGGTCGGCGCTGAATGTGGTCCATACATGGCGTGTGATTGCCTTTCCGCTCTCCGGGTCTGTGGCCTTAAACGGCGTCAGCAGCGGATGGGTCCGTGGCCGTACAATATCCCTTACATCGCTGTCCTCAGGCAGATCAATAAAAAAACCCTGGTATTCGGGGTCTCCCTTCAGGTACGCCTGAAACCAGGGGCCTTTTGCTGAACAATGATTAAGCACCAGATCGGCCATGAGCCGGAAATCCGATGCAATCCGGTTGATATCCTTCCAGTCTCCCAGATCGGGATTGACCCGGTAGTAATCAATTATGGAAAACCCGTCATCCGAAGAGTAGGGGAAAAAGGGCAGAATATGAATACCGCTCACCACATCCTTCAAATGCCTTTCAGCAAATGCAGCCAATGCTTTCAGGTGACGCCGGTCTTCCGGTGCTTCAGAGTGCAGTGTACCGTCTTCATCAATGCCGCCGCCCACTCCCAAAGCCGCATTTTTGCGCTGATCCGGGTCGGCGGGCTCATCCCCCAGAAGAAAACTGTCCCCATAGCAGATCACAAATGCGTCTTCTTCACTCAACGGCAGCCTGCTTCTGTTAATGTTCTCTGCAGCCCGCCCTGCAACCCCCGCTGAGGCCGCAGAGGCTCCGCCGGAACCGGGCCCACCAGAGTCTTTCACCTCGCCACCTGCCTGAAAGCGCTTTTGGGCGTCCCTGAGTTTTTCCTCATGGGTCTCAAGGAGTTTATTGAGCTTCTGTTCCGCCTCAGGTGCTGTGTCTGCCGGGTAAATTTTCGAAATAAACGGTGATATTTTCAGTGATTGAGACATGGTTTCCTCCCGCACCTTATTGGCTGGGTTGTTGATCTGCTACATAGAATAGCCGAGGCTGAAAGCCTTCGCAAATGTTTTTTTCAGTGCACCAAAGCTTGTAAAAAAACACAGCAAATACAAGCAGCAGTAATTCTTTTCCGGTGTATGGTTTATGAACACATTACAACCATACATCACCAGACTGCTGACCCAAATCAGCACAAATTCCCTTGATTTTACTCACCACAGCCCGGTCCCCCACTGCTCAAACCCCCATTGCCCCCGGTTTGCAGACCAGAAACCCCATGATCAGTCATGGTTCAGGTTTCATGGATGCTACTTCACCAAAGCCTTCGGCAGGGTTCCGCGTTATCGCTGTCAGGATTGCGGCAAGACCTTTTCCCTCCAGACATTCCGCATGGATTACTACGTGAAAAAGCCGGTGGACTACATCCAGCTGATTCGCCAGCTTGTCTCTTCCAGCGGACAGGGCAACATGACCCGCTTCACCGGTATGCGCTATGAGCAGATCCAGAACAGATACGAGCGCATCTGCCGGGTACTTCTGGCCATCCATTCTGATATGCGCAAGCTGATCAAACCGGAAGATGAGTTCGCCCTGGACGGCTTTGAATCCTTCAGCGTGAGTCAGTTCTTCCCCAACAACATCAATATCCTGGTGGGAAGCGGCTCAGAGTTGATATACGCAATGGGCTACTCCCAGCTGAGGCGTAAAGGACAGATGACAGATAAACAGAAGCAGAAGCGAACTGACTTGGAGCAAACCCTGGGCAAGGCTCCGGGAAATGCCGTTGAGAAATCGGTCCAGTCCATCCTTACCCACTTGTGTAAATACATGAAAGATAAAGACATACCGGATGTTACGCTGAATACCGACTATCACAAGGCGTATGTTCGGGCCCTTTCGAAGGTGCCTGAGGGCAGGTCCCGGATCCGTCATTGTCAGTATTCATCCACCCTGCCGCGCACCCCGACCAACCGGCTGTTCCCGGTGAATTATGTGGACCGGCAGTTTCGCAAAGATCAGGCGAACCACGTGAGGGAGTCGGTACAGTTCGCCCGATCTCCTGCAGCAATGATGGTGCGGCTGAGCATATATCAGATGGTGCACAATTATCTCATGCCCCGGAGGGTACGGGATCAGAGAAAAGGAAACTGGAAGACCAGGGGAGAACAGCTTGGCGTTCCGGGTTGGAAGCTTCACGAGGTGCTCAGAAAACACTGGGCTAGGAGAGTGTTTCTGAACAAATGCAGCTTATGGGAACCTGAGAAGATGACCTGGCTGCTTGGATGGCGAAACCGGGGGATTGATTCAGGCCGCAGGCTGCCGTTTCATGTGTGGGTTTGACTGAGCTGAAGTGTGAGAGACGGGGCGGTCAGGGCTGGTTGTAGACCTGAAATCGGGCTGGTTTCCGGAGCGATATTTCGGAGCGTATCGGCCGGATTGCGACGAAAGTTTTTTACAAGCTTTGGTGCACTGTTTTGGACTTTCCCTGATTCAGGTATTATGCTGAAAACCATGGAAATCCCAACAATCCGCCGCATCCTCGGCGATTACCTTCTGCCTATTCTCGTCCCAGGAGCTGTGTTTTTCGCTGTGTTTATAGGGGTAATATATCTGCCGATGGGCGGCTTCAGCGAAGCTTCCCGCATATCCCAGGTTGTACTGAACCTTCTGGATGCAGCCCTGGTGATCGGTATGATGGCCATATTCTCCTTTTCTCTGCGCTATTTCCGGGCTCGGGGATTTTATTTTACGCTTTTGCTTATCATACAGATGTGGTTCTTTCAGCAGGAGGAGCTTACAAACGGCGCTTACTGGGCCTATATCTTTATTCCCTGGGCGTTTCTTGTATTCATGTTTGCCCGGGAACGGGGAATTTTCAGTCCTCATACCAGATTGCTCCTGCTTTGCATCGCCGTACCGGTTTTGCTGAGATTTCTCCTTGAGCAGTATGCAGGGCTTCCACTTACAAGGTGGGCCGCGTCCCTGGATTTGGTGCCTCCTGATTCCAAATTGGCTGAATTGGGTATTTCTTCCTGGTCGTTGTTTTTGTATGCCGGCGCACTGATTATGGGAATTATCAGGTATGTTCTGAGGCCGGGGCGGGATATGGCGGCAGTGTTGTGGATACTGGTGATTTCCCTGGTTATGATCCGGATGGCAGGGATGGAGAGTTATCCTGAGCTTGTGACTGCTGGGTTGGATAGCAATGAGTTGACGCCGGAGTTTATGTTCTTGGCCGGAGAGGGGGTGGAGCCCGGACTTCATGGGTTTTTAGCGTTGGCGGTTTTTACTGCAGCCCTGCTGGAGGTGGTCACTCTATTCGATATCTCATATCGCATGGCGTATCAGGATCAACTGACAGAGCTTCCCGGACGTCGGGCTTTTGACGATGCCCTGTCCAATCTGGGAAAGAAATACAGCATTGTAATGGTGGATGTTGATAAGTTTAAAAGCTTTAATGACAGCTATGGGCATGATGTGGGGGACCAGGTGCTGAAGATGGTAGCCAGAATTATGTCTGCCAATGCACGCCCGGGCACTGCGTACCGCTACGGAGGAGAGGAGTTTGTACTCCTGTATCCAGGTCTTGAAGCCGGGGAAGCGGCGCAGCTTGCTGACAGCATCAGAAGAAAGATCGCCGGCTACCCTTTTGCGTTGAGGAAATTTTTCCGTCCCTACCGTCACAGCTTGAGCAGTCGAAGGTCGGAGTCTGTCGGCCGAAAGGCAGTTTCGGGTAACCGTAAGACTGGCCATTCAAGGTCGGGTGGAAGTAAGAGCCGGGAGATGCAGGGTGGGGTAAAAGGTCAGGTACCGAAAACCGTGAGCATTACGGTGAGCATGGGGTTGTCCCAACGGGGCGATTCCTCCGAGTCGGCTTCTGAAGTGCTGAAACAGGCTGATCAGGCTCTGTATGCTGCCAAGGAGGGCGGGCGGAACCGTCTGGAAGCTTTCCGCGGGTAACGCCATGAGTACCCGGTTGGATATCAGGAGATATCATTGAATCGCGATATAACGATGCAATCCTTGATTATCCCCCTCCTTTTCTATATATTCCCACTCATAATCCCGGCCTCAATCCATATATGAAAGTTTTTCGGAAATAGAGGCTGATATATCATTCGTGTTACTACAGGAGGTCACATGGCCCAACATAAAGAGAAGTATGTTTTTACTTCCGAGTCTGTATCCGAGGGGCATCCGGATAAGCTTGCGGATCAGGTTTCTGATGCAGTTCTGGATGCATGTCTCAGTGATGACCCCGGTGCGCATGTGGCCTGTGAAACATATACTACCACCGGAATGGTTCTTATAGGCGGGGAAATTACCACTGACACCTATGTGGATATTCAGCAGATTGCCCGGGATGTTGTGCGGGATATCGGATACACCCACGCGGATTACGGTTTGGACTGGGAAAGTATGTCGGTTCTCAATGTGATACACAGCCAAAGTCCGGACATCGCTCAGGGTGTCAACGGATCAGGGCTGTACTCAGGGGAACAGGGTGCCGGGGACCAGGGGATGATGTTCGGGTTTGCCTGCAATGAAACTGGTGAGCTGATGCCCGCACCGGTAAGTTTTGCTCACCGGATTCTCCGCAGAGCCGCCGAATTACGTAAAAGCGGGGACATTCCCTGGCTGAGGCCTGACAGCAAGAGCCAGGTATCAATTAAATATGACGGATTCACGCCTGTAGGGGTGGATTCGGTAGTGGTGAGTCATCAGCACGATCCTGATGTGGAGCGCAGCGATCTCGAGGAATGCATCCGTGAAGAAATTATCCGACCTGTGCTTGAACCCACAGGGCTTCTCACACCCGAGACAGATTTTTTTATTAACCCCACCGGACGGTTCGTAATCGGCGGGCCCCATGGTGATGCCGGACTTACCGGAAGGAAAATTATTGTTGATACATACGGCGGTATGGGACGGCACGGCGGCGGCGCATTCAGCGGGAAGGATCCCAGCAAAGTGGACCGTTCTGCGGCGTACATGGCCCGCTATGTAGCAAAGAATATCGTGGCTGCCGGCCTCGCAGACCGTGCAGAGGTACAGTTTGCATATGCCATCGGCGTCCCGTTCCCCGTGAGTGTAATGGTGAACAGTTTCGGCACCGCTGAAGTAGAGGATTATCAGATTGCAGAGGCGGTTAAGCAGGTGTTTGACCTTTCTCCGAAGGGAATCATCAGCGAACTGGATCTGCTCAAGCCGATCTACCGCAGCACCACCAACTACGGTCATTTCGGAAGGGACGGTTTCAGCTGGGAGAAAACAGACCGTGCAAGTGCTCTGAAGGCGGCTTTGTAGATCATGCTGGTAAAAGATATTTTCAACGGCTGCAATGATGAGGGAAAGATTCCCTTCAGCTTCGAATTTTTCCCTCCCAAAACACCCCGGGGCTGGGAGAAGCTGTTTAAGACCATGCGCGAACTGCTTCCTCTGAATCCTGCATATGTTTCGGTGACCTACGGTGCCGGCGGCAGCACCCGGGATAACACCCATGATCTGGTGAGCCGGATTCACGGCGAAGGGCTTCCGGTTGTGGCTCATCTTACCTGCGAGCAGAGCAGTGAATCGGAAATCGCCGCAATTCTTGAACGATATGACCGGGAAGGGATCCATAATATTCTGGCTCTCAAGGGTGATGTCCCTCTACCCGTAGGGAGTGTTGACAAAGGCCGTAGCACCGGGGCGGACGACAGCGCAACGGCTGATACGCCGTTCACCTACGCCGCCGATTTGGTTGCATACATTAAGCGGAAGTATCCGCATTTTGGTGTGGGTGTGGCGGGCTTTCCCGAAGGGCATCCTGCCACCGCAAACCGTCTGAAGGAAATGGATTACCTGAAAGCCAAAGTTGAGGCCGGGGCGGATTATATTGTCACTCAAATGTTTTTTGACAACAGGGATTTTTACGATTATCGTGAGCGGTGCCGGATGGCGGGAATTGATATTCCCATTATTGCCGGACTTATGCCGGTTACATCCGTTAAAGGCATGGAGAAGATGGCCGAGTTATCCGGAGGCAGCCGTTTCCCTGCGGCATTATTGCAGCGTCTTAAGCGGACGGTGAATAATAACGGCGGTCAGTGGGGCATCTACGGTGCCGCCGAAAACAATACTCCGGAGGTCCGGGATGCGGTATCAAGGGTGGGTGAACACTGGACCAGCGAACAGATCAGCGACCTTTTAAATCATCAGGTTGCGGGTATTCATCTGTATACCCTGAATAATTCGGGAGCGTCCATCAGGATAATGAAGAGTTTGGGGTTGGAAAGCTATTCCGTCCGGGGGTAGTATTGACCCTTGTACAGTGCACCAAAGCTTGTGAAAAACCCGGATTTTCCATGTTTTCTGTGAACGGACCGCTACTGATTGAGTACCATTTTTTTTCGGTACCATATGCATGGGTGTCTGAGTGAAAGATTTGCGTTTCACAAGCTTTGGTGCACTGCATACATGCAACGAGGAGTGGATATGTCAAATGACAGCACAAAACCCGACCACAGCCAGGACCAGCTCGTAAACCTCATACTCTGCGGAGGGGTGGGGAGCAGACTCTGGCCCCTCTCCCGAAAACTCCTACCTAAGCAGTTCTCACGGATTCTCCGGGGACAGACCCTCTTCGAGCGCACAGTGGCCAGAAACCGGAAGATCGCTTCGGCCACCATGCTGGCTGCCAACAGGCATCAGGCGTTCCTGGGCTTCAATCAGATGGAAGGACTGGGCATCCATGAGCATTTCGGCCTCATCGAACCGGTGGGACGCAATACCGCCCCGGCAATGGCCCTGGCAGCGATGCTGGTGGATGAAAACGCAATTATTCTTGCCACTCCCTCGGATCATTTAATAGAAAAAGAGGAAGCCTACGCACGGGCCGTTGATACGGCGGTGGAGCTGGCCCGGGAAGGGCGGATCGTGACCTTCGGCATCAGACCCGAGTATCCGGAAACAGGGTTCGGGTATATCGAAGCAGCCGCATCAGCATCCAGCAGAGGCGATGACGGAAATAACGGTCCGGGTGATTCCGGGTCGGATGCCGACCCGTCGTATGCTGTGAAGGCCTTTCGGGAGAAGCCGGACCAGGCCACCGCAGAGAAGTTCGTGGAAGCGGGGAATTTTTACTGGAACAGCGGCATGTTCTGCTTCAGGGCGGGGACGTTCCTGGAAGAGCTGAAGCTTCATGCCCCGGACGTGTACTCGGCATCCCTTGCGGCTTTCAAAGCTGCCGGCGGTCCCGCCGCCCGGAAAGAGCGTACCCCCTGGCAGCCTGAAGTCAATGATATGGAGGGCATTCCCGCCATTTCGGTGGACTATGCAGTAATGGAGAAGAGCCGCAAAATTGCCGTGGTACCCTGCGATATCGGCTGGAGCGATCTGGGAAGCCTGGATGCCCTCTACGATTTTTACCGTGATGGATCAGGCGAAACCGCAGATGCTCTTTCGGGCGATCAGGCGGATTTTGATGACGACGGAAACGCTTCGGCGGCGGATGTTGATCCCGTGTACATAGATTCCCGGCGGAATTTGGTGATCGGCGGCGGCCGGCAGGTCGCCATGATAGATGTTGAAGATCTTATGGTGGTTGAGACTCCAGATGCCCTTCTGATTTCCCGCAGGGGAAGCAGTCAGAAGGTAAAGAACGTGGTGAAAGAGCTGGAGCAGCGGGACGGACCTGAATCCAGACTTACCGAACGCTTCCCCACAATAGAGCGGCCGTGGGGACAGTACACCACCCTCCATGACGGCGGGGCGTACATGGTCCGGCGCATAGAGATCAAGCCGGGAAAGCGCACCAGCCTCCAGCGGCATTTCAAACGTGAGGAGCACTGGACCATTGTTTCAGGCCAGGCCCTGGTACAGATCGAAAAAAGCCGGAAACACTACTATCCCGGCCAGGGTGTTGAAATCCCCATGGGCGCATATCACCGAATAGAGAATCCCGTTGACGAAACCCTCATAATAATTGAAACACAGCTTGCTGTGGCGGATGCCGATGCCCCCGAGAGGACGGGTATTTCCAGGGATCAGGTCTCATCGGCGGCGGCCGGAGACGGTGCAGGGACCGCAGCAAGTGAAGAAGCGGCGGCCGCAGCTGCCGAAGAGCATGACGGAAAAAGGGACGCTACTGTCCCCCACCCGGATATCAGCGGAGCCCATGAAGCAAGCGATCAGACCCGGGGCGGTCAGAGCGTACAGATCGATGAAAGCGACGTACAGCGTCTTGAAGACGATTATGCGTGGCTGCGCTGAATGTATGTGCATGAGGCCATCCGCGGCGGCGCAACTAATACGTGCGACGCAACTATGACAGGCGGCGCGACTATGAAATGCAGCGTAACCATGCCATGCGGCGTCACTATGCCATGCGGCGCGACTAATGCGTGCGGCGTAAAACGTCCCTGCGGTTTATCGGTCTATGAAAGCGCAGCAATCCCCGTTGGCGGAAACAGGGGCCTCCTATGACGGAGCTGGGCTTCAACGGGCTTGCAACCATCGCAACCATTGTGATTCTCCTTGTTGTGCTGATCAGCGACCGGGTACGGCCGGTGTTTGCTTTTCTGGGTGCGGTTGGAGTTTTGTTTCTTCTGCAGATTATCACCCCCGCCCAGGCTTTGAGCGGGTTCGCAAATCCGGTGATTGCAACCCTTGCCCTTTTGTTCATTGTGAATAAGGCGGTGGAAAAAACCGGGATTATCGGGGATGCGGTGCGCTTTATCCGCACTGAAAAGACGTTCCGTTTCGAAACTGTACTGATTTTCGTTCTTATGCTCCCGGTAGCCCTTTTTTCATCCATTCTCAATAACACGCCCATTGTGCTCATGCTGGTTCCGGCTGTGAAGGGATGGGCGCAAAAGCATGATGTTCCCAGCAGCCGGCTGCTCATCCCTCTGAGCTATGCAGCGATTATCGGCGGGATGTGGACCATCATCGGTACCTCAACCAATTTGCTTATCAATAACCTGTTTACCGATTACAGCGGGAACGGGCTGTTTTTCTTTGAGCCCGGAGTGATCGGTGTTCCTCTGACGGTTGCGGGTATTCTCTATATGGTGGTGCTGGGAAGACATCTGCTTCCCAGTTATCAGGAACCGGGGCAGCGGCTGGCATCTCACAGCGATGAATATCTTATCGAGCTGATGGTTCCCAAGCGCAGCATTCTTTCGGGCATGACCGTTGAAGATGCGGGGTTCAGGAATCTCCGGGGGGTGTATCTTGCCCAGCTGTACCGCAAGGATGATCTGTACGGTCCGGTGGCTCCGGATTTCCGCCTCAAGGAGGGGGACCGGCTGATATTTGCCGGGGATGTGGAAGCCGCCGAAGAGCTGGCCCAGGAGAAGCATTTGGTTCCAGGGGATCCCAAGAGCTTTGCCAGCGATACCCGGGATATTCAGGACCATCTGGTTGAATTGGTTGTTCGGGATGATACCCGGCTGCCGGGACGAACCATTAAGCAGATGTCCTTCCGAAGCCGCTACGGTGCAGCGGTCCTTGCCGTGCACCGGAAAGGTGAACGACTCAGCGGCCGCATCGGCGATATGAAGCTGAAGGCCGGGGACAACCTTTTGATCCTCACCACCCAGGAACGGGTGAAGCGGCTGAGACAGATCCCGGAGTTTTATCTGCTGGACCGAGCCCGGAAGGTGACGGTTCTGAAAAAATGGCAGCGTTACCTGGTATATGCCGGTACGGTGATCATGATTGCCCTGGCTGCTTTGAGCACCATGGGCTACATTATGGGCTTCGGCGGAAGACCCATGGGGCTTCTCCACTTCGCAGCCCTCCTGGTTGCCATCCTGTTCGCCACCCGGACTATCAACACCCGTGATATGAAGGAGGCGATCCGTTTTGATCTGCTGTTTATCATCGCCTCGGCCATCGGTATTTCGGCGGCCCTCCAGAATACGGGAATTGCCGAGGGAATCGGAGAACAGCTGTTTACCCTCTCACGGTTTTTAGGTCCCCTGGGAATTCTGGCTGTGGTGTTTATTATCACCAATATCATTACCGAACTGATCACCAACAATGCGGCGGCGGTTCTTCTGTTTCCCATTGTCATGAGCCTTTCCCAGAGCATGGGAATCGACACCCGGGCCATGATTATGGTGCTCATAGTTGCTGCGGGAAGCAGTTTTTCCACTCCCATGGGTTATCAGACCAATCTGATTGTCCAAAGCGCCGCCCAGTACCGGTTCCGGGATTTTCTGAAAGTGGGGCTGCCCATGAATGTGATCTCATTTATCGTCACCATGACCATGGTGGACATGCTCTATCTTTAACCGATAGAATAGGCTGATCATCATAATTGAACCGGATTTACTATTTCTCCCGAGGGTGAACAGGATATATGACACAAAACCGGCAGGAAGTCTTCAGCGAAGAGCTTATTTCCTCACTTTTACAGATAAGTCTTGAGGCGGGAAAAGAGATTCTGGAAGTGTATTCCAGAGATTTTTCCGTGGATATGAAACAGGATGATTCCCCCCTCACAGAGGCGGACCGGCGCTCTCACACCGTAATGCAGCGGGGTCTGGAGAACCTGTCACTGTCCGGGAAGGACAGTTTGGAGGGGGAGGAAGATAAAAACGGCAGTGACGACGGTGGACTTCCCGTACTTTCCGAGGAAGGGGATATTTCAGAGTACGGGTCCCGAAGAACCTGGGACCGCTACTGGTTGATTGATCCCCTGGACGGTACCAAGGAGTTTGTGAAGCGCAACGGTGAGTTTACCACCAATATCGCCCTCATGGCCCCCCGGGATGCCGGGCATAAGAAGCAGAGCCATCGGGTCTGGGAGCCGGTTATCGGCGTTGTGTATGTTCCGGTTCAGGATATCGCCTACGTAGGATGGAGGAACAGAGCTGTCGGCGAAGGCAGCCCGGGTTCCGGTGCGCCGGGTCTGGCGTATCAGATTGACCGTCTGTCCGAGGGCGTGGAGGGCTGGAAGAGCCGTAGTGTTGCTCTGGGCAGCTCCAATGAAGAGCTGACTCTCACCGGACCGGGCATTGAATCGCCCCTCAGGGTGGTTGCCAGCAGAAGCCATCTGAATGAGGCCACTGAAGAGTTTATCGCCGGGCTTGAATCGGCGTATAATGAAGTGGAGCTCACCAGTTTCGGGAGCAGCCTGAAGCTCTGCAAGGTGGCGTCCGGAGAGGCGGATGTGTATCCCCGCTTTGCGCCCACCATGGAATGGGACACCGCCGCCGCCGACGGGGTATGCCGGGCCGCAGGACTGAAGGTGGTCCAGGCGGATAATCATATGCCCCTTGAATATAACAAGGAAGATTTGCTGAATCCCTGGTTTCTGGTTTGCCGGGACCCGAGGATTCTGCAGCACTAAATACATCCCACCTGCGGCGGTGACTGAATGTTTGACCGGGCGGGGAGGGCAAGGACAGACCTATGAAAAAGTATCATCTGAATCATTTGCGATCACTGGAATCCGAAGCCATATACGTCATCAGGGAGGTGGCTGCACAATTTGAGCGGCCGGTAATGCTGTTCTCCGGCGGGAAGGATTCCATCTGCATGGCTCATCTGGCCAGAAAGGCCTTTTATCCCGGGAAAATACCTTTTCCCCTGATGCATGTGGATACCGGACACAATTTTGCCGAGACCATCGAGTTTCGGGATCAGTTTATTAAAGACTACGAGGCGAACCTGATCGTTGCCCACGTCCAGGATTCCATCGACTCCGGCCGGGTGACCGAAGAAAGCGGACCCTATGCAAGCCGAAACTCCCTGCAGACGGTGACTCTCCTGGATGCCATCAAGGAGCACAAGTTTGACGCCGCCATGGGCGGAGCCCGCCGGGACGAGGAGAAGGCCCGGGCGAAGGAGCGCTTCTTCAGCTTCAGAAACCGTTTCGGTCAATGGGACCCGAAAAGCCAGCGTCCCGAACTCTGGAACATTTTCAATGCCCAGAAAAACATGGGCGAACACTTCCGTGTGTTTCCCATATCCAACTGGACGGAGCTGGACGTGTGGAGCTACATCGCACTGGAGAACATCCCCATGCCCAGCCTCTACTTCTCCCACACCAGGAAGGTGCTGATCCGGGACGGTGTGATTCTCGGAGACAGTGAAGTGATTGAGAAGCTTCCCGGTGAAGAGCCGGTGGAGAAGGAAGTCCGGTTCAGAACCATCGGGGATATGACCTGCACCGGCGGGGTTGAGAGTCCCGCCCGGAATGTTGAAGAAATTATCGCAGAGATCGCAGCAACCCGGACCACAGAACGGGGCGGCCGTGCGGACGACAAGCGGAGCGAAGCCGCAATGGAAGACCGGAAGAAACAGGGGTATTTTTAATGAGTTCAAAGACCAGAAAAGACGACGAGCATACACAGTCCTCCGCCGCTCAGGCTGCAGCCGGTCAGACAGACACCGGCGTACATGCCCCAGGCGAACAGGATGAATACAATATCGAAGAATACTTAAACCGGGAGCTGCTGCGCTTCACCACCGCAGGCAGCGTGGATGATGGCAAATCCACCCTCATCGGCCGCCTGCTGTTCGACAGCAAGGCCATCTTCCAGGATCAGATGGAACAGCTTGAAGCTTCCAGCCAGCTCCGTGGAGAAGAGGATGTGAACCTGGCCCTTTTGACCGACGGCCTGCGAGCCGAGCGGGAGCAGGGCATCACCATCGATGTGGCCTACCGCTATTTCTCCACTCCCAAACGGAAGTTCATTATTGCCGACACTCCGGGACACGAACAGTACACACGGAACATGGTGACCGGCGCATCCACCGCAGACCTGGCAATCGTGCTGATAGACGCCCGGAAAGGTGTGCTGACCCAAAGCAAGCGCCACGGTTTCATCGCCAGTCTGCTGGGGATTCCCCATCTGGTGGTGGCGGTGAACAAGATGGACCTGGTGGACTGGTCCGAAGAGGTGTTCAACAATATCGTTTCCGATTACACCGATTTCTGCGACAATCTGGCAATAGATGATATCAGCTTTATTCCCATCTCAGCCCTCACCGGGGACAATGTGGTGGATAAGAGCAGCAACATGGACTGGTACGAGGGCCGCTCGGTGCTCCATCATCTTGAAACTGTCATCCTGGCCGGCGACCGGAATCTGGAAGATTTCCGTTTCCCGGTTCAGTACGTGGTTCGTCCCCATCTGGATTTCCGGGGATTCGCCGGAAGAATCGCCTCGGGTACGGTAAAAAAGGGCGATGCCATAACCGCCCTGCCGTCCAACAAGACCAGCAGCGTACAGTCCATTGTGACCTATGAGGGAGAGCTGGAAGAGGCTTTTGAGAGTCAGTCGGTTATCCTCACTCTGGAAGATGAAATTGATATTTCCCGGGGAGATATGATCGTCAAGAGCGAGGATCTTCCCGAATCTTCAACCACCTTCGAGGCGGTACTCTGCTGGATGGACGATTCCAACGATCTTTCACTTTCCAACCATTACATTCTTCAGCAGACCACCCGACGGGTTCAGGCCTATGTGAACCGGCTGGAATACAATATCGATGTGAACGATCTGTCCCACAACCCCGCCGAAAGCCTTACTCTGAATGAGATCGGGGCGGTGCGGATCGAAACCGCCCACCCCCTCTATTTTGATGCCTACAGCCGCAACCGGCAGACCGGAAGCTTTGTGCTCATTGATCCTGCCACCAATCTCACCGTAGCTGCCGGCATGATCCGTCACAGCGCACGGCAGGCCGCCGGAGATGAACCTGCATCCCGGACCCCGGCTGAGCGCAGCACGGTAAGCCCCAATGTGAAATGGGAAGACACCGACGTAAGCCTGGCCGCCCGTGAAGAACGGAACGGTCACAAGGCTCAGATCTTCTGGTTCACCGGTCTTTCGGGAAGCGGAAAAAGCACCATCGCCAAAGCCTTGGAAAAACGTCTTTTCGCAGAAGGCCGGCAGGTGGTGATGCTTGACGGCGACAATATCCGCCACGGTCTGAACGGCGATCTGGGATTCAGCGAAGCCGACCGCCAGGAGAACATCCGGCGGGTAGGCCATGCCGCCAAGCTTTTTTATGACGCCGGATTCATCGTGCTGTGCACCTTCATCAGCCCCCGGAAAGCCATGCGGGACGAGGTTCGCCGTCTCTTCCCTGAAGGCCGCTTCAGAGAGGTTCATGTGAAAGTGGATCTTGAAGAGGCCAAGCGCCGTGATCCCAAGGGGCTGTACAAAAAAGCGGAAGCGGGAGAAATCAATGACTTCACCGGAATCCATCAGCCCTATGAGGTGAACCACGATGCGGAAGTATTTCTGGATACCCAGAAGGTGTCGGTTGAGCAGGCGGTTACCATACTGCGGGAGATGATCTGATCATATCCATGGATCTGCTGCCATCGTACGACTCACCTGCGGTGCCCATGATTTTGCGTGTATGAAAAAGGGTCTATAAACCAATGTCTATGAACCAGTCCGAATCAACGGCGCTTTCCGTCGAAGAGTTGAGCGAACTAGAGCAGTTAATCCGACAGCGTATTCAGGAGCTTGAAGAGCAGCTGCCCTATCTCAATGAGGAAACCCAGGCTGTGAGTCCAAGCTGCAGTCTGGGAAGGCTCACACGGATGGAAGCCCTGAACGATAAAGGGGTGAACGAGCATATTCTCGGTGAAACGAAGCGGAATCTGGAGCGTCTTCGCAATGCTCTGAGCCGGATGGATGGAGGAACCTACGGGAACTGCATCCGCTGCGGCAAGCCCATGCCCATCGGTCGGCTCCGGCTGGTTCCCCAAGCCCTCATCTGCGTTCCCTGCTCTGAAAAGCCCGGCCGCCGCTGATATTCTCTTAGAGATCCAGCCCTATATACACTCCTGCACTGACGGTTCTTCCGTAAGGATCGCTGCAGTGCCACAGGAATGCTGGGTGAAATTACCCCGCATATGTGGTAAAATATGATTCATGATAAATCAGACTCCCCGGAATTTCCGGTAATAGATATGAAGCCGCCCTGCTGTAGGGTAAACCGGGGGAGAAGATGGCGGAAGCAAAAATGACAGAGCAGGATTTCCAGCAAATCGAAGCATATATTAAAGAAAACTTCTCACAATGGATTATGGAGCAGGAGCAAAAAGCTGCAGCAGCGGTTTCTCCATTCGCCGGCTACGCCTTAAGCGAACGAATCGTCCGGGTTGAGGAAGAGCTGAAGCATCAGTATGAAGCTATTAAGGATCTTCAAAAGAGCATTGACGCCCGCTTTGCCGAGCAGCAGGCTCAATCCGACCAGCGATTCGCAGAGATGCAAAGCTACCTGGACCGGCGCTTCAATGACATGCAGATTCAGATGGACCGCCGCTTTGGGGAAGTGGACAAGAGATTTGAGCAGGTTGACAAGCGGTTTGAAAAGGTGGACAAACGGTTTGAACAGATGGATAAACGCTTTGATGAATCCAACCGGAGATTCACAATTTTTTCCTCCATTCTTGCCTTGCTGATCGCTGCCGTGCCGGTGGGGCTGGCCCTGGCCGGGTTATAATGCCCGCTATCTTGTTGCGTTGAAGGCTACGGAATCTGCATGAATAACCACACGCTATTGCATATAATTCGATCACAATTTTTTTCCCCTCAGATTTGGAAGCGTGGAGAGGATTACGCACGACTGGGCAAGGTTAAAGAGTATTACCGAAAACCTGATGGGGTTCAGTTCCGTGTGGCAGGCAGCGCTGCCGTCCCGTATACGGTTTTCATCCATTCCTCTATTGAAGAGGGTAATTTTCATGCCAACTGCAATTGTCCCTATGGCGATACCTGCAAACACATGGCTGCAGCGATAATCACGGCTTTTCAGGAAGATCTTTTTCTCAACGGGACGCAGTCCAGTGAAAGCGACGAAGGGGCTGAGCCTGATGTACACGATGATGGCGGTTTGTCAGATCATCCTGTTGTAAGAATGCTGGATTCAATGATCAGTTTTTCGTCGCGTCTGGATCCGAAAAACGAGGGTGATCACAGCGGCGATGCTCCTCGAGCAGCGGAACATGAGCCCGGGGAATTTGGTGGGGAACAGGGCCGGCAGCCTAGGAAGCAGTATTTCCCCTGTATTTTGCTGGATAACCGGCGTGGAAAGATTGACGGCCGGCCGACTTCCTCCGTCAATTCGTTCAGAAGCGGCTGGTTCCTTGATATTTATGGACAATACATCAAACAGGATGGCACGCCGGGGGCATACATCCGCTGGAATCCGAACATGAAACTCCGTGCAGGGGCACAGTCACATCTGCTTCTGTATCAGATCATTAACCAGGCGATGAACACTGAAGATCGGCGTTTTGATGTTTCCGGATGGCTGCGAACCCTGTTTGATGAACATACAAACGGCCGGAGCTCACCCCGACTTATTTTTCCAATCCAGCGCGGGTTTCAGGAGCTGAAGGTATCTTCTCCGGATTCCATACGTATTGAGTTTATTGAAGACGGGGAGGTCAGCTTCCCCACGCTGGCTGTTGACCGATCGGGAATTCCCGACTTCGGAAACAGTCAGCGCGTATACACCTCCAGCATCAGTTTTTTGTCTGCCGATGGCCGGGTGATCTCCCGATGTCCCAGGCGCTTTGTGTCGGTTATTTATGCAGGCCCGGATCTGTTTTTTCTGGATGCATTGAATGGAGTTCTTTATGAGAGCGATTCTCTTGGAAGCAGTCCAGCCGTGAGTTCCTCTCAGTTGCCGGGAAAAGAGGATGGTCAGGTAGATGAAGACTCGGCCCCGGAGAAGAGCCCTGTTGACAGCCTGAGGAATATGTACACCGGCGAGATCCTTCAGCTTATCAGTTCTACTTCGGTTGGCTATCGGGAAGCCGCAATAGAACTTCTCAAGGAAAAACTGAAGTCCCTGAGTTCTCTCAAAGATATTGTGCACATACATGGTCCTGTTCCCCTCACATCTCTTCCAAGCGCCCGGCCTGAATTCAGGCTTTATGTGGATTTGGGGTTTTCTCTCACAATGCGTCCCACGGTGAAGTACGATTCCGGAGAGCTGGCGCCCATGGCGAAACGGAAACCCTGGGTGGAATTTTCGGGAGAACAGGGTGAGCTGCGGATGATCCCTGACTATGAGGCCGAGGCGGATTTTGAAATGAGGGCTGAGCGCATAGCCGACGGCCTGGGCGCCCTGGTGGAATTCCGTTCTGGGGATGAATGCTACAATTTTGACGGCGTGCCCCCGGGTGAGCTCATGGAACAGATCGTGAATGAGTTTCTCCCGGATATTGACCGGGGAGATACCAAATTGTTTATCAACAGGAAGCCGGTATACTCCGGGGGATCCATCCAAATTGAAGTCACTTCCGGCATAGACTGGCTGGGGTTGCATGCCCGCCTACGTGGTACTGATCCTGAGCAATCCGGACGCCCCGAGGCTGACCGGCTATCCCGGTTTGAGGTTGACGGCTTGTGGAACTTACTGAAGTCCCGGGGAGCGTACCGGCTGATAGACACCCGGCGCATACGGGCATGGCAGAAATTGAGAGAACTGGATCTGGAAGGGGATTCACAAGCATCTGACGAGAGCGAAGTGCGTATTCACCCCTTGGATGCCGAAGCCGGAGACTACATCCGCACGCTGCTTGAAGAAAACGGCCAGAGCGGCAGCTCCACAAAAGGGCCGGAACAGGGCTTTCTCAACAGTATTCTCAGTATGGCTGAGAAGGCGGAATGGGCCTTTTCCACCACCGATACACCGGGGGCGGCGGGGTTTCGGGCGGAACTGCGGCCGTATCAGCAAACCGGGCTGGCATGGCTGCGGTTCCTTAAGAACATTGGAGCGGGGGGAATCCTGGCGGACGATATGGGACTGGGTAAAACCATTCAGGCCATTGGGATTCTGGCCGACTACCGTGAACAGAATGACCGGCGTGCGGCACTGGTGCTTGCACCCGTATCCACTTTGGGGAACTGGGAGCGGGAAATCGGACGCTTTCTTCCTGACGAAACAGTTCATCTCCATGCGGGAAGCGCCAGGGCGTCACAGCTCCCGGGGTGCGGCACTATTCTTTGTTCGTATCAGACCATGCTTCGGGACATGGAAATGTTCACAGCCCGGGAATTCTGCCTGAATATTCTGGATGAGGGGCAGCAGTTTAAAAATTCCCGTACCAAACTGCATCGGGCATTGAAAGAGATAACGGCATCCCAGCGTCTGATCCTTTCGGGTACTCCGGTCGAAAACAGTCTGATGGACCTCTGGTCGCTCATGGAGATTGCCAACCCCGGTCTCCTATGGAAACGGGACAGGTTCAAGCGCCGATTCGTGTCCAAATCTGCCGGAGATGCTGCAATCGGGGAGCTTCAGCGGCGGATTCGTCCGTTCTTTCTCCGCCGAACCAAGGAGGAGATCGCACTGGATTTGCCGGAGAAAGAAGAATTACTCATCACTGTTCGCCGGGGAACTCAGGAAAAGAAATTTTATCGAAAACTCGAGCAGGCCTGCCGGCAAAAAGTGCTTGAGATCATGGCGTCCATGGAGGCCCATGAAGCTGGAATTGCCATCCTTCAGACTCTCATTCATCTGCGCCAGGCCGCCATTGCTCCCCAGCTGGTGGGCGGTCCAGAAGTGTCGGCGAAACTTGATTTGCTGGTGGAAAAGCTCCAGGAGGCTTCCGGCGAAGGACACTCAGTCCTGGTATTCAGTCAGTTTGTGAAGGTTCTCCGGCTGATCAGCACCCGCCTGGATGCACGGGGCATGGACTATGCCTACCTGGACGGTTCGCTAAGCGCAGCCCGGCGAAATGAACAAATCAAATCCTTTCAGGAAGACGAAAACAAGCAGATATTTCTCCTCAGCCTCCGGGCCGGAGGCGTTGGGATAAATCTGACCGAAGCGGATTATGTATGCATTGTGGATCCATGGTGGAATCCTGCGGTTGAATCCCAGGCTATTGACCGGAGTCACCGCATCGGTCAAACCCGGCGGGTTCTGGCGATGCGCTTTATTGTTGAAGACAGCATAGAAGAACGGGTGCGCCAGCTCCAGGAGCAAAAACGCAAACTCACCGAAGAGATCTTCGGCAGCGGCGAGTCGCTGTTCAGCAACCTGGACCGTGAGGAGATCCTGTGGCTGTTTCGATCGAGTGCCGGCGAATCTGATTAAGTATCTGATTAATTACGAGATGGTATTGCAGCGATGCTTCGGCAGAATCAGAAAAGAAAAGCTTCGACAGAATCAAAATTCGGCAGAATCAAAATTCGGCAGAATCAAAATAAAACAGAAGAGCTGAAAAAATTTTCCCCAACCTCCTGGTGGATAAGAATTTCTGACTGTTACGCTATAGTATTACCTGTGAGAAGTATGCAGTGCACGGAAGCTTGTGGAGCGAAAGGCATGCCACCAAGGCGGCACTTGATGTGGCGGTGCACATTATCAGGCCTCTATCGGTAGCGGCCTGACCGGAAATAATTCCTGATTCCCAGGCTTTTCACAAGCTTCCGTGCACTGTATTAGAAACACGAGAAAATTTTTTTCTCCAGGAGATGATGTATGTTTCGCACATTCCGTTTCGTATTGCTGCTCGCAGTTCTTTTGATGCCGGCGGTGACGCTGGTCGCACAGAACGGTTTTATTGAATATCTGGAAGGGGATGTAACCCTTCAACGCTCGGGAAACAGAATCACCCCGGATTTCGGGGATGAGCTTCAGCAGGGCGATGTATTGGTCACCGGAGGGGACGGACTGGTGATTATCAACATAGATGACAGGGGGCAGGTAAAGCTTCTTCCGGATACCGAACTGATTCTTGATTCTATTCAGGATGATATTTCCGTTGAGCTGAAACGGGGAGGCGTGTTTTCCCGCCTGCACCGCCTGGGAGGAAAGGAGTTTGATCTCCGGGCCGGCTCCATGGTGGCGGGGGTGAGGGGCACAGAGTTCTTCACCCTCTTCGGAAAGCAGGTGGAAGACGAGCCTGATGTATGGCTCTGCGTGAATGAGGGTGTTGTGGGAGTCTCGGTCCCCCAAGTGGATCCCTCCGGGGAAACCCTGGTAAGAGAGGGAGAAGGAATCAATATTCTTGCAGGGAAAACCATCACCGATCCCCGCTTTTACGAGTGGACCACAGAGCTGAACTGGAACATGGATCCTCAGGCGGGGTCCGTTGCCGACGATACCAGTGCCGAGGCCCTGTACGATGATTTGCTGGATATCGACTATGATTGACCTGCATGCGAACCCGTCCGGAAACAGCGGCGGGAAAATCCTTCGATCGGTATCCGCTTACTTTCCCAGGCCCGGTTTTATGCTGGGGGTGCTCGCCGCAATGCTGAGTATTTTCCCCGCCGGCGCATGGGCGGACCAGCATGTTCCCTCTGAGGTTGAGGAAAGTCCGGTTGAATTTGATCTCCGGGCGGTGTTTGCCCCGGATACAGGACGGGTCGATCCCCTCGTTGAACTCTCCGCTGCATTTCAGCCGGACTCCATGCCGCTGGGACTGAGCAGCCTGACCGCCGGAGCATACCTTCGGGTGATTGACAATCTGAAGCTGGGGGCGTTTTATCGCATGCAGCTCGGCTCCCGTCACGACGATGACTGGATTTCCGACGGTGCAGGAGGCTGGAGCTGGGCCGACAGTTCCCGCCGCCTGGAGCATCTGATTATTGCAGATGCCACGCCCAGGGTTCTGTTGCCCTTCCTTCCCGGCGAAGATTGGGTGGGTGGGGTAAAAGCCCGCTATCTGTATAACTTCCACAACGGCCAGCAGAGCCTGTATATACGCCCGGGACTCACCTATGTGTATCTTGTACGGCGCAGCCCGGTGTTCAACCTGAGCCTGGCGTATGCCGCGGGTATCGGCCTGAATTTTTCCAGCGGAATATATAGCCATGATCTCTATGCAAACGGTCTGTACCATCTCAGCGACGGGGTGAAACTGGAGCTTCGGCTGGGCTGGAACAGGACCACATGGGAAACGAGCGCTGACGGACGGGAGGCGGGACTGGATTATCGCTACTCACCCGACATCTTCCGTGCAGGGGCCGGCATAATCTTCACCCCCGATCTGAAGTGATGCCGGTCGGGGCTCTGCATTGCGGAAGAGCCGTTCCGGCAGAGGGCTGTCAGGGATCCAGATACTCGGTCATTCGGGAATCCACCGATTCTATGTGGTGAAGCATTAAGTCCTTCATCTCATTCAGAAGCTTCTTCAGTTCGTCCAGGCTGTAGCTTTCAATGTCCATGATCACCGACTGAATGTGTTTCCTCAGTCTGATATGATGCCCGCTGTGCTCATATATAAAATCCCGGGGCATATCCTGATCCTTCATGAACTGTTCCTCTTCCAGGAAATGCACCGAGGCATGTTTATATATATCGATAATCACCGAGAGAAGCCCGGCCTTGCTGGTGACCGTGGCGGCCTCATCCATGGTGCGGATTATCTCTGCGTGCGCGTCGTCTATTTGCGGATCGTTCACCCTTGCGAACTTCCGGTTTTCTTTTGTCATATAACTATTTTACTCAGGAAAGTGGTGAAATTCATGCTGCTGACCCGAAAAAGCTGATGAATTTGCATTTTTTCGGTATCAGCAGCATGCCAGGACGCTATACGCCTTCCTGAACGGCATTGTTCCGCAGCTCCCGTGCCGAGTCAACCATGGCCTTCAGGGCGGGCTTGGCTTCATCCCAGCTGCGGGTTTTCAGGCCGCAGTCGGGGTTCACCCAGAGCTGCCGGGGATCAAGGTGGGCAAGGGCCCGGTCGACCCGTGTGCGTATTTCCCGGGCTTCCGGGACCAGAGGGCTGTGGATGTCGTAGACCCCCGGGCCCAGGCCCTTGGTGTAGCCCTTCTTTGCCAGTTCGCCGAACAGTTCGCCCTGTGAGCGGCTGGTTTCTATGCTGATCACGTCGGCATCCATGGCATCGATCCCTTCGAAGATGCTGTTGAAGTCCGAGTAGCACATGTGGCTGTGAATCTGCGTACCGTCCTTCACCCCTGCGTGGCTCAAGCGGAACGCTTCTGCCCCCCATTCCAGGGCCCGGGGCCACTTCAGCTGCTTCAGGGGCAGCACTTCCCGGAAGGCCGGCTCATCAATCTGAATAATGGATATGCCGTTGCTCTCCAGCTCCAGCACTTCTTCCCGGAGGGCCAGTGCGATATTGTATGCGATCTTCTCCGGCGGAGTGTGGGGTGGAACAAAGGACCATTTCATGATTGTCACCGGCCCGGTAAGCATCCCTTTCACCGGTTTGTCTGTGAGACCCTGGGCGTAGCTGATCCACTTCCAGCCCAGGTCGGGGCTGCGCCGTACCGATGCGTGTATCACCGGCGGTTTTACGCAGCGGCTGCCGTAGGACTGCACCCAGCCTGCCTTGCTGCTCCATACCCCCTCCAGCCGGTCGGCGAAGAAGCTCACCATGTCAGAGCGCTCGGGTTCGCCGTGGACCAGTACATCCAGACCGATCTCCTCCTGAAGACGGATGTTCTGTTCAATAATCTCTTTTATACGTTTCTCGTAGGCGTCAGTATCAATCTCTCCCCGCTTCCAGGACAGGCGGAGTTTTCGAATATCCGGGGTTTGGGGGAAGGAGCCGATGGTGGTGGTGGGCAGGCTCGGAAGATTCAACGCCTCCTGCTGCAGCTCACTGCGCCGGGCAAAGGATGTCCGGGGTGTCTTGAGTAATTCCTCCACGTTCGGGTCAAGGATTTCGTCAGTTCCGCTGGTCCGCAGGGGTTCAGGTTCCCCTCCCGCTGCGGGAGCCTGACTGACCGGTTTCTGCTCCCCTTTCTCGGGCCGGCGTCCTTTCAGGAGCGAACCCAGCCTGTTCAGGTCGGCCAGCTTCTCAACGGTGAAGCCCAGCACGCCTTCCAGCTCTCGGGGAAGCTGTTCGCCCTGAATGCTCCAGGGCAGATGGAGAAGAGAACAGGTGGGGGCCAGCCACAGGCGGCTGGTGCGGGACTGCCGGTTCCCGTCAAGCAAGGGGATGAGCTCTTCCTTCAATTCCGTCGCACGGGCATCCAGGTCCTCCCGCCAGGGGCTGCGGCCGTTTACAACACCAAGGCTAAGTATCTGCCGGGCATCCAGGCCTTTGAGAATCCGGGGGAGAAGTTTACGATTTTTCTCGTAATCCAGATGAATGCCTGCAACCGGAAGGTTCAGCACTGTTTCCAGTTCCTCTTCTATGCTTTCAAAATAGGTGGTGAGTAAAAGCTTCAGGCCGCCGCCGGCCCCTCCCGTGCTGTCGTTGGGTGAGAGGCCGCCGCTGTCATTGTTATCTTCGTTATCTCTGCCGCCGTCCCGGCTATTAGAGCCGGATTCCCGGGGGAATGCTTCGTTCAGCCGTTCATAGGCCCGGGCGAATCCGTCCCGCCAGGCATCATCCAGGGAGTCCAGAACCAGAATCGGTTCATCGATCTGTACCCATTCAACTCCTGCGGCGGCTGCGTCCTGAAGAATTCTGCGGTATGCTTCGGTTAGGGCATCCAGTACATCCAGTTTGCTCCGGGCAGCTTCAGAATCCGAGGAACCGGGATTGGAGGATTTACTGAGATAGAGATAGCTCAGCGGCCCCAACAGCTGAAGTTTGGGGGTGAATCCTGCATCCGCAGCTTCCCGGATCCGGGATATCAGGCCCTGTGTGCGGGGGGTGAAGCGGGTGCCGGTATCAATTTCGGGAACAATATAGTGATAGTTGGTATCGAACCACTTGGTCATGGCCGAGGGTTCTATGTGCTGCTGAGTGAGGCCCCGGGCCACGCCGAAATACAGATCCAGCTCCGAGGACACGGGGGCGCTCTCGAAGCGGCGGGGAAGATGCCCCAGGAGAAACGAAGTATCCAGCACATGGTCGTAGAAGCTGAAATCCCCCACATTCACCATATCCAGACCGTTTTGCTTCTGAAGCTGCCAGTTTTCCATGCGGATATTCCGGCCCTGTTCTTCAAGCCGGGCTTGGCTGATTTTGCCCTTCCAGTACGATTCCAGGGCCCGTTTCAGTTCTCTGTTTTTTCCGATCCTGGGAAGCCCCAGGCTGTGCAATCGTATGTTCATATGCACTGACCTCCTGCTGCGATATCTGGGACAAGACTAACGAAAGAAAAGCATAAGTAAAATTGATATTTTCTTATAATTCCATTACATATTGTTATATGAATATCATCGAGCGGCAGCATCTGGAAATACTTGAGTCATTATCCCGGGAGGGGACTCTGTCCCGGGCGGCGGAGGCCCTGGCATTGAGCCAGCCTGCGCTCACTCACAGCATCCGGCGGCTGGAGAATCAGCTGGGGCTGCAGATCTGGGAAAAACAGGGCAGGCGCATCGTCCTTACCGGCGCAGGACAGGCAATACTCCGTTCGGCGGGGCAGATTCTCCCCCGCTTTGCCAAGCTGGAAGAGGAGCTGGCCAACAGGCGCTCGGGCGTAGCCTCCACGCTGATCATCGGTGTGGAGTGCCACCCCTGTTATCAGTGGTTGCTGCAGAGTCTCAAGCGTTTTCTGGCCAAGTATCCGGGAACGGACACCCGGATTGACCGGGAGTTTCAGTTTGCCGCCATGGATGCCCTGCTGAACCATAAAATCGATTTGTTGATTACGCCCGACCCCTACGTACTGAAATCCCTGCGTTTCCATCCCCTGAAAAGCTACGAGCTGCGCCTGGTGCTTTCCGCCGCCCACCCCCTGGCAGAAAAAGCTGAACTGCTGCCGGAAGACCTCTCCGGCGAACTGCTTCTCACCTATCCGGTGGAAATTACCCGTCTGGATATCTACACCCGCTTCCTCATACCCGGGGGAAACATGCTGCCCCAGCGCCGGGAGTTAGACAGCCATGAAATGATGCTCCTGCTGGTGGAAGCCGGGCGGGGAATCACCGTTATGCCCGACTGGCTCATTCCCGACACAGACGGCATCGTCAGCCGGCGTATCGGGGAGGAGGGGCTTCACAAGGTTCTCAGTGCGGGGGTACGGAAGGAAGACGAGACCCGGGAAGACATTGCGGGCTTTTTGCAGGCGGCTGCTGAAAATGCTTCCGGAGATGAATAATGGATCCATGCAGGCGCGTTTCAAACATTCCCGGACTCTCAGCCGAAATCAACGAAAAACTCCGGGAAATTTTCGCCGAATTTCATGAGATCCAGGCCTGCATTCTCTACGGATCCCGGGCGAAAGGGACACATCGCCATGCCTCGGATGTGGATATTACTCTGGTCACCCATTCCATTGAGATCGACCGGGTCGGGCAGTGTATCTACCGGCGGGATAACAATACGGATATATAGGTTTCAGCTATTGCCCGGGCAAGGCCGGCGGCAGTACAGACAGGGGCAGTACAGACAGGGGCAGTACAGACAGGGGCAGACAGCCCATCCGGGAAGGATAATGCTGGTGTCGATTGTACGGATATGTTAGGTTGTGTAAACGGTTCAAAAAATGAGCAAAATTACAATACGGGAAGTTGCACAGGAATCAGGTGTCTCAATTGGTACGGTAAGCCGGGTTTTAAATAATCGGCCGGGGGTGAAGGAATATACCAGGCAGCGTGTGCTGGAGGCGATGAAATCTCTGGGATATCAACCGGATATAGCGGCCAGGGAGCTTTCAACCCGTTCCGGTCTGCGGATAGGGTTGAATGTCGCTCCGGGAACCAAGAGGCTGACGCCGTTTTTCTTTTTGTTTACAGAAAGTCTTATGAATCGGGCGAGGGTCGACGGATTGCGTTTTGAGGAAGTGGGGAATCTTTCCAACGGACTCCCTGAGCAGTTGACCGACGGAATGATACTTTTCGGTGCTCACGATGCGGACCCGCGGATTACCTTTTTGAAGGAACGGCAGGTTCCGTTTGTGCTTCTGGGACGGGGTGAAGGAATTTCCTCCATAAATGGTGATGATTTTGACGGCGGGTATCAGGCCGGAAGTCATCTGATTGCTCTGGGACACCGGAAAATTGTTCATATCGGAGGGTACCTGCAGCATCAGGCATCCAATGACCGCTATGAAGGATTCATTGCAGCCCTTAGGGATAATGGTATCGAACAGGATCCGAAACCTCAAATCGACGGTGGATTCACTGCTCTGGGCGCATATCGCGGACTGTCCAACTATTTACAAAGGGACAAGGATTTTACGGCTATTTTTGCTGCATCCGATGAGATGGCAGCCGGAGCGTTTCGCTGTCTGGAAGATCATCAAATATCATGTCCCGGAGATGTATCTATAGTCGGGTATGATGATCTTCCGGAAATAGGTGAAAGGTTTACAACGATTCATCAGGACATCCCATCTCTTGCCGATGAGACCCTGGTCTTGCTGAGCGAACAAATTGAAGGGAGAGCTCCCAGGCATATAACCATGCCGGTTCAATTGATTGCCCGCCAAACTACCTGCCGCTGCGTATAGCCGCCTGATCTGCAGGGTATTCGATGCCGGGAGCAGATGCTGTGTCCGGGATGCTCCCCTTCCTGATACAAAATGTAAACGGTTACAAAATTTACAAAGTTTACTTGACCTGAGAGCCAAAGGGGTTCAGAATAATCATGTAACCGTTTACAAAACAGAACAAAGGAGAGAACGGGTATGAAAAGATTAGGTATAATGGTTTTCGCAATGTTCATGGTATTCAGTTTTATCTGGGCTGAAGGAGCAGGTGAAACACCCGCCGATTCCGCAGGAAATGCTGATATTCAGCGGGTCCGTATTATGGGTTACGGGGGACAGGATCCTGCCATTGTTGCCCGCTTGCTGGATGAGGTTATCGGTGACGGGTTATTGGCGAAGAATATCGAGGTTGTATATGAACCTCTGGAAGGTGATTACAATGCAGCTCTGTTCAATGCACTCTCTGCAGGTACCGCAGGGGACATATTCTACATTCCGGTTGAGACAGCTCCGGGAATTATTTCCACCGGTAAGGTTGAGCCTCTGAACTCATTAATCGACGAATCTCCCTTTATTGAAAGTCTCAATCAGGCGTATACATCGGACGGAAACCTGTACGGGATAGCGAAAGATTTTAATACCCTTGCTCTAATCTATAACAAGGATCTGTTCGATGAGGCGGGAGTGGAATATCCGACGGAGGAAGATACCTGGGAGTCACTGGCGGAAAAGGCCGGGAAGATTGCATCCCTTGGACCTGATGTTTATGGTATTGCCCTTCCTGCGGACTACGCCCGATTTGGTGCGTTTGCGTTCGGAAGAGGATGGAAACCCTTCGGAGGACGCGGCGGCCGAACGGATTTGACCGAGTCTGAATTTGTTTCAGCGGTTGAATGGTACACTGGACTGGTTCGGGACGATATTGCCGTTCTTCCATCGGACATCGGTCAGGGGTGGGGCGGCGGAGCATTCGCCACAGAAAATGTTGCAATGGCAATTGAAGGGGCCTGGATAATCGGCTTCCTCCGTAACGAGGCTCCGAATTTGAAGTATGGTGCAACCTTCCTGCCCAGGTCTAGTTCTGATGGAATGCGGGGTAATTTTCTGTTCACTGTTGCATACGGAATTAATAGCGACAGCCCCAGGAAAGAAGCAGCCGTAGAAGTCCTGAAAGCACTCACCAGTGAGGAAGCGCAACAGTTTATTCTTGAAGAGGGGCTGGCAATACCCAGCAGAACTGCATTGGCGGATAATCCGTTTTTCGACGAAGAGACCGTGGAAGCAGAGACCAACCGGATAGTCTTTGAAGGTGCCGATCGGGGCAATGTATTCGGCTATCAGTTCGGGGTTGTGGGAACTGACTGGATGAACCCGGTGAACGCCATGCTGTCCCAGATAATGACAAGTCAGATCGATATTGATGACGCCGTGGAACAGGCTCAGAAAGAACTGGACGCCATACTAGATCGTGCAGGTCTGTAAATAACTCAGGATGTGTTGAAAGCAGCGGGACCTGACCCTGAGGCCGGGTCCCGTTTTTCCATCCCCAGGAGGCGCATATGACGTTTCGACAGAAGCGCGTAATGGCTGCATGGAGTTTTCTGGCGCCGTTCTTAATTATCCAGGGAATCTTCTTTGTATATGCGGCAGTGCGTGCAGTGTATTTCAGCTTTACCGATTACAATATGTTCAATGAGGCCGCCTTTGTGGGGCTTCAGAACTATGCCGACCTGTTCCGGGAGGCCAACTTCCTGTATGCACTCCGGAATACCGTAGCATTTTCTCTTATCGTCACCACGGTTCAGACGATCCTGGCCCTTATACTGGCTTCAATTCTGAACAGAAAAATGAAAGGAATAGGATTTTTCAGGGCCGCCTTTTATCTGCCGAGTATTGCAAGTTCAGTAGTTATAACTGTCATATTTCTCTGGCTCTTTCAACGCAGGGGGTTTATAAATTACATAGCCGGAACCATTCTGAGCCTCGGACCCTCACTATTCACTCTGGCTTTTTTCTTTTTCATTATCCAGTCATTGACTGTGCTGATCGAGCGGAAAAAGGGCTTTCCCATACGGTTTTTTGATGCCCCCACCGGTGTACTCTCATTTTTTCTGGCTTCGGGAATTGCCGTGCTTGGGACAATGACCGGAATTATTGATCCGGGGCCATCGGTGGATATCGACTTTGTGTGGCTTCAAACCCGCCAGACAGTTCTTGGAGTCCCGGTTCCGCTCATTGCTATCATGATTCAAAACACCTTTACGACTATTCCCACTCTTATGCTGATATTTCTTGCCGGACTTCAGGATGTGCCGGTGAGCTATTATGAGGCTGCCTCCATAGACGGCGCGGGTCCGGTCAGACAGTTTTTTTCTATAACCGTACCGGCTATTCGACCCGTACTTTTCCTGGTAACCACCATGGGCCTGATCGGAACCCTTCAGATGTTCGACCAGGTGGCCATTTTCGGGGATGCGGTTCCTCAGGAATCCGTTATTACCCTTGCATATTTTGTGTACGACAGAATGTTTCCCGGAGCTCAGCTTCCGGAAGTGGGGCTGGCATCGGCAGCAGCCATGTTTCTTGCCCTCTTTACCCTTACTGCGGTTCTGATTCAGAGAATTGTGATAAAAGATCGAGGTGATGTATGAAATCCGGCGAAATACGAAAGTGGTCCGCTGGGGACGGAACGGGTAATCAACGAAATCTGGAGATGTGGCAACGGCGCAGACGCTGGGCGAATGCGGGTATCGGATATGCACTGTTTATCGGTCTTACCCTCATATTTCTTTCTCCCCTGGTTTTTGCCGCACTATCCAGTCTGAAGACCGATCCGCTGGAATATCCTCCCAAACTTCTGTCCCCCCAGCTTAATCCGGTGAATTGGGTTCAAAGCGCCCGCCTGGGACGGCAGGGTGCCGGGAACCCCTTTTTCGGCGGGTTCAAACCCGGTCGTACGATTGAGTTCGATATTACCTATTTTACTCCCCTTGGCCAGGATCCGCAGAAGCCCGAGGTGACCGTACCGAAACGCCGGCCCGGAGCCGGGCTCGGCTCGGTTTTTCAGGAAACCTATGCTGCCGATTATGCCGCGGTAAGTCCCATTGAGAGAATTGATGAAATACGGGCCGGCAGGGATGTCCGGGGCGAACAGGTGGAAGGTCTTCTGACCACGTATGTGTTCAGAGTAAGCTATGCGGGAAGCGGTCCGAAAATCGACCGTGTACCGCTGGATGCCACGGTACCCGTAGGGCAGATCTATACCGGCAGTACTATAACGGCGAGCCGTATAGAGCGCAGGGGGAGGGTAGCCAGCTTTGACAATATCAGCCCCGGCGCTCTGGGATACATTTTCCGCAACTATCAGCGGGTATTCAAAGAGGCAAAAAGTATTACCACCGGAACCAGTCTGTTCGCAAACTGGTTCGGGAATTCCTTTTTCTTTGCATTCGTGAGGGTAATTACCAATCTTCTGCTGGCTACCATGGCTGGATATGCCCTGGCACGCTTTAATTTCAAGGGTCGGGGGGCTGTTTTCATGCTGATTCTGGTTGCTCAAATGGTACCCGTCCAGGTGATTTTTATTTCAAATTATCTGGTGCTCCGGGATGGAATTTGGGGAATCAGCCGGCTCTTCGGCGCACCCACCCTGTTAAACAACATATGGGGACTGATCATCGGAGGCGCCGGCACCATGATAGAGGCCGCCAAAGTCTTTTTAATGAAGCAGTACTTTGAGGGCCTTCCCCGGCAGATCGAAGAAGCAGCCAGAATAGACGGTGCGGGTGAGTGGACTACCTATTGGAAAGTGGTGTTCCCCATGGCCCGGCCGGCATTGGGCGCTCTGGTCATACTCAGTTTCCAGGGAGCCTGGAACGAGTTTTTCTGGTCGTTCATTATTCTTACCAGTCCGGATGAAATCAAAACCCTGCCCATCGGTCTGCTGAGTTTTCGCCAGATTTACGGAGCTGCGGGAGACTGGGGGCTGATACTCGCCGGAGCCATGTTGAGTGCGCTTCCCGTTGTCATTTTATTTATTGTATTTCAAAAATACTTTCTGGAAGGTGTTTCGTTTGGAGGCACAAAAGGATAACCCATGGATTTGAGCAGAAATATTGTACTGAAAGAGAACTATACCTTTCTCGTTACCGATGCAGACGGAAATATCAATACCGGTGAACAGGGATTGTATTCCCACGATACCCGCTTTTTACGGCACATGATTTGGAGCTTCAGCGAACCGGAGAGCCGGAAAGAATTTCAGACCCTTGTAGCCCACAGTTCCCGGCCCGACCAGGGAGTCTTTCATTATTCCCTCATTGAAGGTCCCAGCCAGATTCTGGGCGTTCAACGTCGGCTGTATCTCAGGGAAGGAACCCTCAGCGATCGATTCACTCTGGAAAATACGGACACTCAGCCCCGGCAGCTGGAGCTGACTCTCTCTCTGGGAGCGGACTTTCTCGACCTTTTTGAGGCCAGGGGATTTTACGGTGAGAAAAGAGATTTGTCCTCTCCGGAATTTGACAAGGGGCACATCACGTTTCAATATTCTGATCCCGGTAATGAATACCTGACCCGGATTGAATGGTTCTGCGAACCGGATTCGGCCCCTGAAGTATCAGCCGAAAAACAGGAAGACGGAGTGTTGGAGGCTGTTCTGCGCTGGCAGGTGAACCTGGAGCCGGGCCGGTCCCGGGTCCTTGAGTTGAAAATCGACTTAACACACCCCTGCATGAAGAAGGCGGAAACACCTCCCCTGCCTTCGTATGACGACTGGAGGAAGGAATTCCTCCCTGCCGCTTCCCTTCTGAAATACGGACAGGACCGTGTGGTGTTGGAACAGGCTGTACAGGATCTCCGTGCGCTTATGCTTTCATCCGAGCAGGGGGATATTCCGGCGGCGGGCATCCCCTGGTTTGTAGCAGCATTCGGCCGGGACAGTCTCTTGACTGCCTATATGCTGCTCCCTCATCATAGCTGGGTGGCCAGGGGAGTGCTTGAATATCTGGGGTATTATCAGGGAACGGAACACAACGATTTCCGGGGAGAAGAGCCTGGGAAAATTATGCACGAAATCCGTTTCGGTGAGCTGGCACAGAAGGAGCTTGTTCCCCACAACCCGTATTACGGAACCATTGACGCTACGCCCCTCTATATCATTCTTCTGGAGAAACTCTGGGAATATACCGGCGACGATTCACTGCTGAAAACATTCCGGCCCAACTGGGAAGCCTGCCTGGATTGGATGCTGGAGCATGGTGACCGGGACAACGATGGATTTCTGGAATATATCAGCGCAGAACCCGGAAAAGGTCTGGTGGTCCAGAGCTGGAAAGATTCGGATGATTCCATGAGCCACTCCGACGGAACTCTGGCCTCAGGTTACATCCGGCCGGCGGAAGTGCAGGGATATGCGTATCGTGCGTTTTCCGCCGCCTCGAAATTTTATCATGAACTGGGAATGGAAGCTGAAGCTGATACGTATACCCGGAAGGCTGAAGAGCTTCAGAAACGCTTCGACGCCGCATTCTGGAATGACGAGATGAAATGCTATGCCATGGCTCTGGACGGAGAACACAAGCCGTTGATGGTAAAAAGCTCAAATGCCGGACAACTGTTCTGGTCCGGAATCGTTTCCGGACACCGCGCTGCTGAACTTGCTGCAACCATCATGAGCAGCGAACTGTACAGCGGCTGGGGCATCCGCACGCTGGGAACCGGCGAGATG
This sequence comes from Salinispira pacifica, assembly GCF_000507245.1. Lineage (GTDB taxonomy): Bacteria > Spirochaetota > Spirochaetia > DSM-27196 > Salinispiraceae > Salinispira > Salinispira pacifica. Next base: position 3,412,750 of record NC_023035.1, on the reverse strand, counting down.
CGGTATAATCCGGTGAGTTATCATAACGGCTCTGTATGGCCTCATGATACGGCACTCATCGCCAAAGGGCTATGGAATTACGGATATCGCAGAGAAGCAGGTCAGCTGGTTCGAGACCTGTTTGATCTTGCTTCCAGTCAGAGCGACAAAAGACTGCCTGAACTCATAGCCGGATACCCCAGGGGCAGCTCGCCCCCGGTACCCTATCCGGTGGCATGCCGGCCCCAGGCTTGGGATGCAGCCGCCCTGGTGTATCTGCAACCGCTACTGGCCAGGGATTCAGAAGAGTGAATACCTTTCCACCTGCTCCCGCAATCAATGATTTGCTGAAATCGAGGATGTGTGTTCAGTAGGCAGAAATTGTTTTCCCACCCGGTGGATATGCTCAAGTAGTCCGGTATTTTCTATGTGATCATACACTGATATATCGAACATATAGGGAAGCAGAAGTTCGTCGATCTCGTCAATTATATCTGAAAGCTGATGTATTGAGATATCTCCCTTGAGAACCAGGTCAATGTCCGAGCCTTCCCTGTAGCTGCCCATGGCTCTGGAACCGTAGATCTGAACTGATTCCACTTCGGGATGTCTGCGAAATACTGTTTCCAGCTTCGTCATCACAGTATTTGATAAACCGAACTCATTCATCATTGTCATCCGTCTCGGCAAGGCGGGAGAAGTTCTTTTCAAAAGCCCGGAATGCGGGAAAAAAGCTGTCTATGATGGCATCAAAAATCTTTTGAGCAGTTTTCTCCTCATATGTGTGAGATGTGAGATTTCTGGCTTTGATCATCTCCATCCACACCTCACCATCCGAGATGAGACCCTCCCTGAAGGCTTGGCGTGTACTGTCTTTTGAACCAATGAGACCCATGATTCCTTTGTTCTCAAGGTAGTTCTTTAGTGTCTTCCAGGCCAGCTCATGTACAAACTCAAAGCTTTGAATGAGCCCCTGTTTCTCCAGTTGATTAAGTTCTCGTTCTGAAGCAAGCTCCACACCGTATTTCAACTGATTGAATGCTTTCTGATAATTACTGAAGCGCTGAATCCAGCGAACGTCCTGTTCCATATGTATTCCTGTACGTACAATCGTAGTAGTAATTGTATGGAACAGCAAGACTCCTGGGCGGGGCGGCAGAGAGTGCTACACAAAGAGTACTCCATAAAGAGTCTGCCCCCCCACTCAGTAATTTCATGTTCTCAGCCGTACCAGAGCATCCAGCAAGGGGGTTGGAACAACAGGTTTAGGCTTCAAGGGTTCAACTTCAATACTCTCTGCCAGCCCCAAAGGGATGCAAAACTGTTGAAAAAACAGGCTGATTACCCGGTAGCCGAGGTAACCCACGGGGGTATCGAACTTGCGGGGGTCTTGGTCCGGATCGTCCCGCAGCGTTTCACGGTACTCGGGCACATATCTTGCCAGATGGGGTGCCATCTCATAATCGTAGACTCTATGGTCTGCGGCATTATCCGCAAGATATTTCAGCCCGTAAAGAAGAAGGGCGGATGTTCCGTGAATCCAGCTTTCATCTTCAAAATTGAAGCGGGGGTGAGTTCCCCAGGGGTGGTGGCGGAACAGGGCGCTGAGAGTACGCAGGTAGATATCTTTTATCGTGGCCGGATCCGTCCCGGTAAATGCAAGTCTGAACCCCTTGGATTCAACCAGAAGAATATCCGCGCTGGTGAGCAGGTTTCGCATCCGTTCCAGCCAGAACCAGTCCGATTCTTTTTTAACCTCCTCCGGTTCCAGGAACCCAAGCTGGTCGGGCAATATCTGTGCCAGTTTTTTCACAATTGCCGGTTTTATATAACCTGCTGCTGTGACGGGTATGAAGCCCCCTGGATCTTCCGCTTCCGTGAGGGCTTTGTACAGCCGGATAATCGGCACGTTCTGGAATGCGGCAGGCTTAAGTTGTGCCAGATTATCCAGGGAAAGCAGTCCCTCGGCTTCCTCCAGAGGAGGGCTTGTGAGGGCATGAACTGCCGCCGGGGGTAAATCGAAGGGTCCGGGGATATCAGTATCAACGCCCATGTTGGACAATGAATACTCGATCATTTTCTGTATGGCTTCAACATTGCTGCGGGAGGCCCCGGTGTTCTTCATGATTCTGTTGATATCCGGCTCTTCGCCGGCGTTCCGGGCAGTGATTAATTCTGCAGATACGGCATTGATTGTGTCCAAATCTGTGGTGATATTGAAATCCGGCATGGTTGCAGAAGGCTTGTTCCCGTCGGGAAAGCCCCCGTCGTCGTCCAAGTCTTCTTCATCACCATCAAATATTTCGTCATCGAAGGCTTCGATGAGCAGATGCAGCGTGTCGGTGGCGGCATACCAGTCGTCCGCAAAGGTATATAAGCCGAAACTCACATCAAGCATGGGGTCTTCGGGCAGCTGAACAATCGGTTCAAGCACTTCCCTGATCTCATCATAGCTCTCCCGGGCGATACTCTTGAGATACACTGTTCCCTGGTGGATGTATACCGAGCTCATATCCGCATGCCTGTGGGGGGATTCGATTGATATGGCAGCTGCCAATCCCACATTCGGATCATCAAGCATTCGCCGCCGGGCAAGGAATTTGCTCGTATTAATTAAGTCTGATATTTCCTCAGCCGCATTCTGAATGGAAGATTCATCCGCCGGGTTTTCCGGATGCTCAGCGTAAGAGGCAAACATGCCTATGGTGAACCTGGGGTTTCGCACCTTCGGCATCCCGGATATTTCGATGAGGCGTATCCAGGGGATTGGGTTGGAAGTAACACGCTCACTCAAAGGGTAATCCCCGGAATTCGGGGTCTGGCGGGCACCAATAATCCTGCTGTGTTTCCGGTTGGGGGTTGATACTTCGGCGTAGTAGCGCAGATCGGTCTTATTCTCAAGTTGCGGTAAGGGGATTATGGGCCCGTAACTGTGCCAGCACTCCTGTGATCTCCAGTACAGGGAAAAGAACCGGGTGTACCCGTCTGAATGAAGCTCCCTCAGCGCCGGGGACTACAGGGTGAACTCAGGCCAATCCTCTTCAGCGGCAAAGGTTTTCGGCTTTCCACCCAAGGCCTTCATGCGAAAAAAGGGACTGTCGTCTATGCGCTCCAGAATATCAACTGCCATATAGGTCCAAGGCGTCTTTCGCCACATCCGTGCCATTTTACCGGCTTCTTCGCTGAGCTCATCACCCTGACTGCGTAGAAATGCCCCCGCAAGCTTGGCTGAGGTGAACAGAGAGCCAGCCACCAGCATTCCCGCCATCATATCGAGATTCTCTTCATCCTGATTTTCGGCCAGGTATGACTGATCCAGCTCCTTTAATCGGGCCTCTCCGATCCTCTTTCTCCGGGCATAATCAAAGGCCGGGGGAAGGATTTCATCCAACATCTTGTGTGAGTATCGTGCTCCTATTTCATTCATATATCAAACCTTCATCTTTTTCTGTTGTTAGTTCATTCGAGTTTCTTGATCTGTTCTTCACTCAAACCGGTGATTTCTGCGATGTCGACGATGGGATATCCTTTTTGCAGCATCTTTTTCGCATCTTCAATTTTAGCTTGCTCAAGCCCCTGTTCAAGCCCCTGCTGCCGTGCGGTTTTGAGGCGGGTGTTTACGTCTTTTACCCATTTTTCATGGGCCTCGGCCATGTCCATGAGCTGTTCATCAGAGGTGAAATCTTCATAGACATGGTGGGCTTTTTCGATTGCGGGATTATCTTTGAGAAGTACGATGCTGCGTTTCTCCATAGGAGTATTATAGTGCAGGGCTGTGCTGCAGTAAATAACCGGTGGGGCACTAGTGAAGCAGTCGGCTGGTAACCCCAGCTCAAACGGCTGCGGATTTCCTGACGCTAGCTGCCGGGGGGCAGGATGTCAGGTTAATTTCTTGATCTGTTCTTCACTCAAACCGGTGATTTCTGCGATGTCGACGATGGGATATCCTTTTTGCAGCATCTTTTTCGCATCCTCAATTTTAGCTTGCTCAAGTCCTTGTTCCAGACCCTGTTCAAGCCCCTGCTGCCGTGCGGCATCCCATCACAATATCCACCGGAATTGAAGGATATTGTCGACCCCCTGAAGTATGAGTGTATGTAAAAAACCGTCGAAACTATGCTACACTTCCATTAAAGACCGGTAAAACGGAATGCGCTGTTTCAGCGGGGAGCGATATGAACGACATAGCCCGTGGGGCACAAGAATTTCTAAAAACTGATACAGATGTCCGCTTGGCATTACTGTTCGGCTCTGCTTCTCAAGGTACAATGACCCCGGAATCTGATATTGATATTGCCATCGCCCTGCACTCCGGTGAGATGAGTATAGAACGGAAGATCGATCTGGCAACCGCTGTTGAAGCTGTTCTCTTTAGAACCGTGGATGTAATCGATTTATTCAGCGCAGAAGGTCTGATTTTATGTGAAGCCATTGGCGGTGAAGTGCTTGTGGAAGATGTGATGCTTCGCAGCAGTCTTGCCATAAAAGCGATGGATTACCGGGAAAATCTTCTTCCGTCTGTGTTACAGGCGCAGAAGGAAAGTGTGAAGGACTGGATAGATGAACGTTGAGCTCATACTCAGTAAGCTGGCGTCCCTGCGTCGCTGTATCAGGCGGATTGAAGAAAAAAAGCCTGAGGATGCGGAAATCTTGTCCACCGATCTGGATGCCCAGGACATTATTGTCCTCAATATTGAGAGGGCGGTGCAGCAATGTGTTGATATTTCAGCCCACGTTCTGGTAAGCAGAGGCTTGCGGGCACCCTCCAGCATGAGTGCGGGGTTCTCGGACCTTGCCTCCGCCGGTATTTTGGATGTCGACCTGGCCGGCAGATTAAGCCGGGCGGTAGGATTTCGCAATATTGCCGTTCACGAGTATCAGGAAATGGATGTTCAAATTCTTTACTCCATTATCAGCATGCATCTTGACGACTTCCGGGAGTTCGCCCGCTGTGTTGTAGCCGTCGTTGAGTGAAGTCGTTGTTCTTATCTGGTGTATTGCATTATGTAAAACAGAAGGAAAGGTATAATGAGCCGGCGGATGCTTCACTTATGTGGATCTCGGAAAAATTAAAAATGCTTTTACCAATGAATAGTCGGTTTTATGATAAAATACCTGTGCGGTACTGTAGAAACATCATTTCAGTGTCTGAACTTGGTCTTCACTTAACCCGGTTATTTTGCTAATGAGAGCAATTTCCAGCCCCTCCTGCAGCATCTTTTTCGCATCCTCAATTTTAGCTTGCTCAAGCCCCTGCTCAAGCCCTTGCTCAAGTCCTTGTTCCAGCCCCTGCTCAAGCCCCTGCTGCCGTGCGGTTTTGAGGCGGGTGTTTACGTCTTTTACCCATTTTTCATGGGCTTCGGCCATGTCCATGAGCTGCTCATCAGAGGTGAAATCTTCATAGACATGGTGGGCTTTTTCGATTGCGGGATTATCTTTGAGAAGTACGGGCATGGTATCCTCCTGTATGTTTCCTTCGTTTTTAAAATAATAACACCAGCGCAGTATGGCAGTTTCAAAATTGGGTATGGCGGTGAAATCAAGTTTGGATAGTTCGATGAAGTGGATTTCCAGATGTTCGGTGAGAATGTATTCTTTGTGATCTTTTTCGGTTATCTGGAAGCAGCTGTGAAAGTCGGAGAGTTCCGGAAAGAGGGTGAAATCCAGCAGATTGATGCAGACCGACGGGGATAGATCCGAGTAGACGTCGCCCCGGGATAGCTGGTCTGTGTAGCTTTTAGCCCAGTAGTAGAGACTGCGGGCGGCGTAGCTTGGTTCGTGGCTGACTTGAACCTCCACGTTGATCCAGCGGCCTGCGTTTCTCCATAGGAGTATTATAGTGCAGGGCTGTGCTGCAGTAAATAAGCGGTGGGGCACTAGTGAAGCAGTCGGCTGGTAACCCCAGCTCAAGCGGCTGCGGATTTCCTGGCGCTAGCTGCCGGGGGGGGGGGCAGGATGTCAGGTTAATTTTTTGATCTGATCTTCACTCAAGCCGGTGATTCTGCAAATGAGAGCAATATCCAATCCTTCCTGCAGCATCTTTTTCGCATCCTCAATTTTAGCTTGCTCAAGCCCCTGTTCAAGCCCCTGTTCAAGCCCCTGCTGCCGTGCGGTTTTGAGGCGGGTGTTTACGTCTTTTACCCATTTTTCATGGGCTTCGGCCATGTCCATGAGCTGCTCATCAGAGGTGAAATCTTCATAGACATGGTGGGCTTTTTCGATTGCGGGATTATCTTTGAGAAGTACGGGCATGGTATCCTCCTGTATGTTTCCTTCGTTTTTAAAATAATAACACCAGCGCAGTATGGCAGTTTCAAAATTGGGTATGGCGGTGAAATCAAGTTTGGATAGTTCGATGAAGTGGATTTCCAGATGTTCGGTGAGAATGTATTCTTTGTGATCTTTTTCGGTTATCTGGAAGCAGCTGTGAAAGTCGGAGAGTTCCGGAAAGAGGGTGAAATCCAGCAGATTGATGCAGACAGATGGGGATAGATCCGAGTAGACGTCGCCCCGGGATAGCTGGTCCGTGTAGCTTTTGGCCCAGTAGTAGAGACTGCGGGCGGCGTAGCTTGGTTCGTGGCTGACTTGAACCTCCACGTTGATCCAGCGGCCATTGCGGTCTTTTGCCTTTATATCCAGAATGCTTTCTTTGCTCTCCTGGATGGTTGTGAGATTAAAGGGGTTTCTGATTTCCAGATCCACAACGAGCTCATGACCTTTGTGGGAGAATACGGCGTTGAGAAAATCGATGAGAATGTCTTTATTGCTTTCCGACCCCAGCAGGTAGCGTACGAACACATCTGCCATGGGGTTCAGCGGCCTGCGTTTCTCCATAGGAGTATTATAGTGCAGGGCTGTGCTGCAGTAAATAAGCGGTGGGGCACTAGTGAAGCAGTCGGCTGGTCACCCCAGCTCAAGCGGCTGCGGATTTCCTGGCGCTAGCTGCCGGGGGGGGGGCAGGATGTCAGGTTAATTTTTTGATCTGATCTTCATTCAAGCCGGTGATTTCTGCGATGTCGACGATGGGATATCCTTTTTGCAGCATCTTTTTCGCATCCTCAATTTTAGCTTGCTCAAGCCCCTGCTCAAGCCCTTGCTCAAGTCCTTGTTCCAGCCCCTGTTCAAGCCCCTGCTGCCGTGCGGTTTTGAGGCGGGTGTTCACATCTTTTACCCATTTTTCATGGGCTTCGGCCATGTCCATGAGCTGCTCATCAGAGGTGAAATCTTCATAGACATGGTGGGCTTTTTCGATTGCGGGATTATCTTTGAGAAGTACGGGCATGGTATCCTCCTGTATGTTTCCTTCGTTTTTAAAATAATAACACCAGCGCAGTATGGCAGTTTCAAAATTGGGTATGGCGGTGAAATCAAGTTTGGATAGTTCGATGAAGTGGATTTCCAGATGTTCAGTGAGAATGTATTCTTTGTGATCTTTTTCGGTTATCTGGAAGCAGCTGTGAAAGTCGGAGAGTTCCGGAAAGAGGGTGAAATCCAGCAGATTGATGCAGACAGATGGGGATAGATCCGAGTAGACGTCGCCCGGGATAGCTGGTCCGTGTAGCTTTTGGCCCAGTAGTAGAGACTGCGGGCGGCGTAGCTTGGTTCGTGGCTGACTTGAACCTCCACGTTGATCCAGCGGCCATTGCGGTCTTTTGCCTTTATATCCAGAATGCTTTCTTTGCTCTCCTGGATGGTTGTGAGATTAAAGGGGTTTCTGATTTCCAGATCCACAACGAGCTCATGACCTTTGTGGGAGAATACGGCGTTGAGAAAATCGATGAGAATGTCTTTATTGCTTTCCGACCCCAGCAGGTAGCGTACGAACACATCTGCCATGGGGTTCAGCGGCCTGCGTTTCTCCATAGGAGTATTATAGTGCAGGGCTGTGCTGCAGTAAATAAGCGGTGGGGCACTAGTGAAGCAGTCGGCTGGTCACCCCAGCTCAAGCGGCTGCGGATTTCCTGGCGCTAGCTGCCGGGGGGGGGGGCAGGATGTCAGGTTAATTTTTTGATCTGATCTTCATTCAAGCCGGTGATTCTGCAAATGAGAGCAATATCCAATCCTTCCTGCAGCATCTTTTTCGCATCCTCAATCCTGGCTTGCTCAAGCCCCTGTTCAAGCCCCTGCTGCCGTGCGGTTTTGAGGCGGGTGTTTACGTCTTTTACCCATTTTTCATGGGCTTCGGCCATGTCCATGAGCTGCTCATCAGATGTGAAATCTTCATAGACATGGTGGGCTTTTTCGATTGCGGGATTATCTTTGAGAAGTACGGGCATGGTATCCTCCTGTATGTTTCCTTCGTTTTTAAAATAATAACACCAGCGCAGTATGGCAGTTTCAAAATTGGGTATGGCGGTGAAATCAAGTTTGGATAGTTCGATGAAGTGGATTTCCAGATGTTCAGTGAGAATGTATTCTTTGTGATCTTTTTCGGTTATCTGGAAGCAGCTGTGAAAGTCGGAGAGTTCCGGAAAGAGGGTGAAATCCAGCAGATTGATGCAGACAGATGGGGATAGATCCGAGTAGACGTCGCCCCGGGATAGCTGGTCTGTGTAGCTTTTAGCCCAGTAGTAGAGACTGCGGGCGGCGTAGCTTGGTTCGTGGCTGACTTGAACCTCCACGTTGATCCAGCGGCCATTGCGGTCTTTTGCCTTTATATCCAGAATGCTTTCTTTGCTTTCCTGGATGGTTGTGAGATTAAAGGGGTTTCTGATTTCCAGGTCCACAACGAGCTCATGGCCTTTGTGGGAGAATACGGCGTTGAGAAAATCGATGAGAATGTCTTTATTGCTTTCCGACCCCAGCAGGTAGCGTACGAACACATCTGCCATGGGGTTCAGCGGCCTGCGTTTCTCCATAGGAGTATTATAGTGCAGGGCTGTGCTGCAGTAAATAAGCGGTGGGGCTGGAATCGTACTGGGCAAATACCAGATCGTAGCTACCTGTTTCAAGGAAAGCCAGGGTGCCGCTTTCTCAAGAGCAGAGAGGTAATGAATCCTGAATATATAGATGACGAAGATAAGCAAATGTTGGAAGCGTTTGATTATGTGGATGAAGCAGATGCCTACTAGCCTTCTGCGGATGATCAAGCGAAGCTAAAACATGCTGCCAAGCAATTTATCCCAAAAGAAAAAAAGATGAATATCAGAATTGATCTGTTTGAATTGGAAAAGATAAAAGAACGGCCAGCACGTGAAGGATTGCGGTATCAAGCATTCGTGAAAAGTGTTTTGCATAAGTATATTTCCGGACAGCTGGTTGAACAGTAGAATTACAAAACCGCCTGTGGGGGCAAGTATCACCCCTCCCTGGACACACAATCAGTCATACCCGGCAGCCACATATGACCCCATACTTCCTTTGGTTCTCACATCCTTAAGAAGAGACGGGGGCGGAAAATGAAGATTGTGCTCCAGCATATCCTGCACAAGAGCCTGGAGTTTTTCCCGGGCCGCCTGCAAAGCCTGCTGCAGGCAGGGGTAGGATTGGGGGTGTTCATAGTCAAAGTCCGGAAGGCTGAACCTAATCTCTTCGGTATCAGCCATTCCTGTCTGAATATAAAACAGTACCGGGTATTTAAGCATAATCGAGAACAGGCCTTTCAGAAGTTGAGGATCATACTGATGAGGGTGAGAATTCCTGTGGCTAACGATACTGTGGGGGCCAGCCAGGAGTTCATGAACCACTGTGCGGGGCGCTGCTGAACGACGATGGTATCCATGGGAGCCAGGGGGGCTCTGTTACTCTTTTTCTCCCCGTTTTGTGAATAGACGCTGTAGCGGTAGCGGCCCTGGGGGCCTGCCTGGTTGATGTACTGTTCCGGGCGGTTCCATGATGAGAATGGGATTTTTCCGGGGGTTTGGACATCCCCTGTTACTTGTATCCAGCCGATGGTTTCCATGGATGCTGTACCTTCAAGCTGCATGGATTGGGAGGTGCTGTGGGCTGGGGGCACGAATATCCTGCTTAAATGATCTATATGGATATTGTTATCCTTCTCTTCCCGGCGTATATCCACTGTTTCAGATGAGCCGTTGAGATGAAAGATGCTGATCTGGGTTCTGTCTGCGTTGTGCCGCAGTCCGTCGGCATACTCCTGGATTATGTCAGTCAGACTGTCTTTTTCTGTAAGCACATACCGCCCGGGTCTGAACACCTGCCCGTCAATTTGCACGATGCGTTGAGCACGTTCAACTTCAATTCTGTCCCCGTAGTGGAGATAGGGGTTGTGTTTCCTTTCGCCAGTACGGGAGAACATGAAGTAGTCCACTGTGAGACTGCTGCCGTCGTTTCTGCGGATACTGATATTTCTGGTATCTGAAAAGGAGGTGAGTCTGGAAGTCAGCACTTCACTCAGGGGGGTGAGTCCGTCCGCCAGGGTTGTGCCGGCGTTGCTGAGTTCCCCTGAGAAGGATACTTCAAACCGGCCCAGGTTGCGTATTCTCATTCTTGGTATGCTTTGGGGGTAGCTTTCTTTTACCAGGGCATACACCTGTTCCCGGAATTGGGCGTAACTCAGTCCTGCTGCATCCAGTGTACCCAGAAAGGCCAGTCGTACACTGTAGTCGCTTTCCACGCTGAGGGGGAGTTGGGTGTTGTTCTGATTCCCCACATACAGAAGATATTCGTCCCCGGGGCTTACCCTGTAGAGGGGTGATACTTCCGCCCGCTGGATTCGGGAGTTGTCCGCTGTGGCCTCTTCAGCTGCAGCGCTCCGGTCCGGATTGGGGCTGTCCTGTGCAAAGGCAATGCCGCCCAGGCATATGAATAGAAAGAAGATGGCTGTTGTGAATATGGATTGTGTTGCTTTCATGGCTATGTTCCTTCGTTATTTGCCCTGGTTCCAGGCTTCTTTCAGCTTGGATTGTTCTGTATCGTCTTCACGGATTTTCCTGATGTATTCCAGGATGAAGGCGATGAATACCGCCATGAAGCCTGCAGCAAGGGTGGCTACGATGAGCAGTATTTTCCGGTCCGGACCTGTGGGCGATATGGGTGTTTCTGCATACTCCATGATTTTGAATATATCTTCTTCAGAGGAATTAAAGAGTTTGCTGCTTTCATACTGTGTGACCAGGCGGGTGTAGATTTCTTCCTGTACCACCATCTCCCGCTTGAGTTTCTGGTATTCCATGGCAATTTCGGGGATGTCCTGCTGACTGGGAAGAACAGATTCAAATTCGCTGTAGCCCCCTTCCATTTCATCAAGGAGGGCGCTTAAGTTGTTGCGTTCCGCCTGAAGCTGCTGCAGCTGGGGATCTTCCACGCTTACCATATCCCGGTAGGTGCGGATTTCCATATCTTTTAATATCAGCTCGGAGCGGATTCTTCCTATGGTGGAAAGCTGTTCTGTTACAAGTGTTTCTGCCGACAGTACCCCGTAGTTACGCTGGAATTCCTGAATGCGGTTTTCGAGGTCTTCAAGTTCCCCCTGCACCTCAGCAATTTTCTGTTCCAGAAGGGTTTGCTGCTCCCGGTTTTGATCTATTCCCATTTCCTGGAAGTAGAGTTTCAGTTCCGCAACCGCCGAGTTCACTAGTTCGGCGGAGAAGACGGGGTCTGTATGGCTGAATGAAACGCTGAGAAACCCTGTTGAACTGTCAAATTGGGTGTTCAGCCCGGAGCGGATAAATGAACGGGCAGCATGCCGGGGGTGGTCACTTTCACTGAACTCTGCAGCGAGATTGTGACGCAGGGCGAGGGAGTCCAGATAGCTGTTCATGTTGGTAATTTCAACCGCCAGGCTGCCGTAGTTTCTGCCTCCTGAGCCTTGAATTCCTGCAAGTCCGGCAAGGTTTCCCAGGCCGGAAGATGCCAGGGCGGCAGATATCCCGGAGGATGAACGTTCTTCCTCTATCATGACGATGGCGGATGCTTCGTAGCTGTTTGGAAGAAAGGAGGCTTCAGGAGGAAGTTTGGCTGATATGAGTAACACTATGAGTGTAAGCACCCCGATGATTGCAGGTAAGAGAATGATCAGCTTTCTGTTACGGATGAGGACCGAAAGGAGGTCCACAAGGCTGATTTCATCCGCTGACTGACTGCCGGCTGCGACCCTGGAATCATTATTCATGGGGCTGCCTCCTTCCCGGGTATACCAAATATCGTTACTTTGACGTTCCTGTACTGTTGTCATGCTCATTCTTTAGGTTCCTCTATTGTTCCGGTGCTCAGGGCAATTTTGAACAGATCGCTGAAGTTATGTGCCCCCAGCTTGCTGTATATGTTGCGTCTGTGCACATTTACTGTTTTGGGGCTTATAAAAAGCAGTTCGCCGATTTCCCGGTAGTTTTTTCCTTCGGTGAGAAGTCTGAATATCTGCAGTTCCCGGGGAGTGAGGTTTTCCATTCTGTGGATATCCGGATTTTCCATTTCAGCCCGGTTTTCCGCCCCGGGAGAGAGGACAAACTGTTGCTGTGAATCTGCACTTCGGATGAGGTTAAACAGATGGTCGGGAGAATCTGTTTTGAGGATGTATCCTGCAGCTCCCATGTTTTTTGCCTCCAGAATGTGGGGGGCAGCCTGTGATGCGGTAAAAAAGATGACCGGGCAGGACCGGCGGCAGAAGCGTACGGCTGTGTCGAAGCTGCTTTCACCTGCGATGTGCACATCGCAGATCACCAGTCGGGGCAGGGTTTCACTGTTCATGTAAGGTTCGGCTTCGGCTAAGGTGTTCACACAAACAATTTCTTCATCCGGGATTTCGTGTTGTATGCCCATGCGGACAATGTCCTGGCTGTCTATGATCAAAATCATATATATATGCTTTTGTAGCCTCTGCTTTTGATCAGCTGTAGATGCAGTTGTGGAATTATTAAGTAAGACTGACAGGGTAATTCACCGCTTTTTCTACTAAAATTGATACTACATGTTGATTTTCACACAATGATGCCATATAGTTCGCTGTATCGTTCACGTATTGAACAAAAATACTGCCGTAAGAGCGTGTTTCGGCCGCATTTCGGTGCATAGCTGTAGTAATTTGTGAATTCTGACCGGTTTTCAGTCCTTTTTTCAGGCTGATACTGAGGGTGCGGCGGCGAAGCTGTATCTGTTTGCAAGTCACAAGAGAATTTATGCACCGAAGTGGTTTTTGGTCACGGGGCTGTATGTTCAAAATCAGGCAAATGATTCTATACACATTCTAAGAAGGTTCACTATGACGTCTGGTATCCGATTCAATCTGGTTTGTGTTACATCCCTTATTGCCGGGCTGCTTCTGTCCGGTATGAATCTTTGGGCTGAAGCTTTGCCTGTAGCGCTTCAGTTCAACAGCGATGTAAGTGCTGCCGGAACAGTCATTGAGTCTGTGGGAGCACGGGCTGCTCTTGCTCAGTCTTCCCGCTTTGCTCTTGTGTCTGAGGGAAGCCTGGGTGCTGTAATGTATTCCGATGCTGTGGTTGAGTATCGGTTGAACCCGGATCTGTATACTGACGAATATCTTGGCGGTGAGTTTTCTGCCGACTCTCAGATACTTCGCGCAGGCATGTATGCTGAGGCGGGGGTTTCAGGTCTGTATACCCTTATTCCGGGGTCTGCAGAGAGACGCGGTGGGAATGAGCCCATTCATACTCCTGTTATGCAGATAGGCTTGGGAGGCGGGGTTTTTGCAACCCGCTTTGCCGGTGATTCATCGTGTGCACTCACTACAGAAGAGAGCAATCGCTTCGATGAGATCCTTTCGACAATCGATGCGGAAACCGAAGCAGATTATGCGGTTGAAGATTTTGTGTTTACCCGGCGCGCCGGCCGGGGGGCGACGCTTATGCCGTTTATAAATGTGTATTTGAGTATGTCGGTCAATTCCGAATGGTATATTGAGGCCGATATGAAAGGCTTTTTCAAATACGGAAGCCTGGGGGTAACCCTGGGGCGTCGTATGAACTTTGGTAAGCTGTAAGAAGCAAAAAAATAGAAACAACTGTAAAACAAAAAGAGATAATGTCAGATCAAACTATCCACATAGACGACAACGAATACCAGGCTCTCAAACTCATCGATGAATATGAAGAGTCCTCCCAGGCCAAGGCCGCACCTTCCCAGCGGGATATTGCCAAGGCCCTGAACATGAGTGTTGGGATGACCAACGCAATCATTAAGCGCCTGGCTGCCAAGGGCTGGCTGGTTATAAATAAGGTGAACGGCCGGAACCTGTCCTACGCCCTTACTCCTGAAGGCACCAAAGAAGTTGCCCGCAGAAGCTACCGCTACCTTCGCCGGACAATCGGCAATGTGGTGCGCTGGAAGGATGCAATAGACGCGGAAGTTCGCAAAGCCAAGGAAGCTGGCTGCAGCAGGGTGCTTCTTGTTGGCGACAGCGACCTTGATTTTATTGTGGAGCATGCTGCGAACAGGCATGGGTTGGTGTTTGTGCGGAGTTTTGATGTTGACGCTGAAAAGTATTCAAAAAACTCCGCTTTGATACTTTTTTCAGAACGAAAAGATATTTCTGAGGGAATCCAATACAGCGAAGTTCATTATGTGTATTTGTCAAATCTTTTATTGCCCACCTGACAAAGTGTGAAATCAGATTGTTCGGGAGTATCAAGAAGATGAAAAACTTGCAGCAGACTAACAAAGCTGAATAATTTTGACCCTACATTTTTATATAAGGATAAATCAATGAGTAAAAACATTTGCGTTGTAGGCACTGGCTATGTCGGCTTAATAGCTGCTGTGGGATTATCGGATTTCGGTAACACAGTAGTAGGTGTTGATATTAATGAAGAGAAAGTTCGTCGGCTTAATAAAGGCAAAAGCCCGATATATGAGCCTGGAGTTGAGGAGTACCTTCACCGGAATTTACAATCCGGCCGTCTCCGTTTTTCCAGTAATGCTGCAGAAGGTATCCGCTCTTCTGAAGTAATCCTCATCGCCGTGGGTACGCCCATGGATACGGATGGCACCGCAGATCTGAGCTTTGTATATCAGGTGGCAGATACTGTTGCCGACAACTTAAATGAGTTTACAGTAGTTGTAACGAAAAGCACGGTGCCTGTGGGTACCAACGCTGCTATTCGGGACAGAATAGCGGAGCGGTCAGGGAAGGATCCAGAGAGGGATTTTGCAGTAGTTTCCAACCCTGAATTCCTGAGAGAAGGCAGGGCCGTACAGGACTTCTTTCACCCAGACAGAACTGTAATAGGGTACGAGAATGAGAAGGCAAAAGAAGTGTTGGTGGATGTCTATCGCGCCCTCAACCTTATATCTGTACCGTTTGTATGGTGTAATCTTGAGACTGCCGAGTTGATCAAGTATGCGTCAAATGCATTCCTTGCAACCAAAATTGCATTTATTAATCAGATGGCCAATCTCGCAGAGACTGTTGGAGCGGATATTCATAAAATTGCAAAGACCATGGGTATGGACGGACGAATCAGTCCGAAATTTCTCCATCCGGGGCCAGGTTACGGGGGGAGCTGCTTTCCAAAGGACACTCAGGCCCTAATTAAAACCGGTGAGCAATTTGGTGTGGACATGAGTATTATAAAGACTGTGGTTTCATCGAATTCATATCAGAAGGAACGGATGGTTACAAAGCTCCTTCAGCTCATGAACTTATCAGATACTGACTCTCAGGCTTTTGCCGGAAAACGAGTGGCTCTTCTCGGCCTTGCATTCAAGCAGGAAACGGATGATATCAGAGAATCCCCTGCGTTGCTGGTTGCAAAAAAACTCAGCGAGTTGGGTGGTGAAATCAACGCATATGATCCAAAGGCTATTGAGAATTTTAAAGTCGAATTCCCGAATGTGCAGTATTTTTCTGATTGCTATTCAGCGGTTGAAGGAGTCGATGCTGTTATGCTTCTTACAGAATGGAATGAGTTCCGCAGTTTGGATCTTGAGAAGATCGCTTCTACTGTTCGCAGCAAATTTATACTGGATGCACGGAATCTTCTTGATATCACTGAAGCTCAAAAATGGGGCTTTACATATCAAGGTGTCGGGCGCTGATAGCTTCGAATTATTTTGATTAAAAGAGATGTATTATGAATAACCTTTCTATATTAGGCCGCACAAATGAACTGTTAGAGGAAGATGTGGTTGCCAATGAGACGTTCCTCTTGTCGCGCGTTTCGAATTCTTCATTCCTTGTGATCGGAGGTGCGGGATCTATCGGCCAGGCGGTTACAAAAGAGATCTTTTCACGCAATCCCAAGCGACTTCATGTAGTTGATCTCAGCGAAAATAATCTGGTCGAGTTGGTCAGAGACATCAGGAGCTCAATAGGCTACATAGATGGTGATTTCAGAACCTTCGCTCTGGATTGCGGGAGCTGGGAATTTGAAGCGTATTTTCGAAACCAGGAACGCTTTGATTATGTGCTTAATCTTTCTGCGCTCAAACACGTGCGCAGTGAGCGCGACCCATATACGCTCATGAGAATGGTTGAAGTGAACATTCTCAATTCAATCAAGACGATTGAGCTGGCCATAGAGACCGGCGTGAAAAAATATTTTGCTGTATCAACTGACAAGGCTGCAAATCCTGTGAATATGATGGGTGCTTCAAAACGGATTATGGAGCAGTACCTGTTTAAATATGCGGATCAAATTGATATTTCCACAGCCCGTTTTGCGAATGTAGCCTTCTCAGATGGAAGCCTGCTGCATGGATTTAAGCAGCGGCTGGAGAAGATGCAGCCAATTTCAGCGCCAAACGATGTGCGCCGCTATTTTGTTACATTTAAGGAAGCCGGCCAGTTATGTCTCATGTCCACGATTTTCGGTAACACCCGGGAAATTTTCTTCCCCAAACTAAGCGAAGAGCTTCACCTTGTAACCTTTTCTGAAATTGCCAAAAAGTTCCTGAAATCTCGCCGACTAACACCAGTGGAGTGTACTTCCGAAGATGAAGCACGCAGTTCCGTTGAACGTCTTGCTGCTGAGGGTAGGTGGCCTTGCTATTTTTCATCAAGTGATACAACCGGTGAGAAAGATTTTGAAGAATTTTTTACCGAAAACGAAGAAGTCGATCTTGAGCGTTTTGCGACATTGGGTGTTGTTAAAAATCCGCATTCACGATCGCCCGAGAAACTGACTCAGTTTCTTGAAGATATACAGTCCATGAAAAAGCGAATGCAGTGGAACAAAGAAGAACTCGTACAAGCGTTTGCCAGACTGCTGCCGGAATTTGCACACAAGGAAACCGGTAAATATCTAGATGGGAAGATGTGATGAATGCAAATACAGATGCCGTGATTGATGTAATTCGTGGACGTCATGGTAAGTCAGGCTTTATCCCCCTCCATGCCCCTGTTTTTCTTGGAAATGAAAAAAAGTATCTCAATGAGTGTATTGATTCAACATTTGTTTCTTCTGTAGGTAAATATGTTGATCGTTTCGAAGAGATGGTTGCAGAGTTCACAGGTGCCAGAAAGGCTGTGGCAGTTGTTAATGGTACGAATGGCTTGCATTTGGCACTTCGTTTGGTGGGTGTGGAAGTCGGTGATGAGGTAATTACCCAGGCACTGACGTTTGTCGCCACAACCAATGCCATCCATTACGCTCATGCTCACCCTGTGTTTGTGGATGTTGACCGTGATACCATGGGGATGTCCCCTGAGAGCTTAGAAGAGTTTCTTGCCGCCCAATGCATACGACAAGATGGGTTTGTTAAGAATAAAACCACCGGCAGAAAGGTCTCTGCAGTTATGCCAATGCATACGTTCGGGCATCCAGCCCGGATTACCGAAATTGTGGGAATTTGTAAAGAATGGGGTATTCCGGTTGTAGAAGACGCCGCTGAATCGCTTGGATCTTATGATAACGGTCAGCATACCGGGACATTCGGTGAAGTTGCTGTTTTTTCATTTAATGGCAACAAAACTATTACCACAGGCGGTGGCGGGATGATTGTCACTAACAATGAGGAATTGGGCAATACAGCAAAGCATCTCAGTACCACTGCAAAAGTGCCGTCATCCTGGGAATTCTTTCATGATGATATCGGCTACAATTACCGCTTGCCCAATTTGAATGCAGCTCTTGGTTGCGCCCAAATGGAAAAGTTGCCGGAAATTCTGAAGAATAAAAAAGAAACTGCGGAATACTATCGTCAGAACCTGTCAGAACTCAAAGGGTTGGAGTTCTTCAGTCCTCGCCAAGGTGTAGCAGTTAATAACTGGCTCAATGCAGTAGTCCTTGAATCAAAAAATGAACGGGACAGATTTTTGAAAATTACCAACGAGGCCGGTATTCAAACACGACCTATTTGGGTTTTGCAGAACAAGCTGCCTATGAATAGTGCCGCCCAGGCAGATAATCTGGAAAATTCATTATGGCTGGAAGACAGGGTTGTGAATATTCCAAGTAGTGTAGTCCTATGAAAGAAAAAATTCTTCTCATCGGTGGTGGAGGTCATTGCCGCAGCTGTATAGATGTTATTGAGACCGAAGGGAAGTATGAAATCGCCGGAATTGTAGATGGTGCCTTGGAGAAAGGAAGTGATGTTCTGGGGTATCCTGTCCTGGGTGAAGACGAAGACATACCTGAGCTTCTGTCCAAGATCACCACGAATTGTTTAATTACTGTCGGTCAAATAAAGAGTCCGGCTGTACGGGTAAAATTGGTTGAACTGACAGCCCAATTAAACGCATCTTTTCCGATCATCGTAAGTCCGCATGCGTATGTATCTTCCCATGCCGAAGTAAATGCGGGGTCTATTATTATGCATGGAGCTGTAGTACATGTGGGGGTGAAGGTTGGTGCTCACTGTATTATTAACTCCCAGGCTCTTCTTGAGCATGACTCTCAGGTCGGAAGTTTCACACATATATCAACAGCTGCGATCCTGAATGGTGATGTGTTGGTTAATGACCGATGTTTCGTGGGCAGCTCTGCTACCCTGTACCAGGGGATCAATATAGCTTCAGGTGTCATTGTTCCAGCCGGGTCTGTTGTGAGGAAGAGCATTACGAAACCGGGTGTTGTTCGATCGGTATAGATTGTTTAGGAGCATCAAGATGGAAAGAACAAAGCCTATCTATATAATTGCCGAGGCAGGTGTGAATCATAACGGCTCATTTGAGCGGGCAATTGAGCTTATTGATGCCGGTGTAAATGCAGGCGTGGATTGTGTGAAATTCCAGACCTTCAAGACTGAGCTTTTAGTCTCGGCCGATGCAAAAAAGCAGAGTACCAGCAAAATTCTACGGGTTCCGGGGAAACACAGTATGATATGCTGAAAACTCTTGAATTGAGTTTCGAGGAGCATAAAAAGCTGGCTGCATACTGTATCCAAAAAGGTATTGATTATTGTTCTACTCCTTTCGATGAAGAGAGTTTTCAATTACTCGTTGATATTAATGTACCGTTTTGGAAAGTTCCTTCAGGTGAGATAACCAACGTTCCTTATCTCAGGATGATAGCACAACATAAAAAGCCGATTATTCTCTCAACCGGTATGGCTGAGATGTATGAGATAGCGTTTGCCCTCAAGACCCTGGAAGATGAGGGCGTTGATAGCAACGATGTGACTGTATTGCACTGTAATACTGAATATCCCACTCCTATGAGCGATGTTAACCTGTTGGCTATGAATAGCATTAAAAATGGCTTTAAAGTAAATGTTGGTTACTCGGACCATACTCTTGGAATTGAAATCCCGATCGCAGCTGCAGCACTGGGAGCGACGGTGATTGAGAAACACTTCACGCTCAATAAATCGTTGCCCGGACCCGATCATGCTGCTTCATTGGAGCCTTCTGAATTGAATGACATGGTGAAGTCTGTCCGAAATATCGAGGCTGCATTAGGGAGCGGCAGAAAAATTCCCAGTGCATCAGAGCAAAAGAATCGACCTGCTGCCCGGAAATCGGTTGTTGCTAAAACAAGCATCAAGAAAGGTGAACAGTTTTCCACGGATAATATAACCGTAAAAAGGCCTGGAACAGGTGTGTCGCCGATTCATTGGGACCAGGTAATTGGTTCTTTAGCATCCCGTGATTATAAAAAAGATGAGCTTATATGAAAGCTATATGTTTTGTGACTGCTACCCGGGCTGAATATGGTCTCTTATTTCCTTTGATACAGAAGTTTAAATCATCCGGTATGTTTAGGATCCAGGGGATTATAACCGGTGCGCATTTATCACCGGAGTTCGGGTATACCAAGGGTGAGATACAGGCTGATTTGTTCGATGAGAGTGAGGATGTTGAAATTTTACTTTCGTCTGACAGTCCTGTGGGTGTTACGAAAGCCATGGGTCTTGGAATGATTTCATTCGGCGAAGTGTTGGCAAGATTCAATCCTGATTTGCTTGTACTTTTGGGCGACAGATATGAAATGCTATCGGTCGCATCAGCAGCTTTGGTACATAAAATTCCTATAGCCCATTTGCACGGAGGGGAAATTACAGAAGGCGCTTATGATGATAGTATTCGCCATGCCATTACAAAATTGAGTCATCTGCATTTCACTGCCACAGAACAGTACCGCCGCCGCGTGATTCAAATGGGAGAGCAGCCAAATTCTGTTTTCAATGTCGGTGCAATCGGGATCGATAACATAAAAAATCTGCACCTGTTATCCAGACAGTCACTGTTTTCAGATTTAGGCATTCCATCCAATACGAAGGTTGCCGTAGTCACATACCATCCTGTTACACTTAACTCCCAGGCAGTAGAGCACCAGATTCGTGAGTTACTAGCCGGACTCCAGGCTCGGGATGATTTATTCATTGTCTTTACAAAAGCAAATGCAGATAACGAAGGGCGTAAAATCAACAAGGCACTGCAAAAATATGTTTCAGAGCATACTGATACCACGGCTTTGTTTGATTCCCTTGGAGTGTTGAGATATTTAAGTCTCGTAAAAGCTGCTGATGTTGTGATCGGAAATTCTTCCAGCGGTATATTAGAGGCTCCTGCCTTGGCTACTCCGGTGATAAACATAGGCGATCGTCAGAAAGGACGCACACGGCCCGAAGGAGTAATAGATTGCAGCTGTCAAAAGAGTGATATCATTCAAGCTATTGATACCGCACTTTCAGCTGAATTTGCGCAGGTTTTTACATCTTCCTCAAATCCTTATGGAGATGGAAAAACTTCCGAAAATATTTTTTCTATAATCTCCGAAATCAGATCATTTTCTGATCTTGTGCAAAAAAAATTCTATCCCATATCAATCAGTGAGGATAACTAATGCAGGAAATTATTGTTGATGATTTACTGATAAACAAGGATCAGTCTGTAAAGACAGCTATGCGCCAGCTGGATAAGGTTGCGTCCAAAGTATTATTTGTTGTAGATAATGATGAAGTATTGCTTGGAAGTGTTTCAGACGGAGATATTCGCCGATTCATCCTGCAGAATTATTCTATTGAAGAACCTGTTGGCGGGATGTGTAACCGAAGTTGTTTAAGCATTGGACCGGTTGAGGATCTGCATAAGGCGTATGAACAGATGCAAGCCAGGGATATTTCTTTCGCACCCCGGGTAAATGCGAATAATCGTGTTGTTGATATTATCAGTTTGCCATCGTCTCACAAGAAAGTAGCGCACAGAGATGGTGATCTGGATCTTCCGGTTGTGATTATGGCGGGTGGAAAGGGTACGCGCATGGAGCCCTTTACTAATGTATTGCCAAAGCCGTTGATTCCCATCGGGAACGGCACAATCATGGAAATAATCATTGACGGATTTCAAGAATATGGAATCAGCCAGTTTTACTTTACGCTCAATTATCGCGGTGAAATGATTCGGGCATATTTTGATGGAATTGATCGTGATTATGAAGTGAACTATGTGTGGGAAAAGGAGTTTAACGGTACGGCTGCAAGTCTGAAACTGATTAAAGATATTAAGCGCGATTTCATTGTTTCCAATTGCGATATAATCGTTAAAACCAACTATTCACAAGTATATGAATTTCATAAAGAAAGCGGGGCTATGCTTACGGTCATTTCATCAATTCAACACGAGCAGTTTCCTTATGGTGTGATTGACTTTAAAGAAGGTGGCGAAGTAACAGGCCTTCGTGAAAAACCGGAATTTTCTTTTCCTATAAACACTGGGGTGTATATTCTGAGTTCAGAGTGTTTTGAGTACATTCCTGAAGGTGAATTTTTCCATATGACACACTTAATTGAGCGGTTAATTAAAGAGGGAAAAAAGGTTGTTACTTTTCCTGTGAATGAGAAAGATTTTATTGATACCGGGCAATGGGACGAGTATAAAACTGCATTGGATCGCTTGTTATGAGCGGAAAAATTGTGGCCATAATTCCTGCGCGCAAAGGTAGTAAGCGCTTACCTGGAAAAAATGCCCTTGAGCTTGGCGGAAAACCATTATTCATGTGGTCGGTAGATGCTGCTCGTAATAGCAATATCTTCGATACAATAATTGTAAGCACGGATGATCAGTTCATTATCAATGAATGCAGAGAGAAAAATATAGAATGTATTGAGCGTGCTGCGGAACTTGCGAGCGACACTGCAAGTTCTGTAGATGTGGTGTTGAATGTGCTTGAACACTTGGATGAAGCGTATTCAGCAGTAGTGCTTCTGCAACCAACATCTCCGCTTAGATCCGCGGAAGATATTTACAACGCCTATAAGCTATTTAATTCAAAGAGTGCAAATAGTGTTGTCACTGTATGCGAAGTTGATCATCCTGTCGAATGGACTATGGAATTATCCGATGATGGTTCTCTATCGCCCTTTGTTAATAATTTTCTAAACCGGAGAAGTCAGGACGCATCTGTGCGGTACAGGTTGAATGGAGCTGTGTATATTTCTTCTATAGATTCCTTTATCCGAGAGCGAAGCTTCTTTCCAACAGAAAAAATCTATGCGTCGGTAATGAGTCGCGAAAATTCTGTTGATATAGATACTGAGCTGGATTTTAAGCTTGCTCAGGCTATCATCTTAGATTTGCCAAAGAAGTAGTAACGCATATTATGTCTGATACAGGGTTTTCGATTAAAAAGGTTTTTGCCGGTGCATCTATCTACTCTCTTGGAGAGGTGCTGGTAAAGGCTTCCGGATTCTTCCTTATACCAATATATACAAGAGTTCTAACACCAGCCGATTTTGGAATAGTAGGCTATCTTCAAGTTATTCTACAGATTGTTACTGTAGTTGTCGGTTTTGGATTTAATGGAGCCCAGACTCGTTACTACTATGAAAATAAGGCAAACATCCAAAATATAGGAAGATTCAATTTTACGATAAATTTGATTCCCATCGGTTTTGGTTTGATAGTAGTGCTTCCTCTTGCCATATTAAGCTCCAAATATGATTGGACAATAGGTAGCGCAAGAATACCGTTTCATCCCTATTTGATTCTTACACTCGGAACTGTTGTTCTACAAGTGATGGCAAATAATGCTGTGGCTTATTATAAAGCTCAACAGCGATTCTCAATAACCGCCGTATTGCAAGTATTTCGATTTTTACTAATAACTGGAGCCACTCTCTACTTGGTTCTTGCTCGGGATATGGGGGCTTTAGGCAGAGTAGGTGGATTATTCCTTGGGATGGCAGGCTTTGTGTTAATCAGTTTCCAAGGTTACGCAAAAAACTTTGTTTTTAAACCTTCAAAATCTGCACTAATTTATGCTTTTAGTTTTGGCGGTCCGATTGTAGTTCACCTGTTGGCAGCAAATATTCACAACGCACTGGACAGGGTAATACTTGAGAAGTTTGTATCTATAGAAGAACTGGGTATATATACGCTTGGATTTACCATTGGCAATGCAATGGCTATTTTGGTAACTGCATTCAACCAGGCATATCAGCCAAGTTATTTCCAACTTATGTCATCTTCTGCTGAAGATAAGTCAGAAAAAACCCTGAAGATATTTAAAATATGGCTGGCTTTGATTACCCTCATAGCTGTTTCTGGCATTGTTTTGGGAAAACCATTTATTAGTATTTTTGCCGGTGCAGACTTTCAGCGGACCATTGAAATTTTTCCATTGATAATAATATCTTTTTTTGCAAGCAGCTTTTATTATTTTTTTTCAGCACCTATTTTCTTCTTCAAAAAGACTGTGTATTTACCACTTATTACAGGAACCAGCGCAGTACTAAATATTATTCTTAATTTCATCTTAATACCTATCTATGGAATTAGCGGAGCTGCAATTGCTACTATTATTTCACATGTGATGCAGTCAGTTTTGGCATTTTTTATAGGTAACCGTTTATATAAGGTGTCCTGGCCCTTGCATTGGGTAGTTTTATCATCAATGTCAGTTGCATTAGCTTTTATCTTTACACAATTAGTGAGTGTATCTTAGATGATCAATAAGAAAAGTATATCTGTTTCTGATATCACCTCTATTATTATAAAAATGGAGGACTCTCTTGGCCTATTAGATAGGGAAAAGTGGTCCGAATGGATTGTTGATACATGGGAAATGGCCCGCGTTGGTTTAGGTGAACAGCTGAAGCGAGAGTTGTTAGGCTATGGTGAATCTCAGAGTAGTGGATCTGGGCAGCACTATTCACCAATAAAAAAAGTATTCCTCGTAATTTTTCATATAGTAAAAAAGGGCTGGTGGTTCGTCAGAAGAAGACCAGATGTTCTAATCTTTCAGAACCCCAGAAGAAAGAAATTACCAAATGGTGTCTTTAACGATATATATACTGATTACATCGTGGATACCTTAAAAGAACAAGGTCACAGAGTACTTTTAGTGGAGCAACCCTTGTATTGGCAACACTATTCACCAACGCCTAACAAAGTCTATTATGATGATCTTTCTATTTTTATCTCAATCATTTTCAAGAGAGTATTGGGTAAGAGGTGGTTGGCAGAGCTGAATGATGAAATGATAACCCTAACTCGAAGTTTGGACACCTATTTAAAAGAAAACATTGGCGTTCATCATATCAATATTCGACAGATACTAACTACTTCACTATTGCAAATAAGATCCAGTTATCTGGCCTATAAGTTAATGTTTAGTCATTTAAGACCAGCTCGTATTTTCGTGGTCTGTTCATATGGGAAAGAAGGGCTGATAAAAGCATCAAAAAAGCAATCGATTCCCCTAACAGAGATTCAACACGGAACAATAACTCAAAATCATCTTGGTTATTCATTTCCAGGATTCAACACTAAAACCTTATTTCCAGATTCGTTGTTACTGTTTGGCAACTATTGGAAGTCAGGAATTTCCTTTCCAATACCTGAAGAAAATGTACATGTACTTGGATTCCCTTATTTTGAAAAAAGCATTCCTTCAACGAAGATTGAAAGAAAGTCACAAGCTCTATTTATATCACAAGGGACTATCGGGAAAGAATTATCTGAATTTGCCGTAGAGATGCAAAAAAGCCTATTAAAAAATATCACTGTGGTTTATAAGCTGCATCCTGGAGAAATCCGTGGTTGGAAAAGTAGATACCCTGAGCTTAAGCAGGCGAGCGAAAAGGGTGATGTGAAGGTCATTGAGGATGACCACATTGGATTGTATGAATTAATGCAGGAGTCAGAATTTGTTATCGGAGTATATTCCACAGCTCTAATTGAGGCTCTTGGGCTTGGGTGTAAACTTTTTCTCGTGGACTTGCCAGGGGTAGAGCATATGGAGTATTTTTTTAAAATGCAAAATGTGCATTTAGTTCAATATCCTCAAGAGGTTCTTTATTATGAAGGCCGCATGAATCAAGTCGATCCATCACAATACTTTAAGCGTAGGTGGAATGAAAATTTTACTGCAATAATTACAAAAATGTTTGAAAAATCCTAATTGTAGGCTTGCTTGGAAAACATAAATGAAAAGAATCCTTTTTATTGCTTCTCATACATCACCATCATTAAGTGTCGCAGCACTTAGATCAGATTTTTTCATCCGTGAATTATCTGCTACAGGATATACAGTTGAAGTGGTGAGGGACTGCGCAAAATCGTATAAGAGTATCTCAAAGGAAAAATATACTCCGGCATATTCTGAGTATATTATTACATATAGTAATAGTAAAATTTTAAATATATTGAGATGGATCCTTACTCTTATTAAAGTATTTTCAAAAGGTTCCTACGATTTGTGTTTTTGTTCAGGGGGACCTTTCTTTTATTTTCCCATAGCAGCTACATTATCCAAAATATTCAATATACCATGCGTGCTTGACTTTAGAGATCCATGGATTGTACCTGAAATAAACTGTATTATAGGTTTGCGGCAGAGGATTTTATTTTTATTACAGAATATCTCGATGAGGTTTGCTATCCTTGTAATCAACGTGCAAGATGAAATTACTGATGCTTATAAGAAGTTATATGGCAAATTAGGAAAAAATGATTTTAGCAAGTTTATTACTATACGCAACGGCTATATTCCAATGAAGTTACATCCTTCACAACTAGTAATCCATGACGAGTTGCAAAGTATTAAAATAGTAGTTTTAGGAAAGTTGGCGTACTATTCTTCAACTGACTGCATTGAGCTTGCAAAAGCAATAAAAGAATTGAATTCAAAAAAACGTACCGTGTTATGGCAATTTGGAGAATATGAATCTGAAATTGCATATTATTTTGATCACTTTGGCATTCCCGATCGATACATCAATTTCGGTAGAGTTAGATATGAGGAGATGCTTAGTAAAGCAACTATGGCAGACATCATGATTGTTAATCATCGTACCAAATATGCACTGGGGACGAAGACTTATGATTACATTTATCTAAATAAGCCAATTATTGGAATGGTTAATCCAGATTACGGAATTCATAAACTTTTAGAAAGATTTCCAGGATACCGAAGAGCCAGGATGCAAAACGACATAACTAAGGCAATTGTAGATTTAGTGGACGGTAACGAAGAAAAATTGTATCCCAAGAGTATTGATATAGGTCAGTATTCGAGGAAAAGTCAATCAGAACTGCTTGTGTCATATATAAACTCAATCTTGGGTGACTGATAAAAAGGTGTTTCCGGTGTTAGGAATAAAGTATTGATGGGCCTGAATAATCATTACATGATTTCTCCAAAATTCAAAAAATTACCCATTTGGGATAAAGTATTTCTTATTACAATAGCTGCTGGCTATATTAGTGGTGGTGTTTCATTCGGGAGTGTCTATCTCTTACATATAATGTTGGCTATAAGCCTGTTTGTATTATTAATAAGACCAGCAAAGTATAAAATTGGTTATTGGGATTATAAGATTGCTATATACCTGCTTTGGGTATTATATAATTTCTTTACTCTGTTATGGTCATGGGAACTAAACTATTCCATTAATACTTTCATCATTATCTCTATAGGTTCTTTCGTTCTATATTTGACAATGGTAATGTCCTCGGATTGTAATCACATTGTGCCATTATTCAACCTTCTGGCTTTTGTATTTTTAATTGAGATTGCTATAGCATGCATTGAGATTATTACAACATTTAGATGGCCATTTGAGGTCGGGTATAATAATCGTTTTGCAGCTACATTTATACCTACTGGTTTTCGTGGAAATCCAAATAATCTGACAACAGTGCTTTTGATGGCCGCTCCATTTGTTTTGTCTTTAAAATATAAATGGAAGTATCTAATAATTTTATTAATACTTATAATTGTTTTTTTTGCTCAAAGTAGAGGGAATTTGATTGTTCTTTCTGGCTACTTATTTTACTATTTCTTGGTTAATCAAAACACGGTAAAGAAAATTAAAATAGTTATTACATCGGTAATATCATCACTCATTATATTTGTTGTATCCCCTGATTTTGGTTCATTAATAGCCAAGAGGATTACAGCCTCTTTTATTATATTCAAGAACTACGTGTTTGGTAGTGTAGGTGCCGATAATTCAATTTCTAACCGATTATTATTAACTGAAGAGTCTATTAAATTGTTTCAGCAAAATCCTTTAGGGATAGGTATTGGCGCGTCAAAAAAGGTTTTTGAAGAAAACGGATTCTCAATTCTATCAATTCACAATTTTTTTATAGAAATGTTGGTTGAAAGTGGTATGATATCCCTCTTCTTATTTGTCTTAATGCTAGCAATAATCATAAATAGCTTACTATCTAAGGAACGGATGTATCATAGAAAATTTAATCGTAGCATGAATGTTCTTATGGTTGAAACTCTCGTGATTACGATTCCAGCAATAGTATCCATTAGTACGGGGTATTATTTTATCCCGTTGTATATTGTGTTGGGACTCGGAATTGGCCTAACTAATATTAAAAATTGGTCTCAGCCAATTACCTATAGTTATAAAGAGCATAAAAATTAAATTAAGAGGTTGTAATTATGAAATTTGCAATAATTGGTTGTGGTAGGATTAGTAAGAAGCATATCGATGCAATAAATGAAATCGAAAAAGCTGAATTAGTCGCAGTATGTGATTTGCAGGAGGATCGAGCAAAAAAACAGGCAATGTATGCTGGTTCCATTCCATATTATACTGATTATGATCACATGCTACAAAATGAAGAAATAGATGTTGTTAATGTCTTAACTGAGAGTGGGAATCACGCTCGTCACACGATAGATATTGTGAAAAAATACAAGAAGCATATTATTGTCGAGAAGCCTATGTCTTTACGACTCGATGATGCTGATGAAATGATAAGAGTATGTGATCAGCATGGGGTTAGATTATTTGTTGTAAAGCAAAATCGATACAATTTGCCTGTTAGTAAATTACGTGAAGCAATAGATTCAGGAAGGTTTGGGAAGTTAGTTTTAGGTACGGTCCGTGTTCGGTGGTGCAGGCCTCAGGAGTACTATGATCAGGATTCCTGGAGAGGTACATGGGAAATGGATGGTGGTGCATTAACGAATCAAGCAAGTCATCATATCGATCTACTTGAGTGGATGTTGGGCGAGCCTGTTTCGGTTTACGCGCGAACAGAAACTATGCTCAGCAATATCGAAGTGGAAGACACAGGAGCTGCCATCATAAAATTTAAGAATGGTGCAATGGGTATAGTAGAGGCAACAACAGCCACGCGTCCAAAAGATTTAGAAGGGTCATTATCCATTCTTGGTGAGAAGGGTTCTGTTGTTATCGGAGGTTTTGCAGTTAATAAAATGGATGTGTGGAATTTCAGCGATGTTCCAGAAGAAGAAAATACTGCCATTCTGAAGAAATTCCAGGAGACACCTCCAAATGTTTATGGGTTCGGGCATAAGAGATATATAGAGCATGTAATTTATTCAATAGAGAATGGGACTCAAGCACTAGTTGATGGGCTAGAAGGCAGGAAATCCATTGAACTAATTAATGCAATTTATGAATCTGCAGAAACTGGAAAAGAAGTCTTCCTTCATTTTGATCCAAAGAAAAGCAAACTGGGTAGAAGTAAGATATAATGGAACTGATAATGACAGTAAAGTAAGTTTATTGGAATATTGACATTGTTGTGTGTGTAAGCTTATTGGAAGCCAGATGGAAATACAAGTTCTTAACTTTCAACCAAAAAATGTGTACACATTATTTATTTTAATCTTTCCATCATGTAACTATTTGACTCAAACACAATCAATGCCTTATTGAAACTTTGGTCGAAAGCTTTCTCACTTCAGATAAATTTGAGTAATATATTGAGCGAACTAGAACATGAATACGAAGCAGAGTAAAATTCATAATACTGCCATAATTTATGATAATGTGATTATGGGCGATAATGTTGAAGTTGGGGCATACTGCATAATCGGTGAACCATTCCAAGGCAGCGAATCACAAATTCGGACCATAATCGGTAATAACGCGAAGATAAGAAGCCACAGTATCATTTATGCTGGGAATCAGATTGGGAATAACTTTAACACTGGCCATCACGTCATGATACGAGAATTAAATACAATTGGAGATGATGTTTCAATTGGATCTCAAAGCTGTGTAGAACATCACATATCAATTGCAAATGGAGTACGCATCCATAGTCAGGTATTTATTCCTGAATTTACAATACTGGAAGATTCTTCTTGGATAGGGCCCAATGTAGTACTGACCAATGCCAAGTATCCTCGGAGTAAAAACGTTAAAGAAAAATTATCAGGCGTAATTGTGGAGGAATCGGCGATGATCGGTGCCAATGTTACAGTCTTGCCAGGAATAAAAATCGGGAAGAAATCGCTGATTGGCTCTGGGTCAGTAGTTGTCCATAATGCTGATTCTGGAGCTATATATGTCGGGAATCCAGCAAGAAAGATATCAAGGGTAGAAGATAAGGAGGGGTATAGAAAATGAAAATACCTTTTATGAATTTATATGATGGATTTGCTCCCTACAAGGATGAGATTTTTTCGAAGCTTCAAACTCTTATTGAAAAAACTCAGTTTATTGGAGGTGATGAAGTTGCATCATTCGAACAGGAATTTGCAGACTTTTGTGGTACCACCTATGCTGTTGGTTGTTCTAATGGTACAGATGCCCTAGAGGTAGTAATGAGAGCATTTGGCATAGGTACTGGTGATAAAGTTCTTGTGCCAGCAAATAGTTTTATCGCCAGTTCTGAAGCCGTTACATTGACAGGTGCTGAAGTGGATTTTGTGGATGTCATTGATGGTGAATGGACAATAAATCCAGTTGAAGTAGAAAGCTATTTAAAGTCAGAAAAAGGATCCAATGTCAAAGCTGTCCTTGCAGTTCATCTGTACGGCAAGATGGCACGGATGGATCAACTTAGAAGGATCTGTGATGCTTTTGATGTCTATCTAATCGAAGATTCAGCTCAAGCGCATGGTGCTACATACGAAAATCAAGGGCCTGGATGTTGGGGGGATGCTGCGACTTTTTCATTTTACCCAGGAAAAAATTTGGGGGCATTTGGAGATGCAGGTGCAATAGTTTGTAACGATAAAGATACTTACAGCTATTCTAAATCATTTGTGAACCATGGAAGAGAAGTTGGTCAAAAATACGAGCACCAATTTGAGGGTGCTAATAGAAGAATAGATAGTATCCAAGCTGCGATTTTGCGAATCAAGTTAAAATATCTACAAGATGCTACTAACAGGCGTATTACTATAGCCGAACGATACATGACTGCTTTGTCTGAAGTGGAGAATATTTCTCTTCCCAGTGTAGATGAGAATCGTCAAGTTTACCATCTTTTCGTTATTCATAGTAATCAAAGAGATCAGCTACAAAAATTCCTACGAGATAAAGGGATTGCAACAGGAGTGCATTACCCTATCTGTTTACCATTTCAGCCAGCATATAGAGAAAATGGTTATAAGGTTGGTGACTTCCCGATTGCAGAGAAGAATGCAGCTCAGTGTCTAAGCCTACCACTGTGGCCAGAAATGACGAGTATGCAGATAGATGAGGTTGTTGAAGCGATAAAATCCATAAAACCTTTTAATTGAATATGTTTAAGTAGGTTATGGGTTGATGCAAAAAATATTATTATTAGGAAATTTGGATAGTATCCATCTTCAAAAAGTTGTTGCAGGTTTAGATAAGTCAAAATATAAAGTGTTTGTAGTCGGCGGGTCTCGAAATAAACCAGTTGGCTTATATCCCAGCCATGTTTTTCTTTATACTTCTAAATTCCGCGGGAAATTATCATATCTTGCAATAGCGATAAAATTCCTATTAGTTTCATTAAAAGTATCGCCAGATATCATAAATGCACACTATGCAACCAGTTACGGATTTATATCTACCTTATATAGAAAGAACTGTGTTCGGATAATTTCAGTTTGGGGCTCTGATCTTTTGCTGTTTCCCCATCGTAGCAGGCTTCATCTTTTTTTAAGTAGATATATCCTGGATTCAGCAGATGCTATATTTGCTACCAGCAAAATACTTGAAACATCAGCACGTAATTTGTGTAATAAACCTGTCCATATTACGCCCTTCGGTATTAATACTCGCCTTTTTCAACGTGTAAATGTAAAGAATGTGACTTCAAAGGCAATAGGTACAGTAAAAGGACTAGAAGATGTTTATGGGATAGACAGGCTTATTAGAGTTTTTGCAAAATGGAAAAAGCAATATAACGGAGATTTGTTGCTGCGTATTGCTGGGGATGGATCAAAAGCAGTCAGTTTGTATGATCTGTGCGTGGAGCTTGGAATAGAAAATTCAGTTGAGTTCGTTGGCAGAATTTCGCAATATGAGGTGCCAAAGTTTCTATCCTCACTCAGCATCTATTTTGCTCTCTCCAGGAGCGAAAGTTTTGGAGTAGCTGTACTTGAGGCATCTGCTTGTGAAGTTCCTGTTATTGTAACTGAAGTCGGTGGATTACCTGAAGTTGTGGTTGATGGTACTACTGGCTATATAGTACCTGAAAGTGAGTTAGACCAAATTCCAAAGATAATGAATTCAATACTTGAGAATCCGGATCATTGCAGCGAATTGGGGCGAGCTGGACGGAAATTCGTAGTAGCAAATTTTTCGCTTAACGAGACATCTCGAGTATATAACAAGCAAATAGAAAATGTTTTAAAGTCGATAGATAGAGTTTAGGATTGAAGAACAGAATGAAAAGACTACTAATCGCAAGTGATTATGCACCTAGTGAACTCAAAGCAGCATCAGTCCGCCTACGTTATATAATTAGCGCTTTTATAGAGAGCCATTTTCAAG
Source organism: Salinispira pacifica (assembly GCF_000507245.1). Classification (GTDB taxonomy): domain Bacteria; phylum Spirochaetota; class Spirochaetia; order DSM-27196; family Salinispiraceae; genus Salinispira; species Salinispira pacifica. Next base: position 3,380,278 of record NC_023035.1, on the reverse strand, counting down.
TTACATTAATAAGTCCAGGGTCTTTAGAACCAGAATCTCAAATATCCAAGCATATTACTTTAGGTAGTTCTGTGAAAAGAGGCGGGATCTTCCAGCGAATCTTTCTGGAGCTTAAAAAAGTTGTGAAGCTCCCATATTACATACAAAAGCTAAATCCAGACCTAATATTTATTTCTTCGCCTCCCTTTTCATTTGCAGCAATTATTTCTTTAATTGCAAAGAAAAATAATATACCTCTACTAGTAGATATTCGTGATGTATATCCCCTGGCATTAGCAGAAAGTGGAATCCTAAAGGAGTCCCATCCTCTGTTCAAAATTTTAAAAAAAGTTGAACGGTTTATTTATAATCAAGCAGAGATTATCTCTGTTGTGACCCGGGAGATGAAAGAAGATCTGAAATCCGAATACCCAGAGTTTGAGGCGAAGTTTTACTTCTTACCTAATGGCGCCGAAAGCATTGCGAATGCACCGATTGGTAACAAAGGTCTTGATCATGGGATCCGACTTTTTATGCATGGCACTCTTGGGCGCTTTCAGGATTCTATGTTGCTACTAAATGTCGCTGAATGGTTCAAAAGCAGGGAAAAGAAGGTACTTATTCAATTAAACATATCTGATGGAAAAGAAAAACTAAATTTAATTGAAGAAATTCAAGAAAGACGGCTTGAAGATTGCTTTAATATAGAGGGCTTACTTCCGATGAGCGAATTGAATTCAAAACTATCTACTTGTCACTTGGGGCTTTCTTTCCGTAATCGGGATCGCTTATCTATGATGGCATACCCTGTAAAGATTTTTGATTATTGTAGCGCGGGTATCCCTGTAATAATTACGCCTGTAAGCCCCTTTGGTAGTGAGGTCCATCAGACAGGTGCTGGTTATGTTTTTGACAATGATGAAGTTGAATCAATCTGTAATGCTATTGAAAACACTGTGTTAAATAAATCGGTCTACAACAAAATGGCAGAAGCTGCGATTCATTTTGCAAGTCGGTATTACCGTCCAGTATTGGCGCAAAAATATGTTGAAATGGTCCATTCTAAGGTTCTTGCATAAAGAGGTGTTATGAAAATTTGTATTGTTGGTGGCTCAGGTTTTATTGGATCAAGACTCAGTTCTCATTTAAGCAAAGAAAATTCTAGTTTTTCGATTATTGATAAGCAACAAAGTCGATTTTTTCCGGATAGAACCTATATTGCCGATATTCGCAATGTAGGTGAATTGGAGGAAAAAATTAAATTATCCGCACCAGACATACTCATAAATTTAGCAGCAGAGCATAAGGATAATGTGAATCCTGTGAGCCTCTATGATGAAGTTAATGTGGAAGGCGCTCGGAATCTCACTTCTATAGCAACATCACTAAATATCCAGAAAATTATTTTTACTTCAAGTGTTGCTGTTTATGGCTTTGCCCCTGCAGATACAGATGAAGATGGGAAATTTAATCCATTCAATGACTACGGTCGTACGAAAATGGAGGCAGAAGAAGTCTTTACTGACTGGCAAAAAAAGGACCCTGACAATAGAAGCCTTACAATTATACGTCCAACAGTAGTTTTTGGTGAACGAAACAGAGGCAATGTATATAATCTCCTTAAACAGATAACATCTGGTTTCTTTATGATGATAGGCAATGGGCAAAACACAAAATCGATGGCGTATGTGGAAAACGTTGTGGCTTTTATTCAGCATGCAACCACTTTCGGTCCAGGTATTCATACATATAACTACGTCGATAAACCAGATCTATCAATGAATCAGCTTGTATCTTTGGTAAAGGAAGTCGAAGGTAAGCAAGATAAGGTGAAAATGCAAATACCTTATTGGATAGGCTACCTTGGTGGGTTATTTTTCGATTTTGTAAGCAAAGTCACGAAGAAGGAATTTCCAATTTCCGCGATTAGAGTAAAAAAATTTACAGCAACAACACAGTTTGCTTCAGAACGTAAATTAACTACAGGATTCAAACCTCCTGTTTCTCTGAAAGAAGGATTAGAAAGAACGATAAAATATGAGTTTATAGATCCTCAACCTGAGGGTCAGGTCTTATTTTATAGTGAATAACTTACCATCGAGGAAAATATGAAAATATCAATAGCAGGAACCGGATACGTCGGTCTATCCAACGCAGTGCTTTTAGCTCAGATCAACGAAGTTAAAGCATTGGACATACAAAAAGAGAAAGTTGAACTTATTAATAAGAAGCAGTCGCCGATTGTCGATCAGGAGCTTCAGGATTTCCTTTCAACAAAGGAACTGAACCTTACTGCCACTACAGACAAAGTAACTGCCTATTCAGATGCAGACTTCGTGATCATTTCAACTCCCACCGACTATGACCCCAAAACCAACTACTTCAACACATCAACTGTCGAGTCTGTTATTCAGGACGTCTTGGAGATCAATCCGAATGCAGTAATGGTAATAAAATCCACCGTGCCTGTGGGGTTCACTAAAAGCATGAAGGTGAAATACAGCACTGATAATATCATCTTCTCTCCTGAATTCCTGCGGGAAGGCAGGGCACTCTATGACAACTTATACCCGTCCAGGATTATCGTGGGTGAAAAATCAGAACGGGCAGAAACCTTTGCAAACCTGCTGAAACAAGGGGCTATAAAAGAGGATATTCCCACTCTCTTCACAAGTTCCACAGAAGCAGAAGCAGTGAAGTTGTTCGCCAATACCTTCCTTGCCCTGCGTGTCGCCTACTTTAACGAACTGGACAGCTATGCTGAATCACATGGGCTGAATACCAAGGAAATAATCCAAGGGGTCTCCCTGGATCCCCGGATTGGGGATTATTACAATAACCCCAGCTTCGGCTACGGCGGTTATTGTCTACCAAAAGATACAAAGCAGCTTCTTGCCAATTACGAACAGGTTCCGAACAACATCATTAAGGCCATAGTTGACGCAAACAGAACTCGAAAAGACTACATTGCAGAGCGTATCCTGGCAAAGAAACCGGAAATTGTGGGCATTTACCGCCTTACCATGAAATCAAATTCTGACAATTTCCGTTCTTCTGCTGTTCAGGGCATTATGAAGCGGATTAAGGCAAAGGGTGTTGAAGTTGTGGTGTATGAGCCTGCCCTGGCTGAGGATGAATTCTTTAATTCACGGGTAATCCGCGACATTGAAGAATTTAAAAGTGTAAGCGATGTCATTGTTTCCAACAGACTGAATTCAGAGCTGGAAAACGTAAAAGATAAGGTATATACTCGGGATCTCTACAACAGGGACTAGGAAAAATTCTTACTGCCTGTGTAGCTGTACACTGTAATTAAAGGAACCCATCATTATGGATACACAGCCTGTTAACAACCCTCAGCCGGATGAAATAAGTCTTGTAGACATTATAGTTGTTTTTATAAAACGGAGAAGATTACTGGTTGCCAGTGCAAGTCTTGCCATTTTCCTCTCCATTCTGGTGCTCTATATTTTTCCCTTGTTTAATGTGTACCTTTATGATCCCGGAACCCGCTACACTGCTGAACGCATCATCCAGCTCCCTGTAGTATCTGAAGACCTGAAAAATTATATACCCTTGGTTCCCGAGCAGCGGGTTTCAGTAATGTTTGCAGACCCTGCATTCATAGCCTCAGAGTACGAAGATGTCATGGAAGACAAAAACGGAATGAGTGCCACAGCATATGCATCATTCCTCCGGGAGAATGTTCTCGGTAAACAGCTGGTCTATAATTTCGATGCCAAACAGGGTACCGCAACCCTGCGCTTTACCCACCAGAATAAGGATGATGCTGAACGATTTCTTAATGACGTTGCTACGAAGGCCAGGGCACGACTTCTCAACGAATACACCCGGGGTCACAGCGACGCCCAGACAGCTGTAAGTCTTGCATCCGAATCCACACTTCAACAGCTGTCCGCCCTGGACAATGTCCGCCAGTCAGACATTACCCCCTTGGCAGAGCTACAGAATGATCTTGCCCGAATGAGGGTCCTCATGAATCGTAACGATTTCCCCTGGAGCATGGACGATCCTGTAATCTATGAAGACAGTGAAGGTACATCCCGCTCTGTCCTCCTTGTAGTAATTGTAATGGCGGTTGTCTTCCTTGCTGTGTTTATCGCCTTCATTCTGGAATATGCAGACAAAGTGAAAAGCGATCCTGAAGAGATGGAGAAAATCCGCCGGGCCTGGAACTGGAAGAGGAAATAGAATTTGTTCATTCTTGCCTTCAGAAATATACAACGAAACATGAAACGGATGAGACCCATGATTATTATCATGGGTCTTTCGTTTTTCCTGCTCTTCGGGGTGAACAGCATTCTTGCCTTCATAGATGCATCCTTTTCCTCTGCATATGTGGATAATGTAAGCGGTCAGGCGAGTATCTCACCCGAAAGCGAGAACAGCTTTACCCTCTTTGGATCAGAAGCTCTCCTGGTGGGTGAGTACCTCATCCCTCCTGTGTTCGACGACTATGAACGTCTGAATGATGCGCTGAATGAAACAACAGGGGAGGAGGAGCTGCTCTCCTCCACACTCCCGGTTGTAAGCAGTGCAGCCCAGCTGAAAACTGCCGGACAGTCTTCAGCAAGGTCCCTCTTCGGAGTGGATTTTGACAGCTACGCATCCTTTTTCCCTCATGTTCAACTGGTTCATGGTTCATATCCTCATCCAGGAACATCGGGAATCCTCATTCAAAAAAATCTCTATGATCAGTTTGTTGAGCGAAGTGGAAAAGACTCCCTCATTGGAGAGCCTGTAACCCTCACCGTTGCCTATGAGTCAAGCTTCACAATCCGTGAAGTGCCTTTGGCGGGAGTATATGAGTATCCGGTGGATGATGATCTTCTCAACAGAGTGGCCCTGGTGGATGCCGACACAGCCCGGGGGCTGAATGGCTACGTGTACGGTGCAAGTGAAACATCGGTATTGGAAGACAGTCAGCAGGGTCTCATCGACTCTTCGGTGGATGACCTCTTTGCCTCCCCTCAACCTGATTCTGCTGTAACTGATGAAACCGGCTCCACAGCCTCCGCTGACGGAATCTTGTCTGAAATAGACTCACTGTTCAGTAACAATGAATCCATTGCTGAAAGTGCCAGACCGGTAAGTAACGCCTGGAACTTTGTCCTTCTGCGCTTTGCCGGCAGGGTAAGCGAGACCCGGGGCGTGCAGCGCATCGACAGTCTGCTCGCTCAAAAGATGCCTGAGATTGAACATGATGTACGGGACTGGAGACGGAGCATTGGAGGAAATGTACTCATCGTCTGGTTTTTGCGCATCCTCATTAATATAGGCATCATCTTTGTCATAGTTGGAGCTTCATCGGTAAGTATGAACGCCATTGTTTTATCGGTCCTGGAGCGGAAAAATGAAATTGGCACCATGCGTGCAATGGGTGCTCCAAAGTCAAAGGTTGCCACCCTCATTTCCTACGAAGTCGGTATTGTCATTCTGGGATCCGCTCTTCTTGGCATAGTGCTCTCTGTCGCGGGGGTGGGCATAGTGAACTCCCTCCAGCCAAGACCTGACAACTACTATTTACAGTTATTATTCGGCGGCTCCTCCATTCGCGGACAAATAACTTCTGAACTTTTGGTCTTTCACATTGGAGCCGCACTGCTTGTTTCTGTCATATCTCTTATATATCCTCTGAAAAAAATCCTCGGGCTCTCACCGGTAAGGGCGATGCAATGATTCGGGTTCTCAAGCTCTCCTTCAGAAACTTCACACGAAACCTCTCCCGCTACCGCATCCTCATCATGTCCATGGTGCTTGCAACCGCAGCCATGGTTGTTGTGCTGGGACTTCTCATGGGAATAAGTTCCTCGGTGGAGAAAAAGGCTGCCCGCTACTTTGCCGGCCACATAGCATTTCAGGAGTTCAGCAGGGCGGGAGTTCGATCTGTCATCACTGATTCCGGGAGTATCGAAGATCTTGTGGATGACCTGAACGGCGTCCAAGCCGTCTCCCGCCGAAGTGTGTATTACCAAAGCAACGCCAGTATCTTCTACAACGGCTACTATGCCCGTCAGCGCCGCCTTGTGGGAGTGGAATGGAACCGCGAAGCTGAAGTTCTGGCGGAGCTTAACATCACCTCCGGAACTGTTCCCTCGGACTACGATCCCGATGGGGTGCTCATATCAACCGCCACCGCCGAACGGCTGAATGCCCGGGTGGGCGACAGAGTAATTATCAGCCTGAAAACCAGCCGAGGGCAGTCAAACACCGCCTCCCTCATCGTTCGGGGAATCTTTAACGAAAGCAGCTTCTTCGGCTACACATCCTACATGCAGCGGCAAACCCTCAACTCTATTATGAATGTTCCGGCTGAACGGGTGAACGAAATGGGGGTGTACTTTACAACACCCCGCCTTCAGAGAACCGGCATAGAAGAACTTCGCCATAGCCTTGAGCAGTCGGGTATCTCACACCGAATCCTTCAAAGCAGGGAAGCCAGAGACACTGCCCGAAGCAGCATAGAAGAGCCCACGATCATGCTTCTTACCCTGGATGCCCAGCTTGCGGAAATCAAAGACCTGGTGGATGCCATAACAATAGTCGCTGTGGGGGTGATTTTCCTCTTTTTGCTGATTGTTGTAATCGGAGTATCAAACACCTACTCCATGATCGTCTATGAGCGCATAAAAGAAATCGGAACCCTTAGAGCCATCGGCCTTACCCGGAACAAAACCGTCGCCCTCTTTCTGGGTGAAGCGGGCTTCCTGGGTGTAACCTCACTCCTGCTGGGGATGTTTATGGGAGTGTTGGTTCTTTCGGCAATCCATGCCTGGCTGGACTTCTCCTTCGCAGGCTTTGCAACCCTCTTCCTGGAAAACGGAAGGGTGGCATGGAAACTGCCGGCAGTATGGCTCGTCTCCATAGCTCTTATCACACTGGCTGCCAGTCTTGTGGGGGCATTGAGGCCTTCCATAGATGCCAGCCGTCTTGCCCCAGTTGACGCTATGCGTCAGGAATGAGACGCCAATGCCGCAGCGCGGCAAGTGAAGCGAGTGCCATGTGTCAGGAATAAGACCGGAAAGAACCCATCCATTTTAAAAGGACTGTATATGAAAAAATTCGTTATGCTGATATTTGTGTTTGCAGCGCTCACTGTTGCTTCTCCCCTGTTTGCCCAGGATCTCCTTGAACAAATCGACTCCCTGGTCTCCTTTACAGAGAACGATTTCTCCGCCGAGTACACCATCACCCAGGATAAGCCCGGGCAGGGCACATCAGTAACCAAGGCTGCCATGTTCCGCCGTGACTCTGAAGATAAATACCTCATTCTTATTCTTGAGCCCTCGGTGGACAGAGGCAAAGGCTACCTCAAAATCGGCAATAATCTCTGGCTCTACGACCCGGTGAGCCGCCGCTTTAATGTAACAAGCGCCCGGGACCGCTTCCAGAACTCCAACGCCCGGAATTCAGACTTCACCCAGTCCACCTTAGCCGCCGACTACCGTATCGTAGGCAGAAGCAGTGCGCAGCTGGGGGCATACAGCACCCGTGTACTGGACCTTGAAGCCACCAACGATTCGGTGACTTATCCTGCCATGAAAATCTGGGTGGATGAGAACAACCTGGTGCGCAAGTACGAGGACTACAGCCTTTCCGGCCAGCTCATGCGGACAACTGCAATACCCCGCTACCAGGCTGTTGGCGAACGCTTTGTTCCGGTGCAGATCGTGATCATCGACGCCCTTGCAGGCCGCAATGTGAACGGTCAGTTCCGAAATGAGCGAACCATCATCACCGTTGCAAAGCCCAGTCTGAATGATCTGCCCGATCTTGTGTTCACCCAGGCCTACCTTGAGCGGGTGAGCGAATAATGAATGTGAACCGCCTTCTCCCTCGTAACGGTGCCGCCGCATTCGCACTTGCTTTCCTGCTCCTTTTCCCCTCCATGCTGTATGCCCAGGATGACGTGGATGATCTGTTTGCCGTGCCGGATGAAACGGTGGAATCTCAAAACGATTCTGAAAGTGAATCTGAAAGCGGTGACACAGACACCGAAGATGATGCCGAAAACTCCGAATCGGATGTAGCGGATGACGGCGCAGACGAAAATGGCGAGGACGCTATAGACTTGGACGCCCTCACCACCCGGGATAAACCGACTGTTAAGGGTACTGTTAGCCTTTCCGGCTCCATAGCAGGCGGCTTTCTCGATTGGCCCGTTCCTGAGGAAGGGGCTCCTTACGGCGACATACTCTGGGAAGAGTTTGATGCATCGGTGTACTATGATATGAGTTCGTCTGTGTCGGTGGATGCCCGGCCGCTGCCCTATTTTCGGTATTTTGCCAAACTTTCCACTTCCATGGATGAAAGCCGGTTCAGTTTTCCCACCCCTTCAGTATCAGAATTATTCATCGATTATACCCTGGCTGAACGCTACTTTTTCCGGGTGGGGAAGCAGTCCATGAGTTGGGGACAGGCGCAGTTGTTGAGCAATCCCGGCGACCTGGTATCAGATGTGAAGGACGGCATTGCGGTAAAGATGTTCATGCCCCTGGGGGTGAACGGACTCACTTCTGTGATCTATGTAAAAGACGGCTGGCTTGCCTCAACTGCAAGCCCCAGCCCCCTGGATTTTGCCTACGCCTCCCTGTTTGAAACCTCTGCAGGTCCCTTCACCCTCGGCTTCTCCGGCAAGTTCAATCGGAATCTGGAACAGTCCCTCATCGGCAACATGTATGTGAAGACAAATGTACTGGGGGTGGATATTGCTCTTGAAGGACGGGGTGATTTTGATGTGTATCCTGCAAAAGGCGATGCCGGAACAGCGTGGGGTATAGGACCCTCGTACCTCTGGCCCACAACCCAGGCCCTGGTTCACATGTTCTGGGAAAGCTCAGATATCGGCCTGCAGCTGATCGGTGAATACCGGTTCTCATACGGGCCGGAAATTACAACCCGGATCGGGCCCGTGCCCGCAGAAGAGTCCGCTGCGGATACCAATCTTGTATGGGCGGAGAACGGCGTGCACCGAAGCGGTCTGGGGATCGTGTTCACCGATGCCCGGATCTTCGGACTGAAGCCGGCGGTGCGCTGGTATCATCAATATAACGACCATTCGGGACAAATCGTTTTCGGGCTCACTGGGTCAATTGCCCCCTTGTTGAACATCAATATCGGGCTGCCGGTGACCTACGGACAGTCCTGGTCCTACTACCGGCAAAACAACGAAGACCCTGCCGGCCGGGTAGTCTCCCTGGTGGTACAGCTCAGCTTAAGTCGCAGTTTCTAATACTTCTGCCTAATGGATATTCCTTTTCCGTTCTGATATAGTTATAGCTATATTGAGAGATACGGAAAAACAGAGGAATATCCATGCAGCTGAGTCTTATCCTGCCCGGGGCAGGTATCGCCTTTCTGATAAATCTGATTCTTACTCCGGTGATTATCCGGATCAGCCATCGAAACAACTGGTATGACCAGCTGGATCATCGAAAGATTCATACCGAAGACACCCCCCGGCTGGGCGGTGTGGGCTTTTTCCTTTCCTTCCTTCTCACTGCATTTATCCTCACTATTCTCCTCCCCCTTCTGGATTCCTCTTTTACCACCACACGGTTTTTCTCAAACAAGAATATTCTCCTCTTTCTGGGCTTTTTTATTGTCCACGGGCTGGGTCTGGTGGATGATTTTGTGAATATCAGGGCTATCTACAAGCTGATCGGGCAGATTGTTGCCGGGGCCCTGGTTGCCGTTGGCGGTGCCCTCATAGACGGAATTTATCTTCCCGGGGTTCGGTGGGTGCTTCCTTTGGGACCCATGAGCGGGGCCATCACCATTTTCTGGCTCATATCCATATCCAACGCGGTGAACCTTATCGACGGCCTGGACGGCCTTGCCGGCGGCACGGGACTCATCGCATCAGCGGGAATCGGTACGGTCCATGTGATTAACGGCAACCTCAGCGGTGCGCTCTTTTCGTTTATGCTGTTCGGTGCGCTCCTGGCATTTCTGGTATTCAACAAGCCCAAGGCGAAGGTGTTTATGGGGGATTCGGGAAGCCTCTTTCTGGGGTTCGCTCTGGGGGCTCTGGCCTTCATCGGCGCCGGGGACGGAGCTGCCGACCCCAGCCACTTTCAGGCGGGCTTTATTGTTACCATAACCGTTCTGATTGTTCCCATAATCGATATGGTTGCGGCAATTATGCGCAGAATTCGGGAGCGCAAACCCATTCATCATCCGGACAAGGAACACCTCCACCATAAACTTCTGGCCTTCGGGTTCTCCACCGGGCAGATTCTGGCAATGATCCACGCAGTGAACCTTCTCATGGCGCTGTCGGTAATCGGGCGCAGCCTGGCCATCCGCAATGAAGGCAGCCTCCTGGCAGCCGACCTCTTCATTCTCGTCGCCTGGCTGATTGCCGCATCACTTTTCACCTGGCTGCACTTTGCCAACAAGGCCCGGAAGAAGCTGGCGTGACGCAGGTGTTCTTTCATTGACCTGAAAGAAATTCGCGATACCATTAGTGGATAAAAAAGCATTCGTTATTCATGAACGAAAAATTCAGGAGCGTCATTAAATGCAAATTTCCAAGTTAAGGATATGGACGATTCACTATATGATTCACTAAAGCAGCGTGCTGCATCAGAAAGAAGATCTGTAAGTCAGGAAGTAGTACTAATAATTGAAAAATATTTATCCTCGCCTGATCAGTTTGAGAAAATCCAACAAAAGATTTCCTGGCATTAAAAGGAAGCTGGGTCGATGAGCGTTCCGCTGATGAAATTATAAATGACATCCGAATTTCAAGAAACAATTCATCACGATTTGAGAAATTGCAACTGGAAAACTGGGCACTATAAATTATCCTTTTCAATACACAGCATATTCCTGAGTTCTATATTGCATCCCAATCAGGCACTGTTTCGACTTTATGATCGATTTTTTGTCTGTTATATTACACTTATATAGAGTTCAATAATCGAATGAGGTTAATATGCCTAAGATCAGTGAGTTTTTCGGTATTCGAATTTTCATGTATTGGAATGACCATAATCCTCCGCATTTCCATGCAGAATATAACGATCTTAAAGCTCTGATTTCAATCCAGGATGGTGTTGTAATTGAAGGGATGCTCCCCAACAGGCAACTGAAATTGGTCTTGGCCTGGTGCGAAATACACAAATCAGAGCTCATGGAGAATTGGCTTATAGCTGAGCAGCATGGTGAGATCCACAAAATCAAACCGCTGCAGTAGGAATTAGTATGAATAGTGTATTGCAAGTAATTCCCAGGGAAGACTTTCATGTATACGTATATTTTTCTGATGGTCATATAAAGCTATATGATGCGTCTAAATTGACTCGAAGAGGTGTCTTCCAGCAATTGTCTGATATAAAAGTATTTATGGAGACCTGTACCGTAATGAATAACACTTTGGCTTGGGATGTTAAAAGAACTATGAATCCAGAAGAATGCCTGGATCTTGACCCGATCCAATTGTTTGCAGAGAGCATAGAGGTTGATGATCCTCTGGAAAACCATCAGCATATTTCATCGTGAAGTTTGAAGACCAAGAAAGTATCTACCAGTCTTTCTGAAATCCGTTGAGCCGCCCACGTGTGGAAACTGGCCACGATAAATCATCCCGGTGAATAACGGGACTCCTTGAGTTCTAAATTGCATCCCAGTCAGGCACTGTTTCGGCGTTATTTTTCTCTTTCACTTTTTCTAATAACTTAGTGAAGTTTTCTGAGATCTCTTTTTCATCCCGTTGGGCCCAGTATGTTTTCAGCAGGCTGTGTGTTTTCATTTCCTGTATTTCTTTCGTAAGAGCGTATAAGGCGAGCTGGTTTATCGAAACACCCTGCTGATCGGCCATATTCTTAATGCTATGCTTTAACTCTTCAGGAATGCGAAGTGTTAATACCGAGGCTTTATTTTTCATGAGTTTCCCTCCAATATTTTACGAAATATGAGGACACAAATCAACAAAAGTGGATGCTGATATTAAAGGGCAAATCAAAGCCTGGCGGGGCACCACATATGAAAGTGCATGCCGAAAACTATCTTGACACAGAGGGTACAATCAGCTGAACGCGCATTGATCTATAAACCTATTAGTCGTACTATTAAAAGTACCAATAGTGGTAGGAGGTGTACAATGCTGCATATTAGCGCAAACGAGTTGAAGACGAAGGGTGCGTCTGCTATAAAGCTGAATGATACAGAAGATAGCGAAGCCATTATTACCGTAAGGGGCAAAGACACATACGTGGTGATGAGCCTTGAAAAGTATAATTATCTTCGTGAATGCGAGCTGGAAGCCGCGCTGAATGAAACCCGGAAGGATCTTGATTCCGGAAATATGTACACAGATGGAATCAGCGCTCATTTAAATAGAATTGATCATGCCTAAATTGGTATTTACCCATAGCTATGAAAAACGTGCAGAAAAATTCCTGCTCCGTCATCCAGAGCTTCGAGGTCAGTATGTAAAAACCCTGCAATTACTGGAAATGAACCTGCACCATCCATCACTGCGTCTTCATCGCCTAAAGGGAAAATTATCTGACCTTCATAGTGTATTCATAAATACCGGTTACAGAATTACCATGGAATTTATTGTACGTGAAGATACAATCGTTCCTGTTAATGTGGGAAATCACGCTGCTGTTTATGAGAACCGCTGACACCAAGCTGTACCGCTACTTCCCACGGAAAAATAACTAATTGTGGGGGCACTATGAAAGGCTGAAATAGCTTCTCAGTATAAAAACCCAAAAAGGTACAGGGGTATCTCATATCTGCTTCCATGGAGAATATCGTCTTTTACCAGATATGAGTTTTCCAAATGTTCTTGTATTTGTTTTAAGCTTTTGTTCCGGCCGCCTAATTCAAAATTTTTCCCGCCAACTGTGTAGCCCCCGATGTCGCTGTAATGCAGCGTTTTCCCTGAATTCATAATCATCTTGATAAAGAAAATTTCTCTCAGTGTTCCATTAGACGCTTCGAACCCGATTTCGTCGCAGACAGATGCATATATATCCGGATTATCTAGAAATATCTTTTCAGTTTTCTTCAGCAGATTGCTGCCTGCTGTATTTTTGGGGATTAACTGAATCAGGCCTGTCTCATGCAATATATCCAGATAATTCTGTATGGTCTTATTATCCAGCCCGATGTTTTTTGCAATATTGTTGGTATTCAAGGAGCCTGGCGGTATTGTGGCCATATAGGAGAGGATTCGTTTAAAGTGTATGAGATTCTCTGTTTTCAGCTTATAGTGATTGGAAATATCTTCATATATTGTTTTTTCAACTATTCGCTGAATCTTATGACCATAGGAATCTGGATCCTCAAGGACGAATGGATAATATCCTGAGCCCATATATTGCTTAAAATGAACTAACAGTTTGGGTATGGCTGCAATTTCTGCTTCGATTCTGGTCTTGTCTTGCAATAATTGCTCTAAAGAAAAAGGTTCTACAACGGCTATGTTATTGAACATGAGATATTCTCTGAATGATAAGCCGCCGATTCTATATATACCCCCCCGTCTCGACAAGTCGTAAGAACCTTTGATCAGATCCAGACTTGAGCTCCCTGAAAAAACAATTCTCATATCCGGAAAGGAATCATAGATGTTTTTGATCTCCTGGTTCCAACCGGGATATTTATGTGCTTCATCAAAGAAATAGTATCGAATACCGTAGATCTCATATAATTCATGTACAAAATCAAATACCTTCTTTTGAGAGAAATAGATATTGTCCAGTGATGCATAGATGCAGTCATCAATGTTCAGGTTTTCTTTTATATATTGTAATAAAAGGGTGGTTTTACCCGTGCCTCTTGGCCCGATTAACCCTGTTAACCGGTTATTCAGGTTGAAATCTTTATACACATACCTATGATATTTGAAATGTGTATGCCCTAACAGCCTCTTATATGTTGAGAACATCTTCTCAATCATGAATACACTCCTGATTTATAGCTATATAGTTGGAGTGTACTCCCATAATTTGTTCTTTTCAAGCTGCTTCGCCTTACTGGCGGTGACTTTGGTAATACACCCCGGGGCCGGGCGGCGGCTAACCGGATACAGGTGGGACTGGAAACGAGATGAGTACCGTGGTTCCTCTGCCCGGGGTTGATCTCAGTTCCACCCAGCCCTGGAGCTGGGTGGTGACTACGGAATTGACAATGTAGAGTCCCAGGCCGGTTTTTCCTTCTCCCCGTTTGGTGGTAAAAAAGGGTTCGAATACCTTCGGGAGAATTGCGGGATCAATGCCTGTTCCATGGTCTGTGCATGTAATAAAAATGTTGCCATCCTGCCGTTCCAGCTGGAATTCTACCGGATCAGTAGTTTGTTGGGTCGATGTTTGTTGGGCTGATGTTTCAGCACCGGATTCATACTCGGTTTCATACCCGTGTTCTGCGGCATTGGCGATAAGGTTAAAGATGATGGGGTAGAGAACTGCCGGTGATATGGTAAGTTCAAACTCAGGACCGTCCACCGTGACACTGACATTCTTTCCTTCCATTTGACTTTCAGTGAGTTCCGCTACATCTTGCAGGTATTTTTTTACATAGATCCGTGCGGGCGGCTTGTCCTCCTGGGGGATGGTAATTTGCCGAAAACTTCTAATGAGCCGTATGGCTTTGTTCAGGCTTTTCTGTATAATTGCGATGGGTTCGCTGAGCATCCGGGGATGTGCCGGTTCGTTGCCTTCCTGCATCTTCTGTGCCAGATTTTCCAGATAGCTTACCGTGGTGAGAGCATTTCCCAGGGGGGTATTAAGCTCATGGGATATCCCCACCACCAGATTCCCGAGAGATACCAGACGTTCGGCGTTTCGCAGGCGCTGGGAGGTTTCTTCCACCTCCCGGGTGCGTTCGGCCACCTTGTGCTCAAGATTTTCATTGAGCTCCAGGAGGGATTGCTCCTTTTCCTCAATATGCTCGGCCATGGCATTCAGGCGGTCGATGAAGAGGTTAACATCCCTATATTGTTCGCGCTCAATTCGGCAGCTGTAGTTCCCTTTGCTTAATTGCCCGATGCCGTATATTACACCGGTGAGTGTTTTTTTGATTTTAAATCGGCTCAGGAGGAATATGCTTAAGAGCAATACGCCAGACATGGCCACAACGGTAATGCTGATGATCAACATCAGCTGCCGCTGAGTGCTGATTATCTGCCGGTTGGAAAACCACAGGGTTACCCGGCCGAGCTCAAGATTTTCAAAACTGATCTCCCGCATGAAGGGGCCGATGTACGAGGAACTCTCCGGCTCCTGATTCAATAAAATACCATTGGCGCTGGATTCCAGAATAATCCCTTCCAGAACCCCGGAGCCAAGATATGCCTGGACGATGTTTATTGCGGTTTCATCGCTTAGGGTGTAGAGAGGGGTTATAAGAATCTCCTGCAGTCTGTCTGCGGTCTCATGGGAGGTATCTTTCAACTGATTGATCAGGTAGCTGTTGGAGAGCATGAGGGTAATTATTCCGAACATGATTACCGAAAGGATGGCAATAATGGTGAGAATGATGGCCGTTTCGATTAGTAAATTGCGTTTCACCGGGATCCTCTATCGCTACGATTCTCAAAGAGCCTCTATCGGTACGATTCCAAAATTGATTGAACGCGCCCTTCACGGATCAGCATTTGCAGTATGTCATCAATGCGACGGTACAGTTCAGGGTGTTCCCCGTTATCCGGAAAACCCAGGTAGAGGGGTGTGTTCGGTTCGGGAACGTATGCTGTCTGCGAGAGCTCTCCGCTGAGATTTGCCCGGGCAATGTCGTATGCGAGGTTTGGGTCGGTGCCGATGATTACATCCACCCTGCCCAGCTCTAGCATCTTCAAAACCTGAGCCTCGGTTGAAAGCCCCAGCTTGGTAAGTTCTTCATCGGAGTTGAATGGTTCGAAATATGCCGAGTTCAGGGAGTACCCGATGCGGTAATTATACAGATCTTCGTATTTCCGAATTTGTGGAGCCGCATCCCGGCGGGCATAAAACACCGGTTGCACCACAGAGTAGCTGCTGGCAGAGTAGCGGATGTACTCGTCCCGTTCTTCTGTGTAGGCGATGCCGGGAATAATATCCGCATTCCCGCTTCTGATCATCTCAAGAGCCCGGGCGAAGGGACGGCGCTGTATTTCGATCTTCACATCCAGCTCATACTCAATGGCCTGAAGAAGATCAATGTCTATACCGGTCAGCTCCTCTTCTGCTTCAATCCGGTAAGGAGGCCAGACTTCCACCACTGCAACCAGGGTAATATCCTGCGCTCCAACCAATCCCAGGGCGGCTCCCAGATACAATAAACTGAACAGAACCTTTGCGCACTTCATAGTTCCATATTAGGTGATGTTAACAGATAATACAAAAAACTATTGTACATAATATGTTTCAACCAAGGTCATAATTTCTTCATAGGAGCGGTTCCCGTTTGCAAAAAAAGCGTAATCAACCCGGCTGCAGAAGCTACGCACTGACTGCAACGCTACACCCGCACCGACAAAAGTGTCACATCGTCATGAAAATCTTCTTCTCCCCGTACCAGTTTGAGCTGTTTGAGGAAAGTTTCGTTGAAATCTTCATCCATCACTGCCATACGGAAAAATTTCTTAATCACCTCGGAGTTGATTTTGGATTGTTTGGATTTGGTTTCCAAAAGACCGTCGGTGTAGACCGCCACGGCGTCTCCATGCTTCAGGGGAATATCTTTCTGCTGATACTGTACCCCTGAGGAAAACCCCATGGCAGGCCCCTCAATTTTGTGCTCCGTAACGCCGCCGGAATTGATGGTGTAAACCGGCAGGTGGCCTGCGTTGGATATGCTCAGACTCATATGCTCGGTATCTATAAGAATTATGCTGAAAGTTATGAGAATATCCGATGCGTTCTGAAGTACCTGGCACAGCCGTTTGTTCATGAAGGTCATGAGGCCTCCGGTGGTTACCTGGTCTCCCTGCCTGGGGCTGCCCAGTGACAGGCTGATGACCTTGAGCATGGCGGTAACGAAAGACGGCCGGATTCCCTGTCCGGTAACATCCCCCAGCATGGCGATGAAACGGTTATCATCCAGTTTGATAACATCATAATAATCTCCGCCGATGCGCAGGGCCTGGTGGGGCATGTAACTCAGCTCGAGCCGTGCATTTTTTACATCGGGAATGCGGGTTTCCAGGAGGTTTTTCTGGAAGTCCGCCGCAATATCGAGATGTCGGTTCAATTTATGAATGTACTCCCGGTTATCCTGTCTCATCCGGCGGATGGAAAGGGCGTTCTCAATCTCCGCCTCCAGAATTTCCGGGTTCCAGGGTTTTGTGATCAGCGCTCGGAGGGTTGCGGAAATGGCTTTCTGAATCTCCTGAATATCGTTGTACGCAGTAAGGAGCATGAGTTCGATATCAGGATAATCCCGGTGAACCTCCAGCAGGAAGTCGCTTCCCGACTGCTCGGCCATCCGCAGATCGGAGATCAGCACAGCTGTGCGGGATGCATCTTCAGCAAGCGCTTTCTTGCAGGCTCCCGGGCCCTTGTATGTCCGCAACTCCAGGTTCAAGCCGCTGCAAAAATCTTCCAGCTCACGGCTCAGGGCTTTGAGCACCTGGGGTTCGTCATCTACAATACAGAGGATTTCTTTTTGACCGTTCATATCATCCATAAGCCTATTGAAGCGTGTGAGGGCGGTCAAGTGCGGAGCATATGTGATGATTAATTAAATATGGTATCCGGAGCTTATTACTCTTAAAATCAAGTGGGTATATAATTATTCCACGCCTACTATACTTAGAATAGACGGCTTCGGAATAGCCATGGGTTTTCAAATGCTGTTTGAGTAAACATAAATAATGAAGCTCTCGTTGTAGAGCTGGATGATGGTCGAACAGTAAGCTGAGCCCTTTGTCCAGACCAAAATCTGATAAGTTTTACGTGGAGCCTGGAATTCAGGACCGACATTTTTTCTCTAATCTCCTACCCAAGGGCATTGTGCGCCGAGAGCTTGAGCACTCGAAGAAAATCCATCACGGAGATGATTTTGCCCTCCTTGCTGATATCGGCAGAGACTGTGCGGGAGCCTTGAGTATTACAGATACCCCCGAACCACCAATAGCCGAACAGGCTTGGTACCAGGAAATCGGCGAACAGGCCATCCGCGATGTGATTGCATCCAAGGGCTATTATCTCCCCTTCACCGGCGAAACCCCGGTGCGTCTATCATTAGCTGGTGCCCAGCATAAATGGGCTGTATATCGAGATCAAATCGGTACTTTGCATTGGCCTCATGGCAGCGGGGTGAGTTCCCACATTATCAAATTCCCGCATTCAGCGGTGAATAATCTTCCATTAAACGAAGCCTTTTGTACGAGATTTTTGGGGGACCTTGAGCTTCCGGTGATTACGACCACTGCATACAATGACTATGTACTTTCATCCCGCTATGATCGCAAGACCCTAGCTGACGGCACGATTGCCCGCGTTCACCAGGAAGATTTCCTGCAGGCATCAGGATATTCTTCCCATGAAAAATATGGTATCTCTGGTGGAATTCAGCTTAGTGAAATTGCCAAAATTCTTCGTTCTCATAGCTATCGGCCCGTTCACGATATCAATGTCCTGCTACAACGGCAGTTAGCAAATATTATTACCGGAAACACCGATGCTCATGGTAAAAACCTCTCGATATTGTATACAGCTTCGGGGCCTACGCTTTCTCCACTGTATGATTTAACCAGTACACTTCTGTTTGGCAAGCTCCTGGACCAGCGCTATGCTTTTCCTATTAGTCCGGACGAAACACGAAAAGTTCCCAACACACAAGACATCGCGTTTATAGCGCGAAGTCTTGGCGTGAGACCCGCTTTAGTAATGGAGCAATCTGAGAAGCTTACCCAATTGGCAATTAACCGCATGACAGATAGTGTTATTTCCTTTTACGAGCAACATCAGTTTGTGAAAAAACGAGGGATGGTTTCTAATCTTGCCAATGCAATTTTGCGCTGGGTAAAGGCAATTCGAAAGTCACTGCATCTTGAATCAATAAGGATTCCCCGAATCGACGATTCGCATACTCGTGAGGATAGGGGCTGTAAGTAGTCCGAAGGTTGGATCGGAAACGAAGATCTGCTCAGCTTCCGGGTCCGATAGATTCGATGTTGTGCTGCAAACCGGCTTCGGCATCCAAGCCGACGATAGATTTTATGATATAAGCTCATGAAACGTAACATCGGGATGTCGATACCGTTTCATCTGATGCCTCATGCCGGTAAACTCAATGGCTTCTTCCGGACAATGATGATAGCACCCTGCGCAATTCACGCAGTGATGATTCCAGGTGGGTCTTCCTTCCGGTTTGAGGATTTGGATGTTGCCCACCGGGCAAAACTGCTCGCAAATGCCGCAGCCATTGCAGCTGGAGTTCACAGAGAAAACTTCGTCAAGCCGATGGGCTTTGGAGAGTTGCAATGGCTCGCGGAAAATGCGCTGAAATGTCCCGCGGCCGAACAGACGAAAGTTGCCTTCCACCTTTCGCGACTCCCTATCGGATATTATCCGGGAGATTCGCTTTACCTTCAGCGCTTCCCTTCGATAGAATTTCTCGTGCGCTCTGGTCTGTATCGCAGAGATCATCGGGTGGTTCCCCGGCATCCTGATGGTGAAGCCGGCATTGACCTTGATGCCTTTCCGGGATAACTGATCTTCCGCCATGTTCAACGCACCATCGAACAAGCCCCCGCCGTTGGCGATGAGAAACAGATACCCTATCTCTCCAAAATCTGCTCGATCGATGAACTCCTGTACAAAGACCGGAGCCTGGGCGAAGTAGATGGGAAATATCAATCCGATGGAATCTGCTTCAATGGTACCTCGGTGACGACTCATTGAATGAATTGAAGCTCCATCAATTTCGGCAGCGAGGTCCTTCGCGATTGAAAGGGAATTACCGGTTCCAGTGAAATAGTACAATTCAGTGGTTCGCGGGGCCATATCAAACCCTCCAGCATTCCGGTATGCGTACGGCTTCGGATGCTAATTCGATTTTACCTCTATGTATTGGATAGGGCAATGAAAGGTGCCGCGGGGGATATGCGCTAGGTTCGGGCATTCCTGGGAACCCCATGTGTTTCAATGATAGGTTGTTATGTTTATTTGTCAAGCGTCGGTTAGGCGCATTACGCGGTCGATGGCTGGACGGCGGCTATCGCCGCCTGCTCGGCCCTGCAACCGTGGGTGTTAGACTACTCCTGATCACAAGCAATCCGGAAGCGCAGAGATCAGGACGGTCGATGGCCTATAACTTTTCTGTGGCGTCCTGCTGAAGCGGGTTGCGACCACGTTGATAGGTTTGGCTGGTCGGTGCCTCCGGAACCTGCTCGCCATGCATCCCCGGCAGGCCACCGGCCGCATACGTACCAACAGAATAGCACGACCAGGGCGCGATGCTGCCCTGGTCGGTTTCTTCGGAACCTGCTCGGGTATGCAACCTCAATAGTGGAATGGAACGCATAACCGACATCGGTACTCTGCTCTCTCGCTTTCAGGAGAACGAGGAGGAGACGATGGTTACACGTTTTCATGGTATCGATCAGCATAAGAGGTACTCGACAGTATCTGTGCTTGATCGTGGCGGGCGCGAGATGCGGTTTCTTAGATCATGTCAGATGGAGGCGTATCTCGCTGAGCTGGGTCCGGACGACGCGGTTGTAATCGAGGCGTCCTGCGGAATTTTCTATTTGGCTGGTCATTCGCTGGCGCTCATTGCTCGCCCATGAAACCGG
This sequence comes from Salinispira pacifica, assembly GCF_000507245.1. Classification (GTDB taxonomy): domain Bacteria; phylum Spirochaetota; class Spirochaetia; order DSM-27196; family Salinispiraceae; genus Salinispira; species Salinispira pacifica. Next base: position 3,359,541 of record NC_023035.1, on the reverse strand, counting down.
GGCCGACCGTGTCGAGGCTCAGGGGGCTAAGTGCTTCGTGCTGGATCCGATGCGATTTCGCATCATCACCGATTCCTGGAATAAGACCGATCGGCAGGATGCACGCAACATGGCTAAAGCGCTATGGGTCTATCTGGTCATCGGGCCTGGTCGGCCATGCATCCGTGTGAGTTCGGTATCCCAACGGTGTACAAGCCGAGTGAGACGATCCGGACGCCGCGGAGGCTGTTTGCCGTTTACAACCTCTTTAATCGCCAGATTCGCATGTTGAAGAATACTATCCAGGCGATGCTCGCCGAGGACGGGGTAACCGTGAGTTCAACCGAACGATCGCGACTCTTCAAGGGGAAAGAGTCCGTCGCCGAGATCCTCGCTGATCGACACATCTGGGAGGTCATCGTTGATGCGCTGCAGATCCAAGTTGATCTGCTATGGACTATCACTGAATCGAAAGAGCGGCTCAGCCGGAAAATCGTGGAGGCGAGTACTCCACTGGATGAGCAGATCCAGCTTTTGATTACTATCCCCGGCATCACGCCACTGACCGCCGCAGCCTTTCTAGCTGACGTTGGAGATGTTCACCGTTTCCCGAGCCTGCGGCGCATGAACGCCTATCTCGGTTTGGTACCGCGATGTCATGATTCGGGCGGCAAGAGTCGTCCCGGGCATATCACCCGAGAATCACGGAAGCTCAGCCGGACGATCCTCACGCAGTCGATTTACCAGACGATCAAAGGAACGCCGGGATGGGAGCGCGACTACGAAGAGCTCAAAGCTCGACGCGGCAGTGGGCGAGCGCGGATCGCGATGATCCGGCGGCTATGCGGCGTGATGCGCCGGATGTTACTCCAGGGAGAACGATTTCACTGGTTAAAGGAGGAACTATATCGGCGAAAACTCGTCGAGTATCAAAAAACACTGGAGGAATGCAAGAAAGAGCGAGATGCTGCTTGACAAATAAACATAGTGGAAAAGTTATACCGGAGCGCAAGAGTTGTGGTGGGTACGCGAAGAAAAGTCTACGGGAAAACTTGTAAAAACCGTTGAATCGAAGTGAACTCAGTTACTTCCAGACGAGAAGGATATTGAATGCCATATCTTTCGCAGAAAGGTATGCTGCAGCCATTTAATTTAAGAGAATATGATATGTGTTTGGATACAACGCCGCTACGGATAGGAACATGAGATCAGATTGTTTGAAAATCAGGTTTTCTGACATCCGGAGGTGCTCGACCAATTGTAAATGCTCAGAGTGCAATCCTTTTTCCGAATCCAGGGGCCGCGATCTTCTTCGTTGAGACTGGCGGCTTCAAGAATGAGTGCGAACTTTTCCGAGGCACCCAGTTGTCGGGGACCAAGCTGAACATCATCACCGAGTATACCTTGATCGCTCTTTGCCATCCAGTTGCGAGTTGTCTGCTGGGCAATCCCGACATCGATACTAACAGACCGTATACTTTCAGCATTCGGTGGCAGAACCCTCTTGAGAACCGACTCTTTAATTGCTCTTCCATACCTCATGGAATCTCCATACATCTCGTACTCTGGAGTATGCTGATTCAGCTCAACTCCAGGCGAAATCTATGTTGACATATTCCGGGGTATGGTAGAATTGCAGCATAGGGTTTTTTCAGGAGGCCCTACATATGAGCAATTGCTAGGACCTTTCTCCAAAAGTTTCATCAGGAGGACCTCATGGAATACACCATGTTTCTGATTCTTGCCCCCATAGCTCTGGGGATTATCATCGTTACCCAGGTGGTGCTGTGGCGTTACCGCCGGGAAGCGGTGGGAAAGGCGCTGATGGTGTATTTTGTCCTGGCGGCGCTGCTGGTGATCACCAATATTCTGGAGCTGATCGCCGAGTCGGAGACCTGGACCTATAACTGGGCGGTGGCCCAGTTCCCGTTTTATTCGGCGCTGCCGGTTGTGTGGCTTCATTTTGCGTTTTCCTTTACTCAGGCAAGAATATCCCGAAAGAGGCTTTTGTGGGGATTCCTTTCGGTGGTGCCGGTGCTGTCCACCCTGCTGGTGCTCAGCGCAAGGCAGCACGGGCTCATTTATGTGTCGGTGGATTACCTGACACGGTTCGGGGTTTCCACGGTTGAACCGGAATACGGTCTGTGGTTCTGGTTCAATGGGGCTTTTCACTATGCTCTGCTCCTGTTCGGTGCATTGATCATCATCCGCTACATTATTCTTTCCGACAGGGTGTATGCCAACCGTGCATTCTGGGTCATAGCCGGGGTGTCCCTTCCCCTTGTGGTGAATATGCTGTATCTGCTCCCCCTGAGCTTTCTGCGCTACAAGGATTTCACCCCCATTGCATTTGCGGTCACCGGGGTGTTTTTCTTCATCGGCGTGTTCTGGCAGAGAATGCTTCAAATTGTTCCCCGGGCCAGGAATCTGGTGATCGATTCCATGGATCAGGCGGTGCTTATTTTTGATACCGGGGGTGTGCTGGTTGATATTAATTCCGCATCGGAAGCTCTGTTGAATGTTTCCGGAAAGAACCTGGGTCTGCAGCGCAACGAGATTCCCCTGCTGGTGGCTCTTTTGGGAGATACCGATTTGAACCGGAGCCGCAGTTTTGAGAGGCAGCTTGAGATGGACGGCAGAGAACGGCACTTCGATGTGTATGTCCGCCCAATCCGCAGCCTGCCCGGGCGAAGCGTTGCCGCATCTGCATCCTCGGAGGTGGGCACCCTGGTGATGATTTCCGACATAAGCGAAGAGGTGCTCCTGTCCCTGGAGCGTCTGGCCCTCCTGGACGATGCCCGCCGGGCCAACGAAGAACTGAAAGAGACCCAAATGCGCCTGATCCACCGGGAGAAGCTGGCATCCATCGGGCAGATCTCCGCCGGCCTTGCCCACGAGATGCGTAATCCGGTGGGCTACCTCCAGAGCAACTTCCGGGTCCTGCGCAAAAAGCTTGAAGCCCTGGGCGTACAATTTGAAAACGAGATCCCCTCGGATCAGCTGTTGACAATTCGCGAACTTCTCCAGGATTCAGAGGAGGGGTTCCAGCGTATTCTGGCTGTTGTGGACAATCTGCTCCACTTCTCCCGGCCGGGGAAGAGGGAGGAGATGGAGCTGTATGACCTGAACCGGGGCATCCGCAGTACGCTGGAGATTACCCGAGAGCTGATGCAGGCAAGCCGCCGGATTGACCTGGAGGCCCGGTATGCCGAACTGCCCCCGGTATCAGCTTATTCCGGAGAAATCAATCAGGTGATTTTGAACCTGATCACCAATGCGGTTCATGCCGTCCAGGATAACAGTGAACGTCCCCCCCGAATCAGCATTGAGACGTTCTACGATAATGACACGGTGGGCTGCCGGATCTGCAACAACGGCTCGGCCATTCCTGAGGAAATCCGGGAACAGATCTTCGAGCCCTTTTTCACCACCAAAGACTCGGGCAGCAGAACGGCCAGGGAACCGGGCTGGGACTGAGCATCGCCCGGGACATCGTGGTTGAGCGCCATGGAGGAAGTATCGACCTGGAAAGCGGGGATGAACAGACCTGTTTTACCCTGAAGCTGCCCCGGGACGGGTAAATCCATCCACCCACAATGGAAGAATGTCAGGAGAGGGTGTATTTGTCGTATTCTCTGCTGAGAATCTGAACTTCTTCGTTGTTGCTGTTAGCCTGCTCCTGAATATCCTGCATTGCCTGTTGAATCTCTTTCAGCGCTTCGGACATTTCCCCGGTGGAGAGGGTAATGCGTTCGGAGATATCCGAGAGGCTTCGAATTGAAGTGACAATTTCTCCTGCGCCGGATTTCATTTCTGCAGCACCGGAGCGCACCTGGGTTGAAATTTCATCCACACTATTCAGGGACTGAAGAATGACCTTGCTTCCGCTGGATTGCTCATGCAGGGCAGTTTCGATAGAGTCCACGATGGATAGAACCTTTTTTCCCGCTGCAGAGATATCCACTAGAGCATGTTCGGCGGATTCTGTCTGAAGCACCCCGGTGTTAACACTGTCCGCTTCCGCTTTCAGGTTATTGGAGATGGTCTTTGACTGTTCGGCGGAGGTCTCGGCCAGTTTGCGGATTTCGTCGGCCACTACGCTGAACCCTCTTCCCGAATCACCGGCATGGGCTGCTTCTATTGCCGCATTCATGGCCAGAAGATTTGTCTGGCCTGCAACATCCGAAATGAGTTTGTTTGCCTCCTGGAGACTCTCGGAATTGGCTGCAATTCTGTCCATGGTCTGTCGTAAATCACTTATCTGATCCAGACCGTTTCTGGAGGTGGTTTCCAAATCGTTGCTCAAATCCTTGGCATCGCTGCTGATTTTAGAAATTGAGGAAATATTCGCAATCATTTCTTCAACGGCGGTTGAAGATTCGCTGACATTTTCTACCTGGAGGTCAATGTTTGCCGAGAGACTTTCCACATTTTTTGCAATCTGTTCCACTGCTGCGCTTGTTTCGGTTACGTGAGCGCTTTGGTCAGTCATCTGATGATCGATGGATTGGATGCTGGCGGTGATCTGAACCACTGATGCGGTTATTTCGTTGACCATTGATGTAAGAGAGTGACTGCTGTTTTCCAGCTCATGGAGAAACACCTTGCTTGAAGACATATTGTCTGAGATGGTTCTCATGAGTTCATTGAACTCGTTCTCCGCAAGTCCCAGTTCATCCCGGAAAATAGGGTTGTCGGCCATTCGGTAGTCGTGGTTTTTGGCAACATGAATCCGCTGTGTGAGAGCGATAATCGGTTTGGTTATGGCGCTGTTCAATACACTGAGGCTGAGTGCGAGGCCAAGTACGAGGTTTACCAGAGGAACGATGTTGGAGCCCAGCAGGTCAAAGACACCCATTTCAATTCCTGCCATGGCCTGATCTCCAATTCGCAGGCCCATGGGGTAGAGGTAGGCGGAGACCGAGACAAATGAAATAATGAGCGCAAGCTTGGCTTTCAGGGGGACGGAAAACGATTTTCGGTCCAGAGGGAGATGTGTGGCGTAGGGAATGAGAATGGTGTCGATCATTGCTCCCGCCGGCAGACTAATTAATCCGATTTGGGCCAGGAGGATAATCCTGATGGCAGTTCCCATGAGCTGAGACTCGATTCCTGCAGCATGAATGAATACCATACCGCCTGTTAACAGGTGGATAAGGGAAATAAGCAGGAACAGGGGGATAAATCCTTTCAGAGCTGAAATGGCAGCAGTCTGATGCTTCTCGTGCTCTCTGCTCTTTTGCAACACAGATACCAGTACCATCCCCAGTATCAGAGCAATTCCAGTCATCAATGCCAGTTGCAGAACTGCGACGGGGCTGCTCAGCACGGCAATTGCATCCGGCCATTGAATAAAACCTGCAAAAAACGCCGTGAGAACGGCGATAAACGGGGGAGTAAGAAATGCGAATACGATTCTCCCAATAATCTTGCGACGAAGAGATGAATAGTCAGTCATGCCTACCTCTGTTGGATCCTGAGATGCAGGATATTTTGATATATGGGCAGCATGGATACCCGCTGCTGTTCTGTTAATAAATTATAATCACGGACAGAAATTAGGCAAGTTTTTTTTCTGAAAATAGAGCTGGTGAGGGTGAGGGGATGATTGAAATCATCTTGCGCTATGCAAAATGCATAGCCAATTCAATCAGCATACATCAATGAAAATTTGTAAACCAATATCTCCAAAGAAGCCATTATCCTAGAGGGGTTCTTACTATACAGAGCTATATTATAACCCGATAATAATAATCGGGGATATCCGGATAAAAAGCGGTGTTGTGGAAAACTGCTCCGGATTCTGCATCTATGTAAAACTGCATCATTGTAAAAAAGTACATCTGTTTGTTGATTCTCGTAAGGCTGATTGTGGGGTGATTGAAGTGAAGGCATTCAAGACCGTTCTGACATCGTGTATTTTTCTCGTTTTGCTGACATGGCCTGTGCACGCACAGGAAGAAGCCGGGGCACCCGGCGATTCTCCAACTCCCGCGGATCCAGTGGGTTCAGAGGGTGGTTCAGCCGGAGAAGAGCAGGAGCTGTTGAATGTCCCCCGGCAGGTGGACGGCCTGCTGCAGTGGCGCAAACAGTTGGATTTGAGCGGGCTTGATCCCGGCCGCTACAATCTGCTTGTGACAGCAGAGGACGAGGCGGGTAATATTCTTGAAGCCCCTCCTGTGGATATCAGGGTGGATCCCGAATCTGATCTTCCCCGCTCTTCTGTCACCTTTCCCGCATTGAACGAACGGGTGGCCGGGAATTTTTCCGCGCTTGGTTCTGCGGTGGATGATGATGCGGTTTCTTCCGTGGAATATCAGCTGATCCCCGGAGACGATCCCCGGGACGCGGATGCATCAGGCTTCAATGGAGCCGAAGGGAAGGAATTCTGGTCAGCGTCAATTGATGTATCCGATCTGGAAGACGGACCCTACACCATTGTGAGCAGGGCGGTGGATGTGAACGGTCTCACCGGTCCGGAAACTGCGGTTTCCTTTATTCTGGACAGAAATATCCCTGAAATAACCATCGAGAGTCATGAGAACGGCAGACTGGTGAGCGGCCGGCTGAAGGTCAGCGGCACGTTGAGCGATTCTAACGGCGTAGCGGCCATGCATATCCGAAGCGGCGACCAGTGGGATGAGATCCGGCTGAAAGGCAGGGACGGCGCCGGTGAGCGCAGTTTCGCACTGGATGTGGATACCCGGGAAATGGAAGACGGGCCCCGGGTTCTGGTGTTCCGCGCAGAAGACAGTCAGGGTTCCAGGTCCAGGGCATCACTCCTTCTGTTTGTTGACAACACTCCCCCCGAACTGGAGATTGTGTATCCCACTGAAGATCTCCAGGCCGATGGCAATTTCAGCGTACTGGGCCGCGCCCGGGACGATAACGGCATTGAGAGTCTCAGCTGGGCCTACCGCGGAGAAGAAGCGACGGAAATCGCGATGGAGCCCGGCAACCCCTACTGGCAGGCGCCGGTGGAGCTCAGCGGAGCCGATGAACTGGATCTGGAGTTCGTCCTCACCGATCCCGCCGGTAACAGCACCAATATCCGCTATCGCAAAGAGCTGAACGTTCAGGCCGACCGCCCCCGCATCAGCTTTGCCGGAGCCCTGGGTGAAACACAATCTCCGGGAGAAGAGCCGGATCAAACGGGGGAAGACGAACTGCCCTCCTACCGCCTGGGTGAGCAGATCAGCGGCTGGGTGCTGGACGACGATGCTCCCGGTGCGGTTATCTACAGTCTGAACCGGGGAGAAGAAGTGCGAATCGACACGCCCCGGAGCTTTACCATTGATATTTCAGATCTTCCGCCGGGAGAGCATGAGCTTCGTATCCGGGCGGAAGATATCTACGGGCTTCAAGGCGAAGAGCTGAGCCGTGATTTTCTGTTGAAACCCCGGAATCCCCGGGTTGAAATGGCGAAAGTGCTGCCCCGTGCAGCAGAGAATGGCGGAAATACCGGTGTCCGGAGTTCCGACGCCGGGGAGCCCGGCAGCCGGCAGCCGGCGGGCGAACTGGCCTATGAACCGGGAATCGGATTCCGAAGCGATGAGTATGCAGGGCTTGAAGGATATGTGAACTTTCACAGCGGAAAAGGCCGAATCGTGGCCAGCATTCCCGGCCGGGATGACCTGGAGCTGAAGCTGGAAGCCGTTGAAAGTGAATCGACAGCGAGCGGGCCCGAAAGAGATTCGACAGAGAGCGGGCCCACAGAGAGCAGAAATGACAGCCCGGGAACACAGTGGAAGTTCACTCTTCCTCTTGCCGATTCGACAGATACGTCCCTTCCCTATGGATATGTGCCGGTGAAGATCCGGGCCATAGATGAGCTTGGTTCTGTGTCTGAAAATATTTTTCCCCTGTGGATTGAAAACCTCAGCGTGTATACCGGCGAACCCCGGCTCCAGCTTCCCATAGAAGCGACCGAAATGGCTTCCGGAGCAGCCGTCCCTACCGGCGAGGCGGTGGTTCTTGGGGCCGGGGAAGTATTTGACCTTGTATTTTTCGGACAGGACGTGGAGTCGGCAGAATTAACTCTCCCCGGTGGAAACGACAATCCGGAAAACGACGAAGCCGGAGATGACAATGCCGCCGCAGCTTCGGATTTCCGCCTCAGGAGCCGGGGAAACAGGCTGAGCATCTCTGCCCGGACCTCAGGGATTCTCCGGGGAGCCGCAGTACGCATTACTACCGACCGGGGTACACAGTACACCCGGGATCTGCCGGTGATCATATCGGACCTGGATGCTCCTGATATCAGCCTTGAAGATACTGCCGCATCCTCCGGCGTGGTGAGAGGAACCGCAGAGGACGATACGGAAATCCGGCGTCTGTGGTATGTATCTGCCGATGCAGCCGGCCAAACAAATGGCCAAACAAACCAAGAGAACGGGGGCACAGCGGTTGCCCTGGACGGCGACGGCAGCTTTGAGATCAGCGTCCCCGATTCCGAAATCGTATACCCCGGAAGCATGATCACCGTCTATGCCGAAGATGCCGCAGGGCGGATTGCGTCCCGGTCCCTTTTGGTATCCGGCGGGGCGGCTCCGGAAGAAGCCGGTATGAACATGCGGCTGGTTATTCCCTTTTTCTCATCTGACGCAGGGCTCCTTCCCCGTGATCTCCACGGCGATAGCCAGGCTCTGCCGGTGGGGGTTGTGTCCAAGGGAAGCGGGAACGGCAGATTTGAGTATGCCGGGAATATTCTCATCTCCCTGAACGGCGGCGAACCCCGAAGCATATCCGGCGGACCTGAAGCATTCACAGAGTTTCCCTTTCCCGGTGCAGGGCAGCATCAGCTGAAAGCCGAACTGCCCTATATTGAATTTCGTGAAGGGGATGATGAGGGCAGAGAGCGAAGCGTTTCCGCAAGCGTGAGCTTCACCATCGCCCCGGAAACCGGCACGCTGGTGTTCGCTGACAGGCAGCTGGAAGAAATCCCCCGCTTTTCCGGCGAAGAGCCGGCGGCAATAACGGGAACATTCGACTATGACGGAAAAATTGAAGAGGCCGTATACGTACTGGACGGCGGTGAAGAGATAGAGCTGAACCTCAGCTCCCGGGATGCCGGCGGGTACGCTTTTGCCGTTCCCCTGGAAAACCGGGACCGCAGTCTCAGGGCGGGGCGGCATGGCATCAGCCTGCGGATAAGCGATGAGTTCGGTCGAGAAGTCACCGGTTTTCTGGATTTCCACCTCAGGGAATCGACGGAGAACCGGATTATTGACGACCGGGAAGGCTGGTATCCTGTTGAAGAGAAGCCGGGCAGCTACATCTATCTGTTTAACGGCCGACCTCCGGAAGCCGCGAGAACGGCAACTGCATCCGCTTCAGGGGATGGTAGCGTGAATGTCGACGGGGCCGATACTGCAAGGCCTGCGGGTCTTCCCGCGGCCGGGGTGGATCAGGCGGGAAGTTCATGGATCGTCCGCCTCACTCCAGCAGAGGTTCTCCGCTGGGAAGAGCTGAAGCTGGAACTGGAAACCGTTGACGGCCAGGTTTTTGACAGAACAATAGACGGGGTAAGCTTCGATACCCTTGCTCCGGAACTCATCCTGAATACCCCTGTTGAAGGGGAAAACCTCAACGTGCTTCGGATATCCGGAACTGCTGCGGATAATGACGCCTTTGGTATTGCCGCCGAAGAAAATGACGCCAGCGCAAGTAGCGGCCGAAAAACCAGCCAGAATACCGGCGGTCTGCCGGTGCTCAGCTACAGCCTGAACGGCAATAATTTCCGGGTCCTCACACAGGATTCGGCGGTCTTTCCATCGGGTTCTCCGGATAATGGTGCATCCACCGGGGAAAATGATCCGGCAGCCGCAGACCGGAATGCCGGGCGGAGAGGTGCGTTCTCCTTCGCAATTGGTGCTGAAGAGCTGATAAAGGCCGGCGCCGATCAGGGTCCCCTTGAACTGACGGTACGGGCTGAGGATGCCTCCGGCAATTTCACCACGGTGCGCAGACTTCTTACGCTGGATACTGAAGGCCCGGAAATTGAGCAGATTCTTCCGGGTGATGAGGTGGTGAACGGTCGTAATTCCCTCTTTTTCCTGGTGTGGGATCAGTTCAGCCATGAGCCGGGCGGGCGGTTCGCCCTGGCCGTGCCTGCTGCAGGTAACGGTGAAAGCGACGGTGCCGAGGCAGGCGATGAGGCCCCCGAAGACGCCGCAGAAGAAACCTCAGAAGAAGCCGCCGATGAGATTGAACTGAAATTTGAAGAGAAACAGAGCGAACACGGCGTGCTGGAGCATCTTCTTGATCTGTCTCCCTACGCCGAATTTCCCCGGCAAGTATATCTTGAGCTGAGTGACAGCGCAGGAAATACCCGGAGGCGGGACGTGGATCTGAACTTTGACCCCGCCTCGGACAAGCCGAAGATCAGCATGGAATTTCCCGAAGAAGATGCCCTGTTTGAGTCCGACGCATTGTTCAGCGGTACGGTGATTGACGACGATGGTGTAGATTCTATCCGCTACCGGCTGGATGACGGAGAATACCGTCGGGCGGACACGGTGGAGGGGGCCAACAGTTTTGAGATTCGTATCCCCTTCGAAGAGCTGGAAGATAACGAACATGTTCTGGATGTTATCGCAGTGGATATATACGGTGTGGAAAGCGATGTGCTTTCAACGCCATTCCGGGTGAGCCGGGAAAAACCCCGGGCGCAGCTGCTTTCACCTGAGCTGGGCAGCACCAACGGCGGGACTGTGACCCTTGAAGGAAGCGCATCGGATGCCAACGGCATAGAGAGCGTCTGGATTTCCCTGGACGGGGGCAACAGCTTCCAGCAGACCCGGGGCGGGGAAACCTGGAGTTATGATCTGGACAGCAGCATTCTGGTGGATCGAAGCTATCTCATGCTCATAAAGGCGGTTGACGGCTACGGCGTGGAATCGGTTTCTTCAAGCATTATCACCCTGGATAACACTCCTCCGGCAATGGAACTTTCCCTTCCCCGGGAGGGCAGTGAGGTTGAGTACAGTCTGCCGGTTCAGCTTCGGGTAAGCGACGAGCTGACGGTTGCAGATATCCGGTATCAGATTACCCGGCTGCTGCCTGACGCAACAACGGACACAGCGGCAGCTGCAGATGATGACGGGAACGCACAGGAACAACAGGTCGGCGGTGAGACCATGCTCGGGGGATATTTTGAACCCCGGCGGGTTGTTCTGGAACAGATTGATATTTCCGGCCTTGAGCCCGGATTGTACAACCTGAGCATTTTCGCCCGGGATGATGCGGAGAATGAGAGCATGGTTTCCCGGGATATTATCAGAGTGATTCCCGAGAATGAGGGGCGGCTTGCCCTGCTGCATCCTTTTGACGGAAGCAGGGTTTCAGGTCACTTCACCCTGGAAGGCCGGGCATACGCGGTGGACGGAGAAATCCCGTCCCAGGTGGTTCTCACCATGGACGGATCATCTTTTGATGTACTGAAAACCGACGACAACGGCTATTTCAGCCGGAGCTTTGAACCCGGTGAAATCGCCGACGGATCTCATCTGTTCAGAATTCTGCCGGATACCGCCTCATCCGCTGACAGTGAAAACGGAGGTCTCATCCCCCGGAGCAGAATCGACTACCGGGCGGAAGGTCCCTGGGTGAGCATCGATTCCATGGGGACCGGCGATTTTGCCAGTCAGCGCCCCTGGATCAGCGGGCGCACCGGGTATTTCCGGGAGTCCGGACCGGACGGTGCATCGGAAGCAGATGAGATGAGCCGGAAGGAACAGCGGGAGCTGGAAAAGCAGTATGAGCTGGTGAGTCTTGAATACTCACTGGATAACGGAAGCAGTTTCACCTCCATGCGGCCACGGGAGGAATGGAAGTTCCGGCTGGAAACCCAGGATCTGAATGACGGCCCGTTGAGCGTCATGGTTCGCTCCCGATTTGCATCCGGGGAGACTGCAGTGAGCCGGATCTTCACCCGGGTGGATGACACCCTTCCCAGTGTGAGCATCATTACCCCCGAGGAAAATATCGCACTGAACGAAGAGCTGGAGGTAAGCGGAACCGCCTGGGATGCAAACGGGCTGAAAGATGTGCAGCTCACCCTCCGCCCCAGGAGCAAGAACAGCTATGAAGTGCCCCAGTTCATTCAGGGGCTGTATGTGGATCTTCATGTTCTGGGTGCCACCTACTGGGAAGCGGGGCTGGGACTTACCTTCTTCGACAACAACGTAAAGCTCCAGGTGCTGGGGGGGCAGGCCCCGGAGGGCAGGTTCAACGGTAACGTGCTGGGGCTGAAGCTTCTTGCCAACGTGGCCAGTCTGCCCTACGGATTTCTGTTCGGACCGGACTGGGAATTTCTCTCCAGCAGCCTTGCGGTGGGATCGGCTTTCCAGTATTTCACCATGGATTCTTCAACGTCCCAGGGAAGCACGGAAGCCGACGGTCTGGTGCTGGGGGCGGTAATCGTCCAGCTTGAACTTCTGAAAGTTGAAATTGAAAAATGGAATGCAATGAACGCCTATGCGGCGTATGTGGAAAACCAGTTCTGGTTTATTTCATCCGATATCCAGGGAGGAATTAAATACCGCCTGGCCTTCGGAATGCGGATAAATCTGTTCTAGGCGCTGGCTAAACCGGCCTGGAAAACAGGGATGAACCTTTCCATGGAAATGGGAAAGATTTTTCCCGCGGCAGTAAAGAGAGGATTGAAAAATATGAGAGGAAATACGAAGCGTTCACACACCCTGCAAAGGATTCGACGGATATTTGACGTTGCCGTTATCGCGGCGGCGGTGCTCGGCCTGAGCACCTGTGATCTTTTAAAGCCCGGCCTGGGCGATGAGGTGGATATTGATCCTCCCAAGATCAGCGTGGAGAGTCACAGCAACGGCGATTACGTGGGGGGAAGTTTCACCCTTTCGGGAACCGTTGAAGACGACTTCCGGGTTGATTCGGTGACCGTCAGCGACGGCACCGATACATTCAATGCAGCTCTTGACGGCGAGACCTGGTCGGTGAAAATCGACAGCAGCTCCCTGAACGACGGGGACGTGGATTATCAGCTCAATGTTACAGATGCTTCAGGAAAGAATGCAAGCATTAACCTCCTTCTCACCGTGGACAACAATCCTCCCACGGTGCTGGTCACCACCCCGGATTTGTATGGAAACGATGCAGAGTTCAACAATGTGGTCACCATAAAGGGAGAAGCTGCGGATACCACCCGGGTCAAAGAGGTCCTCCTCTCCCTCTATGACCGTTCGGATGATTCCGCCGTTTTCACCGATGTGAAGGCCACCGGAACCTCCAGCTGGTACTACAGCTTCGATGCATCCTCTCTGGACGGCGGTCTGAACGGCGAGTATTACCTGATAGTCCGGGCATATGATAACTCGGGAAACTTCAATCCCTGGTTTTATCATTTTGCGGATATCAGAACCAATGCCGACGATGTAAGCGATCTGCCCAATATTGAAGACATTAACGCCTATGAGTACGGGGGAGAAACTCTCCCTGGAACCTTGAATGTTAGCCTGGCAAGTCTGCGGCATGACGCCGATCCGGCGGATCATCTGATGCTCAATGTGAACCCCGACTCGGACATGCCCCAATTCGGGTTTTACAGTCCGTCGGAGACCGGCAGCAATCCCTTCGCCTCCCCCCAGCGTTTTAACGGATTTGTGGAGGACGACGACGGACCTGTGGCCTCTGCGGAAGTGAAGATCTTTGAATATACAAGTTACGTGAATTACGATGATGCCGGCGGGCTCGTGGAGGATTCTCCGTTAACCCTTGAGGGCAGCAACTGGAGCTATGAATCGGATCTGCCCAGCGGCAACGATTACTATATTCAGCTCCGGGCAACGGACATAAACGGTTTAGAGGCTACAAGTCAGCCGGTACGTTTCAGTGTGCCCGAGGGAGTTCCCGGTCTGGTGATTCAGTCACCTCAGCAGGGAAAGTATGTGGGAACCGGCGAAACCCTGGATTTCCAGTTTGATATTACCAATCTGAACTCAGGACGGATAGAAATTGATGTAACCCCGGGAGATGACGACTGGAGCGATGCAATAGAACTTGATCCGGCATCTGCTTATCTGACATCAGGAAATGCTGTGAACGGAACTTATGAAACCAGCATTACCGCCGGAACAGATTTTACCCTTGGAAACGGATCCCAGTCATTCAAGATTCGCGCCGGTGTGGACGGAGGCTGGGGGCAGAGCACCTACAGCTTTGTGGGAGATACCGTACAGCCCACCATGAGCCTTACCTATCCCAACGAGTATTCCCAGCCAAGCGACGCGGTGAACGGAATTATCAGCATCAGCGGGATTGCCGACGACGGACTGAATCCTCTGAAGGCGGTATACGGAAAAATCGAGAGCGGCATTCAGGCCGCACAGCCGGCGCCGGCAAGTTTTGACGGAAGCTGGTTAACACCTTCGGGACTTGCCAACTGGACCCGCACCGGTATAGACACCACTGATCCGGCCCTCTTTCCTGACGGGGACGGGGATTACACTCTCCGATTTTTTGTCGTTGATGCAGCAGGCAACGTAAGCGATTCATCCTCATCGGTTCGCCACATACGGGTGGATCAAAGCTCCGACATTCCGGTGATCAGCTATTCCAATATCCAATCCGGCGGAACCGCTGCAGACAACATATTAGGCAACGGAGCCAGCATTTTTGGAAAGGTGAACGATGACGATGCGGTGGATGCGGACACCGTACAGATCCGTATTGATGTGTATAATGACGGCGCGCCCCTGGACGGTGAAGATATTACCTCCGACGGGGATATTCTGGATACCAATGAAAGCGAAGACTGGGTCAATGTGAGCAATCAGCCTGATGTTGACGGCGGAGAAGTAACCTGGGCCCATTCTCTTGAAAATCTTCCCCAGGGCGTTCACAGCTTTCAGGTGCGTTCAGAAGATATTAATGGAACAGTCGGGCAAAGCAGCGCATGGATCCCCTTCACTCTGGATTTCGGTCCTCCCAGCATTATTATTACTTCTCCGGTTCCGGCTGCGGTGAGCAACGGCAGCGACGGAGATTCCGACGGAAACTACGAGCTGGTAATCACCGGTACCGCCTCGGACCCCAACGGCATAGAAGAGGTGCGACTCTATATTGACAGCGTGGAAATTCCGGCGGGAACCGGAAACCTTGAAATCGTCAGCGGAAGCTACGGTGACGATGTGGTTACCTGGCGCTATGAAATGCCGGTGGACCGGGCAGCTAACAGCGACGACGGCGACTACAGCATGGAAGTGCAGGCCGATGACTTCACAACAGGACCGACAAAAACCAACAGCGAAACCCGCCAGTTCACCATCGATACCCTCAGTCCCGAACTGGTGGTTACCAATCCGGTGAATGGTGAATATGTTGAAATAACCGATTACGATATCCGCGGTCAGATTACCGATAACGGCGGTGCAGGTGTGGACAGCCTGGAATATTCCCTGGACAGCAGTGACGGGTCCGACGGAACATGGACTCCCATTTCCCTGGGCGGCCTGAACTGGACTGTGGCCGACGTGGATTTCTCTTCAGGGGGACAGGGAGCCAAAACCCTGTGGGTGCGGGCAAGTGACGGCTTGAACGATCCGAGTCTTGCAGAAGTAGATTTCTTCTATGACACAGCTGATCCGGTTCTCAGCGAAAGCGGAGCCCCGGGGGAAACCAACACGGATTTCACCCTCAGCGGTTCGGCAAGCGATACCAACGCCTTTGGATCCCTTGAAATACGTGCCGAAAAAGATGGTGCGGATCAGGGAGTGATTTTCACCACAGCAGGCTCCGGAGCGTTCAGCCATCCGGTAACTCTTCCGGGAGACGGCACAGACGACGGTGAATGGGTCTACACCCTCACCGCAGAAGATGTGGCCGGCCGGACAACAGAGCTCACCCGGACGGTGGTGATCGATGAAACCGCACCCGAATCCTTGAGCTTCGATGATCCGGGAGATTATGTCTCCGGGAATGTGGTAAGCCTTCTGGGAAGCGCCGGCGACAGCGGCAGCGGCCTGGCGTCACTGGGGTCCGGCGGCGTGGAATACTCCCTGGACAGCACAGACGGAACAGACGGCAGCTGGTCGGCGGTTTCCGGATCGCCTTCGTCCTGGAATTTTTCCGTGGATCTTGATATTGACGGAGCCGGCGCAGACACCGGCCTGGCTGAAGGATCTCATAGCGCCTGGGTCCGGGCACGGGACAAGGCGGGGAATCTTGCCCCGGCGGTTGAACAGATTTTCGTAGTGGATCAGTCAGCACCCTTTGTCTCCAATCTGGAAGAAGACGGCGGGGCCGACTGGGGCGATGTAATCCTCTACAAGGCGGCTGACTTTACCATCAGCGGTACGGCCAACGACACCAACGGGGTGAGCTCGGTGGCGGTCACCCAGTCCAAGGACGGCGGTGCTGCCGCGGATATTTTCAGCGCAACCGGGGTTCTCAACGGGGCCGATGGTGACAGTTCGCGAACCTGGTCGGTAGACACAGACATATCCGCCGGCGAGGGCTCCTATGTGTATGTAATTACTCTCACTGACAGCGTGGGGCGGCAGAATTCGGTGCAGAAAGAAATTGTTGTGGACAGCAGTGCGCCGAATGCTCCCGGAGTGAGCGATCCGGCTGCGGATCAGTGGCTCAGCGGGTCCAGCTACGCGGTGCAGGGCAGCGCAACGGATAACGGTGCAGCAGGTATCGATTCGGTATACTACCGTGTTGGTGCCCGGGGAAGCAGCCCCACCACCGACTTGAGCGATTCAGGCTGGCAGCCGGCCAGCGGCACCACGAGCTGGAACGCCACCATTTCCTTAAGCGGAGAAGGGGAGCGCAGTCTTTTTGTGATCGCCGTGGATAATTCGGGCAACCAGTCCGCCATGACCACTCATGATTTCGGTATTGATCAGAATGCGCCTACCATAAGCATTGACGGCGGACTGAGCACCATGTACCGCAATGCGGGCTTCAGCATTTCTGGAGATGCGGCGGACAGCAATGCTGTGGACCGCATAGAAGTGGAAGAGAAAATCGGGGCGGGAACATACAGTTCAGCGGGAACCGCCAGCTTCGATTCAGGCACCGGAGACTGGAGTTATACCAGAACCATCGACGGCGGCGACAGCGACGACGTCTATACCTACCGATTTACCGTCTATGACGCTGCGGGAAAAACCGCAGTGGTGGAAAAGGATGTGAATCTTGACCGGGTGGCTCCATCCATCAGTTTCAATAACCCCGACCCCTATATTGACAGTTTTGATGGGGACCCTCTACCCCAGGCGGGGAGAATATACGCCAACGGGGAGATGGATATCTCCGGATCAATCACCGAGAACGGCGGGGTGGGAAATCTCAGCAGTCTTGAGTACTCAATTGACGGGGGCGGCAGCTGGACGGCCCTTACTCTGGGCAGTACCTTCGACATTACCGGAGTGGACAGCAGCGCAGTTGCGGACGGAAGCGATCTCGATGTGAGCGTTCGTGCCATAGACCGCAATGGAAACAGTGCCAGCTCAACGCAGACCCTCCGGGTGTATCAGGATAGCGACAAACCTGTTCTGAACATCAGCGCTCCCACAGACGGGGAAACCATCAGCAGCCAAACCATCAATGTAAGCGGTACGGTGAGCGATGACGATGGAGTGGGTGTGAACGCCGACTCAGTTCAGTACCGGTTCTCCAGCGACGGCGGCGGAACCTGGGGGAGCTGGACCAATGTGAGCACCACAGGATCGGTAACCGACCGCTCCTTCAGTTTTTCATTCAGCAGCGCCACCGACGGGCCCAAGGCAATCGAGCTCAGGGCGGAAGACAACAACCCAACCCCGGTGAACTCGGATGTATTTACCCGAAGTTTCACCCAGGACACCGGTGCACCCACCTTAAGCGGCCTTACACCGGCCAACTTCAGTTATCAGAACGGCGATTTTACTGTCAGCGGAACCGCAGACGACAGCAATGGGGTGGATACGGTGGACATCCGCATTCTTCGGGACAATGTGGAAATCCAGGCCTTCACTTCCACCAGTTTGACCGGTTCCTCCGGGGATGCCAGCAGGGATTTTGACTATACTGTTGATACTTCAGCGGGTGACGGTTTGTATCAGGTGATTCTCCGCAGCCAGGATTTGGGCGGAAATACCCGTGAAGACAGCCGGCAGGTGTATGTGGATACCACCGCTCCAACTGCAGAGTTCACCACCGATTTCGGCAGTGTGGATCAGAACAATAGTATCAGCATTAACGGAAGCAGCAGCGACGCATACGGGGTGCAGAACCTGGATGTTGTGGTTGTGGATGTGAATAACGCAGGGGCGGAAATGCCCCTTCCCACCGGCACGGTGAGCGGTACCACCCTGTGGACCCTGAGTAATCTGGATACCAGAAACTCCACCCTGCTGAATTATGCCCTTGACCTGGGCGGCGGTCAGTACGAGTTGACCCTGAGAGTACGTGCAGAAGATGAGGCGGGAAATGCATATTCCACCTCAGGCACGGACGACCTGACCTTCACCATCGATCAAAGCAGCGACGCACCCCAGGTGAGCATCGACGGAATCGCCTTTGACGGATCATCCAGTGTGACCAGTCCGGTTATTTCCGGCACGGTGAGCGATGATGACGGGGTCTCCCAGATCATCATCGACAGCTACGCGGTGGATGACAGTGTAACAAGCGAGACGGTTACCCTCACCGGTGCAGGCTATGGAGCAGAAACCGTGGACTGGGAAATTACCCTTTCAAATACGGAAAACGGCGTGCGCGGGATCAGAGTCCGTTCGGTAGATACGGTTGATAACAACGGAAGCGATTATTCGGCCATGGACTATTCCAGAACCGACACGGGACGCATCGATTTCAGTCTGGATACCGAACTGCCGGATGCGGCGGTCAGCGGACCGGCCAACGGCACGATCTGGTCGTCCAATGACAGCTTCGATTTTGCCGGAACCAGCGGTGATGAATCGGGAATCGTATCTCTGAAATATAAATTTGACGACAGCGATCTCTCCAGCGGAACGACCCTGATTTCCACCCCCTACGACAACTGGAGTTTCAGCGTAGCCCAGGGAAGTCTGGCTGACGGCGCTCACACCGTGTACATACAGGCAACCGACGGGGTGGGCAACACCAGAATCGCTTCCCGGGCATTCACTGTGGATAAAACCGCGCCTTCAATCAGCATCACCAGCCCCGCAGACGGTTCAGCGGTATTCGGTCCTCTGACCATAGGGGGAACCACTGCGGATAACTCCGGAGGAGCCGGTGTGGACAACGTATCCATCGGGCTGGGCAAACAGATCGACCCCACCAATGCATCCACTCTTGAAGCAAGCACCTGGATCGATACCGGCGGAACAACCAGCTGGTCCTACTCCTTCCTGAACATCAACGACTATGCCAACAGCACTTTTGCGGTGAACACCGGCGACCTTGACGGCGACGGCGTGGAAGATGCGGGGGAAACATGGACCGATCTCTGGGACTTCACCGTGTACGTGAGGGCGGAGGACAGTGCAGGTCTTTCCGGTGACGGCAACGTAAATTATCTTACAAGCTACACCCTTCAGATCGACCCCAAACGGGACCGGCCGGAAGTGACCATCCTGTCTCCCGACGACGGGGCGACGGTGGGAGGTTTCGTACGGGTATTCGGCTCGGCATTTGACAGTCAGTTCGTGGAGAAGGTGCAGATTGCAATCGACGCAGACAACGACGGCGACTATACCAACGACAGCTGGAGCGAGGGAACCCTGGATGAAACATCTGACGGCGTGAACTGGTACCAGGTGAACGGCACCGACAGCTGGAATATCAATCTGAATGAAAACAGCGAGTTTGACCCCAGTGTGGGAAGCACCCGGACCATCGGTATCCGAGTACGGGCCAAGGATTACAAACAGACTCCCGGCGACGGAATTTATGGTGCGGAAGAAGAGATCAGCATCACCTTCAATAAGGACTTTCCCCAGTTTGAAGGAATGACTCTGGTGAGCGGCGACACGGTGAGCGGAACCTATCTGCTCAGCGGACTGGTCCGGGATGAAACGGACATTGACCGGATCATTTTCTCCAACGAAGGACCTCTGCTGGATAATACGGTAATCTTCGACAATCCCGGCGGACTTCTGCCCCCGGGAGCTGCCAACACCACAGGTCTTGAGACAGCTGCAGCGGCGGCGGAAGGAATTACCGTGGAACTGCTGGGAACCGGCGATCCTGACTACGATGGGGCATTCCCGGGAAGTTACCGCATCAGCATTCCAATCAACACCGAAGCTGCCGGCCTGTATAACAACGGAGCAGGCTCCATGAGTGTGAAAGTGACTGCGGAAGATACCACAAGCCCCAGTCCCTTCACCAACCAAAACCTCATCAGCTTCAGTGTGGATAACATTACCCCCTCAGATCTGGCGGTTACCGGAAGTACGGAAATAATCGGTACGGCTGCGGAACTGCAGGGTACCGTTCGGGATACGGGAACCGTTGCGGGAATCGACCGGGTAGTATTGTATCTTACCGACCGGAACGGCGATCTCATACAGCTGAAAAACGGCAGCGGGACCACATCCAGCTTCACGGCGGCCGACGTCTACGATCTTGACAACCCGGCATTCGACGATTACCGGATTGTAATAGACAACGAGCTGGAAAGCGGAGCCGCCGGATCCGACGGCCTTCCCTCAGGGGACGGGGACGGATTTGACGAACGGCTTGCCCTGAGTGCCGGAACTTATCAGTGGTCTGCCCTCTTCGACTCCACCGCTGTGAATGACGGTGCAGTAACCCTCCACAGCAGAGCGGTGGATTTTGCCGGCAACTTTTCTGAAGCCGCCCAGGCTGCGTTTATTGCCAACAACAAGCCTGCCATCAACTCCCTGGTGCTGGGTACCGATCTGGATGCCAGCGGAACAGTTGAAGCAGATGAGCAGGGCACCACCATCTCCAGCGGATACGGAAGCTCAAACTTTACCGCCCGGAACGACTTGCTTTACATCGCTGTGAACAGCGCCGGAGGAAACGGTACGCTGCGCTACTCTATTGTGTATAACGGCACGGAACAGAATGGTGCGCTTACAGACTCGGCGGTGGAAATTGATACCAGTGCATTCACCGAAAGCAGCAGCGATAACGATCAGACGATTGAGATAACCGTGTATGACAGCACCACCAGCGACGATGCGGACTCTACGGATGAACTCAGCGCAGCGGTGACCCTGGGGCTGACCATAGATAACGTGGATGATACAGCTCCGAATTTGGATATTGCTCCCTTCGGTCAAGGCTATAATGAAGATGCTGATGATACACAAAAAGCTCTTCAGCCGGTGACTGACTATGAAGAAAATATCGCCATGTCAGGTGATACCCGACTTGGGCATGTGGAATATGCCGCAGACAGCCTTCATGACGGCACGGATGCGGATATTTCAGGCCGGGTTATTATTCAGGGTAAGGCATGGGATAACCAGATTATCGACCGGATCGATGTGAGCATACCCGGGTACAACGGCGGAACTGCGTTCACCGTATTCGGAAGCGGAGCAGGAACCAGCCCGGACTGGAGTTTTACCGTAGACGGCAGTGAGTATCTGAATGAAGATACGGGCAATGTGTTTAACTGGGACTTTGAATTCGACAGCTCCCGGATAGCCAATGTGGCTGAGAATAATGTGGTTCTGAGCTTTGATATTTTTGATGCCGGCGGAAACAGCGTAAATCGGACCATGCAGGTGGATGTGGTGCCGTACATTAGCTCAATTATCAGACCCGACGGTGCGGAGAATACCTTCAGAAGCCGGTTCGGAAAGTTTATCCTCAGGGAAAACGAAGCTCAGGCAGGACGGGAAATTCTGATAACCGGATACAACCTGGCCGAAACCGGAACATCCTGGGTACGTGTGTACAATGACGACCGATCTGCCAATGACGACCTTGGGGCTGCAAACTACAGTGCAAATACGGAGGCCACGCATATCAGCATAACCGACTCATCCAATCTTACCCATTCCGGATGGCTGAGCGTAATGGTAAACGGGATTGAGAGCATAAATAACAGAAATGGAAGCAGCAGGGACTGGCAAAAGGAAGACGATGGGAGCGGACTGGCATCCACTCTCTGGACCGACGACCGCTATGTGCAGATGTGGAACTATGAAGGCAGCTTTGATCAGAGCCTTTCACCGGTGCATCCCGCCATGGAGGCTGACCGGAATACATGGCAGTTGTGGGCCTCATGGTCATACTATGCAACCTCCGACATGTATAGCGCAGCAATGGGACCTGTAGTGAACCGGACCAGCTATTTCTCCATCTATGACCCGCCGGAATGGACCGATATTCTTGTGGCCCCCGACGGAAGCAGACATATCACCTATCTCCAGAATTATTACAACGGCGGAAACGCCTGGGGGTATCTGGTGACTGAGAATAATAATGGAAATGTGGCTTATATCGAACGCTTGGGTAACGGAGATGCCGATACGCCTAATTATGCCGACGGTGAAGATGAAACTCTGTATCAGTTTCAGAATCCCAGAATTGTTCGCGACGAAGTGAACGGCAGAAACTATGTGTCGTATTATGATGCCTATTCCAAGACGCTGAAATATGCCATAACCGACGGCGCCAACGAAATCGTAGCCACCAACGGAGGAAACGAAACCAGCGGTGCTACGGTGGTTGCAGGTGTGGAGGACACAACCGCTTCTCCCACCAGCAGCGGAGAGGATGTGGGTGTTTGGTCCAGCATTGCAGTGGACAGCATCGGCGGATCCGACGCAACCGATGTACGCCCGGTAATCATCTTTTACAACACCACCCAGCGTACTCTGCAGATTGCCCGGGGAAACACTCCCGAACCTGCCAACAGCAGCGAATGGACTGTCACCGATGTATTCCCGGCAGCAGACACCAACGATGATACTGCAGGATATTATGTGGATATGAAGCTCGATGCATCGGGCAATATTCATGCGGTGGCTCACCGTGTATCCACTGGCGACCTTCTGTACCTTTATGCACCGAACATCGATGGTACCGGAAGCTACACATTCCAGACCAGTGAGATTATTGACAGCGAAGGAGCGGTGGGATCATGGGCCGATATGGATCTGGCCGGGGACACTCCCTATGTGTCATATCTGACAGGAAACGGTATTGGAACCTTCTCCGGACTGAAAATGGCCTACTACGACAGTACCCTTGGAGCCTGGGAGTACGGAGTGGTTGCCACCAATTCCATTGTAAACAGCCAGAGAACAAGTATCGTGGCCCGGCCTACCAGCGGAGCCTGGGTCACATCCACTGCAGGTAAAGTGGCCATCGGCTACGGAAGCGGGAATTATGATCTGGTGATACTGGAAGATGAAGAGTAGGCCTTCCCCGGCGGCACCGTATAAGGTACTGCCGGGAAAGAGTACCGACGCAGATACGGTTTCTAACAGTGCTCTGCAAGTTTAGAAACGGGGCGGCAGTCTTGCGCCGCCCCGTTATTTGTGATGTGCCGCCAGGTACGTTGCTGAAGAGTCTATTGGCGACAGGTGCTTTTTTGGAAAGAATATCCTTTGAACGGAGAGCCTTCACTAGGCGAATTGTTGAGACAGACTGCCGGCTCAGCGCACAATAATCCAGAAATCCGCGGAGGCCAGCATGGTTCTGGCATCCCGGTCCTCTTTATTTACTACACTGCTGCCCGAAATTGCCGGCGTCCAGCCGGTATGAGTAACGATCCTCTCCCGGGAAGTCCGCCCCTGCACGGCCCGAATGAGCCTGGAGGCCGTTTCTCTGTGCTTTTCGGGGAGCTTCTCCAGCAGCCCGGCGGTTGAGGCCGGAGAAGGGGATGCCGAACCGGATGGAGAACCGGATGGAGAACTCTCAATTAAGGCAGTACTGCGGCTGCCGGCGCTCCAGACTGCTGCACGGGTAACCGGCCGGATTGTGCGTACGCCCCTGCCGGAGACGGCGGGGATAACCTTCCAGTAGAAACGCTCTTCCGCCGGCGCCAGCCGCTTCCAGCTGAGATAATGGGGGAACAGCCCCGCCCGGCCTTCCAGGGCTGCGTCCCGGTACGCCGGTTCATCCATGTCCCACCACTGGGGGGAAATAATGCCCCGGTTCGCCCAGTCATCAAGCAGCTCGTATGCACGGTCAAAGTAGCCCGAATCCCGCCAGGTTCGGGGGTTCGCAAGTAGCTCATCCCAGGAATCAAACACTTCCTCATTCACAAACCCCTGCAGAGATTCACTGAGCATCACCAGAACGGGGAGAAACAATTCCGGGTAATCTCCGGGGATGGCCACGGGGTAAAAACGATCTTCAGAAGAAACAAAGGGAGTCAGTGCGTCAGCCATTTCTTCAAGGGGATAGTCTTCCAGCACACGACCGCCCGGCTGCCGGGGAATCAGATTTTCGTTGTGAATCCACACCATGGGATCCAGCGCGGCGAACAGATGCTCTCCCGCCGGCGCATTCATGGGAGCTGCGGGAATGATTGCCGGGGACGGGGCGGTGAGGTGGAGGTCAGCCCTGTTTTCCCCCAGACTCATATTGCCGCTGACAACAGAATCCATGGCCGTTTCAATTACCGAAGTAAATTCTGAAGGAAGGCCCGCCGCCCCGACGCGAAACCGGGAAGGCACAAGCAGAACGGTAAGTATGATTGCTGCTGCAACTGCCCCTGAAACGGCGGTAATTATCTTCATCTTCAGACTCATCCTGCTCATGGTATGCACTCCAAGTTTTTGTGGTTCTTCCGCTGAGCCGGCTCACGATCAGGGGAAAGAAATAGTGAAATCCACCCTGAAATAGTGACCCCAGCTATTGTCACCGGCAATTAAATCCCGGTTCCAGATTCGCTCCAGGGTGTAGCCCAGCCCCATGTTCAGCGCCGGTCCCCGGTATGCGGGCTTTTCGGCAGAGACGCTGCGCAGTCTCACATCAGTTTCCAGGGAAAGCTGCAGGGTATGCTCAAGTACATCCTGGGTGAGAAAGCGTGTGTAAGGTTGCCCGTTAAGTTGTTCTTCAGGATACGGGGCTTGAAAGGTGGGCGTGCGGCCTATGTAGCCCGGATCGAAAATGTCGCCGGAAGCTCCGTCGATGATCCCGGCGCTGGCGTTCCCGTGGCGCATATACTGAATGGCGCTGTTCAGCCCCAGCTCCAGTCCGGGGAGGAAGTTGTTCGATCCGGAGATGGGTTCTGCCTTCCACTCAAGCCTCCATCGGTCGCTGTTGGGATCCAGTCCCGGGCCGATATTTTCACCCCGGTGGGTGTAGTTGCTGTAGTTTGCATCTCCCCCGCGGCTGCTGTCGAAGACCTGAGTCCGTTCGTCCCAGTGGGTGTACATATAGGGCATCACTGCGCTGTAGTCAAAAGAGAGCCTCTGCAGCCAGGGCACCAGCGGCGTCCAGCTGATACCGGTCTGGGCGGCGAACTTGTATTTGGTGTTGAACTCGAAACGGATAATATCGTTGAAATGAACATCATCCGCATAAATCTGCACTGGTATTTTGATAGACGCTGCGGGGGTGAAGATGGCCTCCACACCCAGCAGGGAGTTATCGCCGAAACCGGTAAGCCCCTGATTCAGAAAGTAGCTTGAAAGGGGGATGAGATAGTACAGCTCAAGCCGCTCGCCCCAAACAACCGATTCGATAATACCGAGGCTCAGCCAGTCAGCGGCCTGTACTCTCAACATATGAAACATCATGTACTTTCCGCCGTACCGGCCTTCTCCGTTATCGTCTGTGGCGGAAAGGATGCTCAGCTGTGATGCATAATTCATCCCCGGGGAAAACCCTTCGGAGTCAGGTTTTCCGAACTGTCTGCCGTAATTCAGAGAAAAATGGCCAGCGGCGGGTGCGTCGGGAGATATCAGAATGCCGTCGTTATGGAAGGGACCGGCGCTGCTTCGGTGGGTTCCCACCCTGAAATTGGTTGCCGCCCTGCCGTCCATGCTCATCCTGCTGATATCCAGCAGGCTGTAGACAAACTGACGAATGCTGATATTCCGGCCGAACAGATCGATATCCGACCAGTCGGGAATATAGTCAGATGTTTCCCGTACTCCTGCCGGAAGGGCACTTGCGTTTTCCGAATCCAGCATCTGGGCTTCGTAGTGAAGTTCCGCCCAGGTTTTTCCCCGATCGGACTCCTGAATGTTCCATGCAAAACCCAGCCCGGGAGGGGTGTTGGTATAGAACCCGTCCTCTTCACCGTCGCCGGACACCCGGAATTGAGGTGTAAAGGAGAATGCATACCGAGGATCGGGGGTATTCAGTTTCCGGTAATACTCACCGGCCTTAACTGCTGCCTCTGAGTTACTGTCTGCCTTGGCTATCACATGCTGCAGTGCATAAAGCACCTGCTGATAACTGTATGGGCGCATAATGGGAAGCCCGGGAATGAAACCGGCTTCCTCCCACATCTGCAGATCCGCATATATGGGCGACTCCAGGTCCGAAAGAGAAATATCGGCCAGTGCCTGCTGTGAGTGAAGAAGCGGGGCCGCCGAAGCCGAAATTACCACTGCTGCGGCAATCACTTTATAAAGCGAGGATAAAATCCGGGAAATGGTCATTGTAAACTCCAGCCGGCGCCGAATGTCATTTGCATATCAAACTCACGGCGGCCGGGATCGTGAAATGCATTATTCAGCCATAATATATCAGTATTTATCCAAAAAGAAAGGCGTCCCCAGGTTCTTTCAGGCAGCCTGTATGAAGGTTGAATATTCAAAATGCGCCATAATTCAGGGGTGCCCGTGGGTGTCCGCATGGTTACGGCTTCCTCGCCGGTATCGTAGGGGGTGAGGATATCCTGTTCGCCGTCCTCGACTATGCTGAAGCGAAGATCCAGATCTAAATTCCTCACACCGGCAATACCCTGGATGTCTGTCCAAAAAGTGTAGGAAACAGTGTCCGGACCCCAGCTGAACCCCAGGGGCTCGCTGATCAGCGGGTTTCCTCCTTCCAGATTGCTCAACGCCTTTCGCCTCCAGAAGAATGAATTGAGGCTGTGCTCCCGGATATACAGCCAAGGGTCGCTGTGGATATATTCAAATCCGACGCTCAATCCCTCTGCTGCGCCTTCAATCCGGGGCTCGAACTGAATACCCGCCATCCATCCCATGGCCGAAGGAATGGCAGCGTCGGTATACCGCTGCTTTTCATAGGAGGACTGTATGGAATTGAACATGAACTGACCATACAGTAGAAGATTTTTGACCGGTACAACCTCCGTATCCAGACTCAG
Source organism: Salinispira pacifica (assembly GCF_000507245.1). Lineage (GTDB taxonomy): Bacteria > Spirochaetota > Spirochaetia > DSM-27196 > Salinispiraceae > Salinispira > Salinispira pacifica. The sequence continues at coordinate 3,332,333 of NC_023035.1, read as the reverse complement.
CATGCTGGCGGCATAATCCCACTCATAAAAATTGTGCATAATTCCCACCGGATTCAGAAAACGCAGGTCCAGGGGGCGGCCGCCCCAGCTCAGTCCCTCGGTGATGGCAAAATTCCAGCGCTGAAAAAATTTCATATCGAAACGATGGAATATGAAATACTTGGAAGGAAAAATATTCGACGAATCGCCGTCAGTGGTGGTGTAATCGGCCGCAGCCTGCCGCTCGCTTCCGGTGAGGTACGGCTGCACATAAATAAGCGCCATGCTGTATTTGAAATTCTTCCACCAGGCCGATAGCCTAAGCTGATCAAGCCAGTGAGGTGAATCGGAAACAATCAGCTGCTCGAACCGTCCCGGTCCCAGCGCAAGATCATTTCGCCCGGCCAAAAGCGTCCAGTGGGGTCCTCCCACTGTACCGTAGGCAGTAAACGGGAACTGTACATCATAGAATCCGAAATCAGCATTTACATTTGAAGGATTCCCCTGTTTGTCTGTTGCAAAGTATTCCTGGCGAAGCTCCACGTCCCCGCCCAGGTAGGCGGATTCCAAAATGAACATATCCAGCCCCAACTCCACAACCGGAGTGCGGCTGCCGAACCCGTATAGCCACGGCAATTCATAATCCTCATCACCATCCGGGTTAGTCTTCGCATAGGCTTCCAGGTTCACCGAAGGAATAAACCCGACAGAAAGACCCGGCTCATGATAATCCGGTTCCTGCATCAACTCCGCCGGAATATCGGCCCCAATCTGCCGGTAATAAAAACGAAACTCCTCAACGGACCAGGGTCTGGCATTAAACGGAGGTGCAATTCCCTGCCGGATGAATTCCTGTTCAACTGTATCGTATGCATCCGAGGAAAGAGGAACCATTTTCTGCTGAGCGCTCAGCGCCGGCACCGCCAGCAGCATGAGTACCAGTACGGCGAAAACCGGGCGAAAGTTAGGCGTGTTCATGGAAACATAATATCCTGAATGCCCTGGGAAAACGACCCTCCGCCGGGTTTTCCCCCGACGATTATCCGGCCACCGTCAAAAATACCCCACCACAAAGGGCAGCAGGTAGCCTCTATATTCCCCTGGCATGAGAAATGCATTGAAGGCCCGGATCATATCGTCGGCAGGTGGGACGTAATCGTCGCCGATGTAGACATAAATATTCCCATCTCCCATGTCCGGTGTGGGGTAGGTGACATGAATATATTCTTCTGTGTATTCGGCCTCATAAAACAGTTGCTCTCCGTGCATTCCGTAATCCAGACGCTCATTGTTGTAATGATGCAGAATGCTCGGTGCATCGTGGTAAATGTGGTGTACAGCTAATTCATCTGTAGTAAATTCTATCGAACTTATCTCCATATTTTTATAGATCTTAATAAAATCATCTTCTCCCCTTCTATTAAAGAACAGGTCAGGTGTTCCTCCGGGGTCTGCGGAACGGATCACTGAATAGCCGTCTTCTTTGCTGAGGATGATTCGACGCTCTTTTTTGGTCAGTTCGCCCTGTGAAAAATCTTCTCTCGTATACAATATGTGGTCATCCTGGTCCTGAAATGTCTCATGCCTTCGAAGATTTCTTGGTTGGTCCTCACGCTGTTCCTCAATCCGGCATTCCACTAGTCTTCCATCGGCATTGAAATTAAAGGTGAAATATCTGACGGTTTTTCTCAGAGTGGTGTTTTGCTGCGCACTCCTGAACCTTACTGTAATGGTATTCTGGGCCGTGAGTAATCCGCTGCTCACTAACATCAACATCAATGCTGCAATGAAAATCTTTAATTTGCACATCCTTCTATGGTTCCTCCGTCATCTAACACTTCCTTGAATAACCTTGCCAGCATAATGTTATCTCTGGTTGAATGTCGGCCGCATCCCCGGGTAGTATCGTCGGGGTTGCTTTTCTCCATGGGATCGCCACTGGTGAAATGGCTTCCATAGCTTTTGGTAGCGGCATCTGGATTAGTAGCATGATTTTCAAACCCGTCAAAAATACCCCACCACAAAGGGCAGCAGGTAGCCTTGATACTCTCCGGGCATGAGAAATGCATTGAAGGCCCGGATCATATCGTCGGCTGGGGGGACATAGTCGTCACCTATGTAGACGTAAATATTCCCATCTCCCATGTCCGGTGTGGGGTAGGTGACATGAATATATTCTTCTGTGTATTCGGCCTCATAAAACAGTTGCTCTCCGTGCATTCCGTAATCCAGACGCTCATTGTTGTAATGATGCAGAATGCTCGGTGCATCGTGGTAAATGTGGTGTACAGCAAGGATGTGACCTGAGAAATCAATTGAGTATATTTCCATATCTTTATATATTTGAGTAAAGCTTGATGCCCCCGATTTTATGAAAAAAAGGTCGGCTGTGCCCTCTGGGTTCCCCGACCGGATCACCGAATAGCCGTCTTCTCTGCTGAGGATGACTAGCTGTTCATCTTTGGTGATTTGGTTTTGGAAATAATCGTCTCTCATATACAGAATATGATCATCCTGGTCCTGAAATGTCTCATGCCTTCGAAGATTTCTTGGCTGGTCCTCACGCTGTTCCTCAATCCGGCATTCCACTAGTCTTCCATCGGCATTGAAATTAAAGGTGAAATATCTGATGGTTTTTCTCAGGGTGGTGTTTTGCTGCGCACTTCTGAACCTTACTGTAATGGTATTCTGGGCCGAGAGTAATCCGCCGCTTATTAACAACAACATTAATGCTGCAATGAAAATCTTTAATTTGCGCATCCTTCTATGGTTCCTCCGTCATCAAGAACTTCCTTGAACAGCTTCGCCAGCATGGCGTTGTCTTCTGTATCCTGCCTGCCGCAGCCAAGGGTGGTATCGTCGGGGTTAGTGGCAAGTTTTTTCCAATCTGTATTAAAAATAACCCACCAGAAACGGCAAGAAGAATCCTTGATACTCCCCCGGCATGAGGAACGCATTGAACGCTTGGATCATATTGTCGGCGGGGGGGACATAGCCGTCGCCTATGTAGATGTACAGGTTTCGGTCTCCCATATCCAGGGATGGGCTTATCATATGTATGTAATCCTCCTGGTATGTGACCTGTGCGTATTTTCTATCATCGTACATGACTCGATTAAGTTTTTCGCCCTCATAGATAAACCGGATAATGGCTGCGTTTGTATTGTATATGGGATGTGTACTTAAATTATTCATAGACAAATCTATCGAATAGATTTCCATGTCTTTATAGACTTGAGTAAAATAATTTTCTCCAGTCATAGTGTAGAATAGATCCGGTTCTCCTTCAGGATCTGCTGACCGGATGACTTCATAACCGTCTTGTTTTTTACGAATGATCCGACGTTCTTCATTTGTCAGTTCACCCTGACTGAAATCCGATCTGGAATACGCAATATAATCGTCATGATCCTGGAATGTAACGATCCGTCGGGGTCGTCTCGGCCGGTTCTCAAGCTGATCCTCAATCCGATATTCAATAAGTCTGCCCTCATCGTTGAAGCGGAAGCTGAAATGTCTGATGTCTTTCACTTCACGGAAATTTTGCTGAGCGTCCCGGAAGCGGGCAACGACGGTATTCTGGGAAAAAATTACGCTGCAGCACGAAAGCATCATTAACAGCGCTGTGATTAGTAGCCTCATTTTGCACATCCTTCTATGGTTCCTCCATCATCAAGAACTTCCTTGAACAGCTTCGCCAGCATAATGTTATCGCTGGTTGAATGTCTTCCACAGCCCTTGGTGGTAGCGTCCGGATTATTGGCGTCATTGTAGGTATTTACTGAACCTCCGGCATGAAAGCCATAGCCCGAATCGGTTTCGGTAAGCAGGTTTCCACCTTCATCCACCCGGGGAGTCCACTTTTTCAAATCAGCCTCATATTGATAGGTCTCAACCTCAGCTGTTGCATCGGTTGAAATAAAATAAGGGCCGTAATCCGGATCATGTGTTTCGATAACTTTGTTTACATTGAAGCCCCCCCGAGGGAAGTGTTCCGGATAATACGCATTTCCTCTTTCCTTACTTTCTAAAATGGTTGTTACCGGGTCGTCTGTAAGATCTCCTGTTTCGGTAGGATATTCCCTGTCCCGTAAGTTATTTGTGGTGTACACATCGAAAAAATTTACATCATCCAGATTGTCTTCTTCATCGTCACACGTGAATCCCCAAAACCTCTCCCCCTCAACATCATAATGAACGAAGCCCTGCTTCTGAAGGCCCAGGCTGTCTGTGAAGTTTAGCGGGTCGTCGTCGCAATAGGCGGTCCAGCTGTAGCCGCTGCGGAGGGGGTCGGGGGTGAGAAAGCGCCGGGCGCAGGGCAGGTAGTAGCGGTATCCGAAGTTGATGAGCCCCGAGGACGGGTTGTAGCCCCGGCCGGCGAAGCCGGGCACGCAGACGCCCAGGCTGCTGAGTTCCTCCAGGAGATTATTGCCGTTTTCGCTGCTGCCGTAATGGGGTTTTCCGTACACTTCATAGTGTATCATAGAGGCGTGGAGGTTTTGTAAGTCCACCACGGCCTGTTTGCTTCCATTCCGGCTGTCCGGAAGATAATAATGACTCAACGACTGTGTAGCCGCTGCGTCCCCTCCCTCGGTCCGGGGGCCGGAAGCCCGGAAGCCCCGGTCTGCGGGAGTGTGCATGCCGTCCTCCCCGCCGGGAGTGCTGCTTACACCCGGCCGGCCGCTGCGGGCAATGCTCAGGGCAACAATTGTTCCGTCCGCCCAGTGGTACATGCATATTGCCCGGGGTGTGAGCTGACGGGTGTCATCTGAGATCTCTTGCGGGCCGTCGGGGAAGGCTCTTGGTGTGGAGCCGGAAGTCTGCCCGGAAGCAGAACCGGGGGAATTGCTGCGGTAGCCGTCCCCTTCGGGTTTTTCCGCAACCATGGGAGCGTTTTCCCCATCCCGGGGTTCCGTACCGGGCCCCGTGGGCTGCAGATATGTATGGTGCGAACTGTAGTGTAGCGTTGCCAGTACCCGGCTGCTTGTGCCCATGTAGGTGAAGCGGGTTCGTGTGAGGGTTTCGTCTTCCATGGGGCGGCGTTCCCGGTCCGGGGAGATCCTGCGGGAAAGTTCCTCCCTGAGGCAGAGACGGTTCAGGGCATCGTATTCGTATCTGATGCCGGTCTGACCGAGGCTGCTCTCCACTTCCAGCCGGGAGAGACGGGACAAGCTGTTGTATGCGGCCTGGAATATCTTCCCGTCAAGCTCCCAGCGGACCATACGGTCGAAGCCGTCCAGTTCAATGCCTGAGGCCCGGGGAGCCAGGTTCATTTTTTCCAGCTGCTGGTATGCCGAAAAGCGCCGGGGCAGATCCCGGGAATCCCAGAGTTCACTCAGGGAATCTATATGATCCGGGTCGATTCCCGCCCACACCAGCTCCTGTTGACCGGAGTCTCCTGAGGTTCCGCCGTTCGGCTTGGACAGGGTATTGGGCGGTGTGAGGGCGGAGATAAGCTTACCTGATGATCCGTACTGGTAGCTTCCCAGCCCGCTTTCTGCATTCATGCTGAAACGCAGCTTTCTGCCGGGGGTATAGCTGTAGATATGTCCACCTGAAGGATGGTGCGGATCCTTGCTGGAGTACAACAGGTCGGATTCCATGCAGCCGTCCCTGGTGTAGCTGAAGCGCTGCAGCAGCTCGGGGGCAGAACTTCCGTTCCTCCGGCTCGTCCATACAGATGTTATTCTGCCCAGGCCGTCCCGGCGGAACTGAAGCTGGATGTCACCGCCGGAATCTGCCGCACTGAGACGGATGCCGCTGATCCTGTCTGCTTCATCGTATTGATATTCACATGAAGGCAGCCCCAGCGGCTGAGCACTTTGGTCTCCGGTGGAGAGCCGGATGGATTTCAGCAGGTCGGCAGAACCCCATTCCAGCCTGTGGCTCAGGCCGGAGCCTTGAGATGCAGTTTCCCGGAGACGGTCTTCCCGGTCCCATTTAAATTCCAGAGACTCGCAGCGTGCCCGGGCGTTGGTTATTCTTCCCGCCGGATCGTAGGATATGGATGTGAGGAGTCCGCCTCCGGCATCTTCCGCCTGCAGGAGCTGTCCTGCGGGATTCCAGCTGAAGTTCAGTTCCCGGCCGTCGCTGTGAGCTGAGCGGATGAGGCGGTTTCCCCGGTAGGTGTAGCTGCTTATCCCGCCCGGGGAGCGCTCCTCCCGGACAATCCGCCCCAGATAATCCAGCTGATACGCAATCTCCCGTCCTCCTGAGCTCGGTGAACCAGCGGCTCCGGAAGGATACCCGCCGGTGTCCCGGACAATCCGCCCGTCGGCGTTCCTGGCGTAATCTCTTCTCATCTGCCCCCGCTGCAGCCCGATAACTCTTCCGGCAGTATCGAATCGGCTGATCTGTTCCATACCGTCGGGGTCCCGGATTGTACGAATGCCCTTATCGATGTCTGCATGGGTTCGCCAGGAGTTCAGCCCCCCGGGCCTGCTTGCCCGGCTCATGCCGTCAGGCGAATAGAGAAGGTCGGTGAGCAGGTGAAGCTTCCGGGAATCCGGACCGGCAAGGACTGCCTTGAGCCTGAGACGGGAATCGTAGATTTCCCGGCGATATGTTCCCGGAGATTCATAACTGATACTGGTTTCACCCCGGGCCGCCGGGGTCTGACTGCCGCCTGTTTTCCCGGGATTGGCTTCCGGGGCAGTTTCGCCATGGTCGGCTTCAATTCTGGTGATGCGGTGCATTCTGCCCCATCGGTCCCTTCGGCATTTCATTCTGCCCTGTTCATCATAGGTGAACTGTTCGCTGCTTCCGTCGGGGTAGCTTATCTCTGTCAGCTGTCCCAGCTGGTCATAGAGAAGGTCCTTCCGGGTGAGTCCCCGGGGCCATTGGCTGCAGATGTTTTCTATGATGCGGATTACCCGTCCCCGGGCATCCCGGTGGTACTCGCTGCGGGCTCCCAGGGGACCGGTAACAGAGATGATCCTGCCGCAGGGGTCATATTCATAGCGGCTGGTACCTCCGTTGCGGTGGGTGAAGCGGATGATTCTGCCGCATCGGTCGTAATGTATCAGACTGTCTGCATCTCCAGGATAATCGATGCGCTCCGCTCTACCGCATTCATCCCGGACGATTGAGACCGGGGTGTCCGGGCAGGAGAGGGATGGCAGAAGCTCGGCAGTTCTGCCGGCGGGGGTGTACCTGCGGATTCTGTCCGCCACGGCGGCAGAAGTGTCATCGGGAACCAGACTGCGAGGATCCGGCGGTGGTACAATCTCCCGGTAGAAGTCGGGGGCCATGAGATCTTCACCCAGCGGGCCTTCTGCGGCATTGCAGCGACCAAGGGCATCGAATTGAAACGTATAGCTGCTGCCCAGAGGATCGGTAAGCCGGCTGCGGTTCCCGTACTGATCCCGGGCATACTGCCAGCTGTTGCCTTCTTCATCGCTGAACCCGGTACAGAGCCCCCGGCTGTCGTAATCGTAGCGTTGGCGGCCTCCGTCATTTTTCAGGATTTCCCGAAGCAGCCCCGCAGAGTTGTAGCTGTAGCGAACTGACACTCCGTCGGGATCCATGCTTTGGGTGAGGTAACCCTGATCATTATACTGAAAGCTGAATGTACCCGGGGGACGGCGGGGATCATCGGAGTTCCGGGTGATGCTTTTCAGAAGTCCCCTGCGATGTGGGTCGGTGAAATATTCATAGATCACTTCCTCATGAATTTCCGGCGGCTGCAGTCCGGTGTCCGGCAGGCTGCCCGCCGGGATGTCCGGATCAGCGGGGGGGGAATGAAAGCCGGTGATCAGCTCCCGGTGCAGTAAACCGGGGGTGTCCGGATAATATTCTTTTCTTCGGATCTCCTTCAGTGTTCCCCGGCTGTCGTATTTTCTGGAGAGGGAGATGCGGCCGTGATTATCGAACTCATACTCCAGGGTTCCCGGTTCTCCGTAGCGCCCGGTATCTTCCGGGAAACCGGGGACGGCGGGGGAATTACCGCCGGGCTGTCCCGGTCCCGGGTCATAGCTGTAGCGGGCCCGGGCTACGCTGTTGCCCCGGGAGCCGGTTCGAAGAAAATAGCTGAATTCTTCTGAATAGCCCCGGCTGTCCCGGACCGCTGTCACCCGGCCGTCTTTATCGTAGCTGTAGGTTTTATGAATATCCGGAGAGTCGCCGGGATGTTTCACCCGGCTCGATACGAGTCTGCTGTTCCAGCTGTATTCTTTTCTTCTGCCGTCGTGGCAGACAACGCTTTGGAGATATCCGTCCGGGGAGTATGAATAGATAATCTCCTTCTTTTCCATTCCCGGAAAGCTGAAGTGCAGTTTCTTCAACAGCCGGCGTGCACCCTGATTCATCCACTGAAGGTTCAGCTGCCGCCCGCCGTACAGCATAATGCTCTCCGGCAGATACCCGGGTTTCCCGTCGCCGGGAGCATAGCGGTACTCATAGAGAAGCATGGGTGAACCGGGAGGCAGCAGCCGGTATTTGCCCCTGAAACGGCCCAGTGAATCGTACTCGCTGAGAATATTTCCCGGCTGACGGATGCACATGCTGCCGTCCTCCCGGAGTACCAGACGATGACGGGGCAGGGATGTACAGCGGTAACTCAGGGAAGATGCAGGAAAAATACCGTCTTTGGGAAGACCGCCGTGTCTTCCTCCGCCGTCGGAGGAAACCGGAGATTCCCGGGGGTCTCCGTCATCAATGCGGTGAAATGTGCGAAGGCCTCCTGAGGGAGATATCCACAGGATGGTATTCAGTCCGGCCTGTTTCCCGATGCTCTGAATCTCCGATGCGCCGGAGCCTCCCGCCGGCGGACCGGCGATGGTGTACAGCTCCCGGGTTTGCTTTTCCAGAAGCTGTCGGCGCATGCTGTATTGATCCGATGCAGCAGACATTTCCTTCAGGCTGGAAATCTGCAGATCAATTCTCTGCCGTTCCGCCGGCAGCAGAGTACCGTACAGCAGTTCTATGCGTTCCTGGATGAGGGAAATACGCTCCCGGAGTAGCGTCGCCCGGGCGCTGCATCGCCGGGACAGTTTGCCGTAGCCGGTCTGTCCGGCGGAATTCGCCTTTTTGGACTTTGACAGGTACTCCAGTGCGGCCGTTTCAAGATCCTCGGCACTTTCCACAAGATCCGGAAGCAGACCTTCAAGACGGGTTTTTTCATTTTCCGCTGCGGTATCCAGATCGAGCAGCACCTGCCGGAGACGTTCAATTTCCTGCCGGCATAAATCTCCGGATGTCCAGAAGCTGAGGGAGTTGCAGCGGATAAGCCGGGCTTCCAGGGAGCCGAACCAGTTGCGCCCCTGCGCCCCTGTGTGCAGCGATTCGCTGCGGTAGGTTCTGCTCAAGCTGAACGGCGGAGCATCCCCGGGCAGAGGGATGCGAAGGTCTTCTTCGGTCAGCAAGAGGGAGCCGCTGGACAGCTGCACCGGATCGCCGAAGGCCCGGGCAAAGTAGCTTTTTTCCTCCTCCTCGGCGTCTTCAGCGGCTTGTTCTGCCGAGGCGTCGTGGCCGCTCTCTGCGGTTTCGGGATCGCAGGCCTCTTCGCTTTGCCCGGCGTTATCATCATTAATAATATCCTGCAGTTCACCGTCCTTCAGGGCATCATCCGATTCTTTCAGCTTCGCTGCAGCGTAATCGCTGATATCATCTGCAGAAATTGAAGCCCCATCTATGCTGCAGCTGCTGACCACCTCCGTACCTTTGAGATTGGTTTTCTTATCTACAACGGAGCTGGATACGGTGATTTTCCCCCCGCTGGGTTTTGCACTGACAGCGGCGGCCCTGGTGTCGTGGCTTCCTTGAACTTCATAGCTTTGATCATACGGATTATACGACCAGGTGGTGTAGGTGTATTCACGGGTCACCTTGTCGTAGGTATAGGTATGATATATCTGAAAGGTTTTGGGCGCAGATGGGGTGATAATTCTGAATTGATCCTTTTTCACATACTGTTTGTTTACGTTCGAGGTTTTGGTTTCACCATGCAGGGAGAGTCCGCTGATCAGGATGAACAGCAGCGCAGGTATCACAACCGGTACAACCGGGGCGGATTTTGAGAAGACGGAAAGTGATTTTCGGTGCATATGCGGGCTCCTTGGGGAATGTGCTCCACATTGTTCACCGGAAAAAAGGCGTATCTGATTGTTTTATGAAAAAATTATTCTTCACGTTTTGTGATTTTTTGCCTGAATATATATACTGTGGTTATGTCTGTACTACAGGATGCCCAGGCGGCCCTTGAGCAGGGAAAATTTGATGAAGCTTTGAACCTTTTTCAGCAGTGTGTTGAAAAAACAGACTGCAGTGAACTTCCCGGCGGGCCGGCGGAGGCATACCGGATGTGCGCCAAATGCGCGTTCCTGACTCAGGATCATGCAACCGGTCTTGAGTATGCCCGGAAAGGCGAACATGCCGCAGTGAGCCAGGGGAATACCCGGGAAGAGGCGGAGGCGCACCTCACCCAGGGGGTGCTCTACGGTCAGCTTTCGGTGTATCAGCTGGCAATAGAGCACTGCAGCAAAGCATATCAGCTGTTCGGGGAGGAATGGCCCCTGAGAGCGGCATCGGCGTTGAACAACACCGCAATAATCTATGAAGAAATCGGGCAGATAGCCAAAGCGGTGGAATACTATGACTCCGCCAGAAAAGTGATGCAGACGGAAGATGATCCGTCATACGAGGGTCTGGAAGACGCGGACCTGATGAACCTGGGGATTATCCTTTCCAACCTGGGGCGGCTTCTGGGTATGAACGGATCAGCCGAAGAGGGCTGTGCATATCTGGATGAATCCAGGGAAATATTCCGGACCTGCGCGAATCCATCCTATGAAGCCCACAGCATTGCCAAGTATGCAGATGTACTCAACAACGAAGGGCGTACTGAAGAGTCGGAAGAGATGTACCGGCAAGCCCTGGAGCTGATGTCCGATCTGCCGGTTAAGAGCTGGCTGGAAGAGATCCTTCTGAACTATGCAACCCTGCTGATGGATGACGGGCGGTACCATGAGGCTGAAGGCCCCCTTTTTCAGGCGGAAGAACGGCTTGAGGAACAGCAGCCTATTCAAAATACCATTCGCTGCTATGAACTGATGGGCCGGTTTTATGAATACCGGGGTGATCTGGAAAACGCCTTGATGTATGAGCGCAGGGCCCTCAAGCTTCAAAAAGAACTGGGGGTACGCATCGGAGACAACAATCTCACCAAAGCTCTGGCGCTGCTGGATCTGGAACGGGTAAAGCTGGAGCGGGAGCTGTATCGGCTGCAGAACACCGAGCTCAGGGATCTGAAGGCGCGGCTTGAAGAAAGTAACCGACAGCTGGAGGAACAGCTCATCCACGATCCCCTTACCGGATTGCTGAACCGACGCTATCTCATGGCCCACATGCCCGGAGAGCTTGCCCGGATTACCCGAAGCGGAGAGGATTTGGGGGTGGTGTTTGCAGATGTGGATCAATTCAAAATGATCAACGACACCCATTCCCATCAGGCCGGGGATGAGGTGCTTGTGCGCATTGCCGCTCTTCTTACTGATTGCCTGCGGAAGGGGGATCTGGTGATCCGATACGGCGGCGACGAGTTTATTCTTCTGCTGCCCGGGGCGGATGAGAAGAATCTGAGCACCGTTATTTCCAAGATTCATGAAGCGGTTGAGAGAGAGCTTTGGGAAGATATTTCTCCGGGCTTGACCGTTCAGCTCAGTCTCGGGGGCGTGAATGCCGAAGGAGATCTGGATCTCCAGCAGATCCTTCAGATCGCCGATGAACGAATGTATGCGGCAAAGAGAACGCCGGGACTCTAAGAAGCTTTTCGCCTCCGAGCTCCCTCCAGATCCCGCCGGATCTCATCTGTTCCTGGTGCCGGTGCATCTGTTCCTGGTAGCGGTGCCGGTGCCCCTGGAATCAAGTGATTCAGGCGAATCGGTTCAGGTGGTGAAGTCGTCCACCATTGAGCCCAGCGAGCGGATCTGCTTGCTGTTGTGCTGCTGGATATTTTCAACCTGATTTACCTGCTCCAGAATTTTCCCTGAATGATCCAGCATATCGCCTACTCTTCCATTGAGCCGGGAGCTGAACTCCTGGACTGTACCGATGTTCCGGCCGATCTCCCCGATGGATTTCTGAATGCTCCGGCTGCTTTCCCGGCTGCTGTTTACCGAGTTGCTCAGCTCATTGGCTGCAGTGAGCACCTGACGGCTTCCGGTTGATACTTCCGAGGTGGACTGCTGAATTTCTTCCATGGACTGGGCGAAATGCACCAGTCGCTGGGCCGACTGCTCAAGATATTCGAAATTTTTCAGGCTGGCTTCCTCGGCACCCTGGATTTTACCGATGATGTTTTTCAGGTTTTCCCTGATTTCTTTGGAACGCTGGGTGGTGGTTTCGGCGAGTTTCCGGATTTCCTCTGCAACCACGGCGAATCCCCGTCCTGCATCTCCTGCGTGGGCGCTTTCGATGGCGGCGTTCATGGATAATAAGGATGTCTGGCTGGCAACGCCGGTAATAACGGTTAGTATCTCGTTCAGTCCGTCGATATCTTCCGCCACCGAGCTGATGGTTTCGGTGCTCAGTTTTCCCTGTTCCTGGCTGCTCCGGGTGCTTTCCACCAGCTCCAGAAGTTCGCCGTGCCTGGCGCTGATGATCTCTGCAATTCTTCGGAGGCTGGCTTCCATCTCCTCGATGGCCGCTGAGCTCTCGTCGGCGGAAGCGCTTTGCTCTTCCATGAAACGGTTAATGGATTCCACGCTGTGTTCAATGGCCTGTGTCTGTTCCTGAACCTGCTGTACCTGTTCTCCCAGGTTGGATGCGGAAAATTCCAGGTTGTGCATGTGTTCCCGGTTGGTGTTGAGAAGCCCGGTCATGGATTGTACCGACTCGTTTAGAGTCCCGTCGCTCTCCAGACTGCCTGCGGAGAAGCGTTTCAGTTCGCCGACTATGCCGTGAAGCTTTGCGAACAGAACATTGAGCTGCCTGCCCAGCTGTCCCAGTTCATCCCTGCTTTCCGGAAAGGAAACGGTGAGATCGAGGTTTCCTGCCCGTCGGACTCCTGCCTCAAGCAGCCGTATCAGCTTAAGAATGCTCCTGACGATGAGGATGGACAGTATGATCACCACGGCGGCGAATGCCCCGCCATTGCCATTGCGATGGCCTGAAGCCGGCTTCCGGTACGAAGCACCTCTTCTTCAAGGGTGGAAAACAGGGTGCTGAGTCCCCCTTCAAGGTTCTGCATCATGGGAATGAGGTTGAGCATGGAACGCTCCAGCATCCGTCCGGTTTGGAATACCCGGTTCAGGTCTCCGGATGCCTGATAATACCCCAGTTTATAGCTCAATCCGCCCCCGATATCCCGGTCTGCGTTGATTGCTTCTTCGTAGGAGTTCATCAGCCCGATAATCTCCTCCGACCGGGAGCTGATCTCCTCCAGCATGCCCGCAAGCTGTTGGGAATCCCGGCGGGTCTGCTCGCTGGTGCGGGAAAAAATGGGGTTGGACAGAAATCTGTTCATGGCTTCTATGCCGTTTTCCCGTTCGGTTATCCAGACGGCGGCCTGTTTGGCGATAACACCCGGGCGGTAAAGTACATCCTTGGTTGCGTGGGAGAAGGAGTTCCAGCTGTTCACAGCAGAGGTTCCGCTGCTGATAAGGTTTTGAATGCGTCCCACTGAACTCTGCATAAATAGAAAGATGGCCACTGCTGCCAGCATGCCCAGGACGGCCAAAAATGATTGAAGATATAGGCGGAAGCGAATGCTCATTGGTAATTCCTTCAGCTTGTTTCAGCTCTTGCTATTGTGTTGTTTTAAAATGCCTAATGCCATGAAATATATTCCCCGCATAAGTATATAGTGGTTTTTCTACCCATGGAAGAGATGAAAAGAAATACAAACAGAGATCGGAATTATATTCACACTTCGTGATATTTTATCTATACTACAAGAATGGGACTGGCAGAAAACCTGAAAACATTACGAAAGCGCCGGGGAATGACCCAGCGGCAATTGGGCGAAGCTCTGGATATCGGGCAGACGGCCATTGCCAACTACGAGCAGGGCAACCGCAGTCCCGATACCGAATCTCTTCTGAGGATCGCGGAAGTTCTTGAGGTGAGCGTAGACGAGCTTCTGGGACGGGATGACGGGCTGAGCACACGGGTTCATGCGGATAACCGTACCATCAGCAGTTTCGGCAATTCAGGGGAAGGCGGAGGCCGCTACCTTGAATCGGATCCTGATATCCGGGGCGTCAATCCTCCCCTGGAAATGTATCAGACCGCAAAGCACGTGGATCCGTCGTATGAAGTGAAACAGTACATCGATCTTGCGGCCAACGGGAAACCCGTGGTGGCCATCAACCGCATAAATGAAATTGCCTACCTCGGCCTTCCTGTGAGCGCCATTTACCGGGATATTCTTGAACCGGTACTCTACCGCTCAGGTGAGCTGTGGGCCGAGGGCAAACTGGCCATCCATCAGGAACACAGCATCTCCCAAAGCATTATGTCCTGCATGGGTCTGCTCCGGGGCTACATGAAACGCAAGCCCTCCAGAAACAAGCGGTTTCTGGGAGTTGTGGTGAACGGGGAGATGCACGGTATCGGCCTGATGATGGTCTGCGACTATCTGTACATGGAAGGCTGGGATGTGATGTACCTGGGGACCTATCTTCCCGGTCCCGAGGCTGCCGAGGCAATTAAAAGCTTCACCCCGGATGTGGTCGGACTGTCGGTCACCATGCCGTACAATCTTCATTCCGCAGAAATGCTCATATCGGCCCTGAAGAGTTCCAGCGAGACCAAAAAACCCCTTATACTGGTGGGCGGTCAGGCGTTTGCCCACGAACAGGGGTTGTGGCAAAAGATCAATGCCGATGCCTTCGCCCAGCGAGGCGTGGAGGCCGTCTCAATGCTGGATAAGCTTCTGTAATTCCGGCACATTTCTCAGGTCCGGCAGGGTATGGAAAAAAAACAATACATTGTAGTTGCAGGAAATATCGGTGCGGGGAAAAGCACTCTGGTGGAGCTCCTTTCCCGGAAATTGAACTGGAAGGCATATTATGAGCCGGTGGGGGAGAACCCCTATCTGAAAGATTTTTATGCTGATATGTCCGCATGGGCGTATCATTCCCAGATGTTTTTCCTGGCAGACCGTCTGGAGATGCACAGGCGGCTGCAGCATTACAGCGGTTCGGTGGTCCAGGACCGTTCTGTGTATGAAGATGCCAATATTTTTGCCAGGAACCTGGCACGGCAGGGGTACATAGACGACAGGGATTTCCATACCTACTGGAAATTTTATGAGCTGATAGTTGAGCTCTTGGGCGCACCGGATCTGATTGTGTATCTGGAAGCATCGGTGCCCACACTGAAAAAGCGGATCGCCCTGAGAGGGCGTGAGTTTGAAAAAGAGATACCGGCTTCGTATCTTGAACAGCTGAATGAGCTGTATGATGAATGGATACGGAACTGGAGCTACTGTCCCGTCCTGAGTCTGGATATGAACAGAATAGATGTGCGCTCAAATCCGTCGGACATCGACAGAGTAAGCGAACGGGTCATCCGTGCTCTCAGTTCCGGTCAAGAAGAGTTGTTTCTTCCCTGAGATCCTCCGGACCGCTTCCGGGTTCCCCGGTTTCGATATTGGATAGACGGTCAAGCTCCCGGTAAATTTCCCCCCGTCCCCGTACAAATACTACTTCGTCACGGAGAATCGGACCTTCCAGGGTTGCATCCCGGATAACACTGATCTGAAGGCCTGATGCGTCGGCCCGTGTTATCATATCCTCATAGCCTGCATGGGCAGGAAGATTGAGTTCAAGCATATATATCTCCTTCCGAAGCTGCGGGACTCCGGACTCGTTATGAGTATGATACGAAAATCGGCCTTTCGCTGCCAGTGAAAATGAAAATTTTCATGAAATTCTCATCCAAGGCTTCCATCCGCAAACAAGTGCTGATAATATAGTTTTTAATAGTTAGTTTATGTAAAAGAATATAGATCCGTGGGCGGGTGCCCGTCCCGGTGGGAGGAGACGTTATGGCATTTCGGGAAGATTTTTACTGGGGGGCTTCTACTGCCTCGTATCAGATAGAAGGGGCGTGGAACGAAGACGGAAAGGGCCGTTCCGTTTGGGACCGGATGGTGAACTGGGATCAGAAAATTGCCGGGGGCGATACCGGAAACAGCGCCTGTGATCATTATCATCATCTTGAACAAGATATCAGCCTGATGAAAGATCTGGGCATCAATGCATACCGTTTCTCCCTGAGCTGGCCCCGTGTGCTGCCCCGGGGAACCGGAGCGGTGGAAGAGCGGGGTGTGGAGTTTTACGACAGACTCATCGATGCCCTTCTTGAGGCGGATATTACGCCGTTTATTACCATGTTTCACTGGGATTACCCTCTGGAGCTGTTTTACCGGGGCGGCTGGCTGAACCCGGACAGCCCCAAATGGTTCGGCGAATACGCCGCTCTTCTCTCCAAACGCTTCTCCGACAGGGTGGATAACTGGATCACCCTGAATGAACCCCAGATGTTCACCACCCTGGGGCACGACATGGGGATTCATGCACCGGGACTCAAGCTCCCCCCTGAAGATATGGTGCGGATCATTCAGCATGTACTCAGCGCCCACGGTATGGCGGTTGAGCAGCTGAAATCCAATTGCGTAAACGGCGCCGATGCCCTGAATATCGGATGGGCCCCGGCGGTGGGCGGGGTGGAGCCTGCCGATGAGACCGACCAGCGGCTGGTGGACGCCGCCAGGGAAGCCCAGTTTTCTTTTGTTGACGAGCCCCATTTCGGATTCGGCACCGCATTGTGGAACGATCCGGTTTTTCTGGGAAAATATCCCGACGCCTACCTGAAAACCCACGGTCAACACCTTCCCGAGGGCTGGGAAGAAGATTTGAAGCACATCAGCGCTCCGCTGGGATTCTGCGGTCTGAACGTGTACCACAGCTGGGCACGGGCGGTGTACGACTCCCATGGAGAGCCGGAAATTCGCCAGACCGATGATCTTGGGGCCGGCTATCCCAGAACCCATTTTCAATGGCCGGTCACCCCCAGGGCCCTCTACTGGGTGCCCCGCTTCTTTCATGAGCGCTACAATATTCCGGTGGTGATCACCGAAAACGGTATGAGCGGCCACGATTGGGTGCAGACCGACGGCAAAGTTCACGATGCCTACAGAATCGACTTCACCAAACGATATCTCGGCTCCCTGAAGGATGCCTCCGCCGCAGGGGCGGATGTCCTGGGATACTTTCACTGGTCTCTGATGGATAATTTCGAATGGGCTGAAGGTTACCGCCACAGATTCGGCCTGGTTCATGTGGATTTCTCCGACTTCAAACGTACGCCCAAGGACTCGTTCCACTGGTATTCCGGAGTGATCGGGAACAATGGAGCGGATCTGTAGCCGCCGGCGCTGAACATGCCCGGCGGCGGCGCAGCTTTGCCGGGCGGGGCCGGGTAGTGCCGGGCGGGACCTGACCCGGGGCGCCCGGGGGCCCGCGGCCAGGGGTTGGTGGTGCCGGGCGGCACGAGATTCGCCTGAGAGTACCGCATTTTCAGCAGTAAAACCCTGTGCCGGCCTTGACGACAGGGAAAAAGCAATTTATAACATAGCTAATTAGTTGAACTATTCAACAAAAAATTGCAATCGAATCCGGCGGACAGGGAGGGAGCATGCCTGCGCATCAGAAGAGTGCACAGTTGAACACCAACAGAATTCTCAGGTGGGTGTGGTCCGGAAGCCGGATCAGCCGGAAGCTTCTGGCGAGCAATCTCGGTCTGGACAAATCCACGGTGACCATTATTGTGAACCGCCTCATTGAGGCCGGGATTATTGAGGAGCGTCCGGACGAGCTCCACTCCGGGGGAAGCGGACGGCGGCCGTTGGTGCTGAGTATCAGGAAGGACCGGGCATGCAGCATGGGGGTTGAACTTCTGCCGGATATGCTCAGGGTGGTGATCAGCGATGCCCGGGGGGCGTAATCTCTGCGGGATCTCATTCTGCAGAGGAATACCGGGATGTTTCCCGGGGCATCAGGGGCGGGTTCACTCCCGAATCCCTGGCGGATGAAGCAGCCCGGTTTTTACTGAATGAGTATGCGTATGTGTTTGAAGCAGGAGCATGTGAACCGGGCCCGTCTGCGGCAGGATCGTCTGCAGCCGAACCGTCTTCAGCACCGCCTGCGGCAGCGGGCGAAGGGGAAGGTGCCTGTCCGCCGCTGCTGGGCGTGGGTGTGGCCATGTCGGGAATTGTGGACCAGCAGCGGGGGCTGCTGAAACGTTCCCGGCTTCTGGGGGCGGAGGAAGATGCTGCCCTTGAGGAGCGGTTCGCCCGGCTGTTTGGTGTACCGGTGATGCTTGAAAATGATGCAAATGCGGCAATCGGCGGGGAACTGTTCGCCTCCCGCTATCGGGAGCTGGGGGACGCACTGTTCATGCTCATAGAATCGGAGCTGTTCCGTGATGCTCCTGCGGAGCGTCCCAGGTTATCCCTGGGACTCGGGCTGGCCCTGGACTCCCGGGTGCACCAGGGGGTTGATCATACCTCAGGTGAATTCCGCAGCGTCTATTGGCAGGAGGGGTCGGACACCCAGTTTTCCATCCCTTCATCCCGGCTGCTTGATCTTTCAACCAATCGAGATACTCGTTCCCGGCTTTTCCTGGAGATGGGCCGGAATATCGCCCTGCTGATTAACAGTCTGAATATTCACACGGTGATTGTGGGCGGCGATATTCAGGGGTTTCAGGACGAACTCGCCGAATGCCTTCACCGGGCGGTGGCGGAGAACTGGTCCTATTCGGGCACTCCTGCTTTCCAGATCCGGGAAGCCCGGCAGGGAGAGTATGCGTCTGCCTACGGCGCAGCCTGTCTCCATGCCAACAGACTATATGCCGTGGACAGCTTTGATGAGTTCACCCTTCGGGGATTGAAAACCGGCCTGGATGCCTTTGAGCACGCCGGAGCCAAGACCACAACATCAATGCAATAACTGCAGCAAAGAATAGAATACGAGGAAGGAATAATGAAATACGGACACTTCGACGATGCGCGGCGGGAATATGTGATTACCAATCCCCAGACCCCGTACCCCTGGATCAATTATCTGGGAAACGAGGATTTTTTCTCGCTGATATCCAATACCGCAGGTGGATACAGCTTCTACCGGGATGCAAAGTTCCGGAGGCTTACCCGATACCGCTACAATAACGTTCCTGTTGATGACGGGGGCCGATATTTTTATATCTCAGATGGTGATGCTCTGTGGAGTCCCGGCTGGAAGCCGGTGAAGAGTGATCTTGATGAATACGAATGCCGTCACGGCATGGGCTATACCCGGTTCAACAGTGTGAAGAACGATCTCCGTGCCCGCATCCTCTATATGGTTCCCCTGGGTGAGAAAGCGGAGGTTCAGAAACTCAGTCTGACCAATGAGGGTCAAAGCAAAAAATCGGTAAAACTTTTCAGCCTGGCCGAGTGGTGTCTGTGGAATGCGGAAGATGATATGAATAACCTCCAGAGAAACCTCTCCACTGGGGAGGTGGAAATTGAGGATGGGGTCATCTACCATAAAACCGAGTACAAGGAGCGTCGTAACCATTATGCCTTTTACTCGGTGAATGAGAAAATTCAGGGCTTTGATACAGACCGGGAGAGCTTCCTGGGGCTGTACAACGGATTTCAAGAGCCCCGGCGTGTACGGGAAGGAACTCCGGGGAACAGTGTGGCCCACGGCTGGTCTCCTATTGCAAGCCATTTCCTGGAGCTGGAACTGAAGCCCGGGGAAACCAGAGAGTTGGTGTTTGTCCTGGGCTATGTTGAGCTTCCCGAAGAGGAGAAATGGGAGTCCAAGGGGATTATCAATAAAAAACCGGCGAAAGAGATCATCGGTCGCTACCGGAATGCTTCTGACGTGGACCGGGCTTTTGATGATTTGAAGAGCTACTGGGATGATCTGCTGTCCCGCTTTGTTCTGGACTCGGGAGATGAAAAGCTGGACAGGATGGTGAATATCTGGAACCAGTATCAGAATATGGTCACCTTCAACATGTCCCGCTCGGCTTCGGGCTTTGAGACGGGAATCGGCCGGGGGATGGGATTCCGGGATTCCAACCAGGATCTGATCGGGTTTGTGCACATGGCTCCACAGCGCTCCAGGCAGCGGATTCTGGATATTGCCGCCACCCAGCTGCCGGACGGTTCTGCATATCATCAGTATCAGCCTCTTACCAAACGGGGAAACGACGCCATCGGGGGAAATTTCAATGATGATCCGGTGTGGCTTATTCTATCAACTGTGACGTATATCAAGGAAACAGGTGATTTCAGCATCCTGGATGAGCAGGTGCCTTTTGACAACGATGAGAGCAAGGCTCTGCCGCTTTTTGATCATCTTTCCGCATCGTTTACCCATGTCGTGAATAATCTGGGCCCCCACGGACTGCCGCTTATCGGCCGGGCCGATTGGAACGACTGTCTGAACCTGAACTGCTTCTCCAGCGATCCCAACGAATCGTTCCAGACCACCGAGAACCAGGCCGGGGGCACTGCTGAATCTTTAATGATCGCCGGACTGTTTGTTCTGTACGGCCGGGAATATATCAGACTGGCCCGCCATCTGGGGAAACATGAGCTTGCCGATGAGGCCGGAGTGCATGTGGATGCCATGGAGGCATCGGTTATTGAACATGGCTGGGACGGCGACTGGTACCTGAGAGCCTACGATCATTACGGCAAACCCGTTGGAAGTGATCAGAATGAAGAGGGTAAGATTTTCATTGAGTCACAGGGCTTTTGCACCATGGCCGAAATCGGTAAAGAACAGGGATATCCCCGGAAAGCACTGGATGCGGTCAAGGAGCGTCTGGACACCCCGTATGGAATGGTGATACTGAATCCCGCCTTCACCCGCTACTATATAGAGTACGGGGAAATATCAACCTACCCGGCGGGATATAAAGAAAATGCCGGCATATTCTGTCACAACAATCCATGGGTGATGATCGGTGAAACCAGGATCGGCCGGGGAGACAGGGCCTTTGAGTATTACGGGAAAATCGCTCCGGCATATCTTGAAGAGATCAGCGAACTGCACCGGGTTGAGCCCTACGTCTATTGTCAGATGATCGCCGGAAAAGATGCGTATAAACCCGGGGAAGGAAAAAACTCCTGGCTCACCGGTACCGCGGCCTGGAATTATTATGCGATCACCCAGTGGATACTGGGTATACGCCCCGACTACGACGGGTTGATAATTCAGCCGGTTGTTCCTGCGGAATGGAAGGGATTCAGTCTGCGGCGCAGGTTCCGGGGCACCGACGTTGAAATTGAAGTAATTCAAACCGGGGGCGGGACAGTGACGGCTCACCTCCGCCGGTGGTGCTTGAAGTGCTTGGGGAAGGGGGAGAAGTGACCGAACGGATATCTTCCGAGCTGCTCCCCATGGAGCTGATCACGGGCGACCGCATAAACGTGCGGGCTCTGGTAGGCTGACTGAAACTGTAGCCGGTGGACGGCAGGCCGAATGCCGCCTAGCGGAAAGAGCCCGGACCAAAATCAGGGCGGCTGTATACAGATCTGACCGGCGAAAAAAAAAGCACCCCACCCGTAATGTGACCACCTGGTCAAACTAGCGGAGGGGTGCTTTTTTTAAATCCTCTGTTCAGAATCGCGGGCTATGATTCGATGTGCGGCCTGCAGTCTGATCCCCTATGCCCGCGGCCCACGCCCCAGCCCCAAGGTCCGCGGCCGGAGCCCCACGCCCCGCAGTACTCAGCACAGTACATCGGCGCCGATATTCTCAGTAGGTTTCCCTCAGATGGCGGATCCGTACCATATCCGGGGAAATCTTTACTTCAGGTCTGCATTCTTTCTGAGCCGACCATGCATGGGTGTATTTCAGTTCCCGGGGTTCGCCGGGGAGCAGGGTGAAGCCTCCGTCGCTGAAGTGGCCGGGCAGCCCGACAGACGCCGGGAGTTCGGCTGTCACATAGAATGCCGGTACATCGCTCTCAACTATAATGCTGTGGGCAGAACTGCCGGGGCTGACCTTCAGTTCCCCGGGCTCCAGATAGCAATCCCTGGGCCTGGCGAGAAACATTGAGGTTTCCATTCCGCCCGATAGATCTGCAATGCTGCCGGAAGAGTGCTTGTCGCTTTTGCCCTGAACCGTCCATGCGGCATGAAGAAAGCTGTTGGCTGCCTCATCTTCCCCATATGCCGGGTGTTCCCAGACCTGCTTGGCCGATCCGCCGTTCACTTCGGCGGCCGCTTCTATTGACTCCAGAATTTCGCCGGAAAAAGATATCCGACGTATCAACATTGTTCCGGAGACAGTTTCAGGAAGGTCGTTAATTATGTGGCAGTATATGCCGCCGTCTTTGCTGTACAGCACCGGGCTGAGCCGAGCAAAAAAGCGCCTGGCCTCATAATGAAGAACCTTCCACCGGCCTCCGTACTCAATGCTTGCCCAGGAGGCCACCGGCCAATTGTCGTTGAGCTGCCAGTACAGTGCGCCCATGCTCACGGGACGACGGCTTCTCCAATATTCCACCGCTGTCCGTATTGCCATGGCCTGCTGCACCTGGCTCACATAGAGCTGGTCATCAAATTTTTCAGGAATGCGGAAATAGGATGACATGGTTGAGAGAATAATGCTGTTTCCCCGGTCATTCCGCTGATGATGCCGCATCACCGGAGAGCTGATGTTCCACTCATCCTGGTCCGCAAAGGTTTTTACGGTTTCAAGGGATGGAAAGGACTGGAAGCCGAACTCGCTGCAGAAGCGGGGGGTTACGTCATAGTAGGCCTCGAAGGGTTTTCCTTCGTGCCACACGCTCCAGTAATGCATGTCCCCTTTGCTGTCGTCGTGCCAGTTGTCCGAATAGTCCCCCATTCCCGCAGATGGTGAGCTTGGCCACCAGGTTCTCGATGGATCAAGTTTCCGTACAATCCTGCCTACAACCCCTTCATTCAGTCTGTCATAGTCGACCAGATATCTTGCGGGATCCTTGCGGGACTCTTCGTACCAGCTGAGAGCACCAAGATCCTCATTGTTCCCGCACCATATGGCCACACAGGCCCGGTGCTTGAGTCTCTGAACCTGATACCGGATTTCCGGTTCCACTGTATTGAGAAAATCCGGGGTTGCGGGGTACATGGCGCAGGCAAACATCATGTCCTGCCACACAAGGAGCCCCAGTTCATCACAGAGATCGTAAAAGAGTTCCTTTTCATACTGACCGCCGCCCCAGACCCGGATCATATTCATGTTGGCCTCACGGGCGTCCTCCAGAAGATTGCGGTAGAGCTCTTCACTCTGAAGGGACGGAAGGGCGGACACGGGAATCCAGTTTGCACCCTTTGCAAAAATCTCACGGCCGTTCACCCTGAATTTCAGACTCCGCCCGATTTCATCATCTTCATGAACAACTTCAATATGACGGAAGCCGAACCTCCGCCGTATGGGGGTGTCACGTATGGGGGCGTCATGTTCCAGACTGAGTTCTACACTGTACAGAGGCTGCCCGCCTTCCCCCGCCGGCCACCACAGCAGCGGAGCATCAACTTCCATGCTGTGTATAATGCGGTTTTCTCCCCTCTGTAGATTGAGCGGGATGCTGATATTCTCCAGTATTTTTCCGTCAGGATTCTTGAGGGTGAGGGCCGCCTCAGTTACCCGCTCATCCGGGCTCTGACAAAGGATTTCGATATCAACAATCCAGGAGCCGGACTCTTCCGGGGTGCCGTCCATCCTTGCCAGGTTGCCGTCTTTCCTTGCCGGGCCGCCGTTCCTAGCCGGGCCGCCGTTCCTAGCCGGGGCTCCGTCTTTCATCCGGGGCACGGGGGTAAGGGCGGAAATTCGCGGCGAGTTTCCCGTCCGGATATATGCACTGCCGTAGATTCCCGATGTGAGTATTGCAGGACCCCAGTCCCACCCGCCGTGGCATTGCACCTTTCTTATAAGGTTTCGATAGTCTGAAGCCCAGGGGAAATGCTTGGAGGACGGAATGGGGTAGGGCAGCTTCTCGGCTTCCTGGGCCCCCTCTTTTTCCGGTCCCCGGAAATCTATGCGAATCTCATTGCTGCCCGCATTCACAAGGCGGCCAATCTCAATCTCCACAGAAGTGAACATATTGGCGGAGCTCCCTGCCGCTTTTCCGTTTATATAGATATCTGCAAACGTATCAAGCTGATCCAGCACCAGAAGGGCGGGTTGGCCGGATGTCCCTTCGGGAAGGGTAAATTCCGTACGCATGCTCCAGTCGCTGTGCCCCAGCCATTGAAATTCCAGCTCATTTTTCCCCGGGTACGGATGGGGCAGGATCTGATTCTCCACCAGGGCGCCGGCCAGATCACCGGGTATCTCCATGGGAAGGGTCAGATTCCTGGAGGGGATTTCAGCCTGCCAGGTGCCGCTGAGACTGATGATGGTTTCGGATGATGAAGGGGTTTGAATGGATTTTTGGTTTCGGCTCATATACGTTCCTTTTCTGATATTGATATCCGGAGCCCCCGGAGGGGCGGGTGATGCAGTATGGCATAGGCGAAAATGTTAGTTAATTGCTCTATGTACCAACATACCATGATTTGTACATTTTCTACAGGAAAAAACCAGCTTTTTATTGACGTATCAACTATCCCGTGCGAATATCATTTTAGTTGGTTTATAAATCAACTAACCAGAGGAAAAGTATGGCCGGTAACAGAAGACATCGAAACATCAATACCTCCCGAATTCTCAGGGAATTGTGGATATCCCATACCATCAGCAGAGTTGAACTTGCCAGAAATTTGAATCTGAATAAATCAACAATTTCCCAGATTGTGGGCGAACTGATCGAGCGGGGAGTTATTAAAGAGGTGTCGGAGGGAATTTCCGGCCCCCAGGGCGGCCGCAAACCCGTGCATCTTGAGCTGAACAGGCATTACGGCTATGTGCTGGGGCTTGAGCTCCGGCCCGAGTCCTATACGGTTGTTGCAGTGGATCTGACCGGCGATATTCTCTTTTCCCGAACCGAAAATGCCGTGCATTCCGGGGAAAACCTGGTGGATGAGGCTCGGAATCTGCTGCAGACACTTCCCCGTGAACTCAGCTGGATCGGCCTTCCGCTTTTAGGCGCCGGTCTGGGGATATCCGGTATTATCGATTCAAACCGGGGAATTATCCTGGAGTCAATTCCCCTGGGAATCGAAAGTTCTCTTCCAATAGTGGAGATGCTGGAGCCGGAGTTTTCCTTTCCGGTATTCATAGATAATGACGCCAACAGCTGTGCCTGGGGGGAGCTCGCCTTTCATCGTGCCAAACAGCTTCGGAATTTCATGTTCACCCTCATCGAGTTTCACCGGAACTCTCGGAAGCAGTTCTACGACAATATTTCCGTGGGTATGGGAATCGTATTCAACGGACAGGTGTACGCCGGTACCCGCCAGTCTGCCGGTGAGTTTCGCTCAATCTTCTGCGGACCCGAAGAAAAGGGACAGTTCAAGGCATCGGCCCGACTGGCGGAGAATCACGGAAGAATTCAGGACGATCCGGAGGGGTTTCATGCATTCATTGTGGAGCTTTCAAAGCACATCGCTCTTTTTGTAAACACCTTCAATCTGGGCCAGATTTTTCTGGGCGGAGACATTGAGCGCTACCAGGATCAGCTCATGCCGGTTCTGATTCAGGAAATCGATAACAACTGGTCATACGATGAGCATGTGGATTGCGAGATCCGCTTTTCTTCCCTGGGAGATAAATCGGTTGCATACGGGGCTGCGGGTTTTGTTCTGGAACGGCTCTTTGTGGATCCCGAGATCATGGATCTCGGCACCGAATCCACATGGCTTGAATCGGATGCACTGGACAGTCTGCTGAAATCCGGGGCCTGACCCCGGCATTAATTATGTGAATCTTGAGGTCGTCGACCTCATTGGGAAAATGGCGCGTTGCGTCGGTATATATCCAAAAGGAGGCTTTTCAATGAAGAAAGCGCTCGTATTATTTGTAGTGCTTGCTCTGCTGGGCGGAATGGTATTCGCCGAAGGGCAGGGAGAAGCAAGTTCAGAGAAAGTGGTTCTGAATGTAATGGGTTATGGAGATAACTCAAACGCCGAAGGTATTGCCTGGAATCGTCTGGTTACCACCTTCATGGAGGAAAACCCGGATATCGAAATAGTCAGCGAGCTGCTCTACGATGAAGCATATCACCAGAAGGTGACCGCACGTCTGGCAGCCGGTGATGTTCCGCATGTGGCATATATGGGTGCCGATGCCCGTTGGGGAGCTCCGTGGCAGGAAGCAGGTCAACAGATTGACCATCGTCCCTTTCTGGACACCGACATGTATGACATGAGCCTCATTCCTGAAATGGGCCCGAATGGCGAAGTATACTATGTTCCTCTGGGAACATCAAACATCACCACAGTACTCTTTGCCAACGAACCTCTGATCAACGAGCTTGGTTTTGAACTTCCTGAAACCTATGAAGACATGGTTGCCATGGTCTCTGCCGCTGATGAAGCTGGTCTGGAAGTTGTTTCCATCGACGGTGCCGACGGTTGGGCATGGGGAAGCTGCGTGCTTTCAGCGTTCATCGGACGGGCGTCCGGGGACACCAACTGGGTATCCAAAGCCGTTGCCGGGGAAAACAATTTTGATGATCCCGCAATGGTGCAGGCTCTGGGCTGGATCGAACAGATGGTTGAAGACGGTGTAATTGCCGAAAGCTCAGTTCTTGTTGACTACGGCACCAACATCTCAAACTTCAGCAACGAACAGGCTCTTTTCATGGTACAGGGTCAGTGGGCCGCAGGAAGTGTGGAAAACACAGAAGTGCGGGAAAACATGAAACTGATGGCATGGCCCGAACTGCCCGGCCAGGATCCTGCAACCGCAGGTTCTGTTGCCGCCGCATGGCAGGTCGGCTACGGACTCACCAAGGCTGCAACCGAAGACCCTGCTCTTCAGGCCGCTGCGGTTAGATTCCTTGATTATGTGAACCGTGAAGAAGAAGCAACCCAGCGTCTCCGTGACGGTGCCATCGTAGCTCCCATCCTCAAGGGATATGAAGCACCCGACGATCTGCCCAACGAACTGGTGCAGAAAGTTGAACTGGCACAGACTGCTCTGAACACAGAAGTTATTGATGCTCACCTTTCCGGTGCACCCAATGACACCCTGAATGCAGGAATGCAGGAAATTGTGAACGGTACCAAGTCACCTGCGGAAGTTGCATCAGAAGTCGAAGAACTGGCTCGGAACTAACACCGGGTATATGTAAGAAACGGCCGGGGGAGAAGGTCAACGGCCTTCTCCCCTCCCTTACCTAGGAGTATTCAGTGAGAACCAGAGATCGGAAACTTTTATGGGTGTTTTTTGGATTTGTCGGTCCAGGCCTTTTGCTGTACCTCTTTATTGTGGCATATCCGATGATCTACTCTGTTTGGCTCAGCTTTACGGATTTCAATCCGAATAAGGGCGGAGACTGGAATTTTGTCGGGTTGAGGCAATATGCGGTAATGCTGCAGGATCCCCTCTTCTGGCATGCACTCAAAAACAATCTGATAGTAGTGGCGGTTTCCGCCTTCGGCCAAATCCCCATCGGGTTTGTCCTTGCGTTCATTCTTTACCGGAAAATGGTGAAGGCGCCGGGATTTTTTCAGGCAATGGTATTTCTTCCCCAGTTTTTATCAACCATTGTTATCGGTCTGTTGTGGAAACGGATGTTTGCCGCCAACGGACCAATTGCACAATTATTACAGTTCATTCAACAGGATCCGGATGCTCAGTTCACCCTGATGCTTGAACGGAGCACGGTAATGATCCCCATAGCCTTTGCGCTGATCTGGATTTATACCGGATTTTACATGGTGATCTTCCTGGCAAATTTACAGAAAATCGACACAAACATGATAGAGGCTGCAAAAATTGACGGGGCAAGTGAACCTCAGGTCTTTATGAAGGTGATCGTTCCCATCCTTTCAGGAACCATTCTGGTGTCCACCATTCTGGCGATAGCAGGGTCGTTGAAAGGGTTTGAGTTGATATTCTCAATGACCACCCAGGGGCTCCAGCGAAACAATGCCATGGTACTGCCCATTTTCATGTATCAGACGGCATTTCAGGACTATTCCAACCCTGTGAGGTTTGCTTATGGAGCAGCAATATCCAATGCAATCGTCATAATCAGTGTGGTGCTGATCATTATCTCCAACTGGGTCAGCAAGCGTTTCAGCCCGCCGGAGGATAACTAAATGAATCCAGTAACTGTAGTAGGCGAAGACTCCAATCCGGCTCTGGAAGTCGCCGGAAAAACCATTGCATACCTCATTCTCGTAAGCTGGGTGCTGATGACCGTCCTTCCTCTGTTCTGGATGAGCTATTCATCCCTGAAATCCAACGAGGAACTCACCCGGGACATCTTCGCATTTCCCCATGATCTGTTTGATAATGATCAGGATGAGTACCGTGTGGTCCGCCCCAATCTCAATATGATTCCGGACTTCGATCCCAAAGAAGATACCAGGGAACGAATCGTTATCGAGTCCACAACCATCGCTCCCGGACGGGGCCTGATGGTGTACTGGCTGGTGGAGGAAGAGATGCCTCCTGAAATACGGCAGCTTGAGGTGGGCGATACCCTGGTGGTGGAAGACCTTCCCAGGGACTGGCAGCGGAAAATCAAACGGAAAACCCGCTGGTTCAACTACCAGTCGGCATGGGAACGGGCCGGAATGGGAAGAAAGTTCCTGAACAGTATTCTGTACTCGGGCATGTCCACGTTTCTCATGATATTGTTCGGCATGATGACCAGTTTCGCAGTGAGCAAGCTGCCATTCAAGAAACTCTCCGCCCTGGTCACCGGCCTGATCGGGATGGGTTACCTGCTGAGCATAAATTCGGTGATTATTCCCCTCTTTCTCATGCTCACCAGAATCGGACTCACCGACACCCATGTGGGTATTATCCTTGTGTACACTGCCTTTGGACTGCCGCTGACGGTGCTTCTGGGAAGCCAGTTTATGCGGGGGCTGCCCACCAGTCTCATAGAATCGGCAACAATGGATGGTGCAAGCTATTTCCGCACCTTCATATCAATTATTCTGCCCATGACCATCCCGGTTGTGATTACCGTGGCGGTAATCTCGGGATTGGCTATTTGGAACGAGTTTCTCCTCGTACTCGTATTGGCCAGCTCGGAAGCTACAAAATCACTTCCGGTTGGTGTCTATTCGTTCTCCAGCCTCACCAGCAGTCAGCTCGGCTGGCAGTTGGCGGCATTGGTGATTGCTACGGCTCCGGTTGTAATTGTGTATCTCCTCTTTAACAAGCAGCTGACCAAAGGAGTTGTGGCAGGAGCAGTGAAGGGATAATCCTTCACCCCCACTACCCCCGCCGGACCGGCACCCCGGGTAATTCGCCCGGTATGCCGGTCCGGTTTTTTTATTTCAGATGAGGATTTGCAGCTTCAGATGCGGCTTCGCAGTTTTTCAGCCAGCTCGCCGCTCCATTCGTCAACTTCGCTCATATCCAGGGTTTCCATGGGCATATCTGCGGGAAGGCCGAAAAGAAATCGGGCGAAGCCGGGCATGGCGCTTTCAGCTCTGCCGCCGAATACCCGGTAGGTTTCCGCACCCGCTCTGGAAGCGTGTTCCGCAACGTTTCTGGTGATGGACTTCTGCCACATTTTTCTTGCATGTTTCACCAGGTACGACACAGAGAACACCGCGAACAATTGTTCGCCGTCAATAAAATTCCCGATATCCTGGCGCAACCGCATACCGTTAATCGGACCCCCGGCAATTACAGCCCAGGGGGTGCTGTCGCCGTTGCGGCCGCTTAATTCCACGGACTCTGCCTGAATTTCAGCCGGTTTCAGGGCTGAGTTCAGATTCTCAGCGATGCGCCTGGCAACATCTTTGCTGGTACCGGTTTTGCTTGCATACACGATTTCAATGGTTTTCATTTCTTGCTCCTGAGAGGCTTCTGGTTTTCGGAAACTTCTTCCGGCCCGGACAGTTCTCATGACAGTTCTCCTGACAGGCTGCCGGAGAGAGGACCCAATATAGAGAACCCCGTATAGAGAACGACAGAGGCGACCCCCCGTATAGAGAACCACAGCGGAGCTCCCAGCGAGGCCGGCGGCGGCACACATACCCGTTTCTCCCGGAAGACAGTTCCATTTAAACAGTACAACACCTGATGCAGGCTATTCAGTCCCAATGGGAGAAAAATCAGCGAAAATGCCGGAAATACGGATGGATTTATCCCGGTTTTCGGGCTACGCTGTCCACCGGATTGTTGGTAAGTGAACGCTTTGAAGTCAATGGGAACGGCCGCCGCCAGCCTGCTCATGGGGTCGTCGTCGCGCAAAGCCCTCGTCCAGTCCAAGTGATTCGCCGATGATCCGGGAAACATAAAACAAGGAGCCCCTTATGCATACCCAACAACTCATACGCAGTACCGGATGGCAGCTCAGGGGGACTCCGCCATAGGCTTTCTGAGCACCGGTTCAAACCACAGGGCGCAGTAATGCGCCGGACCCGGGTCATCCCTCGGGAAGAACATTCGGAGTCCTCGTTGCAATACATCCCGAACCGCCTTCAGGCGGACAGGATTCCCGGACAAATCCGGGGCACAACACACGAGGAGTTGCCGAAATGAAATTTCTGGAATTACATAATATCTCAAAAAACTATGCCGGCGGGCAGGTACTGAAATCCGTCAGTTTCGCGATTAATGGAAACGAACGCTACGGGCTTATCGGCCCCAACGGCTCGGGGAAAACCACCATCCTGCGGATTATAACGGGAATGGAGTATGCGGACGACGGAGTACTTTCCGTGGCAGATCAGACCCGCATGGCAGTTGTTCCCCAAACGCCGGTTTTTGATCCCGCCCTCTCTGTTCTCCAGGTGATGATGGCGAAGCTGCATCCCTATGAAACCGCCCTGAGAAACGCCGAGGACGCCCTCTCGGAACACAGCGAATCGCCGGATGAAGGGCTGCTTAACCGGAGGCTGGCGGAATACGCACGGGCCAGAGAAAGCTTCGAGTCGGTGGACGGAGATAATGCCCCTGCCCGTGCTCTGGAGCTCCTGAGCCAGGCAGATCTTGCGGATCGTGCGGATATTCCAGCGGGTAAGCTTTCCGGGGGCGAGCAGAGCATTCTCAGTCTGATCAGTCAGCTGATGACCGTTCCCAATCTTCTCATTCTGGATGAACCGGGCAACCATCTGGATTACCGGGCCCTTGCGTGGCTGGAAGAGTTTATCCGCAGCTTCCGGGGAGGGGTGCTGATGGTGAGTCATAACCGCTACCTTCTGGACCGCTGTGCCGGTACCATTCTTGAACTGAGAAACGGTGAAGTGAAGCAGTTCCGGGGAAACTACTCGGCGTATAGAATTCAACGTCTTCGAAAAGCAGCATCAGATGAAGCCGCGGCACAGGCAGATGCAAAGAAAGTTCAGCAAATCACAGAAATGGTGGAGCGATTTGCCAGAATTGCGGCATCCCGCCCCGACCCCTCCTGGGGAAAACGGCTCAGAGCCGCCAAAAGCCGGTTAAAGCAGGAACAGTCCCGGGCACGAACCTCGGAATCTCTTGCCAGCAGGGAGATCAGCATGCAGTTCGCCTCAGGGGAAGAGAAGGGGGATGCGGCCATCCGAATCGTGGATTACAGCCGGGCCTTTCCCTCGGTGCAGCTGTTCAACCGTGTGAATCTTGAAATCCCCCGGGGAAGCCGAATTGCCCTGATCGGTGAAAACGGCAGCGGTAAAACCACGCTCCTGAATGATCTGGTGGAATTCGGCCACTGGGATCACCCCCACCTGCGGATGGTAAACAGCCTGAAGCCGGGGTATGTCATGCAGGAGCCGCGGTTCAGTTCAGGGGCCCGTACCCTGGGGGATGAGGTGCAGAGTTGGGGGGCGGTGAGCAAAAACCAGGCTGTTAATCTGATTCTGCCCATGGGTTTTTCATTTTCCGATTTTGAAAAGAATCTCAGCTCGTTGTCCGGCGGGGAAAAGAACCGGCTTCAGATTGCCCGAATCATGTATGAAAAGCCGGATATTATTATCATGGATGAGCCCACCAATCACCTGGATATTCCCGCCAGGGAAGCCCTTGAAGATGCGCTCAGCGATTTCCGGGGTACGCTTCTGGTGGTGAGTCACGACCGCTATTTTCTGGATAAACTGGTGTACGGCATTGCAGAAATATCATCCGGAGGTATTGAACTGTTCGAAGGAAGCTTTACAGAGTACTTCCATCACAGGGGAAATACCCATGGAGGTAATGGCCGTTTCAAGTCCTCGGGAAACCTGAAGCAGCGTCACCGGGAGCGGAACGGCAGCGCTTCGGACAAGGTTTCGGATGACCGGAATACCAGGGAAGGTTTGCGTCTGGAGATGCGGCTGGAGGAGGAAGAGACCCGGAAAAAAGGAATTGAACGGCTCATGGAACAGGCCCTGGAGCGGGGAGACCATTCAAGGGCGCGGTCCCTGGGAGAGAAACTGGAAAAGGTGGAGAAACAGATCAACCAGTTGTATGAAAAGTATGTTTCGCTGTAGCAGCAGCGTATCCCAACATACAGTATGCACATCGCAGTGCAGCACCGTGCTGCACGGTGTATGAAAGCATAATTGACTTCGGCGATGGTACGGAAAATTTAGACCTTTGTTTAGTGGTTCCGGTGCAATCTGCTCATCATACCGAAAAAAAACACCGGGAAATTATAAAATGGAGCAATCGGAGGGCTGGAAAGGAGCGGTTAATTATCAAAGTATAGAGTATAAAAATACATTCAGGGGGGTATTATGGAAACGCAACGGACGTATTCAGTTAATTCTGGAAGATATGCCGGAAATGCAGTAAGAGCTGTGTATGGCGGATCCGCCCCCGGCGAATGTATGTGCCACCAAGTGATTCTTAAACTCTATCTGGACAGTCTCCGGACGGGGGATCGTCTGCTGGCACGGCACATCCTGCTGCTTCTGGTGCGAATCCCCGATCGTATCAGCCTCAACTGACTCTGGAGGCAGGTATGAAACATATTGAACTCATTGACTCCCGGACACGCAGAAGGGAAGATATCAGTGAAGAGCTCCACTGGGCAATCCGGAATGGGGAAATTCATTTGCCGGCGGAGGAAAAGGGAAAGATCCGGTATCTTCGGGAAAATCTCGGACATCTGGGAAAACTGATTTGCTGTTGGTATATAGCTGCAATCGGGAGGGGGGATGTGCGAGCCAGCAGAACGCTGATCCGCTACATGCCCATGCTTGAAGACCCGTATCTGCCGGATATCTGCAGAGATCTGGGTATTTGCCCCGAGGATGAATTCATGGATGATCTATTGGATGAGTGACGGAGACAACTGTCAGCTTCCGGGTCAGGGCCACTGAAGAATCCGGAGCCGGGGATGATCCTCCAGAAGCTCCGGCAGCTGCTTGAGCAGTACGTCCATGGTGAATCGTGACCCGCTCTTCAGGATCATCCTCCGGGGATGAGGCCGCAGATGGTCCTTCCAGCCGGCGGCAATTTCAGTTGCAAGGGCGGCTCCGTTGTTGCCGAAAATACGCTGGATATCTGTCATGCCCACACCGGCAAGGGTCCGCAATCCGGTAATGAACATCTCCAAAAACAGCTCATTTCCCGTCAATTCCTGCACTGATCGGCCGGAAATATGCCGGGGCATCTGCCCATCAGCATCAGCATCTTCGGCGGTTTCCCCGGGCACATCCCGTGCGGATTCCCCGGGGCAGGGCCGGGGCAGCCCGGACCCGGATGCAGAAGATTCTGTCCGAAATCGAGGCGGCGGTATTCAAACAGATCCGGATTTTCAATGCGGACGGGGCGGGAACCAAACGGGAGAGTGCTCACGGCGCCGGGACCGATACCAATGTAGGGCCGCAGCCGCCAGTAGGCAAAATTATGTTTGCTTTCCTTCCCGGGCCTGGAAAAGTTGCTGATCTCGTAGTTGCGGTACCCATGTTCGCCCAGGGTTTCCTGAGCCAGCGCCCAGAGGCTGTCCAACCGGGGGGCATCCGCAACGGTCTTTCGCCCGGCGGCTACTGCCTGAGCCAGGGGAGTGCGCTCTTCCACGGTGAGCTCGTAGAGGCTGATACCGTCGGGTTCATAGTACAGAAGTTCCTGCAGATCTTCCTGAAAATCTTCCAGAGACTGCTCTCCTGCGCCGTAGATCAGGTCGCAGTTCAGTGCAAATGGAAGGGGCGCATCGGATTTGAACTCAATGGCCGTTTTCAGTGCGGTGTGAATATCATCTGTGCTGCTCAAACGACCCAGTGAGCGGAGAATCCGGGGCTGAAAACTCTGAACCCCCAGACTCAGGCGCAGAGTGCTGCAGTGTTCCCTGCTTTCGGCGGCAATCCGCTCCAGAAAATCACGGCTCAACGACTCGGGATTGGCTTCCACATCAAGCTCCATCACCCTGGGAAAACTGTTGTCCCGGCGTATGAGACGGAAGAGGCGGCTCAGATAATCGCCCATCATTTCCGGAGGAATGACGCTGGGCGTTCCCCCTCCCAGATATACGGTGGATATTCCCGGATATCCAAGCTCCCGGTAGTACTGCTGAAATTCCTCAAGGCTCCGGTCCAGGGTGTTGCGGAGAATCCGTTCGTTCCATCCTGTTTCAAAGTAAAAATTGCAGTAGTGGCAGCGGCTGCTGCAGAAAGGAATATGAATGTAGAGGGCGGGAGGCATCATTTTTTTCTGCTGAGAATGTAGAGGATGAAGAAGAGCAGAAGGATGCCCACGCTTGCCAGAATACTCAGCAGGAGCCATGTTTCCATGCTGAACGCCGAGCTGCTACCTGGCATGAGCTGCTGAATTACCGGAATCCAGATCACCAGCAGGGCAAGCACGGCCAGCACGGCGAACAGCCCGAAAGGTTTGTTCCGGATCATGATCCCAGCCCCCGGCCTTCCCGTTCCGAACCGTCTCCGTTTTCTTCCTTCCAGGCCCGGACAGTGGGAACGATTCCCTGGGCGAAGGGTGTCCGGGGCTCCCAGCCCAGCAGATGCCGGGCCTTTTCCATGGAAAAGTGGTAGTTATTCCTCACCTGCTGGATGCGGTAAGGGGTCAGATCCGGGGGATTCTTGGATCCCGCCAGAGCATAGAGTCCCGCCAGGATGCCGGAAACCGGCAGCACAAGCCATCCCGGAGCGTTCAGCCGCGGCCGTGGAAGACCGGATTTTTCTGCACAGAGGCCGATCTGTTCCTTCCAGCTTATCTGTTCGCCGCCGGTAATATTGAATACTTCGCCGTTTACAGGTTCAGGATCCTCCTCCATTTTGTCCAGAAGGCTGATGTAGGCGGATACCATATCGTCGATAAAAACCGGGCAGGTGAGCCGCTTTCCTCCATCCACAAACCCCATTTTTCCATCCCGGATGGCGTCCAGCATGGGGTACATGGTGGTGGTATCCTCGGGACCGTACACGTTTCCCGGCCGGATAATTCCGCATACCGTGGGTTCGGTCCGGGAGAATTCCTGAACAATTTCTTCGCTTTCCAGCTTGCTCCGCTGGTAGTGGGTGATAAGTTTGAAATACGGCCCTTCTTCGCCTGCATTCACCAGATCTCCGAAGCCGTGAACGGAGATGCTGGAAGTATGGATAAAATACCCGGGAGCCTGTGAGCTGTCCTGCTTCCGTATGGTCCTGATTCCCCGGATTATATGTTCCACCGGCAGAATATTTGCCCGGTGAAACCGTTCCTTGGTCCCCCAGTCGCCCACCAGGCCGGCCACGTGAATGACCGCATCCTTTCCCCGAATGAGATCCTCAACAGTCTGATATTCACTCAGGTCGGCCCGCACCCCGGTAACGCTTCCGGCGGTGACCGCAGAGCGGCCGTTCACCGGGGGAAAGCCCTCTGCGTATCGTCGGATATCCCGGGGAGGATTGCTCCGGTAGGTACCGGTAACCTCATGTCCGAGAACGGAAAGGGCGGCTGCAAGATGGGACCCGATAAAACCGGAAATGCCTGAAACGAGAATCTTCATAATCTACAGCATAGGCCAGGTTCCCTGTTTCTGTGAAGTGGATAGACAAAGAAAGGCGGACAAGAGTAGGATATTCGCCATGAAGGTCCTTTCCGCTATCCGAAGCTACCGTGCTCCCCTGATGATTGTCGTTTTCAGTGTCTGTCTTATTGCATACATGTACCTGAATCCACCCCTGGCGGAAGCGCCCCTGGTAAGTCCGGAACTGTTCTCCGGGTTCGGGGCTGAAATGGATGCAGGTCTGCAAGCCGCCGCAGGTCTGCAAGCCGCCGCCGAAGAAGGCGGGGCTACCGGCGCCCGCTCCGTCCCGTTGAGTCTGGATCTTGCGTTTTACGCTTCCCGCTTTCTGCTGTCGTTCCTCTGTATGGGGGCTCTCCCACTGCTGGCTGCATTTGCATTGGGCTACAATCTGAAAGATGCGGGGCTGTCCTGGACACCGGGAATGTTCCGCTGGAAAGCCTACTGGCTGCTTTTTCCTCTGTTTATATTGGTCACCGCCGCATCCGCGTTTAATGAAGAGATGGCGGCGTTTTATCCCTGGTCCGATGCCGTGGTACAGCTGAGCATTCAGGCCTCGCCTTTCTATTTTCTGATTCACGGCCTTTCCTATCTGATCTTCTACTATCTTCCATGGGAAATTCTTTTCCGGGGGCTGATGGTGATTCCGTTGCTGAACTACCTTGAGCAGCGTGATGTTGATAATGACCGTGCCAACAAGGGGGCAAGAAACCGGGGGCTGGGAGATATCCGTCTGGTGAATCATGCCCGGGACCGATCCACAGCTCAGCAGCTGAAGGATCCTGCGGTCCTGGCTCTTGCAATGCTCCAGACCCTGCCCACCGTGCTGGTGCACCTTCCCCATCCGGTTTCGGAAACCTTTGCCACAATTATTTTCGGCTTCATCGCCGGGGTGGTGGTCATACGCACCCGCTCCATTTTCCCGGTGATTCTCCTTCACTGGGCCGCCGGTATCAGCCTTGACCTGATGATTGTGCTGAAGCAGGCATTCATGTGACCTGCATGAACGGGCTGACTCCGGTGAAATATCACCCGGCACATACCCATGAACATGGATAATTACACGGCAACTTCGTTCAATATGTTGAATAATTATAGAAAAATCGACTGATACTGTATTTTTTTGCATGTAAATGTATACAAGACTCCCCTGAAAAAAGCTTGATGGTAAATTCAAAAAAACCCGGAAAAATTGGTCGGGGAATCCAGCCCCATAGGGGGAGATAACCCTATGGGAGGGCCCCCGCCACTTTCTTTACCGGCTATTTATCTGTACCCCCACCCCGAAGGGCTTTCCCTTTCCCCTTTTCGCTTCTAACAGAGTGCATATCCATCCGGAATTGGTTTTGACCCATCTTCGGGAAACAGGTATCCCCTGATTCTGCGAATGTTAACCATCATGGCACTCAAGACCATCATGGTGGTAACCCGATGCCTGCCCCGCACTGGTAGTTTACAGAGATGGCCACCAAAGGGGTGAATAACACTTCGAACGGTACTCTCTATTGATGCCCGCTTATTGGTAATCTCTTTTCCTGTTTCTGCTACCTGCTTCCTGGTGGCGGCAACCCGCAAATCGGTCGCAGTAAAATGAAGAACATAACTTGGTCGCTTTTTCAGCCGCTTTGCCGGGCACTGGTTGACAAAGGGGCAAGCCTGACAGCCGTCGGCAGAAAACCCGGCGGTATAGCGGTCTGCTGCTTTTTTACTTTCCCGCAGCTCCCCGCCCTGGCCATTTGGACAGATGATAGCAGTCACCTTTCCTTCACTGGTTCGAGTGACGGTGAAATCTTCCAGGCCCACTCTCGTCTTCTCTTTTTTCCTTCCCTTGATGGCACTCACGTGCTGGCTTACCTGATATGTTGCTGTTGCCTTGGCTGCCGCCTCTCCCGTATACCCCGCATCGGTATACACTTCATCGATTCCCTCCCGCTCTTTCAGGTTCTCAATATCTTCGGCCAGAAATTGCTGGTCATCGGTTATGTTTGGCGCCACACTTACCCTGCTGATGAGTTGGAGATTATTATCTTCATCGCAAGTTTCCGTGATATTTGCACCATACCCCCGGGAGCTTTCTCTGCTTTTCGTCCTGAAGGTGGCCTCTTCATCATCAGGAGACTGCAAGGTGCTACCACCGAGTTCTTTACTTTCTCGCACAACGATAGATTCCTGTTCAAAACGAAAGTGTTCACCAAAAACCCTGAAGGCCTGCTGGTACGCTTTTTCATCTCCGTGCACGTCTTCAAAACATTCCAGCATAGTCGATAGATCTTTTCCAAGCTGCTCAAGTCGCCCGTCCATCTCGTCCCGTTTCACCCGGCAGCAATAGTGCAGGGAGTCTTCTTTCACATACCTGGCAAACAGCTGCTCATACGCTTTCTGTTCTTCTTCACTGAGCATACGGTAAAAGCGATGGATGATTTCTACCAACAGCTGCAGACGGCTCATCTTGCGGATGTTACTCTGCACCATGGTTGAATCCATCCGCTGTAGGCCGGTTTTTATCTGAAACTGTTTCAATTGCTCGTCGGTTATCTGTTCACTTGCCTTGTGAATCAGATTAACCCTGTGTTCCTCTTCATAGGCACTCACCGCTGAGCGGAAGTTGTAGATAGTACGCAGCTCAAAGTTTCCTTCGTCAAAGTCCTTCAAGCCCAGGGCGTAGCGGAACTTCAGATCAAACATGAAATGATCATAGAGTCGCTCGTCACTTAAGCCGAATCCGGATTTGAGGGTTTCAAAGCCTACCAGAATATTGATAGGCGTGTTGGGCCGTGAATGCTTATCACTGTAGAGAACGGAGAAGACCTCCTCGTTAATCCTGCAGAAATATTCATGGTAGAAAACCTGTGCCCAGGACTGTTCAAGGTGTTTTCTTGCAGTCTCAGGAAGTTGGTCCACCGATGTAAACATTCTCTGCTGCTTATGTCCTTCGTTCTTTCGAAACATCCGCTCCCCCCGATGCGGAATTTTACCCTATCAACAAAATTTTGGGAATTCCCTACCTTTTTTCAGGGGAGTCATACAAACTTTTCACCCCTTTTTATAATGGCAGGCAATACGGCTTGAAAAAGCGCAGCATGACCGACTGTGCAGAATAAAAGGAGTGGTTATGAAAATGAGACTTACCCTACTGCTGACTGCGGTACTGGTTCTTGGTACCCTGATCTCCTGCGGCGGAGGTTCGGATACTATTAAGATCGGAGTTGCCGGTCCTCATACCGGAGACCTGGCATCCTACGGAATTCCCACCATCAAGGCTGCTGAGCTTGTGGTGAAGGACTGGAATGAAAACGGCGGCCTTCTGGGCAAGCAGATTGAACTGGTGATTGAAGATGATGTCTGCGACCCGAAGATTGCTCCGGACGTTGCAACCAAAATGATCGGTGAAGATGTGGCCGGTGTTATCGGGCATATCTGTTCCGGCGCAACCGAGGCGGCTCTGGGCATTTACTTTGAGTCGGAGATCCCGGTGATCTCTCCTTCGGCAACCAATCCTCCCCTGACACAGAGCGGTTCATATCCCAATTTTTTCAGAACCATCGCTCCCGACGACGCCCAGGCCCGCCTGGAAGTTGATTTCGCCAAGAGTCTGGGAGTGACTCAGATCGCCGTGCTCCACGATAAGCAGTCCTACGGCAAGGGGCTTGCGGAGTTCGCACGAAGCTTCATCGAAGAAGACGGCAGCATGGAAGTGGTGCTTTTTGAAGGTATTCAGGCCGGAGCAGTGGATTACTCCGCCGTGTTGAATAAGGTTGAAAACTCCGGAGCTGAAGCCATTATTTACGGGGGATATCATCCTGAAGCTTCAAAACTTGTGACTCAGATGAATGAAAAAGGCATGAATCAGGTGTTCATTTCTGATGACGGTGTAAAAGACGAAACCTTCATTGAAATTGCCGGCGAAAACGCCGAAGGCGTGTATGCATCGGGTCCCAACGATACCACCAACGATCCTGTGGCTATCAAGGCGAAAGAGGACCATGTGGCCGATTACGGTGAAGATCCCGGCGCATTCTTCTACAATGCCTACGCTGCAACCCAGGCTCTTCTTGAAGCGATCCAGACCGCTGACAGCACAGACTACGAAGCGGTGACCGAAGCTCTTCGTTCCCAGTATGTTGATACTACTCTGGGCAGCATCTCTTTTGATGAGAAAGGCGATGCAATCGGTGTTGGATTCACCATGTTCCAGGTTCAGAACGGCCGCTACGTGGCCGTGGAATAGTTACCGGACGGCGTTGAATGCAAAGCGGGCGGAACCTGATGTTCCGCCTGTTTTGTTTTGAGGATATGTCATGAATAACGAATTCTTTTTCAATCTGCTGATGAGCGGTCTCACCAAAGGCAGCATTTACGCTCTCATCGCCCTGGGATACACCATGGTGTACGGCATTATCAAGCTGATAAACTTTGCCCACGGCGAAATTTATATGATCGGTGCCTTCACGGCCCTCATATTTGCCTCCTTTTTTAACTACATGGGAGTTCCCGGATGGGCCATATTCTTCCTTGCTTCGGTCCTGGCCATCCTTTTCGCCTCGGGATACGGGGTCACCATGGAAAAAGTGGCCTATAAACCTCTCCGGGGAGCACCCCGGCTTTCTGCACTGATCAGTGCAATAGGAATGTCCATTTTCCTGCAGAATTACGTTCTGCTTATTCAAACCGAAAAATTTCTTCCGTTTCCGAATATTATTCCGGACTTCGCATTTCTCCAGTCCATGGACAGCATCATCTCCTCCCGGCAGCTGGTGATCTTTGTGGTTACCGCAGCGGTGATGATCGGCCTTTCAGTTCTCATTAAGTTCACCCGGATCGGCAAAGCCATGCGGGCTACTTCCCAGGATCAGACCATGGCCAAGCTTCTTGGGATCAGCGTGAATAAGGTGATCTCGTTCACGTTCGTTCTCGGATCCTCCACGGCGGCCATGGGCGGGGTGCTCATTGCCGCATATTCCGGTCAGATCAATTATCAGATCGGTTTTCTTGCGGGGATCAAGGCCTTCGTTGCGGCGGTGCTGGGGGGTATCGGAAGTGTTCCCGGCGCAGTGCTGGGGAGTTTCATTCTGGGACTTTCGGAGAGCTTTGGAACCGGGTATATCTCATCGGACTATGAGGATGTTTTCGCGTTTATCATTCTTATTGTTGTGCTGACCCTTCGTCCATCGGGGATCCTCGGCGCAAGTGAAAAGCAGAAGGTGTAAGTATGAAAGATGTACAGAATTTGCACAGCCGTGAAGCGGTGGTCAGGCGTGTCCGTCAGGCGTTCTACACCATGATCTGGCTGATGGTCATTACTTTTCCGCTGATGATCATGCGGGATGATACGGTGAATGACGTAATTCTCTGGCGCTGGGGCCGTCTGGCCGGTGTGGGCGTGGGAGGATTTATCCTCTCCTACATCTGGTACTGGGCCATTGAGCGCAAACAGGGCGGTCCCAGGACCGAAACACCCCTGGCGAATTTCCGCCGGAAGATCGGAGCGTACACCGCCGACCGACAGGTGCGGATGGCCAGCTTC
Source organism: Salinispira pacifica (assembly GCF_000507245.1). Classification (GTDB taxonomy): domain Bacteria; phylum Spirochaetota; class Spirochaetia; order DSM-27196; family Salinispiraceae; genus Salinispira; species Salinispira pacifica. Next base: position 3,290,833 of record NC_023035.1, on the reverse strand, counting down.
GCTCTTCTGGGGATTATTCTTGTTGCATATCCCTTCATAGTGTCCCTCTACAATATCAGCATAATGGCTACCGCCCTGATCTATATCGTACTGGGCCTTGGACTGAATATCATCATCGGATGGGGGGGCTTGCTGAATCTCGGCTATGCCGCTTTTTTCCTGGCAGGGGCCTACACATATGCGCTGCTGTATAAGTATTTCGGCATCGGGTTCTGGCTGGCCCTGCCCCTTGGAGGAATAGTATCTACGCTGATCGGTATTATGGTAGGGATACCCGTGCTCCGGCTCAGAGGGGATTATCTGGCAATTGTTACCCTGGCCTTCGCGGAGATGGTGCGTATTGTTCTGAATAACATGGGCGAGTTCTCCGGCGGACCGGATGGTATCAGCCGGATTCCCAGGCCCGGTCTGTTCGGAATCGATTTTAATATTCAGGGATCCATTACCCTCACCTATTTCATTGCGCTGGGGGCGGTGGTCCTTACCGTTATTGTTATGCGGAGAGTGGAAAACAGCCGCTGGGGACGGGCCTGGGAGGCCATGAAAGAGGATGAAACTGCCGCCGAAGCCATGGGTGTTGATATTACCCGGGCGAAGCTTACCACGTTTGCAATGGGAAGCTTCTTCGCAGGCATCGCAGGGGTGATTATGGCGGGGAAAACCACCAAGGTCACCCCCGACAGTTTCGGGCTCATGGAGTCGGTGATGATTCTCAGCATCGTGGTTCTGGGCGGAATGGGTTCAATTCCCGGGGTTATCGTCGGCGCACTCATACTGAAGCTGCTCCCGGAGTATTTCCGGGCCTTCAGCGAGTACCGTATGCTGATTTTCGGTCTGGTGCTGGTACTGATGATGGTCTTCAAGCCCAGCGGAATTATCAGCAAAATCCGGAAAACCTTTACCCTGGAGCATCCGGATGCGGCATTGAAAGCCGCTCCCAGCCACATAGACGAAGAGGCGGTGGATATCACCGCAGGGGAGGATGAACATGAGTGATCAGAGCATCAGCGGCACCAAACCCCTGCTGGAGCTGGACGAGCTCACCATGGATTTCGGCGGTCTGAGGGCCGTGGATCAGGTGAATGTATCAATTTATTCCGGGGAAATTGTCGCACTGATCGGTCCCAACGGTGCGGGAAAGACCACGTTTTTCAACTGCGTCACCGGGGTGTATAAGCCCAGCGGCGGGCATGTCTATGTGAACGTTCCCGAAGACAGTAAGGAAGGGCGGGGCGGCCAGCGGCTTCGGCTGAACGGCATGAAGCCCAACCATATTACCAATATCGGACTTGCCCGGACTTTTCAGAATATCCGTCTTTTCCAGAACATGTCGGTGCTGGAGAATGTGCTGATCGGGCATCATCTGCGGCTGAAGCAGGGAATTCTGGCATCGATACTTCAAACTCCCAGTTTCCTGAAAGAAGAAGAGCAGTCGGTACTGGAAGCCCTGAAATATCTCAAGGTGATGGGGCTGGAAACCCATATGAATGATCTTGCGAAGAATCTGTCCTACGGCGACCAGCGCAGGCTGGAAATTGCCCGGGCGCTTGCCACCGAACCGTTCCTTCTGCTGCTGGACGAACCGGCGGCGGGCATGAACCCCCGTGAAACCGCCGCCTTGAACGAAGATATTAAGCGTCTGCAGACCGAAGAGGGGATGACAATTCTCCTGATTGAGCATGACATGAATCTGGTAATGTCTCTTTCGGAGAGGATTTACGTGATGGACTACGGCCAGCTTATCGCCACCGGAACACCGGAGCAGATCAGACAGAATCCTGCGGTAATCAAGGCCTATCTCGGGGAGGAAGTGGATGCTTAAAATCGACAATATCAACACATATTACGGCAACATCCACGCCCTGCAGGATGTCTCGCTGGAGATCAACGAGGGTGAGATCATCACCCTTATCGGAGCCAACGGGGCCGGAAAATCCACAACCCTCATGTCGGTGAGCGGTGTTGTACCGGTGCGCAGCGGCAGCATCCGGTTTCAGGGGGAGGAAATCTCCGGAATGGATCCGGACCAGGTGGTGACCCGGGGACTCGTGCAGGTTCCCGAGGGGCGGCGCATATTCCCCCAGCTGACGGTGCGGGAAAACCTGGATATGGGGGCCTTCCTTCGCCGGGACAAGGCGGAGATTGCCAAAGATCTGGAGTATGTATACGAGCTGTTTCCCAGGCTTGCGGACCGGCGCAATCAGGCTGGGGGAACCCTGTCAGGGGGCGAGCAGCAGATGCTGGCCATATCCCGGGCGCTGATGGCCCGGCCCAAGCTTCTTCTCCTGGATGAGCCTTCGCTGGGGCTTGCACCCCTCCTGGTGCAGCAGATCTTCGAGATCATCACCCGGATCAACACCGAAGGGGGAGTGAGCATTTTTCTGGTTGAGCAGAACGCCCACATGGCTCTGAAGGTGGCCCACCGGGGCTATGTTCTGGAAACGGGCAATGTGACCCTCAGCGATACTGCAGCTAACCTTGCCGCAGATGAAGATGTGAAGAAGGCGTACCTGGGACTCTGACCGCCGGCAGCTGCAGCCGCCGGGTACTGCAGCCGCCCGCAGCCAAACCGGAAATGCAGCTGCAGCCGGCCCGCAATTACGGCGCGGACAACCTGCACGGGCCGCCGGTCATGGTGGCGCCGCACTCCGGCGCAATTGCCCGGGCCCGGCACCGCTGGTCCGCCCGGGGCGCTCCCCGGCCCTGGTGCTGCCGGTCCAAACGTTTCGGGACTGCCGGCGCTGCCGGCCAGGTGCTTTACTGAATGTAGGCCTGGTAGCCCAGGTAGAGAATACTCACCCCCAGGACGCTGAGAAATATGATACGGACGAAAGAACTGTCCCGCTTCATTACCAGGTGGCTTCCCGTCCATGCACCGCCGATCTGGGCAAGACCCATGAGAATTCCGGGAACAATGAGAATGTTTCCCCCGGTGAGAAACACTCCCAGGGATACAATGTTGCTTGTGAAGTTCACCACCTTGGTGTGGCCGGTGGCCCGCTTGAGGTTCATGCCCGCCAGGGTGACGAATGCGATTGTCCAGAAGCTGCCCGTGCCGGGGCCGAAAAAACCGTCGTAGAAACCGATGATCAGACCGAATATGAGATAAAACAATCCCCGCCCCAGCCGTTCCTTGGATTCCACCTTCCCCAGATCCTTCCTGAGCAGCATAAAAAAGAACAGCGCAGAGAGGGCTATCGGAATTATCAGATCAAGAAAATCCGCAGACAGAAGCTGAACCGCCGCCGCACCGGAGGCCGCCCCCATGAGAGTGAAGGCGATTCCCGGGAGTATCTCCCGGATCCGAACAAGCCCCCCGTTACGGTAGCGCAGGGTGGCGGTGAGGCTGCCGAAACTGGCCTGAAGCTTGTTGGTGGCGATGGCCTGGTGGGGGGAGAATCCGGTGAGAAGAAATACCGGAATGGTGATCATCCCGCCTCCCCCGGCCATGGAATCGATAAAGCCGGCCAGAAATCCGGCAGCTGCAAGAATGAGCCCTGCCAGCACCGGCATATTGTGAATAAGTCCCTGTTCTATGAGTCCGCTTTCAATCATCGCGCTGGTATACACTCCGTGGATGGAAAATCAGCGCCAAGTATAGACCCATGGCCGTGGAAGCTCAAGGAGGGAGGCGCTCCCCCCTCCCGTCCCGCCCGTATAAACTATATTCTCAATTCCACGGAGTTCCCCGGACAAGCCAGTGGTACACACCGGTACCCATGCTGTCACGGCTGAGAAACGAGTGAATATACGAGCTATCATTATGCTGAAGGTAAATAACAGTTTCATCCTGCGGCCAGTATGAGCTGGTAAAGTAAAGTCCGTTGCCGATGCTGGTCAAGCCAGAGAAGCCCTGGGTTTCAAGCCAGGTATGCAGGTATTCCTCTCCTGCGTGGAAAAGGCTTCGGAACTCCCGGATATTCGGAACCCGCCAGTCGTTGTGACCTCCGGTCCAGGAAGCAGCGGCCAGGCCGATAACTCCTTCAAGGGTGTTGCCGTCTTGGTTTGAGGGAACCTGTTCCCACATCAATCCGGTCAGTTCGTCGGTAATGGTGCCGTCACCGTTATCGGTGAACCGCGGTTCAGGCCAGTTCACGCCCCTCTCCATATCCCCGTCATCTCCGGAAAAATAGCTGTAATTCTGGCCGGTTCCCATAACCACGGCGGGATAGCTGCTGCCCCCTCCGGGATTGGAACCCGTGGCAACGCTGAACGTTACCTCGTAGTCGGTGCTGCTGACTCCGTCTTCTGCGGTAACGCTGTAGGTAACCGTGGAGCTGAAATCCGCCGCTTCTCCGGATGCCGGATCGATGCTCGCACCTTCGGATGTGGTAATGCTGGGCACCAGCGAAGAACGGTCGCTGCCCTGGGGCAGTTCTGCACTGATGGCGGTTTCGCGGATCTCCGCCTCCACATCCGCAGAAAGCCCCGGATTGTCTGTACTTGCAAGAATAAATGAAGCTATCAGCGCTTCACTGCCGGGTTCGTCAGGAGGATCTCCATCTGCAATTACGCATGCTGATATGAGCATGAGCGCAGCAAGAATCCCCGGCAACATAACGAACATGCACACCGGGGAGAGCCGGGGGTGCCTGCATGTGTTGGACTTGCCATGCCGGGCGGATCCTGTCAGTTTCTGCAGGAGTGCACGAACCTGAAGGTTTCCGTATGTGTACCCGCACGAGCGCTACGGACCGATACAGGATTACGGGTAAAACCCACAGAGGCGAAAAGCATATTGTAATTGCTGTTACATATTATATATCAAAAAAAATCATTAACAAGGTAAATTAATATATATGTATTTCTCCGGACCATTTTCACCAAAACTGGACAGATGGGCGGAATCAGGGTATTTTCTGTTGTTATGAATACAGAAACATTACAAAAGTACGCAGAGCTGGCCCTGAAAGTGGGGCTGGATTTTCAGAAAGATCAGTGTCTTCAGATTGGAACAGGCGTTGGAACATATGAATATGCCCGTGCCATCGGGAAAACGGCCTATGAAATGGGTGCGAAGTATGTGCGCATCGTAGTGTCAGACAATGAGCTCACCAAAAGCCGGGCCGAGAACACCTCAAAGGAAAACCTGAGTTATATTCCCCGGGATCTCATAGAGGGCGGGAAGATGCAGCTGGATGAGAGCTGGGCCCGAATCAGAATTGACAGCACCGAAGAACTGGATGTGCTCAAGGGTGTGGATTCCGACGCCCTGAGTGAAATGACCCGCAGCAGCCGTACGGCAATGAAATTCTTGAGTGAACAGCTGATGCGCCACAAGCATCCCTGGCTGGTGCTTGCCGCTCCGGGCCCCAAATGGGCAAAACGGATTTACGGTCTGGGGGATGACGCAAGTCAGAAGGAAATAGATGAAGCCTACCGTAAGCTGGAAGAGGTGTTCATCTCAATCCTGCGGCTGGACAAAGAAGATCCGGTTGCCACCTGGAAGGATCTGGGCCGAACCCTCAGAGAGCGGGGACTCAAGCTCAACGGCATGAAGCTGGACCGGGTACGCTTCACTTCAGGAAAAACCGATCTCACTGTGGCTCTTGCACCCACCCATACCTGGCTGGGCGGTCCCAGTCAGCTTCCCGACGGCCGCTGGTACGAGCCCAACCTTCCAACCGAGGAAGTATTCACCACCCCGGATTACCGTCGGACCGAGGGCGTGGTTCACGTGGTGAAGCCGGTGAAGGTGATGGAAAATCTGGTGGAAGGCGCATGGTTCAAATTCGAGAAGGGCAAAGTGGTGGATTTCGGTGCGGATTCCGGTAAGGATATTCTTGGGAAATTTCTCTCCATGGATGAAGGCGCATCCTATCTGGGAGAGGTTGCCCTTGTGGATGTTGATTCTCCCATTAACCGCAGCGGTATAATTTTCGGAAGCATTTTGTTTGATGAAAACGCATCCTGCCACATCGCATTGGGCGCCGGATATCCCTCCTGTCTTGCAAATGCTGACGACCTGCAAAGCAACGAAGAGCTGAAAGACGCAGGGTGCAATGTAAGCGTTCTTCACACCGACTTCATGATCAGTGATGATGAAACCGACGTGACCGGTTACACTGCCGATGGTACAGAGATGCCGATTATCCGGAAGGGCAAGTTCGTTTTATAATTGATATTTTATTTCCGGTTCCAACCACTGCGGCTGCATGTTCAGGCCGCCGCGGCGGTTCAACCGGGAGATAATGATTCAGCCCGGAGAAAAAACAAATCTGCCGGGAGATCATCAATCAGCTGAGGGTTTCAAGATAATAGCGGACCGCTCCGTCATCAGGTGCTTCGGTTCTGCAGCCTCTGAACAGTTCAAGCGCTTCCTTCTGTTTTCCCTGCCGATTCAGGAACACTGCTTTCTCAAACATTTTCCGGGTCTTCCGTTTCTGTTTCCAGATTTCCGGAGGATCGGAATTAATTACTTCAACCACATCAACCCTGTTCCCCCGGCCTTTTACTGAAAAGCTGCCGATATTCCGCAGATAAAATCCTTCGTTCCCCATGGCATGGTCCACGGCTTCCCCTGAGATGAGAATTCGGTTGGAGAAGGTTCTGGTGAGACTCTGGAGCCGGAAGCTGAGGTTTACCGCATCTGATATTACCGTGCCGTCCATCCGCATGTCCTCACCGATGGTTCCGAGCATGCAGGAGCCGGTATGAATGCCGATTCCCATCTCCAGGGGGGGCAGTCCACGGTCTTTGCGGTTGGCGTTCAAGTGATCTAGAGCCTGATGCATTTCTATTGCAGCCTGTATGGCGTTGCTTGAGTTCCCCGAAAAGAGGGCCATGATTCCGTCTCCAAGATATTTGTCCACAAAGCCTTTGTTTTTCCTGATGGCCGGCCCCATTCCGGCGAGAAAGGTGTTGATCAGATCGAACACATGTTCCGGACCGCTTTCTTCCGCAATGTTGGTGAACCCTTTCAAATCTGCAAAAAGCACCGTTAAAAATTCTTCAGAGTGATCGCCAAGATGGATATCGGTAATCTCCTGCTTTTTCAAAAATCGGAGAAATTCCCGGGGTACAAAGCGTTCCATGGCATTATTGATCTGCTGAAGCCGGGCTGAGAGGGTTTCAGAGTCTTGTAGGGCGCGGGTTGTTCTTCTGCTGAGATTCAGCGAGAGGATGAGAATAAACAGAACCATGCCCAGGCTGGAAAGGCTGGGAACAGGGAGCAGCAGAATGGTTTTGATGATATCGAACACTGCTGTAACTAAAAGAACCAGAAAGCCCAGGGCAAAGGTCCCCGAGAATGGTTTTCTTCTGATGAGCGCAGTAAGCACCACTCCGCTTAATCCCAGAGCGATAACCAGAGAAAACAGCTGGAACGGGAAGAGATAGGAGGTGAATGTGAAGGTGGGGCCAATCAGTACCAAAGCGCTGTAGGCAAGCGATCCCGCTGCTGAAGCCCAGGCCAGAACTCTGGAAAGTTTCCCTGGGTAGGTGAAATGGACATAGAGGGTGACTGCCATTATAGAGATGCTGAATGTGAGGAAGTTCAGCCTCATTACCGGTGATATCCCGATCCCGGGCAAGAGCAGGGTGAGTGGAAAGGTATCGACCACCAGTGCTCTGAGCCCCAGAAAAAGGGAAAGGACGGCGAACCAGAGCGGGGCCGGCTCCCTCCGCCGGTAGAAGAAGAGAAACAGATGATACACCGCCATAATTCCCAGAATGCCCAGGAGAAAATAATTCATGGCCAGAGTGGAATGATAATGAGCGTACACGCGGGAACGGGGGCCGATAATCAGATTGTCTATGAGTCCGCCGTTCACCGTATCGTAATTGGACATATGAATAATCAGTTCCACCTGATCAGCGGGTTCCAGTGCGGAGCTGACTCCGCTGTTCCAGGCTCCCCGGGCGAACTCTGCCGAGGATGCCGGACGTCCGATGGATAGCAGGTTTTCTCCGTTCCAGTAAATTCTCGCAGCTGATCCCACTTCCCGGTGCTCCAGATGCAGGCTTTCGGCGGGGATGCGCCGGGGCAGGAGAATGGTGAGACGGTAGCTTCCGAAATTCCGAGGAGCAAAGCCTTCCCCGTTCTCCCAGGAGGCCCCGCTTCGGATAAAGCGGTCCGGATTTCGGGGGGATCCCGGCTGAAGAAAATGCTTTTCATGAAATTCCCACTCCCCCCTGAGGGAGATGAGTCCGCTGCGGGAAAAATCATAGTCCCGGAGGTCAAGAACCCCATCCTCCGCCCGGATATCTCCGGTTTTCGCGCGGTTGAGTTCAGGATCTTCAAGAATTCCTGCCGAAAAAAGAAAACTTGTATTAGAATACAGGAGGAAAAACACTGTAATGGCAATTATCTGATGTGGGGGCCGCTTCATGGAATGTCCCTGCCTTCAATTGATGTTGAGCAATACCTGCAGATTATACCATAATGTTCCTATTGGATCATCAACAGGTGGAAGATATGCAGCACGACAAAGTGAACGTCTCAAGTTTCTTTCAAGTGAGTGAAATTCTTTTTTATCTGACGAATCTTTTCATATTCATCGGGTTGGTGCAGTACACCGTCAGGGATATGCAGAATGTGATGATTCCCCTGGGAATAGCCGATCTTGTGGTGATTATTATTCAGGTGCTTCTTCTAATCCTGGTATTTGCAGGGGTGATTAACCGCAACACCGCCATGGCGGCACTTCTCTTTCTCAGTATCTTTCTTTTTCAGCTTTCCGCCGTTGTGAACAATAATCTCGGGGGCAACGTTGATCTCCAGATTGCCATTACCACATTTATAAGTCTTCTGTTCGCCTCCCTTGCGGCATTTACGGTCAGCAAATATATGGCCCTGGGAATCGGGGCGGTGAATTTGTTGTTTTTTATCGGTACCTCTCTCTATTATGAGAGTGCCAGGATGATGAACGACCTCGTGTTCTTCACCACCATCATTCTGGGCTATACCATTGCCATGTATTATTACCGGCATTCTCTGGAGAGTCTGGCGGAGAGTCTCTACGATTCCTACAGACTGGTAAAAAAGCAGAAGATCGAGCTTGAACTTCTTAAAGACAAGGCGGAAAAGATTAATGAGGTGAACCGTCCCTTTGTGGTGTTTGGAAAGAACACCAGCGGATTGATCCATGACTTCAAGAACGATTTGGGAACACTGGGAGCCAGCGGCCAGCTTCTGAAAATGAAAATACGGCAGAATAAGGCGGTTACTCTGGAGGATATTGAGGATCTGGAGGAACATATCGGGCGGATTGACAGCCGGGTGGAGACGATTAAATATGTTGTCAGCGCCTCCAATCACCGGGACATGGAAGATATCCCCCTGAAGCGGCTGATCAATGCCACCCTGTATCCGTTCCGTCTCACCGCCGATTTGAAAAACCGGATCATTTTTGATGAACTGGTTCACGGAGAGCCGGAGGTTCGTGCATCCCGTTACCGCCTGGTGCAGATTCTGGAAAACCTGATCCGCAATTCCTGTGAAGCCATCGTGGATGAGCAGGACCGCCGCCAGCTGTTTGAAATCGAGGATGAACGGGCGGATATCCCCGAGAGCATCGAAGAGATGCTCCAGAACCAAGAGCGTCTCGGGAAGGTACGGGTTGAAGCCCGGCCCGTCGAAGCCGCAGTACTGCTGGCAATAGAAGATAACGGTCCGGGCTTTTCCATGTGCAGGGATTGTGAAAGCAGTAACTGCATCGATTGCATGGAATTTGAAATCGGCAAAACCACCAAGGACTACGGCAGCGGTCTGGGATTGGTGAGCGTAATAGAGGCGGTATCGGCGATGAAGGGTGCCATGCGTATCAGCGCAGTCAAACCCCAGGGCGCAAGGGTGGAAATCCTCCTGCCCCAGGAACCTTCACGGCCCCTGTCGCAGGAGTTTGTTGTGAGTATGGGATTCAGCTCTCGTATTCGCGGATAGCCCAGAGCGCAGCAAGTATGACCAGATCAAGGCTGAAGGGTCTCAGCCATGCGAGAAGGTCTCCCGGGGGAAAGCCGTTCAGGAAGTGATTTATCACCATTACCACCGCCCATCCGATTACAATTACGAATTTGAGAAGGCTCATGGTTCCGGCCTTTATCACACTGAATAAATCTAGCAGAAGCAGAACACCGAAAATGAGTTCGGCTATGGCGATGATAAGCAGCATGGTTTGACTGCTTCCCCCGAACACTGAATTAAGGGCACGGGTCACTTCATTTACCGGCGAGTCATAGTTCGCCAGTGCAAGAACGCCGCTTACTATCATAAAGATGGCAATGGCCAGGGTAAGAAGGGTGAGACTGAATCTTCGGTCTTTGCTGGACATGATTCCTCCTGTTGGATATCTATTAAGCATTGTACGATTCCCCGCAGGGTATCACAAGCACAGATTAATGCAAAACATTCACAGCCCCCGGAGTCGGCGATTATTCCCGGGGCCCATGAGGATCAGAATATGAAAAAAGAATTTCCCGGCTCAAAATCAACTTTGCTCCGATATATCGATACAGCCCATTCCTTCCGACTGAGACTTATCCCCGGGTCGGCCCTTGGCGAGTCCCTTGCAGACGCCCATGGGCTGGGGGGGCGGGTTCGGGAGCTCTTCATTCAGGCCGTCCATGCCACGGCGCTGCTGTCCGCCGATTTGAAGCAGACAGTGCGGATGGTGCTCCAGGCCAGATGGGATGATGCCGGATTTTCCCTGGAAGGGCATTGGGACGGCCATGTGAGGGGATACATCAGAGGGGCGGATCTGCTGGAATACCGTGTTGCAGAAGATCCTTCAATGGCGGGAAGCATGTCCATCATCCGGCTTATCGGTTCCCATCCCGGATATACCGGCTATGCCGCCATATTCGGATTTAATCTTCGTTCAGCCCTGGAGGGGTATTTCCAGAGCTCGGAACAGCGGGAAAGTCATTTTCTGTTCCATGATGATTTTTCCGCCATGATAGAGGCCATGCCCGGAGAGGACCTGTCCGGAGATATCAATCTGAAACAGATCCTGGAAGAGCTTGCCGTGACAGTGAAGAACGCAGATATCAGTGACCCCCAGGGGCTGGCCGATCTGGTAAACCGGGACCAGGAGCTGAACCTTGAGTTTCTGGGGGGAGAGGCCAAGGATATTTTCTGTCCCTGCAGCCGGGAGAAGATTTCCGCTTACTTGCAGGGGCTGGATGGGGAGGAGCTTCGCTCCATGCACCGGGAAGGGCCCTGGCCGGTGAAGGTCAGCTGTCACAACTGCGGCTCGGAATACTCGTTCCAGCGGGATGAAATTGAAACATTCCTGAACAACCGGGAATCAGATCAGTGAGATCCCGCCGCCGATCAGCACCCCTGAGGTGAACAGAAGAAAAATTCTGCTGATTCCCTGCATGGATGGACCCTTCCGGCTCTGTATGAGCCCCGAGCGAACCATGCGGCCATAGATGACCAGGGAAGCTGCCCCGGCCGCCAGTACGGGAAGTGCCGCAGCCGGCTGCATTCCCCCCACGGCTGCAAAGCTGAACCAGGTCTGCAGGCCGAAGGCTCCCAGTACCAGCAGGAGAATAAGAACTGCCGAGGCTTTCCGGCCGATGAGGATGCTCAGGGTTTTCCTTCCCGCCTTCCGGTCTGCTTCAAGGTCGCAGCTGTTGTTTACGGTGAGGATTGCAGCGATGAGCATGGTGGATGGCAGTCCCGGCAGCATTTCCCCGGGGCTCACTGAGCCGTCCTCCAGAACCATCCGTACAATAATAAAAAGAACCATTCCCAAGAAGCCGCCGGCAAAAATTTCCCCAAAGGCCGTGTGGCTGATGGGTCTGGGACCGCCGCTGTACAGAATTCCGGTGAAGAAACTCAGAATGCCCAGAATCAGCAGGGGCCAGCCCACCAGATACACCAGGTATATGCCGATAATCCCCGCTCCCGCGAAGAGGGCCGCGGCAGTGAGGAAGGCAGCCCCCGGGGCTACTCCCTGGTACACCAGCACCTTCTCCTGTTCCCTTTCCAGCTCCCGGCTGTCCACACCCTTGTAATAGTCGAAAAAACTGTTGAATGCAGTGGTTCCCATATCGACCATGAGCACCGCCGCAAGAAGCAGAAGCAGCCTTCCGGGGCTGACTGCCGTGTCGCCCAGAAATATATACATACATGCTATGAAAAACGTACTCAGAGATACGATCTTGGTGCGTATTTCCACAACGGATAGAAATTGTTGAAATGTCATACTCTGTTATTCATCTTCTGAAGGCATTTTGTCAATTCTTCGGAGAGTCATGAATGTCGTACATGTCATGAATGGAAATCTATACCGTATGCCCCATTTTGATTGTTCTACTAATTTCTGTATTGATCGGGGTCATATGAAGGTGTAGAGTGCAAATTATACAGTTCAGACCAATTTACAGCGTGCCGGGTATTGCCTGACTCCCGGCATGGGCGGCATTGACCCCTGCAACCCGCTGCCGGAATATGAAGCCGCCGAAACCTGAGCTGAAATTCTGAAGCACCCGGGGGAAGATGTGAAAAACAAGAATACTCAAGGCCTTTCTGTGAAAACGCTTATTTTAATTTCCGCAGCGGCGTTTATTCTGATATCTGTGGTGACGGTACTCTTTTCGCCCCGACTCGCTGCGGAGTTTTATCCGCTGCCCGAGGATCAGGGATCAAGCTGGTACTACTGGCAGCTGGATGAGCCGGGTGCGGCCGGCCGGATCGCCGTATGGAGCGGATATCTGCTCCACCAGATTCTTGTATGGGGCATTTTCTTTGCAGCCCGCAGGGAAAAAACCCGGGCGGTTGCTTCAGGGGAACGGGAGCCCCCGGTTGATGCTCCCTACAGCAATCCCGGAAGCACCATGGCCGGGAAGCATCAGCTGTGGATGACGGTGGTGAATGTATTCTTTGTGGCTCTGCATCTGCTGCAGACTCATCTATGGTATGACGGACTTGCCCAGGATGTGCCCATCTGGACCAGTCAGGGCTCGGTTATTGTGATGCTGGTTCTTATTCTGGTCATGGAGATGCCCCGCAGGGGATTGTTCTTCGGCCGCTGGCAGCATGTACCTGCTTCCCTTCACCGGGTTTTTCGAAACTGGCACGGACCGTTTATTGCCTGGGCACTGGTATATACGTTCTGGTTTCATCCCATGGAGGGGAACTGGGGACTGATGAGCGGGTTTGTGTACATGTTCCTGCTGTTTATTCAAATGAATGTTTTCGGAAGCCGTGCACACAAGCGGCGAAGCTGGGTGGTGGTTCTGGAGTCCTTCGTGGTGGTGCACGGTACGCTGATCAGTCTGTATAAAAACCTGGATGCCTGGCCGCTGTTCTTTTTCGGATTTCTTTTCATGTTTCTTATCACATATATGCATACCTGGACGCTCCGTCCTGTGGTACAATGGCTGATTGGCGCGGCCGGGCTGGCTGCGCTGATCTGGGTGTATTCGGTGCCCAGGGGATGGGAACACGTATTCGAGATCAGTTTCATTCCCATGGCCCTGTACGGCGGGGCGGTTGGTCTGTGGCTTCTGGGGGCGGCGGCTGAACGGCTCCGGCAGAATTCTCCCCATTTCCGCCGAATTCGCTGAGGACCATCCGGTCTGCCGAAGAACCATTTCTCCTCATCATATTCGGGATCTGAATACCAGGATCCCGGTGCAGAAAACCCCTGTTTTTAAAAACTACATTTATGTAGCTCGAAAATTGTATTCCAACATTTCTGAAATATTCTGCCCTATAATTATTGCTCACTTTCAAGACCTATGCTAATTTAGCTATGAGGCTATCTTTTCTATTCTAAGGAGGAAATTCATGAATAAGCTTCTTGTCTTACTTCTGATTCTTGCAGCAGCATTCAGTCTGGTACTGGTTAGCTGCGGCGGAGAAGCGGAAGAAGCACAGGTCGAGGAAACTGCGGAAGCGGTTGCCCCCGGTCTTACTGTTATTAACCGGAATTCCGGTTGGGAAGTCGGCCAGAAGGGCGGCGAACTTGTGCTCGGTCAGCTGGGATCAGGACCCAAGTCCTTCAACCCCGTGCTTGCCGAAGAAACCAGCTCCACCGACATTACCGACTATATGATCTCCGATGCTCTGGTTCAGCGTGATCAGCATACTCTGGAATGGGCGCCCGCTCTTGCAGAGAGCTGGGAAATCTCTGACGACGAGAAAGTCCTGACCCTTACTCTTCGTGACGACATTTTCTGGTCCGACGGCGAACCCATTACTGCGGAAGATTTCGAGTACACCATCAACAACATTATTTACGATGAAGGCGTACAGACTTCCACCCGGGACTCCTATACCGTGGGCGGCGAACTCACCGAATGGGTTGCACTGGACGAAAGAACCCTGCAGATTTCTGCAGTCGAAGTGTATGCGGGTCTGCTGAACATCGCCAATAGTTCTGCGGTTCCCAAACACATTGTAGAACCCCTGATTGAAGAAAACGGTATTGAAGCATTCAACAACCTCTGGGGTATTGATGCGGATCCCACCACCATTCCTTCTTCAGGTCCCTGGGTGATCTCGGAATATATCGCCAACCAGCGCATATCTTTCGAGCCCAACCCATACTATTACAAGACCGATGCCGAAGGTACACAGCTGCCCTACCTTGAGCAGATTACCTTCCTGTTCACTCCCGACACCGACACCATGCTCCAGCAGTTCCTTGCGGGCACCGTGGATGTGTACGCAGTCCGGGGTGAAGACTACTCCGTTCTTGTGGAAGAAAAGGAAAACCTCGGTTTTGAAATGTATGAAGTGGGAGCTTCAACCAGCACCAACTTCATTACTTTCAACCAGAATCCCGACGAAGACGGTCCGGAAAACGACGGCGATGCGGGACTCACCGAGCCCAAGCTGACCTGGCTGAGCAATCAGAGTTTCCGGGAAGCCATGGCTCACCTTGTTGACCGCCAGACTTACATCAATAACATCGCATTCGGTTTCGGATATCCTCAGTACAGCTTCGTTCCCCGGTTCAGCCCCTATTACTGGGAAGGAGCCGATGAAGCTGCACTCAAGTATGACCCCATTGCTGCTGCGGAACTTTTGGACAGCATCGATTACATCGACCGTGACGGTGACGGTGTGAGGGAAGACCCCGAAGGCAACCCCATCGCACTCAACCTGGCTACCAACTCAGGTAATCGAGTACGGGAAGATATTATCACTGCGTTCGCACAGGAAGCTGCAAACGTGGGAATTCAGATCACTCCCCGCCCTGTGGACTTCAACGAACTGGTTAACCAGCTGGTAGCAACCTACGACTGGGACATGATCCTCATCGGTCTTACCGGTTCTGTTGACCCCATCAGCGGCGCAAACGTGTATCCCTCATATGGTAACCTCCACATGATCGAACCCAACCAGGAAAGCCCCCGTCGTGACTGGGAAGCCCGGGTTGATGAAGCATGGAAAGAGGCGAACGAGACCACCGATGAAGCACAGAGAAAATCAGGTTGGGAAAAGATCCAGCGCGAATGGCTTGAAAACCTTCCCTGGGTGTTCACATACAATCCCCTGCTGATGTCTGCCTACGATGCGGACCTGGGTAACGTATTTCCCCAGCCCATCAACGGCTATGGTGCAATTGGTATCTCCGAATACCTGTACCGGAAATAAATGCTGACTGCCGGGCATCGGATGATGTCCGGCTGTCAATTTTTCCGAATATAGGAAAACGCGCCGGCTCAAAAATTGCCGGCGCGCTTTTTTACCTTTGAGGCATGTATGAAAGTTAAAACACAATTCGACTGGCGCCTTACGTTTATTATCGATGTGGTCATCGTCCTGGGTCTGGTATTCACCGGCCGGGGAATTATCGGCGCCCTCTTTATTTCACAAATATTTATGTGGCTGGTGCGGCTTTATTGGATCAATCAGGCAATGCTGCGGTATATTTTACGCCGGCTGCTTCATATGATACCCATTCTGCTGATGGTTATCGCTCTGGGTTTTGCACTTCTTCAGTTGGCCCCCGGGGACAGTTTTACCAGACTGTATCTTCAGCAGGACATTAATCAGGAAACAATCGACCGATTTAGGGCAGAATTTGCTCTGGATAAGCACTGGACCGTCCAGTTTTTCCGGTATGTCTGGAACGTTCTCCAGGGTGATTTCGGCTTCTCCGCAGAATATAAAATCGGCGTTTTTGAAATGGTTCAGCAGAGAATGTGGCCCACCCTGCTGCTCAGCGGTACGGCGCTGATTTTCAGCTGGGGATTGAGTATTCCCATGGGGATCATCGCCGCCACCAAGCAGTATAAATGGCCGGACCAGATAATATCAGTATTCGCCTTCATAGGACTGGCAATACCCAACTTTTTCCTGGCCTTTCTCCTGCTGTATTTTGTTACTGCAACCTCCCAGGGCATTCCGGGGACCTGGCTTCCCATCGGGGGGATGACTTCAGTCAACTTCACCTCCATGGGTCCCATCAACCAGTTCTTCGATGTGCTCTGGCATCTGATCCTTCCCCTTTTCGTACTGGGAACTTCGGCCATGGCGGGACTCACCCGTATTATGCGGGCGAATATGCTTGAGATTCTGCATCAGCAGTATATTGTTACCGCCCGTGCCAAAGGCCAGTCGGAACGGATTGTGGTGTTCCGGCATGCGTTGAGGAACGCCATCAACCCCATGATCACCATTCTGGGTTTTCAGATCGCCAATATACTCAGCGGTGCGGCCCTGACAGAAGCGGTGCTCAGCTGGCCCGGACTGGGGCAGCTGGTGCTCCAGGCCATCCTGTCCCAGGATATGTTCCTGGTGATCGGAATTCTTCTGTACAGTTCAATATTGCTGGTTATAGGTAACCTGATAGCCGACATTCTTCTGGCGGTTACCGACCCGCGGGTGAGGGTAGGATAATGAGAGATTATAAAAACTACATACATATATGCCTGGCCCCGGATACGGAGGGCGGTTCAGCCGGAGAACCTCTGGCCCGGACTCCCAATCCCGACTCCGTTCCTGCAGAAAACCCGGATGCGGTAAAAACCACCCGGGAAGGAATGAATGAGAAGCCGGAATCCATGTGGGCCAACTACATCAGACGGTTCAGAAAGCATACCCTGGGTAAAATCGGGCTAGGAATTCTCGGCTTTCTGTATTTCCTTGCAATCTTTGCCGATGTGATATCTCCATACACCATGACATGGGGAGATAAAACCAAACCCTATCATGCTCCCAGCGGAATACGCTTTATTGCTGAAGATACCGACGGGGAAGGCAGCAGATTCAAGCCCTATGCGTTTGAAGAGGTGATAACCAATCAGGCTCTGAGAACATACGAGCCCATTCCTGAGCACAGTCTCAGGGCGGTGGGAATTGAGAGCAGGCTGGGTGTAAATGAAATGCGTGTGTACGGATTATCCGAATCCGCATCCAGACGGCAGAATGAAGTTCTCGCCGGTATCCTGCGCCACTACCGAATTTCCACCAGCAATCCCCTGGCCGATGAGATCAGGGATGCAATCGCAGAAGCTGAGCGGAATCCCGATCCCAATGCCCGTGTTGAAGTGGACCTTGGAACCGTTGAGCTGAATAACGTGCAGGTGGCGGTGCATTTCATTCTTGCCAAGGGGAACAAGAACTTTCTCACATTTTTCAACCGGGGCGTTCCCTACGAATTTCTGGGAATGTTTGAAACCAACGTGCATCTGTTCGGTTCCCGGACCGGGGGCTATTTTCCCTTCGGAACCGATAAAACCGGCCGGGATCTCCTGAGCCGTCTGCTGCATGGTTCACGGATTTCCCTTTCGGTGGGAATTTTGGGTTCTCTGATCACCCTTGTTCTGGGGCTGGCCATCGGGGGTACCGCCGGGTACTTCGGCGGCTGGGTGGACAATGTGCTCATGCGCCTTTCCGAGGTGGTGATCTCAATACCCAGCCTGTATCTGCTGTTCGCCTTGCGGGCTGCACTGCCCACGGACCTGGACAGTACGCAGGTGTACCTGATCATCGTTATGATTCTCTCCCTCACCGGGTGGGCTACGGTGGCCCGTGTTATCCGGGGGCAGGTGCTTTCCATCAAGACCGAGGATTTTGTGCTCAGCGCCCGAACCATGGGATTGAGCAAACCGAAAATTCTGTTCCGTCATGTACTCCCGAACACCATGAGTTATGTGATTATTCAGCTTACACTTTCCATTCCCGGCTACATTCTGGGAGAAAGTGCACTGAGTCTTCTGGGGCTGGGTATTACCGAACCACAATCCAGCTGGGGTCTCATGCTGGCGGTAGGACGGAACTTCCGGGTAGTCAGGGACTTCCCCTGGATACTGATCCCCGGATTTATGATATTCCTGTCCATTCTTGCCTGGAACTTCTTCGGCGACGGTGTGCGGGATGCTCTTGATCCAAAGAGTAAGCATTAAAGAGGGTTATGTATGAAACCATTATTAGAGATCGAAAATCTACGAACATATTTTTTTATGCCCGGATACGTTGTCCGGGCAGTCGACGGCATCTCCTTCACGGTACACGAAGGAGAAACTGTGGGAATAGTCGGCGAGTCGGGATGCGGAAAGAGCCAGACATCCATGTCTGTTATGGGTCTGGTTCCCTCCCCTCCGGGCAAGATTGTTGACGGCTCCATAAAGTTCCGGGGAAAGGATCTGACAACTCTCCCGGAGGATGATTACCGGAAGATACGGGGAAATGATATTTCCATGATTTTCCAGGAGCCCATGACCAGTTTGAATCCGGTTTTCACCGTGGGCTATCAGATTACCGAGGCTCTCATGCTTCACCGGCAGATGACCGAAGCGGATGCCATGCAGGAAGCCGAACGGCTGCTGAAACTTGTGGGTATGTCAGACCCCGGGGAACGGCTGAAAGAATACCCGTTTCAGCTCTCCGGAGGACTGAGACAGCGGGTGATGATCGCCATCGCCATGGCCTGTCAGCCCCGGCTGATGATTGCAGACGAGCCCACCACCGCCCTGGACGTTACCATTCAGGCCCAGATTCTCCGGCTGATGAAAAACCTCACCGAAGAGCAGAATATGGCTACCATGTTCATTACCCATGACCTGGCGGTGATCGCAAGCTTCACCAAGCGGGTGATCGTGATGTACGCAGGGGTGATCGTTGAGGATTCTCCTGTCATGGATATCTTTGCCAAACCTCTCCATCCCTACACCCAGGGGCTTTTGGGATCCATTCCCGTACTGGGACAGGGTGCACGGGACGATATGGGCAAGCGTCAGCTTCTGAATGCAATTCCCGGAAGTCTGCCCGATCCGAAAAATATAACCCGGGGCTGTAAGTTCGCCTCCCGCTGTCCCAAAGCCATGAAAAAATGCTGGGAAGCCGAGCCGGCGCTGGTGGAAACCGAAAAGGGCCGGAAGGTGCGCTGTTTTCTGTACAATGATGAAGTGCGAGAGTCGGGGTCAATTATCGATCTTGACAAGCTCACCGAATTGGGCGGAAAGGCTTGGCGGAAAGAATATGACCGGCACAATAATAAAAAAAGTAAAAAAGCGGAGGCCAGGAAGTGAGTTCTCAAAACACATATGACGATACCGTTCTCAAAGTCCAGCGCCTTGAGAAATATTTCCCCGTGAAGGCCTCGTATTTTTCCACCACCAGTCTGAACCTGAAGGCGGTGGACGGAGTCAATTTTGATGTGAAAAAGGGCGAAACCATGGGGCTCGTGGGAGAGTCGGGCTGCGGGAAGACCACCGTTGGACGCTCGGTGCTCCGCCTGTATGAACCCAATGAAGGCAGGGTGTACCTCCATCCCCAGCAGTCTGTGGTTGAATCCGTGGACGAAATGGACCTGGAACGCCTTGCCATTCAGACCGAATATGAAGAACGGAAACTGAAGGGCGAAAGCGAAGGCGCACTGAAATCGCTGAAAACCAAAATGCGCCAGTTGAAGCGAAAAGCCGACGAAACCGCCCGGGACACCGATATTCTCAGCATGAACGGCGAAAGTCTGAAACAGGCCCGCCGTCAGATCCAGATGATCTTCCAGGACCCATGGGCCAGCCTGAATCCTCACATGATGGTGAAAGACCTTATTGGCGAGGGACCCAAGGAGTTCGGCCTTCATCGGGGGAGCAGCCTGGATGGCTGGGTCATGGAGCTTCTTGATCGTGTAGGTCTTCCCAATGCTGCAGCAAACCGCTATCCCCATGAGTTTTCCGGCGGACAGCGGCAGCGTATCTGTATTGCCCGGGCCCTGGCCCTTACTCCATCTGTGGTGGTCTGCGATGAACCGGTTTCCGCCCTGGATGTTTCCATTCAGGCTCAGGTGCTCAATCTGCTTATCGGTCTGCAGCAGGATTTTGATCTCACCTATGTGTTTATTGCCCACGACCTGAGTGTGGTAGAGTACATCTCTGACAGGGTGGCGGTAATGTACCTCGGCAAGATGGTTGAAACCGCCAACTCCAAGCAGCTGTACGGCCGGCCCCGGCATCCTTACACCCAGAGTCTGCTGTCGGCGGTGCCCGTGGCGGATCCCACAGTTAACAAGGAAGAAATCATTCTCGAGGGAGATGTTCCTTCCCCGGTGAATCCCCCCTCAGGCTGCAGCTTTCACAACCGCTGCCGCTATAAGACAGATATCTGCACCAAGGTGACGCCGATTCTTGAAAAAGATGAGAACGGCCATAAAATAGCCTGTCACAACCCTCCCAACGGCTGATTACCCGGAGGTGTTCAGGGTGAATTTCAGGCCGGCAACAGCCATGTGCGCCGGGCGGCGTTTTCACAACCCCGTCCGGCGGCCTGTTCTTCCGTCAATGCCGGGAAATATTCCGGCCTCGCGTAACATCCGGGCCCTTCGAAACATCCGGGCCCTGCGAAACATCCGGGCCCTGCGAAACATCCGGGCCCTGCGAAACATCCGGACACAAACGCTGACACTCATAATTGCCCAATTTGCAATTTAGAGTGCACCAAAGCTTGTAAAAAACTTTCACCGCAGTCCGGCCGATACGCTCCGAAATATCGATCCGGAATCCAGCCCGTTTTCAGGTCTACAACCAGCCCTGACCGCCCCGTCTCTCACACTTCAGCTCAATCACACCCACACATGAAACGGCAGCCTGCGGCCTGATGGAATCCCCCGGTTTCGCCATCCAAGCAGCCAGGTCATTTTCTCATGCTCCCATAAGTTGCACTTGTTCAGGAAAACTCTCCTGTTCCAGTGTTTTCTGATTACCTCATGAAGCTTCCATCCCGGAACGCCAAGCTGTTCTCCTCTGGTCTTCCAGTTTCCTTTTCTCTGATCCCGTACTCTCCGGGGCATGAGATAATTGTGCACCATCTGATAAATGCTCAGCCGCACCATCATTGCGGCAGGAGATCGGGCGAACTGTACCGACTCCCGCACGTGGTTCGCCTGATCTTTGCGAAACTGCCGGTCCACATAATTCACCGGGAACAGCCGGTTTGACGGGGTGCGCGGCAGGGTGGATGAATGCTGACGATGATGTATCCGGGACCTGCCCTCAGGCACCTTCGAAAGGGCCCGAACATACGCCTTGTGATAGTCGGTATTCAGCGTAACATCCGGTATGTCTTTATCTTTCATGTATTTACACAAGTGGGTAAGGATGGACTGGACCGATTTCTCAACGGCATTTCCCGGAGCCTTGCCCAGGGTTTGCTCCAAGTCAGTTCGCTTCTGCTTCTGTTTATCTGTCATCTGTCCTTTACGCCTCAGCTGGGAGTAGCCCATTGCGTATATCAACTCTGAGCCGCTTCCCACCAGGATATTGATGTTGTTGGGGAAGAACTGACTCACGCTGAAGGATTCAAAGCCGTCCAGGGCGAACTCATCTTCCGGCTTGATCAGATTGCGCATATCAGAATGGATGGCCAGAAGCACCCGGCAGATGCGCTCGTATCTGTTCTGGATCTGCTCATAGCGCATACCGGTGAAGCGGGTCATGTTGCCCTGTCCGCTGGAAGAGACAAGCTGGCGGATCAGCGGGATGTAGTCCACCGGTTTTTTCACGTAGTAGTCCATGCGGAATGTCTGGAGGGAAAAGGTCTTTCCGCAATCCTGACAGCGATAGCGGGGAACTCTGCCGAAGGCCTTGGTGAAGTAGCATCCATGAAACCTGAACCATGACTGATCATGGGGTTTCTGGTCTGCAAACCGGGGGCAATGGGGGTTTGAGCAGTGGGGGACCGGGCTGTGGTGAGTAAAATCAAGGGAATTTGTGCTGAATTCCGTCAACAGTCTGGTAATGTATGGTTGTAATGTGTTCATAAACCATACACCGGAAAAGAATTACTGCTGCTTGAATTCGCTGTGTTTTTTTACAAGCTTTGGTGCACTGAATTTGCAATTGTGAACTCACAGAAAATTTGCTATGATGCCATATGATTAAAATACGCAGCAGAATCCAGGAAGGATACGATAAAAACGGTGATTTCGTGGTGCAGCGCAAGCGGATCTCCCGCATCTTCAATGCAGTCCTGCTGGTAATTCTCAGCGGAGCTGTGATTACCGCTGTGGTAAGCGAATCCACGGTGTTTAACACCGGGGGAATTATCATTTTTACCCTGGTTTTTGCAGTCACCCTGTTCAACACCGGGGAAAACAAGATCTACCGTTTCTCCCGTCAAAACGGCACATTTATCCTCATACACAGTTTTCTGGCTCTTCCCTTGAAAAAGATTGAACTGCCCCTGTCTGCCATCAGTTTCGTGGCCCTGAACGGTGTGGAATTTGATCTTAAATCCAGCCGCCGACAGAACCCGGGAATCTATAAGCTCCAGGTTGTTATGAATTTGGAAAAGCTTGAGGATAACCGGGATGAAGTGGACAGCCGAATTACCATCGAAGATTCAACTGCTGCGGAGGAGTTGGATGCAAGCGGCAGGGCTCTCGCCGGATTTCTGGGGGTGGACTTTAACTCGGATCTTCGCCGGGACTAGGGTAGACCGGGATATGCAGGGTGAATGCGGCTCCCTCCCCGGGATCAGATTCCAGATCAATTGATGCGCCGATCTTTTTCGCAAAATCCCTGCAGATTATCAGGCCGATACCTGTTCCCTTTTCTTTTTCAGTTCCTGCGGTTGTGGGATTTTTATCGATGTGAAAAAGGTCGTTTTTTACCTCAGGATCTATTCCCGTGCCTTCATCCTGCACGGTTATGCACGCGCATCCCTGTTCTTTCATGGAGCTTACGGTAATGGTCCCCCCCCGGTAGCTGAATTTAATTGCGTTGGTAATGAAATTCCTGATAATCAGCCGAACCAGGGTTTCATCGCTTACTGCGAATAGTGCTGGATCAACCCTGTTATCCAGAGTCAGCTCCTTATATTCCAGACCGTTAAGAATACCGTTTTCTATTTCCTGGATGACGCTGTAGAGATGGATTTTCGCATATTTCATGCGGAATTTTCCCCGCTGATTTCTGGACCAGGTAATGAGATTGTCAAATAAATCGTGGGTTTCCGACAGCCCGTAGCTGAGACTGTGGAGATGACGCTGAAGCTGGGGGTTCTCCATTCCCTCGAGATCGGCACTGAACAGCTCGTACATGTTCATCAGGGATGAAAACTGATTCCTCAGCTCATGGGCAATGATGGACAGCACCCTGTCTTTCACGCTGATAATCGAATTGAGTTCCCGGGTTCTGTTGATCAGTTTGAGATGGGTCTGCACTCTGCTGAGTAATTCGTATCGATTAAAGGGTTTGGGGATGTAGTCCACCGCACCCAGTTCGAATCCCTTCACAATGGATTCGTCATCTCCTTTTCCGGTTATGAAGATTATCGGGATCTCTTTGGTGGCCTCGTCGCTCTTCAGCCTTCTGCACAGGGCGAAGCCGTCCTCCCCGGGCATGAGAATATCAAGCAAAATCAGATCCACGGAACCGTTGCGCGCAATGTCCAGACCGTCCGTAGCGTTAAAGCTGCTTATGCACACAATTCCCTGATCTTCCAGAATGAGGCGGACAAGTTCCACAATTTCCGGCACGTCATCAATTATCAGCACCTGCATTTGATTCTGAGAAATTCTACGCCTCCTTGGATCTCCACGCTTCGTCTCTGTAAACCAGTATAGGATTATCGAATCCCGGATGCAAACTGTGCCCAAGCAGAAAATTAATCCCGGCCTTCAGAGAGTATCTGGCATCACACCCCGGATGTCCATATAATTGAAAGTAGAAATACTATTCCACATCCACATCGGGAGGACCTGTGCACATTCTGCTTGCAGAAGATGAAGCCATCAACAGGCTGTATATCCGCAATCTCATCCGAAAAAAAGGCTGGAGCGTTCACGAGGCGGCAGACGGGGAACAGGCCTTGAAAGCATTGGAGAACGAACGCTTCGATCTGATTCTCCTGGATCTGGGGCTGCCGAAAAAAGACGGCTATGAGATTGCCAAGTCCGTACAGGAACATGGACTTGATGTCAAAATACTTGCGGTTACCGGCTATGATTATCCGGAAGACAGGAAAAAAATCAGGGAAGCAGGCATGCATGGGCTCATCCCCAAACCGATTCAGGAACATTTTTTCTATGAGGAAATCCAGCGGGTTTGCCCATAGCTGCGTCCAGGGGGGGCAGATTCTTCTTGTTACACATCGGTGTATTCTGTATTGTAGAGACATGAATATTCTTGCCTTTGACTTTGCCGCATATTTCCGTCAGCTGATGCGGAATCTTTTCCACGGACCGGACACCAGGTATCGAACCCATACCGCCCACACAATATGGACACTCAGTATGATCTTTGTGTTTCCTGTGTATGAACTGGCTATCTGGCTATTTTATGCCCTTGATCGAATCACCCGTCCGGCAATCCGGAAAAAGGAAGTGAAGAAACCGGTATTTATTATCGGAAGTTTCCGCAGCGGTTCCACTTTTCTCCAGCGGATGATGGGGAAGGATGTTGATACCTTTTCCTCGGGGACAACATGGGAAATGATGTTCGCACCCAGTGTAAGTGCCAGGAAACTGGTCAGGGGTATTTTTATTGCAGACAGATGGTTCGGCAGACCGTTGCGCCGACTTCTTTCCTGGGCTGAGGGAAAGGTCTTTCATACAGAAACATCCCATACCATGGGCCTGATGCATCATGAGGAAGATGAGGCGTTTTTTATCCATACATACGCAAGTCCATTTGTCTTTTTTGTGAATCCGTTTCTGGATGAAGCGGTGAAATTCTATGAATATGACCGGCGGGAAAATACGCGCCAGAAGCGGCGGGCAATGAGATATTACCGGGCGGCAATTCAGCGGCATATGTTCGCGCATCCCGAGTCCCAGTATTACCTGTCCAAAAGCCCAACCTTCAGCTCCCGGGCGGCCAGTCTGCTGAAGGAATTTCCCGATGCCCGCTTTGTGTATCTTGCCAGAAATCCTCTGGATGTTCTCCCGTCCCTCATGCGCTGGTTCACCGAGGTGTGGAATTCAATCGAAAAACCGGGGATCCGTTTTCCCTACCGGGATTTTGTGGTGGATTTTGTTCATCACTGGTATGTGGATACCCTGAATGAGCTTGAGAAATTCCCCCCTGACCAGGTGAAAATTGTTCCCTACGATGATCTGGTGGCAGATCCGTTTCATACGGTTGAATCCATCTACTCCTGGCTGGAAATTGAGATGCCGTCGGAGTACCGTGAGGTACTCTCACATGAGAAAGCCAGAGCCAAAAAAAATTGGAGACCCAAGAATCACAGTTTAGAGATTGACGGGTTCACCACCGAGGAAATCTATGAGCGCTTTAAACCGGTGTTCCATCGTTTTTCGTTTTCTCTGGAGTAGGGAATCGCCGGATTACCGACGCTTTCGGATTACCGGTAATTACCGGCAAAATCTCTTTTTCCCCCGGTCTTTCCGTGAGTATATTATACCCTAAAAATGTTCTGGAGGAGCATTATGATTTTAGAAATAATTCTGAATGTTGCCATTGCAATCGGAGCCTTTGCATTTATGGAATTTGTGGCATGGTTTACCCATAAGTATATTATGCACGGTTTCCTGTGGGTTCTTCACAAGGATCATCATGTGCCACACAAGGGAAAATTTGAATTGAATGATCTGTTCGTTGTCTGGTTCGCAACTCCTGCCATACTGGCGCTGGTATTCGGCATCCGCTATATGATCTGGCCTTTGATCTCTGCAGGTATCGGAATTACTCTTTATGGCATCGGTTACACGCTTTTTCACGATGTGATGTTCCACAAACGGATCAAATGGCTGAAAATTCCACACAAGAGTCCCTACTTCCAGAGAATTATTAATGCACACAGATCCCATCATAAAACCACAAAGAAAAACCCCACTGAAGCGTTCGGTTTTCTGTGGGCTCCGAAAAAGTATGAAGTCAAGAAGTAAGCAGTTTGCATTATGATATTCTTGTCATCGGCGGGGGTCCGTCGGGACTGATGACTGCGGGCAGAGCAGCGGAGTATGCAGCAGAGTGCGGACTGCCTGCCCCGAAGATCTGCATTCTTGAGGCTAATCCTGAACCTGGAAGAAAGCTGGTCATTTCAGGGGGCGGCCGATGCAATTTTACCAATGTACAGACAGATATGATTGCCCTTGCCAATTGCTACGGCCGTGAAGGGAAGGCTCTCATATCGCCGTTCCGCCGTTTTTCACCCAATGACTGCATATCCTTTTTTGAGAATCAACAGGTGCCGGTGAAAGTGGAAGCAGAGAACCGGGCTTTTCCCCGAAGCGATGATTCCCGGAGCATTCTTGAAGCATTATTGGACTACATCCGCCAGGGAAGGGTTGAGCTGAAGCTGGAGACAAGGGCAGGGGCTGTGTACCGTGACGATACGGGATTTCGAATCGACTGCGGAAGCCAGACATTTCACGGTACCCGGATCATTGCCGCCTCCGGCGGGTTTGCCCGGAAGGATACCGGCTCAGACGGTTCGGTATTCCCCATGCTTCAAGCCCTGGGGCACACTGTTCGCACTCCCGATGCAATTCTGGTTCCTGTTGAGGTAAAAGAACGGCGGGTGAGCAGGCTGATGGGGGTGAGCATTCAGGATTGCGGAATCAGTCTGTATCTGGAACCCCCGACAGGTGAAGCAGGAAAGCTCCTGGAGAAGCGCAGGGGAAAACTGCTGTTCACCCATTTCGGTCTCTCAGGACCGGGGATACTGAATCTCAGCGCCCGGCTGGGCGAACTTGAACAGGAGTACCGGGATGAACTGTCCACAGGGCACACCATCCGGATAGAGCTGGATATGTTCCCGGGAAGAGACGAAGGCGAGCTGGACAGGAATGTGGTGAAGCTTCTGGGCGCCGCACCGAAAAAGCTTGCCGCCAATATCCTGGATCCCCTCTATTCCAGACGCTACCAGGAATTTCTTCCATCACAGCTCCAATCCGCACTGGAAGGAAGGGGCGGGGAGTTTTCCCGGCAAAACCGCAGACAGCTGGTGCATGCCATGAAACGGCTCAGTTTTCACTACAAAAGAAGACTTTCTCCGGATCACGCCGTGGTTGCCAGAGGCGGCATTCCGGTGAATGAGGTGGATTTTCGCCGCATGGAGAGCAAGAAGGTTCCTGGTTTATATATTATTGGTGATATGCTGGATATTAACCGCCCGAGCGGAGGATACTCACTTCAGCTGTGCTGGTCCACAGCCTGGACTGCAGCTGAGTCAGCAATTAATGCCTCACGGTGGCAGAATACTGACCGCTGATGCATACTTATCAACAGGAGGCATCAACATGAACAAAATACTTCCCTTGGGAAACCGGAATTTCCGGCAAATCATAATCGTTGTCCTGACAGTTTTTCTCCTGTCGTCCTGTTTGAATGTTGTACAGACTGTTGAGGGGGATGAGACGGCCACCAGAACCCGAATCAGAATGACGTTCAGCAAAGCTCTGGTTGAGGGGGCGGCATCAATGACCGGCGAGCAGCCGGATTATGGTGATCTTCCGGATTTTACCGGCGAGGAAGGGTTGGTGAATACCGATATTCCCGGAGCAAGGGTCAAAACATCCCCAATCGACAGCGAGTACGACTACGGTGTGGAAATAGATGCGGAATACGACTCCCGTGATCTTGCCGAGGCCGATCCCATGAACAGGGTGTTCTTCCCGGTTATCCGGGACAAGAGCATGACCATTCTCCTTCCTCCCAATGAGGAAAGCCAGGAGATGGATGAGATGACCATGATGTTTTTCGGCAGCGCCAAATATCAGCTGTTTATCTCCCGGGAAGCAGGACGGGAAGCCGTGGATGAGGTGCTGGTGGGAGGTGAGAAAGGTGTGGCCGCCATTATCCCCATGGACGATGTTCTGATTGTGGAAATGCCTCTCATGCTGTGGATGACCAGTACGGAGATGCTTCCGGTGGAGATTACGTTTCAATAGTTTCAGGGACCGGAAAAAAATCCTCTACAATTGATGAAATTCCGGCTACAATAATCTTTATGAAAATTATCAGAATATTTTATCCGGCTGAAATCAGAGACAATGAAATGCAGAGCCTTCTTGATTCCCGGCTTGAGGAGATCAAGCGTGAAGGTGAGGTGAATCTTCTTACCGTTATCGAAAACGGCGGTAAAACCAATCACGTGAAGAACAGCATTCAGCGGCAATTCTCCAAGAGCGCTGGACCCCATGTACACAAGTCCGCCGTTGTGGGAGCCAGCGGAATGATCAAAGTGGCCCTGGCGGGGGTGAAGATGGTCACCGGACGCAAGATTCAGGCTTTTGAAAGTGAAGAAGATGCCATGAAGTGGCTGTCTGAAGATTGAGCTTCAGCAAGTCTGCTCAATCTTCACCGCTGTCGTCATCATCCCGTTCCGGTGCGTAGTCCCCGCCGGGTTCCTGTCCGGGGCGGTCCCCAAGGGTGGCGGCCCGTTCTTTCAAGTATGAGCTGAAAGATATTTTCGGAACTCCCATTGAGGGCTTTGCTTCAATTACCATCTCTTCCCCGGTGCCCGGGTGCTTCACTTTCCGCGCTTTCTGAGCCCCCCGGATCTTTACAGAGAATCGTCCGATTTTCCCCAGGGGAACCGACTCGCCCAGTAGCATGCCGGTTTCCACCAGTGTGAGAAAATCATCAATAAGGAGACGTGCCTCGTTTCCTGTGAGGTTATGCTTTTTCGCAATGTATCTGGTCATTGACTTCATGGTGAACTGGTCGGGTACATTATCCCTGTCCAGCTGGAGTGTCCGGTTGTATTTCATGAAGGCAGTGGTAATATATATGCTGCTTTCCCGAATACGCTTGTCCTGCTCTTCGCTGCTGATACCCGGCGGGCACACGGCCAGTATGTACACCGGACTGGTGGATTTAAGCCGCTGGGCGTTGAGCTTCACCCCGTACTCAAGGCTGACATTTGCAGCGATATCCGCATCTTTTTCCATGATAATGTCAGGAACATCGGTGCGAAGCTTGATGGATGAATATTCGCTCCACCGCCCTCCGCGGCCCTGGGTGTTGAAGACCCTAGGTCCCATGCTGAGCAGAGAGCCGGAGTAGGTGAGCACCAGAAAACCCCGTTCATCCTGCAGCTCAAGGCTGTCCAGGAGTTGCAGTCCGGCATCGTCGCAGGCCTGGTGAAAAACCACGGCCTTTTTCTGCCAAACCCGGTATAGTTCGTCGAGATATTCCGGGTTGTCGTGTTTTCCTTCAGCCTCAGCCAGAGAATGGAGATGTTTGCGGATTGCTTCGGGAATGCTGTTGTCGTTTAAACTGATGCCTTTGTCTGTGCTCGCCATAATAAGAGAATAGCCCCTCCCCCGGTTTTTTTCAACAGAGAAGAATAATTTTCAAAAAAAGACGGAAATATTGGAAAAACATGGAAAGATGTTGTAGTTTGTTCAAAGCAGCTGCCAATACTATAGTTGAAGTAAGGAGCACATAATGGGTGAACAATTCGATAGTGTAGAAAAAGAAATTCAGGAACACCTGAGCAAACTGGTGAAGACCGCTGAGATAGCCGGGGATGATCCCCTGGAACAGCTTGCTGGAGCCTGGCTGGAAAAGCAAAGTGCCTTTTTTGAACAAACCAAGCAGCGGGAGATGGAAGAGGTTGAGGAACTTGAAGAGCAGGATGCCCGGGGCGCATTAATTCTCACCTACTCCGGTTCACTGATCAGTCTGGGACCCATGGGAGAAGACGGCCGTGAGGTTGAATATGTGAGTATCGGGCTCCGTCAGGATGTTCCCGAGAGCGCTTCGGCGGAGCATTCAAATCTCAGCGTCGATCTGAAACTGGGTGTCGCCGCCGAATTCTCCGGCGGACCAATCACCAAATCCAGCCCGGTGTATGCCATTGCGGTATTGAAAGAAGATTTAAGCGAGGATGAGGGACTTGAAGTCCTTGGGGATGTTACAATGATGCTTACACAGGACTTTGTTGATATCAACAAAACACTCATCGACGAATAGACGGGAAAACGTATATGGCCCAATCGGACTCCCGGGGGCGGGAACTGTATAACCGCCTCCGGAAAATTCTCAAAGATCCGGGGATTATTCCCCCCGGGGAGTTGATCCAGGTTCTCAACGCAGCTTTGTACAGCGTCAGCTCGCCGGCACCGGGAATCCGGCCTCTGGATGAACGGGGGGTGCCGGGAGGCCTTGTGGAACTTCCTCAGGCGGAATACCGCATTATTGTTCCGGACCTTCACGGGAGAATGGATTTTCTGCTGAAAGTGCTCAGACACCGGCCGCCGGGGGATTATCCCGCCCGGGGACCGGTTCTCTCTGATGTTTTGGCGGGCAGGGCGCAAATTATTTGTGTGGGAGATGCCTTTCATTCCGAATCCCGGGGCAGACAGCGGTGGCAGCAGGCCATGGAAGAGTTCATAGACGGATTCAAGCGCCACGGAGCCATGGATCAGGAGATGCGGGAGAACCTTGGTCTTTTGGCAATGATTTGCATTTTACAGGATGCTGCCCCGGCTGGGTTCTTTTTTTTGAAGGGCAATCATGAGAATATCGCCAATGAAGAGGGTGAGGGAAATCATCCGTTCCGAAAGTTTGTGTATGAAGGTGACATGGTGAAACGCTGGGTACAGCAATTCATGGGGGAAGAAATTTTCCGTATGATATATGAATGGGAAAAAGCTTTGCCTCTGATGACCCGGGCCGAAGATTTTCTGGTCACCCACGCGGAACCCGCCCGGGTGCTCAGTGAGGACGATGTAATTAATGCGTATCTGAGACCGGGGGTTATCCACAGTCTGACCTGGGTGGACAACGGTCAGGCTGAAGAGTACAGCGCTGAAGGAACCTTGAGCAATTTTCTTGGCAGCCGAGACGGAGGCAGGATTTTCGGTGGTCACAGGCCGGTATCCGGGCGGTATGATCTGCGCCAACAGGGACGCTACGTGCAGATCAACACACCCAATCGGCATGTTATAGCCTACGTGGATGATATGAAAAATTTCCTGCCGGAACAGAATATATATGAAATACAGGATTGAAACAGATGGCCAGGTTACCTGAATCGATAGACAAATACCGGGTTGAGTCCCTCATTGCCAGCGGCGGCATGGGGCAGGTCTATAAAGCGGAGCATCCCACGCTGAAGCGTCCGGTGATTATTAAGAAACTGAGTCTGGGCAGTACTGCCACCCTTACCGAGCGGTTCCGCAGGGAAGCCCGTATTCTCATGGATTTCCGGAACGATCATATTGTGGATGTACACGACCATTTCGTAAAAGGCCGGAGCAACTACATTGTCATGGAATTTGTTGACGGAATTTCTGTAAAGGATCTTCTGGAAACCCAGCGCTATATCGATAATGCCAGTGCTGCATACATTGCTTTGTATACTGCAAGGGCATTATCCTATGCCCACGGGAAATCGGTGATACACCGGGATATTAAACCGGGGAACATCCTGATTTCCCGGGACGGGGATATAAAACTGGCGGACTTCGGTATTGCTTCCAGCAGGGAATCAAGCGATGAAACCCTTACCAGCGAAGGAATGACCCTGGGCACACCCTCATACATGGCACCTGAGCAATTCCGCAACTCACGGGAGGTGGATTATCGTGCTGACCTGTATTCCCTGGGGGTGATGCTCTATGAAATGCTCACCGGCAGGAAACCCTACGGGGGAGGCTTTTCTCCTGAGCTGATACAGCAGATCCAAAAGGGGAAATATCCCCGTCCCCGTAAACTTAACCCTGCCATCTCACGGCCTCTTGAGCGAATTATCCGGAAGCTGATACGGCCCAATGAGCGCAGACGGGTGAAAGATGCCCGGCAGCTGGAAAAGCGGCTGGAGCGGTTTCTCAGACAGTACTATCCTGATCAGATCAGGAACCGCCTGGCCGCATTTGTTCAGGGCCGGGATCTTCCCCATCTGACGGTTCGAAAGCAGCAGCCGGGAATTATCCGTACCATTGGAATCGCCGGCGGAGTCCTGGTGCTTGGCGGGGGTATCAGTCTTGCTCTCCTGACAAATATGCACAACCGGGTGCTGTTTCCGTCGAATTACGGTCAGGTGCGATTTGTCCTTGAAAACGCCGATACCGCCGGGGAAAGAAGCGGCAGTGAACTGTATCCCGAAAGCAGCATTTTCCAGGATGATGATGAGCAAATTCCCCGACTTCCCCAACGGATTATATACCGGGAAAACGACACAGGCGGGGGAAAGAGTTTTTCCAGCCTTCCTCTGGTGCTTCCCAAGGGCCGGTACAGACTGAAAACCACGGTAAACGGTCAGGTTATCTGGAAGAGCTTTTATCTTCCCCCATGGAACAACCGCAAAGAGGAACTGAGGATTTTTTCCGCTCCGCTGGCACCGGCTCCCAGGCCTGTTCGGGTGGAAACCATAGCCCGGAACGCCCTTACCGGGCGGAATCTCGATGGGCTGGCCCGGTTCACACTGGTGCGGGGAGGAAGGGAGCTGCCCCTTGATGACGCCCGGCTGTTGAGCGGAGATGTTCGGCATTTCCGGGTGAATGCACCGGGGTATCTCAGCCAGGACTTCGTGCTCAGGCTGGATGTTGCCCAGGACAGACTCACGCTGGCAGCGGATCTCATCCCGGTTCCGTCACAGCTTTCCATTGAGCTCAGGGGAGAAGGTGCCTATCGTATCCGCATAAACGGAAGTTCCAGAATCAGCACCATAGACGACGGAGCCGTGGTGAAAAGCGATATTGTTCCGGAAAGCAGGGAAGAGTATGCGGTTCTGCCCGGCAGATATCTGCTGGAAGCTTCCGGCGCCGACTCAGAGGGAAACAGCTGGGAGGAGGCCCTTTCCCTTGAACTTGAGTCCGGCGCAGATATCCGGGTGGAAATTGATACAGAAAGCGGGCGTATCCGATTGCTTCGCTAAAACGTGGTAGATAGAACGTGTGAGGATTGATTATGAGTGGTGGAAAGAAGCGCATATTGTATATTGTCTCGGGAATTCTTGGCGGGGTTCTGGCCTTTGCAGGTATTGAACTTCTCTTTTTCCTGAATTCGCCGGGATATTTTCTCTTTACCCTGCTGCAGGGCGCCGTGGTGGGTGCGGCTCTGGGGCTCAGCCTGGGGGTGGTTGATGATATTGCCTATTCCCGGCTGAAGCTGGGAATTATCCGGGGAAGTGTATCCGGACTTCTTACCGCAGTGATCTCCGCCGGAGTCATGGTCCTGGCCGCCCAGCTGTATCTTCTCCTGGCAGGTGCCGCCGATGCAGTACGCTTCGACAGTTTTGCAGGTGCTCCCGCAGGGGACTCGTCCCTTCAGTCTCCGGAGTTTCTCAGCCTGGTAAGCCGTTCTGCAGGGTGGATGCTTATCGGAATGGCTTCGGGAGCGGTTTCGGGTTTCAGGAGGGGTTCTTCCCGCAGATTCTGGGCGGGAATTCTGGGCGGAGCCCTGGGCGGTCTCATCGGCGGGGTGGTTCTGGAGCTTCTGCTGAGGAGCGCAGAGGGAGGACTTTCCGCCATGACTGCACGGCTCAGCGGTTTTCTCATTCTCGGTGCGGTTCTGGGCTTTGCCCTGGGCGAGTTTGAGCGCAGGCTGAGCTTTGCCCGGCTGAGAGTGCTCACCGGGGCGAACAAAAACCGGGAGTATCTCCTCAGCGGCCGGGAAACGGCAATCGGATCCCACATGAACGCAGGGGTATACCTGGGTGATTATGAGAAGATTCTGCCCCGGCATGCTCTGGTTGTCCGGAATGGAGAGGATATGATCCTCAAGTCCGATGCCGGGGATGTACGGATTAATGACGGGGGTCTGGAAGGATCCTCCATCCTGAAATATCAGGATGTCATTCAGCTGGGACAGGCCAAACTGCTTCTTCTTCAGCCCTGACCGGGCAAGGGAGTCGTTCTTCACTGGAAATGACGTGTTTTCCTGAAGGAAGAACCACAGGAAAGAAAGGGAGAAACCATGAAACAGAATATTGGAAAATACCTGGTATTTTTACTGATAATTTCCTCGGCGGCATCCATGTTCGCCCAGGAATTGAATATTACTCAAATTGACAGTTCCCGGGCGCTGCTTGACGGTCAGCTTGAAATATATCTTTCCTACAGCAGAAGCAGCGGAGGAAATCTGGCCTATCCGGCAATGAACAAAGAAGGACTTGAGGTTCTGGACCAGGAAGGAGATCCCATCCGTATCGGTTCACTGGAGGAGTTTCCCCTTCGGGATGAACCCATTACCTTTCTTTTTCTCATGGATAATTCGGGTTCAATGCACGATGAGCTGCTGGAAGGCAGAAGCCGCTATGTGAATGCAACCAGGGCTCTGGAAGGGTTTTTAGGCTCCGTACCTGGAAACAAGGATCGCTTTGCGCTGGCGGTGTTCAATACGAATTATCAGGTACTCGTATATCCCGAGGAAGATACCGGGCGATTGATTAGAGGGGTATCCCTCATTGAGCCTCCGGCAGCCGGAGAGGGCTACACTGAGCTGTACAACAGTCTTATCCGCAGCCTGGATTCCCTGCCCACCGGACCGGGCAGAAAGGTTGTAATCCTGTTGTCCGACGGAGAGAACTACAGCGTATTTCGTAACAGCGGCCAGCCACACCCTGAGTGGGGGGAAGATGCACCGGGGGCGGACCGGGTATCTGCAGCCTTCAGCCAGGCAGGTGTGAGTC
The DNA here is from genome assembly GCF_000507245.1 of Salinispira pacifica. Lineage (GTDB taxonomy): Bacteria > Spirochaetota > Spirochaetia > DSM-27196 > Salinispiraceae > Salinispira > Salinispira pacifica. Next base: position 3,255,882 of record NC_023035.1, on the reverse strand, counting down.
TGTACGCCGCCAGTTTTTCCGACACTCCCGACCCCGCCCTCCGGCGTCTGGCAGCCGAGACCGGCGGTGCGGTGTATGAGCCCCGAAATGCGGCCCAACTGGAGGCGGTGTATGAAGATATCCGCCAGCGAACCCTGTCGGAGCACAGGTTGAGTATACCGGTTCCGGGAATCAGGGAGCTCAGCGGAACCTTGACCGTACGCTACGCAGGACTTGAGGCCAGCCGGGAATACAGAATTCCCCTGATTTTCGGTGCAGCCTCCGGAATATCCTACCTGCTGCCTCTTATTCTGCTGGCAGCTGTGTTAATCATCATGCTGATTCTCTTCCTCCTGTCATTTGAACATGCAGCGTCTTCTCCTCAGCTCCAGAATCTGGGGGCGGCCGCATGGGAGGAAATTTTACCGTTCAGCTTCAACAGGATGCAACGGTTATCGGCTCCTCCCGGAAGGCCGATCTGACCATTGCCGGGGAACCGGGGATACAGGGAGAGCATGCCACCATCCAGAGAGGGGAGGACGGGTTCACGCTGGTATCAGAGCAGCCGGTATGGGTGAATAACCGCAAGACCGCCCGGCGAAAACTTGAAGCCGGAGACGTAATCCGGATGGAAGGCACCACCCTGGTATTTGATGAGGATATGACCAGAATGTCCGCTTCTTCCGCTTCTTCCGCTCCTTCCGCTGAATCCGCCGGGAAGGGCACATCCGGCACAAACAAAACCGATGGGGATACATCCGCACGGAAAAAGCACCAGGATGGCTGAATTGCCTCTGAAACCGACGGGATAACAGATCCGGGGAATTGTCCCGAGCGGAAATGACATCTGTATATTCCAGATTGGATCGGGCATGTGCTATACTCAGCGTATTGAGGGGGATGGTATATGTCTGATTCTTTTGTGGAACAACGCCGGGAAGAGGTGATTGATATTCTCACAGATGCGTTTTCCAGGGATATTATCGGCACTGAGCAATACGAGCTTCGGGTTGAAGAGGCGAACCGGCGCAACAGCGTTGAGGAGCTGAATCAGCTGGTATCTGATGTCCAGGGACTGGGCGGCGGAAGTACTGCTCTCCAGCGATATCCCGATCCCGGAATGCAGACGGTGCGCAGTATCTTCTCCAGTCAGCAGATGGACGGAGACTGGCTGGTTCATGACCATGTACAGGTTAATTCAGTATTCGGTTCCACCACTCTGGATCTTCGGCGACCGGTTCTCGGTCCCCTCACCACCATCACCCTTACCGCGGTTTTGGGAGATGTTAAAATTATCGTCCCCAGGGGAGTAAAAGTCACCGTGGATGTGACGCCGGTTCTGGGTGAAGTGAAGCGGCAAAATGAAGATCAGAAGTTACTCCAGCAGGTAAAGGGGTTCATTTCCAGCTTCCTGGGCGAAGGAAATGAAATTGAGCCCGTAAACCCCCATTCCCATCCTGCTGCCCGGGTTCAGGTTTCCGGCCAGGCCATCCTCGGTTCGGTGTATATCATCACCAAACGCTGAACCGCCTGATTATGTACTGCATCATTGCCCTTTCTCCTACCCGTTACTATATTTAGCCTCTACACATCCGGGCAACCCCCCGGATTTCAGGAGGTTCCAGATGAAAAGGCTGTCACCCATTCAGGTCCTTTTTCTTGTTATATCAATTATCGGAATAGCAGCGCCCTACAGCCAAATGCCCGCCATGCTTGCGGACGGGGAGTATTCTCTCATTGAACATTTTGCCGCAGTATACGCAACTCCCGAGACCGCCTTTTTCGGCTGGGATCTGGCGGTTACGGGTATCGCATTCCTGGCGTTTATGCTGGTTGAGATCCGGCGGAACAGGATTCCTTTCTGGTGGATTTCCCTGCTGGGAACGTTCATGGTGGGTATCTCATTCGGGCTGCCGTTCTTTCTGTTTCTCCGTTCCCGGGCGGCGGACTCTGCAGTGGAAAACCGCAACAAAGGGGAGGTTCGAAACACCGGTGTAGTCCGAAACACCGGTAAAGCAGACAACGGGAGAAGTTGATGAAAGGGTTTTGGGACAGCCGTTATCGTGAAAACGATTACGCCTACGGCACCGAAGTAAATGCCTGGATATCCGAAAACTGGGAGCGAATCCCCCGGGGGCCGGTTCTCTGCCTCGCCGAGGGCCAGGGACGAAATGCCGTTTTTCTGGCAGGGAAGGGGCTTGAGGTGTATGCCTTGGACCAGTCCGAGGTGGGCCTGAGTCGCGCCCGTGAACTGGCCGAGGCCAGGAATGTGGAGGTACAGACCATACCTGCGGATCTTGCCCATTATCCTTTGGGAGAAGAAAAATGGGGAGCGATTGCAGCTGTAGCGGCGCATTTCCCTCCGGATGTCAGAAAACCCCTCCATTCCCGGATCGCAGACGCGCTGAAACCCGGCGGAATTTATCTTTTGGAAGGGTACAGCAGCCGCCAAAGCGACATGCCCGGAACCGGAGGGCCGGCTCATCGCCCTGAGATGCTGTATACCACCGCCATGCTCCGGGAAGAGCTCCAGGGAATGGAGTTCAGCATCCTCCGGGATGTAAACCGCAAGGTGGATGAGGGGCCCTATCATCAGGGGCTCAGCGCAGTCGTACAGGTGCTGGCAGTGAAACGGTCATCCTGAACCTGAAGCAAACCTGAATCTGCAGCAAAACCTAAGCCTGAATTAAAACCTGAGCAGGGCGAAAGCTAGGAAAAGATCTTTCGCACCATGCTCATCGAAAGCTTTTTATGGGGATATGCCAGCTTCATGTCGAATGACGAAGGCTGATGCAGCATGCTTTTATAATGGCTGAAGGTATCGAAGCTGGCCTTCCCGTGGTATCTTCCCATGCCGCTGGAGCCTACTCCACCGAATGGCAGCTTGTGGCTGGCAACATGCAGCAGTGCCGAATTCACTCCCCCGCCTCCGAAGGGAAAAGCCCGGGAGATGCTGGAGGCAGCCTTGCTGTCTCTGGCGAAAATGTATGCTGCGAGAGGTTTGGGCCCGTCTGCAACCCGGCGTATGCTTTCTTCCAAAGATGTATAGCTGATAACCGGCAAAATGGGTCCGAACAGCTCATCCTCCATAAGCGGATCATCCCAGCTGATGTTATCGTAGACGCTGGGCTCAATATACAATTCTCCGGAGTCTCTTTCTCCCCCATGGAATAGTTTCCCTTCAGTCCTGTTCATGAGAGTTTCCAGTCTGTTAAAATTTTTCATGTTGATGATCCGACCGTATGCGGTGCTGTTTCGGGGCCGGGCTCCGTAGAATTCAGTAATTGTCCGGTCCAGGGCCTCAAGAAACGGCCGTTCAACTGCCGTATCCACCAGCACATAATCCGGGGCAACGCAGGTCTGCCCTGCATTGTTATATTTTGCGAACGCGATCTTTCTCGCAGCAAGCTCAATGTCCGCCGATCTGTGAACAAAGGCCGGACTCTTGCCCCCAAGCTCAAGGGTTAAGGGTGTAAGATGGACAGATGCCGCTTCCATCACTTTCTTCCCCACTCCCACGCTTCCGGTGAAAAACAGGTAATCGAAATTCTGATCTATTAACTCCCTGCTGACTTCCGGGCCTCCTTGAACAATCGCCCCGTATTCCGGGGGAAAAGCCGATTCAATGATTTTCCGGCTCACCTCGGCGGTATGGGAAGCCAGTTCCGACGGTTTGAGAACAATGCAGTTTCCGGCTGAAATGGCGCCCACTGCAGGGAGAAACAGAAGCTGCATGGGATAGTTCCAGGGTCCGATAATCAGTGCGGAACCATAGGGTTCGGGAAATATTCTCCCGGTACCCGGCCGCAAATAGAGTTCAACGCCGATCCTCCGGGCTTTGCTCCAGCGTTTCAGATTTTTCAGGGCATGTCTGATTTCTGCATACACCAGGCCGATCTCATTGCTGAAGGCTTCAAATTCCGATTTGCCCAGATCCTTTTCCAAAGCACGAAGCAATTCCTCCTCGTGCTCCCGAATGCTGTTCCTCAGCCCCATGAGCTGCCGTTTCCGGAATGCAATATCCAGGGTTTGACCGCTGCGGAAAAATTCCCTCTGTCTCTGTCGAATTTCCTGAATTTTATGTGATGAGGTTTCAAGAACCTGGACCATTTGAATCTCCTGAAAAATATTGGTTTGGAACCGGCATGGATGACCTACCGGTGATAATGGATACATTTGTCCTTTCCCCAGGGATGGCTGGAGAAATTTGAAGCCGTTTTCCTGGGGATTCTCACCGGGTATCCGAGCAAAACCTGCGAAGTCGTGCTACTATGAGCCCAGCTTTTTGGGAGAGTACAATGAACCATAATTATACAAAATATACACTCCAGCACGCCTGGAAAAGCTTTACCCGGGATTTTTCTGAACTTCCTGCTCTGGGATTTGTTGACGAAACTCAGTACAGCTACCGGAATCTTGGAGAAGCCATACAATCAATTTCCCGGTTTCTCACTGATCAGGGAATCAAAGCGGGGGACAGGGTTGCCATCCTTTCGGAGAACCGTCCCGAATGGGCCATGACATATTTCGCCATCAACAATATCGGAGGGATTATTGTACCCATCCTTCCGGATTTTCCCGCTGCCGATGTGATCAATATTGTGGATCACAGCGAAAGCAGGGCGATTATCGTAAGCGGACGTCTCAAGGGAAAAACCGCCCAGATTGCCTCCTTCTGCAAGGTGTACGACATAGAAGGCCTGGTGGAAGGCCCTGGGGCCGGAGAATCGGGTCAGGGTGATGACACGGAAGGCTCGCGAACCGAATTTCACCAGGTGGAGGAAGAAGATACCGCCTGTGTTATCTATACATCGGGCACCACCGGCCAATCCAAGGGAGTGATGCTCAGCAACAAGAACCTGGTCTGGAATGCCCTTGCGTCAAAGGAAATTCCTCCCATGCGCAGGCATCACCGGATGCTTTCCATCCTCCCCCTTTCCCATACCTATGAGTGTACCCTGGGGATGATTTTGCCTCTTGTTTCCGGAGCTCATGTGTTTTACCTGAAGCGGCCGCCCTCCACCACGGTGCTTCTGCCCGCTTTGGCTCATGTGCGTCCCCATCTCATGCTTTCCGTTCCACTCCTTATTGAAAAGATTTACCGGCAGTCGGTGCTGCCCCGTTTCTCCAAGGATAATCTGGCGGGTAAGCTCTATACAAAGCCCTTATTCAGGAAAATTCTCAACCGTCTTGCAGGCAAGAAACTGAAGAGAATGTTCGGCGGAAAACTGTTTTTCTTCGGTATCGGCGGGGCGGCCCTGGATCCGGAAGTGGAGCAGTTTCTCCGGGAAGCGAAATTTCCATACGCCATCGGGTACGGCCTCACCGAGACATCTCCTCTTATTGCCGGTGCGAATGCAAAAAAATCCCGGTACCGTTCCACCGGTCCCATAGTTCCCGGGCTTGAAGTGCGGCTTCTGGAACCTAATGAGGAAGGGGTGGGGCAGATTGCGGTGCGGGGACCCAGCATCATGCAGGGCTACTACCGGGACGAAGAAAAGACCCGTGAAGTACTTGATGAAGACGGCTGGTTTTACACCGGAGATCTGGGCAGTTTCGGAAAAAAAGATTATCTGTATATCAAGGGAAGACTGAAGAATGTGATTCTCGGGCCCAGCGGTGAAAATATCTACCCGGAAGCCATAGAATCCCTGGTGAATAACATGGATTTCGTTGAGGAATCACTTGTGTATCAGGAAGAGCAGTCCCTGGTTGCCCGAATTCACCTGAATTACCAGGAGCTGGCAGAGAGTGTGGATAACCTTGCGGAGAATGCTTCCCATATTCCCAGAGATATCGGAGAGTACCTGAAGCATGTTCAGGAGCAGGTGAACCGTCAGCTCAGTAATTTTTCCCGGCTGCACAAGGTTATTGAACAGAAGGATGAATTCGAAAAAACTCCAACCAAGAAAATCCGCCGCTTTCTCTACACCTCCCAAAAGGAAGACCAGAAGGAAGAGCGGAAGGAAGACCGGGAGAAATAGCAAAAAGACGAGCAGAACGTAGACTGGGAGGAAGAACCATAGACCGGTGCCGGTAACTTGGCAAACTTGATTTCGGCATCGGTTTGTGCATATCCTTGAGATTACAAGGAGGACACATGTCCAGATTATTACTGCTTATTGTTATTGGATTGGTTGCGGGGCTTGTTGTGGGCTATTTTATTTTTGCCCAGATCGGCGGGGAGTACATTCCGGTGAAGACTATCATTGCCCTCGGTGCAAACGAGGATCCGGCAAACCTTTCGGAAGCCATCCAGTCATTGGGAAATTCCATTCAGAACATCATATTGGACATCGAAACCATCCGCAGAAACATTCTCATATCAGGACTTGTGGGTGCGATTGCAGGCGCCTTGCTGTTCGGACTTGCACGGGGCCGGAAGAGCTGAGAGCAGAAGGGGTTTCAGGGTTGGATCCCGGTGAAACGGGGTGCGGCTGACTGGAAAACTATGCCCCGGAGACGATTCGAACGTCCGACCTGCTGCTTAGGAGGCAGCTGCTCTATCCAGCTGAGCTACCGGAGCGAATTATACACATACCCGAATTGAATTACGGAACTGAAACAATATCAGACCCGGTGAAAAAATGCAACGAAACAGGGAATCTTTCAACTCCGCAGGATTCGGGATGTATCAACAAAACGGCAAGTTTTGCTTTGCAAGCCATGGGGGTCATGTTACAATTCCGTCAGGATTGGGGGATACACAATCTTTTTCGGGCTTTCCGGTCTTGTGGTGGTTAGCAAGATATTGAAGGAATTTAAGATAACTTTGCGGGAAGTTCTCTTTTCCTCCATTCCCTCTGGATTCAAATGAATTCCCGGAGAGCCCGGTTGGTACAAGACGAAGGACGTCGTGTTACCGTTTTTGTGCGCCTGTCAGGCGCCATGGGATTAAACTCCTGATGATGGATCTCATCATCAGGAGTTTTTTTATCTCCGGGAACGATCTGTTCAGTTTTGCACTGAGCTATTTCTCACTGAATCCCGCCATGGCACGCATATCGGCGGCGGGACCGCTGAGCGCTCCCCGTTTTTCATGGACAATAGCCTGTACACCGGTGGACAGTCCGTACAGGTTGATAAACCCTGTTGCATCCCGGTGGTCATAGCTGCTTTCTCCGAAGCTTGCCAGATCCTCCAGATAAAGACTGTAGGGACTCTTACGTCCCACGATGCTGATATTTCCCTTGTACAGAACCAGCCGTACTTCGCCGCTGCAGTATTTCATGGATTCTTCCATGTATGCGTCCATGCTTTCCCGGAAATGTCCGAACCATTTACCGGCATACACCATATCCGCATACTGGAGGGCCAGAACGTTTTTCATTGAGAGGGTGTCGAAGTCAAGGGTGATCATTTCCAGCTCACGAAGAGCAGTGTGGAGAATGGTTCCGGCCGGGGTTTCGTACACACCACGGCTCTTCATTCCGACCAGCCGGGTTTCCACCAGATCGGCCCTCCCCACGCCGTTGGCTCCGCCGATGCGGTTGAGAAGTTCAAGGATTTCCATGGGCGACTGGTGCTTTCCGTTCACCCCCACGGGGTAGCCTTTTTCGAACTCGATTATCAGTTCGGTTTCTTCATCCGGGGCATCCTTGGGATCCACGGAGAGTTGAAACATATCCTTCTGCGGCCGGTTCCAGGTGTTCTCCAGGTCTCCGCCTTCGTGGCTCATATGCCAGATGTTCCAGTCCCTGCTGTAGATGTTTTTTTTGCTGATATTTCCGATGGGAATTTTATGAAGCTGAGCGTACTCGATGGCCTGTTCACGGCTCCTGATTGCCCACAGACGCCAGGGCGCAATTATTTCCAGCTCCGGTGCAAGGGCCTTGTAGGTCAGCTCGAAACGGACCTGGTCATTCCCCTTCCCGGTACAGCCGTGGGCCAAAGCCCAGGCGCCTTCCTCCAGCGCCACCTGCACCTGATGCTTCGCCTGCAATGGCCGGGCAATGGAAGTCCCCAGCAGATATTTTCCTTCGTAGATAGCGCCGGCCCGGAGCATGGGCCAGAGATATTCCCTGGCGAATTCTTCCCGGGCATCGATAATGTAAAGCTTGCTGGCGCCGGAGGCCTTGGCTTTATCCTCCATTGCGTCCCAGTCTTCCTCCTGGCCCACATTAACGCACACCCCGATGATCTCCGGGTTGTCGTAGTTTTCTTTCAGCCAGGGGATGATAATAGAGGTATCCAGACCTCCCGAATATGCCAGGACGATTTTTTTGGTATCCTGTTTTTCACTCATTTGAGACTCCCTAATACTGTCCGTAATTTTCGTTCCATTTCATTGATGTCATCTTTCTTGATAATCAGGGGTGGTGCAAAGCGCAGCACATCAGTTCCCGCCCTCAAGAGAAGGAGCCCCTGTTCCATTGCACCGGAAAGGATTCGGGGAAGAACTTCCGGATCCCGGACCACCAGTCCCCGGAGCATACCCCGCCCCCTCACTTCACCTTCACGGAAAACGCCGGGGAAGGCATGGCTTACCGCTTCCAGGCGCTCTTCCAGGAAATCCGATATGGTGCGCACCGAGGAGAGGAAGCCCGGGCGGTTGATCTCGTCCCAGATAAATGATCCTGCTGCCGTGGTTACCGGTCCTCCGCCGAAGGTGCTGGCATGATCCCCTGGATGCAGCCGGTCATTCACATGCTCGGTAATCAGGGTCGCCGAAAGGGGCAGCCCTCCTGCCAGAGGTTTTGAAAGAGTGATAATATCCGGCTCAAGGCCTACGGCTTCGCTGGCGAAGAGAGTTCCGGTCCTGCCCAGACCGGTCTGAACTTCGTCGGCAATGAGGATAATATCCTTTTCCCTGCAGATACGGTTCAGCTCGGCGGCAAATTCCCGGTCCATGGAGATGATCCCGCCCTCACCCTGAATTACCTCTACAATGACCCCTGCAATGGATGATTTAAGCTTCCGCCTCAGGTCTTTCAGGTTGTTGTATTCGGCAAAAACCGCACCGGGCACCAGGGGAGAGAAGGGTTTCCGGTATTTTTCTGTTGATGTGACCGAGAGGGCCCCCATGGTCCTGCCGTGAAAACTGTTGCTGAAAGCCAGAAATTTATTTCTGCGTTTTCGCCCGCTTCGAATCTGATAGGCCCGGGCATATTTGAGGGCGGCTTCATTTGCTTCTGTTCCGCTGTTCCCGAAGTGAACGGCATTGAAGTATCCCGGGTTCATTCCGGCCTTCCAGGGCTGATCCTCAGGCCGGGGAGAGGAGCTGCAGAGCTTCTCCGCCAGTTCCAGGGCCGGGGCGGTGGTGAACAGATTACTGATATGGATGAGTTTTTCCGCCTGAGCGGCCATGATTTCCGCAAGCTCTTTGCGTCCGTACCCCAGGGCGTTCACGGCAATACCCGAAGCGAAATCCAGGTACTCCCGGCCGCCGGCATCTTTAAGCCGTACCTCGGAGCCTTCTGCCATAATCAGCAGGCTGTCGGCATACTGTCTGGGCATCCTGTGGGACCGGGTGTAGCCGCCGTTTCCTGAATTCTGATCCGTATGCTTCATATTCAACTCCTCCCCGGGAAGCGGGTGCCTCTCCGGTTTGCAAGCAGTCCGGCCAGTCCTTCCTGAAGATCGCCGATCACTGCTTCACCGCATCCCGATTCAACCGCTGCAAGTGCATTCTGCACCTTTGGTATCATCCCCCCGGAAATAATTCCGTCCTGAATCAGCTGATGCGACATGTCCGCATTCAGTTCGGGGATGCGCTCTCCGTTATTCATTACCCCGGGAATATCTGAAATAAACACCAGATTTTCCGGCCGGATTGCACCGGCTATGGCCAGGGCTGCATCGTCTGCATTGACGTTCAAACCGCTGCCGTCGCTGCCGCTGCTCACCGGGCTGATCACCGGCAGGTATCCGCCGTTCAGCAGATGAAAAATTACATCAGGTCTGCAATTGGTCACCCTGCCGGTATGATTGTCATGGCTGAGGGGTTCAGCGGAGATGAGTCCTGCGTCCACACCGCTGATTCCCACCGCCGGTATCCCCAGAGCAGCGGCCATTCTGAGAATGGAGGTGTTTACAACACCCGCCAGCCCCATATCGATCAGTTCCATCTCGTGGGGCCCGGTCTGCCGGATTCCGTCTATGAACCTGGGTTCCACACCGTATTTCCGGGAAATTGTGCTGACAACATCCCCGCCTCCGTGTACAAGAATCCATGGCCGGTCAGGGCCCGCATCCCGGATTTCCTGGAGAAGGCCTCGGATGAGTTTCATATCGGAAGCGCATCTTCCGCCGATTTTGATGATTCCCGGTTTTCGCATGGGAACCTACACTTCACCGTTGAGGTTCAGACCTGCGTGTTCATCCAGTCCGAAGCGGATATTCATGTTCTGAACCGCCTGTCCCGACGCCCCTTTGTAGAGGTTGTCAATCACGGACATCAGAAAGATTCTGTCTCCTTCCACGTGCCAATGGATGTGGCAGCGGTTGGTTCCCCGAACATCCTTGGTTTCCGGGATCTTTGTACTCAGGCGTACAAACGGCGAACGTTCATACCTGCCATGGTAAATTTCCGATATTCGTCCCGCTTCCCATCCTGGTGCAAGGGTGAAGCTTGTGGTAACGGCCATACCGTGATGCATGGGGATCATGTGAGGTGTGAAATAGCAGTTGAGCCTGGTGTTCCCGGAAAGACGGTTCAGGTGGAAATCTATTTCCTGCCAATGACGGTGGCTCCGGCCGGGAGCGTAGGCTGCGGCGTTTTCCGTTCTGCTGGTATACAGAAGGTTTTCCCGTTCCTTTTTTCCGGCCCCGGAAATCCCGCTCATTGCATTGATGATCACATCCGAACCCACCAGGCCTTCGCGGGCAAGGGGAAGCAGCGGGAGCATGGTCGCTGTGGGGTAGCAGCCTGGATTTGCAATAAGATCGGCCCCGGCAATCTGTTCACGGTTGATTTCACTGAGTCCGTACACCGCAGATTCCAGGAGATCAGGCCGGGGAGGCTGCACGCCGTAGGCGGATTGAAAAATCCGGTGATCGGGAATACGGAAATCGGCAGAAAGATCAATTATCACCGTGTTGCGGAACAGTCCTTCAAGAGTTTCTGCGGACTTGAGGTGGGGCAGGGCGGCAAAAACCACATCTGCAGGGGGGGAAATGCTCCGGAAGTCTTCCATGGAGATATATGTTCCCCGGCGGGCTGAAAATTTGCCGGCTGCAGAGGGATCGAGCCCCGGATCCTCTTCAAACAGGGATGTCCCCGCCTTACTCCGGGAAACCGGATATATTGTGTCGATATTGGGATGATGGGAGAGAAGTCTCAGAAGAACCTGGCCGGTATAGCCGGTACTCCCGATAACGGCAGCTTTCATATCATTCGTCCAGATCCGGGAATTTACCTCTGAGGATCTCCATCATCTGGGCATTGCTGACACCTTCCCGGATGATTATTACCACGGTGTCGTCTCCTGCAATGGTCCCCAGCACATCCTCGAACGCTATGCTGTCCAGAGCCAGGGCCACAGAGCCTGCATGGCCGGGAAGAGTACGGATCACTCCCATGTTCTGGGAAAAATCGATGGATACAAATCCGCGCTGGAAATCCAGGACATAGCTGTGTTCAGATTCCTTGCGTTCTTCCTCACTGGGAAGGCTGTAGTAGTAGCCGTCAGCCCCTTCGGAAATTTTCCCCACTTTCAGGAGCTTTAAATCCCTGGAAAGGGTGGCCTGGGTGACGTTGAACCCATCACGTACGAGGTGGTTTAGAAGTGTTTCCTGACTGTTGATCCGATGGCTTCGGATTATCCGTTTGATCGCTTTGAGTCGCTGAGTTCGTTCTTTCACTACAACCTCTGTAAATAAATATACCGTTCTTATGCATAAATATATGGCGGATCGGGTGTTTTATGCAACAGTTCTGTTCAATAAAATGAACAAAAAAGCGACAATTTTGTCGAAAAACCGACCGGCCTATGATTAATGCCCCGCCACTCTCCATTTTTTCGGTAAATTTGTCGATACTGAGAGTGAGAAACTTTGAAGACAGGAGTGCGTGCATGGTAGTGGATGGACAATTCAGTTTCTCTGTCTCACAGGATGGTCTCATTGCCCACGGAAGCTTCACACCGCCGGCAAAGGGCGGGCGTGCTTTAAATATAGAAGATATTGAAAAGGAACTGCAGGCAGAAGGCATTGTCCACGGTGTGGACTGGGAACAGATCAGGAGCAGCCTGTACCGAAGCAACCACGAACATGTACGTATTACCGGAGTGGTAATTGCCAGGGGCACGCCTCCGAAAGATCAGATACCCGCAACGCTTCTTTTCAGCCCGGTACTCAGAAGCCAAAGCAGAATATTCCGCCAGATCGACGGTTCGGGTGAGTATCATCCTCCGGGAGACGATGAAGAAATTTATGAGAAGGATGTCCACAGCATTCAGGGGAAGGTCGATCACCGGGAGACGAAAAGTATCGAAGTGATCCATGAAAATCAGCTCCTGGCCAAGCCCGTTCCGATACGTCCCGGCAAAGAGGGGCATACTGTGCGGGGTGAAACCCTTCCCTTCGGTGAGGTTGGCTTGAAATCCCTTGAACCGGGACTTAATACCCGGGTTGATGACGGGGGAAACGTCTACGCAGGGGTTTCGGGCCGTCTCATATGGGATAAGGAACGTTTCGGTGTGGATACCAACATAGAAATATCCGGAGATGTGGGGTATGCCACCGGAAATATCCGCTTTCCCGGCAATATAATTCTCAAAGGGCAGGTTCAGGATGGTTTCCGCATATGGGTGGGGGGGAATTTGGAGTCCAAATCCACCATCGATGCGTTTGAAATTTTCTGCAAGGGAGATATCAGCTGCGCAGAGGGAATCATCGGCCGGGGCAAAGCAGTGGTCCGGGCCAAGGGCAAGCTCAGCGCCAAATTCATTGAACACTGCACGGTGGATGTGTTTGATGATATCTCCATTGCCAGGGCGATTGTTCAGTCCAGAGTGAACTGCAGGGGGAATATCACCTGCGAAAAAGGGAAGATTGTTGGAGGCTCAACCACCCTTTCGGGACTTCTCCGGGCAGATGAACTGGGAAACGATGCGGAGCTTCGAACGGTAATTCATGCCGGGGTGGATTTTGTGGCCCGGCGGAAGCTTGAGTACAACCGACAGCGCTACCAGGAACTGGAACTCAAGGAACAAAAGCTACGGGAACGGGCGGCCCATGAACCAAAGGGCCCGGTATCCGGAAATATCCCCCATGAACGCATTCCCGATCTGATTCGACGCCTGGCTGAGGAAAAAGCATCTATTCAGGAAGAGATCGCCCAGGCACTGGAGAACACGGCCTCCATGCCCGATTCGGCCATCGAGGTTCAGGGCAGGGTTCATCCCGGGGTAATTATCAGATTTGCCAACCTGGAGCTGATCATTCGTGAAGATCTACAGAAGAAACGTTTTACCGTAAGTGAAGAAGGTGACCGCATACTCACTGAAGATCTGTAAGCGGACCAGGGTCCGGGAATATCAGTAATAAATCACAAAGGGATCGTGAATCCTTCGGTATACCTTCCTTTCGATAGCGCCGAAATCCTCGAATTTACTGATATTGGGTATCAGTCTCAGGCTGTAATGTTCAAGAAGGCCGTTTACCAGTCTGGAATCCGGTCTGATGTAGATTCCTGCGGGAGCGAATGATATTCGAAACTGCCCTTTCTTTTCTGGTTCAATAATACAGGCCGCCGGCAGGTTTATCCGGTTTTTACTCCCGTATATCAAATCCATACCCAGATGCTGATCTCCGCTGCTGAACACCCAGCTGCTTCCGGGCAGGAGAATACACTCCCTGGATTCGATAAGACTGAGATCGATGTTGATATTTCGCTCGCTGGCATCGGAATTCATTGACCGGAGAACTACCCGTCTGTTCCGTTCAAGGGAATCCCAAAGGGTGATCATCTGGGGAATGTATTCGCTGAACTGTCTGCCGTCCTTCAGCCAGGGGTGCTGAATGTAGCTGTCCAGATACAGCTGACGGTTATCTCCGATCAGCAGGAAGTCATTGACAATTCGGCCGGCTATCTGCACCCAGTCGTGTTTCAGGTGCAGGGTTTGACGCAGACCCCGGCTGTGTTCATCCTCAACTGCGAAGGCGCTTTCCATTTCAAAACGTGCCGGTTTATTTCTGCTCTGACCGTTGAAGTCAATCCGGCTCGATATTCCCGGACTAAGGTGAAATGCCTTGCCCCCACTAGAAAGTGCGGTGATGTTGCCGTTGAGGAAGACCGCCTCCAGTTCCTGTTCTTTCAGCCGTGCCTGACCGATCATGCTGGAGGTTATTTCCCGCTTGGGCCGTTCTGGCTCAACCCGCTGTTCAGGATGGGGCACCCGGGAGAGGCTGCTGAATACCGGTGCATGCTTTTCTTCCTGCTGCAGCCTTGATGCGGGAAACAGCTGGGCGGTAAAACCCGGGGTATTAGCCGGCGGATCAAAGAGGGCAGGCAGTATGGTTCCCGGCGGCAGGCTGCGTGAATGGGTGTTATCAGTTCCCGAGTATGACAGGAAGGAAAGCTGTTCGAAGCCTGATGTGAATTCCCTTCCTTTTTCTCTGAGTTCCAGAATCTGCTGGAGCATCTCGGAGGGAAAATCCGTGCCGGAAGTCTCGATTTCCAGGATGATCTGGGTTGTTCCGCTTGCGTGAAGTTCACGGTGCTGGATCATCTCTTGAATCTTCTTTTCTATGTGGTTCAGTCTATGCTGCAGGAAGAAGAGTCCGATTTTTCCCTGGTATTCGTCAACCTCCGGTTTGAGTGCCGGTACCAGGTGCTGTTCCGAACCGAGAAGTGAGTACCAGTGAAAATTTCCGTAATACCTGTGGGGGATGAGAACGTTGGTGAGAATATCCCGGTACATTTCCCGGGCTTCCGGGCGGAAAACATCGTGCCACCTGGGCATGAACATCAGCTTGCGGTCGGGGAAAATCTCTGATGAACGCTTCCGTGTCTCTTTCAATTCGGATTTCAGCTGCCGTTTGTTCATAAGTCCGTGGTAGCTTCCAGAGAGACTATCGGGAAAAAAATGAATGCTGCCTGAGTTCAGAAAGGGTTTCAGCTGATCCCAGGTGTCTGTGCCAAGGGACTCCAGATCCTTCAGAGGACAGCGGACGGCTACGCGAATGGAGTTACCTTCCCGGTGGAGAAATTCAATCAGCTGTTGGATCTGTTGTTCGGTTTCTCCGTATATTGAGATAAGAGGTAGAATCTCAGTCGTCATACCAGGGCCTTTTGGTGAAAAAATACTCGGCTGCATGCATTCCGCAGCTGACTCTCACTTTGTATCATAAAAATCACGAATGGTCAGGATTTTTTTTGTTGATGTTTCCGCTAAATTTCTGTATTTTACTGTCAATCTAAGACATTTTCATTACTGTCTCTATAAAACACTCTCTAAGTGAGGAAAGGATTGTATGGCTAAACAACTACAGTTCAATGAAGAAGCACGGAGAAATCTGCTTCGTGGTGTGGAGAAACTCTCCAATGCGGTTAAGGTAACCCTGGGTCCCAAGGGTCGGAATGTACTGTTGGACAAGAAGTTTGGTGCACCTACCGTAACGAAAGACGGTGTATCTGTGGCAAAGGAAATTGAGCTGGAAGATCCCTATGAAAACATGGGAGCTCAGCTTCTCAAGGAAGTTGCTACAAAAACCAATGACGTTGCCGGTGACGGTACCACAACCGCAACGGTACTTGCCTACAGTATTATCCGTGAGGGTCTGAAATCTGTTGCTGCCGGGGTTAATCCCATGGGTCTGAAGCGGGGAATCGATTCCGCTGTTGAGAGCGCAGTTGCTGAAATTCGCAAACTCAAAAAAGACATCAAGGACAAGGAAGAAATTGCACAGGTTGCAGCAATTTCCGCCAATAACGATCATGTGATTGGTGAAGAAATTGCAAATGCCATGGAAAAAGTGGGTAAAGACGGTGTAATCACCGTTGAAGAAAGCAAGACCATCGATACCACTGTGGATTTCGTGGAAGGTATGCAGTTTGACCGCGGATATCTCTCCGCATATTTTGCTACCAACCGGGATACCATGACCACTGTTATGGAAAATCCCTACATTCTTATCCATGACAAGAAAATCAGCAGCATGAAAGATCTTCTGCCCATTCTTGAAAAGATTGCTCAGTCCGGTAAAGCGCTTCTGATTATCGCCGAGGATGTTGACGGCGAAGCTCTTTCCACCCTTGTGGTAAACAGCATTCGCGGAACCATTAACGTATGTGCTGTAAAAGCACCCGGTTTCGGTGACCGCCGAAAGGCCATGCTGGAAGATATCGCCATCCTTACCGGCGGTACCGTTATCAGCGAAGAGCTGGGCATGAAGCTGGAAAATGCCGATATCAGCATGCTGGGTCAGGCCAAGAGCATCAAGGTTGATAAAGAAAACACCACCATTATCAACGGCGAGGGAAAGGCTGCAGACATCAAGGACCGGATTGCACAGATCAAGGCACAGATTGCCGAAACCACCTCGGATTATGATCGTGAAAAGCTGCAGGAACGACTTGCCAAGCTGGCAGGCGGTGTAGCGGTGATCAATGTTGGTGCGGCTACCGAAGTTGAGCTGAAAGAGAAGAAGCACCGTGTTGAAGATGCTCTCTCTGCAACCCGCGCGGCGATTGAAGAGGGAATTATTCCCGGCGGTGGAGCTAGCCTGATTCAGGTTGTACCCGCTATGGAAAAAATCGATCTCTCCAAGCTTCCTGAAGACGAGAAAATCGGATTCAAAATCGTTACCCGTGCCCTTGAAGAGCCGATCCGTCAGATCGCCATTAATGCCGGACTGGACGGTGCAGTGGTTGCCAACCAAGCCAAGGCGGAAAAGAAAGGTGTAGGTTTCGACGCGTACAACATGGAATGGGTGGATATGCTGAAGAGCGGTATTATTGACCCCGCCAAGGTGACCCGTTCTGCTCTTCAGAATGCGGCTTCCATCGCAAGTCTGCTTCTTACAACAGAATGCGCAATCACCGATCTTCCCGAGAAGGAAGAACCCGCTCCTGCCGCCGGCGGCGGAATGGGTGGAATGGGCGGTATGCCCATGATGTAATGCTGTGAGTCCGACAGCGGTAAAAGCTTGTCCGGATATCATACATACACAATGGTTCTGCACTGCCGGCGGATATTTATTCCCCGGCATGCAGACAGAAAAGGCTGCCGATTTCGGGCAGCCTTTTTTTATGCGCTATAGCGGGGCTTTACGCCCGTATCGTAGACTTCGGGAAGGTTTACTCATGAAGGCTCAGGGCAATTTTCCGAAGGGTCTGTTCGCTCTGGTTCCATTCATCGGCAGATACTGCCTTTTGCAATGTTTCGATCCATTGGGACGCAATGCCCTCCACTTCCCGGCGCACCTCAGTACCCTTTTCGGTAAGGGATACCAGGCGTGCCCGGCGGTCTTCCGGTGATATTCGCCGTTGTACATATCCGGATTTGATCAGCGACCCCAAGGCCCGTGTCACATTTGCCCGGTCTATCTGGAGACGCTGGGCCAGCTGATCCTGGACAATCTCTTCGCCGGGCAGCAGGGCCAGCAGATATGCCTGCTGGCCGGTACCCAGTCCGAAGGGCTCGAGTTTATGGTAAAAATAACTTTGGGCACTTCGGTTGATAATGGAAATCCACAATCCGAAGCTTCCTTTGCTGTCTTCCGGTATTTTTGCATGCATGGGGTAATCCCGTTCCAATCCGCTCATCTTCAAACTATAGCATGAGACACACCGGATCGTCTGTGCCGCCGAGCTGTCAGTTGGAGTAAACCGGAGCCTGGTGAATGTGTTTTCCCTCCTTGAGTTCTCTGAGCATCACATCAGCCATATCTTTTCGGTACAGGGAATGTCCGGTATTTACTCCCAGAAATCCCTGCCGGATCTGCGGCTGCCGGGGAGCTTTATCGCTGAGCATGGGAACCCGGATCATGGACCATTGAATGTCCGTACAGCTTCTGATGTAGGATGCGGTCTCCAGTCCGTCATGGTATGCTTTCGGTGCAATGAGCCGTATGAGCCCTCCCATCAGCCTGCCCATAAAATCGGGGCGATCGTTGGGATCTCCCACCCCTGCCCCTGCAGACATTATCAGTCGTGAAACGCCCTCTTCCCTCATCCCGGCCACAATGTTCTGCATAGCCATGAGAAAACTGTTCTGCTCACTCCCGGGGGTGACGCCGATTAAACTGAACACTGCATCGCTGCCCTTCACTGCCTCACGTACCGAAGAATACTCCAGAGCATTACCTGCCACCACCTGGAGATTGTCGTGGCGAATTTCCATCTTTTCCGGAGTCCGTGCAAAGGCTCGTACCCTGTACCCGGCTTCAAGTGCCATTTTTACCAGATATTGTCCGGTTTTTCCGGTTGATCCGAATATGGTAAGTGTCATGTTGTCCTCCTTAAAATTGCGTGCGCAACTATATATAGAAGGTAAACAGTTTTGATCCGGAAGGCAAGGGATATATAGTGCAAAGAGTGCCCCAAAGAGTGTGGAATGGACGCAGAATGGGAAGAATACAGCTATATAAATGAAAAAATGCCGCTTTTCAGACCGGTACTGATGGCGGGAAATGTGAGTTTTGCCCAATCAGTAACTACCAGGTCCAGATTCCACACTCTTCGGTGCACTGTTCAATGAATACATGCAGCTTTTACACCTTGGAGGTATCTATGGCACCCCTGAAGCTCAGGAGTCCTGGTTCAGCATTGAAGATATTTTTCTGACGGTATTGACGTTCCGGATCGTGAGGCTTTTATAGATATCTGTGCTAGTAATTTTCTGGAGGCCTGTTTTTCCCTGATTACGGCGTAAAACATTCCATAGGAGGGCGCCGGGAACATAATGAGCCGTATCTATGCCCTCCCGGGGTGGAACCCGGCTGAGAATATCCCGGGAGTCGTCTTCGGGAAACAGGAACAAAACATCGCTTTTCTGTTCCTTATCGTTCTCCCAATCTCCGGGTATTGCTTCGGCAATCTGCTGAAACTTCGATCCCCGGAGGATCAACACCCTTGTATCAACAGAAAAATCCCTTTGCAGAATGGTTTCGATTGTCCCGGTCAACTCCCGGCCGGTATGGCTGGATGAGTTCAGAATAATATTTCCCGAAGCAATATAGCTTTTCACCCGGCTGAAACCTTCTTTCTCAAGACTGTGCCGCAGCTCTTTCATGGGAACTTTGTTCCGCCCGCCGACATTGATTCCCCTGAGTAATGCAACCCACTGCATGTTATTCCCCTGTGCCGCTGATACCTGAGCGAATTTCATCCACAACAGCCTGCCGGTGTTTTCCCGGTATGCGCAGTTCGATGGGCGGGTGAAGCTTCCGTTTGATGATAATCAGTCCTGAATTGTATTCCACGTCATTGATGTCGGAGTAGGGAACATAATCCGGATCATACAGCCCGGTTTTTCCCCCGGTAACAATAATGCCCTGGTCGGTTGATCGGAAAAGGTATTTGGGCTGGATTCGCTGGAATATGAGAAACACAAACAGAGTGATAATCAGCAGAACAAATCCGTACCAGATCTCCCGTCCGTCCTGAAACATCGGGCCCAGGGCGATTACAAGCGGGCCGAGAGATGCGCCTGCAGCCCGTAGAGTTCTTGGGTTCTGGATGGTCATGCTTCCTCCCTCTTTTCTGACTCATAGATGGGTATGTGCGGGAATTCCCGGGGGATACCGTCCTGAAATATACCGTACAGGACGGCATTTTCACGGTGATACGGGTGGGGCGGATCCCGGAATGTGCCGGTTGACGGCCTCAGAGGCTTAAATGCCCGTCGTCAACCAATCGCTGCTGAATCCGCTGAGCCAGCTCCATACCCCATTTCTGTCCCGCTTCCATGGACTCCTGCATAATTTTCGGCTGTAGCTCAATAAAACGCCGTCCGGTGGGGCTCTCGTAAAAGGCAATCAGATCCTTGATTTCATCGTGGGTGAAATTTCTGTCGTATATGGGGATAATAAGCCCCATCAGCTCGTCCCCGTTGAATTCGTCTATGAGACCCTGCCAGTATTCACCGGGAACATCCGGAACCATTGACTGATACTGAGGAATGAGCATTTCAATTACCTGACGACTCAGATCCGCAGAATTTGTGAGCTCCAGAAGGGTTTGGATATCGTCCGCCTTGCTCTGGCCGGAGAGGGAGAACGCCAATATCAGAAAAAACACAATAGCTGTAATACGTTTCATTAGACCAGTATTGCCTGATGAACCTGCCGGGTCAAGTCTCCCGGAGGGACAGCAGCGCTATGTTCTCATGATCTCCCAGCTGAAGCCGCAGCTGCGGCAGCGGAGTTTGAGGTATTTGCTGGATTCAGGGGACATACGGATTATGAGCTTCATCAGATCCGAAAAGCCGCGAATGGCCGGAGATTCTGAAATATCTGTGCTTTTGCATTCGGGACAGTGGTAGACCAGCCGGTGCAGCTGTTCGGACTCCGACCATTCGGGATGCTCATCCTGCATCTTCACCGAAAAACCCTGAATCAGATCCCTGGCGACTTCCAGATCTTCCGGGTCCACAAGAACGCGGTAGCTGACTGCCGAAAGACTTAGGTGAGGCTGAAGGCCGCCGTGAAACATGTTGGGAATTAAACATTGAATCCCGTTGGATTCAAGAAGTTCTTTGGCGCTGAGTGCCGTAAAATGATCCCGTGTTTCAAAAGCACAAACAGTCTTCATAATTTTTTCGGCCTCCATACCTTCAGTATCGTCTTTCAAAAAAAAGGTCGTCAAGTAAAGAAATACCTGATAAAATCACTTGTCTATTGAACGGTCATTCAATAATTTTGGCCCGGAGGGTCTCGGTTCTATCGGGACTCTGCATTTTTATTACATAAGGAGTGAAGTGTGAAATCAAGAAACGTTGTTATCGTCGGAGGGGCAAGAATTCCCTTCAGCAGGTCATTTACCGATTATTTCGGGAAAACAAACCATGAGCTTGCAGTTCCCCCCCTGAAAGCACTGGTGGAGCGGTATGATCTGAAAGGTGAGCGGATTGGTGAAGTGGTTATGGGTGCGGTAATCGGCCACAGCGATGAGATTGCCATTGCCCGGGAAGCAGCCCTGGACAGCGGTCTGGATCCCCACACCCCGGCCTACGATGTACGGCAGGCCTGCGGCACCAGTCTCGAGGGTGTGATTGCCGTAGCGAACAAGATTGCGCTGGGCCAGATTGAAGTGGGGATTGCTGGCGGTGTGGATACCAACAGCGATATCCCCGTTGAGTTCACCCGAAGGTTTACACACTATCTTATGCGGCTGAATGCTGCCAAAGGCGGGTGGAAGCGGTTCACACAGGCCTTGAAATTCCGTCTGGGTATGCTGAAGCCCCGCATTCCTGCGGTTGTAGAGCGGCGTACCGGCAAGCGCATGGGCGATCATGCGGAAATGATGGCCAAAGACTGGAAGCTCAGCCGGGAGGACCAGGATACGCTTGCGGTTGAGAGTCATCATAAGGCGGCGAAGGCGTATGAAGACAATTTTTTCGATGACCTGGTAATTCCTTTCCAGGGGCTCGACCGGGATACCTTCCTCCGTCCCAAAACCAGTGTTGAAAAAATCTCCTCCCTCAGGCCGGCGTTTGACCGGGAGAACGGAACACTCACCGCCGCCAACTCATCTCCCCTGAGCGACGGTTCTGCAGCGGTGCTGTTAGCCAGTGAAGAGGAAGCCAAAAAACGGGGCTGGCCCATCCTGGCGAAAATTGTGGACGCCCAGACTGCAGCGGTTGATTTTGTAAACGGGGAAGGGTTGCTGATTGCACCAACATATGCGGTGAGCGAAATGCTTCAACGAAACAACATGAAGCTTCAGGATTTTGACTTCTATGAAATTCATGAGGCTTTTGCCGCACAGGTGCTCGCCACCCTTAATGCCTGGGAAAGTGAAGAGTACTGCCGGGAAAAACTGGGTCTGGACAAGCCTCTGGGAAGCATTGACCGGAGTAAACTGAACGTTCACGGTTCAAGTATCGCATTGGGGCATCCGTATGCCGCAACCGGCGCTCGGATTACCGCAACCCTGGGGAAACTCCTCAGCCAAGAGAAGGGAAAACGGGGGCTCATAAGCATTTGTACCGCCGGAGGCATGGGCGTTACCGCCATTCTTGAAAGTCCCGAATAGCATGCTGCCGCCGCCGCACCTCCGCACCACCTCCGTTCCGGCCTCTCCGGTTTTTCGGGCCTCTCCGGTTTTTCGGGGCCGGGAATGACGGGGTGGGCATCGGGCTGTTGCTCAGGAGCTCTTTGTGGTGTTGATATTCAGGGTTTGGACAAAGTTCTGCCAATTGGACCAGTCCACGCCCGTATCCGGGGGAATCAGATCGTCCATAAGCAGGGTTGCCCATCCGTGCATTGAGGCGAAGAGAGAGAGCGCCGCAGGTCGGGGGTCCTGGTCGGGG
This sequence comes from Salinispira pacifica, assembly GCF_000507245.1. Classification (GTDB taxonomy): domain Bacteria; phylum Spirochaetota; class Spirochaetia; order DSM-27196; family Salinispiraceae; genus Salinispira; species Salinispira pacifica. Next base: position 3,233,485 of record NC_023035.1, on the reverse strand, counting down.
GGTCTGAGAAGAGAAACGCTCATGCGTATGAGGGAAGCAAATGCCCGCTCTGCATTTGTCCGGCAGCGCTCTGAGTGAAGACTATTCCCCAGCCGAGAAAACATCAGCCGGTAGAGTTCCGGACGGGTTCGTGCAAACTCTCCGTACAACTCATACATTCTCCTCACCCGATCATTCCCCTCCAGGGCCAGCACTTCCTCTTCCCGTTCTTCCAGCATATTCGCAAAGAGTTCATACCCTTCAGCGGCCAGAGATGCCAAAAGCTCCCGCTTGGTGGCGAAGTGTCTGTACGGCGCTGTCTTGGATACCCCCAGTCGGTCGGCAAGGGCGCGAAGACTGAGTTCATCCAGCCCGGTTTTTTCCAGCTCTTCCAGGGCGATTGAAATGAGAGATTCACGAAGATTGCCGTGATGATAGGAGTTCTTTTCCGACATGGCTCATTTTATCCTTAACAGGGAAAATCTGCAATAATTAATGTTAATGACGCCAACAATATTGACAGTGCCAACAATATCACGTAGATTTGTAGTGTTGGCGGTGCCAACAATGCTGGGTTGCAGGCTTATTGCATGGTTCCCCGGTGCATCTATCCAGACAGATTTTCAAAGGAGCAAAGTATGAAGACAGAGGTGATTTTCGGAACCGGGCCGGTAGGCCTTCACACCGCGGCGAACCTGATCCGCCGGGGATACCCGGTCAGACTGGTGAACCGCAGCGGCACATTGAACGAACTGCGCAGATCTGTTCTCGCCGAGTTTGACCCCCACTTGTACGAACTGAGAAAGGCCGATGCCCGTGACCGAAGCCAGGTTCTCGAAGCTTCCCGGGGGGCCGGAACCATCTATCATTGCGTGAACCCCCTGTATCACCAATGGGCTGAGGTGCTGCCCCCGGTGCAGACCAACCTGATCGAGGCGGCCCTGGAGAATGATGCGGTGCTGGCTGTATCGGAAAATCTGTACATGTATGCCCGGGGAGTGGATCTCATTGATCTGGAAACGCCGGTAAACCCTCCCAGCAGGAAGGGCCGCATCAGGCTGGAACTCCACGAAGCGTTGCTGGCTGCGGGCAGGGAGAAGGGCCTGCAATGGACGAGTATCCGTGCATCCGATTTTTACGGTCCGGGGAGCAGCGATCAGTCACTGTTCGGGCCAACGTATTTTCTGGATCCCCTGTATACGGGAAAAACCATGCTGATGCCCGGAAACCCTGACATCCCCCACTGCTACAGCTATGTGGGAGATTTTGGGAGAGCGCTGGCCAGAGCAGCCCACGAACCGGAGGCTTTGGGTCAGTCGTGGATAATCGGGGGTACCTCAGGCATGACAAGCAGAAATGTGGCTGAACTGTTTATGGATATGAGTGGAAAGAGCGGGAAGCTCCGCCGCTTGCCGACCTGGATCATCAGGCTGATGGGGCTGGCCGACCCGGTAATGAGGGAGTTGTTGGAAATGCTGTATCAGAAAGAAGAACCTTATGAAGTTTCGGGGCGACATTTTGAACAACAATTCGATTTTGTGCTTACCGAACCCCGGAAGGCGGTTACGGAAACCATCGAGTGGTATGAAGCCCTGAAAACTCAGGGCTGAAGGCTGTGAGTGCCGAGTTCAGTATTCCCGAGATAGAGCAACACCGCGGAGATGATCGGAACCGGACTGAAAAAAGTCAGAACCAGAAGCATGGCTGTCATGCCGAATCCGGCGGCGGTTCGAAACTGGGAAGAAAATGCGCCCTCAGCCAGGCTGTTGCCCGGCAGATACAGCAGAACGCAGATTCCGATGATCAGTCCCACCATAAGGATCATCACTGCTATTACCGCAAATACTGCAATGATCATCAGCCGCTTGCCGCGGCTGATGCCCCAGCTTCGTTTTATTGAGTTCCACACGCCGTTTCCCTGGATAATCACCAAAATCAGGGTGAACAACAGTCCGGACCACACATACAGTTCGACGGCAGTGTTTATCAGCACCAGAAATACGGTAACCGGGTCGGTGAAATATGCCATTGCATCAGGTGCTCCCGATTCGATGATCATCTCCAGGGGCCTGGTGGCCAGGTTTATAAAGAACCTCACAAGGAGCTGTGCGCCGATGTATTTTCCGGCTATTGCTTTGTATTCCACGGTGAAATGTATCGGCGGGGTTTCTCCGTTAAACAGGATCAGGTTGCGAACCCAGGATACCACTGCGATGTGGTATGCTGCGTACAGGGTAAAAAAGAGAGCAATTCCCCCAAGATACAAAGCTATGCGCCATTGTTCCGGAAGTACCGGGAGAGGGGAATCCCCAGAGGTGAACGTCAGCGAAATAACAAAGATTCCATAGAGAAGGGGGATGGTAAGAGTTGCCCCTACAAGCTTCATCAACGCTGCGAAATTTGAAAAATAGATTTCAAAGCTCTGTCCGATAACCGCCAGGGGGCTGGAAGTGGTAATCCGGGACGTCGAAGGATTCAATGTCTATCCTTATTCTAAAAAATATTATTACTCAAATAATTCCATATAATGACAATAAGGTCAAGTCCAATTGTTCAGAACAGGCTGCCGTGCTAATGTGGCGGTATGAGAAAAAACCGTATCAATACACCCATAATGTTTCGGGGGAAGGTCGGCTCTCCCGCTCTTCGGGGAAGTCTTTTTGTCGTTTTGACGGCTGCACTGCTGATTTTGGCCGCATGCGGGGGCGGCGGCAGTTCAACGTCAGCAGAAGCTGCAGGCACCGGCAATTCCGGGTCCAATGCCCAGGAAAAAAGCGGTGAAAGTGTTCCCAGCATAAGTGCCGCACCTGTCCGCCTTGATATCGGACTGATGCCCGCCGTAGATACCGCACCCATGTTTCACGCCCAGGATGCGGGATATTTCGATGATGAGGGCATAGATGTGGAGTTCACACTTTTCACCAACGCCCAGGATCGTCAGTCCGCTTTGCAGACAGGCCAGATTGACGGTTCCATGACCGATCTTGTGGCTGTGACAGTGAACGCCGCCGGCGGCTTTGAGCTGTACGCCACCATGCTTACCGACGGAATGTTTCCCGTACTGAGCCGCCCCGGTGCATCGGAGCAGGAACGGGTGAAGATCGGTCTCATGGAGGTGAGCGTCACCAATTTCCTGGCAGATAACTGGCTGGCGTCGGATTACATCCTGGAAAAGACCTACATCAACGCAATTCCTGCACGCCTTGAGGCGCTTGCTTCGGGTCAGCTTGATATGGGCGTTTTCCCCGAGCCAATTGCAAGCGTTGGGGCCTCCCGGGGGCTGGACAAGCTGATTTTCGAACCGGTGGACGGATTCAGCCCCGATGTAATGGTGTTTACACGCGAGGCAATCTCAGCCAAAGAGGAAGCGATCTTTGCATTTCATCGCGGCTACGCCCGGGCTGTGGAAGATATTTCCTCGGATCCCTCCCTTGCCAGAGATGCAATCATGAAACATATTCCCAACCTGCCGGACGACCTTGGCAACAGCATCGATTTACCCGAGTATCATCAGCCCAGACTGCCGGACCCTGCGTACCTGCAAAAGGTCATCAGCTGGACGGAAAACGCCGTAGGCAGAGAATTGGAAATCGAGCCCTCTCAGCTCACCGACGGGCGATTTATTCAGCGCAAGTGAGGGCAGCTGCGACGGATACAATGAGCACAGCTACCGGAGTCATACATCTTGAAAAACTGACCATGCGCTATACTGGAGGCGGAGGTATATCTTCTGTTTCCTTTTCAGTACCTGAAGGGTCGAGCCTTTCGGTAATCGGTTCATCAGGCTGCGGCAAAACCACCCTTGCCCACCTGATCGCCGGATTACTGGAAGCCCAAAGCGGGAAATGTACAATCCCGACTGGTCACCGGATTTCTCTGGTTCAGCAGAAAGATGCTTTGTTCCCATGGCTCAGCGCAAGAAAAAATATTGAGCTGGGTGCCGGAGGGCACCGGCGGCGGGGCGGGGAAGGCCGACAGGATCAGTTCAAAGCCCAGGCGAATGACTTAAGCCGGAAGATGGGTATCTCCCAATGCATGGACCGCTATCCCGCTCAGTTATCCGGAGGAGAGCGGCAGAGAGTCTCCATCGCCCGGGCCCTGATGAGCGGCGCAGATATTCTGATCCTGGATGAGCCCTGCGCGGCTCTGGATGCATTTACCAGGGAACGTTTGCAGGATTTACTGCTGGAACTGCAGCAGGAGCGCCGGCTGACGGCCATTTACATTACGCATAATATTGAAGAGGCACTGTTTTTATCTCCGAGAATTATGGTGATGGGGCAGGGGCGCGTTCATGCCATGGTCGAAAATTCTATGTTTCCAGACAGCGGAGCCAGGACCCGACAGGAATTCTATGCCCGGGTGCTGGAACTTCGAAGGGTGCTGGATGAGGCCGCCCCTGCTCTGGATGCGGCGGCAACGGAACGGAAAGAAGAATACAGCATACTGAACCAAAGGTCGGAGCGGAATCATGAGGAATGAACCAGGGAAGGCTCCCCCGGGGGAAAAGAGATCCCCAAAGCCTCTCACCGGATCCGCTGCAATGGCTGCCAGCGGTTTAATTCTTGTTGCCCTGCTGTGGCAGGGCGGAAGCCTGCTGCTGGGAACCGAGCTGGTGCCCTCCCCATTGAGTACTCTCCGGGTTTTTCTTCGGCTGTTGGGGGAAGGGGTACTTCTGCGACATGCCGCTGCAACCTTGATCCGGCTATTGAGCGCAATGGTGCTTGGACTGATGGCTGCACTTCCTCTTGGAATCTGGGCCGGTGTCAGCAGAAGCGGGAACCGGGTGATTTCCCCTCTTCTCTATGTTCTGTACCCGGTTCCGAAGATTGCCTTTCTTCCTCTCTTCATGATTTTGTTCGGTCTGGGCAACAACTCAAAAATCATTCTTCTGTTCTCGGTGATAGTTTTCCAGCTGGCGATTGCCTCACGGGACGGGGTGAAGAGTATCCCGGTTGAACTTCACCGGGCAGCCCGGGTTCTCCAGCTGTCAGCCTTTCAGCGCTTCACCACCCTCTATTTGCCGAGCACTCTGCCCCGGGTATTCAGTGCATTGCGGATAACCGTGGGTATCGGGATGGCAGTCCTTTTCCTGGCTGAAAACTATGCAACCCAATACGGACTGGGCTACTTCATCATGAATAATTGGGTGATGATTAGCTATCCCCGGATGTTCGCAGGAATACTCGCCCTGGGACTGCTTTCCTCGCTGATTCTGCTCCTTCTGGACGGTCTCCAACGCGTTGTTATTCCCTGGTATACGTCTGAGTAATCCAACGGGCATTATTCTGTATCGCCATTTCTTGACAGATGTTCAGGTTAATAGTTGACTGAATATTGAACTGAAGCAGGAAAAGTGATTTCCTTCCTGCCAGTATAATCGAGAGTCTTTTCATAGGAAGGGGAAACAGCGATTCCCGTTCTCCATACATGTGCCATTGACGCAGCTTATTAGGAAGTACAAATGAATAAAATTATCAGCAAGGAACAGCTTTCAGATGATGTGTTCAAAATGATATTTGAGGCACCCTATATTGCCCGGGCAAGAAAGGCCGGGCAGTTCCTCATAATTCAGCTGGACAGCAACTTCGGTGAACGGATTCCGCTTACAATAGCAGATGCGGATGAAGATGCGGGAACCATCACCATAATTTTCCAGGCGGTGGGTAAAACCACCCTCAACCTGGCGGCAATGAATGAAGGGGAGCATATTGAAAATGTTCTCGGTCCCCTTGGAACTCCCACTGAAATAGAGAAAAAGGGCACCGTTGTGTGCGTCGGGGGCGGGATCGGTGTAGCTCCCCTTCATCCTATTGTTCAGGCCAATAAACGGGCAGGCAACAGGGTGATTACCATCATGGGAGCCCGGAATAAAGATCTGCTCATTCTTGAAGACGAAATGAAAGCCTACAGTGATGAGCTCATTGTATGCACCGACGACGGCAGCTATGGCCGAAAAGCCCTGGTAACAGAACCCCTGAAAGAGCTCTGTGAAGGCGGAGATGTGGATGAGGTTGTAGCCATCGGTCCGCCCATAATGATGAAATTCTGTGCAGAAACCACCAGACCTTTCGGAGTTCACACCCAGGTAAGCCTGAACACCATCATGGTTGATGGCACAGGTATGTGCGGAGGCTGCCGGGTGAGCGTGGGAGGGGAAACGAAGTTTGTCTGTGTTGACGGACCCGAGTTTGATGCCCATCTGGTGGACTTTGACAACATGATGCTCCGTCAGAAATCCTATAAAGCACAGGAACAGAAGGCCGCCCACAAATGCAAAGTCGGCCTTAACGGCGGCACAGAAGGAAGATCAAAAGCGGAGGCTGCACAATGAGCGATACCAAAACAGGCCAAACACAGGACACACATAAAACAGCCCAAACCCTGGCAGCCGAAGCGGTTGCCCTCTGGAATGACTACAAGGATCGCCAGGGTGAATTGAAGGTTAAAGACAGAATAGCGATCCCTCAGCAGGATATGCCCGCCCAGGACCCTGTTGAGCGGGGGGCAATCAGCAGGAAGTTGCGCTGGGGTATACGGATGAACAGGTCCGGGTGGAGAGCCTGCGCTGTCTGCAGTGCAAGACCGCACCCTGTATAAAGGGCTGTCCTGTATCTATCGATATCCCCGCGTTTATCCAGAAAGCGCTGGACGGTGAGTATCAGGAATCGGTAAATGTCATAAAAGAGAGCAGCCTTCTTCCGGCGATCTGCGGCCGGGTCTGCCCCCAGGAAAGCCAGTGCATGGAATACTGCACTGTGGGGAAAAGCCTGAAAGATCCTATGAAATCTGTGGCCATCGGCCGGATCGAACGCTTTGTGTCAGACTGGGAAAGGGAAAATGATTCGGTAAGCATCCCCGAAATTGCCCCTGACAGCGGATTCAAAGTGGCTGTGGTTGGCTCGGGCCCTGCGGGTCTGACGGCCGCTGCTGATTTACGGAAAGCCGGACATCAGGTTGAGATATTTGAAGCCTTTCATAAACCCGGCGGGGTAATGATTTACGGAATCCCGGAATTCCGTCTGCCCAAGAAGATCGTTGAGAAGGAAGTTGCAACCCTTGAAGCCATGGGGGTGAAATTTCACCTCAACTTTCTCATTGGACGGACCAGAACTGTTGAAGACCTTATCGCCGTGGACGGCTTTGACGCGGTATTCATCGGAAGCGGTGCCGGTCTGCCGAAATTTATGAACATTCCCGGTGAAAACCTTGTGGGTGTGTTCTCGGCAAACGAATATCTCACCCGCAGCAATCTTATGAAGGCTTACGATAAGGATCACGTTGATACCCCCATCTACCCAAGCGAAAAAGTCGCCGTACTGGGAGGCGGAAATGTGGCCATGGACGCCGCCCGTATGGCATTGCGTCTGGGTGCCAAAAAAGTGAATGTTATTTACCGCCGCACCAGAAATGAAATGCCTGCCCGGGCAGAAGAGGTGGAGCATGCCATTGAAGAGGGGATCCGCTTCCATTTCCTGCATAATCCCACACAAATACTGGGAGATGATGAGGGAAAGGTACGGGCCATTGAGGTTCAGAAATATGAACTGGGCGAACCCGACGATTCGGGACGTCGCCGTCCTATCCCCGTTGAAGGGAGCGAATTCGAACTGGAAATGGATACGGTGATCCCTGCTCTGGGGAATGTGAGCAATCCTCTGATTCGACAGACAACCAAAGACCTTGAGACCAATAAATGGGGAAATATCACAGTTGATGATGAAAACCGAAGCCGTATGGACAGAGTGTATGCCGGCGGCGACATAGTGCTTGGTGCTGCAACGGTAATTCTTGCCATGGGTGAGGGACGGCGTGCAGCCGCAGCCATAGACAAGGATTTGAAGGAAGGACGATGGAATTAGAACAGGGGGATAATCAAGAGACCATCCCCGTCATTACACCACGCTTCCTCATTCTCCAGCCAATCCCGGAGCATGTCAGATCATCTTAATTCCGCAGCTCAAACCGCCGGGATTCCTGGTTATACTGGTAAATATCACCGCTTTGGATAATATAATGCCAGCCGTGTACTCCCAGCTCCCCGCTGTTATACCTTTCTGCCACTGAAGGGTAGGTAAGAAGGTTCTTCATCTGCTGGAGAACATTGCTTTGTTCCGTATGCCAGGAAAGGGCATGGGAATCCAGTCCCGGCCGTTCTTCGGCGAAGCGGTGAATATCCGCTTTTACATCCCCGGCCAGTTCCAGCCATTTCCGGGTTAATCCCATATCGCCTGTATGTGCCTTCCCGGGCAGCATGAGTTTGCAGCCTCCGCAGTCGCTGTGACCGCATATGATGATATGCCGGACATTCAGCTCCTCCACAGCATATTCGATTGCGGATGAGGAGGAAAGGTACTCTTCGGCCTTTTCATATGGAGGCACGATATTGGCTATATTCCGCAGGATAAACAGTTCTCCGGGCTGGCTCTTGGTGATGAGATCGGGAACCACCCGGGAGTCGGAGCAGGTGATAAATAGATATCTTGGCTGCTGATGATCTCTCAGCGATTCGTATCGTTCTTTTTGGGAAACATAGTCGGTAGTGTGAAATTCAACAATTCCATTTAAAATTTTTTTCATATGGGGCGAGTATACAGAAAAACCGGGCCAAGATCATCATGGCGGCGGATCTTCTGTGGACCGGGCGGGTCAGATTTTCACATTCTTCGGGGCATGATCCTTTTCTTCGTAATGAGAGAGTGATATGATTAGTTCATGCAAAAAACTAATTCACACGAAGTATTCCCCTCAGTTAAACATGTTGCAACGAATGGCCGGTCCTCACATGATCTTTCCTCCCGCTTGTATCTCAATGGAGAGAAGAAGACAGTTGAAGATGTATTATCGGTGTTTGCCCCTCTTTTCGAACCCTTTGTACCTCTGGTTCAAGGATCACCAAAACACGATGGTAGTCAGCCCGGGCCGGGTATCCGGGGCCCGGAGCATATCAGCCTGAAAATTGATCGGGACGGCTTTTCCAGGGATGTTCATACCCATATGGACAGTTCGTACCGCCTGAAAATCGGGGAGCACGAAATCGAAATCTCTGCCGGGGGCCACTCGGGCATGATCTATGCATTTTCCTCACTGCTGCAGCTCTGTGCCTCCGAAGGCGGGAACGGAGCCGGTCTGCCTGCCATGGAAATTTCTGATTCACCCGTTTTTTCCCACAGAGGGCTGATGCTGGATGTATCACGACATTTTTTCAATGTCAGTACCGTTAAGAAGCTTCTCGATCTTATGGTTGTGCTGAAGATGAATGTATTCCATTGGCACCTCAGTGACGATCAGGGGTGGCGGGTGGAGAGTTTTACGTTCCCGGAACTGAACACTATCAGCAGCCGGAGGGAAAAGACTGCCTCCAAAAGCCGTCCCGTCGGCGGATACTATACCCATGATGAGATCCGGGAGGTGGTTCGCTATGCCGGGATGAGAGGTATCGAGATTATTCCCGAGTTTGATATGCCCGGTCATGTGAGTGCGATTCTGGCAGCCTTTCCACAGCTGTCCTGCCGGGGAGTCCACGGGCCTGTGCCTGGAGATTTCGGTATTTTTGAAGATGTAGCCTGTGCAGGAAAAGATGAAGTGTACGGATTTTTCTCCACGCTTCTGGATGAAATTCTTCCCCTGTTTCCCGGCCCCCGGGTGCACCTTGGGGGGGATGAAGTGCCCAAATCCCGATGGAAGGAATGTCCCCGTTGTCAGGAAAAGATCCGCAGCGAAGCCCTGAAGGATGAAGAGGATCTTCAGGCCTTTTTTATGAACTCAATGATCCGTGTACTGAACAGACACGGGAAAACCTGTGTGGCATGGAATGAAGCTTTCTACTCTCCGGCAATGGAAGATTCGGCGATCATGCAGTTTTGGCGGGAAGATGGCGGGGCGCAATTAAGCAATACGGCTCTCCATGGCGACAGGAAGGTGATATTATCAGATTTCTGGCATTATTACCTTGATTACCCCCATGGAATGACTCCATTTAACAAGACATGGTCCTACATTCCCCGAATCCCCAACATGAAGCCGGAAGATGCAGAGAGGATTATCGGCATAGAAGCTCCGCTGTGGACAGAATATGTACCCAATGAAGAAAGACTGTATGCAATGATTCTTCCAAGGATATTTGCACTTGCGGAAACTGCATGGGGAAGAAAATCTCCGGAGAAGTTTAAAAATGTACTGCGTCGGTTGGAAAGACTTGAGCTGATGCTTGCCCGAATAGGTTATTCGGGAACTCCGGTCAGGAAGGCGAGCCCCGGTGGAATCCGGGCCTTTTTCCAATTATTCCGGTTCTTCGTTCCCATCTCATGGAGCAGATTTCTGGGCACGCTGAAAGAGTTGAAAAGAGAGGGGCGGCGCTGACACTCAGCAGCTGAAATACAAAAGGGGACTGGAGTCTCCCCCGGTCCCCTTTTGATCAATTCTGTGATTCCTCTGTTCAGGAATTGAAGGCTCTGAGCATCCAAAGTGTCTTTTCATAGCCGGAGATAAATCCCGCCATCAGATCAACGGTTCCCTGGTCGTCAGCTTCTTCAGCCTGACTGAGAACCTTTCTGGATTCCGCAAGCATGTAGGTGAAATCCTGGGTCACTTCTTTCAGAACTTCATCCCGTCCGAAGGGCTTGGAGTCAAGTTCCTTGATCTTTGCAACATTCAGGTATTCCTTGAGGCTGGCTGCAGGACGAAAACCGATGGTCAGAATCCGTTCAGCCACATCATCCAGCTGCTCCGCCGTCTGATCGTAAAACTCTTCAAGTTTTTCATGGAGCTGAAAAAACTGGGGCCCTTCAACATTCCAATGAAGGTTGTGAATCTTGATGTACAGCACTCCCAGATCCGCTAGATATTGATTCAGTCCTGCTGCAACGGGTTCAAGCTTTTTACTGTCCAATCCGATTGTGGTACTCATGTGTAACTCCTTTTTGTGGTTTGATACTGCAAAATATACTAAAGCTGCAGTCCATCGTCCACAAATAAATATGAAATAATTATAAAATTGTAATCATTACAATTCTTAAGATCAATGTACTCATGATGCAGGCTATCGTCAAGTACGAGATGTGGAATTCGTTTCCGCTGCGGACGCCGTATTGATACAGTCCGGGCAAACTCCGTTGAGATGTATGGAGAGGTTGTGAACCTGAAAATCTTTCAGCTCGTTGAATGGATCTGCATAATCCAGCCTGATATCATACAGTTTTCCACAGCTGATACAACGAAAATGGGCATGTGACTCGGGGTTGTATAGATCGTATCGTTTTTCGTTTCCCTCAATGGTAATTTCTTCAACCAGCTTCTTTTCCACGAACAGCCGTAAATTATTATAGATTGTCGTCTTGGAGAGACTGGGAATCTCATCAATCAGATCATCATATATGGTATTTACCGTAGGGTGGTTGTGACGCTGAATAAGATACTCCAGTATCCGCTTTCGGGGATACGAGGGGCTTACATTGTGCCTCCGGAGCTCGTCACTTATGGATTCGATTTTTAATTCACTCACAGCTATAACCTAAGAAATTCCGCCGGAATCAGCAACAACTTCTGCAGTATCCCTTTCCTTTTGCCGACAGTATGAAATCGCTTGCAGTTTTCTTCTGGATTGTTCACACTATTACTCCACAGTGTACCGCAATCGTTTATAATGACATAAGGAGATACGTATATGAAACCACAGGTTTCTCTGGAAGAGATTACCGAAGATACCCTCGACGCCGTATTGGATCTGGAAGTCACCGATGATCAGAAGTCCTTTGTACCATCAAATGCCGTCTCCATTGCACGTGCCTATTTTTCCAAGGAGTCCTGGTTCAGGGCGATTTACGTGAATGGGGATCCTGTTGGGTTTGTGATTCTTCATCTGGATGCCCATAAGGCTCAGTATTTTCTTAAAACACTGATGATCGACCGGAAGCATCAGGGGAAGGGGTATGGCACCCTTGCAATGGAACAGGTTGCAGACTTTGTACAGAGCCTTCCAGACGCCCGTGAGCTTCTCACCTCATATCCCAGGGAAGAATCCGGGCCCAGAAGCTTCTATGAAAAACTTGGATTTGAAGCTACAGGCCTGGAAGAAGATGGTAATATAATCATGTCCAAACCGCTGTAGCGGTCCGGAATTTCCAGGTTTTCTATGCCGAGTCCTCAAAGCAGATTTATCAATTACCTATTGGACCGGCTCCAATTAAAACGCTTCCTGGACAAGCCCCGGAACAGGGAGCGTCCCGAGCAAATTTTGGTTTTGTTCGGTCTGAAGTATGAGGTTAAGGAACACAGCAACGGTACACATGGCTGGCTTATCCTTTCCTCACGCCGGGCGCAACCGGTCATGAAGCTGACCTACCTTCATGGAGGCGGCTTTGTGAACGGTATTCACCCATTTCATGTGCTCTTTATCCGCTATCTCATTGATACCCTGAACTGCATCGTGCTGCTCCCCGACTATCCTCTTGCCCCCGAATATACTGTAAGCGACGTGTACGAGTATCTCATGCCCGTGTACTTTGCTTTTGACGCCGCCCACCAGGAATTACCGGGAATCATCATGGGTGATTCATCGGGGGGAAATCTGACTCTGGGAGTGACCCGCCATGCAATACGTGAAGGACGGGGCATTCCCCGGGGAATGGTGCTACTTTCCCCCTGGCTGGATCTTCAGATGGATAATCCGGACATTGACGAACTTGCACAGGCGGATCCTGTATTGGATGCAGAACGTTTGCGAGGATACGCCGTGAAATATGCCGGAAAACTCAGCACCTCAGATCCTATCGTGAGTCCTATTCATGAAACCCTGGAAGGAATGCCTCCAACCATGCTGCTCACCGGAGATCGTGACATTCTGAACCCCGACGCCAGGCTGTTCAGAAAAAAGGCTGAGCGGGAAGGATTGGAAATGGAGTATCATGAATTTTCCGAGATGGTACATGTCTGGATGCTTTTTGACCTCCTTCCGGAAGCTCAGCAGGCCAGAGAGATGATCAGGTATTTCATCCTCAGGGTAACGGATCCGGGGGATGATGAAGAAGGATCTCACACAGATCGGTCCTGATTTCCGCTATATAGACTGATGCTCAGGGATTCTGGTCCTGATCCTCTGCTGTGATGGTGACATCGTCATAGGCAACATCCACGTTCCAAACCGTGTAACTGCCGCCAGCGTCATCCTCGGCGTGAATATCAAATACAGAGGAAGGATAGCCGTCGATATCCACACGCACCGTCTCTCCCTCTTCAAGCATATCTGAACCCAGCACATCTTCCTCCCAGCTGCCGGAATTCTCGTGGCTGATGTACAGATGCAGAATATCCGAACCGGTACGGTTTGTCACATCCACATATCCGCTGAAAGAATCTGAATCCAGGTGTTGGGAATTGAGTATTACATCTTCTACAGCGGTATCCACTTGCCACAGGGTGTAAATGAGGCCGTCCTGATCCTCTGCCCGAATATCGAAACGTGAATCAGGATAGCCCTCAAGATCAACCCGGATAGTTTCACCCGGGGCAAGAACATCCCCCGGGAGAAGATTCTCCTCCCAGGTTTCCGCATCCGAATGACTGACGAAAAGCGTTTCCATAGGAACATTGGTCCCGTTTGTGATATCCACATATCCGTCAAAGGCAAATGCAGGAGCGACGGCCAGCAAAGACAGCAGAATACACAACATGGAGTTCTTCATTGTTAGTCCTCCGGAAAATCTTGACTCCAATCTAGGCGATTGAAAACAATCTGTCAAATTCCCACATTACAGGGAGTTAATTATCTGCTGCAGTTGACCGTATGATTTATACCCAATAAAAAGCCGGTCATTGATGATGAGTGACGGAGTTCCGGTAACACCCTGTTCAGACAATTCTTTCTGGATATCCTTGATACGCCGAAGATTGGCTTCGTTGTTCATATGAGCTTCAAACTGTGCCAGATCTGCTCCCAGGCCGGCTGCGTGTTCGAGGACGGATTCACGGCTGAGCTCCTGAATGTTTTCAAACAGGAAATCGAAAAAATCCCAGAACATATCCTGTTCCTCGGCTGCCGATGCTGCCAGAGCGGCCTCAATGGCATTTTCATGGATATTGTCCAGGGGAAAGGGAAGGTATGAAATTTTCACCTCACCGGATGATACAAGATCTTCCCGAATGCGGGGGAACAGTTCCCGGTACTCCCGAATGCAGAACGTGCACTGAAAATCCAGAACCAGAATCATCTCAACATCGGCTGTTTGGCTTCCCAGGTAGCTGTAATCTTTCAAATCTCCGATATTCATTCGGGGGGCGGTTTCCGCCGACTGACCTGTCCTTGCCCCTTCATCGGACTGGGTCTGAATCAGACGTATTACCGCTGTCCCCAACTCATCGATCCGACGGTTTATGCTAAGCTGCATGAAGATCAGGGAGATTGCGATTCCTGCAATCATTATCAGAAGTACAATATTTATGGTTTTTTGAGTCACTGTGTTTTTCATGAATACTATTCTATCGTTTTTAGCTAAGTCCCATCAATATCATATAAAATAACTAAACAAATAAATGTCCGAAAAAATCAAAAAAGGCGGTTTGATTCCTTTACTTTGAATTTGCAGGCTCATAGAATATAGGAAGATACTATTAGGAGGCGTGTATGCGCAAAGGTCTTTTTCTCGTTACAATGGTTGTTCTGCTGGCAGTGATTGTAAGCGGATGTAGTCTGTTCGGTGGACAGAAAACATACAGCTTTGAGTCCTTCGGGGTTTGTGTGGAAATTACAACCAGTGATAAAGATGTTCAGGATGCTGCAGAAGCTGCAGGATACAGTGAAGGTCCCTGCCCCACTGAAGGTGCACTCGGTACCTGCGAAGACTACACAACTATTGAAGGTGAATCCTTCTCGGCTACGTATTATGAAGAAATCGGTGATGCTTCAACTGCTGAAACCGCCTGCGAAGCAATCGGGGGAACCTGGAACGCCAATTAAGGTAGTCATCGATTGAAGCCGCTTTGAGGGGATGTTAAATTCTATTTAACATCCTCTTTTTTTATCATCTCCATTGCAGGGTATTCTGATAATACTTATAATATTTACATCATTACTACCGGACGGCATTACCCACCTTTGTAGCATCAGTAATTCGGGAAAAGGAGCGGGTATATGAAATATCCTGGACGCATATTAATTGTTGTCGTTCTGCCGTTTGTATTCAGCCTCACTTCCTGCGACATGATCCTTGGCTTATTCGGAAGTCAGGAAGAGAGGGTTGTGGGAAGGATTCTCAATGATGATCAGCTCGATATTCTTGATGAATTGGGGATGACTTTCAATTCCGGTGAAAATCCTCCGGATATCGAAGGGTACTATCGGGGAACTGACCTTGACGCAATCGGCGATACTACCGAGCAATTCCCACAGAACCTGGATTACATATTCCGGTTCTACGGACAGACAGATAATGAACTCCTCATCGATTATGAAAACTTATACCAAACAGATTCCGCATCCGGTGAAGGAGCGTATATTTTCGGAGAGAATAACCAGTTCAGCGTGTATATAGAGCAGGAAGGAACAGCATCCGGGATTGATTACACCTCCGCCTACGTGTACAGCGGAACCTACACCTCATCGGGAATTGAGGATTTTCAGTTTGCATTTATCCTTACTGAGAAAGACGCCGATCCAAGCGGTGTTCTGATAGGTGAAAATGAAGCCCGGGTTTACGAGGAAAGCGACGGACTTGCAGAAACTGTAAGCGGCTTTTACTCAATACAAGCTCCTGCTGCTGATGTTCAGCGAAACCTCATGCAGCGCTGAAGACTCAATTGAGATCATTTCGCCAAACGAATCCCTCTGCGGTCGCGCCGAGGGTTCGCTTCAAATCCGGATTCATTCAATATATACAAAAAAGGCCGACCCCGAAGGATCGGCCTTTTTTGTATAATCGGGCTGGCCGGATTATCGCGGAGTGCGATAACCGGCGGATCTACCAATAAAAAACGGAATCCAACCGGATTCCGTTTTTGCATAGATCTCGGGCTGGCCGGATTTGGTCTCCAGTCGCCTGCATCCAGCAGGCTCCCTTCGACCCGTCCCTTCACCTTTCGGCCTCATCCGGAGGCCTCAGCGCTCCAGGTTTTCGCGCCGGTTCAGGGCTTCAAATCCGGATTCATTCAATATATACCAAAAAAGGCCGACCCCGAAGGATCGGCCTTTTTGTATAATCGGGCTGGCCGGATTTGGTCTCCAGTCGCCTGCATCCAGCAGGCTCCCTTCGACCCGTCCCTTCACCTTTCGGCCTCATCCAGAGGCCTCAGCGCTCCAGGTTTTCGCGCCGGTTCAGGGCTTCAAATCCGGATTCATTCAATATATACAAAAAAGGCCGACCCCGAAGGATCGGCCTTTTTGTATAATCGGGCTGGCCGGATTTGGTCTCCAGTCGCCTGCATCCAGCAGGCTCCCTTCGACCCGTCCCTTCACCTTTCGGCCTCATCCAGAGGCCTCAGCGCTCCAGGTTTTCGCGCCGGTTCAGGGCTTTAAATCCGGATTCATTCAATATATACCAAAAAAGGCCGACCTCGAAGGATCGGCCTTTTTGTATAATCGGGCTGGCCGGATTTGGTCTCCAGTCGCCTGCATCCAGCAGGCTCCCTTCGACCCGTCCCTTCACCTTTCGGCCTCATCCAGAGGCCTCAGCGCTCCAGGTTTTCGCGCCGGTTCAGGGCTTCAAATCCGGATTCATTCAATATATACAAAAAAGGCCGACCCCTGAGGATCGGCTTTTGTATAATCGGGCTGGCCGGATTTGGTCTCCAGTCGCCTGCATCCAGCAGGCTCCCTTCGACCCGTCCCTTCACCTTTCGGCCTCATCCAGAGGCCTCAGCGCTCCAGGTTTTCGCGCCGGTTCAGGGCTTCAAATCCGGATTCATTCAATATATACAAAAAGGCCGACCCCGAAGGATCGGCCTTTTTGTATAATCGGGCTGGCCGGATTTGAACCGGCGACCCCTTGTCCCCCAGACAAGTACGCTAAACCACTGCGCTACAGCCCGTTTTCTGAATGGCAGAAGCGCAGTGCGCAAATGCATTCAGCGAACGGAATCAGATTCCGTCCGTTATTGAGTGGATCATTATAAGAAAATTCACGGTTTCGTCAAGGATGGGTGGAGAAAAATCGTAACCAGTGCACAGAAGCTTGTAAAACAAAAAAATCCGGGAAATCGGTTCCAGATATGGCGGCGTCAAATTTTACGCCGCACTACCTGGAGGGGAGGTTTCCGCTTCCCTGTGAAAAATCATTATTTTTCACAAGCTTCTGTGCACTATCAATGCATCACCTATGCCGGCTCCGGGTTAATCTCTCCAAAAGCCTCTGGCGCTGTAGGCTCATTTCCTGAATCTCCACAAGAATCTTTTTATGCCTGGAAAGAAGTTCCCCGTAGTATTCCGGAACGGCTATCTCGCCTTCGGCTCCTTTAAACCGGCGAATCTCCCTCATTGTGTCGGGGGAGAATACAGCACGAATATACGCATACTGTTTCTCCACCAGCCCCAGGTGTATTAACGCCTTGCGAATCCATTCCGCCCGTTGCCTCAGCGGTTCCTTGGAGGAATCCGGCGGTATGGCGTCAGGGTTCCACTCTTCATGGAGGCGGCACGCCAGGGTATACAGCGGACGGTATAAATCTTCCGGGACAGGCGGCCTTGAGTTGGATATTTGTCCCCGGGATAAATCCAGGAGAGCAAGCCTGATCAGGGGATACATATGCAGATAGTCCTCACCCGCCGGTTTCCCCAGCCGTTCTTCCGCTTCACTCAGCATGGTGCGGGCAATATTGTAAGACCGCCGAATAATATGTGCAGGGGTATCGCCGGAGGACCGCTCCTTCCATTCAAGAAAATTGGCCATACCCATATGGATCTGCTGACAGGTTGGTATGCTGTACATATCTGCATAGTTCGTTGTGGAGTGATGCTTAGTGTAAATGAATATCCCCGCCATAAATTCATCAGATACTGATCCTGCTGATGCAATAAGTTCGGATGTTAACCGGGCAGAGCCGTCCCTGTCTTTATGCTGATACTGCATTCTTGAGCTGTATAGATAATACAGATACCAGAAATCCGTATCAGCTTTGGGGGAATCCTGTTCACCGGGAACAGAGCCGGCGGCATACTCTTCCAGCAATATGATGGCGTCGTCCCGGTCCATGCAGATGGAAACGAAGTAGCGGTGATCCAAGCCCGATGTATCGGGGTGATAGCGTTTGCTCAGCTGTCTGAATGCCGCCTCCAGCCCGCTTCTGCTGCGTATTTCGCCGCTGCGAACTTTCTCCACCAGTATTCCCATCCTCTGGACAAGCCTCCCTGCAGATATTAGGCTAAGTCGAATGAGCGGACATTACAGCCCGGAAGAGCAAACCACCGGCAGACGCTGGTGGCTCATATTCTCCATCATCAACACCTTCTCCTTCCAGTTCCTGGCGGGAAACGTGATTATCCTGTTTATCATCCGCCTGGGTGCCAGCAAGACCGTTGTGGGAGTGGTGTCTTCATTCTTCCATGCTTCCTATCTTATCATGCCGGTGGGCCGACTGCTATCCAGAAGACTGGGGATCGTGAAGGGTTTTCATATGGCCTGGATGGTTCGCTACCTTGCCATCAGTCCGCTCCTTCTTGCACCGTTTATTGCCTTGTCCGGCGTGGCTGATGCCAATACCCTGGCGCTTATCATTGTTGTGGGCTCATATTTTGGTTTTCAGATGATACGGGGTTCTGGGATGGTGAGTCTTTCACCCCTCCTTACCGAATTGTCCCACGGCGGTGACAGAGGGCGGTTTTTGTCTCTTTCCCGGATTCTTTCCAACATATCCATTCTGTTCGGCGTGCTCATTGTAGCGCTGTTTCTGGGGGATGATGCTCCGCTGATGAAATATCTTATTTCCTTCGCCGCGGGAATTGTGCTGGGCTACGCCGGAGTGTACTCCCTTTCCCGGATTCCGGAAATCCGGAGGCCCGAAGGACACAGCGATCAGGGGCTGAAGCAAAGTTTCCGGGATATCTGGAAGGAGCGGAAATTCCGGAAGTACTTTGCCACACTCCCGGTGGTGGGCTTCTCCCTGGGAATAGTGAAGCCCTTCCTGCTGGTATATGCAAAAGATGTGTATCAGTTTTCCGATAACCGAGTGCTTTTTCTCACGGTTGCCGGCAGTCTGGGCGCCATTGCCATGGGAGTGATCAGCAGGAAATTTATCGACCGTGTTGGTGCGAAGCCCTTCATGATGATCTGGATACTTCTGATGGCGGCAGGAGCACTTGCAATTGTACTTGTCCCTCTCACCGCAGGTGCGCTGAGCTGGGTGTTTCTGCTGCTCCTGTTTTTCATTGCCATGATGGGCTGGAACGGTGCCGACAATACCGCCCAGACCTACTTTTTCTCACTCCTTCAGCCCCAGCAGCAGCTGAGTTTCGGAATTGTGTATTTTCTCACAGTAGGTGCCTCCGGAGTAGCCGGGGCAAGCCTGGCGGGAATGTTTCTGGACCTTCTTCAGGGTCCCCTGGGTGTGGAGGGTCGGATGAGTCATGTGTATCTGTTTGCAGGAGTGCTGGCGATTCTGGTTCTGGCTTTTTTCCTTGCCGCCAGAATGGAGCGGCTGGGCGCCTTGAGCTTTCGCAGGTCTTTGAGCGAACTGTTCAGCCTGAGACTCCGCAGCCGGGGACGCTGAGCCGGGGCGCCGGCTTTGAGTCTTCTGCGACCCGTCCCAGCCCGGCGGGGGGGCTCGCCACTGCACACCGGAGCAGCATGGTCCGGCGGCGGCAGTTGTACCGCCCGGAACCGGTTTGGCTCAGTTGCTGCGGCGGGTTTCGTCACCTTTAATGAGAAGATCCCGGTAGAGGGCTTCTTTCCTGTGCAGATATTCCATGGGTACCTGGTAGGCGGCCTCAAGCTCTTCCTTTGAGCATACTGCCTTGGAATCCCCCAGCACAAAATCGCCGTCTTTCCGCATGAGAAGAGTGTTGTCTGCATAATCCCGGCACAGATGAATGTTGTGAGCGGAGAAAAGGACGCTCCGCTCTGTCCGGTGGGCGTAATCCTGAAGGAAGGCAAGGGACTCCTCCTTCTGCTTCTCCTCCATGGCGAAAACCGGTTCATCCAATACCGTGATTGCCGATCCGTATGCCATTGATATGGCGATAAGAGCCCGCTGCATTTCACCCTTGGACAGCTCCTGGAATTTTCTGTTCTTCACCTGTTCCAGGTGGAGGGCGCGGCTGCTTTCTTCCAGAATCCAGTCGGTTTTGGATGTGTGGATGCCCTGGTCAAATACCTGTTCCAGCACGGTGCCCAGATTGTCTTCGGTTTCAAACTCCATATTCTGATACACCACGGAAACCAGGGCGTTCCGCTCGGCTTCAATGGCGGGATCCTGGGCCGCTTTCCGGAATTTTTCGGTGTTCCGTCCGAGGATCTCTATTGAGCCCTGAACGGGGAAGCGGCGGGCGGCTGCCAGAAGCATGAGGGTGCTTTTCCCGATTCCATTCTCGCCGATAATGCTGAGGACGCCAGCGGGGAGATCCAGATCCAGATTTCTGAAGACAAAGTGAATGTCATCTTCTGTCAGTTCCTTCGGATTCTCCGGTGCGTCAGCATCAATATAAAAAAAACTTACATCTTTCAGTGAAATAATCGCATTTTCCATGTCCATGGGGCATAGTACTCATGCCGGCCCGGGAGTTCAATATGCAGGAGGTCGTGAGCTGTTGATTACTTCATTGACTTCTGCCCCGGCAGCCCCTAGAATACCTATGTACCATTAACCAAGGAGTCATTATGTCCAAATTGCAAAGCAGCTATATGGGGATGGACCTGAAAAACCCCCTGATTGTCGGTGCCTGCAGCCTGACATCAAATATGGATGCCATCCGGAAGATCGAAGATAACGGAGCCGGCGCATTAATTATCAAGAGTCTGTTTGAAGAGCAGATTCAGTACAAGAGCCATAACCACGACCAGGATCTGCATATGTACGATAACTGGCACGCGGAAATGCACAGCATTTTTCCCGAGGTTGAGCATGCCGGTCCGGATGAGCATCTCATGTGGACTCAGCGGGCCAAGGAGGCGGTGAAGATCCCGGTCATTGCCAGTCTCAACGCCATAAATACCGCAACCTGGTCGGAATGGGCCAAGCAGCTTCAGGACACCGGTGTGGACGGTTTGGAACTGAACTTTTTCGCCATTCCCGGTGACCGTACCGAAGCCGCCGCTGATATTGAAGCGGGCCAGATTGAAGCCATAAAAGCGGTGAAGAAGGCGGTGAAAATTCCCGTATCCATTAAACTGAGCCCTTATTACACCAGCCCGTATCAGTTTATATCCAAACTTGCGGATGCAGGTGCAGACGGTCTGGTTCTTTTTAACCGGTTCTTTCACCCGGCGATCGATGTTGAAAACGAAAGCAGCAGCTACCCATGGAACCTTTCCACTCCCCAGGATGCCGGTCTGCCTCTCCGTTTTGTGGGGATGATGGCGGATAAGGTTTCCGCAGATATTTGTGCCTCCAACGGTATTCATGAAGCGGAAGACGCCATTGCCATGCTTCTGGCCGGAGCGAGCAGCTTTCAGGTGGTGAGCACTCTCTACAAGAACAAGCTGAAAAAGATCGGCGATATTCTGAATGGAATTGAAAAGTGGATGGATACGAAAGGGTATAAAGGTATTAAGGATTTCAGAGCCAAACTTTCCGAATCCCAAAACGAAGACAAGATGGCGTACCGCAGAGTTCAGTATGTCCGCATGCTTCTTCGCAGCAACGACTATATTGAGCGTCCCAACGTAATCTGAGTCCATACCGGGCAATAAGCCCGGGAAAAACTCTCTACGCATTGAACCGCCGGTATTCCCCGGCGGTTTTTTTTCCTCTATTCTGTCTATTCGAATCTGGCGATTCGAGGAAATGAATGCCTGAATCCGGAGCTGAAATGACTGTAGAAAAAGAACCTTTTGGAATACTGGAAAACGGCCGGGAAATTACCCGGTGGACAATGAGAGCCCGCCGGGGAATACCGGACTCCGTGAGTCTGATTGACTACGGTGCGGCAATTTCCTCAGTGCGGTGGGAGGGCACACAGGTCTGTCTGGGGATGGATGACCTTCAGGGTTATCGGAGGCAGGATGCCTACCTTGGTGCAACCTGCGGACGCTATGCCAACCGCATCCATAACGGAGAGTTTATTCTTGATGGTGAGAGGTTTACTCTCCAGAAAAATGACGGGGATAACAGTCTTCATGGAGGCAATGCGGGGTTTTCTCACAGGGCATGGAAGGGTGAAATCCTTGATTGTGAATCGGAAGCCGTTGCCGGGGTGGGCTTCGAACTTGAATCTCCCCATATGGAGGGGGGCTACCCGGGAAATCTGAAGGTGCGTGTTGAATATTATCTCAGCGAAGACGGCTATCTGTATATCTATTACCGGGGGGAAGCGACCGACCCACTGTAGTAAACCTCACCAATCACGCCTATTGGAACCTGAGCGGAGAGTCATCAGGAGCGGTGTACGACCACAGGCTTCAGCTCCATGCTTCCGGGTACGTGGACGTGGACTCCCGGGCAATACCCAACGGCACGATACTGCCGCCGGACTGCGGGAGAGGTGCCATGGATTTCACCTCCCCACGGATGCTTCGGGAAGTGATGTGCCCCCGCCCGGGAATCGAAGGCGTTCCGGTTGAGGCTTCATTGCCCAATGGAATTGATCATTGCTATGTGGTGGATGAAAGTTCGTCGGAGCTTACTCCGCCGGGGCATGGAGGGGCTCTGGACGCCCTTGTGGAGCATCTGGGTCCCCGGCTGGGTGCCCGTCTTGAGATTCCCGGCAGCCGCAGCATGGAAGTGTACACCAGCTATCCCGGTATTCAGGTGTATACGGGAAATTTCCTGGATATCGAAGCGGGCCGGGACGGGAAGCATTTCTCCAGGCATGGAGCCGTCTGTCTTGAGACTCAGCATTTCCCCGATGCCCCCAACCAGCCATCATTTCCTTCCACCGTTCTCCGTCCCGGGGAGGTGTATGAACATCTTACGGTGCACCGTTTCAGCCAGGTTTCAGACCGTGGATGAAAAATGGCGGAAAATTACCGATTTCAGCTCTCCGCTGTCCGGGGTGAAATAGTCCGGGGACAATGACTGCAGCAGTTCCGCATCCCGGTATCCCCAGCCCACGGCGGCGAAGGGCACCCCTGCGTTCGCAGCCGTGCGGTAATCCACCTCCGAGTCTCCAACATAGAGAATTCGGCTCATCCCGAGCCCAAGCTGCTGCGCAATGAGCTCAAGGCCCCGGGGATCGGGCTTTCGGGGTATGTGATCCTTTCGGCCGGCAACGGCATGAAAGGTTCCGGGAAACAGTTCGTCGGTAATCTGCTGAACGAGCACGTCATCTTTATTGCTCAGCACCCCCAGAAGGAGGCCCCGTTCTCTCAGCTCTTTCAGCAGCCCGGGAATGCCGGGGTAGGAGGCGCTTACTCCCAGGGGATCTTTGCGGTAATGTTCCCGGAGTTCGTCTGCAATGGCTTCCCCCAGTTCACTGCGGCGGGCAGCGTCCAGTTCCGGGGCATGCTCTTCAACGGCATCGTGAGCAAGCTGAATAAGCCCATGGCCCACCAGCCGCCGAACCGTCACCAGATCCATCTCCTGCAGCCCGTGGGTGATTAAACTATGATTCAGGGATCTGCGGATATCTTCCAGAGTATAGAGAATCGTACCGTCCAGATCAAAAATTACCCCATGTTTGCCCTGTGTCACTGAAGAGCCCCCTGCAAAATTGATGCCCGGGAGTCTATCGGGGTGCGGGGTTTTTCTCAAGACCCGGAAAGGGCATATCGGCTCTGCTGCAGCCCCCATGATGGTGGAAGGTCAAAAACTATGTTAGTATATTTCTCTTACTCCCCGGGGTATATGGCTGTTCAGTTCCTATGAGAACCTGGCTCCGGGGGAATCTTCCGGAACATTGCACCGGGAGCATTAAAAAAACGAAGATCTACCAGGAGTTTATATGTCGTCAAAACCCTCCGAACGCATACACCTGTTGCAGGAGTATCTGAAAAAGCAGAATGCTTTCGCAGCAGTAATTCCGTCAACCGACCCCCATATGTCAGAGTATGTGGCAGAACGGTGGCGGGGCCGTTCCTGGATCAGCGCTTTTGAAGGATCGGCAGGTACGGTGGCGGTAACACAGAAGGATGCGGCACTCTGGACCGATTCCCGCTACTTTCTGGAAGCCGGCCGGGTTCTGAAGAACAGCGGCATTGCCCTTATGAAACAGGGATTGCCGGAAACTCCGTCCATTGAACAGTGGCTTATGCAAATGAAGGGCAAGCAGGAAGGAGCCCGGGTTCTGGTTGCCGCAGATTCCTTCGCTCTGAAAAGCTTCGAGTCCATGCAGAGTGAGCTTGCTAACGGAGACATCTCCCTTGAAGCGGCTCCGGATTTTCTGGATACCATCTGGGAGAACCGGCCCGGCCTCCCGGCGGAGGAAATTTACGCCCATGACTCCACGTTCAGCGGAGAGACCCGGAACGACCGGATTACCCGGCTCAGGGAGTTCGCCGATTCCAGGGGCTATGAGCGCATCCTGATCACCGCCCTGGATGAAATTGCCTGGCTGCTTCAGCTTCGGGGACGGGATGTTGAGTTCAACCCGGTTTTTTACGCATATGCACTGCTGGAAACCCGGGGCCCGGTTCTGCATCTCTGCACTCACGCTGAGAATATTTCCCCGGATTTGCGAAGAGAGCTGGAAGCGGACAACGTGCATATTCACGGGTATCAGGATATCGGGAAGCTGCTCACATCATCGGAAGGGCAGGTTGCTGCGGATCCTTTGACTCTCAACATGGAGACGGCGTCCATCCTGGGTGACAGGCTGGTCAAACTGCCGTCCCCTGTGCGGAGCTGGAAGGCATGTAAAAATCCGAAAGAAATTGAATCAACCCGGAATGTGATGATACGGGACGGCGTGGCAATGGTGAACTTCCTCTACTGGCTGGAACATGAGCTGAAGGACGGTTCGTCTCTGGATGAGCTGGCTGTTTCCCGGAAGATCACAGAATTCCGCAGCACACAGAAGAACTATGTGGGAGACAGCTTCCGTTCCATAGTAGGCTTCAACGATCATGGTGCCGTTGTTCATTATTCTGTGGATGAAAACAGCTCAAGCCCCATTCAGGGGAACGGACTGCTGCTTATTGACAGCGGCGGACAGTACCTGGACGGAACAACGGATATTACCCGTACGGTTGCCGTTCATGATGTGGACCGTGAAGCCAAACATCATTTTACGCTGGTGCTGAAAGGTCACATTAATCTTGCATCGGCAGTGTTTCCCGAAGGCACCCCTGGAATACAGCTGGACAGTCTGGCCCGCCGCCCCCTGTGGCAGAACGGTTTGAACTACGGCCACGGAACCGGACATGGTGTGGGATTTGCGCTGAACGTCCACGAAGGCCCCCAGAGCATCAGCCCCCGTCTGATTTCAACACCTCTGCAGCCGGGCATGATCTGCTCCAATGAACCCGGCTACTATCTTGAAGGCGCCTACGGTATCCGCATTGAAAACCTTGTTGCGGTGGGACCTCATGAATCCTATTCCGGATTTCTCTGTTTTGAGGATCTCACTCTCTGTCCCATTGAACTGAGCCTCATAGAGCGGGACCTTCTGAACGATGAGGAAATATCCTGGCTGAATGATTATCACGACATGGTATGGAGAAATCTTTCCCCCCATCTGGAACAGGAGCAGCGCATCTGGCTCCAGCATAAGACCCGGAAGCTTCAGCGCAGAGAGTAATGACCTGGGGACCAAGCCGATGGAAAGCTGGCGGCTGATTTATTCCTGCGGAATGATTTCCCGGAAATCACCGTTGTTCTGCAGGAATTTGATATAGTCCGACCGTGTAACCTGACCCACCACCTTTTCATCTTCGAGGATAGGAAGGTGACCGATATCGTGGCGGTAAAACATCTGCTCGATCTCCCGGATGGTGGTGTTTCTGTCGGCGTGAATCACATTTCTGGTCATATATGCATGGACCGGTGCGTTCATCTGTCCGGCTTTTCGTCCTTTTTGGATGTCCCTGAGGGTGATCATCCCCACCAGACGTTCGTCTTCATCCACCACCGGCGCCCCGGAATTGCCGCTCTCTTCAAGTCGCAGGGCCGAATCCAGGAGTGTCATCTTCCGGGAAATAGTCACCGCCTCCCGCATCAGCTCCATGCTGGTAAGAGCGTGCTTCAGCCGCTGTTCCAGCATGTTCAACAGGTGTGCGTATATGGGAAATCCCGATGAGTTCTTGATTAATGCGCTGGCAGCCTGGGGATGGCCTGCTCCGCCGAAGCTGTTCATAATAATATTCAGATCGATACGGGGATTTCCCGCCCGCCCGATGAGCAGATGGGAACCCTCTTTTTCAAGCTCGAAAACGGCAATGTAGGCATCTGCGTCCTCAACTTCAAAAATCCGCTCAATTACCGCGGCAAGCCCCGCCATCTGGCCCTCCAGTTTCATCCAGCTGGTGATGATGGAATATCCCTGGATATTGTGGAACTGAATGGTGTTCAGCAGGCGGTGAAACAAGCTCACCTGGTGTTCTTCTCTCAGCTTGGAAAGAAGTTTTCCCACGGCATTCAGCGAGGCACCGTGTTCCATGAGATACTGGGCGGCCTGAAAATCCCTGCCGGTAACGTTGCCGTGGGAAAAGTTTCCGGTGTCCGCATAGATTCCCGCCAGAGCGATGGTTGCGTCGTTCTCATCAACATGGATGTCGCGCTTCAGCAGTTCCATGCACAGCATGGAGGTGTTGGCTCCGAAATCGCCGTCGTAGACGCTGGCACCGGGAATATCGCAATCCGTTTCGCAATGATGATCGTACACGGTGATTTTTCCACTGAAGTCGGGAATGAACCGGAAGTACTCCTTAACCCTGTCGTACTGCCGGGTGTCCATTATCACCACCTCATCGATGCTGTGCTTTTTCAGCTCTTTTGCAGTAATCATCTCCAGATGATCCCGGTAGACGGTATACAGATTCTTGGCCACAGGATGGATCCGGCCGCTTCTGACCATCAGGTGACCGGGATACAGATACCGGGCCATGCTGAGACTTCCAAAGCAGTCCAGGTCCATATTGCTGTGACCGAACATGATTTTTTCACCCATAATGTATAAGTCTGCAACGTTCCCGCCGGTATGTCCAGAACGTTTTTCCATTCATCCCCGGGCTGCACCGGAATCCAGGGGCAGGGCTATGCACATATGCCCGCCGCCGCTGAAGAAGCTTTCTTGACCACCCAAAGGATTTTTACCATAGTGGTGTTTCACGGCAACGAGAACGAGGGGGTGCTATGGCCGGCAGCAATCAGAGGTTTTCTCAGGGTGTTTCTCAGCTCGATTCTCAGGGTTTCCCCCTGGGATTCCGTCTTGGGCTGGTGGGCGGCGGACAGCTGGGCAGAATGGTGTGCCAGGAAGCGAGAAATATGGGAATTCACACCATTGTTTTGGATCCCTCCCCCAGACCTCCCGCATACGGTATTGCCGATGAGTGCATCCAGGGCAGTCTCACCGATTCCCGTGCAATTCTTGAGCTTGCCGCCCGGGTTGATGTGCTGAGTTATGAAATTGAACATATCGATGTGAATGCCCTGTATGAAGCCCAGGCTGCAGGCACCCGGGTCCACCCCCGGCCCGGAGCTCTGGAGATAATCCAGGACAAATTGGTCCAGAAGCAGCTTTTCAAGGATGCGGGACTTGCTGTTCCTGCATTCCGGGCTCTGGACGACCCGGAGACGTTAGCTGACGAGCAGCTGGCCGGTGAGCTTGAAAACTTCGGCTTACCCTGCATACAAAAGACCCGGGCCGGCGGCTACGACGGCAGGGGAGTAACCCGCCTGGAACCTGCTTCTCCCGCTGATCTGAAAGCCCGGGCTCTGAAGGGTCCCTCCATGATTGAGGAAGCTGTGGATTTCACCATGGAGCTTGCTGTTCTTATAGCCCGGAATCCGGAAGGCGAGAGCCGGGTCTACCCGGTGGTTGAGATGGTATTCGACTCACGCTCCCAAATCTGCAACTCGGTTTGTGTGCCCGCCCGGATCAGCGAAGTTCAGTCACGCCGTGCAATGGAACTGGCCAGAGCCGCAGTAGATGCCCTTGAGGCCGCCGGCTTGTTTGCCGTGGAATTGTTTCTCACCTCAGATGGAGAAATTCTGATCAACGAAGTGGCTCCCCGGCCCCATAACTCCGGACACTGGAGTATTGAAGCAGCTGAGACCAGCCAGTTTCAGCAGTTTATCCGTGCGGTGTGCGGCCTTCCCCTGGGATCACCGCAGCTGCGCAGCCCGGCGGTGATGATCAATCTCCTGGGCGAAGCTTCAGCCCGGGGCACACCGGCAATTTCCGGCTTCACCGAACTGATGAGCAGCCCCGGAGCCTACATGCACTGGTACGGAAAAGAGGAGGTGCGCCCGCTGAGGAAGATGGGCCACATCACCGTGCTGAACTCGGATCTGGAGATCGCCCTGAAACAGGCCGAACAGCTTGAGCGGACGGTGAGTGTTCGGGCCGTATAGGCTGTGGAGGTGGTACAGGCTGTGCAGGTCGTATAAGCCGCAGAGGTTGTATAAGCCACAGAGGCGGCACAGGCCGTATGGACGGCATAGAACGCATCGACCTGAAACATACCGAATCCGGAGACAGGAACCTGCCTTATTGCAATCTCCGGCGGAACACATCAATAATGAAAACATGAACTATACAGATGAGTACTTCACAATTACCCGGCGCAATGGAGGAGATGCATGAAAGTTGGAATTATCATGGGCAGCGATTCGGACCTTCCGGTTATGAAAGAGGCTGCGGCGGTTCTGGATGAACTGGGAATCGAATATGAAATCACGGTTGTATCCGCCCACAGAACTCCCCGGAGAATGTTCGAATACGCAGAGAAGGCCGCGGGCCGGGGTATTTCGGCAATTATTGCAGGCGCCGGAGGGGCCGCCCATCTGCCGGGGATGGTTGCAAGCCTCACCAGTCTGCCGGTGATCGGTGTACCGGTGAAAACCCGGAGCCTGAACGGCCTGGATTCGCTGTTGTCCATTGTTCAGATGCCCGGGGGAATTCCCGTGGCAACGGTTGCAATTAATGGTGCCAAGAATGCCGGATTGCTGGCCGCACGGATTATCGCTCTGTCGGATTCTGGAGTGCGAAGGCGGGTGGAGGAGTATGCCTCAGGCTTGAAGGGGCAGGTGGATGAAA
Organism: Salinispira pacifica; assembly: GCF_000507245.1. GTDB lineage: Bacteria > Spirochaetota > Spirochaetia > DSM-27196 > Salinispiraceae > Salinispira > Salinispira pacifica. The sequence continues at coordinate 3,204,234 of NC_023035.1, read as the reverse complement.
AAATTGAGCGCCTGGAGCGTCTGGGCTGGAGCGATTACGCGAACAGCATGGAGTGAAGCCGGTGAATCTTCTCTCTCAACTCATCCACGTGCACAAAGCGGGCTTCCCTGACGGCCTCTTTTCCCTCTGCGAAAACCAGGATCCCCGGGATGGTGAAAATGGCGTGCTGGGCTGCAGCTTCCTGCTGCTCCCTCACGTTCACATAGACTGACTCAATTTCCGGGTAATCCTGCAGGATTTCCAGAACCTTGGGCTTCAATGCCGTGCAGACACCGCAATCCGGGGCTGAAAAATATCCCAGAAGCATCCGGCTGTTTTCTATATTGGTTTTCAGTTCGCTGAAACTCTGTATCTCTTTCACGCTGATTGTTATATATATTTATCAATATATATTCAAGTCTCAGATCCGCGTTTTTTCTGTTCCGCCGTCCCCCATTATTGATTTCCGCCGGGAAACCAACTACACTACGCTCCACACCGGGTGTCTTCAAAGCTGATTTTTGAACGCATCTAATCCGAAACAAATTTACTGTGTAATGATATACAAACAGGAGTATCCATGCCCCTTAACTGCGGTATTGTGGGACTGCCCAATGTGGGTAAATCCACCATTTTTTCTGCACTGACCTCTGCCCCCGCTGAAGCAGCCAATTATCCGTTCTGTACAATCGAACCCAATGTGGGCCTGGTGACCGTGCCCGATTCCCGGCTCACCCGAATTGCCGAGTTGATCCCCCCTCAGAAGCTCATTCCCGCTGCGGTTGAATTTGTTGATATTGCAGGTCTGGTGAAGGGCGCCAGCAAGGGTGAAGGTCTGGGAAACAAATTCCTTTCACATATCCGGGAAGTGGGGGTGATTGTCCACGTGGTACGCTGTTTCGAAAATGACGATATTATTCATGTTGATAACAGCATAGATCCCGCAAGCGATATTGAAACCATCAATGTGGAACTGGCTCTTGCCGACCTGGAAACCGTGGAAAAACGCTTTGCAAGGCTGGAAAAGGAGGCCCGGAGCGCAGACAAGAAAGTTCAGGCCATGGCCAAGAGCCTTCAGCCCGTTCTGGTTCAACTGAAGGAGCTTCTCCAGGAAGGCCAACCCGCCCGCAGCCTTGAACTGGACGAGGAACAGGAAGCCCTCATCCGTGATATGCACCTGATCACCCGGAAAAAGATGCTCTATCTCTGCAATGTGGATGAAAATGATATTCACGGCGAGAACCCCCATGTGCAGAAGGTAAAGGCCATCGCCGATACCGAAAGCGCCGGCGTGGTGGTGCTCTGCGGTCAACTGGAAAAAGAGATCGCCGATCTGGAGACAGAGGAGGAGCGTCGGGAATTCCTGGATGAAATGGGCCTGGAAGAAAGCGGATTATCCGCATTGATCAGGGAAGGTTACGATCTTCTGGGTTTGCGCACCTTCTTCACCGCCGGTGAAAAGGAGGTCCGGGCATGGACCTATCATCATGGAGACAAGGCCCCCCAGGCGGCGGGTGTTATTCACAGCGATTTTGAAAAGGGATTTATAAAGGCTGAAGTGTACCACTGCAGCGACTTGTTTGAACTTGGTTCCGAGGCCAAAATCCGGGAAGCGGGAAAGCTCCGGATGGAAGGCAAGGAATATATTGTAAAAGACGGGGATGTGATGCATTTCAAATTCAATGTCTGATATGCGGAGATTCTGACATCTCCCCGCCGGTATCCCGGCCATGGGTCTTGGGTAGCAGTCATGTTGACGGATTTTTTTCTTACATCGAACTCACTTGACCGTTCAGAACGCGAAGCACGCGTACTTGTGGTGGAAGATGAGTTTATTATCGCATCGGCCATCCAGCGGTCCCTTCTCAGGCTGGGATACTCCATTCACGGGGTCTGCAATTCATCCGCGGATCTTGAAAATCAGTTCATGGATTCTCTGCCGGATATTATTCTGATGGATATCGAATTGGAAGGCCAGGACAGCGGCATCGATGCTGCCGAAAGCCTGAGAGAGAAATATGATATTCCTGTTGTGTTTATCAGCGGGTTGAGGGAAGAAGAGGTGATCCGGAGGGTCCCCGAATCGATGCCCTTCGGGTTCGTGGCAAAACCCTTCACCGATCATCAGCTGCGGATGGCTCTCTCCATAGCCCTGTATAAAGCCAGAAGCGAAGCCAGGATCCGATCCCAGGAGATACAGATTCAGCAGCTTCTGGAAAACATGAATCAGGGATACTGTCTTCTGGATGACCGGGGGTATATCCGCTATGTGAACAGGAAGATTCTCCGGACCCTCGGTACAGAAGAGAACCGGCTGAAAGGTCAGGATGCCAGAAAATTTGTGTCTGATGCAGAAATATTTTTCCGGATCTTCCGGTCGGAACATGCAGGTCCCATTCGTCTGCCCCGGGGTATCTGCCCCGAACCCTTCCATGCGGTAATTGCCTATGACCGGGTTCATATTCCCTGCTATATAATTCCTCAATGTATTATTGATGAGCAGACATCCATTCTCCAGGGCTGCTTTCTTTCCATCCTGAACCTGAACAATCTTGAGGGCAAAACATCCGGAAATATGATAGAATAAGAGTACATGGTACATGTAACATTACCGGTGAAAGCCCGGCATTTGCTCCAGCAGGAATATGAAGAGCATGTGGACAGTTTTGAACGTGCACTTTATGAGCTGCATCGAAGGTTGCGCAGCCTTCTGGACAGGAAGCGGATTCGTGCAACGGTGAAATACCGGGTGAAGAGTTTCTCAAGTTATTATCAGAAAATTCAACGTCGCAGCAGCGAAAACGGCCAGCATGACAGTGTGCTGATCAGTGACGTGCTGGGAATCCGGATTGTCTGTCCCTTTATTGATGATCTCACCGCGGTGGAAAATATGCTTACCGGCAACTTCAGCATCAGGGAACGGGAGAAGAAGGGGGCGGAATTTTCCTTCAAGGAGTTCGGCTACGATTCCCTGCACTTTCTTATTAACCTCCCGGAGGATCTCACCGAGAGCTTCCATCTAAGCAAGGACCTGGTTACGGAAATTCAACTTCGCACCATTCTTCAGGATGCCTGGGCGGAGGTGGAGCATGAAATGGTGTATAAATCCCAGATAACCCCCTTCGATGTGAATCTCCGCCGGAAACTGGCGGCTCTGAACGCCAACCTATCCCTTTCGGATATGATTTTCCACGAAATCCGGGTATATCAGAGAGAGCTGCAGCATCAGTTGGACAGACGGAGGGTGGCGTTTATGTCCATGGTTCAAAGCCAGGATATGGAGGAGGATGCCAAAACTGCTCCCCCGGCGGACAGCCTGGGCAGTTTTCCCGATCACCCGCTTCTCCAGAGTGTGAGTACGGAAACCCAGGAGAGCCAGCTGCTGAAGGCCCTGTACGCCCATAACGCCCATCACTATGAAACCGCAATTGAAATTTATGAGCGCATTTTGTCCGAAGATGCCCCCGAGAGCATCCGAACCATGGTGTTTCTTCATCGGGGGATGGCCCTGTTTGCCGTATCCCGATACGAAGAAGCGGAGACAGATTTCCGCAGTTCTCTTGAGGTAAATCCCGAAAATGAGCGGGCCCACCATTATCTGGGACTCACTCTTCGCCAGCTGGGCAGGGAGCAGGAAGCCTTGATTGAGTTCGATTCCTGTCTGGCGTTGAACGGCGGGAATAACGACGCTCTGCTCTCCCGGGCTCAGCTGTATTATTCCATGGGCAACTATTCGGATGCCATATCCGATTGCGATAAAGTGCTGAATACCCAGCCCGGCCACAACCACGCCCGGAAATTCCGGGAATTTATCACCGGACAGCTGGGAATGTGATATACAACAGGGAGATACATCATGAGCAGCGATATTTTTTTTGCCAGTGACAACGCATCCGGTGTGCATCCGGAGATTTTTCAGGCCATGGAACAGGCCAACAGTATCGGCCATGCCGTCAGCTATGGAGAGGACGGCATTACCGAAAAATTTCATGCGGAGATGAAGACCGTTTTCGGTGCAAACAGCCGGGCGTATCTTGTATACAACGGCACCGCCGCAAATGTGATCTCCATCCGAAGTCTGCTGAAAGGATATAACTCGGTTCTCGCACCCCCTACTGCGCATCTGGAGGAAGATGAATGCGGCAGCCTGGAGGCGATTTCGGGAAACAAAATTGAGCATCTCCCCCATGACGGGGGGAAAATCCGTGCTGAAGATATTCCCGCCAAATTGGGCAGAAGAGGATTTGTGCACAGCACCCAGCCGGGAATGGTAAGCATTACCCAGAGTACCGAGCTTGGGCTGGTGTACAGTCCTGAAGAGCTCAGGGCGATCGGTGATCTGTGCAGAGAAGAGGGGCTGCTGTTTCATATGGACGGTGCGCGGATTTCCAATGCCGTGGCCTCGGTGCTGGCGTCATCCCATCCCGGCTGGGCCCGGCTTTCCGATGATGAGCTGATTTCTCTGGGCCGGGACATTCTCCGCTCCATGACTCTGGATGCGGGGGTACATGCGCTTTCTCTTGGAGGTACGAAAAACGGTCTGATGTTCGGGGAGGCGGTTATTCTGATGAACGGTGCCCAGGAGAACGGCGATCTGGAGTTTTACCGGAAACAGGGTGCTCAGCTGGCCTCCAAAATGCGCTATATATCGGCACAGTTCAATGCTCTTTTCGGTAGTTCGCTCTGGCTGAAAAATGCGCTTCGGGCAAATGAGGCGGCCAGGCGTCTGCAGCAGGGGGTCAATGAGATTATTTCCCGGCACCGGGATGTACTGACGAATGACCGGGGAGGCAAGATTCGCATTATCCACCCCCCCCAGGCGAATGCCGTTTTTCTCACCATTCCCCGGAAATGGGGGGCTGCGCTCCAGGACCGCTTTCGCTTCTACAACTGGGACGAAGAAAGCTACCGGCTGATGTGCAGCTGGGACACAGCGGATGAAACCGTGGATGATTTTCTTTCAATGCTTGAGGGATTGATCTCACACAGCTGAAACCTGCGCCCCGGCCTGGAAGGGCGGGGGCTTAGATCGACAGCCGTGTAGAATGGCGGCGCCATGAAATGTCAGCTGCCTGGAAGAGCCGTGGACTAGTCGTAGTACTCGTCAGGACGCCGGTCGGGTATCTGCTGAAACTCACCGCCCTCATCCTGATATTTTTTATCGAAGAACAGACCGCAGAAGCAATGCCCGTATTCTTTCTGATCGGGAACATTGTACACACAGGGGCAGACAATATCTTTATCGGCCTCCCGGTCTCCGGCGCCGTCTCTGCATGGACAGAGAAAGAAACCGTGTCTGTTGTATGTTGTCTGCAGTCCTTTTTTTATATGATGAAGGAACTCAGGATCCTTGTTGACACCCCAGCCCTGTTTATCCGCAACCCGGAAAATAAACCGGTCAACATCTTCCAATGATTTTTCTTTCTTACTCAATGTCTAACAACTCCCGCCATTTCTCTTCAGTGAAACCGGATACCGCCTGTTCGCCGTCCACAACCAGAAGGGGGAACAGTGGAATGCTGCCGTGTTTTTCCTTTAATTCAGCCTTAATGCTTTTCTTGACTTCCCTGTCGATAAGATCCATGAATAGATACTCGTAGGCGTATTCATGTTCCTTCAGAAAATTCATTGCTTTCTCGCAGAATGCGCAGGTGGAAAGGGCATACACCCGCAGAGCCGGCTTCGTTTTGCTGCCCTCCACTTTTTTGTAATCAACAGATTCAATATAACTCATAGTTCCGCTCCCTGTTGCTCAGTATACATCACTCTTTCCAGTTCGTGTTCAATTTCCTCCAGGCGGCTGCGGAGGCTGTTCAGGCTTTTTTCTATCCGTTTCTTTTCGCTCTCAAGCTTTTTTACCGGATCCTGCTGTCTTGCCGGCTGCCGCTCCTTCAGTCCCTGTTTCACCATATCAGGACTCAGGCCGTTGCGAAAGGATTCGATTGCCTCATGTCTGGCATCTTTGTTGCGAACCCCGGCCAGAGTTTTCATGTTGTCAAAACCCAGGTCCGAGGGAAGATCCATTGCCTTAACCTTCATGAGAGTATTTGCGGTATTTTTCGGAAGCTGAAGCACCCTCTCAACGAAATCTTCAAAACGTGCGTTATGCTTCCTGCACAGCTTTTCCGCTTCCATGAGTGCGTGACCGAAGTCCTTCATTAGTTCTCCGTTGGCCTGAATAAAGCGACTGCGCATCTGCTCGGCCAGATCCTGAAGCTCGGGGATTCCATTCAGTGTATTCTCATAAATGCCCATCTCTTCGGCTTTCAGCAGCAGTTTGTGAAAGATGCTCCGAAATGCCGTGGTGTGGGCCCGGTTGCTCACCGGCGTTTCCGATGTTGTGAAATGAATATGATGGGCGAACTCATGGATTGCCGTGTATAACAGGGCGGAATCACCGTTGAAGTTCCTGTTGTGCAGAATGATTTCACGGGTTTCGGGATGATATAATCCATGAACTTTTTTACTTTGCTTGCCGGAGAAAATGACGGCGAATTCTTCCACATCCGGTTCCAGCCGGAGAAGGGTGTCTTTAACCTGATCCTGATTCATGTCCCCTAATATAGGCAAGCATGGGAAAGCTGACAATGGGGGGCAGCGCAGATCATTGACAAACATGAGCGGAAACGTAAAAATAGAACCAGAATTCATCTCAAATTAAATCTTCGCCGACTGCATATCTCATTATGAGGTGAATAAAAGGAAATCACCGGCACCTGATTACCGGTGGACCCCCAAGATACAGCAGCAGATCGGCACAGGAGTATCCCATGGCAAACCTGAAGCTTAAGCCCGGTGTTATTACCGGTTCTCAGCTCGATGAAGTTCTCGCATACTGTAAAGAACAGAAGTGTGCCCTTCCCGCAATGAACGTTATCGGTTCCAATTCCATCGCCGCATCCCTGCAGGCTGCGAAGGAAGCGAAGGCACCGGTAATTATTCAGTTTTCAAATGGCGGAGCGGTATTTAATGCGGGAAAATTTGCAGACAACACCGACCAGCGTGCGGCGATTGCCGGTGCAGTATCCGGTGCCCACCATATCCGCCGGATGGCGGAACTGTACGGAGTTCCCGTAATTCTTCATACCGACCACGCAGCAAAGAAGCTGATTCCCTGGGTTGAAGGAATGGTTGCTGAAGGTGAAGAGTTTTTCAAGAGCAACGGCGAACCTCTCTTCTCCTCCCACATGCTGGACCTCTCCGAGGAACCCATCGAAGAAAACCTTGAAATCAGCGCAAAAATGCTTGAGCGTATGGCCAAGATCAACATGCTGCTTGAAATCGAACTGGGTGTAACCGGTGGTGAAGAAGACGGTGTGGACAACAGTGCTGTTGACAGCTCAAAACTCTATACCCAGCCCGAGGAAGTACTCCAGGCATACGATGCCTTGATCAATGTGGGCAAGTTCACTGTGGCCGCAGCGTTCGGAAACACCCACGGGGTATACAAGCCCGGTAATGTTGTTCTTCGTCCGGAAATCCTGGATAACAGCCAGAAGTTCATCGCCGAAAAGCGGGGAACCGGGGAAAAACCTGTTAACTTTGTATTCCACGGCGGATCCGGTTCCAGCAAGGAAGATATCAAAGAAGCAGTGGGTTACGGTGCCATCAAGTTCAATATCGACACTGATACTCAGTGGGCGTTTACTCAGCCCATCGTGAAATATGTGGAAGAAAACTCCGCATATCTTCAGAGTCAGATCGGGAACCCCGAAGGGGCAGACAAGCCCAACAAAAAGAAAATCGACCCACGCTCCTGGCTCCATCTTGGAGAAAAAGGTGTGGTGAAACGGTTGTATCAGGCATTCGATGAACTGAACGCCGTGAACAAGTTCGATTTCTAACTCCCACAGGAACATATTTCCCGTTTTCCGGGAAAATCGCCGGCTTTTTCGAAAGCCGGCTTTTTTTGCCCATTTGCCAGGGAAGGAAGTCACGGGTATACTTCCCTCGTATGAAAGGGAAACGTTCACGCACCCGGGGGAATGGTTCGCAACGGGGGACCTGGTATCCTCTGGATCATTCTGCCAAAATCTGGCCGGCGGTTCTCAGCCAGCGCTATACAAGCCTCTTCAGACTTTCTGTGGTGCTGAAGCACAGGGTTGAATACGAGCCCCTGCGTACCGCTCTCATGCAAACCATGCAGCGTTACCCCTATTTTTCCGTTCAGCTTCACAGGGGAGTATTCTGGTATTATCTGGAAGAAAAATCTGTGGATCCCCGGGAAATTCATCCCGACTTCCAATGGCCCTGCATGGATTTCCGTGCCATTAAAACCCATCGGGTGCTTCTGAAAATTTATGTGTATCAGCGTCGGATCAGCCTGGAGATGTCCCACGCCCTCAGTGACGGGGGCGGGGCCATGGAGTTCCTGAAACATCTCATACGCGAGTATCTGCTGGCACGGACACCGGGCTTTTCCGGGGAAGCGGATCACTCTGACCCGGAGCCCGGCGAATGGGTGGACAGTTATCTTGAACATGGCATGAAGAGCGTACCCAACAGCCCTCTGCCGCCCAGGGCGTTTCATGTGCCCTTTGCCCTGCTTCCCAGGGGGGAGTACCGGATAGTCTCAGGATATGTATCTCTGGAGAGTGTTCGCAGCCGTTGTTCACAGCTGGGGGTGAGCGTAACCGAGTATCTCACTTCATTGCTGTTCTACGCCCTCCAGGACTACTGGTTTGCTCTTCAGGATGCCAATCACCGTATTCCTGCCAGATATTCCCGGCCCCTGCGGATCCTTGTGCCGGTGAACCTCCGACCCATTTTCAACAGCCGCACCATGCGGAATTTTTTTGTGTATGTGGATCCGGAAATTGACCCCCGCCTGGGCAGATACAGCTTTGAGGAGCTGATCCGGTTTGTGCATCATTACATGCGGGGTCAGAAGCACCGCCAGAACCTCCGCCGGCAGTTCGCCCGGCATGCCCGGACTGAACGGAAAATCTCTGTACGGCTGATTCCCCTTCTGCTGAAAAATATTGTGCTTTCCCTCAGTTACCGCAGGCTGGGGGACAGCAGGTTCACCACCAGTCTTTCCAATATGGGCAGCTTTTCACTCTCCCCGGAGGAGATGAAGGAGGTGGACTGGGTGGATTTTTATCCTCCCCCCAGTCCGGTGATGAAGCAGGCGGTGAGCGTCATCAGCAGCGGTGACACCCTGAGCATCAGTTTCGGAAAAATGATTAATGAAACTGTAATCGAGAGGCGGTTTTTCCGGCTTTTGCGCCGGGAAGGTCACGATGTACGCATAAGCAGCAATTATTCCAGGAGCGGTTCATGAAGTATTGTCCAGAATGCGGGGTGGGGGTTCAAAATGATATGCACGAGTACTGTCCTCTGTGTTCCGCACAACTCCAGCACAGCTCTCCGGAGACTGCTCCGGATTCCCTGAGCCAACCTCAAACCCGGCTTGAAGGGTTCACCGGCGATCTCAGACGCCGGCCCTGGCTCCTCGCTGCGGTGAGTGCAGCGGTGCTGCTGGTTCCCGCAGCCATCAGCCTCATTGTAGACCTTTTTGTGAACAAGACGCTTACCTGGTCTCCCACGGTTCTTTCCTCTCTGATGCTGCTGTGGTTCTACATCGGTCTTCCTCCCCTGGTATTTTACCGCAGTGAGCGGAATTTACGGGAAGAAGAGCGGAGGCGGAGCCGAAAAGGAAGGTTCTGGATCCTCATGCTGCTGAACACTCTGGTTACCTTCGGGTTCCTTGTGCTTGTGGATGCTCTTCACGGGAGTCCCGGGCTGCAGTGGGCTGTGGACTTCGGAGGATTGATCTGTCTTTCAACCTTCGTGATTATCATGCTCTTCTTTTACACGCTTCAGCCTCCGGGAGCGGCGGGAAAGGGCTGGATTCTGTTCATCCTGCTCAGTTTGTATATCGGGAGCATTGATCTGCTTGTTTCTGTTCTTCTGGGTGTTCAGATCAACCGGGGGTGGAGTCTTATTGTCGCCGCCAGTCTCATCCCCATAGGAATTATCTATTTTGTTATTGTGTATGTGGTGGGGCACAGCGAACGGGCCCGGCGGAGGCTGCACTTATAAGCGGGTAATGGACTAGTGCAGTTTCATGAGGTTCAGGGGCTCGCTCAGGGGAATCTTTCTGTTCATGGCGAAGGCGGTGAGCTGTTCTCTCAGGTCCCTGGCCTGATCTTCTCCGGATGTGCTGATCCAAAAAGCGCCTCCGCCTCCGGCACCGCTGAGTTTTCCGCCGGCGGCACCGAACTTCCGGGCTTTATCCAGAAGCCTGTCCATGTGGGGTGAATTGAGCTGAAGGATTTTCAGCTGCTCTCCGGCTTTGTCTGCCAGGGTTCCTAAAAGCCCCGAAATTGATCCGGGATGCTCATTTCGGCCCCCCTGTTCCCCATTGAGCGGGTGTTCTGAATTGAGAAGATCTATGGCCCGGTGGGCAATATCTCCCAGTTTTCCAATGGCCTCAACCACTTTCGGCCGTTCTTCCAGCATTCCTTTCTGAATACCTCCCACCAGATCTTTGGTGTTGCCCACCCGGGGCACTGCTCCATAGAGCAGCCAGATATCTTCCCCGGGGGAGGGAAGGGGAAGAACGTCGGGAAGACGGCGTGACCGGGGAAAAAATGCCGTAAGACCTGACCGGATGGCCAGGCCCGTATCGATACCCGAAGGAGACCCGTGAAATACTTTTTCCAGATCGTTGGCAATATGCCACAGCAAATACTGCTGCTGTTCGGCATCGGACCAGCCGTGCTGAAATTTCGGCAGTAAATGGGCGAGACCCTGTTCAGCTTTATCCGAGAGGGAGAAAACATATCTGGCCAGGGCAACACAGAGGGCTGCGGAGCTGCCGAAACCCGACGAACGGGGAATGCTGCCTTTGAGAATGTATGTTGCGGGGGGGAAGTGGAGGCCGGGAATCAGTTTTCTCGCCTGTATGAGCAGCTTGAGCGCAGCATCCTCCTCCTCCGCTGTTAATCCGGGGAAGAGATGATCCGGCATATTCAACTTTCGGGCTGAAGCGGCTCCGGGCTGTACCCGTATGCCGAGATCAATGGGAAGAGAGGTTCCCAGGGCAGGATACCCGTATACCGCGGCATGCTCACCGAAGAGGAGCAGCTTGCCGTGGGCTGAATATGTGGCGGTGTTACCCGGGGAAGACATTGAAACTCCTGCGCCGCTGATGCTGTGAGCCGGTGTGCGATTCAAAGTATAGCATCGCCTCGGGAGCTGAACAAGCGCAGCCCTTCATGATCCGGGGTGAGAGACTCGTAGGGAGCGTCCAGTTCCAGACGGCTGCTCCGGCTGAGGAACAGCAGTCCAAGCTCATTGCCTGCCCCGCTGCCCTTCCATGCTGACTTTTCATAGAAGGGGCTTGGAGGGGAAATCCAGCTGCCCACCCCGATAACCTCTCCCAGTTCGGTATACAGCATCCTGAGTTCGGTAATGAGACGGAGCACCTCATCTTCGCTGCTGCTTTCCTCCATTCGCTTCATCAGCGTCTGGGAGTCATGGAAAAACTGACCGGATTTTCCGGGAGACTGGATCTTCCAGTCGTGATATTTTTTGACCGCTTCTCTGCTGTCCACCTCTTCGGGACCGGGAAAACTGTAGCTGTGAAGATTGAAAATGGGATGATCATCCCTGAGATGTCGCCACTGGGGGTGTTCTCCGCCAGTAAAGACGCCCAGAGAACCGTAACAGCTGGTGAGAATATCGTATCCGCTGCCCCGCTTTCCCTGGGCGTGGCGGTGGGCCCGTACTGCGATCTCTGCAATCTCCTGCCGGCTTTTGCGGGTGTCATGTTCCACTGCATCTCCGGAGAAGGCATACATCAGGGAAGCAAGAATGACGGTTGCCGCCGCAGAACTGCCCAGCCCCATTTTCCGACCCTGACGGAAAAAGCTGCGGGTGTCCACCTCGATTTCCAGCCCGGGCACAGTCAGCCCCATGGCTTCCAGATCGCTCATAATGGAACGGTAGACGTTGATAATAAACGGCGGGCGGGGTTGTCCATTGCAGTATTCAGGCTGATGGCCCCGTCGCCGGTAATGGCATGTACCACGCTCTTGGGACCCTCCGCAGGCCAGGCTCTGCCTTCAGCCTTGGGGCCGCAGGCCATGGCAATGCCCTGGCCCCCTGCTTCCAGAATCATGTATTCTCCGCATATAAGAAGGTTCCCCGGAGCCCGGGCAACTATTGCGCTTTCATTCTTTCGATCGTTCACTCCCGCCTCCCGGAATCCCCGTGGGATTGGCCGTTTTCAGGTGAAGACTCCGTTGATACATGCAGGCCGCCGCCGACACGGCTGATTGACCATGTAATTTTCTCCGGGAGCTGTTTCAGGGCATCTTCGATTGCACCCACTTCATCTGCCAGGGTGATTAATTTCACCTGGGGACCTGCATCCATGGTTTCGTACACCTGAATGCCCCGGATCGCAGCTCCCGGGACAGCTGAAGGATCTGCAGGCTCCCCGGCTGCCAATAGATAATCGGGTCTGCTGCGCTGAACATGGTGGAAAACATTCGAAGATAGCTTTGTCTGATGAGAGGACCCAGGCTGGAAAGATCCCGCCGTTCAACCGCACTGACCGCCTGTTCATACAGGGTTTGAGAATCTTCAAGCCAGGCAGAATAATAGGGAGACGTTTTCCTGGATTCCTCCATGGCCTTCCTGCTTGAAATATCCTTTGCGCCGTCGCTGACCCGGACAATGATGCAGCGCATTTCCGGCCAGTGGTCCTGGCCGTAGATGCAGCTGGAGCTTTCCCCGCCCCGGGGAAATCCTACAAACCCGGGAAACACCGATCTGCTGGCGGAACCCGAGCCTGCCCGGGCTATATCCGAGAGCAGTTCCGGGGATCGGGGAATTCCCAGTTCACCGGCGGCCGCACCGGCAAGGGCGGCGAAGCCGCTGGCAGAGCTTGCCAGTCCCGCAGCGGTGGGAAAATTGCTGCTGCTGGTAATCCGGAAGTGGCCGCTGGCAGGTAGTGCTCCGCTGTCTCTGAACTCCATGCCTCTGCGGATGAGATTGCTGAAAAATCCGTTAAAGCGGCGGGGATCCTGGGGGGTTCCGTTGATGCTCAGTTCCCAGCTGAGGCGGATATCCCCCTGGGACAGCCGGCCTATGCCGGAGTCGTCGGGGAACCGCTGCTGAACTGTTCTTCTCCATGGAGAAAATCTGCTCTGGTTCGGGTATGGAATGCATCCAGACTGATTCCCAGGCTGGAAGTTGCGGGCAGATTGTTGGCTGAATCGCTTTTTCCCCAGTATTTGATCAGGGCAAGATTCGGGTGTGCACATGCTTCGGTCATTATCTGTTCCTGCCAATCTCTTCGAGCAGCCGACGGGCCTGCTCCATATTGTATACGCCTGACTGCTGAATTTTTTCCACAAGGAGGGGGATGCTGTCCCCCCGGGCTCCGGCTTTATATGCAAGACGTCCTGAATGCAGTTTCATGTGCCCTTTCTGAATTCCCTCCCCGGCAAGGGCCGATATGGCGGCGAAGTTCTGGGCCAGTCCCAGGGCTGCAGCCATCCGTGAAAGGGCGGGAGCATCGGGTTTTCCCAGGATATCCAGGGCGAACCGGGCCGCCGGATGGAAGGAGATCCCTCCCCCGACGGTGCCCAGTGCCAGTGGCAGCTCCAGTTCGCCCACCAGCCGGTCACCCTCAATGCGGAACACGCTTAAGCTCCGGTAGCGCCCGCTCCTGGCAGCCCAGGCATGGGCGGCGGCCTCGGTGGCCCGTGTATCGTTTGCGGTTGCAAGGGCAAGGCTGGAGATACCGTTCATAATCCCCTTGTTATGGGTTACCGCCCGTGACGGATCTTCATCGGCTATTTCATAGAGTTTCACGATGCGCTCTGCAAGCTCTCTTCCGCTGTATTTTCCTCTGCTGAGGGCGGTGAAGGGGATTGCAAACCGGGCTTTGGCCCTGCGTTTTACCGCATCGTTGCTGAGAATGGCCATGAGTTTCTCACCGCCGGTTATCTCTTCCAGCAGAGGAGAGATGGTTTCTGCTGCGGTGTTGAGGATATTTGCCCCCATGGCGTCCCGGACATCCAGGGTGAGCTCCACCCGGAGCGTCCGGCTTTCTTCAAGCCATGAAGCTTCCATGCTGCGGTATCCTCCGCCTCGCCGTGTCATGGATTCAAGTACCGGTGACAGCAGATCTTTCAGCCGCTGCTCTTCATCTTTTACCGACTTCAGAGCTGAGCGAATGGCTTCCGGGGAGGGATCGCCTGACCGGGATGAAATATCAAGATAAATATACGCGCTCATCAGCGGTTCATCTGCGGAGGTTTCAAACCCGCCGTTCCTTGCAATTATTCCTGCGGCGTAGCTTGCCGCCGCGATCACCGAAGGCTCTTCCACCGAGAGAGGCAGGTGGTGAAGCCTGCCGTCTATCAGGAAGCCCTTGGCAATTCCCATGGGTACGGGCATGAATCCCACTGCGGATTCCACCATCACATCCGCAAGATCCAGCATGCTGTCGGAATGTCCTCCGGCATTCACCGCTTCCCTGTCCAGGTTCAGCACCGGATCGTTGGCAAGCATCCGTCTTCTCCGGTGGATATTGTATTTTCGGAATTTACGGTCATTCAGGGCCGGGGATCTTTCCGGAGATGTTTCCGGGGATGTTTCCGGGGATGTTTCCGGGGATGTTTCCGGAGGGGGTTCCGGAGGGGTTTTTTCCCGGGAGATATGGGGCTGCTGCCCCCGGTGCGTTCCCGCAGACTGCCGGGCCGTTTGCAGCAGCTGCTCGCTGTATCTGCTGAAGTCCGGGTCGATCAGCAGGGGCGCTTGCTTCAGCTCATGGATGGTGGCGCTGCCGGTAAGAAGCATGGTTCTCCGGAGTGTGAGGAAAATTTCGTCCAGATATGATTCCACAGCTGCAGCTCCGCCGCTGCGGGCCAGCCGGATGAAGGGAAGTGCGGCTGCGGCCAGATCCCCTCCCAAGGCAAGGGCCCGGGGGTAATCCATGGGATCCCTCAGTCCACCCGATGATATGATGCCTCCGTTGGAGGGTACCAGTCCCCGTTTTCTGCAGTAGCTGCTCAGGGCCGACAGACCGGGGGCCGAAGGGATTCCCCAATCTTCAAAGCCGTGAAGCTCCCGGGGAATGGGCTGATGATCCCTGCCCTGGAGCCGTCTGTCATGTTCTTCCCTGAAGGCTTCCACCGAAAGCCAGTTGGTTCCCCCGGATCCGGCAATATCAACATAGCGCACCCCCGAGGCAAACAGGGCTGCGGCCTCGGCAGGGGGAATGCCCGCTCCGGTTTCCTTGACAATAACGGGAAGCTCGCTCCACGCACACAGCTCCCGAATGCTTGCCAGGATGTTCCGGAAATTCCTGTCTCCCCCCTCCTGGAACAGTTCCTGTCCGGGATTCAGGTGAACGGCCAGGGCATCCAGCTTCAGCTCTCTGAGAATATCGTAGAATTGCCTGAGCAGAGCCTTATCGTCGGCCATCATTTCCGGCAGCTGAACCGCCCCGATGTTTCCGATTACCGGAACATCCGGAGCCATTTCCTTCAGCCTGAAGTGATCGATCACTTCAGGTTTTCGCAGAAGAATTCGAAGGCTGCCGGTTCCAACCGCCACCTTTTTCTTCTGGGCGGCCTCTGCAAGAATTTTGTTCAGTCTGTATCCCTGGTCCGAGCCTCCGGTCATGCAGGATATCATCACCGGAGCCGACAAGCGGAAGCCGAGGAAATCACAGCTGCTGTCGATTTGGTCGTAGTCCAGCTCCGGCAGACTGCTGTGAATGAACTTCACCCCGGAAAAAGCGCTGTTTCCTCCCTCTACGGGATACGTTTCGTCTGTGCAGATATTAATATGGGCAGCCTTCCGGCTGCCCATCTGCTCCGCTGAATCTCCGGAGTGCTGATCCGAAGAAATCTCGGAATGGTGTTTATGGGTTTGATTGTTCATGCTGATCCGTTATTTCTTGTAGCTGTATTCTCTGTATCCGTCTTCCCGAATTCCCTGTAAAACAAATATATCAGAAGGAGTCTGACCCTCCCGTTCCTGAATAATGCTGTTGATTGACTCAGGATCCGTGGGAAGCTTGATCCACTGTTCATACTCATCCCAGCTCGCTGACCGGTCATGGTTCAGCTGGGAAGAAACATTCCAGCGGGCCAGACGCTCAGGGGCCTTGGCCGAAACGGTTCCTGAAATAACGATCATGGTGTTGCCGCTTCCGTAGCTGGTGAGCAGAATCTTCTTTCCTACGATATCCTTACCATAAAGTTTATAGTTCTCGCTGAGCTGTGCTGCAAGATTCAGATAGAGTGCCCCGGTATAGATGTTTCCCACCTGTGCGGTGGCTTCAAGGGCCTTGTAGAATCCACGGGCATTGAGGAAATTTTCCGCATCAACATCCCTCAGGTCCATATGCTGATTCAGCATCCGCTTGATTGCGTTGGAAGCCATCTGAGCGAAGGGAACGTGGAATACAAACATATCTGTTTCTCCGATAATTTCCTTCAGCGGGCGTCCTACTCGCTGGGCGTGATCCTCCAGCGCTTCATCCAGTGCCTCATGATAACACTGTACAGAGTAGCGTCCCTTCACTTTGGCGGTTGTACTTCCCAGAGGGCGGAAGAAATCGTCCACATCCGATGACGAGTACCCCTGGGTCTCAAGGTCCAGTTCCACCAGGTCGGGATCATTTTCCACGAGGAGGCTCACTGATCCGGCTCCCTGGGTGATCTCTGCCGTGGAAGGTGCATCGTATCGGGCGATATCCGAGCAGATCACCATTCCCCGCTCATCGGTTCTGGGGCTGGCCTGAAGCAGTGCCGATACTGACAGCATTGCCAGAGTGCCTCCTGCACAGGCATGCTGTACTTGAAAGCTGGAGATGGTGGTGGGCAGGCGGTAATCTGCACGCTGGAGCATCCCTTCCACATATGCGGAGATGGGTTTGCTCATATCTACGGAAGTCTCCGTTCCCACAGTAAGATATCGCAGTTTTTCCAGATCCCGGTCGGTGTTCTGGTCGAGAAGACGTTTGGCTGAGTTTGCGGCTATTGTTGCGTTGTCTTCAAAAACATCCGGAAAGCGGATAGCCTTCTGCCCGGTGACATCGATGGCCCGACGGAGCCGACGCTCAAAATCAGGGTCTTCCTTCACCCGGGAGTCCAGGATGGTATCCAGGGTGATTTTAGGTGAAGGAATGTAAAGTGCAATGTCACTGATTCCTACTGATCGTTTTTTCATAAAATCCTCTCTTGTTCTGCCGCTGTTACTATATACCAAACATAATTCCCGCCGCACACATGGGCAAGAAAAAAGTTCACATATTGAAATGTTTTTTAATATAATCACGCAACGTGGTTAACTGTGATAAACATCACAGTATGTATATCAGAATATCTGTAAAATAAAAAGAGAGAAGTAAAAAGTATACGGTTTTTTCTAATTTTTCCGGTCAGTTTTTTCCGTGAATGCGCCAGGCGGTGCGCTATCTACGCACACGAGTGCGTGCTTTTGGGAGTGGAAACAGGAAGTTTTTGATGTCTGTAATTATTTATCTGTATAAACACATGCTGGTAAAAGAAATAAAAGTGAAAAAAAATGTTTGACAGGGAAACTGACTGGGTTTAGGATTTTTCTTAGTGACGCACACGTGTGCACAGGGTGTTTCAGGAGGGCGATGTGAAGGTTACAATCCGGGATATTGCGAAGATCGCCGGTGTGAGTCATTCCACTGTATCCCGGAGTCTCAACGATCATCCTTCCATTTCACCTGCACGTCGTGAGCAGATCAAGAAGATTGCCAATGAATTGGGCTTTGAATACAACGCCAATGCCAAACGCCTCCGGGGAGGCAAGGTGGGTACTGTGGGAATTATCGCTGCGAAAATGGATAAAGCCTCATTTTTTCTTGATTCACTCATGCGGAAAATTACCCACGAAGAGCAGAACAGCTTCCAGGATTACATCGTTTCTTTCCCCAGCGACAGCATTCAGGGGTCCAATAATATCCGCCGCCTGGTGAGCGCCGGTAAGGTGGACGGGTTCATTCTTCTGCATCCTGATATCAGCTATTCCGACTATGAATTTCTTATGAAGCAGCAGGTCCCGTTTGTACTGCTCCATTTCAAGCCTCAGAATTTTACCTATGAGCATCTTAATTACTATCTCACCGACCATGAATACGGGGCCTATATTGCCACAAGCCATCTCATTCAATTGGGGCGGAACAATATTCTCTCTGTCAGCGAAGGCGGCGGAGAGATTCAGTTTCTGGAACGGAGTGCCGGGTTCAAAAGGGCTCTCCACGAGCACGGTATCAGCTTCAATCCGGAAATGCTCATAGAAGGTGAATGCAGTTTTGATTTCGGCAGGCAGATTGTCCAGCAGCGGCGGGGTGCAATCCACCGGATCGATGCCATCTTTGCCCAGGCTGACGTTATCGCCCTGGGAATCATCCATGAGCTCAGGGAGCTGGGCATACGGGTCCCCGAGGATATCTCCGTTGTGGGCTATGATGACATTCTCATCGGTGAATATACCACTCCCCGGCTGACCACTGTGCATCAGCCCACCGAAGATATGGATCACCAGGCCTGCCTGAGAATTAATGAGCTGATCAACGGAACTGATGACGGAGAGCCGGTGCAGAAGATATTCAAACCGGGTCTTGTGATCAGGGATTCGTGTATCAGCACGGTGAGCAACGTCTCACCCTGAAAAAGTTGTAAGTGAGATCGCAGTATGGCGGTTTCGGAAATAGAAGAGGAGGTTGGCTATGCCACGAACTAAATGGTCTGTACTACTTATTACAGTACTGGCTGCATTCGTTCTGCTGTTTGCAGGATGCGGAGACGATGCGGAAGATGCTGCATCAGAACCGGTTAACGAAGAATACGTTAACAATGCTTGGACAGACGGTGAGGACCTGTCCGGTACCACCGTGAATATTTTCGGTGCATTTGTAGATGTTGACGCCGAGCGATTTGAAGAGACTATGGTGCCCTTCGAAGAAGCTACTGGAATCGACATTGTATACGAAGGCTCCGGAGACTTTGAAACACTGGTGCGGGTACGCTCCGAAGGCGGAGATCCCCCGGATATCGCAGCTTTTCCCCAGCCGGGACTGATGGCGGATTTGACCCGTCAGGGATATATCCAGGATATGGGTGAATGGTTCAGCATGGATTATCTTCAGGAACAGTATTCAGACGCATGGATTGACCTGTCCTATGTTGATGATGTGATTGCCGGTGTTTGGTACCGTGCGAACCTGAAGAGCCTTGTATGGTATGCAAAACCCGTGTTTGAAGATGAAGGCTATGAAATTCCCCAGACCTGGGACGAACTTCTTGCACTCTCTGACCAAATGGTTGAAGACGGATACACTCCGTGGTCCATCAGCATGGAAAGCTCCGGTGCAACCGGATGGGTTGCAACCGACTGGGTTGAAGATGTTCTGCTGAGAACTGAGCCCCCCGAAGTGTACGATGCATGGGTTGCCGGCGAACTGCCGTTCAACAGCCCGGAAATCAAGCGTGCGCTGGATATTATCGGTGAAATCTGGTTCAACGAAGACTACGTACTGGGCGGAACAGATGCGATTCTTACCGTTCCCTTCGGTGACGGCCCCACTCCCCTGCTGCAGGATCCTCCGTTTGCTCTCATGCACCGTCAGGCAAGTTTCATTACCGGATTCTTCCCCGAAGGCGGAGACGAAGTTGAACAGGGTCTGATTGACTACTTCTATCTTCCTTCCATCGATGAAGAAGAAGGTAAGCCGGTACTGGGTGCAGGAGACATCTATTCTGCATTTACCGACCGGCCGGAAGTACGGGCGGCAATGCGCTACCTGAGCCAGGGAATTTCAACCAAGGCATGGGTGGAAGCAGGCGGATTTGTAAGTCCTCACAACGATGCTTCACTTGACTGGTATCCTTCTCCTGTTGAACGGGGATATGCGGAAATTATCCGTGAAGCCGATACCTTCCGTTTCGATGCATCGGACCTTATGCCCGGCGCAGTCGGTGCAGGTACATTCTGGACCGGAATGGTTGACTGGGTGAACAATCAAGGTGAAAACGTGGATCAGATCCTCGATAACATCGATGAATCGTATCCCGAGTAATCACGGCTAAAGGTTTCAGGCGGCGGAGGTTCCGCCGCCTGTTCCTATTTGGAGGCACGCATGGTCGTTCAAGAAGCGCGATTTCAAAAACTACTGCTGGCCATTTTCTGGCTGGTACTCGTTCTCGCCCTGCTGATTTTTGCCTTTTCCATAATCGGTAATAAAGACAGTGGTATCCCCACATTTGTTAACGCGATTCTGGTAATAGTTGTGGGGATCGGCGGAATATGGGCACTGTACTGGTCGGGAAATAACGTGGCCGAAATGACCGGGGAAAAACGCCGGGATAAAATCGTTGCGTATTTCTATATTTTTCCCGCCATTTTTATACTGGGTGTGTATCTGGTTTATCCGGCAGTCCGGACAATCATCCTCAGTTTCTACGACAGAACCAGCACCAACTTCGTGGGACTTCAGAATTATGTGCATATTTTTTCCGACGGGAAAATGCTCATTACTCTGAGAAACACTCTCATGTGGGTGGTTGTTGTTCCCACTGTTGCAGTTTCACTGGGGCTTGTTATTGCCGTGCTTGTGGATAAGCTCAATCCCACCGCGGAAAAGGTGTTTAAAGCACTTATTTTCCTTCCAATGGCGATCAGTTTTGTGGGTGCCGGTGTAATCTTCCGGTTTATCTATTACAAGGCGCCCTTCGGAAGTGAAATCGGACTGTTGAATGCAATCCGGAATGCCATGGGAAATGAATCCATTGCATGGCTCATACAGGAGCCGTGGAACAATTTCCTGTTGATGTTCATCATGATCTGGCTGCAGACCGGGTTTGCAATGGTGATTCTCTCGTCTGCTATCAAGAACGTTCCGGCGGATCTGCATGAGGCGGCCCGTATTGACGGTGCAGGTCCTTTCAGAATCTTCTTTCAGATCACCATTCCGTACATCAGAAACAGCATCATCATGGTGATGACCACCATTCTGTTCCTGGTTCTGAAAGCATTCGATATTGTATTCGTGATGACCAGCGGAGACTACAATACAGATGTTGTAGCCTCGGCCATGTATGACCAGACATTTCAGCAGGGTAACTTCGGCGTAGGTTCCTCCCTGGCTGTACTTCTGTTCATCTTCGTGGTCCCGTTTGTTATTCAAAACATCAGAAATATGCGCGATAACGGAGTGTGATCATGGCAGATACCTATAAAGCAGAAAACTATAAAGAAGTGGATCTGGAGCCCAAGAAGCAAATCAGATTGGGCAAGCTGCCGATTTACCTGGTGATGCTGATCCTTGTAATTATCTGGACCGTCCCCACAATGGGCCTGCTTGTTTCTTCTTTCCGGCATCCGCAGCAGATCAATAACTACGGCTGGTGGGAAGTGTTTGGAGACTTTTCACCCCGGCTGAATGAAGACGGATCCCAGCGCTGGCGAAACCCGCCCCCGGAGGGGCTGACCCTGGACAACTATGAACGGGTTCTGGGTACATCCACCGGGCAGGGTGGTGCAATGGGCCGGGCGTTTCTCAACAGCCTGTTGGTGGTAATTCCCTCCACCATAATTCCAATCACCATTGCCGCCTTCGCAGCCTACGCAATAGCCTGGCTGAATTGGGTCGGCAGGCGGGCAGTGCTGTTTATTATTGTGGGGCTGCTTGTTGTCCCGCTACAGATGAGTCTGATACCAATCCTGCGGATTTACACCAGGCTGGGGCTGAACGGGTCATTCCTGGGAATATGGCTTGCTCATACGGGCTTCGGGTTGCCGTTGGCCACCTACATATTATACGGCTATATTTCGGGCATACCGGGATCAATCATTGAGTCGGCATATCTTGACGGTGCCACTCCCTGGATGTCTTTTACCAGGCTGGTTCTTCCCCTTTCGGTTCCCGCAATTGCATCCTTCGCCATATTCCAGTTTCTCTGGGTATGGAACGATCTGCTTGTTGCCCTGGTTTTTCTCACACGGGGAAACATCATCCTGGTGACTACCCGTCTGCAGGAACTGGTGGGTTCACGAGGCCAGGACTGGCAAACGCTGACAGCAGGAGCCTTCATCTCAATGATTCTGCCGTTGGTTGTGTTCTTTGCACTCCAGCGTTACTTCATCAGAGGTATGATGGCAGGTTCGGTGAAAGGATAGAAAGTAAAATCAGCATCCCTCTCTGCCCCTAACAGAGAGGGATGTACCCCTGATATGTAATAATTCCGGCAGTGGATATCTACCCCCTTATCCGCTGCCTTTTTTTCGCAGGGAGCATTCGGGGGGATGAAGCATCTTCCCCGGCTGCATGCATACGGGTTTCAGCATCTTTCTGGAACAGACTGAGGTAAATATATATGAAAATTGCAAATAACCAACAGAACAAATTCAAGGATGAGTTTGGAGAATCTTTACAATCGGCTCCTGAAGATTTTGCCGCAGCACAGAGGATAAGCCGGCAGATGGGCGGCCGCTATCTGGGGTCCGGTCAGGCAACCTTTCTTTTCTGGACTCCGGAGCTTTCCGAGGCTGAACCTCGCCCCGATACCCTCCGGCTGGAAATATTAATCACGGAGCAGGAACCGGATTTCAGCCTGGCCAGCCAAAGTCTGGTGTTTCAGGTGGAGGATTTTCCCGTAGTACGGGAAGGCGAGTTCTGCTTTGCGGTACTGGAAGATCTGACTCCGGGCACCCGGGAACATCTCGGTCCCCTGTATCGGCTGGTTTATGAAAACAACAGCGGGGAGAAACGCTACATTCTGGATCCCCTGGCCGCCTCCATACCCTTCGGGGCTGCAGCTCCGGCTGAGCTTTACGACATTGAGGGAATGCTTGCCGGTCGGAAAGACATGGAGTATTTCCGTTCACTCTTTCAGTCCGATGATGTGAAAAAAGAAGATGACGGGGTCCTGCGGATCGGAGATCCGGTGAACATGCTTGAACTCCACTGTGCCACATCCAATCCCGAAGGCAGTCTGGCGGGGCTTACCCGCATATACCGGGAAATTTCCCGAAAGCTCTCCCGGGGCGAGACTCTGGAAAGCTGGGAGATGAACTATATTGAATATGATGCAATTCAGCTCATGCCCATCGAACCTGCAATTCTCTATGAAGGGGGCCCGGATTTCTGGAGTGAAACTGCCCGCCGGCAGAATGAACTCGTGGTGAATCTCCGTAAACCGGACAGTTTGAACTGGGGATATGATACCATCACCCTGGGCTCTCCCGCAGTGAATCCTGTACTTCTGGAAACACGCCGGCCCCACGAATTTCTTGAGCTCATCGAAACCCTTCATAATTTCCACGGTTCACCCATCCGGATGGTTCTGGATGTGGTATACGGCCATCTGGATAATCAGGCCATGGATCTGCTCAATTCCCGGTATTTTGCAGGTGCCAATATGTACGGTCAGAACGTAAGCTATTCCGATCCCATGGTTCGGGGAGTAATTCTGGAGATGCAGAGGCGGAAAAGCGATTTCGGTGTCGACGGTGTACGTGTTGACGGAGCCCAGGATTTCAAAAACTATGATCCCGAATCTGGACAGATGATTCATGACGATGATTTTCTGGAGCTGATGAACCGTGTGGAACAGAGGGCGGGGGAGTGGACCTACCGACCATGGATGATTTTTGAGGACGGTCGGCCCTGGCCCCGGGATGACTGGGAGCTGAAATCCAGTTACCGGGAGATCACCAAGAAACTGCCCAATGTAGTTCAATGGGGGCCTCTCACCTTCGCCCACAATACTCCGTTCCTCTTCACCTTCTGGGCCATGAAATGGTGGAGGATACAGGAAGTGTTTCTGTATGGAGATAAATGGATTACCGGTACTTCAAACCACGACACCCTCAGGCGGGGTACCCAGGTGGATCCGGAATCGAGAATCAATACCTATCTGGGGGATAATCTGCCGGATATTTTCCGGAAAGCCTACGATAATCCCGCCGTCCGGCTGTTTGATCTGTTTATGCCCGGGATCCCCATGGATTTCCTCCAGTCAAACATGCATGTGCCCTGGAGTTTTATTCGTAACACCGACCGGCGCTGGGCTGCAAAAGTAATGTCCGAAGAGGCGTACTTTCTGGACTGGGTGCTTACAGAAAATCTTTTCTCCAGAGACTGGGTGTTCAGCCGCCTGAAAGCCAGAGGCTTCTCAAGTCTTCAGGGGCTCAGGCGTTTTGTAAAGAGCTTAAATCACTGTCTCCAGCTGGCGGACCAGGAACCGGGGAGAGCGGCGGAGCTGCTCAATGAGCTGGACCTCCAGGGGCCGGGCCGCTTGGATGCCGAAGGGCTGGTATTTCTGGCCCGGGACTGGATGGAGGATGTGCATGAAATATGCAGGGTGAGCAACTACCTTCAGGACACGGACCGGAGCGCATCAGCATACGGCTATAAACTCAGAAGTTTTCTCAGGTCGAACCGGTGGCTGGGGGCCGCCCCCCAAAAAGGGGATTATGCGGATATGCTGCGGCCTGCGGACGGTGCGGTGATCATTCACGGTATTCGAACCAGTCCTGACGGAGGCCGGAAAATCCTGTTTCTGGCCAACATGGAGGGAGAACCCAAAACTATCCAGCCGGCTGCGCTTATGGCCGGACGGGAGGAGTTGACCTACGGCTGGAAATTGACAGCAGCCACCCCGGATCTCCAGGGATCACTGAATCCGCCGGGAAGCAGTTTCGATATTACCGCAACCATCAGACTGGAAAATGCTCAAGGGATACTTCTTGAATCAGACTGATGCGGTCGTCCCTGCTGAATGCAGGATCAGCGGCCGTATCCGGGGCAGCTGCCGGGTCCCGGGCAGCGGCTGTACCCGCCCGCTAACATCCCGACCCGCCGTGTTTCACGGGAAATGCGGCGGGACCACGGCAGTCTGCATGCCGATTATTGATTACCGGCCTATGATTTGGTGACTAATAGATGCTGATATCGCCGCTGGTGGTGGCTGCGGTAAGAGGCACATCCCCATCTCCGGCATTCAGCCTGTCCTCGGTACGGTAGTCGAATACCCGGATATCTCCTGATGTACTTTTGCACTCGATGCTGTACTCTGAAAGCGTACCAAGCACATCCAGTTCGATATCGCCGGATACACTGGCGAAGCGGGCTCCCTGGAATATGGAGAGGTTTTCGAAGCGTATATCTCCGCTGGAGGTCTTGGCTTCCAGTCCGCCGGTGGCTTCTCCAATCATTATTTCACCGGAGCTGCTCTGGAAGCTCATGAGACCTTCCACCCTGCGGATCTGGATATCGCCGGAGCTGGTTTTTGCCGAAATGTCTCCCTGCATCCCTCCCAGGTCAAGGTCCCCGGAAGCGCTGGAGAATTCCAGGCTGCCGCTGATCCCCCTTCCTTCCATATCACCTGATGCGCTGGATACTCTGAGTTCACCGGTAATCACCTCCTGGAGACGGATGTCACCCGAAGCCGTGCTGATCTCCAGCAGGGCATTTTCAGGCACGGTTAAGGAGAGCTTCGGCTGACCGGTGGAAAATATGCGGAGGGCCCTCTTCGGGCGTATCTCGATATTCAATCTGTCCCCGGTTTGGGCGATATCTATGCGGTAGTCCCGGGATTGATAATCGCTGAGCCGGACTCTGGAGTCCCGGCTGGAGGGGCCCAGGAGAATATCCCAGTCAGGCGCTGAGACGGAAATTTCCCGGATATCGGTAAAACGGTCCTGCTGAATCTCTTCCCCTCCTTCGGCGGAAATGCCGGGGAGGCCAAGCAGGAGAAAGAAGGCAAAAAACGGAAATATAATTCGTTTGGATTTCATGAAAACTCCTTGTGATCAATCCGGGGTTTTCCGTGGGAGACCCCGTTTATGTATACAACACCCGGAGCAGTCCTGTCTGTTCCAATGATCACCGAAGCTTGGAAAGCCAGAGCTGGCTCAGCGGGGGAATTTTCAGTGTGGAATTTTCTCCCAGGTCATACCGATCACCGGTTAGCAGATCCACGACCTTCGGCCATACGCCCTGAAGCCGCATATGATTGCTCTGGATTTCTTCTGTCCATTCGTTGAAGTTGCTTACCACCAGAATCTGTTCGGATGCGTTTCCCACCATGTATGCCAGAATGTGGGGGTTTTCCACCCCGAGAACCGTGGTTCTGCTCTCACCGAAAGCGGGGTGTTCTTTTCTGATGCCGATCATTTTTCCCAGCTGTTCAAATATGCGGGCGGCATATCCCTGGTCGGCAGCTTTCTCCGTATTTTTCATCAGGGAGTTAATCCGGTCCCAATCAAACGGCGGACGGTGAATCCATCGGCTGTCCTGACTGAAATTCTGGTCGTTCTGATAATCGTACCAGTTGAGCTGTGCAAATTCATCCCCCATATAAATCAGTGGGATGCCGCTGATGCTGATAATAATTCCATGGATCAGAAGGTGCCGTCGAATTCCTTCTTCCAGATGACGTTCAGACTGGTCTCCCTCCTGGTCACCGGCTCTCAGTTCCTCCAGTCCCTGTTCAATTCCGCTGAGGCTGGCGCAGCTACCGCTGATGCGGCAGTCGCCTGTGGCGGGGTTGAGCTGGAAAGGAACTCCCCGGGCAAAGGATCCGGGGAAGCGTGCGGTATAGAAGTCATTTAAAAAGCCCCGGTGATCGTTCCCGTTTATACCCAGTTCCCGGGCGTCCTCGTCGGCAAAGGTCCAGCCGATATCATCATGTGATCGTACATAATTCACCCAGCTGCAGGCTTGGGGAATCTGGAAGCGTTTCTGAAGAGAATGCTGGAGCAGGTCGGTTTTTCGCGTGGCAAGGGATTCCCAAAGCAGAGCCATCAGCATGGGGTTGTAGGAAAGCTCGCACTCCCGGGGGCTGATGTATTTTGCAACCTCATCCGGATGAACGATGGCTTCGGATTTGAATACCATGGCCGGTGCGGCAATTCTGGCCGCCGATCGGAACATGCTGATGAGGGTATGGGCCTTTGGAAGATTTTCACTTACCGTTCCCTTTTCCTTCCATACAAAGGCCAGAGCATCCAGCCGGAGTACTTCGGTACCCCGGTTTGCGATAAACAGCATTTCCTCAACCATTGCTCTGAAAACACCGGGGTTTCCGTAGTTCAGGTCCCACTGGAAGGAATTGAAGGTGGTCCACACCCATCCTGCAAGCTCGTCGTTCCAGGTGAAGCTGCCCTTCCGTACATCCGGAAAAATATCCCTGAGATGGGCGTTGTACTCCTCCATTTCATCCCGGTCCCGGAGCACAAAATAGAATTCCTCCCGGGATGGATCTCCCTGTCTGGCGGCCATGGCCCAATCGTGTTCATCACTTGTGTGGTTGAACACAAAATCCAGAACCAGAGAGATTCCTTCCTTTCTCAGAGCTGCAGACAGTTCTTCCAGGTCCTCCATTGTTCCCAGACGGGAATCAACCTTCCGGTAGCTTGATATGGCGTACCCTCCGTCGCTTTCACCTTCCGGCGCTTTGAACAGCGGCATGAGATGGAGATAGGTGATTCCCAGCTTTTTCAGATACGGAATATGGGATTTTACCTGCTGCAGGTCCCCTGCAAAGCGGTCAACATAGAGCATGGCTCCCACCATTCTCTGATTTTCGTACCAGTGAGGCTCTTCAATTCTGGAAGCATCCAGCCGGATCAGATCTTCCGGGCGTTCGCTCACCGATTCAATGAGTGATCCGATCAATGTCTCAAGCTGATAGAAAAAGTCCCAGCGGCTTCCATACAGCTCCCTCATGGCCTGGAAGAGGTCGGGGAAATGGATGTCCAGATTTTTTTCCAGAAGAAGACGCCTGGTTCCTTTCAGGGATTTCAATTGATGCGCCAGCCGTTCCCTCAACAGCCCCAATGCCTGTACCGCTTCACTCCCGCCGGTTGCCTGCTGAACCGTTCCAGAAGATGTATCTTTTTTCCTGCCGTTCATATGTGTTTGCTCCCTGTTCTCAGCTGGGGGCGGCCCCTGACTCCCGGGAAGAGCTTGATTCCAGGTTCTCCGCCTCCTGATCTTCAGTTGTATCCCGATGGTTCACCTCAGCAGGTTCCCCGCTGAACCACTTCAAGGTCCAGAAAAACTGTCTGGTTTTCCCGTTCACCTTCAGATTCCAGGATTTCCTTCAGCATGCTTCCTGCCAGCTGCCCCGAATAATCCAGGTGCTGATTCACCGTACTCAGGTTGAGATATTCGGCCATATCCAGGTTATCGAAACCCAGGATTGCAATGTCCCGGGGAATGCTCTTGCCCAGTTGTCCGGCGGTTTGAATTAATTTCGCTGCGATGAGGTCGGAGGAGCAGAGAACCGCCTGGGGATGTACTGCTCTGGAAAAGAGATTGCTGAACCATTGGATGAGAGAATTATCGCCGATCTCCCCCATATAGATGAAGTCCTCGACCTTGGGAGTCTGGGTTGCCTCAAGGGCATCCAGAAAGCCTCTGAGGCGCTGGGATGTTGATTCCAGGGTGAAGTCGTGGAAGGACCGTTCGCCGGCAAAGGCAAGAAGGGTGTAGCCCCGCTTCATCAGGTAGCCGGCCCCCAGGTATCCTCCGCGGTGATTATCAACGGCCACCGAGGAAAAGCCCGGCAGGATGTTTTCCACGGATACCAGAGGCAGCCCGGATTCCTGCAGAACCTGTATACGGTCCGGCGGAATATTCAATGACAGAATAATCACCGCATCCACCCGTTCTCCCGCACAGATCATGTCTATGTGCTCTTCCAGCTGACGCCGGCTTTTCACCGTATAGATGATCAGCTCGTACTCCCCGGGGTTCAAGCTCTGACTCACACCGCGGATTCTCTGAACAAAGGATGCTTCTGTGAAAAAGGGTGTGATTACCGCAATCCGGTTCATCCGCTGTCTGGCCCTGGCCATTGCGTCTGCCCGGGGAACGAAGGAGAGCCGGGAAATCGCATCCAGAACCGATTTTCTGGTGCCTTCGTTAACCTTGGCCGGTGCGTTCAGCACCCTGCTGACGGTACTGATGCTCACTCCCGATTCCCGGGCTACGTCATAAATTGTCGCTTTTTTCACCATGCAGCGCCCCCGGGAGTCAGCTGTGGAATGAGTATGAAAGTGCTTTCATAAAACCTGCTTTCATGATAGTGTATTTTTGCGTATTGTCAAGATAAATCAGGGAGGAAACGTGGGCGCTGAAAATATATCGTTTACCGATTATGAAACCATGTGGCGGAATGTGTATGAGGGAGTGGTTCCCGACGGAAGGTGGAAACAGGAATGCCGTGAAACCTGGGAACTGCTTCAGGCCTCAGGAGCTCCCGGCAGGGTGGTCCGCAAGACCGACCAAGCATCCTCCCTCCCGGCAACTCATCCATGGTACGAAGACCTGGTGGTGTATGCCCTCTATGCCCAGCATTTCAATGAAAACATCAGCGGCATTATTTCCCGTCTTGATTATCTTGCCGAGCTGGGGGTGAATTGCCTCTGGCTTCTGCCGGTTCTCTCTTCGCCCATGAAGGACGAAGGGTTCGATATATCCGATTACCGTTCCATTAGAAAGAATCTCTTCCAGGAAGGTCTGGATGAGCTGAAACGGAGAGAAATCTTCGATGAATTTATCCGCAAGGCTGCGGAGCGGGGAATAGCCATCATATTCGATGTGGCGGTGAATCATGTGAGCAGTCAGCATGACTGGTTTCAAAACGCTCTGAAAGCTGAGGACAACCCATACCGCGATTATTTCATCTGGTCCGAGGATAACCGGGGGTACTCCCAGGCCCGGATTATCTTTAAAGGGATGCTGGATTCAAACTGGACGTATTCCCCTGCAGCCGACAAGTACTACTTTCACCGCTTTTATCCCCATCAGCCCGACCTGAATTACCGGAACCCCAGGGTCCTGTCTGAAATTATCCGGGTGTTCAGCTACTGGATCCAGCGGGGAATCCGTGGGTTCCGGCTGGATGCTGCACCGTATCTCTGGAAGGAAGAGGGAACCAACTGCGAAAACCTTGGGAAAACCCATGATATCATCAAAATTCTCCGGAAAAGCGTTGAGCTGATTCAGGAGGATGTTCTTCTCCTTGCAGAGGCCTGTCAGCCTCCCAGGGAGGTGGTGAGTTATTTCGGTGATAACGACGAATGTCAGGCCGCCTATCATTTTCCCCTGATGCCGAGAATGTACCGTTCCATTCTCCAGGAATCAGCCGAACCCATCGTGGATGTGATGAAGCCGGGGGTAACCCCCGCCATATCCCGGGAAAACCAGTGGTTCACCTTCCTGCGGCTTCATGATGAGCTCACCCTTGAGATGGTGAGTCCGGAAGAGCGGGAATTTCTCCACGGAAAGCTCTGCAAGCGTCCGGAGTGGGATTTCCGGAACGGCGAAGGGATTTCAGCCCGTCTTGCTGAGCTTTTCGACACTCCCAGGGAAGTGCTCTTCGCCCATCTGCTCCTGCTGGGGATGAGCGGAAACCCGGTGATTTATTACGGAGATGAGGTTCTTGAGGGGAATAATGTTGAGTTCGCCCGGTATCAGCAGGAGCATACCGGTTTTGTGGACAGCAGGAACCTGGTGCGGGGGCCTCTCAACTGGAACCGGATCGACGGACGCCTGGCTGACGGCTCCAGCGATGAGGCCTGGCATTACCGGAACATGGCGGCTGCAATCCATTGCCGGCTCTCCCATCCGCAGATATCCAATGCGGCTGGGGAAGAGCGCGAGGTGATTAATGATAGCCGGGGCTCAGCCATCGGCCTGAAGCTGATAAAAGAAGACGGATTTGAACTGTACTATAACCTGAGTCAAAGCCGTGAGCTGAGCATTGAGCTTCCGGCTTCCCACCGTCCCATACTCAGCTGGAGCGGATTACGGGAAAATGACCTGGAATCTGAAGTGAATCCCCATGACCCTGAGGCCGGAACAGTTCCCTCGGGAGATCCGAAAGAAGCTTCCCGGATTCAGCTTCCGCCCCGGGGGGTATTGTGGGTTTCTGTATAAGATGACCGGCGATACAATCGCCGGGGTCTATGATCATGCTCCGCAGGGAGCACGGCACGCTCCGCGGGAACCATCCCAGGATCCGCGTGGACCATTGCACGCTCTGCGGGCAGTATGGCGGGTACCCGCGGATACCATGGCCCTCGGTTGCACAGAATTATTCGTCCTTCCGGGCGATCTCAATCTGTTTCTCCAGCTGTTCAAAGTTTCTGCCGTTCTGTTCGCCGATTGCGGTGACCTGGGAGCTTTGATCCAGAATCCTGGATGCAAGTTCCTCCAGCTCGGTAACCGCTACGCGGATTCGCTCTCCCATCTCCCTGAGCTGGGTGTTCTGATCGGTATTGGCATCAATCTCCCGCTTCATGGTTTCCATCGAACGGTTAACCAGGCCGTTGCTTTGCCGTAAATGTTCAATGGAACCGTTAATATCGCCGGTTCCCTCGCTGAGCTCGGCCATTCCGGAAATGAGTTCCATGAGAGCCTGTGATACATCTTCAATGCTGTCGTTAATACGGGAAAATGCTTCCCGGAGAATGGTGCTGTGTTCAGTGGCCTGGGCGATCTTTTCATTGCTCCCCACCAGAGTCTCACGGATTACCCGGGAGTTTTCCTGGGTTTCCTCCGCCAGCTTCCTGATCTCATCGGCCACGACGGCGAAGCCCTTGCCCGCATCTCCGGCGTGGGCGGCTTCGATGGCGGCGTTCATGGCAAGCAGGTTGGTCCGGCTTGATATTCCTTCTATTACCTCAATCACTTCCACGATGCTCTCGGAGCTCCGGGTGATCTCCTTGAAGTCGTCGATGGTTTCCTCAACCTGGTCCATGCCTTCACGGGACATTTCAACCAAGGAGTTCATGAGCTCCTGCTTGCTGGATGCGTTGTCGCTCATGTTCCGTATTTGCGCACTGATCTGTTCGATGGCGCTGGAGCTTTGATCAATGGCGTGGTTCTGCCGGGTCATGTTATCCGCAACAGTGCGGTTCGCGTCTTCCATCTGGCGGTTGCGCTGTTCGCCGGCATCCATACCTTCCGAAAGGGTTGATATTTCCTTCTGGATCTCTTCAACCCGTTCCGACATGGACTGGGCCACATCAAGGCTCTGCTGCGCGGTGGACGTCAGCGTTTCTCCCACATTAAATGCCTGGGTGGTGGACTGAAGCACATTATTGATCCGCTGGTAACGTCGGGTGTCCCGATCAGCCTCCTCCTCCAGAAGCCTCAGAGAATTATACTGATTACGGAACACCTGGAAGCTGAAATACGAAGCCGAGGCGATTAGAGCAAAGGAGATCACATAATTCTGAAGGAGATGTTCCCCGTTTCCCCCGGCCTGCAGGGTGGGGGAAATATACAGAATAAACAGCAGAAAATTCACCAGGAAGGTGAGGATGAGCATGAGGATCACCTGTCGGTTTCTGTAGGCGAGAATCGGAGTGGTCACCAGAACCGCCAGCTGGTAGGCGGCAAGCTGGAAAACGGCGTTGATATTCTGCATTGAGGGAGTGCGGAAATTCAGCACGAAGAGTGCGATGGGGGCTATCCAGAATGTGATGAGCAGCATGTAGCTTACAAACTTGAATTTCCCCCGGTATATGAGCACAGTCCCGGAAGCAAGCAGTCCGGCAATCAGCCATTCCCCCAGGGCAACCATAATACTGCCCTCGCTGAACCGGATGGCACCCATGGTGATAAACATTGCCGGAATGACAATGCAGATTAGAAACAGTGTCACCGCCTTCTGCTGGATGGTAATACTGCTGTCGTCATAGATATGCTTGATTTTGTCAGTAAGTTTCATGAATGCTCCTGAACGGAAGATGAGATAATACAGCTGTGTATTAATTACCTCCATTTGCGTAATACAGTATAGTTCATCTGGAATTATTCATGCCAGGTATTTGTATGCCGTATATGCGAAAGGGCTTCTGTTTTTCCCTGACACTGGCCCTGCCGTAATCTTTCAGCTCAAGGTTCCGCAGTATCTTTTTGTTTAGCTCTTTCAATAGATCTTCACTGATGATGATATCCGAATCAAGTTTTCGTGAAATGCTTTGAAGCCGGGATGCGGTGTTCACCGTATCTCCGACGGCGGTAAAATCCCTGCGCTGCTGGCCGCCTATGCTGCCGAAGACCACATCCCCCCGGTGACCGAAGCCTTCATCTATGGGGATTTTGCTCTTTTCCAGGCTCTCCCGGGTCAATGCAGGGGGAAGGTAGCGTTCCAGCTGCTGCTGAATGCTGTTCAGCCGAACCATATGTGCTACACGGCGGCTTACATATGCAGAAATGAGGGGCATGGCCAGCGCCGGCGCTGTGAACAGGGCGCTGAGCGGCACAACCCGCTGAATATCAGCTTGAAACTCTCTCCTTGAGAGAAGAACAAAGACGGTGGCGAAGCCCGCGTTGAACATGAGGAGGGTAAAATAGCTGGATCCGACGGAAAATCTCAGCAGATCCAGAATAATAATCAGATATTTGTGAGCGGGCTTATAAAAGCGGATGAATAGCCGGGATCGTCCCAGCCACCAGATATCCGCCAGCATGAAAATCGAAAGCCCCAGCAGGATGAGCAAAGGAAGCAGTTGAGGATACAGAGAAATTCCTGACGCAAGGCTCCGGGCGGCACTCACCGCCAGAAGAATCAGGATGAATCCTGTTCTGAACAAAGATATCCGCAGCTCCGCCCGGTACTCTTCCCTGGCAACCAGATATGCGGTGCGCTCTCCATCTTTCCGTAAATTGGCTCTCATGTAGTACTTCTCCGGGTCTCCTGGGGTCGGGTCGGATTTTAACCTGTTCCCGGCAAATTTGCGAAATGCCTTTCCAGCAGGGCAATGGTGTCTTTCAGGGGCAGGGGTTCGCCCAACGCCATGCCCATGAACAGATCCGATCCTGATTGGTTGAGAAGATCCCATAACTCCTCGGTTTCCACGCCTTCCAGAACCACCTTCTTGTTCCGGACATGGCCCAGCTGGATTGCAATTTTCAGAAATTCCATGCTGCCTTCGTCATGGGAAACGTCTTTGAGAAAGCTTCTGTCAACCTTCAGATAAGAAGCGGGAAGCTCGCTGAGATAGGTCAGGGACGAGTGACCGGTTCCGAAATCATCAACCATCACCCCGATCCCGGATTTCTGGAGCTTCTGCATTTTGGCAGCATTAACCGAGAAGTCGGACATGATCTCATTTTCCGTAAGCTCCACCCGGAGTCTTGCGGGATCGAAGTCCCTGCCCATGGCAGTTTTCAGACTGTCGAGAAAAAAGTCGTCATTCAGGTCCTGGGCAGAAATATTGAACGAACTGTATACGGGAAAATCCGATAGCTCGTTTTTCTGGTGCTGAATTACTTTGTACATTACCCATTTGGTGATATTTCCGATGATCCGGCTGTGAACGGCAATGGGGAGGAAACTGTCCGGGGTCATTAATCCTCTTTGGGGATGATTCCAGCGCAGGAGGGCTTCCAGGCCGATAATTTCCCGGGAATCATTCACTATGGGCATGTAATATAACTCAAGCTCCTGTTCCCTGATTGCACGATTCAGATCCCCCCTGATCATCAAGCGTTCCATAGCTCTGTCATGGAGTTCGGGATTGTACATCATGTACGGAACTTCCTGTTCAACCGCCCTGTTCAGAGCGGTCTGAACGTTGCTCAGCAGCAGATCTTTCGTCTCGCCGTCATCCGGAAACATGGCGATACCTATGGAAGGGAGAAGGTGGAGCACGGTTTCTCTGGTATGGAAGGGAATTGCAATTTGATCTTCGATTCTCTGGGCGATGATCAGCAGGTCGCTCTTCCAGGCGTAGCGGGTGACCATGGCAAGGAGCCGATCCGCGTCAATCTGAAACAGCAGATCATTATCCCGCAAACTGCTGCGGATGGTCATGTTCAGGTGATCCATAATGGTTTCTGTGATGCCGTTGCCGTAGAGAGCCCGCAGTTCGCTGAAATTCCGTATCTGGATCATGAAGAGGGCAAGCCGCTGGTCCCGGGGATCTCTGCCGGAATGTTCAAGCTCGGTTTCCAGCAGGAGGTCCAGGGAACGGGTGGTATCCATTTCCGGCGAACCTGCCGTCTCCCGCGCTCTGAGATACAGGTATACTCCCACTACCTGGGTCTGAGCCATGATGGGAATAAATCTGCGCTGATACAGTCTCCGGGTGTTCAGGGGCATCAGCTCGGTTACGAAGGCCCTGCCTTTCCCGGCGGCTTTTTCGAACTGGGAGAGCAGGGGGTCTTTTTCCGGAAGTTTGGAGGCCACATCCGTGATGGTTTTTCCCGGTTCGCATTCTTCATCAAAGAGGTTACGGGCAGCCGTGTTTGAAAAAATGATATCGCCGTTCACGGTGAAGGCCAGGGTGGGATCAGGACTGCCGTCCAGGGCGAGTTTCATGATCTGCTTAATGTTCATAGCTTCAGACATGTCCATTCCTTCTGATAATCATAATGCACCTTCTGCGGTAAAAAAAGGGTGAATTGAAAAAGCTTTCCGGTACTATGAAAAGCCTCCGGATACGTTGTACAAAAGAGCTGTGAAAGATCTTACTATCCATGAAATTATCAGCGCAGTGGATCCCGCCACCCGAATCCCCTATGGAGTTTCCCGGTATTATGCCTCATTGGCGGAAAATGAGAATCCCGACTCCGATCCGATTGCCGCTCAATATATTCCCAGGCCCCAGGAGCAAATCACCCTTCCTGAAGAGTCCAGCGATCCCATTGCGGACGAACAGTACAGCGTAAGTCCCCGGGTCATTCATCATTATCATGACAGAATTCTGATCCTGGTGAATGACCGCTGCGCAACCTACTGCAGGCATTGTTTCCGACGGCATTTCACCGGAAGTTCCGACGGGCGAATCTCCTCTGGTGAACTGGATGCCGCTGCTGAGTACCTGAAAAAGACCCCCCAGGTCCAGGAGGTTCTACTCAGCGGCGGCGATCCTCTGATGATGTCCGACAGGGAGCTGTCTGAAGTCATTATCATGCTGAAAAATGCAGTGCCCGGGCGAAGACTTCTGTTCAGGCTGGCAAGCCGAATGCCCGTGGTGCTTCCATCCCGCATCACCAGGGATCTGGTCCAGACCCTCTCGGCCGCAGCGGATAAACGCCTGTGGGTGGTTACCCATGCAAATCATCCCCGGGAGCTCACTCCGGAGTTTGAACAGGCGGTATCCCGGTTTGTGGACGGTGGAATCCCGGTCCTCAATCAGGCGGTTCTACTCAGGGGAATCAACAACTCGGCTGATACCCTGGAAGCGCTGTTCCGGGGCCTGATCCAAATGAGGGTGAAACCCTATTATCTTTTTCAGGGTGATTTGGCTGCCGGTACATCCCACTTCCGCACCGGCATCAATGAAGGGCTCGATCTGATGGATGAACTTCGATCCCGGCTTTCGGGAATGGCCATGCCCACCTATGCTGTGGATTTACCCGGGGGAGGCGGAAAGATTCCGCTCACCCGGGAAACCGTGTCGCAGGATGGTGATGCCGGTTATATACTGAAAGACCGGCAGGGCCGGGTATACCGCTATCCCCGGGAGCAGCATGCTGGTTAAAGGCCCGGTGATTTGCTATACTTCGCCCTCAGTTGTATGTTTAAACTGCGTATGGGTTATCTGCCGGCTTCCAAAAAGGCGGAAAGGATGTATACATGGCTGAAACCGGGCCGCTGTTCCCGGGAAACGCAGATTTTCTGGGCGGAAAATTTATTATCTCAGAGGCGGAACTTACCGACCCCAATTTCCAGTTCACCGTGGTGCTGATTATCAGCCATGACAGCGCCGGTGCCCTGGGGCTCGTGGTGAACCGTCCCTCCAACAGCACCCTGGGGGACCTCTTTCCCGAGCAGTTCGGTGATCACAGTGCATCCCATATTCCGATTTTCGTGGGAGGACCTGTACAGCAGGAATATATTTTTCTGGTTCAGCAGGGACTTCCGGAAGATTATCGAAGTGAGGCCGCCATATTGATTCACGACAACATCTATTTTGAACCGGATGTTCGACCCGTCCTTCAGTTTATTCACGACAGCTGGGATGATCTTCCCTATACCCACAGACCCAAGCTTCGGTTTTTCGCCGGATATTCCGGCTGGGCAAACGGCCAGCTGGAGGCGGAGCTGGACCAAAAAGCATGGGTAACCCAGCCGTCCAGCAGCGATATTATTTTCTCACCCAATCCGGAGGTGGGCTGGAGGGATGCACTGAAAAAAAAGGGCGGCCTGTACTGGATCATGGGAGAAACCGGATCCAAGCCCTCCATGAACTGATCGTAGGTATGCACCCCCACCGGGCGTCCGGTCATGACAGATAAGGTTTTCAACATTCTTTGGGGCTCTCTATTCATATTGCAGAGCTTGAGCCGAGCTGATACATTCATTCATCCATGAATCGGGATCAAAATACCCCTGCAATCCACAGCATCGTGGTTGAAACGAAAAACAGCGGAATCTCTCTTCTCCGGCTTCTCAGTTCCCGGTTCACATACCTTTCCATGGAACAGTGGATCGGGGAAATTGAACAGGGGCGGGTGAGAGTGAACGGCCGGGAATGCGGCTCCCAGCGGATTATGGAAGCCGGAGAAACCATTGAATATCTGCCCCGTGGGATACGCGAACCTGATGTGAACGGCGACTATCGGATTATTCACCGGACCGCCGATTATCTTGTCATCAATAAACCTCCGAACCTGCCTTCTCATCCCGGCGGCATTTACCGGAATAATACTCTCTGGAGCATGCTGAAAACACGTTTTCCGGAGGTGACCATGGTGAACCGTCTCGACCGGGAGACCAGCGGAATTATTGTGGCCGCCCTCACCCCCCGGGGAAGATGGCTGTTTCAGAGTGAAGAACGTCGATACGGACAAATAAAGAAATACCTGGTAATGGTTCACGGGCGGATAGAAGATTCCTTCGACGCCGACGGTTGGATATTCCAGGACAGGAGCAGCATAATCCGGAAAAAGCAGCGGTTCTCTCCTTCGTTTCCTGACGGCATCCCGGCCAAAAGCGCTGAAACACGCTTCAGATCCCTTTGTTCCAACTCGGAATACTCGCTGTTGGCGGCGGAGTTGCGAACCGGCCGTACCCATCAGATCAGAGCCACACTTTCGAGTCTGGGCTATCCGGTGGTGGGAGACAAGATCTACGGTCCCGAGGAGGAAATTTTCCTGAGGTTTATCTCCGGTGAACTTGAGAACGCTGACCGGGAAACGCTGATTCTGGATCACCAGGCTCTTCACAGCGCAGTGTTATGTTTCCCGCCGGATGCATCCCAGAAGAAATCAGACTCGGGGGCGGCAGACGGTCAGGGGAGAGAATGCTTTGCAGCTGCCCTGCCTGCTGATTATTCCGGCCTCATACAACGGGAGTTCTCGCTGAATTTGCGCGATCCCGGGGAGATTCGCCTGTTGTGTCTCTAAAAACTCTTCATATATCTCAATCAGGCAGGATTCTGCAGAGGGGAGACCTTCAGCGGAGTCTTCGCATACTGCGTAATCATCAAATTATGCCTCCATATACCACCGGACACGGCATAGCAGCGGATATTTTTGATGACTCGGGCAGGCAGTTTGAAGTCGAGCTCGATTTTTACGACGGGGATTTGATACCGGGCTGCAGCTGCGGCAACGGCGGTTTCTGCGTTCATACCTCGGCTCTGCTCATACGTGCTGCCATTGACGGGTTGATCCCGGGTATGGATGAGTCCCGGATAAACGATTTTAGAGAAGTCCTGGAAGGCCGGGGCGGCACCGGGACGATGGGAAGTTCTACGGAGGCTGACCTGTTTCAGGAGGATCTGTTTTCTTTTCCAGCCTCCCCGTCCCCCCACCATGTGTCAGAATCCGGATCACGGGCAACCGCGGCGGACAGGGCCGAACCATCCGGCTATCCGGGTGGAAGATCCGGGGGAGATTCTGTTGAAAATACCGCTGATCAATCTGATGAGGAATCGACTGAGAAATCAACTGAGAAATCAACTGAGAAATCAACTGAGAAATCAACTGAGAAATCTGCAGACGGAATCGTTGCCGATGCAGATCCGGCGGGGCCGGCGGGCGAACACTCCCCGGCACCGGATTTCAGCGATCTGAGACAGGGTGATGAGGGTGTCCGCCCTCTGCTGAGAATTGAACAGAACAGCGGCGGCACGGGCATACAGCTGTTTTTCCGTTATGGAGATGCGGAAGTTTCGTACCGCTCTGCCGCGAAAAAGCAGAGTCCGTATACCGGGTCTGATGAATCGGACCAGGAGGGAATTGTCCGGGATCTGGAATTTGAGGAACGGTTTTTCACCCGCCTGAAAGAACTGATCAATCCCGATCTGGTGTACGAAAGAGGAATTTATGCAGACCTGTTCAAAGACGGCCCCGCACATGATTTCCAGATAGACCGTGATGTTGCGGACTTCCTGATCCACCGGGGCAGAGCTCTCCTTGACGAGAATATCCCCGTTCTGGTGGAAAACCGGCCGGTGTATTCCAGGGGCGAACTCTCCCTCTCTATAGAAAACGACCTGGATATGCTGGGGATCAAGGTTTCAGCCCTCACTCCCGGGGGGAAGCACAACATTCAACATAGTTCAGATGCGGATATTCCCGGTCTGCTCAGTACCTCGTCTGCGTATGTGATCCTGAAAGAACGGGATCTGAAGCAATTGGAGTATCTGAAGCGGAGGGGTATGGATACCCGGGGTGTGCTCCAGACTTCCTCCCTGAATATGGTACTGCTGGACAGAATCTATTCCCAGCTGGATACGGGTGATCAGGAACAGCTGCGTCACGTACTGGAAATGAAGAATCTGCTGGAGGATGTGTCCCGAATCCCTCTCTGTGATCAGCCGGCGGGTTTGAAAACAGAACTCCGTACCTATCAGCATTACGGATATTCATGGCTGGAATACATGGTATCCAATGGAATGAACCCCTGTCTGGCGGATGATATGGGGCTGGGAAAAACCCTTCAGACGCTCAGTCTGCTGTTACGGCGGAAAGAGATGTCTCAGTTGGGCACGGCACTGATAATTACCCCGGTGGTTACAATGGCCAACTGGGCTGCAGAGGCCCGTCGTTTTGCCCCCTCTTTGAGTATTATGAGACATGAGGGGGGCGGAAGAGCCCGGGATGCGGCGGAACTTCGGGAGTACGACGTGGTTCTTGTGAGCTATCAGACGCTCAGGAATGATCTTTCGGTATTGCTGGATGAGACATGGAATTTTGTCATTCTGGATGAAGCCCATTACATTAAGAACATACAGTCCCAGGTGTTCAAGGCGGTCCGGTCTCTGAAATCACGCCACAGAGTGAGCCTGACCGGCACACCCATAGAGAACTCAGTAATGGAATTGTTCGCCCAGATGGACTTTCTGAATCCCGGAGTTCTGGGCAGTCCCCGCAAATTCTACGGCCAGTTTTTCCGGGGAATTCAGCGGGAAGGTGATGAAAATCTTCTGGATGAACTGAAGGAGCTTGTGCGCCCTTTTATTCTCCGGCGGACGAAAGATGAAGTATTGGGAGAACTGCCCGGGAAAGAAGTGATAGTGCGCTATGTTGAAATGGAGGATGAACAGCGCAGGATGTACGATGAGGCCCGTCTCAGGCTTATGGAGGAGATTCAGCAGGAGAGCGACGCCCGTCTCAAAGGAAGTCTCATGTTTCAGTCCCTGCTCAGGCTGAGACAGCTTGCCATCCACCCGCCTCTGGCGGATCCGGCGTACCGGGGGGTGGG
The DNA here is from genome assembly GCF_000507245.1 of Salinispira pacifica. GTDB lineage: Bacteria > Spirochaetota > Spirochaetia > DSM-27196 > Salinispiraceae > Salinispira > Salinispira pacifica. Next base: position 3,163,564 of record NC_023035.1, on the reverse strand, counting down.
ATCGGCAAAGATGGATGCCCTCCGGCTGCTTATGTCTGATATTCTCAGTGAAGACCATAAGGTGCTGATCTTCAGTCAGTTTATCGGAAGCCTGGAAACAATTGCCGGATTATGCCGGGAAGAAGGCTGGAAGCATGTGCTGCTCACGGGAAAAACCCGGGAGCGGGACCAGGAAGTGCAGCGCTTTCAGAATGATCCTGACACCCGGGTATTTCTTTTAAGCCTCAAGGCCGGAGGCGTTGGTATCAACCTCACTGCCGCCGATTCGGTCATTATATTCGATCCCTGGTGGAATCCTGCGGCGGAACAGCAGGCCATAGACAGGGCTCACCGGATGGGCCAGACGAAAAACGTGAGCGCATTCAAGCTCATTGTGAAAGAAAGCATAGAAGAGAAGATTCTGATGCTTCAGCAGCAAAAGAGTACCCTTGCGGATGAAATTATTAATGGCGGCGGCAGTCTGCTGAGCCACCTCAGCAGGGAAGAGATGATGGAGCTGTTCCGCTGATCTTGCCCATGAAGCGGCCGCAGCGCAGTACAATAGGAGAAACATATATGGAAAGCCGATCATTCGGAGTGGAATTACAGAAACTGGAAAAAGCAGCAGGCCAGCTTGCGGTGTATCATCAGGAAGAGATCCCCGGAGATTTCTGGCACGGCTACCTGAGCGCAGTGGCGTTGAGCCCGGTGGCTCTGCCGGAAAACCAATGGCTTCGCTCCATGGTGCACAAGGAGTCCTCTGAAGAGACCGCCGAACTGGAAGAGGACCTGAGGACAATGCTCACCGGGGTCATTGAGGCACTCCATGAGCAGCGGTTCACCCCCTATTTCCCCGGGAACATGGAGAGCTGGCGGGAGTGCAGGCCCTCCCAGTGGTGCGAAGGATTTCTCACCGGCAGCAACCTCTGGCCCGAGGATCTGCAGCGGAAGGCCGGGGAGGAACTGATTGCTCTGACCCTTCCTGTAGTGATTTTTCTCAACCCCGACGAGTACTTTCACGACCATGCACCTTATATGAACGAAGATGAGCGGGAAGAATTGATGGATCAAAGTTTTGCATTTCTGCCCAAGGGGCTGTATGAGATCCCCGGGCTCTGGGATGAAGTTCTGAAAGACGTTGAAGACGAAGAGGATGAAGATTACGACTTTCTTCATCTAAACTGAAATCCTTGCCATCCGGTGAAATTCATATCAGAATACGTATGTGAACATCTTTCAATTGTTTTCCAACAGAAAAACGGAGTGAATGGATGAAAACGGTCGACCCGGTACTTCTTCTTCAGCCCGGCTACTCATTTTTTGTTTCCTGGGAACTGGCTGCGGGAATCGGCGAGGTTTTCGATGCACATGGAATTCCGTGGATCAGCGTGAACGGCGGGTATCTCCTTGAGGAGAATTATCCCGTTGAAAATGTTGGAGAGGAGAGCATTGACGGCTGCGGAGACAAGGATTCCGAGCTGCCGCCGGACCCGGGCGGGGGAGAATCCGGAAACTGGATTTACCAGCTGAGTTCACGGGTTCCCGCATCCGGATTTATTATCTATGGAGGCGGACTGGCATACCGGGAACAGGAAGGGCTGCTCCGCTCAAAAATCATCAACCCGTTGTCCGGCAGACCTGTGGTGAATGTGGGCAGCGAGCTGGAAGACCTGCCATGCATCAATGCGGATAATTACCGGGGCATGTACGATTTGGTCTGCGGGCTTGTCACCACCGGAACATTCAAAAACCCGGCATTCCTGGCGGGACCTCCCGGAAATATTGAAGCAGAAGAGCGGTACAGAGCGTTTCTGGATGCCCTTCAGCACGCTTCCATGAAATTTGATCCCGAATATTATATTCAGGGGGACTTTACCTCCTTCACCGCCCGGTCCCGGATCCATGATTTTCTGCATAGCGGCAAGGAATTACCGGATCTGATTGTATGTGCCAACGATTTGAGTGCCTTCGGCGCTTCCCAGGCCCTTTCCGAACATTCCATTTCCATTCCTGAAGATGTTATGCTCAGCGGATTTGATGATTTTGAATATGCATCTGCCATGAATCCCCCTCTTTCGACGGTGCAGTTTCCCATCAGAGAAATGGGAAAAAAGGCTGCGGAAACCATGCTTGCTCTGATCAATGAACAAGAGTCTGGGGCCGGAAATACGGAGGAACACCCAAACTCCAAGGAAAAGCCTGAGGCTCTGGATAGCCGGATTGCCTCTGTGCCTGTTTTTCGTCCCTCCACAGGCCATGCGCTGAAAGGCACTCAGGTAAACCGGGCCCGGGAGCTGCTGCTGGGAGATTTGAGGATCAAGGAACGTCAGCAGTTCCGGCTTAAGTTTACAAAGATATTGCTGGAACAGCCCAGACTCAGCCGATGTTTTCCCGAGCTTGCGGACACTCTGATGTATGCCGGAGTCCGGGTGCTGCTGGTGATGCTGCAGAATGAGGAGTCCGGCGATGAGCAGCTTCTCAGGATGGATCAGGGCTTCTATGTTGATACCTCCTGCGGAGAACGGCGGGTGGTCCTTCTTACTCCCGATACCCGGAAAATCCGCCGGGGCGAACGGCTGTTACCACCGGATCTTTCCGAAATAATCTGCACCCCGGCTCACCGGATTCATACGGTCCCCCTTCAGCATAACAGCACCCCCCTTGGATACATCGTGGCAGCGGTAACTCCCGATGCCTTGGATCTTCCTGAGCATATTGCCTATGAACTCTCCGGATACCTCTACCGTTGGACGCTCATCCATCAGGCATCACAGCGGGAACGGGAACGGGAGGCACTCCTGGATGAGCTCCAGCATGCACAGAGAGAACTGAGCCGGGTCGAACGCCTCACCGAGATGAGCCGCCTCATTGCCGGGGTGGGACATGAGCTGAACACTCCCATCGGCTCCAGCATCACACTGGCATCCTTCCTCCAGGACCGAAGCCGGGAAATCCTCGGATCATTTGAACATGAGATCTCTGCTGATGCGGATCAGGAATCGGTCCGGCGGTCGTCTGAGAATCCCGGGGAGGCATACGGAATAGGTGAGGTTATCAAATTCCTGCATCAGGTGGGGGAAGCCTCCGACTCCCTTCAGAGAAATCTTCGCAGAGCTGGGGATCTGGTGGATACCTTCCGCTCATTGAGCGTACAGCCGGGGCAGCAGAAACTCAGCAGATTTCGCCCCCGGGATGTGTTTGACATTCTGTATAGCCGAAGCACCTCAACCCGGGGGGCAAACCTGGATATGCGGATTGACTGTCCTGAGCAGCTGGAGGTGTATAATGATGCGGAAGCTCTGGAACAGGTATTTCAGGAGCTGATTCATAACAGCATTCAACACGGATATGAATCGGCACAGAAGGGTGAAATTGGGATCCAGGCGGCGGTCCGGGGCGAACAGCTTACCATCCGTTACGAGGACGGCGGAGCAGGAGTTTCCCAGGGCAACGTGAACCGTATATTTGAACCGTTTTTCACCACCAAGAGGGGCAAAGGCCTGGTGGGAATGGGACTTCATCTGGTGCATAATCTGGTTCAGTATCATTTGAAGGGAGTAATATCTGTGAACAGACGGCAGGGCGGCGGCCTGCTGTTTCTGATATCTGTTCCTGTTGAGCATCCGGGGACCTGAGGAGCCGCCGCATGCAGGATTCTGAAGACCGGTATCTGAACGATTATTTTCAGTTGAAAGACAAGGAACTCCGGGAACTTTCCATCGGAATCGCCGAAGGCAGGACCCTGGTGGACCGCCTCTTTGACAGTTCCCTGAAAATCCGGTCAGTGTTAAGCACCCCGGCAAACCGCACACATTATGAGAAATTGGCCTCCCCGGAATGCCCGGTGATCATCCGGGAGCCCGGAGAGATCGGCGGTATCGTGGGGTTTAAATTCCACCGGGCGGTGCTGGCTGCGTTTCAGCGGCCGGAATTTACGCATCTTGGCTCCATCGGGTCTCTTCTTCACGCCGCTCCCGGGAAGCGTCTATTTGCAGACTGCAGCGGCATTCAGGAGGGGAGCAATCTTGGTGCGATAATCCGCAGCGCCCGTGCGTTCAACCTGGGCGGCATCATTCTGGGGCCCAAATCTGCCGATCCCTTCAGCAGAAAGGCTGTGAGGGCCAGTGCCGGCTGGGTGTTCTCCATGCCCCTGCTCTATACCCATGAACCTGAAACCGATATTGCAGAACTGAAAACCAAAGGGTTCCGCCTGCTTGCTGCGGAAACGCGGGAACACGGAGCTGTTGATCTTTCCGGGTACCGATCCGGAATGAACGGCGCCGATCAGTCCCGGGAAAGCAAGCCTGGCCCGGCTGAGATCCTTCTGCTGGGTCATGAATTCACCGGGATCCGGCCTGCTCTGCTGAAACAGGCTGATGCCCTTCTGGAGATTCCCATGAATGAGGATGTTGACAGCCTGAATGTGGGAGTTGCTGCGGGAATATTTTTCTATGCCTTGAGCCGGGCTGCAGGTTCATAGGCGGGACGCAGATGCCGCCAAACCATACAGGAGATATAGTACATGAGCCATCAAAATTCTATTGAGCCGGACAAGTTTTTCGACCTGATTAATGACCCCCGACGGGGAAACCGGGTAACCCGGGCATGCATTACCATCGCAGATCCGGAATCTTTGAATTTCCGGGGCCAGGGGAAGACAGAATCTTCTCCGGTGCCGGTGCTTGTGAAGGATAACATAGACACCGTTGAGCTGGGTAACAGCGGCGGCAGCCTTGCGCTGAGAGATGTGCCGGTGCAGAAAGATGCCTTCATTGTTGGAAAGCTGAAGGAGAAAGGCGCCGTTGTGGCGGGTAAGACCAACCTCAGCGAATGGGCCAATTTCCGGTCCACCCGCAGTGTAAGCGGCTGGAGCTCTGCCGGAGGGCTTACCCGCAACCCCCACGCTCTGAACCGCACAGCCTGCGGTTCCAGCTCCGGTTCAGCAGCGGCGGTGGCCGCAGGATACACCGAAATGGCAATCGGAACGGAAACCGACGGCTCTATTATCTGCCCGTCGGCGATGAACGGAGTGGTGGGGCTGAAACCCGGTGTGGGCAGGGTAAGCCGAGGCGGAATTATTCCCATATCCGGCAGCCAGGATACCGCCGGTCCTATTGCCCGAAGTATTGCTTCAGCTGCCTGGCTCCTGTCCGCAATCGAAGGAGAGGATCCGGAGGACGCTGCAACTCTTCTGAACGAACGGGAAGGGGCAGACTCACCGGAGGCATTTTTGGGGATGAGAGATTTACGCGGCATCCGTGTGGGGGTGCTGAAAAAGCCCGAAGGCTTTGATCCCGGGGTTCTGAATCTCTATTTTTCCCGGATTTCCCGGATCAGGGAGCTCGGAGCCGAGCTTATCGAGCTGGATGGATTACCAGGGGGAAAGGAACTGAACGAGGCCGAGTTCACCGTTCTGCTCTGCGAGTTTAAAGATGATATTCGTGATTATTTGAGCCAAAGGCGCAGCGGTTCGGGTTTTGCAGATCTCGGCGATGTAATGGCCTATAACACCAAACATGCCGCGGAGGTGATGCCGTTTTTCGCTCAGGAACTGTTTGAGATGTCCTGGAAGACTTCCGGCAGGGCAGACCAGTCATATGCAGCCGCCCGGGAAACCTGCGCCCGGCTTGCGGTGGAACAGGGCCTGGCTGCCATGTTTGCGGCACATACGCTGGATACCCTGGTTATGCCTTCCAATAATCCCGCATGGCTCATTGATCCGGTTCTGGGGGATTGTGCCAGAGGAGGCAGCAGCAGTCCTGCGGCGGTGAGCGGCTGGCCCTCTCTTACCCTGCCCATGGGAGATCTCTACGGCCTCCCTCTGGGATTATCCCTGGTGGGGAAACCCTGGAGCGAAGCCCGTCTCCTTGGAATCGGCCACTGTCTGGAGAAGGATTTCCAGGTAAACACCCAACCGGGCTTCCGTCCTTCGGTGTTCACCCCGGATGATCCGGGATTGCACCCCGCCTCACAGGCACAGTAGACGGATATTCGCCGCTGCCCCTTGAGCCCGCCGCAGTCCTGGGGGCCGCCGCTGCGGGCGATGAGCCGGTGTTCCGCCGGCATCAGTCAAGTTTCAGCAGGCGCTCCACCGGTCCCTGGATTTCCATGCCTGCGCCGTTGCTTTCAGCTTCCCAGAGCAGCTCGGTCCCGGAATACAGAGTGAGTCTTATGGTTCCGGAGACCGTTTCTTTAATGCGCCTTTCCATGTTTCCCCGGGCCGGCGCAATGAGTTCCCGTCCCCCGTCGGTAATCCCCTGAACGGCCAGCCGGAAATTGCCGCCCCGTTCTTTGTCTGCGATCCGGCAGTCAATGCGCCGTCCTTCGCCGGAAATACGGGTGCTGCGGATTTTCCGGCGGCTGTAGGTTCCGAACACTGTGCCCCGGGGTGCGAACTCGGGATGGCGGAAAAAGCCCAGCTGCCCCGGGAAACCCCGTGAACCCAGGGGAATATGGGCGTAGCTGAGCATAATGGAGGCTCCGGAATCCGAAAAATGGTTTGCCTGCATCCAGATCCATGCGTGGGGAAACGAACTTCCGAAGTCTTTTTCAATATATCCCCGTCCGCCCTCTGCGGAGAGCATCGTGGATTCTGCAGTTTGTCCGGGAAGGGTAATGCGGATGCCGCCGTGTAAGCGATGATCCATGGAAACAAGTCCGTGGTAGCATTCCATGCCGGGGATGTAGCTGAATGGACCCATAATGCCTGGCCGAAGAAGGGTTGGCGGAAGCATGCTGACTTCGGAAAAGCCCACTCTGCCCTGATAAACTCCCCGCGGACTTTCCAGATCCAGCTCAAGTCCCTGAAGGCTGAAGAGATTTCCGGCAATCCGGATGTTCAGCGCATTTCGGTCTATGCTGAGTGTATCCAATGAAAATCTGATGTAGCAGCTTCCGAGAACTGAATCATTGATCTGAATAAACGCATGAGGGCTTGATCCAAGACTTACTCCGGGAATCAAGGCAATTACTCTGCCGTCTGAAAACGTCTGTTTGAAGTACCAGCCTTCAAAGTATCCCCGTTTGGAGCCTTCATCCCCCAGTCGGCCGGTGTCCCCGTCTGTGGCTGATACAGCTTCTGCGCCGGCCGGGGAGGGCAACCGGGAAACGTCCAGGGGCGGCCCCTGGTACAGATGTGATCGAAATGGTTTTCTCATCCTTCAAGTATACCGTTTTCTGCCGGTTGCGCACAAAAAAAGCCCGGGAGAATCTCCCGGGCCGGATTTTGTTCTGAATGACCGGTGCTTGCCGGTCATCACGAATATCAGAATGAAAACTGCCGTTAGAACGGACGGTCGGCCATGTAGCGCAGCTGCTTGTATTCAAGCTCAATATCTCGCTTTGCATGCTCAAGATATTTGGCGGCAGCTTCCGGGTTGGATGCCTTCAGACTCCGGAACCGGATCTGATCGTACATATAGTCTTCCAGATCGATCTTGGGCTCCTTGCTGTCAAGCTGAAGGGGATTCTTACCCGCTTCCGCCAGCTCAGGGTTGAACCGGTAGAGAGGATACATGCCCGAATCAACCGCAGCCTTCTGATGCTGCATACCCTGCCCCATGTCCTTAATACCGTGGGCGATACAGTGACTGTAGGCCATGATAATGGAGGGACCGTCGTATGCTTCCGCTTCCTGAAAGGCTTTGATTGTCTGGATGCGGTTATATCCCATGGAGATCTTTGCCACATAGACGTAGCCGTAGCTCATGGCAATGGCTCCCAGGTCTTTCTTTTTAGTGGGTTTACCGCCGAAGGCGAACTTGGCGATTGCACCGGTGGGACTTGCCTTGGACATCTGGCCGCCGGTATTGGAGTACACTTCGGTGTCCATTACCAGAATATTCACATTCTTGCCTGAGGCGATTACATGGTCCAGGCCTCCGAAACCGATGTCGAACGCCCATCCGTCTCCGCCCAGGATCCATACGGATTTTTTCACCAGGTAGTCTGCCACGGAAAGCAGCTCTTCATTGAATGCATCGGACTTCTTCCTGAGAATCTCCTTCATCGTGCCCACGGCGACACGCTGGGATTCGATCAGTTCTTCAGTTTCCTGGTTGTTGCCAAGGATTTCGTCAGCCAGGGCCGCATCGATAACTTTCTGATCCTTGGCCTTGGCAACCAGTTCACGGCTGTACTCACCCATTTTATCTGCGGTGAGGCGGTATCCGAAACCGAACTCTGCAGCATCTTCAAAGAGGGAGTTTGACCAGGCGGGACCTCTACCGTCAGCCCGTGTGGTGTAGGGGGTTGTGGGCAGGTTACCGCCGTAGATGGATGAACATCCTGTGGCATTTGCGATCACCGTGCGGTCGCCGAACATCTGACTGAGAAGTTTCACATAAGGGGTTTCACCGCATCCTGCACATGCACCGGAGAACTCAAAGAGGGGTTCCAGAAGCTGACTTCCTTTGGTGTTTTTCTTGTTCACCTTATCCCGGGCAATATTGGGGATGGTCAGGAAGTACTCCCAGTTTTCTTTTTCCTGATCTCTCAGGGGAGCCTGGAGCTCCATGTTGATGGCTTTCCGGTCGGTTTTGTTGCCGTCGGCGTCTTTGGCGAAGGCGGGACAGATGTTCACACATGCGCCGCAGCCGGTACAGTCTTCGGGAGCTACCTGGATGGTGAATTTCATGCCGGCAAGGTCCTTGCCTTTGGCATCGCAGCTTTTGAAGGTGTCCGGAGCTTTTTCCAGGAAGCCGTCATCATATGCTTTCATCCGGATGGTGGCATGGGGACATACTGCGGAACAGTCTCCGCACTGAATACATACCTGAGGATCCCATACAGGGATGCTTTCGGCAATATTCCGCTTCTCGTATTTGGTGGTGCCCACAGGGAAGGTTCCGTCATCCGGCAGTTTTGAGAGGGGGATCTTGTGTCCCCGGTTTGCCATGATTTCTCCGGTCACTTCCTTCACAAATTGGGGTGCTCCATCGGGAATAAGAGCGGGTTTGGTGATTTTGCTGCTGGCGGTTTTGGGATAGTCAACCTGTTCAACATGACTCAGGGCTGCATCAACGGTGCGGATGTTGGCATCCACAATGTCTTTACCTTTTTTGGAGTAGGTTTTGACAATCGCATCTTTAATCAGATTCACCGCTTCTGCTTCCGGAAGGATTCCGGAAATTTTGAAGAATGCGGTCTGCATAATGACGTTGATACGGTTTCCCATACCCATCTTTTCCGCCAGGCGCATGGCATCGATTACGTAGAATTTCGCTTCTTTTTCGATGATCTGCTTCTGTACCTCAACGGGAAGTTTGTCCCAAACCTCATCCTTGCTGTAGGGGCTGGCCAGGAGGAAGGTTCCTCCCTTCTTCAGCATGCTGAGCATCTCTACCTTTTCCAGGAACGCAAATTTGTGACATGCAATAAAGTTTGAGTCCTGAATGAGGTAGGTGCTGCGGATATGCTTGGGTCCGAAGCGGAGGTGACTGGCTGTCGTTGTGCCCGCTTTTTTGGAGTCATATACGAAATAGCCCTGGGCGTAGTTGTCAGTGGCTCCGCCGATAATCTTGATGCTGTTTTTATTGGCCCCCACGGTTCCGTCGGAACCCAGTCCGAAGAACACTGCCCGGTGCACGTCCTCACTCTCGGTGATGAAGCTTTCATCGTAGGGCAGGCTGGTGTTTGTTACATCGTCGTTAATCCCAACGGTGAAATGGTTCTTGGGAGTCTTTGCTGCAAGGTTGTCGAATACCGCCTTGATCATGGCAGGGGTGGTTCCGTGCTGCTGGAGACCCAGACCGTGGCGGCCGCCCACAACTGCGGGATATTCCTTGAAGGCTGCGCTGCCCTCAGCCATTGCTTCGCCGATGGCCGTACGGACATCCTCATACAGGGGTTCACCCAGTGAGCCGGCTTCCTTGGTCATGTCCAGGGTTGCGATGGATTTAACCGTTGCAGGAAGAGCGTCGATGAAGTGCTTCGTGCTGAAGGGGCGGAACAGATGAACTTTAACAAGTCCCACTTTTTCGCCCTGGGCATTGAGATAATCTACGGTTTCTTCGGTGGTTTCAGCTGCGGATCCCATAAGAATGATAATCCGCTCTGCATCCGGTGCACCGTAATAATCAAAAATTCTGTACTGACGGCCGGTAAGTTTCGCAAACTTATCCATGGCGTTCTGCACAATTTCCGGTGTGGCGTCATAGTATTTGTTCACCGTTTCCCGGCTTGCGAAGTACACGTCGGGATTCTGGCTGGTTCCCGTGATACTGGGGCGTTCGGGATCCAGACCCCGTGCCCGGTGAGCCTGAACCATCTTCATATCGATCATTTCCTTCATGGTTTCATAGGAAACTTCCTCGATCTTGTGAACTTCATGACTGGTCCGGAACCCGTCGAAGAAATGCAGAAAGGGAACTCTGCTTTCAAGGGTGGCGGTCTGGGCTATGAGGGCATTATCCATGGCTTCCTGGACGTTGTTGGAAGCCAGCATGGCAAATCCGGTGGAACGTGCTGCCATGACATCCGAATGATCCCCGAAAATGCTCAATCCCTGGGCGGCGATGGCCCTGGCGGCAATGTGAAAGACTGTGGGGGTCAGTTCACCTGCAATCTTGAACATGTTTGGAATCATCAGAAGAAGGCCCTGGCTGGCGGTAAAGGTGGTGGTAAGTGCACCTGTTGCCAGTGCGCCGTGTACTGCTCCGGCGGCTCCTGCTTCACTCTGCATCTCTACTACATGGGGTGTAGTACCGAATATATTCTCCTTGCCTTTGGCGGAGAACTCATCTGAAAGCTCACCCATAGGAGAGGAGGGGGTAATCGGATAGATGGCGATTACCTCGTTGGTTGCGTGTGCAACGTGGGCGACTGCGGCGTTTCCGTCGACAATCACCATTTTTTTATCTGACATAGTGATCCTCTTTTTCGTGGTTTTTGATGGCACTATTTTTTGGTACACACTCATAATAAACCGTGGGAAAGGAGTTTGCAAGAGAGTAATTGTGTCAGAAATGCGGTTTTATGTGATGCCTGTCACATAAACTTTGGTAGTTTCGTCAACTATTTCCCTGGCTTCCCGGCCTGATGCAGCCGCTGATACCCAGGGAGTCGGAGACTCAAATTTTCCCTTCCCTCAGTTCTCCGGATTCCAGAACGGCGACCCTGTCAGCCATGTGACGGATCACATCAATATCATGGGAGATAAAGATATAGCTTAATTCCAGCTCTTCCTGGAGATCCTTCAGAAGGTTCAGCACCTGTCCCTGCACCGAGACATCCAGGGCAGACACCGGTTCATCGCAGATTATTACCGAGGGTCTGGTGGACACGGCGCGGGCGATGATCACCCGTTGAAGCATGCCTCCGCTGAGTTCTCCGGGATACCGCTGAAGGGTATCCTCGTGAAGTCCAACCAGCTCCAGCAGCCGTTTCAGTTCATGGGGTTGTTCCTCCCGGCTGCAGATATTATGAAGGCTCAGGGCTTCGGTGAGAATGGCTCCGGTTGTCATTCTGGGATCCAGTACGTTTCCGCTCTGCTGAAAAATGAGTTGAAGTTCCTTGCGGATCTTCCGCAGTTCCCGGGGAGTCCGGGTGAAAATATCCCGGTTGCGGAATAAAACCTGTCCGGAGTCCGGTCTCTGCAGGGCGGTAAGGATGCTGCCCATGGTGGATTTGCCGCTTCCGCTTTCGCCTACAAGTCCAAGAACTTCTCCCTTGTACAGCCGCAGATCCACATCTTTCAGAGCATCAATCCGGTCCGGCGGACGAAAGGGGTTGGTTTGAATGAGAAAATGCCTGGATATCCCCCGTGCTTCCAGTACGGTTTCCTTTCGGCCCGCAGGGGATGCTGAGGGCAATAGCACTTCTGAGACGTCGGAAAATACCTGCCTGCCGTGTGCTCTTCCCGCCGTCGGCACTTTCTGATGCGGACTCCAGTGATGCGCTGCATTGGAGAAGCTCCCGGGTGTAGGGATGCCGGGGGATGCTCATAATCTCCTCCACCGGACCATCTTCCACAAGAAGGCCTCCGTACATCACCAGCACCCTGCTGCACAGCCTCCTGATTACCGCAAAATCATGGGTAATGATCAGTATTGTGGTTCCGTGTTCCCGGTTGATCCGCTCCAGAAGGGAAAGAATCTGACCCCGGAGGTGACTGTCCACCGCACTGGTGGGTTCATCTGCAATTATCACATCCGCTCTGAGCAGGAGGGCCATGGCAATGTTCACCCGCTGATTCTGCCCTCCGCTGAGCTGATGGGGGAACATCTGAAGAATCCGCTCTGTTTCCGGAAGGCCTGCTTCCTCCAATGCCCGGTGTATCTGCTCTTCCCTTGCCTCCTCTGCCCGGCCCGCCCCCCTTGAGGAATGCCGGAAAGATTGCCGGAAGGACTCACTGAAAGACTGCCGGGAAGATGTACGGAGAAGCTGGCGGAACTGAGTACCGATGCTCGTGTAGGGATTCAGACTTTCACGGGGATTTTGAAAGATATACGCAATCTCGTTTCCCCTGATCCGGCCCAGCTCGTCTTCCTGCATGTTCATCAGATCCTTGCCCCGGTAGCGAAGGGATTCAGCCTGCCGGGTTCCTCCTGCAGCCAGATCCGCCAGAGAACGGCTGCTCACAGATTTTCCGCTTCCCGATTCTCCCAGGATTCCGCTGATGCTTCCCGGAGACAGGGTGTAACTCAGGTTCCGTACCGCGGTAATGCTTCCCCCGGGGGCGGGAAAGCGAACTGAGAGATTTTTCATTTGAATTACCGGCTGCTGTACATCGTGTTGGTCTGTCATGTTCCACCGGCTCCTGGGTGTTCGCTGTAAGGATGATTGTTCATATACATGCTGTTGAGGATGATTGATGCCAGAGCTTTCCCTGCATTTCGGAGGATTTCCGGACTGCTTTGCAGGAACACGCTTGCGATGCCGTGTTCCCAGAAGTGAGCGTTCACTTCCGGGTTCAGCGGAAAGTAGTACTGTACGGTCTGCAGCCTGGACTCCATGGAGTAGAGGGGAATATCCTGCTTTCTGCTCAAGGCCTGCAGTTCCTCTTCCATGAGCAGTGCAATTGACCAGGCGTAGGTACGGGTAACCGGGGCCTGCTGCCGGTTGAATCCCAGCCCTTCCTGACCTGAGAGGGACATGCCGCTGAGATTAATATGCAGTTCAATATCACTGTAGTTCACCGGCATGCGGTCAATATATTCCGCAAGACCCTGGAAGCCGGGCTGCCCGCCGCCTGGTGTGAGACAAATGATATATGACCAGGAGCCCCGGAAGGGGCCGGAGAGTGATTCAATAAGGTTCAGCTGCCATTCAGCCAGCCCCGGCATGCGGGATGCGGACAGGTAGTCCATGGTAATCATAATGGCCTTGCCTGCCAGACCGGGGTCGGTGCCCTGAATGAGTCCGGTAATATATGCCGGCTGGGCTTCAACTTTATGAACGGTAAACTCCAGAGAGAGGCTTCCTTCTGCCGGGGAAGTCCGCAGAAGGTTCCGGGACCGTGGGGGAAGTTGCCCGGAGATGGGCGGGAACAGGGCACGTTCGATAAGTATTTCGGTGTATTCGCCGGCTTCCGCCGCCGTGTCCGGGGAGATGCGGCGGGGGGCGCTGAGAATAATGACCCCCTGGATTTCGGGGAATCCGGCTATTCTTCGGATTGCAGCCTGAAAGGCCTGTTCAGGATACATAAGTGGGTCTGTCACAAGAAATGATCCCCGGATTCCTGCAGCATCGTCCCGTGAGAAACTGAGCAAATCCATATTCCTGCCGTCCACCAGGGGAATATCCTCCAGAGAAATATGAACGGAAGTATCGGGCAAATTATCCGATTGCGAGGCAGAACCCCGGGTATGGATATCTGAGAGTGAAAATTTTCGTACCATGCAGGAACCGGGTTCGGGTTTCAGAGAAACCGGCTCCGCCTCATTCCCTGCAGGCAGGGTGATCCGGATCCCGGTGCTTCCCTGGTAATACTCAGCCGGCCGCTGGGGATGCCATTCATATGAATCTCCGTGTACGGGAAGCATGCCCATTTCCCGGAATTGCTTCCCCATAGCCCGTGCCCGCATGGCCGCATCGCCGCTCCCCGGGCGTACCGGAGCGGTGAGGGCGGAAGGAAAGCTCTTCCAGCTTTGCTCCGGCACGGGACTGGGCAGCAGGAGCATCAGAATGACTGCTCCAAGGACCGCCGAAGAGAAAACGATTTTTGGGAGAAGCCGCTTTCCTTTCCTCCCTGTTGTTTTTGTGTCCGGGCCTCTGCCCGCAGCCGAGGCCGAATCGGTTACTGAATCAGTGGCCGAATCAGTCACCGAAGCAGTGGATCCTGGAGATGCCGCCTGGCCCGGTCCCGGAAGAAACTGCCGCAGCCCCTCTGCGAAGAGATTAAACCCCAATACGGTAATAAAAAACGCCAGCGCAGGATATATCACCATCCAGGGAGCAGTGGAAATCATGTTTCTGGCCGTTCCCAGCATGCTGGCCCATTCCGGTTCAAAACTCACATTAAAATAGCTGATAATGCCGTTGGTGGTATCCCTGACTATCCTGAGGTTTCCCAAAAACACTGCAAAAATCCCCAGCTGCATCAGCAGGGTGAGAGCAGACCCTATCTCCATGAAAAACAGAACAAGAGTTTCAGGAAGCAGGTGGGGAATGAGATTTTTTCTGGTAATCATCCACGGTGACTTTCCGATTGCGATCTCACTGCGGATGAACTGCATGGAAAGGATATTGCTGCTTCGCTCAAGGATGATATGGGCGGTTCGGGACCAGGTTACCCCTGCCAGCACCGCCGTGAAGGCCAGTGCGGAAGCCATGGTATCCAGGCTTTGAAACAGTTCAAGTTTGAGAATGATCAGGCTGATAAGCAGGGCGGGGATGGCGTTGAATATCAGACTGAATTGATGAATCAATCCGGCGGCGATTTTTCCTCCGAAGGCGGCTCTGATTCCAAGGGGCACTGCCAGAGCGAAGCGCAGCAGCACGATGCAGAATGCAAGGGGAATGGTGATCCGGCTTCCATGAATAATTCTGCTGAGAATATCTCTTCCGAATTCATCACTTCCCAGTGGAAAGCGCCTGGAAGGGGGGTAGGGGGCCTTTTGAAATATCAGCCGCCCGTCCTCTGTCCATGATCTGATGCTCTGCATGGTGTAAGGACTTCTGGGGGCCAACTGTTCGGCGAATATCATCATGACAAGAAGCGAGAGAAGGATAATGGAAGCGGTGACTATGGCACATGTGCGGATGTTCGGTTTCATACCAGCCTCCGTGTTTTCATAGGTTGAAAGATCATGGCCATTGCCCCTCCTGCCAGAGAGACAAGGGAGTAAAGCAGAAGCAGCGCCAGGGAGACGCTGATGAAACTGGATGCATCGTGGCGCTGGTAAAAATAGAGAAGGTAGAACACCAGGCCTTTGTAGTTGAACAGGTATTCAACAAGGATCAGATTGGTGAGAATTAATGCCATGAGGGACGGGAGGTTTTCACCGAAACTTCCTGCCAGAGGCCTAAGCAGCTGGGTGCGGAAAATCCGCCGGGGGCTGTAGCCCCGGGCTCTGGCCGCCAGAATATAGGAGCGCTGCATTTCCCGGTCGATCCGCAGGCCGGTCATCCGTGCGCTGTAGGCTGCGGGAAGGATGCTGATACTGATCAGGGGAAAGAGACTCTGCTGGAGCTGCAGGTTCCTGCTGAGCTGGGGCCAGATCTCTGAAACCGCCACATACAGAGAGAGCATGGCAAGGATTACCACGATACCCGGAACCGATGCTCCCAGGATGCCGCCCGGGGATATGGAGCGTCTGCCCTGGCTGAACGCATGGGGACCCTGTACGCTCCTGCGCGCTGTGAGAAAGGCAGCCAGGGCCGAAACGCCCAGGGCTCCGCCGATCAGTTTCAGACTCTGCAGCCCGGATGTGAGTAAAATGCTGATGATTGTTCCGCTGTCGGCGCTGGTACGCAGATTCCCCCGGAAGAAATCGCGCACAAAATTCCAGCTGTTTTTCAACAGGAGGTGGGTAGAAATGCTGTCCTGCCCTGTGCTGCGGTTTACCTGACTGTCCGGAGGAAGCTGGATGATCAGGATGAACAGAAACATTGCCAATGCGGCGGGGAGCAGGTACGAGGCGGACTTTCGAATGAATCCGCTGGCAGGATGAAAATAGATCCGCTCCCAAATATCCCGTGAGCCTGGAATTCTGCTGAGCTGTTCCAGAATCCTCACCAGAAGGATCAGGTTGAACAGAAGTGCTGCGGCGAGAAGCATGGAGCGGGGCAGAATGCTCAGAAAAGGGGGGGGGGTAAAAAGTTCACAGTCGAGATAATCTCCCAGCACCTTCCCCCTGAGCGCAAGTGCCTGAAGATCAACTGTATGGCTGGTGTTGAGAATTCCGTCGGGAGCCGGGGATGATGCTTCCAGCACTATCGCAGGAATGCGTAAATTCATAAACGGGATGATGCTGCCCCGGGAATCGGGACTGGCCTTGACCGCCGGCAGACCCCGGTTTGCCCCATATTGGGTGATGAGGCTGCTGATGATTCCTCCGTGCCGTCCGTCACTTACCACGGAAGTCTGGATTCCTCCCATTCCTGCATTCTGAATGTGAATAATATCACTCTGTCCCAGATCCAGTTCCGGATTTCTGGTGAAGAATTCAGCTCCCGCTCCGTCAATTTCCGATGAGTTCCACAATGCAAATACAATGTCCCGTTTCGGCGGCGCCGGTGCTTCTGCCGCCGCTCTGGCAAGCTCAATAAGTAACGCCGTGGATGCGGCCTGTTTGGAGGTGGAAGGAAAAACCATCCCTTCCGGCCCCCTTCCTCTGCCGTCAATATCGGCGGAAATGATCAGGGCTCTGCCTGTGACCGCTGATTTCTGCCCCGGGCTATGCCCCCCCGCTCTGCTTTTGGGCAGAACGTGACCGGGCCGGCAGCAGCGCCAGCACATTTGCACTGGAGGCCACGGGAAAATTCAGTTCCACTGCAATTGAAGCACCCGGGACCAGGAGAGCATGTTCTACCTCCGTTGCAAGCTGTTTGAGCCGGGCCACTGCAGCGGGGCGTATGTCTCCGGAGAAAAAATCGGTGCCCAGTTTCCGGTGAATGGAAATCTGTTTTTCCGAGGGTTTGTTTACATCTCTGGCGCCGTACCAGTTGGCGGCGGCTGTGAAAAATACTCCTGCGGCGCCTGCGGCTCGTGCAGTTTCCAGACTGGGGAGCATATAGCTGGTTCTGGGGGCTATGATCAGTCGATTTTCAAGCAGCTCCCGGGGATAGCTGTTGAGAGTCCTGCTGCAGATGAGAATATCACCGGAAAAATCAATTCCTGTGCCGTAGAACGCACTGTGAACACTGTAATCCTCATACATCTGAAACTGAAGGACCTGCGGCGAATCGGGGACAGTGATGCGGAAATCGGGGGAGGTGTCCATATCCGGCACAATCCCGGAGAAATGCTGCAGATAACCGTTATCGTCTCCCCAGGGGGCGAGGCCCATGGCTTTGAATTGATCTGACGCATATGCAAGAGATTTCCGGTTGCCCGGACTTCCGCTCAGCCTTCCTCCGTGCTCCCGGGAGCTGAGAACCTCCAGATGTTCTGCGGCCCGGTTCCAATCGATATTCTCACCCAGGGTATATCCCCGGGTAATGTCAGGAAAGATGATTAAAGACAGCAGGAAGGAAACTCCAGCGGCCAGACAGATCACGGTGAGCATCAGATGCAGATGATCCTTGGAGATGTTTTTCTCATGCTTCATTGAGTGTTTGCCTCTATCCGGTGTAAAAACTGTGAAGTACCCAGCATTCAAAAATCAAAGATTTTGGAAATAGCCTTGAGTTTCAACTGATTATCTTTCTTCATGTACGGGGTCAACGAAAAAAGTACGAAACGGATGTAACCCGGCTTTTTCCGACCGGTTATTTGCAATAGTATTGTCTGCGGCTCAAGGCTTAGGAGAAGAAGTGAAATATCAGAATGAAATATATATAGATCTCCCACGGGAACGTCTGACCCGCATTTTTATGGATCCTGTCCACATGGAACAGTGGCAGGAAGGGTTGCAGCGCAGGGACCATCTGGAAGGGGATTCGGGGAAGGAAGGATCCAGAACCCGTATTAAGTATAAACTGGGTAAGGATGAGCTGGAGATGGAAGAGGAAATTCTCCGTGACCAGCTTCCTGATGAGATAACCTTCCTGTACCGGGTGCGGGGGGTGGAAAACACCTGCGAGAACCATTTTGAAAGCCGGGAAACCGGCGGCACCCGCTGGATACAGATAAATGACTTCCGCATGCGGGGATTCATGAAACTGATGGCGTTCCTGGCGCCGGGTGCATTCCGAAAACAGACCGAAGAGGATATGAAACGTTTTAAGGAGTATGCTGAATCTTTAGACAGCTGACTTCAGGATTCTGCGTTCAATTCCGGGAAATCAAAGAGTTGTCTGAATTGAAGTGCGGTTTCCAGTTCAGGATAAAGCACTTTCAGCATGCTTTTTATATATCCGCTTTGCTTCGGCAGGAGGATTTTTCCCCCCATGAGCCAGAGTATGGGAGGATTTTCGCTTAAACGCTCGTGGTCGCCCATCTTCTGTTTTGCGATGTCGAAGAGGATATCCCGGATGGTCCCGGGGTTCAGTCCTCCCTCCTCTCTGCCGTTCCGTATGCCCTGGACGAGCTTCCGGTCTTTTTCCCGGATTTCCCGGAAGAGGGTATCCACGCTGTAATATTCTGCCCGGGGAATACCGTATGCTTTGGCGGCTGCTTCAAACACCGCAAGTCCCCCTGAGCGTATCTTTTTCAGATTATCAGGAAGGTCCTGGGAAATAATCACCCTTCCGTTATCCTCAATTCTGCCCAGGCGATTCTTCGAGTCCTTTGATGGATCGATATAATACTCCAGGCCTCCCACATCTCCCAGAATTCTCATGCTGTCCAGGCGGCCCAGTTTCCGGGAGTAATCCAGACTCTTCCGGCTGAAATCCATAAGATGGGGGAGCGGCAGGCTGTTTTTAATGTAGAGAATTCTGCGGTTCTCCGGATCCGGGCGGCGGACCATGCCGTAGGCGGAAATATCAATGATTACCAGATCCCGGTATCCCCGTTCGGTAAGCATGGACCATGGGAGATTATCCCACACACCGCCGTCGGTAAAACGCTTATCCTCAATCTTTGCCATTTTGAAGAGGGGAAAGGAAGCGCTGGCATAGAGATAATCCGGAAGGCTGCCCGGCTCCATTTCGTCCAGGAAAATCTTCAGCGGCCGGAACTTGGAGACTCCGAATGTGACCACCCCCAGATCCACCCCGGATTTCCGCAGTTTTTCCTCTTTGCTGCGGGTACGGAGCATGTTCAGCAGAGGGGAGGAATCCAGTCCGCCGGAGCGGCGCACCTCCTGCAGCAGTGCTACGGTTTTTCTCCAGGATAACTTGGAGATGTCCTCACCCTGGAGAAAATCCGGGAGAGTCAACACATCCTGTATGCCCAGGTTGGACCACAGTTCAACGGCAAAGTCCCAGTCACCCTGGGCCATGAGTGTTGCATTCAGTGCCCCCACGCTGGTTCCGGTAAACCCGTCGAAGCGGAAGCCGTGCTTCCTCAGTGTCTCCCAGGCGCCGATCTGGTATGCCCCCGGGCTGCGCCGCCGGCAAGCACCAGTCCTGAATGATATCTGCGCCCGGATGTTTTTCCTTTTCTGAAAATTCCCATATAGACAGTATGCTTCCAGCTTGAGCGCGGGGCAAGGGGGGTTATTCAATCTTCCAGCTGGTATTCCCCGTCCTGTGGTTGTATTATTACGGCATGCTGCAGATCGATAATTTTCAACAGAGGAGCGTCTCCCGAAAGATCAGGGGAAGAACCGGAGAACAAAGGCGGCTTCCTCTGTTCCTGATCTTTATATGCTGTGTTCCTGTGATGTTTTTCTCCTGTACCCTACTGGGCATGGGCGACCCCACCATTGAATGGTATGTCCGGGAGGGGGGCGAAGGTTCAGACAATTCCGTATTTCCCGGCACCAGAATTTCCGTGGAGCTCAATTCTCCCGGAGCCCGGGTTCCCCAGCTCATCCACTGGTCGGTTCGCCTCCCCGGAAATGAGGATTTTACCTATCTGGATAGGATGAATCAGGGGATAGGAGGGCCCAGAAACCCTCTGAACCTGCTGCTCAATGGAGAGGGCAGCTATGAAATCAGGGCTGAATACAGTTTCAGCAGCAGCGATTTTTCCTCACCTGAGTTTGAAGGTGAAGCCCGGGTAAACGTTGAGAGCAGATACCCGGAGAATTCTGACGGAGCATGGCCGTCGGGATCGGCGGAACATCGCCACCTGGCACATTTCACAGGAACCTACGAGCTGGCCGGGGAGTATGGGGGCGGAAACAGCGCAGAAATCCAGTTCCGCCTGGGTTCACTGCGGGTAGCCGAAATCCAGCCCATGACATCTTCTGCCGGAGACACCAACAGCCAAACAGATCCGGGGCTGATTATTATGGGAGAAGCGGATATCAGCATGAATTCCGGAACGGAACAGGCTGACGGGGTGCCCGTCTATGCTGTGAGTTATGTCGCAGGCCGGTATCCTGAGTTTTCCTGGGATGATCTGTCGGTATATATTCCCCTGGATTCAGCACTGTTTCCCAGCCTTGGAGCAGATCAGAAAATACTGCTTGTAAAAATTACCGTGGGATCGGAATCGCCGGGTTTCGGACGCAGCTCGATGTGGACAATGAGCTCAGGCGACCTGCAGGCGGATTTTCTTGAGACGGCAGATATTTCATTTACGCCCGAACTGCCCCCGCTGGAGGATCTATACGGCAGTTTGTGGCTGGATGAGTTCAAGGAAATACATCCCGAGTTCTAAACGCCCATTCGAACCGCCTCTTGTCTTCAACCGTTTCTTTATGCTACAGCTTCCTTCTGCCAGTTACCCGGGTCGCCGGTACCCATGTTTTTTGCAGGGCGCCGGAAACAGCCGGGGCTGGAAATAGGAGCAGCGGATGATTTGGGGAGTATTGCTTGCCCTGGGGGCTGCCGGAGCCTGGGCCCATAATTCCATTTTTTATACATTTTCCGGCAGACGGGTGGGATCAGGCACCACCGCACACATCAGGCTGTGGATTGCCCTGCCGGTAAGTCTACTCATTCAGCTGATGATAACCGGCAGCTTTCTCCCGGTGCTTTCCGGGGGTGCTTCCCTGGCGGCCGCTGCCGTTTCCGGGCTGTTCGGTTATGTGGTGGCGGATTTATTGCTGTTTCGGGCATTTCTTGATATCGGTCCCAGAGATACCATGCTGATTATGACCGGAAGCCCCCTGTTTGCGGCGTTGTTTTCCTGGCTCATGTACGGCGAACGGCTGGCTCCCGGCACCGGCGCCGCAGCCCTGCTCATACTTTCGGGGATAGCCATGGTGGTCCGTGACACCACCCCTGCCAAAACCGGAACCGGAAGGCCGGACAGAAAAGGAATCGGGGTGCTGCTGGCTATCGCCGGGGCCGTCTCCCAGGCTCTGGGAATCGTGGCATCCAAGTACAGCATCAATGCCGGTGACAGTCCGGTGGAAATCAATGTAGTGCGTCTGCTTGCCGGACTCCTGGGACTGCTGGTGTATGTGGGTTTTCGGGGTACCTTCTTCCAGGATTTCCGGAAGATGAAAGACCGGCGGGCATTGGGGTTCATCGCATTTGCCGCCGTGGTGGGACCTTCCCTGGGAGTGATGGGAAGTCTCTATGCGGTAATGTTCATTCCAGTGGGACTGGCGGCGGTTCTCATGCAAACCACGCCTCTTTTTCTCTTCCCTGTTGAACACCTGCTGTTTCGCCGGAAAATCACTCTCTGGGGAATATCAGGCACGGTTCTGTCGCTCTCGGGAATAACCCTGCTCCTGCTGCTTTAGCTGTACCGGGCATCTGTTCAGGGCCGTGGTGCCGGGAAAATGATCCAATCTGACTGGAACGGAAGTTGTTCTCTGATTGCCGCTACACTGCATCATCCAGGATCTCCTGAAGCTGCCTGGCTGCATCACCGGCTGTCATCTGAAGATGAATATCGGTTATTTCGGAGGTGAATGCGGAGGGCTGGGGATTGATCTCGATTATTACCGCACCCCGGCGGCTTGCCATCAACGGAATTGAAGCCGCAGGATACACTTCCCCGGTGGAGCCGATCACTATCATCACATCGCTGCGGTCTACTGCATCCAGGCTGCGCTTTTGGGCTTCCCGGGGAATTCCTTCTCCGAAAAAGATAAAATCCGGTTTATAAACTCCTCCGGCCGGACTTCGGGGCGGCATCTCATCATCTTTCATTTCCAGCAGGTTGATGCTCTCTGCCGGGACATAGTTTCCGCTGCGGGTACACAGAAGCCGGCGGCAGTTGCCGTGGTATTCAACCACATTTCTGCTTCCCGCCCGGTAATGCAGATCATCGATATTCTGGGTAATCAGAAGTTTGAGTTTGCCGCGGTTTTCCAATTCTGCCAGCCAGTAGTGGGCGTCGTTGGGTTTACTGGCTGCAAAGTTCCGGTAAAACAGATCCCTGATTACCGTCCAGCATTCTCCGGGGTTCCGGTAGAAGTAATCGAGCTCAAGAATCCGGGGATCGTATTGGTTCCAGATTCCATGCTCACCTCTGAAAGGGGGAACACCGCTTTCCACGGATATTCCGGCGCCGGTAAATGCGGTAAGGTATTGGGCCCCGGCAATTCGTTCCATGGCTTTGTGAATAGGACTGTCAGGCATATTCCCTCCTAATCCGGTGACGGTTATCAGCATCCGGCGACGGTTATCAGCCGTTCAGGAATTTCTGTGCTTTGCCAAGCCCCGTTGAATCGGATATAATTCAGCCCGGGGAGTGCGGGTGCACGAATCTGTGCACAGTATACATGCTTTCTGTGCGTATCTCGAGGGAACGGGTTCATAATCCCCTGTTTCCGATCCGCACAAGAGGAATACATTACCACTATGAGCGATTTTTTTCAGAGACTGGAAGAGCGAAGCAGGAAAATCAACAGTTTATTGTGCGTGGGTCTGGATCCCCGGCATGCAATTCAGCCGGATATGGGCGCTGCCGACAGTGTGTCAGGCATGATCGAAGAGAACAAGCGGATAATTCAGGCCACAAGCAGCTACGCCCTTGCCTACAAGCCCAACATCGCATTTTATGAAGCCTTGGGCGCTCCGGGACTGCAGGCACTGGAGATCACCCTGGAACTGATTCCCGATGAAATTCCCGTAATTCTTGATGCTAAACGGGGTGATATCGGGGCGACCGCCCTTGCGTACGAGCGTGCGGTGTTCGGTCATCTGAATGCCGATGCAGTTACCTTAAGTCCCTACATGGGCCGCGATTCGGTGGAGCCGTTTATCAATCACAGTAAAACTGCCGCCTTTATCCTGTGTAAAACCAGTAATCCGGGAAGCGGCGACCTTCAGCTTCTGAGCCAGAATGACGGCGAGCCCCTCTATGTACGGGTTGCGGAAATAGCCGGATCCTGGGGGCAGAATGTGGGATTGGTTGTAGCGGGTAATGATCTGGACGCCTTGCGGGCAATCAGAGCCCGGCATCCTGAGATGTGGTTTCTCAGTCCGGGAATCGGCGCTCAGGGCGGGAGCATGCTGGAGGCCGTGGAAGCGGGGGTGAACTCCCGGGGGACGGGCATTATCCCTGTGGTGGCACGGGGAATTTCCCAGGCCGAGGACCCCGAAGCAGCTGCCGCCGCTCTGGTATCTGAACTGAACGAAGCCGTAGAAAAAGTGCTTGCAAAAAGGAAGAACGAAGGGGCAGGTCATGCCGGTTCTCCCGGAGATTTGCTGAAGGACAGAGTGCTGTCAGGTCTTATCGATGCCCGCTGCTTCAAAACAGGTGAGTTCACTCTGAAGTCCGGGGAACGTTCGCCGTTCTACATCGACCTGCGCCGGGTGATGTCGTATCCCAGCCTTCTGAAGGATGTGGCACGAGCATATGCCCGGCTGATCCATGAGCTCCGGCGGGAAGGAAAAGACTTTGACCATATTGCCGGTATTCCCGTGGCGGCACTGCCACTGGCGACGGCAGTGAGCATGGAAACAGGCATCCCCATGATATTCCCCAGAATGAATGCCAAATCTCATGGTACTGGAAATACCGTGGAGGGAAACTGGAAGTCCGGGGAGAAAGTGCTTCTGCTGGATGATCTGATTACCAGGGGGACCAGTAAAATTGAAGCACTGGATATTCTCAAGGAAGCAGGCCTGAAAGTGGAACATCTCGCAGTTTTAATCGAGCGGGGCGAGAGGGGACGCAAGGACATGACTGCTGCGGGAATTGATCTGCGCAGTTTTGCCCGTCTGGATGAATTTCTCCCCCACTGTGTGCGTAAAGGCCTTATTCAGGAAGATGAACTGGAATCGCTCATGAAATATGCCCGGTCCTGAAAGCGGCGCGTTGGCGCCGGGCGGGCTTGAGCAGAGCCAGCCGGTGAAGAATTGGTTTTTTGCATGATCCGTCGGAGGGAAAAACTCAGGTGCGGTACATGAAATGCTCCCAGTTCAGAATCTGCTAGATAATCACGGGTAAAGGATAAGAGGACCCGCCATGGATGAACTTGAAAGCGGCAGTTTTGGAGAGGTTATCTCCGGTATCTGGGAAATTCTCAGCCAACCCTTAAGTGCGGGCACCCTTTCGCTGCCGTTCTCCGTCGCAGGTTTTGTTCTGGAGTTTCTGCTCCCCCTGTTTGTGGGAATATTTGTGATCCGCTTCCTGAAAAACCTGGTTGCCCGCAGCATAGACCGGTCCAAACTGAAAGATCCGGTGAAAAATAACCTGAAGCGCTGGAACCGGATTATCTTCCGGGTTCTGGGGCTGATATATCTGATTCTGATCACCACATTTCTGCTGGGTGCGGAGTTCTTCTCGGTTCTTTCCGCCCTGGGGACAATTCTCAATGAGCCGTTCTATTCCAGCGGTGACCTGAAAATCTCGGTTATGACCCTGATCACTGCAGTACCGGTGTTTTATCTGGCCAGTTTGGCGGGAAAAGGCGCCCGGAGCCTGGTTGAGCGGGAGGTGCTCAAGCGGCTCCCGGTGGACGAATCCCGGAAATTCAGTATTGCCAACATGTCCCGCTACACGGTCATGCTTCTGGTTCTCATTATGGGGCTGAGCTTCATCGGAATTGATTTTTCCAGTCTGATACTGGTGTTCAGCGTCCTGGGAATCGGTATCGGATTCGGCCTTCAAAG
Organism: Salinispira pacifica; assembly: GCF_000507245.1. GTDB lineage: Bacteria > Spirochaetota > Spirochaetia > DSM-27196 > Salinispiraceae > Salinispira > Salinispira pacifica. The sequence continues at coordinate 3,138,412 of NC_023035.1, read as the reverse complement.
CATGGTTTCCAATTTTTTCGCCGGTGTGGTTATCATTCTCAGCCGGCCCATCAAGGAGGGGGACTTCATACTTGCCACCACCTCCGGGGAGAATCTTGAAGGAAGGGTGGTGAAAATCACTCTTCTGCACTCGGTCATTAACACCCTGCTGAATGAGACCATCATCATTCCCAATTCGGAAATCATCGGAAAACCGGTTCACAACTACAGCTACGACAGCCAGGAAGTCACAGTTCCGGCAATTGTGGAGGTTCATTATGAGAGCGATCTGGATTTTGTTGAAAAGGTTCTCATAGATGTGGGGAAGGAATGTCCCTACTGGACGGGTACGCTGGAACCCACCATGCGGGTGCGAAGCTTTAACAGCTCTGGCATAGAGGTGGGACTGTATACCCGGATTATCCATGCCCCTGAGCGATTTGTGGCCATGGCGTGGCTGCGGAAAATGATCTGGCGCCGCTTCAAGGAGAACGGTATCGTGATTCCCTATCCTCAGATGGATCTCTACGTAAAAACCCTTCCTCCGGGAAGCGAATAGCCGCCGGTATTTCCGAAACTATTTCTTGCGGCCCGGCCGGGAGGCGCATACACTTGAAGAATGAAATTCAAGGATCTGTCCTTCTACTACCGGAAATTCAAGTTCGGCGAAGATAATTTTCACAACCTGATGCGTTTCCGGATACGCCGGATTCTCCTGGTGTCCACCTTTTACGATGCGTACATTTTTGAGCACGATTCTCTTCTCTCCGACCAGCTGGTGGGGGAGTATCATCAGCTCAACCTCACAAGCATTCCAAGGATGATATCCGTACCCGGCGCCGACGATGCTCTGCGCCTTCTGGAGAAGGAAAATTTTGATATCGTTATCACCACCATGCGCAGCGGCGAGACGAGCTGCTTCGAGCTTGCTGAACGGATCCGGGAATTGTATCCCAACATGCCCGTGGTGCTGCTCCTTACCAACAAGACCGAGATACCCCTGATTAAAGACCTGATCACCCGTCCTGCCCCTGCCCCGGGAAGCATTGTTTCCTCCAGCGGCGAGGAGTGGAAAACCTGGAGCGGAGTGTTTGATGAGATATTTCTGTGGACCGGCGGTCCCAGGGTCTTTTTGTCCATCATCAAATCCGTGGAGGATTATTATAATGTGCGCAACGATATCCGGCAGGGGCTGGTGCGTGTCCTTCTCTTCGTGGATGACTCCATAGAATACAGTTCCATTTTCCTGCCCATGCTGTACACAGAGCTGATGGAGCAGATCCAGGCCTTGATTGCCCATGAGCAGAATAATCACAAGAAATATCTCCGTATGCGGACCAGGCCCAAAATTCTCATCGCACGAACCTACGAAGAAGCCATGAGCATCTACCGGACGTTCAAAAAAAGCATGCTGGGAGTGATCAGCGATGTGGAATTCCCGGTTCACGGCACAACAGACGAGGAGGCGGGGTTCAATCTTGCGGATGAAATCCGCAGGGAAGATCAGTATATGCCCGTTCTTCTCCAGTCCATGAAAGGTCAGTGGAAGACCGAAGCCCACCGCCGGGATATTCCGTTTATATGCAAGAAGGATCCCGGGATACGGGAGGAGCTGCGGCACTTTCTCCGCTTTAACCTGGGGTTCGGGGATTTTATTTTTCGAACTGAAGAGGAAACGGAGATTCAAAGGGCATCCAACCTGAAGGATTTTTCCAGAATCATCAGGGACATTCCTGATGAATCAATTCTGTATCATGCCCGGCGGAATCATTTTTCCACCTGGCTGATGGCCCACGGCGAGTTTGAAACCGGACGGAAAATGCGGGGTAAACACGCTTCCGCTTTTACCTCGGTGGAGGATATCAGATCCTTCCTCATCAACAGCTTCATCAGCATCCGCAAAAACCAGAACCTGGGAAATATCGTGGATTTCAGTGAGGAAATTCTGGATGAACCTGATGTGGTGGTCCGCATAGGAAAAGGCAGTCTGGGGGGCAAGGGCAGGGGGCTTGCTTTCATGAATGCTCTGCTCTCCACCATGGATCTGGCAAGCATGTATTCCAATATGGAAATAACGGTTCCCCGCACCCTGATTATCGCAACCGATGTGTTCGATGACTTTCTTGACCTGAACGGATTATCCCGAACCAGGCTTTCCGGCAGGAGCGATGAGGAGATCCGGATGATTTTCTCCACCTCCCGGCTTCCCGGGGAGATTGAAGTTCAGATGGAAACATTCCTGAAGCACAGTGTCAGACCTCTGGCGGTTCGCTCCTCCAGTCTCCTGGAGGACAGCCAGGCACAGCCCTTCAGCGGAGTGTACGAGACATATATGATACCCAATGCCTCGAAAAGCCTTTCGCCCAGGCTTGATCAGCTGACCCTGGCAATCAAGCTGGTGTACGCCTCGGTGTTCCTGAGACAGGCCGTACAGTATATTGAGAACCTTCATTTCAATGCGGAAGAAGAGAAGATGGCCATTATCATTCAGGAGGTGGCCGGGGAACGGCACGGAGACTATTATTATCCCCAAATATCCGGGGTGGGACAAAGCTGGAATTACTATCCGGTGGGGCCCATGAAAACCGACGATAAACTCTGCAGTCTGGCCCTGGGCATGGGCCATGAGGTTGCAGGGGGAAACAGAAGCTTTCGGTTCTGTCCGGATTGGCCGGCAGTACCATATCATCCTCTTGAAGACGCAGTTAAGTACAGTCAAACGAAGTTTTATGCACTGAAAATGGACTGTGACAGGGAAACCATTATGGAAGGCGAAACCCGGAGTCTTGTGAAACTTTCTCTCCGGGATGCGGTAAAACACCGGACTTTGAAGCACATTGCGGCGGTATTTGATTCCACCAACAACAGCCTCACCGATGATCTCTCCCATCCCGGACCGAAGGTGGTGAATTTCAGAGGAATTATTGAATATGCGGCAATTCCTCTGGCGGAACTTCTGAAAGACCTGATGGAATTATTGAAAAAAGCTCTGGGAGGCCATGTTGAAATCGAGTTTGCGGTGGTGCTGCCTCCGGGCAACCGGCTTGGAGGGGATGATGCTTCAATACCCAGGCCGTCCAGGCCAGCAGAACAGAACCTGCCTGAATCCGTTCAGGAGAGTTTCGGTGCCGGACCACCGAGAAACATCCCCCGCTTCTATCTGCTTCAGGTCCGGCCGCTGAATGTCCAGGCCGGGGACGGTCTGCCTTCAGATGTTCCCGCCGACCGGAACCGGATCGTGTTTTACAGCAACGAGAGCCTTGGAAACGGCCGGCTCCCGGGTATTCACGATATTCTGGTGGTGGATCCTTCCATGTGGGATCAGCTGAAAACCGAAGAGATCAGAGGGGAAATATCAGCCTTTAATGAACAGATGAAAGCTGAGGACAGAGAATATATTCTCATCGGCCCGGGACGCTGGGGAAGCCGGGATAAGTACCTGGGAGTGCCGGTACAATGGCCGGAGATCAGCAAGGCGCGAATTCTTGTGGAACTTGCTGTGGAAAACTACGATATTGATCCCAGCCAGGGATCCCACTTTCTGCATAACCTCATAGCCATGAATGTGGGCTATGCTCATATTTCTCTGAAAGGGCCGGGATTTTTCCGCCTGGATACCCTGCAAAACACCCCCGGAGTCCGGGAAATGAAAAGCCTTCTGCCGGAAAAAAGCGGCTATCTGCGCCATTTCCGTTCAGACAATGAATTGGGGGCGGCTCTGGCAGGGCGCAGCAGCGAGTCCATGGTATATCTCCCCCATTCCGGTGACAGCTGATCCGAAGCATGCGACGCCGGGCCAGACGCAACTGTAAGGCAACAGGCTAAAAGCTGCTGGCGAAATGGAACATGCGGCAGGCGGCAGGTCTGCCGCCGGTGCGTTCTCTATGGAAAATTTCTCAATGAAAAATTACTACGGAAAATTACTACACGTTTGACGAGTTAATACTACTGCAGAAGTAATAACAGACTCTTAATTATACAATTCAGCTGATAAAATAGGAGAACTGGGTTTATACTGAGGGCATGAACAGCTATGCACAGACGGTCCTTGATCAACTCAGCAGCAAGTATCATTGGGAGCCTGAATTTCTTCAGGCCGTGGAAGAGGTTTTACAGACCCTGTCCCCATTGTTATCTGAAGAACCCAAGTATGCCCGGTATCGGATTCTTGAACGAATCGTGGAACCCGAGCGTATTATCATTTTCAGGGTACCCTGGGTTGACGATCAGGGAGAGATCAGGGTGAACAGCGGATACCGTGTGGAGTTTAATTCCGCACTTGGGCCCTACAAGGGAGGCCTCAGGTTCCACCCATCTGTCAATCTGAGCATTCTCAAGTTTCTGGGATTCGAACAGACCTTTAAAAACAGCCTTACCGGTATGCCCATGGGCGGGGGAAAAGGGGGGAGCGACTTCGACCCCAAAGGCAAGAGCGAAATGGAAGTGATGCGTTTTTCCCAAAGCTTCATGAGCGAACTTTTTCGCCACATCGGCCCCAATACTGATGTACCAGCAGGTGACATCGGTGTGGGAGGCCGTGAAATCGGCTTTCTGTACGGACAGTACAAGCGTCTCCGTCTTGAGAACACCGGGGTTTTGACCGGAAAAGGAAGAGACTGGGGAGGATCCCTGATCAGGCCTGAAGCTACCGGCTACGGCTCCATGTACTTTGCCAAGGAGATGGTGGAGGCCGGGGGAGAATCGATGGAAGGCAAAAGAATCTCCGTCTCCGGTTTCGGCAATGTTGCCTGGGGTGTGTGTAAAAAAGCCACTGAACTGGGGGCCAAAGTTATTACCATCTCGGGACCTGACGGTTTCATTCTGGATGAAGAGGGAATCAATACCGAGGAAAAATGGGAATATCTGCTTGAGCTGCGGGCCAGCAATAATGACGTGGTGGCTCCATATGCCGATATGTTTAAAGCCGAATTTTTTCCCGGGAAACGACCCTGGGCAGTCCCTGTTGATATGGCCGTACCCTGCGCCATCCAGAATGAGCTGAACGGTGAAGATGCCGCACAGCTTATCGCCAACGGGGTGAAATATGTTGTGGAGACCAGCAATATGGGCTGTACTGCAGATGCGGCGGTGAAGTTTATCACATCCAATGTATTGTTCGCGCCGGGAAAGGCCGCAAATGCCGGAGGAGTTGCCACCAGCGGGCTGGAAATGAGTCAGAATGCCATGAGGCTGGCATGGACCCGTGAGGAAGTGGACGAAAAACTCCAGAGGATCATGGTAAATATTCATAATAACTGCCGTGAAGCTTCTGCCTCGGTGGGCTATGACGGGAACTATGTGGTGGGTGCCAATGTTGCCGGGTTCAGAAAGGTCGCCGATGCAATGATCGATCAGGGAGTTGTGTAATCTGAAGACCCAAAATATGTGAGTGCCCGCCGATTCCGGGCTGCCGGGTTCGTATTCGGGAGGCTCTTTTGGGTTCCCGGAATATCAGCCGGCGGAATACGGGTTCTGGTAATTCCTCAGTACCTGAAATGAGCGCCTGTAATGAGCGCCTGAAATGAACACCTGAGATGAGCAGCGCTATGTAACGGAACCTGCTGCTCAGCTCAGCTTGATTTCCTCTCCGGCAAGTACCTTGCTCAGGGGGGAACTGGAATCCTTATTCATCACCCGGGCCAGTGTTATGCCGTCAAAGAACCGATTGATGTGATCGTTTGCTTCCCGCCATACATCGTGAACCAGACAGGTATCAACCTTTGCGCAGTCAAACTCCCCGTTTTCATTGCAGGTGCTGCAGGGAGTAAGATCCAGACCTTCATCCACGGCCTCAAAAATATCTTTAACCGAGATCTCCTCAGGGTCCTTATTGAGGATGAAGCCTCCGCCGGGTCCCCGCACAGAATTGATTACACCGGACTTTTTCAGCCGGAAGAAGATCTGTTCCAGAAATTCAGGCGATATTTCCTCTTCAGCGGCAATTACCTTAATTGCCTTGGGTCTGTCCTGATTGGAAAGTGCCAGATTTGTCATGGCCCGCAATGCATAGCGGCCTTTGGTAGTTATTCTCATATCTTGTCTCTTTTAATTGAAATTTCCTTTTTATTATCGTTTAACTCTACTTTAGATTTCCTGAATTGGCAAGTCATAATTCCCAATGGAGGCGGCAGATCCCGCCCCGCTGGAGGCTGAACACCGCCGTGAAAATAAAAAACCGGCTGGAAATCTCCAGCCGGTTTTTTATTGTAACTGCATGAAATGTAACAGTATATAACCCGGCAGAATAAATTCCGCCGGATTGCAGTTACTTGTTAACCCGTTCAACGTACTCACCGGTCTCGGTGTTCACCAGAATCTTTTCATCCTGCTTGATGAAGATGGGTACTTTTACCGTCAGGCCGGTTTCACAGGTTACCACCTTGGTTGCGCCGTTCACCGTATCGCCTTTGATCGCCTCAGGGGCTTCAGTAACCACAAATACCAGTTTGGTTGGAAGAACGATGTCGATTGCCTTTTCATCGAAGAAGACTATGCGGTATGTATCTCCTTCCTTCATGTACAGGCCCTTGTCTTCCAGCCCCTCGGTGGGAACCAGGAACTGATCATAGGTTTCCGCATCCATGAAATGATACCCTTCCGGGTCGGCGTAGAGAAACTGACTGCTCTTTTCGTACACATCTGCTTCTTCCACATTATCGTTTGATTTAATTGTTTCTTTCAGTGACGATCCTGTCACCAGATTCTTCAACTTCAGCCGTACGAATGCGCTTCCCTTTCCGGGATTTACAAATTCCCGCTCCACTACAAGATGGGGAGCGTTTTTCATTATCAGACACATTCCCTTGGCTACTTGGCCTGCTTTTATCATAGTATACCTACTGAAAATATAAGAAATTATGTTGAGGGATCATATCGTGTATACGTGAAACTATCAACACCGGAGGCTGATTGCCGGGAGCGTGGGACCCAGGGGCCGGGGGTATTCCGGTTTACCCCAGGTTTTCCAGATCGTGGTTCAGACGCTTCAGGTCCGCTGCAATGGCACTGATATGGTTGATTGCAGCCTCAATTTCTTTGTTCCCCCGTGAGATTACATCCAGATCTTCCACAATGCCTCCGATCCGTTCCCCGGTTGCGGCAATATGATTCTGCACCACCTGCTGGGATTCGCTGATATCATCGCTGCCCTGACGCACATCTCTGGTCAGATCGCTCAGGCCCTGCAGGCTGTGCTGGATTTCCGAACTGCCGCTGCTCAGTTCCTGGGTCCTCTGGACGATCTCGGTGAAGGATGCGGTGGTGCTTTCAACTTCCTGCTGGACTCTCATGAAGGCATTGAGGGTACTGTTTCCCGATTCATGACCTTTGGTGATATTGTTCACCACTTCCTTCAGCACCCTGGCAATATTGGATGCGTTCCGGGCAGAGCCCTCGGCGAGCTTGCGGATCTCTTCTGCAACCACCGAAAACCCACGCCCTGCATCCCCTGCATGGGCGGCTTCAATTGCCGCATTCATAGAAAGAAGATTGGTCTGGGAAGCAATGTTATTGATCAGGGTGACCATCTCCATTATGGAATCCACGTTTGATGAAATCCCCTGGATAATTTCCACCGTCTCCCTCAGCTGCGCGCCTCCGGATTCGGTGATCTTGTTCAGCTCAAGGGCACTCTGCTGCTTCTCCTCGGCAATCTGGGCAACCCGGGATATGGAACTGATAATCTGATTGGTTGCCGCCGCCGATTCTTCCTGAGCCGAGGACTGGCTGTATATTACCTTGTTCACATTTCCGATCTGTTCGCCGATGCTGTCCAGCTGTTCCCCGGATTCCCGGAAATAGAGGGTGAAGTTTTCCATATCCTTGCGGATTGCATCGGTTTTCTCATTTGCTGAGCGCATGCGCTCCTGGATGGTTTCCACCTCGGATATCAGCTTGCTGGTAATTCCGATTCCTTTTCGCACCTCCCCCAGCATGGATGTGACGGCATTGTTCTTCTCCTGGCTTTCCGCGGCCAGCTCCTGAGCCTCACCAATCAGCTTCACCGCGATGCGCTGTTTTTTCATCACAAAATGGGCAATGAACACCAGGAGCACCAGGACAAACCCCAGATACTTCCCGGCGAGGGTTGCAACAGATGCCTCGGGATTGGCCGGGAGAACCCCCGCGAAAAAAACATAAAATACCGCTCCAACGGTTGCCATGGCCAGGCCGTAGGTGATCAGCGTACCCGCCTTCCCCACAGTGATCAGGGAGGTCATCATGACAACCGCAGTGAGATAAAAGGCAGTCATGTGCAGAGCATAGGGATGGCCTGGATCGTTGGTCAGCACCATAGAGAGAAGAAATATGAAGCTTGAGAACGACAGCATGCTGGAAGAAGTCCGGTAGCGGCCGGCGAATCCCAGGGCGAAGCTGGTGAAAAATAAAACTAACAGAACCCCTGAGAGCAGCAGACGCTGATATTCCCCGGATATCAGAAACATCAGGCTGACAAAAACCAGCCCAAGAATGAGAAATATGTGAACGGTGAACAGGCTGTCCGCCTTGGATTCAATATCCTTGTCCGCCCCGATGTACTTGCCATTGAATTGTTCTTTGATCTTCATATTAATTTCCTAAAGATTTTTACAGTGCACCAAAGCTTGTGAAAAACATCTTTTTTCCGTTTTTTTACTCACCGAACCACTACCGGTTATGGTGTGAAAATTGGAGACACTACATCTAAGGTCCTCCACCGGCAGATGATTCCGCTCCACAAGCTTCCGTGCACTGTTACAGGGCTATATTCTCATATTTCAGAGCTGCCAGATCATTGCTGCGGAGATACAGGACAGAATCACCACAGCTCCTGAAAGGAGGATCTGTACCGGCATGCTCCCGGCTTTCCTGGAAATAGCCTGGAAAACCCGGTTATCAAGAGAAGTACGGATCTGTTCCTTGAATACAATCTGGGTGGTGACCGCGAATGTGAGGGTGGCCCCCCGCATCACCAGCCAGATGCCCGGGCCGTTACCCGGAAAATCCGGTTGAGCGAAATGGGTTATTCCCACCCAGATCAGAGGGGCTGCCAGCACGGCCACATGATACAGGGCGACCTGAGGTTCGAAATTCAGATTGATGAAATTCCAGTTCCAGAGCGTATAGGCAATGATCCAGAAAATCGCCGCACTTTCATTGGTGATGTAGTATGTGCCTGTCCATTCACCGGTGAACCCGAAGCTGGTGATGATCTGCACCACGCCTGCAATGGCGTTGGCCCAGCGTCTGTTCATTATATCCTTGATTGTGGCTTCCAGAATGTTGATTCTCAGAAGCCAGATGACAATCAGCACCAGTACATTGCCGGGAAACAGAGATAGAGCCGTCAGGGTGATCAAGAGCCGTCCGACGATCAGGGTTCCCAGCTTTACTCTCTCGAATGCTTCCGCCTGGAAGAAGAACACGATGGCAGGGAGGATCACCAGTATCGGCAGGTTTACCGTATTGGGAAAAAAGAGGGAAAGCACCGATACAGCCGTTAAAAGAAAAAGGAAGTAGGAAAAGCCCAGAAGTTGTCTGAAATTGTTCATGTCGAGTTGTATTCTCCGATCTGTGTATTATTGAATCAGCGAGAATACTATCAGACTATGTGGGGTTCTGCATTAATTTTTTGCAGGATAGTTTCAGGAAAACGGAACCACATCCCGGATGCTGTTCTTTCCCAGCAGTATCATCAGCAGCCTGTCCACGCCCATGGCTGTGCCGCTGCAGGGCGGCAGACCGGCAATTTTGCGGCTGAACTCCCGGTCCGCCCGGGTCGGCGGGTTGAAATCCCCGCCGTCCTGCTGTGCTTCCCGGTTCCGGAGTTCTATTTCCCGGATCTCGTTACGGAAAAACGCTTCGATATTTTCCTGATTGTTTTCTTCACTGAAACAGTTGGCAAGTTCCACTCCCTGCCAATACAGCTCCCATCGTTCGTTCCAGAGACCGTCTGCGGTGAGCCGGGACAGACTTGATAGTTTTGCAGGATAATTGTACAGAAAAACCGGGGAAGGATCCCGGCAGAGTTCGGGTTCCACCAGATTGAGAAATATGCGGTTAAACAGAACCTCCCAGCTATCGGTTGTTTCCGGCTTTAGATCCTTCTCCCGGCATATATGGAATAGAGCTTCCCGGTCTGCGGGATGCGGTTGCGAACCCGGAGTGAGGATCCCTTCCAGATCGACCGCGGCATGTTGAAGGAACGCCTCCTGCATGGAGATGCGGCGGAAGGGAATATTTTTCCAGCGCTCCCTGACGGGTGGTGCGGTACCGGGGAGTGTGAGAAGGTAACGGATGAAATCCTGAGTAATCCCCATGCTTCCCATATAATCGGTATGAACGGCGTAGTATTCCAGCATGGTGAATTCTCTCAGGTGGATGCTGCCGCCGGTTTCTCCGTTTCTGAAACTGCCGGAAATCTGAAACATATCTCCCCACCCTGAAGCAAGCAGTTGTTTCATGTAATACTCAGGGGAGGGCAATAGCTGAAGGTTTGTTCCATCTTCCCAGGGGTGATATTGACGGGTGTGAAAAAGGGGGATGGTGGATTCGGGAATACAGTATTCCGCCATCAGCGGAGTGTGAACTTCAAGATATTCCCGGTTGCTGAAGAATTCTCTGATTCCCTGTATGATATTCAGGCGGGCGGTATACAGTTCCCTGGTCATACCCTAGACCAAACAACGGGACGACGGAAATGTCAATACTGCCGGGAAGTCACCTTCAGGGTAACTTCGTGGGGATTTACACTGATATTAAAATGAAAAACGAAATTACACAGGCAGCGAGGTGCAATAATGGAGTTCAGCAGACGTGGCAGCGGATCGGTGAAATGGGATTTGGCGGCACAGGATGTTCTTCCAATGTGGGTTGCGGACATGGACCTGCCCGCCCCCGAGGCAGTTATTGAGAGTCTGCACAAACGGCTGGAGCACCCCTATCTGGGATACGGCATGGTGCAGCCGGATTTTTACGAAAGCTTCTCCGGATGGGCGAAACGGCGGCAGGGCTGGAACCCGGTCCCGGAATGGCTGGAATTTATCCCCTCGGTGATGGCCGGGCTGCGCCTGGCGGTTGATGAATTCAGTTCGCCGGGAGACGGAGTGATTGTACCGTCGCCGGTGTATCATCCTTTTCTTGAAGTTCCCGGCCACAGGGGCCGCAAGCGTGTGGACTGGTATCTTCAGTTTTCCCACAGTGACGGCCAGTATCATATGGATATTGACCGTCTGCGGGAGCTGGCCGAGCTGAAGGAAAACAGCGTTCTTCTGTTGTGTAATCCCCATAATCCCTTGGGTAAGGTGTGGAGCCCCGAAGAACTGGCGGAGCTGCTGGAAGTCTGCATTGAAAACGATGTGGCGGTAATATCCGATGAAATTCACGCAGACCTGGTGTATTCCGGTGGGACGTTCACACCCCTGATTCCCGTTCTCAGGGAAATGGACCCCGCACATCCGGCGGTATCCATTCAATCTCCCAGCAAAACCTTCAATATACCCGGCATTGCGTCCGCGCTGTATATCAGTTCATCCCGGGATCTGCTGAAGCGTCTGAGAGCACGTGCCGCAGCCTGGGGACATGAGCTTCCCAACGTACTCGCTCTGGAAGCCGCCACCGCTGCGTACCGACATGGAGACGGCTGGATGGATGAAACCCTGGCACTCCTTGAATCCAACAGGAACGTGGTGACAGATTTTGTGGACCAGACCATCAGTCCCCTTGGACTGGAAGAGAGTCCGGTACCCATGGGAACCTATCTGTACTGGCTGGATCTTCGCCAGGGGGAGCGGATCAAGGGGATTCATGGAGTCGACAGTTACCGGAATTTGAAAAAACAGGCAGGGTTGTGGCTGAGTCCGGGCTATCAGTTTTCCCCGGAAGACTCCAGTCACGGCAGCGGATTCTTCCGCATGAATTTTGCCTGCCCCCGGCAGCTTCTGAACGAGGGGCTCAGCCGGTTGGAAAAATGGCTCGAAGAATGATCGAAGAATGATCAGTTATGAATTCGTTACATTCTTCTTCATTGAATGCTCCGGGTCGTATCACCCGTAAAGATGGGTCCCCGCCCCGGAGCATTCCTTCCGGGACGGGCCGGTTCGGGCGGGAAAACGGGGAAAATTATTCGTTTTCCGCAATAAATCGTTCAGCTTCCAGAGCTGCCATACATCCGGTTCCTGCGGCGGTAACGGCCTGACGGAATACTTTATCTTTCACATCTCCGCATGCAAACACCCGGAAATTGAGGTGGCGGTTGTTCCCGGCTCTGCCACCACATAGCCCGCATCATCCACCGGGAGCTGGCCGTCGAGAAATGCGGTGTTGGGGGTGTGGCCGATGGCGTAGAACAGCCCCTTGGCTTCAATGCTGCTTTCTTCGCCGGTTTTATTGTTTTTCACCTTCACTGCTTCAAGAAAACTCTGCCCGAATGCGTTTGGTTCGCTGCCCACAGCTTCCAGGGCATTGGTGTTCCAGTGAATTTTGATTTTCTCATTGTTGAATACCCGTTTCTGCATGGCTTTGCTGGCCCTCAGTTCATCCCTGCGTACAAGCATATGCACTGTGCTTCCGAACTTCGCCAGATAGCTGGCTTCTTCGCAGGCCGAATCGCCTCCGCCGATCACCACAAGGGGCTGTTCACGGAACATGGGAAGGGCGCCGTCGCATACCGCACAGGCTGAGATTCCTTTCTGCCAGAGCACATCTTCACCCTTGATGTGAAGTCTTTTGGCGGTGGCGCCTGTTGCAATGATCACCGTCTCTGCCAGGTATGTCTGAGCCTTGTCTCCGCTGCCCACAAATACCTTCTTGGGAGTACTGTTGAGATCCACTGACTCCACGGTTTCAGTGATGATCCGGGTTCCGTGGTGAATACTCTGTTCCTTCATCTGATCCATCAGTTCGGGACCGGTAATGCCCTTGGGAAATCCGGGGTAGTTTTCAACTTCAGTGGTTGTGGTCAACTGGCCGCCGGCAGCTACTCCTCCGGCCATAAAACCTTCGAACATCAGCGGGGAGAGTTCCGCCCGTGCTGCATAAATTGCTGCGGTATGTCCCGCAGGTCCGCTTCCAATAATAATGACTTTTTCCACTGTATCGCTCATGCTGTCTCCTAACATTGTAATCCGCCGGCACAGCCGAATGGTATCCCGGGCCTTGCGGAGAATTTATCTATGGAATGTATATATAAAGAAAATAATATATAGAGTCAAGCCGTCAATCATGAAATCATCTTGGGGTTTCAAAATCATCCGTCGATTTCAAGCAGACCCGTGTTTTCTGTCAGTCATAAATATATGAATAAGTACCCTGTAATGCAACTCATAAGCCTTCTGCTGATTATTGTTCTCCTTGGAGTATCAGCCTGCGATATCCGCGGGTGGCCGGGCTGGATCTGTGAGTTCAATGCCTCCATTGATATTTCGCAGGAGGGCAGCATTGAGGCCCAGGACGGCTTCCTGTACATGGAGGTGAACAATCATGGAGAAACCGATCTTCAGGGGTATACTGCAGAGATTTGTCTGGCAGATGGCCGGGGCGTAGTGTATCCGCCGCCCGGGAAGTCTCCGTTGATGCTTGAGAGTACAAGCATATGTGAATCCGGAAAAACACTCATGGACACATATCTGCTCAGCCGCCTGCTGGAGGATCTGAACATGCCGGAGTCAACGTCTGATATTCCCGGGTTCCGGGCAGGTGAGGATTCACAGGTGATCATTATTTCGGTGAACGGCCGGATCTACCTCTCCCCGGATGCACCGTAATGTCCTGCGCTGCCCGGACCGGCTCACCGGACCGGCTCGCCGGACAGGGGAGTTACTCCAGGGAAATCTTCGGCTGATGGTTGCTGATAAACTGGATGAGCTCATCCAGGCCGGTTTCGATCCGGGATGCCGCATCGTGAATGTCATCGCGGTTCACCTGGGCGGCAAAGCTTTTCTCTTTCAGTTTCTTCTTCACCGATTTCACCTTCATGCCTTCGTATCCTCCGGGGCGCACCAGACTCACCGCATGGATAAAGCCGCTGAGTTCATCAAAGGCATACAGCATGTGGTCCAGGGTGCTTACGGGAGTCACAGCGAAGAACGAAGGGGAGTGGGAGGCAATGGCGTGGAGAAGCTCAGGGTCACAGCCCTGGGATTCCAGATGCTCGATAATTTTCCTGCAGTGTTCATCCGGCCATTTGTCCCAGTCGGCATCATGGAGAATACCAGCCACTTCCCACTTTTCCGCAGCTGACGCATCCAGAGACAGCTTCTCCTCGGCCCAGGCTTTGAGCACGCCCCCCACCTGCATCATATGCAGCTGGAGGCGGGGATTTTCCACCCAGTCCTTCATGAGGGCAATTGCATCTTCTCTGGAGGGAAAAACTCCCGTGTATTCCGGAGAACCGAATTCCTGACGACCCAGTTCATGTGATATAGTATGTTGTTCGCTGCTCATATCTATCAGAATACCCGCCAGGGATCTGAGTGTACAGAGATACCGGCGGCTGCGGCTACTTTGCCGGCCCGGTTCCTGATGACACAGCCCCATACGCCCGGCTGCCACGGGGCGCTGGCTGAAGCAGAGGTTGGCAGAAGATCACACAATACAGAGGAAGGCTATGAAAAATTTCAGATTCAAAAACCCGGTTGAGATCCGTTTCGGAAAGGGAACTATTGCTGATCTTGGGGAATTACTCGGGGATGAAACGAAGATCTTTCTCCTCTACGGCGGGGGATCGATTAAGAAAAACGGGGTGTATGAGCAAGTAAAACACGGCCTTACCGGCAAAAATATTGTTGAATTCGGCGGGATTGAGGCCAACCCCCAGTATGAAACCTGCATGAAGGCTGTGAAGGAGGTTCAGGCCAGCTCTGCAACCTTCGTGTTGTCTGTGGGAGGCGGTTCGGTTCTGGATGCGGCAAAATTCATTGCTGCGGCGGCGGTTCTGGAAAATAAGGATCCCTGGGGCATAGTAACCGGAGATGTGAGTATCAGCACCGCACTTCCCCTGGGAGCGGTGATGACCCTCCCTGCAACCGGGTCGGAGATGAACAGTAATTCGGTAATTTCCCGGAAGGAATGGGGGGAAAAACGGGGCTGGTCCAGTGACCATGTGCTTCCCCGCTTTTCGATACTGGATCCGGAAACAACCTTCAGCCTGCCGGAACGTCAGGCCGCCAACGGCGTTGTCGACAGCTTCGTTCACGTCATGGAGCAATATCTCACATATCCGGTGAACTCACCCATACAGGACAGATTTGCGGAAGCAATCCTTCTTACCCTGATAGAAGAAGGGCCCAAGGTGCTTACAGATCCCGGCAATTACGATGTGAGGGCGAATATTTTCTGGGCTTCAACCATGGCGCTGAACAGACTCATCGGCGTGGGAGTGGTGCAGGACTGGGCGACCCACGGAATCGGTCATGAGCTCACCGCCCTCTACGGTATTGATCATGCCCGGACCCTTGCGGTGACCCTGCCCGGGGTAATGCAGTTCAAGCGGCAGCAGAAGCGGGAGAAACTGATTCAGTACGCCGAACGGGTGTGGAATATCACCCAGGGGGATGGTGATGTGAAAATCGACGAGGCCATTGCCAAAACCGTTCTGTTTTTC
The DNA here is from genome assembly GCF_000507245.1 of Salinispira pacifica. Lineage (GTDB taxonomy): Bacteria > Spirochaetota > Spirochaetia > DSM-27196 > Salinispiraceae > Salinispira > Salinispira pacifica. Next base: position 3,122,853 of record NC_023035.1, on the reverse strand, counting down.
GGAAAAATGGGCGTACCCACCACTCTGGGGGATTATCAGCTTGGCGGAGAAGCCGCCCAAGCAGCTGCGGAAAATATCCGGAAAAAAGGCTGGAAGCTGGGTGAGCACCGGGATATCGGTCCTGAAGAGGTGGAGCAGATTCTCCTGCTCCGGGCATAGAAATACCGGAGAGATATCTATGAAAACCAGTACCTCTCCCATCGTGCTTTTAGGAGCCATGGACGGCGAAATTGAAGAGATTCGGAATGCATTGAACTCCAGAGAGGAGATCATCATCGGAGGCTGGCTCAGGGCGTACCGGGGCACTCTGGAAGGCCGGCCGGTTGTTCTGGCAAAAAGCGGAGTCGGAAAGGCGATGTGTGCCATGAGCACCCAGGCCATTTTCGACCACATTGCAAGGGAAGAAATTCCCTCCAACGCTGCGCCCCGGAAACCCGGGGCATTGATCTTCACCGGGCTGGCGGGCTCCCTCAATCCGGAACTCCACATTGGAGATACCCTCATCGCCGCAGACTGCATCCAGCATGACCTGGATGCCACTGCTTTGGGGATCAAGCGGGGAACGGTTCCCTACAGTTCCCACCGTTTTCTTGAGTCGGACCCCGATTTGCTGGCTGCCGCAGAGGGGTACCGCCCGGAGAGCGGCAGGGTGCACCGGGGGAGGGTTCTTACCGGAGACCAGTTTATCGCCCGGCGGAATGATCCACAGTACGCCTATTTACGGGAAGAGCTGGAAGGCGACGGAGTGGAAATGGAGGGGGCTGCGGCCGCACTCTGCGCGAAAGTGAACTCCGTTCCCTTCCTTCTGGCCCGAACCATATCAGATGAGGCCGACGGAAAGGCTGAGGTGAAATTCAGGGAGTTTCTCATCAGGGCAAGCCAAAACAGTCTGAAACTTCTCACCCATATCTTCTCCCGGCTTTGAGAAACCAACGGCGCCGGTACCGGAGGAGGGAACCGGCGGCGGTACCGTAAGATGGAACCGGTGGTAGAACCGGCGGCGGGATGGAACCGGCAGCGGGACCCGGGCCCCAGGACTGCCGGTACTGACAGAGGCGGCGGGAGCACAGTTCCGGGATGGTCCCGGAGGCGCAAAAAAAGCTGTCCGGGAACATCCGGACAGCTTTACGGCCGCCGCCCGGCAGGGGAAACCTGCCTGTTTCTCCTGCCAGTCGTGCATCAGCACTTCAGTTTTTCATGCATTATGTGCTGCACATGAGACATGGAGCGAATTATACGAATTTCACCGCAGTGCCCCAGACCAGTATTTCCGCAGCACCGGACATGATTGAACTGGTGGCATAGCGGACATTGATAATTCCGTCTGCACCCAGTTCTTCGGCCTGCTCAACCATTCGACGGGTCGCAATGGCCCGGGCTTCGGTCATCATCTGGGAATAGCCTTTCAGCTCCCCTCCCACGATGGTTTTCAGTCCGCTCATAATGTCCCTTCCGATATTCTTGGATTGAATAATTGAGCCCCTGACCATTTCAATGGTCTCAATGGTTTTTCCGCTTACAAAATCAGTATTTACTAAGATCATCCGAATCCTCCTCCTTGATCTCTTTAAAGCGCTGTATGGACACCGCCAGGAATGCCCCCGCCATAGCCAGGGTACCCAGCGCGATGAGCAGTCTGAGAATCCAGTGCAGCATCACCTGGGTAAACACCCAGTAGTAAAAGAATCCCATTCCCAGAATCAGGGGAATGAAGATCATCATGATGACGATTACTGCCAGATAGCGTTTCATGTAGCTCCTTCCCTCCTGGACCGGCGATATCTCCGATCCGGCGAGTTGTGATATTCATTAGCTATACCTGATCTGAAGGAGGATTATTCACAAAAATCCATGTTTTTTAAAAAATTTATTCAGTGCACAGAAGCTTGTGAAAAAACATTGATTCGGACATGTTGATGAAAGGCGCCCCCATGGGCAGCGGAGCTGTTTTCTAACCGCCCCCACATATGGGCCTTACCCACGGCTGAATGCCGTTTCACAAGCTTTGGTGCACTTCAAAAAATTATTCTTCGTATTTTTTCAGCACCACTGTGGAGTTATGACCTCCGAAACCGAAACTGTTGGAAACGGCCACACGAACCGGTTTCTGAACCGCTTCGGTGTTGATGGTTCCCTCTTTCAGTGCAACCTTGGGATCGAATTCATCTATATTGATATTCGGGGGAACCAGGGAGTTGTTGATGGCCTGTATACAGAGGATTGCCTCCAGGGCAGCGGTTGCGCCCAGCAGGTGACCGTGCATGCTCTTGGTGGATCCCACGTGTACGTTTTCCTCACGGCCCTTCAGAAGATTGTATACGGCCTTGCTCTCGGCAATATCACCCAGAGGCGTCGATGTGCCGTGGGTGTTGATGTAGTCAATTTCGTCGATGTTCACTCCAGCCCGATCCACTGCCATCTGCATGGAGTGGAGAGCACCCACTCCCTCGGGGTGGGGAACCACGATATCGTGAGCGTCCCCGCTCATTCCCACCGATGCAAGTTCGGCATATATGTGAGCTCCCCGGGCTTTGGCGTGCTCCAGCTCTTCCAGCATCAGCATTCCCGATCCTTCGGAGATTACAAACCCGTCCCGGTTCACGTCGTAGGGGCGGCTGGCTTTTGCCGGTGTATCGTTAAAATTGGTGGAAAGGGCCTGCATTCTGGCAAACCCCGCCACAGAGATCTCAACCACCGAATCTTCGGTCCCCCCTGCGAGTACGGAGCTGCAGTATCCGCTTTGTATCATCATCAACCCTACGGCAAATGCATGGTTAGCTGTGGCGCAGGCGGTTTGGGTGGCCATATTGGGGCCCATAATCCCCAGCTCCATGCTGACGACGCCGGCGGCTATGTTTCCGATGGTTGCGGGAATATACATGGGTCCCACACCCCGGGGGCCCCGTTTGGCAAGGCTTGCGGCATTGCTCTGCTGGCTGGGAAGACCGCCTATGCCCGAACCGATCACCACACCTGTGCCGAAGGGATCTGCAGAAATATCCAGACCCGAATCCGCAACTGCCTGATTGGATGCTGCCATGGCAAAATGGGTAAACTCATCCATCCTCTTGGCCTGTTTTTTGAAACTTTCACTGTACAGTCCGTCGATAGAGAAGTCCCGCACTTCCCCTGCGATCCGGGAACTGATTTCCGAAGCATCGAAATAAGATATATTGTCTATTCCGCTGACCCCCGAGGATATTTTTTCCCAGGTTTCCTTCACGTTGTGAGCCAGGGGATTGATGGTACCCATACCGGTGATTACTACTCGTTTTTTTTCCATTGCAGATATCTCCACTGTCTTCTTCGCCGCTGAATTCTGGTTGTATCCGGCAAATGCAATTTGATCTGAATAGTATGCCGTAAAATCCGGTTTTAATCAAATGGCGTTCAAGAAAAAAGGGGAATATGACTGCCAACTGAACCCGTCTGCGGCGGAAAAGAACGGAAAAAACTCATTACTGCTTGATTAGATAAAATAATATCTATATATATACTTATTAAATAACTCATATTTCATCCATGACTCTGGACATTTCCCCGGGGAGTCGTGAGACTGGAAATATGGTATGAAATATAAATGATAAATTCCCATGCAAGCTACTGACCAGAGGCGGGAACACCTGCCCGGGAGGAGAAGATATGAAGATAGCAGTATTCAGCACCAAAAACTGGGTGCGCCAGTCCTTTGACGGGGCGAATGAAGCAGGGTCCTTTCAATTTACCTATCTGGAAGCCCGTCTGGATATGAACACCGTCAGCCTTGCCGCCGGGCATGACGCGGTATGTGTTTTTGTAAACGATGTACTGGATGCTCCGGTCATCAAGGAGCTGAAAAACCTGGGCGTTGAAACCATCGCGCTGCGTTGTGCGGGATTTAATAACGTGGATTTAAAAACAGCCCATGAGGAAGGTCTTCATGTGGTGCGGGTTCCCGCCTACAGCCCCTACGCCATCGCGGAACACGCCCTGGGTCTCATTCTTGCACTGAACCGGCGCTACCACCGGGCGTATAACCGGATCCGGGAAGGAAATTTTGCCCTGGACGGCCTGCTGGGTTTTGACATCCACGGAAAAACCATCGGCGTGATCGGCACCGGGAAGATCGGGCAGATCTTCTGCAGGATGATGAAAGGCTTCAACTGCAGAATACTGGCCTACGATAAATATCCCAATGACGAGCTCAAGGCCGAGGGCGTTGAGTATACCAGCCTGGAAAAGCTGTACGAACAGTCGGATATTATCAGCCTTCACTGTCCCCTGACACACGAGACCTACCATATCATCAACGAGTACGCCATCAAATCCATGAAAAGCGGTGTGACGGTGATCAACACCAGCCGCGGGCCTCTCATCGATTCAAACGCGGTGATCAACGGGCTGAAAAGCGGTCAGATAGGGTATCTGGGACTTGATGTATATGAAGAGGAGGGGGATCTGTTTTTTGAAGACCTTTCGGACCAGGTGATTCAGGATGATACCTTTGTGCGCCTCCAGACCTTTCCCAATGTTCTCATTACCGCCCACCAGGCATTCTTTACCAAGGAAGCGGTGGATAATATTGCCGAGACCACTCTGAACAACCTGAAAGAAATTGAAGAGAAGGGTGAAAGCGGTAATTCTGTGGTCCCCGAACAGGCCTACGGCGGCTGAGAAGGCCGGAGCGCAGATTTTTTACGGTACACAGTAACATTACACAGTAAACAGGAAACGCCATGATACTTCAGACAATACTCAGTTTTTTCCCCATTGTTTTTCTCATTTATCTCATGACGAAGAAAAACAACACTCCCAGCCACAAGGCATTGCCCCTTACGGCTCTGATCACCTATTTCCTCATGCTTGTGGTGTTCAGACGGGATGCCAATCTGGTGCACGCCAACGTTCTTGACGGTTTGCTCACCGCATGGACTCCTATTCTCATCATCTGGGGCGCCATTTTTCTGTTCCGCACCATGGAAGCCAGCGGAGCCATGAACACCATCCGCAGCTGGCTGAACACTGTCACCCCCAATAAGGTGGGGCAGCTGATGATAGTCGGCTGGGCGTTCCCCTTCCTGATTGAGGGAGCCAGCGGGTTCGGAACCCCTGCAGCTCTGGCGGCGCCGGTTCTTGTTGGGCTGGGCTTCCCTGCAATGCGGGTAGCCATTATGGCGCTGATCATGAACACGGTCTCCGTATCCTTCGGTGCTGTTGGTACGCCCACCTGGTTCGGATTTGCCGGAATCGATTTGACCGGTGCCGAAATACTGGAAATCGGGGTGAAGTCCGCCGCCATCCACGGAGTGGCAAGTCTCATTATTCCGATCATCGCACTGAGCTTTCTGGTGAAATGGAAGCATATCAGGAAAAATCTCGGCTATATCTATCTCAGCGTGGGGGCCACTGTGCTTCCCTACATTGGGGTGGCGTTCTTTAATTACGAGTTTCCTGCCCTGGTGGGGGGCGGTATCGGGCTGGTTGCCTCGGTGATATTTGCAAAAATGGGCTGGGGACTGGATAAAAAAGAGGGGCATCTTCTGGATGTGCTCCATCCTTCGGAGAAGGACGGGGCCGGGGCTCACTCCCCATCCCATGCCGGGATTCATGATGAAAGCTCTGTTGAGGCCCTTTCCCGGGAAAAGCTTCAGAAATCCGAATCTCTGGTGAAGGCGACGTTTCCCCTCTGGGGCACCATCCTTATTCTGATCATTACCAGGATCCCCCAGCTGGGACTCAAGGGACTGCTGAATCTTACCGAGCCTGCGGCCTTTGCCGGACTGGGCAGTCTGGGGGTATTCTCCATCTCTCCTTCCCTGACCCTGGGGCTGAACAATATTTTTGGAACCGGAGTGAACTGGAGTCATAAGATTCTGTATGTTCCCAGCATCATCCCCTTCGCGCTGATCGCCGGACTGACGTTCCTGTGGTACCGCAGCAGCAGGGAAACCGTTGCCCGGGTGTTCTCCCAAAGCGTTAGCCAGATGATCAATCCCACAAAGGCGCTGCTTGGCGCGTTGGTCTTCGTTAATCTGATGATGATGGGGGGAGATGGTGCCGCAGTCGCCCTTATCGGAGATGCCCTGGCCCGAACCACCGGTGATGCCTGGCGCTATTTCTCCGCCCTCCTGGGTGCGGTGGGCAGCTTCTTCAGCGGGTCAAATACGGTGAGCAATCTCACCTTCGGTCCCATTCAGGATACCATTGCATCAAACCTGGGGCTGAACCGCACAACCATTCTGGCCCTCCAGTCGGTGGGCGGCGCAATGGGAAATATGGTGTGCATCAATAACATTGTGGCGGTATCGTCCGTACTTGCTCTGAAGCGCAGTGAAGGGTATATTCTTACCCGGACAGCAAGGGCATTGCTGGTGTACGCCGCAGTGGCGGCACTCATGTCGGTATTTATGGCATGAGCGGCCCCGCTGCAGCATGCTGAAGCAGCCCACCGAAGGGGGGAAGGAATACTGAAAAATCTCCGTTCTGCAGGCCTGATAATCCGGGCCGCCGCCCTCATTTCCGCAGCCCTGGGTACCTTCTCCCGGCTGATACTCTCCCATGCATTTTCCGGCGGTGCCGACGTGTTCGGATATTTTACCGTGCAGAGTAATATTATGGTTTTGGTGTATCTGCTGTTGGAAACCGCACTGTTGCTCCATCGCCGACGCAAAGCATCTGCGGGATTACGGGGATCCTCGTCGGGTGCACTTCGGGCAGCAGCATCCGATGAAGGGGACCCGGATGGCGGATCCGCTTCTTTGCTCCCTTCGGGACTCCACGGTGGAGTTCTTCTCTATATTTTGATAACCGGGCTGGTGTTCAACACCATGCTCGCGCCTTCTGTGGAAAGCAGCGGGTATGATTTTCTGGTGATTCATCTGAATCACAGCATTACGCCCCTGCTCTTTTTCCTGGATTGGCTGGTAAACCGACCCAGGGGTTCCCATCATTGGCATCAGCTGGGTGTATGGCTGATCTACCCTGTTGGCTACGCCCTGTTCGCCAGCCTGGAAGGGGCTGCCGGAGGGAACTTCCGCTACTTTTTCCTGGACTTCACTCAGCCTCCCGCCGCATACCTTGCACAGATCATCTCTGTAGTGGGGATATTTGTGCTTGCCGCCTGGGTGATTATATTTATCAACCGGCGGATTGTTCCGGAACGGCATGGCGATTGAGCATCTTCGAGCCGTGCACAGCAACACCTGCCGGGGCGTTGAGCAAAACCGGCAAGTTTCCGATTGAGTTTGCCCGCCCCCTGGTGATACCATTGATCAGGAGATGCTATGAAACATGTCCCCCTGTGCTGTGTGGCGCTGCTTTGTCTGGTCTCATCCCTTCATGCCGACGACAAATCTCATTATCTGAAACTCCTGGATAATCAGTCGTTTGAAGAGCTTGAGCTTCATTTACACGATTGGGAATCCCGGAATCCCGATGACCCGGAAATGCTCATCGCCTGGTTCAACTATTACCTGAACATGGGGCGCACAAGCGGCATGGTTATGGAGAAGCGGGATGATCAGCCGGCCGGAAGCTCCATGGCGATTAGCGATCCCGATACGGGAGATGTTATCGGATACATGTATGAGCAGACTGAGTACGACCCTGAAATGGTCGGGCGGGGAATATCCTATTTAAACCGTGCCCTGGAACTGTATCCAGACCGCCTGGACATCCACTTCGGGAAGATTAAGACCCTGGAAGATCTGGGTGATTATCAGGCAGAAAGCCGAGCGCTTCAACATGCCATAGAAGTATCCTCTGATATTGCCAATCAATGGTTCTGGTCTGATTATGAGGCGCTGGAAGACGGAAAGGCGTTTTTCATCGGCAATATACAGGATTACTATAGTCACTGGTTTAATGACGGGGGAGATACTGCCATAGATGCAATACGATCCGCCGCTGAGACCCAAATGAAGGAATTTCCCGGGCATCCCTATGCGTACAATAATATGGCGCTGTCCCACCTGGTGAAAAACGAGCTGGAAGCAGCGCTTCCCTATCTCCTTGAAGCCGAAACACTTTCGCCGGAGGATTACATCGTCATAAACAATATTGCCCGGGTCTATTATACTCTGGGAGACAGCGAATCAGCCCGGCGGTATTTTCTGCGGCTGAGGGATTTCCCCGATTCAATAAATCAGGATTACGTGGAACGGGCATTGGAATCGCTGGAATAAAGCCCAGCCCAGGGGTAATTCTGCTGCATTCTCTGCAGTCAGAGTTTAATGCTTTAGCTGTGCACGGAAGCTTGTGAATCACTGTTTTTTCCGTTAAAAACCAGCATATGTAGTGCCTGAAAAAAAACCGGCACCATCGGTACCGTGGAAATTTTTGGTGTATATATTTTTCACAAGCTTTGGTGCACTGTATAATGCCTTAAAATACAGCTGAAAAAAATAACTAAACGAACAATGGAGTTGAAATGATACACAGTTTAAAAGGCGTCAGCCCCGATACAAAAGAAAGCCGGTTTATTGCATGGAATGTAGAAGTGGTGGGGGATGTAATCCTGGGAAAGGATACAGGTGTGTGGTACTCGGCCAGCCTCCGGGGGGATATGGCCCCGATCCGGGTAGGCGACCGTACCAACGTACAGGACAATGCGGTTCTTCATGTAGATACCGACTTGCCCCTGGAAGTGGGAAGCGGAGTCACCATTGGCCATTCTGCGATTCTCCACGGCTGCCGCATCGGGAACGACTGCCTCATCGGCATGGGTGCAATTGTGCTCAACGGAGCTGAAGTGGGTGAGGGCTCGGTGGTGGGCGCCGGCGCACTGGTCACCGAAGGAAAAAAGTTCCCTCCCCGCTCTCTTATAGTGGGAAGTCCGGCGAAGGCCGTGAAAGAGGTGGATGATCAGATGCTGGTGAAAATACAGGCGAACGCCCGGGCGTATGTGGACATGGCCCGGGATCACCAGGAAGGCTGCGAACCGGTGGGGTAGCATGCCCCCGCACCACACACAGGATTAACATACGGTAATATTCGGTTCGATTTACCTATGGATGAACCGGTGCAATTACCAGCGGATGAGGTTTCCACCGTAACTCAAGCCTGCACCGAAGCCGACGGTGAGAAGCGTCTGCCCGGGGGAGAGCAGAGACCGTTCCCGCATCTCTTCCAGGGCAATGGGAATGGACGCCGCCGATGTATTGGCGAAGCGGTCCAGGTTCATGAAAAACTTTTCTATGGGCAGTTTCAGCCTGGCTGCCGCAGCTTCGATGATTCTTGCATTTGCCTGGTGGGGCACGATCCAGTCCAGTTCCTCGGGAGCATTGCCGTTTCGTTCACACAGTGCCTTGATTGTTCGGACGATGGCGTCAACTGCAAAGAGATACACCTTTTTTCCGTTCATGCTGATGGTAAACTTCCGGGGGTCAGGTGATTCGGGGGCTCCGGGAACTCTGGTTCCTCCCGCCTCCCGAGTCAGGGCACCGGCGTCCGAGCCCTTGGATTTCAGCCAGGAATCCAGAATAACATGTCCTTCAGGGCCGGTATCTTCCACCAGGGCGGCTCCTGCGCCGTCTCCGAAGAGCACACAGGTGTTTCGGTCCTTCCAGTTGGTGATTTTGCTCAGCACTTCGCTGCCGATCACCAGGATCCGCTTCATGCTTCCTCCGGCCACCATGCCCTTTGCCGATTCCAGACCATATACAAAACCGCTGCATCCGGCCTGAAGATCAAATGCCCCTGCATTCTTACAGCCCAGTCCCTCCTGGACCAGAGAGGCGGTGGAAGGAAAGGGATTGTAGTCCGGAGAGGATGTGGCAACCAGCACCAGGTCCACATCTCCGGGATCAAGACCGCGGCGCTTTAAGACTTCACTTCCCGCAACAATCGCCAGGTCCGATGCGAAGGTTCCGTCATCGGAGATACGCCGTTCCCTGATGCCTGTATGGGACTGTATCCATTCGTCGCTGGTATCGACTTGTTTACTGAGCTCTTCATTGCTCAGAATCCGGGGTGGTACATATGAGCTGAGTTCACTGATTCCGATAGTCATGACCCAAGTATAGGGCGGGAAGGGGATCGGCCACAACAGGTTTTTGCTGTGGTTTTTCACCCCTGATCATATCTCTCAACCCCGGCCGGGGCTGTTCACTGGACTAAAAAACAACGATATAATTCAGGGGAATTGATTTTGACGTTGCTCATGGGTGCCCTGTGTTGGACAGAGAGAGACAGACTGCCGACTACTACATTTCAAAAGTGAACCGGTCTCTGGATTATATTGAGGATCACTTTCACTCCGACCTGAGCATCCATGAAATTGCCTCCTTTGCGGGAATATCCCCATACCATTTTCACCGGATCTTCCAGGCTGTAACCGGCGAATCCCTCTATGCCTGCGTTATCCGGTTGAGAATCGAACGGGCTGCTGCCCGCCTTCTTACCACCTCCATCTCCGTAACAGAAGCGGCATACAGCTGCGGCTTCAACGATGCCGCTACCTTTTCCCGGGCATTCAAAAAACAACTGGGACTCAGCCCTTCCATCTGGAGACGAAAAAAGCAGAAAGGACAGGATTTCGGGAAAATGCGCAAGATTGATCATGCCCACACCGGCGGATCAGGCTACAATTTTTCCAATAGCATGAACGGGAAATGGCTAATAACGCCCCTGGGGGTGGATCTGAAGGAAGAGCCGGCGCGAAACATCGCCTATGTCCGGAGGCAGGGAGCCTTTGCGGGTGATCCGGGCTTTTTCCGGGACTTGTATTCGGATATGAGCCGTCGCTACGGGCTGATATCCCCGGAAAAGAAACGGATCTACGTGATCTACCACAATCCGCTGGGTATTACCCCTGATCAGCAGCTCAGGGTTTCCATGGGATTCGAAGCGGACGAACCGGAGGACGCTGTGGCAAATCCGGATGTCATCCGGCTGGAGGAAGGTCTGTACATTCAAGCCCGCTACGAACCGGGAAACCGGGAGTACGGAGGGGCATGGAGCGACCTGTACCGGAATATCCTGCCGAGCCGCGGACTGGAACCCCGGGACGGATTCGCATACGAACGCTATGCGCCGGACTGCCATGATCGAAACCGCGGCGTGACAAGAGTGGATATCTGCGTTCCTGTTCAAAAACTGAAATAGGGGGAGAGTTGAATGAGTTACATCACCCTGGACAAACACAATCTGGCCGGCGAACACATCTGCTGCGGGATATCCGACAAAAAAAGCCGGGAGAGCTACGAAATGAAAAAAGCCTGGCTTGGGGAGCGATTCGATGAAGGGTACGTATTTCGCAAGCTGGATGAGCGGGCGAAAGTATTTATCGAGTACGGCCCTGCCGAGCATGCCTGGGTTCCGGTGGATGCCCCGGGGTATCTGATACTGGGCTGTTTCTGGGTTTCCGGGCGATTCAAGCAAAGCGGACACGGAAAAGCTTTGCTGGCATCGGCCCTTGAAGATGCCCGAAAGCAGGGTAAAGCCGGGCTTGCCGCCATAACCGGGAAGAAGAAATTCCATTTCATGAGCGACGGTGCGTGGCTGAAACGCCAGGGCTTTACCGTTGCCGATTCCACAGAGGACGGCTTCGAGCTGCTTGTCCTGTCAGCGGCCGAACCAGCGGCCGAAACTGCGAACGAACCAGGTGGCGGAAACACCTCTCCTGTCACCATGCCCGTATCGCCGGTTTTCCGGGACTCGGTGAAGACCGGCAAGGTCCCCGGGGAAGACGGGATCTCCGTACTCTATTCACATCGATGCGTGTTCACGGATTATCACGTAACCCGTTCTCTGAAAGAGAGTGCGGAAAAACGGGGAATCCCCCTGCATATCACCAGAATTGAAAGCCGTGAACAGGCGCGGGACGCCTGCTCACCTGCAACACTGTTTTCCATGTATTACAACGGCCGCTTTGTCACCACGGATGTCAGCGCCTGTATGGATTCCAGGATCGATAAATTTCTGAAGAGCTGATCACCAGATCCCCGGGCAGTTCTCAGGGCAATTCCCGGGTGTCGGCATGCAGGAACCGAATCCTGGTTGGATCAGGAAATGCAATGGGCAAGCTGTAACGAATTGGCTTTGAGAAGATAGCCCGGTTTGGAAGTGTTGTTGTCCGGGAATACGATTTCAAAATTGTCAGGGGAGGCGGGCAGGTCGGGGTTCCGGGAGGCTATGGTTTCAAGAAGCTTCATGCCATCCATCACCAGTGTTGTGGCCCCCTGATGCAGCCGGACTCCTCCTGCAAAGAAGTAGAAATGCTCCCGACCCTGGCTGCTGAACCCTGTGCAGTCCAGGGGGCCGGTTACTGTGTACACTTTCAGCTCTTTCAAACCCGGAATTTCCTTTTTATAGATTGTGCGGAACGATTCCTGTTCTGCAGGCGAAATAATTCTGCTGTGAATTTTATTCTGCATAATTTTTCGTTGGATTCTTCCAACCTTGAACAGTCTGATCAAAATGCGGCTCAGGGTATACCCTCCGCTGATTAATACGAAAAGGGCCAGAGCGTAGTACAGAATGTCGAGCATAATTTTTTCCTCTATATCTATTTGGGTTGTTCACCGTGATACGAGCCGTATTGAGTTTGCCCTTCATGCGGCAAAGTCATATACTCACGGAAAATGAGAACCTTATCAGAAAATTACAGCATATACAGCTACGGCGATACAATTCCGAACATTGCAGAGAATGTTTTTATTGCAGACGGTGTGAGAATTATCGGTGATGTGGAGATCGGTGAAGATTCGGGTATCTGGTACAACACGGTGATCCGGGGGGATGTTCACTACATCCGCATCGGTACCCGTACCAATGTCCAGGATAACTGTATGCTCCATGTTACCCACGATACCGCTCCCCTGAATATCGGAAACGGGGTCACGGTGGGACATCAGGTAACCCTTCACGGATGCACGGTGCACGATTACTCCCTTATCGGGATCGGCGCAGTGGTTCTGGACCATGCGGTGGTGGAGGAAAACGCCTTCGTTGCCGCAGGAGCGGTGGTAAAGCCGGGGTTTCGTGTTCCTTCAGGCACTCTCGTTGCCGGGATTCCGGCGAAGGTGGTTCGGGACCTGACACCCGATGAGATAAAGGATCTGCCCGCCAGCGCCGATCGCTATTTTGCCTATGCTCAGAAGAGTCTGGACAGCCCGCGGATCTGATCAGCAGGTACGCGGGGGACGGTGAACTGATCCTCCAGGATATCCAGGAAATTGGCGGCGGATTCGGGTATGCTGTCGTATCCCAGCAGGATGGATGAGCTGCAGTCCTCGATTTCCGGCTGGCGGAGTTCAATTCTCCTCTCGATGGAGTACGGATCCCGAACCGCGGCCTCAGGCGAAACCTCCACACCCCGCTCCGATGCGGTCATTTCCAGAAGCTCCAGAAACATGGAGTACGCATGACCGCTGATGAATCTCCAGGCTGAAAGCTTCTCCCCCCGTTGAAATCTGCACATTCCCACATAGATACAGCTGAGTATCTCTCCCAGAAGCCAGGAGCTGTCTCTGGAAGGAACCTGAACGCCCGGGCTGCCGCCCCGTTTTTCAGCTCCTTCTTCCGGGTCTGCAGTGCTTCGTGTTGCATCATGCGGATCTGCATCGTTCGGATCTGCATGGTTACGGGATGGGTCACGGACTCGGGCTGAGGGATTTTTCAGAGCCTCATCCAGCTCCTCTCTGCGGAACCACCAGCGGCCGGGGGCATATTCAGCCTCTTTCAATTCGTCAGATGTGAACACTGCGTTTTCCGCATACACCCCGTCTTCATAAAACAGTTTAAACCCGTCAGGGGTGTTCTGAAATATCCAGGTTACCCGGGCGCCATCCAGGCTCAGCCAGCGGGTATCTTTGAGAAAGTCTGCCTTTTTGCCTTCCTTCACGATGAGAAAAAAATCCAGGTCGGAAAAATCATCCAGCCTTTCGATTTCCCCGCCTACCGAGCCCAGTCCCAGAAGTCCCAGGACATCGCTGTTGTTCTGCAGGGACCGGGCCAGCTGCTCCATTCTGTTTTTCAGCACTTCGGTTTTCTGCGGCATGGTATTTCCTTATTCATACGGGAGTGGTTGCACCCCATGGGTTTGAGCCCGCCGTGCTTTTTGAAGAATCAAGGCGTGTTTCAACATTCTTCGGGGCGTCAGAAAGAGCATATCCGAAAAATCCGGAAAAATCGCTAGACTTTTTTTCCAGGACTAGACATACTGTGAAGGTAGTCGTATACTACCAGAAGTTGGAGAGAGCGGGGCAGCCTTCCTGAAGAGAGGGCATCAGGATACATAATGATTGAGGCAACAGAACATAGAGTCTTCCACGCATCCTCGGGACGCATGGGGCAGCTGGAAGACGGATCGGTGAATCTGGTGGTGACCTCGCCTCCCTATCCCATGATCCAAATGTGGGATGAACAGTTCAGCGGTTTTGACCCCGAACTGGGGTCGGTACTTGCCGGAGATAAGGGGCCGGAGGCATTTGAGCGCATGCATGTGATGCTCGACTCAGTCTGGGAGGAATGCTTCCGGGTTCTGATCCCCGGCGGAATGATTGCAATAAATGTCGGAGATGCGACGCGTAAACTGGGAGCGCATTTCCGGCTTTTTCACAATCAGAGCCGCATTATCCATACGCTCAGAAGACTGGGCTTTCATATTCTTCCCCAGATCATCTGGCGGAAGCCCACCAACGCACCCAATAAGTTTATGGGAAGCGGTATGCTTCCCGGGGGAGCGTATGTGACGCTGGAACACGAGCACATCATTCTTGCACGGAAGGGCGGAAACCGCCGTTTCAGCACCAGCGATGAAAAGGAGCTGCGTCGGCGCTCGGCCTATTTCTGGGAGGAGCGGAACCTCTGGTTCTCCGATCTCTGGGAGATACGGGGGGCGCGGCAGCACCTGAGCATCCCGGAATTCCGCAGCGACAAGCTGTTTATGCGTACCCGGAGCGCAGCCTTCCCCATGGAGATCCCCTTCCGCCTCATACAAATGTTCAGTGCACAGCAGGATACGGTGCTGGATCCCTTTCTGGGCACCGGCACCACCAGTCTGGCAGCAGCGGCCTCAGGCCGCAACTCTGTGGGATTTGAGGTGGACGGAAGAATTCTCGAGAGCATGGAAGATGATTTCACCAATTCCCGGGATTACCTCATGGGGCTGCAGTATCAACGGCTTCAGGATCATCTTCAGTTTGTACACAGCAGGCAGACATCAGGAAAAGAGCTGAAATATGAAAATATTCACTACGGATTTCCGGTGATGACCGCCCAGGAGCGAAAGCTGAAACTCCAGATACTGGAGGAGCTGGGGGCAGTTGAACACAGGGGCGGCAATCCGAGATTCACCTTCCAGGCCCGGTATGAGGATTCCCCGCCGACTAAATATCGTCAGGGTCAAGCTTCGCGTACCACGGCCTCTTCAGCAGAAGAACAAGGGCGGACATCGCCGTAAGCAAATTCGAGAGAATCATTCCGATCCAAATCCCTTCCGGGCCCCAGCCGAGGACTGTCACCAGAAGAAAAGCAACCGGAAGACGGATCCCCCACAAGCGCATGGTATTCAGGACGGCAACCGGTCTGGTGTCTCCGCTTCCCTGAAATGCTCCGTTGAATACGGTGAACAGGGCGAAAAACACCACAGAGGGACTCACCAGCCTGAATAAAATCGCCCCCCATCGGATCACCTGGGGATCTGGCACGAAGAATCCCGTCACCGAGTTGCCGAAAAAGAAGGTGACAGTCATGGAAATACTGATAAACACCAGACTGGTGAGACTTGCCTGGCGGAGGGCAAGAAAGGCCAGGTCCCGGCGGCGTGCACCCAGCTTCTGCCCAACCATCACCGATGTTGCCTGGCTCAGACCCATTGCCGGCATCATAAAGAGATTGATAATTCTGCTTCCCACATTGAATGCGGCAATCACTGCAGTTCCGAAGCTGTTGATAATGCCCTGCAGCACGGTAAAGCCCAGGGCTGCAGCACTCTGGCCCAGACTTGCGGGCAGTCCGATTCGAATGATCAGCTTGTACGCTTTGGCGTCTGGGCGGAGATTTTCGGGTTTCAGCTGCAGGCCGCTGTCCCGGAACAGAAGTACCGCCAATGCCAGGATGGCGTTCAAGGCCCGTGCGATGAAGGTCGCCCAGGCGGCCCCCGCCACTGCCATGGCGGGAAAGACCCCAATGCCGAATATCAGAAGCCAATCCAGAAGAATGTTCACAGCCACTGATATCATATTGATAATAAACGGCGTCATGCTGTCGCCCATGCCCTGAAATGCCGCCTGAAGGGCAAAGGTGAGAAACATAAACGGAAGGCCCGCAAGAACCACCCTCAGGTAGCCCAGGGTGGGTGCGTAAATGACTTCGGGAACCGCGATCAGACGCAGTATGGCGGGAATCGCAATCTGGATCAGGGGAGTGATGATCAGACCGCCCAGCAGCATCATGCCGGTAAGCTGCCCCAGGTAGAAATCGCTGCGTTCCGGGTCTCCCCGTCCCTTCGCCTGGCTGATAAGCGTCCGCCCCGCATGGCTGAAGCCGCCGCTGAAGAGGATGAGCAGAAAAATAATATTGAAGCTGGTAGCCGGGGAACTTACTTCATTTCTTCCAAGCTGTCCAAGGAAATAGGTGTCTGTAAGGTTGTACAGGGTCTGGAGGAAATTCGTGAGCATAATGGGACCGGCGATGAGCAGCAGCTGGCGGTATACATCCCGCTTTTCACTGGGTTCAATGCCGGTTCCCGGTTTGAGAAAATTTTCCTGGGACAAGTTTCCTGCCTTTTGCTGCGGTCAGTCTTCTGCGCTTTGAGCAGTCTGAATGATGGTTTCTATGCTCTTCTCATCAAGACTTTCCTGGTTTTCGGTGATGCTGGCCACTTTCTTCAATATAAAACGGGCAAATCCGCTTAATTCTTCGAGACGGATTCTGCCGCCGCAGCTGCCCGCAAAGCGTGCATGGGCCAGAAGCCGGGGGCTGAAGTTGCTGTCCACATATTCTTTTCCCGTTTCACCCCTTGCCATTGAGGAGACATAAAGTAGAAGCGCTCGTTGGGTGAGTTCTTCTTCGTTTCGCTGCCAGTACCGTTTCATGGCGCCTGTTATGGATCCGGCCCGGATTCCCGCACCCAAAATGACGGTTGAGTATGCTGAAGGGTCGGGCTTGTTTTTCACATCTTCCACATCCGCCTTAATTCCCGAGGTTCGTAATCCTTCCTGAATTTTCAATGCAATGTCTTTGGTCGCTCCGCCGCGACTGGAAAATACTATGAGTACCATTATTCCACCGTCTCCTTAGCTTCGCCTGTTTCCTTAATATACAGGTATTTATTTCTGAAATACAACGAAATATCGATCAGCACCATTGTACCGTTCAGGGCATAGAAAAAGATCACCGGATCGAAGGAATAAAATATCTTGTGAAAGATACCGGAAATATACCCGATGAGCAGGGCGAAGAGAAAAACCAGGCTCTTACCTGCAATCTGCCGGGATTTCCACGACCGGTAGATGGAGAACGGCCACGCCAGGCCGAAACAGACCAGCATGATAATTTCGAAAACACTCATATCCATATGGACTCCTGTGATGGTTCTGGTTGGACCCCCGCCTCTCAGGGGAACTGCCGGAGGTCATTGTTCAATATATTGTATTTGGAAAACTTGTGCCATGCCCTGTAGAGGATTAGACTGAAAGTATGAAGGGGATTCGTGCATTGAAATTTGCCGGTGCCTGGTATCCTGCTGATATCCGGTCTCTGGACCGAATTTGGCAGAAGGCTCAGCTATCTCTCCACCCTGGGGGTGCACCGCCGGCACCTGCCAGTACGGCGTTCGGGGCGGTGCTGCCCCATGCAGGACTTGTCTACTCCGCCGCCGCTCAGCTTGCGGCTCTTCAGCAGTTCAGTCTGGAGAACAGCCACATTATTCTCATTGCACCCAGCCATTATCAGCTTCTCCGTGGATATGAATTTTTTTCAGCTGATATTTCTTCCATGGAAACTCCCTATGGAAACCTGAGGGTTCAGCTGCCCAGGAATCCGGGGGGGCTGGTGAGATATCCCCTTGCCCAACGGGCGGTGGAAGACGAGCATGCGATTGAACTTCTTCTTCCGGGGATTGGGGCATTGATCCGGGGAGAGCTTCCGGGAACCGCCCCCCGGAAAGATTCGGAGATTTCATCCATCACCCTTGAGCCTCTGCTCACCCCCCGGCTGGATCTGGCAAATCGGGATGCTGCACGGAAGCAGATCATTGAGCTTGGACGGCAGCTGGATGAACGGATTGCTGAGCTGGAGGCCCGAGGCCGGAAAACCCGGATCTTTGTCAGCAGTGATTACAGTCATTACGGGCCCCGATTCTCCCACACGCCGGCGGGAGGTCTTGCCAGCAGTGATGCCAGGCGAAGGCTCAGGCTGCGGGATCTTTCTGTTGCCTCAGCTGCCGCCGCAGGCCGGTGGGAGGATGCCCTGGAGATTATGCGTGAGAACGTTCCTCCCAGCATCTGCGGTATTGCCGGAATTCTCGCCTTCGCCCGTTTTGCCTCCATCAGGGGACTCTCAGGCAGGCTCTGCGCATACTACAGCTCCGCAACTCTGGGGGCGCTGGATGCACCGGCACCCGGTGGAGTCAGCGAACCCCACCCCGTTTTCAATTTCAGCGGCGACGATGTTCTGGAGGAGTTCTATGACGGAAGTCAGAACTCGGTATCCTACTGCAGCGGGGTGTGGTATGAGTCCTGACCAGGCTTCCAGCGGACCATCCGGTCTTCCGTCGCCGAATCCACGGCAGAAGCTCCTCCTTCTGGCATACATCCGCCGGGTGCTGAGACACGATCTGGGCATGGAGGGGACGGATTCCGGGGATGTACCGGGGCACGGTTCCGATTCAATTTCCGCCTCTCCTTTTGATCCTCCGGCTGTTTCAGCCGTGGAGTTTTCCGGGGACGAGCGGGTGCTTCTCAAACCCTTCCTCTCACTTCGCTGCGGATTATTCGTTACTCTGAAGAAATCCCGGGAGCTGCGGGGCTGTATCGGCCGGATTGTTACAGACCAGCCTTTGGAGCACAGCCTGGCCGCGGTGAGCCGTAATGCGGCATTCCGTGACCGTCGTTTTCCGCCCCTTCAGGCCGGCGAACTCCCTGAATGCGAAATTTCCCTCTCACTTCTCAGCCCGCCCGAACCTGCAGAGGGGCCGGAAGCATTCCGGGTGGGTGAACACGGAATTATTATCTCTCTTTCCGGCCGTTCGGCGGTGTTTCTTCCGGAGGTTGCCGTTGAACAGGGGTGGGATGCCTCGCACACTCTTCAGCGCCTCTGTCTCAAGGCCGGGCTTCCTTCCCATGCCTGGCAGGATCCCCGGATGAGTTTCCAGCTGTTTTCTTCTCTCCATATGTCTGAATCCGATCCTGATATCTCCCCGGGGGCACCATCATGACCCCGGAGCAGGCCCGATCCCGGGATCAGTCTCAAAATCAAAATCAGAAATCGGGCACCCGCATGTCCCCGGCAGATTCAGACAGAATTACCTGTGACTTCTGCGCTTTCCAGTGCAGGCTTGCCGACGGTGAGGAGGGCCGCTGCGGCGTACGGCTGCGCCGGGGAGGCGAAATTATCAGCCGCTACCCCATGGAGTTTATCCCCCCCAGAAGCGAAGCGGTGGAGAAAAAGCCCCTGTACCATTTTTACCCCGGAAGCCGGTGTCTTTCCCTGGGAGCCTTCGGCTGCAATTTCCGCTGCAGCTTCTGTCAGAATTATCAACTGGTGCACCGGGAGTACCGCCATCCGGGGCAGTACCGGGCCTACAGCCCGGAAGAGATCACTTCCCTCTGGGAAGATGCCGGAAAGATTCCCGTTGCGTTCACCTATTCCGAACCGGCGGTATGGCAGGATTCCATGTTCGCCGTTTCCAGGGAAGTGAATGCCCGGGGCGCAAGCTGCATTATGGTGAGTAACGGATTTTACTCCTACGATGCATGCAGCAGGCTTATGGAGCAGATTTCCGCCTTCAACATCGACCTGAAAGGCCCGGGTGATTTTTATCCACGCTACTGCAGAGGCGGCCTTAAGCCGGTGATGGAAAATATCCGAAGGATCGCACGCTCCCCCGACCATGTTCTGGAGGTGACAACCCTGGTGATCCAGGATCTTCACAGTCGGGATGAGATCGTAGAAATCGGAAAGCAGCTGGAGGATGGGGGCGTCAAGGTGTGGCATCTCAGTCTGTTTCATCCCGCCTATAAGATGAGTCATATCCCGCCCACATCTCCGGATTTTGTTACTGATATAATAGATGAGTTCAGGCAGCGGGGCGTGATCCCCCATATATATCTGGGGAATGCCCGGGTGGAGGGCTACGGCAACACCCGATGCTCCAGCTGCGGTGCAGAGTTGATACACCGGGACGGGTACCGCATCCGGTCCCGTGTCCGGACCCGGAAAAATCAGCAAAAAACCGGCCGCCGGCATAGTCATACGGATCCCGGGGGATCGGCTTTTTGTCCTGACTGCGGTACAGCTCTCTACGGAAGATATGACTGAGGGACATGGGCGGCGGAAGAACCGGATTCAGCGAAAATTCACGAATGACATTCAGGAATGAGCGCTTTTTTATCGATACCCGGATATTTATAAATAAATACACTTTTCTGTTTGCCAGATTCACAATGTCGTCCTATAGTAGAAATATCTGACAAAAACACTCGGTGTTTACGATTAACGTAGGTCTGAAATGAATGATCGTTCAATTATGGTTCCGGGTGCATATATGACCTGTTTCGGCGTCTTTTGAGTTTTTTTCTGGCCGTCGCCGGGCAGAAGTCGTATGCTGAATAGTAGGACATCCCAGCCCGCCGCGGGCCGATCGGACTCCGGGCGGGTGATATTGGTAAGGAGTACGTCTTGATACATGAATTTGATGCGGTAATTATTGGTGCCGGCGGATCGGGCCTCTATGCTGCGCTGGAAGCAAGCAAGTCTTCCAAAACAGCGGTGATTTCCAAGCTCTATCCATCCAGAAGTCATACAGGTGCTGCCCAGGGCGGTATCGGTGCGGCCCTGGGGAACTATGAAGAAGACAAGCCCGAGTGGCATGCCTTCGACACGGTGAAGGGTGGAGATTATCTGGTGGACCAGAAAGCCGCCATGATTCTCGCCGAAGAAGCAGTGCATGCCGTGTACGATCTGGAAAACAAGGGTCTGCCGTTTTCCAGAACCCCCGAAGGAAAAATCGGTCAACGACGCTTCGGCGGTCACACCAGGAATTTCGGAGAAGCGGCGGTTCGCAGATCCTGTTATGCAGCGGACCGGACCGGTCACATGATTCTTCAGACCCTGTATCAGCAGTGTATTAAGAATGATGTGTCGTTTTTCGATGAGTTCCAGGCCGTGGAACTGATTATGGACGGTAACAAGGTGGCGGGTATTGTGGCCCTGGAATTGAAAACCGGGGAGATCCACATTTTCCGTTCCAAAGCGGTGATGTTTGCAACAGGCGGTTTCGGCCGGATGTTCAAGACCACTTCCAATGCCCTGGCCAATACCGGTGACGGTCCGGCCCTTGTGGCCCGTGCGGGAATCCCTCTCATGGACATGGAGTTCTTCCAGTTTCATCCCACCGGAATTTACAAGATGGGAATTCTCATAACAGAGGGTGTTCGCGGAGAGGGGGGAATCCTTCGAAACTCCAAGGGCGAACGTTTCATGGAAAAATATGCGCCAACCCTTCTGGACCTGGCTCCCAGAGATATGGTCAGCCGGGCCATTATGACCGAAATCGCCGAAGGCAAGGGAATCCGGGGTGACCGGGGTATTGATGATTATGTCTATCTGGATGCCACCCATCTGGGCAGGGAAGTGGTTGAGGAGCGGATACCGGATATCGCCGACTTCTGCCGAACCTATCTTGATGTGGATCCGGCGGAGAAACCCATGCCGGTTCAGCCCACCGCCCACTACGCCATGGGGGGAATCCCCACCAACGTCCACGGACAGGTCACGACAGGTGCTCAACTGTATGAAGGACTTTACGCCGCCGGAGAGGCTGCATGTGTAAGCGTTCACGGAGCCAACCGGCTGGGAACCAACAGTCTGGTGGATCTGGTGGTGTTCGGACGCCGTGCCGGCCAGCATATTGCAGAGTATGTGAAAGGCGCTGATATGCCGGCTCTGCCCTCCGGAGCAGGAGATGCCTTCCGGGAAAAGCTTGCCCGCCTGAAAGACGGCAAAAAGGGCGCTCATCCCGGCCCGATTTTCACCGAAATGCAGGAAAGCATGATGAAAAACGTCGGAGTGTACCGCACCGAGGACGAAATGGCCCAGGCGGTGAAGGATGTGCAATCCCTGAGGGACCGGTGCCATGAGCTTCGGGTGGAAGATCCTGCTGCCCAGTTCAACTCGGACATCCTCGGAATCCTGGAGCTGGAGAATCTCCTGGATATCAGCCTGATAACGGCCGAAAGCGCACTGAACCGCAGGGAAAGCCGGGGCGCCCACAGCCGTAAGGATTTTCCCGACCGGGATGACAAGCAGTGGCTGAAGCATACACTGGCAGGGATTGACGGCGACAAAGTGAAGATTGATTACAAAGAAGTGGATACCAGCATCTGGGAACCCAAGCCCCGGAAATACTAGGAATAGAGAAAAACCGGAGGATACAGAGCATGAAAATAACATTGGAAATACAGCGTTTTAATCCGGGCAGGATTCGGCCCCCTTCTTTCAAAAATATGATGTGGAGGTAAATCCAACCGACCGGGTTCTGGACGCCATTATCGATGTAAAGCGGAATCAGGACGGTTCCCTGGGCTTTCGTCGGAGCTGTGCCCACGGAGTGTGCGGTTCGGATGCCATGATCATCAACGGCAAAGAGGGTCTTGCCTGCAAAACCCTTGTACAGGATGTTGCTTCCGGAGACGGCGATGTGGTGAAGCTGATTCCCCTGAATCACCAGGCGGTACAGCGGGATCTGATGGTGGATCAGACCGATTTTTTCAAAAAATACCGTGATGTGAAGCCGTTCTTTATTCCCGCCGTGGATGATCTGCAGGGCGAAGCGGAGCAGCCCCAGACCGTGGAGGAACGGGATGCCTTCGACGATCCCACCAAGTGCATCCTCTGCTCGGCATGCTATTCGGCATGCCCGGTACTGGATAAAAAACCCGACTTTATCGGCCCGGCAGCCATTGTGCAGGCGGCCCGCTTTGTGAATGACAGCAGAGACAAGGGACTTGAGCCGCGGCTTTCGGTACTGGACAGTCCCGACGGTGTGTGGCCCTGTGAAAACAACTTCAAATGCACCGAAGTCTGTCCCAGGGAAATACCTATTACCAAGCTGATCAATCAGACCAAACGGCAGATCAAAGCCTACCGCAAAGAGCGGGGGGAAAGCATTAACGATGACGGACAGGATGCCGCCCAGAAAGCGGCGCGAAAGGCCGCCAGGGAAAAATCTAACTAAGTACATGGAAATACGGGGCTGTCTGATTCCCAACTCAGGCAGCCCTCTTTTCAATACACAATTTGGAGAACTGAATGAACGTACATGAGTATCAGGGAAAGGAATTGTTTCAATCCTACGGCATAGACGTGGGTCCCCAGTATCTTGCCACAACTGCGGCGGAAGCCAGAGATGCCTATGAGAAGCTGGGGGGAACCGTTGTGGTGAAAGCCCAGGTTCTGGTGGGCGGCCGGGGAAAAGCCGGCGGTGTGAAGGTTGCAAAGAGCGCCGATGAGACAGAGGCCCGGGCTAAGGAAATACTGGGTCTGGACATTAAAGGACTGAAAGTGGAAAAGGTTCTGATTGTTCCGGCATCGGATATTAAAAAAGAATTTTACGTGGGTCTGACCATGGACCGCTTCAACAAGTATCTGGTGTTGATGATGAGTGCGGAAGGGGGAGTTGAAATAGAGCAGCTTGCGGTTGACCGCCCCGACGCCATCAAGAAGTTTCCCATTTATCCTTCCCGGGGAATCGACTGGAAGGCACTGAATCCTGTGCTGAAGGAAGTGTTCGGAACCGACGATCTGGCAAAACAGGCCGGGGAACATGTTGAAAAACTGTTTCAGATATATATGGAGAAGGACTGTACCCTGGTTGAGATCAATCCCTTTGCAATTGTGGATGACGGCAGACTGATGGCCCTGGATGCCAAGGTGAACTTCGACGATAACGGTCTGTTCAAACATGCAGATGTCGAAGAGATGCGCAATCCCGAGGAAAACAGCCAGGATGAGCTGGATGCCAAGGCTGCGGGGCTGAGCTTCGTGAGCATGGACGGGAATATCGGATGTATTGTGAACGGTGCCGGACTGGCCATGGCAACCATGGATATTATCAAGCTGTTCGGGGGAGAACCTGCGAACTTTCTGGATGTGGGAGGCAGCTCCAATCCCAACAAGATGGTAAGCGCCATCAAGATCATCCTGAACAATCCCAAGGTGGACGCCATCCTGATCAATATTTTCGGCGGCATTACCCGCTGTGACGACATTGCCAATGGACTTCTTATGGCGATGAAAGAGGTGGATATCAAAGTGCCCCTGGTGATCAGGCTGATCGGAACCAATGATGAAGAGGGCCGGAAGATTTTGCAGGATGCGGGTCTCAAAGCATCAACTGATCTTAACGAAGCGGTGAAGAGTGTGGTGGCCGCCATATAATCCGGCGTTCAGCCATGGAGGAATATATCAATGAGCATACTGATAAATGAAAAAACGAATGTACTGGTACAGGGCATCACCGGAAGGGACGGAAGCTTCCATGCCCGCACCATGCTGAAAGACGGCACCAATATCGTAGCAGGGGTTACCCCCGGCAAGGGCGGTCAGGAGATGGACGGAGTTCCGGTGTACAACAGCGTGGCCGATGCCAAGGCAGCCCAAAAGATCGACGCAACGGTGATCTTTGTTCCCCCGAAGTTTGCAAATGCGGCGGTGAGGGAAGCTGCAGATAACGGCATTCCCCTGATTATCTGCATTACCGAAGGGGTGCCGGTGAACGAAATGCTGGATACCTATCATTACGTGAAAGAGAAGGGGCTCACTCTCATCGGTCCCAACTGTCCGGGGGTGATCAGTCCGGGTAAATCCAAGATCGGAATCATGCCCCTGAAAATTCACAAGGAAGGCCGGATCGGGGTGATCAGCCGCAGCGGAACCCTCACCTATGAAGTGGTCCATGCCCTCACCACCAACGGTATGGGGCAGTCAACCTGCGTGGGCATCGGCGGCGACCCCATTGTGGGTTCCAGTTTTATTGATCTTCTCAAGCTTTTTAACGAAGACCCGGACACCGATGCGGTGGTGATGATCGGAGAAATCGGCGGTGAAGACGAAGAAGCAGCTGCGGATTTCATTAAAGATAACATGAAAAAACCTGTGGCGGGATTTATATCCGGACGCACCGCCCCTCCGGGAAAGCGGATGGGACACGCAGGGGCAATTATTTCCGGTGGCAAAGGAACTCCCGATGCCAAGGTGAAAGCCCTTGAAGATGCGGGAGTAAAGGTTGCGAACACCCCCAGTGAGATTCCCGGAATTTTGAAGGAAAAACTGGCCTGAAGCGGCGGACAGCCGCCGGAAACGGATGTGACAGAGGCCGGTGCCCGGCAGGTATCCGGTGTGCCGGCTGTTGCGCTCCACATACAGGGATGGCAGTATGATAGGAAATTATCTACATCTGAGCGACGCGGATTTTATCGATGAGCTGTATCGTGAATGGCAGAAAGATCCCGATTCAGTGGATGAGCACTGGAAGGGATATTTTCAGCGTCTGCACAACGGTCAGCTGGATGCGGCGCTGGAAGGAGAGGGATTTACCGATCCCCGGGAGAACCGGAACAGCGGACCTGTGGCCGGTTCCGGGGAGCCGGCAATTCTGAATCCCGAGAATCCGGATACCGGTGCCCGGGGGCTGACCAGCTCGGGAATGAAAACCCCTCTTCCCGTCAGCCGGGACAGCCAGGCATACAAACAGTCCCGGGTAAACGCCATGATCTGGGCTTACCGGGATATCGGCTATCTCTACGCGGAACTCAATCCCCTGAAAGGATATATCACACCGGACCTGTGGTACATGATGTTTTCCATCGAGGGCACCTACGAGACTCTCACCCTTGAGGAGTTCGGGTTGTCTGAGGAAGATCTTGATACCACCTTTCTCACCGGACGCTTCATGCCCGAAGAGAGCCTGACTCTCAGGGAAATTGTTGAACGGATGCGCAGAATTTACTGCGGTACCGTGGGATCCGAGATTCTCCACATACAGAATAAGGCGGTACGCAACTGGCTGTTGAAGCGGCTGGAAGGGGAAAAGGCCCGGTCACCCTGGGGGCCTGATGAACAGGTCCGGTTTCAGCGGGATCTGATCAGGGCCGAAGAGTTTGAACGCTTCATCCACTCGAATTTTATCGGGCAGAAACGCTTCTCTCTTGAAGGGGGGGAAGTGCTTATTCCTGCCCTGCATTATCTGTTTGATCATATGCTAGAATACGGAGTGGAGGAAACCGTGCTGGGTATGGCCCATCGTGGCCGCCTGAATGTATTCGTGAATGCCATGGGAAAGCCTGCCAAGGATATTTTCGCCCGTTTTGTTGATAATTATGTTCCCCATACCTACGGGGGCAGCGGGGATGTGAAATATCACCTGGGGTTTTCCACCGATTACCGGCCGGAAGGCCGGGATGAATCCCTGCACATCGGGCTGGTTGCAAATCCCAGCCATCTGGAAGCGGTGAACCCGGTGGTTGAAGGGAAAACCCGGGGAGTTCAGCGCAGGAGAAAGGATCGGCACCGGAAAAAGGTGATACCTGTTCTCATTCACGGTGATTCTGCATTTTCCGGGCAGGGTGTGGTTGCTGAAACCCTGAATTTGTCCCAGCTGAAGGGGTATAAGACCGGCGGGACTATCCATATTATCGTGAATAATCAGATCGGGTTCACCACCGCAAGCCGTGACAGCCGTTCCACGTTTTTTGCCACGGATATTGCCAAATCCATTTCCATCCCCGTGTTTCATGCAAACAGCGATGACCCCGAAGGGGTGGTGTGGGCCATGGATCTTGCGCTGAAATTCCGTCAGAAATTCGGCCAGGACGTGATTGTGGATATTATCTGCTATCGCCGCCTGGGGCATAACGAGGCCGACGAACCCAGTTTCAGCCATCCCAAGATGTACAACCAGATTAAAAAGCACAAAACCGCACGTGAGCTCTATGCTGATACCCTTGACGACCAAGGCGTGTGGAAACTGACTGATCAGAAAGAGTACAGCAAGCGGTATGTGGGGGAATTGAAAACCCATCTGAATGAGGCCCGTGAAGGCTTCGAGCCCAGCATGGATGACGCCTACCAGGGTGCAGTTTGGAAGGATTTCCGGCGCACGTACAGCCATGAGCCGGTTCCCACCGGTGTGGAACGCAAGACGCTGGATAAAATCGCCGAAGTGCTGGTCACCCTTCCGGACAATTTCCATGTACATCCCAAGCTTGAACGGTTTACCAAGGGGCGCAGAAAACAGTATTTCGAGGATGACGGCATAGACTGGGCGTTCGCCGAGAGTCTTGCCTTCGGGTCTCTTCTGTTGGAAGGCCACTCCATCCGGCTCAGCGGAGAGGATTGCCGACGGGGTACCTTCTCCCAGCGACATGCTGTGTGGTGGGATGTGGAGAGTTCAGAGCCGAAATCCTATGTTCCGCTGCGGTTCATGGAAGATAATCAGGGCTGGTTTTCGGTATATGACAGCCCCCTCAGCGAATTTGCAGTTTTGGGTTTTGATTACGGATACAGCCTTGCCATGCCCAACGATCTGATCCTCTGGGAAGGACAGTTCGGAGACTTTGTGAACGGAGCCCAGGTGATTATCGATCAGTTTATCGCCGCGGCGGAAACCAAGTGGTTCCGCTCATCGGGACTGGTGATGCTTCTCCCCCACGGATATGAAGGTCAGGGGCCCGAACATTCCAGTGCATTTTATGAACGGTTCCTCAGTCTCTGTGCGGATCAGAATCTGCAGGTGGTGAACGCAACCACTCCCGCCCAGTATTTCCATGTATTGCGCAGGCAGATGAAGCAGGATTACCGCAAGCCCCTGATTATCATGAGTCCCAAAAGTCTGCTCCGCTCCAAGGACTGCGCCAGTTCGGTTGCCGAGCTGGAAAACGGCCATTTCCAGACCGTCATCGACGACCGGGCGGATGCAAAGAAGGTCCGCAGGCTCATTCTCTGCAGCGGCAAGGTGTACTACGACCTGATCGCCCAAAAGGAAGAGCGGGAAGCGGAAGATACGGCAATTATCCGGCTGGAACAGCCCTATCCTTTCCCGGCTGAGCGATTGAGCGAAGTGATATCATCCTATTCCAAGGCTGAACGCTTCCTCTGGGTCCAGGAGGAAACGGAAAACCGCGGAGCATGGCAGTTCGTTCACTACAGACAGGAGCGGTTCATGCCTGAAGGTCGCCGGCTTGAGTATGTGGGGCGGAAGGCCTCACCAAGTCCGGCAACCGGAAGCCATAAACAGCATGCTCAGGAATTGGCGGATATTATGGAAGCCGCATTTTCGTGAGTGAGAGTGTGTAGGGCGCCATGGTTGGCAGGCCGCTGTATTGAATATATGAAAGGTGCATTTGAAGCGAAACAGACCCAGGAGTTGATTGCATGATTGAAATTGTTGTTCCCAATGTGGGTGAATCGGTGAGTTCGGGCATTATCGCTGCGTGGCTGAAAAAGGACGGCGATGCGGTTGAAGAGGGTGATAACCTTTTTGAACTGGAAACCGACAAGGCCACAATGGAAGTTCCCGCCACCGCATCAGGAGTTCTTCATATTGATGCCCGGGAGGGCGATGAAGTCGAAGTGGGCGCAGCCGTGGGTCGCATAGATGAGAACGCCTCCGCTCCGGCACAGTCTTCCGGCGATACGGCCCGGGGGAATGAAGAATCCGAATCAAAATCACAATCCGGTGCAAAATCCGGTGCAAAAAGCGGCGGCAAAGAAAAATCAGGTGCAAAAACCGCCGAAGATACGGCAGGCTCCCCGACTAAGGAACCCGCCGCTGCACAGAAAAACACCCCTGAAAAACAAGGGACACCTGAAAAATCCCCAGCCGGAAGGCAGCAGACCGGTTCCGGGCAGCAGCAGGGACCGGCAAAGAAGAAGCGAAGCCTGGATGATCTTTCTCCCGCCGTTCGCAGACTTGTTGAGGAACTGGACCTTGATCCGTCGGACATTCCCGGTAGCGGGCCGGAGCACCGCCTGTTGAAAGAGGATGTTCAGCGCTATGTTAAGCAGGGCGCGGGTTCCGGCGGTTCCGGTTCCAGGTCCCCGGCTTCCGGCGGGGCAGCCCTGCACGGGGATATTGATCCCGACCGTCAGGAACGGGTTCCCATGACCAATCTGCGCAAACGTATCTCGGAACGTCTGGTGGAGAGTAAACAGACTGCGGCCCATCTTACAACCTTCAACGAAGTGGATATGAAAGCCGTCATGGATATCAGAAAAGAGTACAAGGAAAGCTTTGAGAAAAAGCACGGTGTGCGTCTGGGATTCATGAGCTTTTTCCTGAAGGCTGCGGTAAAAGCCCTGAAGGAGTATCCCCAGGTAAATGCCTTTGTGGACGGCACGGATATCATTTACAACAAATTTTTTGATATCGGCGTTGCCCTTTCATCAGACCGGGGGCTGATGACTCCGGTGGTGAGGGACTGTGAGTCCAAGGGATTTGCGGAAATCGAAACCATCATCCTGGATTTTATCCAGCGGGCGCAAAAGAAGAAGATCATGCCCGACGAACTGATGGGGGGAACGTTCACCATTTCCAACGGAGGGGTGTTCGGTTCCATGCTTTCAACTCCCATCCCCAATCCCCCGCAGACGGCAGTTCTGGGCATGCATACCATTCAGCAGCGCCCGGTAGTCCGGAACGGGGAAATTGTGATCCGGCCCATGATGTATCTGGCTCTGACCTATGATCACCGGATTCTGGACGGAAGGGAGGCCATCGGGTTTCTGAAAACCATCAAGGAAGCGGTGGAAGATCCAAACAGTCTGCTGCTGGACGTCTAGGTTTTTGTTGATATGTGATTTCCGGTGAAGTGATGTTTCCGGCAAACGTGATAATGGAGAGACCGATATGAGCGATGAAAATGTGTTTGATCTGGCGGTGATAGGGGCGGGACCCGGCGGCTATGTTGCTGCCATCCGGGCGGCTCAGCTGGATATGAAAGTTGTGATAATCGAGCAGATGGAAAGCCCCGGCGGCACCTGCCTCAATGTGGGCTGCATTCCTTCCAAAGCCATGCTCGATTCCAGCGGGCGCTACCATGAGCTGGAACATATTCTGCCGGAACATGGAATTCAGGCCAAAGCCCTGACTCTCGATCTGGAGAAAATGACTGCCCGAAAGCAGGCCGTGGTAAAGAAACTCACCGGCGGAGTTGATTCGCTTATTAAAGGAAATAAAATCACAAAGATTGAAGGCCGGGGGGTATTGGGTGCTCCGGATGAAAATAACGTGCACACTGTTCAGATATTCGACCATGACAACAGCCAATGGGAACGGAGCAGCGGCGGACTGAACCAGTACTCCACGGAAAAAGATTCCGGAGAAGAGAAGAGAAAGGCCAGAGAGCAGATTAAAGCATCCAGAGTGCTTCTGGCTGCAGGAAGCGTGCCGGTTGAACTCCCGTTTATGCCCTTTGACGGCAAACAGATTCTTTCATCCACCGGAGCACTGAGTCTCACGGATGTTCCCAAGAGCATGGCCATTATCGGTGCCGGAGCCATTGGACTGGAAATGGCCTCTGTCTGGGCTTCATTGGGTTCCAAAGTCACGGTTATCGAGATGATGGACCAGATTCTTCCGGGCTGGGACAGTCAGCTTGCCAGGACTCTGATGAGAGATCTGAAAAAACTGGGGGTTGAATTTATCCTGAAAAATTCAGTCACCAAGGCGAAACATCTGAAAACCGGAGTGAAACTGACCCTGGAAAATGATCCCGGAGAGCTGAAAGCGGAAAAAGTACTTGTCGCCGTGGGACGCAGGCCGGCTCTCGATACCGCAGGAATCCGGGATGCGGGTATAGAGCTGGATTCCGACAGCCGCAGAATTGCCGTGGATGAGAATTATCAGACCAGCGTGTCCGGAGTGTACGCCATCGGGGATTTGATCCACGGCCCAATGCTTGCCCATAAAGCGGAAGAGGACGGCGTTACCGCAGTGGAACGGATGGCGGGTATTCCTGCCCATTTCGATTACGGGGTCATTCCCGGTGTGGTCTACACCCACCCCGAAGGCGCTACGGTGGGTGCCAATGAGGAAGAGCTGAAAAAAGAGGGGCGGGAGTACGCAAAAGGCGTTTTTCCCATTCCGGCCAACGGACGGGCTCTTGCCATGGGAAGCGAAAGCGGATTTGTAAAAATTCTGGCAGATGCGAAAACCGACCGGGTGCTGGGAGCACAGATACTCAGCCCCTGGGCAAGCGATCTTATAAGTGAAATTGTAAGCATTATGGAAATGAAAGGCAGCAGTGAGGATATTGCGAGAATTGTACACGCCCATCCCACGCTGCCGGAAGCCGTGAAAGAAGCTGCGCTGGCGGTGAAAAAGCGCAGCATTCACAGTCTGCGCTAATGCGGACTGAACCTCCGTCAGGGGCCAACCGGCGGATGGAAGACTGAAAAAAACATATGGAGGATTTGAATGACCAAAGTTGAATACTCAAAGGGGCTGGAAGGTGTTGTTGCTGCGGAAAGTGCCATCTGCCGGATCGACGGACAGGCCGGTGAACTGTATTACCGCGGATATCCCATATCCGAGCTGGCCAGGAAGGCATCTTTCGAGGAAGTGATTTACCTGCTGCTGTACGGGGATCTTCCCACCAAATCCGAGTATGAGGGATTCCATCTGAGGGTGAGAACCCAAAGAGACATCAAACCGGAAATCCTTGAGATGGTGAAGGGCTTCCCCCGGGATACCCATCCCATGGAGCTTCTTCAATCCAGCATTGCATATCTCAGTTCCTATATCGATCACAAAATTCATCACGGGCCGAACTGTCACTGCACCAGCACCCTCCACCAGGTCACCCAGCTGGCAACGGTGGTGGCTGCTTTCCATCGGATAAAAAACGGAAAAGACTACGTGCCTCCCCGAAAAGACCTGAGTTTCGGAGCCAACTTCCTCTATATGCTGAAAGGGGAGGAGCCCACCAAACTTGACGGGGATATCATGGATGCGGCATTTATTCTTCATGCCGAACATCATTTTAACGCATCCACATTTACCGCCCGGGTTGTCGCATCCACCAAATCAACATGCTACAGCAGCATTTCTGCAGCCATCGGAGCCCTCTATGGAAGCCTTCACGGGGGAGCGAACGAACGGGTCATGAATATGGTGCATGAAGTGGGCACTCCGGATAATGCCAAGGCATGGGTTGAAAATGCTCTGAAAGAGAAACAGAAAATTATGGGCATGGGACACAGGGTGTACCGGGCCAAAGATCCCCGTGCGGTAATTATGGAAGAGTTTCTTGAAACCCTCTCCAAAGAGAAAGGAGACGACAGTTCATACCAGATTCTGAAAACAATTGAAGAGGTTGTGGGGGCTCACATGAAGGAGAAGGGAAAGGACGTGTATCCCAACGTGGACTTCTTCTCCGGTGCCGTGTACGACCTTCTGGGCATTCCGAAAAGCCTGTTCACACCCATTTTTGCCTCCTCGCGGGTGGCCGGCTGGCTGGCTCATGTTCTTGAGCAGCGGGAGGATAACCGGATTTACCGCCCCACAGCAATCTACACCGGACCCGAGGGAAAGCACGTAACGGCTCTGGAGGAGCGATCCTGAAATACCCGCTCTCCGCAAATCGTCCCTTCTGCACACTGCACCGTACCGCACTGCACACTGCGGTTCGCCCGGGGGCGGGACCGGAGCCGGGCGCCGGCCTGCCGGGAGCTGCCCGGAAATCGAGCCTGGGAGCCGGTTTCCAGTTCAAATCCGGGAGTCGGCCCGGAGTTCAAGCCTGGGAGTCGGCCTGAAGTTCAATCCTGAGGGGCTGGGGCGGGATGATCATTCATGGTCTTCCGGCTCGGGTTCCGCCCGGGGGGCTGCGGTGAGATCCTTTTCAACCCAGTTCACCTTGCTGATGCTGAACCCCTGGCTGCGGTACATGTTTTGAGCCGCCTCATTGTCGGAGCCGGTCAGGCAGGCGCTGTAGGCGCAGCCGCGTTTTCGCGCCCACTGCTCAATATGCTTCAGGATTCCTGTGGCAATTCCTTTTCGCCTGCTTTCCCGGTCAACGTGAAGTTCATTCAGCCACAGATATTCTCCGCCGCATTCAAGTCCGTAACATAGGTTGAAAAAACCGAAACCCCGGAGCGCACCGTCATTCAGCCTGTTGAACAGGGGCCGCTCATCCAATCCGGAAGGGGAGGTTTCATCCCGGACATCCGTTTCAAGTGCGGCGCAGATATACACTCCCAGACCCGATTGTGATGCCTGCCGGAGCCGGTTTTCCGCCTCGGTGGTGCTGAGTTCCATTCCATCTTCTTCAAGCTGGATTTTTACCATTTCACTGAGTTCCAGAGGAATGGGATCCAGATGGCTCAACGCTGCCGTAATATATGTAATCATGGAGATATTGTATGGCGTGCACGCCATGCAGGCAATATGTTCCCCGGGGAAAATGGGGAACCGGAAGAATTATATGACTCCGGGCCGATTCAGACGGCAGCCTGCGGGGGCAATGCACTGCAATTTTCCCGGAGTGCTGATTCCTGATTATCCCGATAAGGAAAAATTTTGTTGAGCTATTCGGTCGGTCATATTATGCTCTTACGTACCCGGAAGAACCGGAAAATCGATCTAGTTGGAGTGAACAATGGAAAAGACACGCAGCGAATCCGATAGCATGGGCAACATAGAGATTCCCGGTTGGGCATACTGGGGGGCTCAGACCCAGCGGGCGGTTGAGAATTTTCAGATTTCCGGAAAAACCCTTCCGGTTCCCATGATCAGAGCCATAGCACTGATCAAAAAACACGCAGCCCAAGCCAATGCCCGCCTGGGCCTGGTGGATGAAGCCCTTTCAAAAGCCATTGTACAAGCCGCAGATGAGGTGATACGGGGTGAGTGGGATGAACACTTTCCCATAGATGTGTTTCAGACCGGAAGCGGAACCAGCAGCAATATGAATACCAATGAAGTAATTTCCAACCGGGCGAATGAGATTCTCGGTGAACCTATCGGGCTCCGGAAGCCTGTGCATCCCAACGATCATGTGAACCGGGGGCAGAGCTCGAATGATGTAATCCCCACAGCAGTGCATATTTCCAACAGAATTGAAGCGGAGCAGCTGCTACTTGCCCTGAACGATCTGGGCAGTGCACTGGAAGAAAAAGCGGAAGAGTTTTCCTCGGTTCTGAAGCTGGGACGGACTCATCTTCAGGATGCGGTTCCCATGTCTCTGGGCCAGGAGTTTTCCGCCTACGCCGTGCAGATCCGGAAGGCGGAAACCCGGATCAGGAAAACCTTTGAGAATCTTGAGGAGCTGCCGCTGGGCGGGACCGCAATCGGTACCGGGCTGAACACCCATAAAGATTTCGCCCGTTTGGCAGTGGATGGGATCGCCGAAGAAAGCTCCATTCCGTTCCGGCCTGCAGCCAACAGTTTCGAGGGTATTGCGGCCCGGGATGCTCAGGTCGAGTTTATGGGTGCGCTCAATGTACTGGCCACATCTCTTATGAAAATAGGAAATGATCTTCGTATTCTGGCCAGCGGTCCCCGGGGAGCACTGGGAGAGATCGTTCTCCCCAGCCTTCAGCCGGGCAGCTCAATTATGCCCGGAAAGGTGAACCCGGTAATACCGGAAATGCTCATTCAGGTGGCAGCCTTTGTTCATGGAAAGGTCACTTCGGTTACCATGGGAGGCCAGAATGCCCCTCTTGAGTTGAATATGATGAACCCCATGATTTCATATGAGGTGCTCACCAGCATCGAAGTGCTGAGCAACGCATGCCGCACTCTTGCGAATAAGGGGATACGGGGTATGCAGGCAGATGAAGAACGCTGCCGGCATTGGATTGACTGGAGCCTGGCGATGGTTACCCCTCTTGCATTGAAAATCGGATATGACAGTGCAACGAAACTCGCCTACAAGGCTTTTAAGGAAAAGAAGAAAATCCGGGATGTGGTGCTCGGCGAGGGAATCCTTTCAGAAACAGAACTTGATACAATTCTTGATCCCCGGGGGATGATTTCAAACCGGGATTAAGCCTCCCGGCGAATGACGGATTTATTCTTGCGGGAAATTCCAGGAACGGTTAAGCTACAAAGAAAAGGAAGAGATATGGAACAATTAAATCAGTCAGATCCACAGTATATTAAAGCCATGAGCGAATTCATGCAGGGAAACTGGAGTTCGGCGGAGTCATCTTTCAAGAGCCTGCTGAAAGACTATCCCGAAAGCGGATTCATTCTTCTGAATCTGGGAAATATTTATTATTCCCAGGGCAGCTTGAACAAAAGCATTGAGTATTATCTGAAAGCTCTGGAAAAAGAACCTGACTGGGGGGTTGCATACTATAAACTTGGAGTCACCTACTTCCGGGCAGGAAAGCTTATCAAGGCGCTGGAATCGTTCAACAAAGTAATAGAGTTGAAAAATCAGAGTCACGCCATGGCTTCCTATTTTGTAGGCCTGATCAATTTTTTCCTCGGCCGGGATGATGATTCGGATCAGGCGTTCTCGGCGTTTCATGAAATTGCTCCTGAATCGATGATTGCGAACTTTTTTCTGGCCCAGATAAAGATAAAGGAAAACCATTTCAACGAAGCCATCAAGCTGCTCAATGAGCTCCTTGAGGAGACACCGCTTCTCAGCGAAGGGCATTACATGCTGGGGCAGGCGTACTATGGTCTTCACCGCAACACCGATGCCATCAAAGCGTTTCGGAAGGTCCTGGAAATAAATCCTGATGATCAGCGGGCAAAGACCAAACTCACACTGATGACCGATCTTGAGTGGTGACAGGCCATTAGATGCTAATCCCTGTCCGGAGCAGTGCATGCCTGTAGAACGGCGGCGCTGGATATAAGGTTGAAGGATGACAGATGAAATCGGTCTTGCACGTAGAGCCGTCGGATTTTTTTAGCAAAATCGTTCAGGAAATCATCAGGGAACGGGGGATGGAATATCTCCGTGTTTCCGGTGTCGGGGAGCTTCTCCGTCAACTGAAATCTTTTTCCCCGGATCTTATTATATCGGCTGCCGCTCTATCCGACGGATCAGTGGAGGATATGGTACAAGCCCTGAATTCTGCAGGTTTCACAGATATTCCCGTGTTGATCGTGAGTTCCAGCGAAAGCCTGGAGTTCAGGCGAAGATTGTTCGATCTGGGAGTCGTGGACTTTCTTTTGAAACAGGATATCAGTTCCCAACGGCTGGGGACGTATCTGGATAACCTTGGAAATGCAAATGAACTTATCAGGAACCTGTCTGAATTAGAGATTGCCGTTCTTGATGACAGTTCAACCAGTCTTGCACTGGTTGAAAACATCTTCCGTATGAACGGGATTTTCAATGCGGATTATTACCGGGTTCCTGAACACCTTCTTGATTCGGGAAAAAAATATGACCTTTTTATTGTGGACCTGGTACTTCCCGGGATGACGGGGGAAGAGGTCATACTTCATCTGCGGACATCCCATCCCGGATCCAGTATTATCGCCCTGTCGAGCATATCCAATACCAAAACTGTGAGCCAGGTTTTACTCTCCGGTGCGGATGATTATATTATCAAGCCCTTTGATGCCTCAATCTTTCTCGCCCGGTTGCGGACAAACATCAGGGCATATACCCTGAGCCGTAAATTGGCGGAGAGTCATATGCAGCTTCAGCAACTGGCAGATTATGACGGACTTACGGGTGTGTACAGTCACAGAAAAATTATGAGCATTCTGGAGAACAGTTGTAAAACCATGGACAATCCGGAACAGGCAGCGGTTATCATGTTTGATCTGGATGATTTCAAGCAGATTAATGATCAACATGGCCATCTGGCAGGTGATTCTGCCCTGAAGGTTTTTGCAGAGAATCTCCAGAAAGTTCTGGGTGATGACGGTTATGTAGGGCGATACGGGGGGGAAGAATTCATTGCGTTTCTTCCAAACATTCCGAGAGACCGCTTGAAACACCTTGTTCAAACCGTGGTGGAAGGCACGGGAAAACTATCCCTGGATGACTCGCATTTGATGGGCGGCCGCGTTCAATTGAGCGTAAGTGCGGGCATTTGCTATGGTGACGGCAAAGACGTGGAAGAAACACTGCGGAAGGCCGATAGAAAACTATACCAGGCGAAGGAACAGGGAAAGAACCGCTATATCCTCTAAAGCATTCCGGGTCTAAGCTGCTGAATGCCAATACACGTTCCTGCTTGCCCAAAGCGCCTCCCGTACGTATATTCAGAAAACGTCGAGGTGCTGGGAAAACCGGAGTTTTACAGGCCTCATATAATAATCGTTTACACCCAAGGCATGCGGAACCGGGAGTGTTCATGCAGCCTCATCGAATTTTGCACAAACGTACGCTTTTTCAACACCAGTATGCACATGCGTAATACATCAGACAAACCATAACAGGAGCGGCAATGCCGGAAAACAGAAATTCTTTCAATCAAATTCATTCACATAATCAGGATCAAATGGGATCACATGACGGAACGGTACAGGGCGAACGGCAGGACGATACCGCAGACATGGCGAGTCTGCTCAGGGAACTTCCCGAACCGGGGGAGGCGATGGGCAGATTCACGGTAGTGTCCCGGGAGCCCCTTCCGGAATACAACAGCGTGGGAGTCCTGCTGGAAGAAAACACCAGCAAAGCCAGATTGTATCATGTGTATAACCGGGACGAAGAGAATTTATTCTCCTTCAATTTTGCAACTCTGCCGGAAAACTCCAACGGTGTGGCTCATATTCTGGAGCACACGGTACTTTGCGGTTCACAGAAGTATCCGGTGAAGGATCCCTTCGTTATGCTCTATAGAAGCAGCATGCAGACCTTTCTCAATGCCATGACCTTTCCCGATAAAACCATCTATCCCGCTGCCTCCACGGTAAAAGAGGATCTGTTTAATCTCATGTCCGTGTATGCCGATGCGGTATTTTTCCCCCTTCTTAAGGAGGATCATTTCCGACAGGAGGGACATCGTCTCGAACTGGATGAGAATGGCGAACCCAGAATCGCCGGAGTCGTATACAATGAAATGAAGGCCAACTATTCCACCCACGATTCCATTGCCGGCGACATGTGTTACCGCAGCCTCTTTCCGGACACCCCATACCGTCATGATTCCGGCGGAGACCCCGAGGAGATTCCACAGCTTAGCTATGAGGAGTTTCTCGGGTTTCATAAGCGGTATTACCATCCTTCAAACTGTCTGTTCTTTTTCTATGGCAACATTCCCACATCCGAGTACCTCGATTTTGTGGACAGCATGGTGTTTTCCCGGTTCAGCCGGAGCGAACTGGAAAAGATTACCAGTGTTACCGTTCCTGTGCAGAAACAGTGGAAGGAACCCGCACAGTTTTCCTACAGCTATCCGGTGTCTCCGGAGAGTGACGAGAAAAGTTCGGTGAATCTTAACTGGCTTCTGGCTGAGATGAATGATCCGGTAGAGGCGCTGGGAATGGAGGTGCTCAGTGATCTTCTCATGGGCAGCCCTGCCAGTCCGATTCAAAGGATTATCAACGAATCGGATCTGGGAGAGGATTTAAGCAACAGCAGCGGGCTGGAGAATGATCTTCGCCAACTGGTATTCACCTGCGGGATGAGAGGCACCCATGAAGACCGCGCCGATGAAATCGAAACCCTCATCCTGGACGGACTGGACAAGCTGGTTCGGGAAGGTTTCGATCCTGAACTTGTGAAAGCTTCCTTGAGCCGCTTTGAGTTCAGAGCCCGGGAAATCAAGGGCGGAGGTCCCTATGGTCTGAAACTTCTTATCCGCGGACTCAGGGGCTGGCTCCATGGACGGGCTCCCGGAGAAAGCATGGAATTCACCCCGTATCTCCAGGAATTGAAAAAGCGTCTTGAGAAGAACCCCTCATATTTTATCGATCTTGTGAAAAGGCATCTGTTGGAAAATCCGCACCGGAGCCGGGTGACTGTGTATCCCGATTCCGATCAGAATGAGCGGGAAGAGGAACACGAGCAGGAACTTCTCAAAAAGAAAGTTGAAAGCCTCGGCGAGAATGCCATGGATCAGATTGCTGAGGAAACCGGAAAATTCAGGGAATTTCAGCATGAACCGGACAGCCCTGAGGCCATAGCCAGTCTTCCGTATTTGAGTGTGGATGACATCCCCCGGAAGGTGCGCAGCATCCCCAATGAACTTGATGCGGTTCCAGGTTCGAACCGGTCCATGTATGTTCATGAGGTATTCACAAACGGGATCAGTTACATCGACCTGGGATTTGACATTGCCGGGCTGGAAGAGGAATTTCAGCTCTTTATTCCGTTTATCGCCCATATTCTGCCGCAGATCGGGGCCGGAAACCGTGACTATAGCGAAATGAACATGCAGTGGGGTCTTCAGACCGGCGGATTCAGCATGTACAGCGAGCACTCCCAAAGCGTGGATGGCAGGTATCTTGAGTATGCGTATCTGCGGCTCAAGACCCTTGATGAGAAAAGCGAATCGGGATTGAAGCTGGTGAAGGATGTGCTGACCGCAGCTGATATGAAGGATTACGGATATCTCTGGGATCTCTTTCTGGAATTCCGCAACGATTTCCGGTCTCATATTGTGCCCAGCGGCACCAATTTCCCTGCAATTCGCGCACTGAGAGGAGTAAGCCGGCAATCGCTCCGGGACGATGTGTGGAAGGGTGTGATTCAGGGCAGTTTTGTTGAGCTGATACACTCCAAAGGTGAAGAGCTGGGCAAGGATCAGGCCGGAAAAATGCTGGGTGAAATACTTCAATACCTGATCTACAGGATCTTTCAGTCAGAGAACCTCCTTGCAAATATCACCTGTCAGAATGAACAGCGGGCGGTGCTGGCCGGACAGCTGGAAGACTTTATCCGGGAACTTGAAGCCGCTTCCCCGGTCGCCCCGGTTGGAGAAAATCCCATTCTCAGCGCAGTGATTCACGAAATTACCCCCGGGATCTCCCGTGTCCAGCCCGGGCTGGAGGGCATAGCCCACAGCTGCAAGGTGAACTTTACCGCCATGGCTCTTGAAGCCTCCAGGATTACCATGGAAACCCAAATTCATGAGCAGCTTCTGGCGCACATTCTCCGCAGCGGATATCTCTGGGAGAAAATCCGCATGGAAGGGGGAGCATACGGCGCCTTCTGCGTGAGTGATTCCCTGGCAGGAACCATGATGTTCGGTTCGTACCGGGATCCGGCGATCCAGAGCAGCTGGAAGAGCTATGAGAATGGTCTCCGGCATCTCGCGGGAGCGGCATTGAGCGAACAGGAGCTGGACTTTGCAAAGATTGCGGTGGCCGGAAGGGAGCTGAGACCCATGTCCCCGGCGGAGAAAGGGATGATCAGTTTCAAACGGCAAAAATACAATATCACCGATGAGCTGAGGCAGCAGCGAAGGGAATGGCTTCTCCGTACAACACCCGCTGATATTCAGGCCGCGGCCGCCCGGCTTTTGGAGAATATGAAATCCGGCTATCGGGCGGTGCTGGGGGACCAATCCTCCCTGCAGGAACTTAAGAAGGATCTGCCGGATCTGCAGGTCGTGAAACTGTAGTCCATGGCAATCCGTTCAGATCAGGATGAATATCGGCCCTTATGTACAGGCCGTAAGCGGCCGATATTCTAACAGATGGAGTTCAGATGCGAAAAATAATAATGCCTGCGGTCTTTGCCGCTCTATGTATTTTTTTGATTCTCAATCCGGCGGGACTGAGTGCCCAGACCGGGAACGGCGAATCCGGTGATACATCCAGCGACCCCAGTCTGGTGGCTGTGGGATCTCTATCTGCTTCAAATCTATACCTGAGTTATCTGGTCCTGGGCACCGTCGCAGACGGATACGTCAGCGGCAGTTACGATCTGGAAACCACGAAAAGTATCGCCAGAGAAACCATTTTTTTGAACGGGAATTCCCGGGACGCACTCCAGGATCTTCTGGACAGTGAGGTGATTGCCCGGGAGGAAGCCAGGGTTGTATCAGATATGATTGAAAGCTACGGTATCCTGGACAATATGGCCGGTGCCCTCTTGAATTTTATAGAAGATGAAAACGATAACGGTTCTGCCTATCAGACGTTTCGAAAAGAGGCGTGGGAGAGAATATCCGCCCTGCTGGGCCTTGAGGAATAGCCGGATTCCGCAGCGCTGCCTTTCCTGAGTGGGGCATTTGGAGTGAAGCGCCGGCGCTGTTACGGTGGGCATGGTACCAGGCAGGCAGTATGACTGAAAATCAGGAGTTGCTGCCGGTGGCCTGAAGTGTCAGAAGCAGGCTGTACACCCCGCCGTCTCCCAAAAATGTGAAATCCACGGTAACCTTCCCGTCTTCAGTTTTCCATTGAGCTTCACGAACCTTGTATCCCTGGTGGGCTTGAACATCGGGGTTGATGTAATCGCTGTATCCCCTGTCTTCCCGCCAGGGATTGCCATACTCCATGGTGAGATCGGCAATCATCTGATTTACCGCCCGGTATTTCTTCTGAAACCGTTCTTCGCTGATCTCGGTTTCCTGGGAGTTGAAGATGTACCAGTTCAGCGTTCCGTCGTGAAACGAATAGATCCAGTTGCCCTGTACCCCGAACTCACGGGTATTACGGACATACCTGTCCTCTCCTGTTTCCCTTGCGTCGGGATACAGCTGCTGGAAGGCGTTCTCGCTCATTCCCAGGCGGAGCTGATTTTCCGACAGCGGAGGTTCATTCTCTGAAGTGAAGTCATAACATGCCGTTATCAGTGAGAATCCTATGAGCAGAGCAGATAGAGAAAGGGCCTTGATAACCTTTTTAAAACACCTGGGTGTACTGAAGCTGTATTTCATGGGTGGTACGCCATCCTGGTAAAGATGCCCTGACATTCCGGAAATGATTTCATCCGGAGAAAAAAAGCAGGGCGGTCCGAATATGAGTTAAGGCATTATAGAGCGTAGATCCTTCTTCGTCAAAGAGGAAAATCCGCACCCTGTGAGTTCTGCTTCTGCAATTAAACCCGGCTACTCCAGCCTGCTGAGTATTTTTCCGATAGTCAGAGGAGCACTGCCTTCGTAATGATTATTCACATTCAGAATGACATGTATGCCCCGGTCCATGAGCTTCCGGACTTCCCCCAGCACCAGATCAAGATCCTCATCCATGGGGCGCAGGATGCGGTCCCACCGGCCTGAACTGAGCTGATCCATCTGCTTCCGGTCAGGACCGTGCAGGCGGATAACCACAGGGCGGCTGGGGTCCAGCAGTCCTGCATGCTCCTGCAGGGTGCGGTACACCGGCGGCATATAGTATCCGTGGAGGAGAACCGGAACGATTCCCCGGCTGTTGAGAAAACGGAAGTGTTCCGGGTGAAGATAATCGGGGTTTCGTATCTCCGCACCCAGGTAGACGCCCCCGGGGGAAGCGAATGCCGGGTGGGAAAGGCTGTGATGAGCAAAACTTCCCAGCAGTTCATACAAACGGGAAGCATCCGGCATTTTCTTCTTATTCAGATATTCGAACTGGAGCATGAGAACCCGGGTTTTCGGCAGGATGGGGGAGAGGTGATTCATCACCTGAAGCATCAGATCCGTTGACAGGAAATAGGGGTTTGAACCCTGAATGCTGCTTCTGCTTCTGTGGTGGGTGAGGCTGAGGCTGTCCGGCAGCTTGACGGTGAAGCGGAAATTGTCGGGGGTACGGGCGGCGTATTCCCCGGCTGTGGCGGGATCCGGCAGCCGGGGATTATTATCGAACAGGCTCCAGAACCACTGGTCAATCTCAACACTGGAGAATTTGCGGGCGTACTCCTGGAGGTAATCTGCGCTTTTGCCGCCGACTTTCTCGGGGTAGACCGAACCTTTCCAGCCGTCGTACTTCCAGCTGCAGGTACCCAGGCTGAGCTCGCCATGGGGGAAGGAGCCGGCCTCTCTGTTCATCCGATAAGTCCCAGGCGTTCAATGCCGTTGTACACAAATTGCACACTCATACCCGAAAGAAGAATCCCCATAATTCGCTCAATCACCGTAACGCCGGTTCGCCTGAGAATTTTTCGCAGGAATCTGCCCCCAGCATGGCGATCATGGCGGTGAACAGCACCAGGGCCACAATTCCCAGCAGAATAAATGTGAAGCCCAGGGATTCGCTGTGTTCGGATGTGAAAATCAGTATGGCGGTGATTGCCCCGGGGCCGGAAAGCAGCGGCAGCGCCAGGGGAAAAATGGCGATTTCTGTGCCGTCATACTCACCTGCATTCTCGTTGGTCTTGGTCGTTCGTTTGGCCTTGCCGAACAACAGATCCATTGCAACAAAAAACAGAAGAATTCCACCTGCCACATAGAGACTGCCGGGCTGGATTCCCAATGCGGAAATGAGCTGCCGCCCGAAAAAGATGAACAGGGTAAGTACAAAAAATGCGATGCCCGGAGCCTTGAATGCCACAACCCGCTCTTCATGTTTATTCAGGTGGGCGCTGTTCACCAGGCTGAGATAAACCATGGAGACGCCAAGTGGATCGATGAGAATAAACATTGTGAGAAAAACCGGAATAAATTCATTAATCATGAGCTGAAGAGTAACGTTCCCGGATTTCAATATCAAGAGAGTATGCGAATATATTATACTGAAGATATGGGGGCCATTGGAAATGGGCCAGACTCCGTAGAAAGGGCCGGGGGAGGGCTTTGAAGCTGAGAAGACAGAATCTGAATTTTCAAATTGTCCTGGTTATAACGCTTCTGGTGCTAGGAAGTTTTGTGATACTGGGATCGGTACTTTCCGTACTCTTTCGCAGCAGCATTCTGGAAAGGGAATACCGGTACCTGGAACTTCTGGTGGAAACCTATGCCCGGCATCTGGAACAGCAGGTTGATAAGACCCGGTCCATCGTGAACGCCTACTCCTTTGAAAACAGTCTCCGAACCGCCAT
This sequence comes from Salinispira pacifica, assembly GCF_000507245.1. GTDB lineage: Bacteria > Spirochaetota > Spirochaetia > DSM-27196 > Salinispiraceae > Salinispira > Salinispira pacifica. The sequence continues at coordinate 3,078,832 of NC_023035.1, read as the reverse complement.
TCTCCAGGACGATCCCCGGCAGTCCCTCTATATGCTTGCCCTGGCCAGGGAGGCTTCAGCCTACCTTGAAGATATCGTGCTCATTAACCCCCGGGGAATCGTGGAGGCCTCCGGAAGCCTGAGGATGGAAGGAGAGACCATGCGTCAGTATCTGTCTTTCCGGCGAAGTCTGGAATCGGGAAAACCCGTGATGGATACCCGGGCGGTTACTTCCAGGGCCGGTGCTCCAAGCATCGGAATTGCAGCCCCGGTAATCCACGAAAACGAGACCATCGCCGTACTCATGGGGATATTCAATATTGAGAGGTTCGCAATAGATTTCCTCTCGTTCCGTCTCCCGGATGAAGACATGCAGATATATGTGATCGATGAAAGTTACCGTTATATTATTCACAGTGATCCGGATCTGAGAATGAAAACCCGGATTGAGGTTCTCAGCGGTCTTGGAATCATCAGGGATCCGCTGGAGAATTTTCAGGGTGATACTGCAGCCGGCAGCGAACGATACCGTCCTCCGGGATCTGTAACCGATCAGGAAATCTTTCCCTACAGAATGGGGGGCTCCCGGGTTGTTCAAATTGATGATGCTCTTCACGTGAATGTGCAAACAGGAATACTCCCCTGGTATATGGGAATAACCGTGGATTCGTATGAGCTCCACCGTCCGATCCGGAATATCAACCTTACAACAATCGCCGCGGGAATTATTTTTTCTCTGATCCTGTCTATCGCCCTGTACCTGTATCTCAGCCGCAGGCTGATACGCCCGCTTCTCTCCCTCCGGGACCGGGTGGCAGACTTTGAGGAAAATATGGAAACAATACGGCCGGTATTTTCCAGCACCAATGAGCTTTCGGAGCTTGAGCTCAGACTTGCTCACATGTCCACCACCATTCGTGAAAAGAATGAGCGAATCCAGACCATGTATGAACAGCTGCTCCAGTCAGAGAAACTGGCCTCCCTGGGAGGACTGGTGGGGGGGCTTTCACACGAGATGAATACTCCTCTGGGAAATGCCGTTACCATGATAAGCAATCTGAAACAGGAATTTTCGGAGATTCAACGGCAGGTTGATTCCGCTGCACTCACCCGCAGCGGGCTTGAGGATTTTCTCAGCTACGGAAGTGACGCGGTGAATCACAGCTTTATTAATTTGCGCAGGGCGACTGATCTGGTGAAAAATCTGAAACAGCTTGCGGTTGATCAGGGCAGTATGCGCCGGCGTGAGTTCAATCTCTTTGAGGTGGTGCAGGGGGTGGTATCCAGCATGGGGTTTCAGCTGAAACGGAAACGTGTTGAGGTGATACTTAACATAGACAGAGATATCGTCCTGGACTCCTATCCCGGACCGCTGGAACAGGTCTTTACCAATCTGATCGGCAATACCCTCCGCCACGGCATTCCCGGGGACGGTCCGGGGAGGATCACCATCAGCGGGCAGGAGTGGGAAGAGGGAACGATCCGGATCTATTACCGGGATAACGGTCAGGGCATCTCCACGGAAGTCAGAACATCCATATTTGAACCTTATATCAGTACAAAGATGGATGACGGCGGGAGCGGACTGGGAATGTTTCTGGTTCTGAATATCATCCAGGCAGTCTTCGGCGGGGAGATCGTTCTTGAAGATACCGGGCCTGCCGGGGCAGGATTCCGGATCAGTTTTCCCCGCACCCCGCCGGAGGGTCGCAGGGATGTGTTTCCCGTTATCCCTTCCGGATAATACGCTTCCTTCCGGATACTGAGCCGCCTTCTGCGGGATGAGCCTGGAGTTTTCTGACCCCCCGGCTCTGCTATTGATTATTTCCCCGGTGGATTGTACAAAGAACCAAGGTTCTAACGGAAAGCGGTGAAAATCCGCTGCGGACGCGCCACTGTAACCGGTATTATCGGAATCGTTTTGCCACTGGGACACTGGGAAGGCTGATTCCGACGGATATCCATCCAATCCGGAAGCCAGGAGACGGGAACCTTCATACAAACAACCTGTACGCGAACCTATTCTTATAGGAGTGCTCTATGATTTTTTCAATGAAACGGGCTGTTGCCGGCCTGTTGCTGGCTCTGGTGTTGGTGTTTCCACTGGCAGCAGCGGGAAGCGGTGAACAGACGGCGGAAACCCCGTCCGCCGCAGCTGAGTCTGCGGTCCCATCCGAATCCCCATCGGATTCAACACCGGAAACAGCCGATGCGATTGTTCGGACAAGCTATCCTCTGACCGTGAAAGACGGGCTCAATAATGAGGTAACCATCCAGAGCGAACCGGAATCAGTTGCCAGTCTTACGCTGTTCAGCGATGAGGTCCTGATGGACCTCATCTCCACCCGGCGGCTTGCGGCAATCACCAGCCTGGCGTCAGATCCGGTGTATTCCAATGTAGCCGACCGGGCGGAAGAGGTCCCCCGCCAGATCGACCTCAATGTTGAACTGCTCATCGAAATGTATCCTGATATGGTGTTTGTAGCCAACTGGAGCGACCAGTCCAAGGTGGAGCAGCTGGAACAGGCCGGGCTCACCGTGTACCGCATTCAAACTCCGGTGACCATGAATGGAATCCGGGAAGAAATCCTCAAACTGGGCAGAATTCTGAACGCCCCGGAGGAAGCCCGCCGGATAGTGGATGAAATGAACCGGACTCTGGAAGATGTGTCTCTGGCCCTGGAAAACCTGGAGCCGGAAGAGAAGCTCAGAACCATGGACTATAACACATGGGGAAGCGCAAGCGGCGGAGACACCACCTGGAACATCATTCTTGATCATGCGGGCCTCATCAATATCGCCGCATCATACGGAAGCGATGACTACGGACAGGTACCGGTATCCAAGGAACTTCTTATTGCGGAGCAGCCGGATCTTCTGTTTCTTCCCGGATGGGTCTGGGGCGAACCGGAGGCGGCAGAGGGCTTCAAAGATGAAGTGCAGAGCGATCCTTCCCTGCAGGACGTTCCCGCCGTTGAAAACCGGAGGCTCTACATGGTTCCGGAACATCTGAAATCCACCTACAGTCAGTATATTGCCGATTCGGTGCGCTTTGTTGCAGAGCGTGCGTATCCGGGCCTGTTTTAATCGGCATGTGTTCTGATCAGGGGGCGGCTGCAGGCCGTCACCCTGCCTCGTAGAACAGGATGATATGAAACGTACATTAATCCTTCCTGCACTCATACTGATGATGCTTCTGAGTTTAGTAATATCCATCGCCCTGGGAGCCGTGTCCCTTTCTCCGGGTGAGGTGCTGGAAGTTATTTCCGGGAAACTGTTTATGCCGGATCGTGAACTGCCAGCCTCCAATCTGGCAATTGTCTGGCACATCCGTCTTCCCAGGAGTCTTGCTGCCCTGCTTGCCGGCGCCGCCCTGGCGGTGAGCGGAGCAGCCGTCCAGGGAGTGTTCCGTAACCCCATGGCAAGCCCCGATATTCTGGGCATTTCCGCCGGCAGCAGTTTCGGAGCAGTCCTCACAATTGCCCTGGGTGTGAATATGATGCATTCATCGGTGCTGCCCGCCGCAGCCTTCACCGGAGCCATGCTTGCTTCTCTTTTCGTGTACCTCATCGGATCCAGCCGGGGAAGATCCCACCTTCTGTTTGTCATTCTGGCGGGTCTTGCAGTCTCCAGTTTTCTCAACGGTATGGTATCCGCCCTGCTGCTTTTCTCAGACAGATATGAAATGAGTCAGTTTCTGTTCTGGACCATGGGAGGGCTGGAAGGGGTGCAGTTCAGCCGTCTTATCTGGCCTGTTCCGGTGATTGCAGCCGGAGGAGGCGTGCTATTTCTGTTATCCGGCACCCTGAATCTTCTGGCCCTGGGCGATGAACAGGCTCACAGCCTGGGAGTACCGGTGGAGGCGGTTAAGCTGGGCATTCTCAGCCTTGCATCCCTGCTTACCGCAATGGCCATATCCCTGGCCGGTCCGGTGGGGTTTGTGGGGCTGATGGTTCCCCACCTTATGCGGATGATCATAGGGGCGGACAACCGAAGGCTTTTACCGGTTTCCGCAGCCGCCGGCGCGGTTTTCCTTCTCCTGTCCGACACCCTCGGAAGAATCCTCATACCACCGTATGAAATAAAGACCGGAATTATCACATCCATTATCGGGGGACCCTATTTTATTTACCTCATTATCCGGTATCAGAGAAAAGGACAGATAGGATGAGCCGGAAACGAAGAAACGGAAATACTGAACCGGAACGCCTGGACCCGAAAAGCGCCCCATCAGAATCCGGCGAACCCGGGACTGCGCCGCTGCTGGATGTTCAGGGGCTGAACTGCAGTATCGGAGATGTGCAGATTTTATCCCGGGTATCGTTCCATCTGCAGCGTGGGGAGATAATCGGGCTCATCGGTCCAAACGGCTCGGGGAAGAGCACTCTTCTTAAATGTATGCTGGGATTTCTCAGCAGCCGTTCCGGAAGCATCCGGGTTCTGGGGGATTCTCTTGATGAACTCAGCCACCGCCGCCGGGCAGAGCGTATTTCATATGTTGCCCAGGACGGCCCGGGGGATCTGAGTTTTTCCGCTCTGGAAGTGGTGGAGATGGGATCGTACCGCGGCATCGGGCGGGGTGTGCGGTCTTCCGACGACGACAGAGCCCTTGCGGAAAAAGCTCTTGATTATGTGGGACTGCGTCATATCCGCCACCGTCATTTCAACCATCTTTCCGGAGGAGAACGCCAGCTGGTACTCTTTGCCAGACTGTTGATGCAGAATACCCCGGTACTGCTTCTAGATGAACCCACCTCAAATCTGGATATCGGACACGAAAACACCCTGCTGGAAATGGTGGAAGAATTGACCCGGGAGGGGCGGGGAGCGGTGATTGCCATTCACAACCTCAACCTGGCTGCGGAATACTGCAGCCGTCTGATCCTCCTGGACAGGGGCCGGATTGTCAGCCAGGGGGAGCCGTCCGAGGTGCTCACCAGAGAACATATCGAATCGGCCTATTCAACCCGGGTAATGATCGGGAGAAATAAAAGCAGCGGTGCACCCTCGGTACATCCGGTGAGAAATTATCCTCAGGGGGGAAGAAAGCGCTTTCACATCATCGGCGGAGCGGGAAGCGGTATCAATATCACTCGGCTTCTGATTCGAAGGGGCATACAGTTCAGCGCAGGAATCGCCCACCGACTTGATTCCGATGCCGAGCTGTGGAACTCTCTGGACATCCCCCTGGTGGAAATTGAGCCCTTCAGCGAAATAGATGATGAAAGTTTTTCCCGGGCGAAAGCCCTTTGCAGGGAAGCGGATTACACGGTGCTTTGCAGTTTTCCCGTGGGAAGGGGAAATCTGAGGAATCTTGAACTGGCCTCCCATGCATCAAGGCTGATCATTATGGATGATTACATCCCCGAAACGGAGCCGACCCTCCGAAAGCCGGAAAATTTTGCGGAGCGCCGGAGTACAGTTTCCCACGGAAGCGCTGCTTCGGGGTGGAGCGGTGTGAGAAGCTTCCACGACCCCCGGGGGGAAGCGTTGTTCCGGAAGCTGAAAAAAGATGCAGTAATCATGAACTATTCCCGGCTGAGCCGGTTTCTGGACTCCCAGGATGACGGGGGGTTCTTGTAAGATCCCGGTAAATCCGTATATACTCCCTCCACTATGGCAAAATTTCACGAGAATCTCAGTCATTGGGCGGATCAGAATGCCCAGCGAATAACCGGAAGCAGAAAGAATGAGGACGGCAGTCCCAGGGAACAATATACCTGTGCCTCGGGGATAACCCCGTCGGGAACGGTACATATCGGAAATTTTCGGGAAATTATTACCGTTGATCTGGTGCACCGGGCTCTTCTCGATCGCGGCGTCAATTCCCGCTTTATTTACAGCTGGGACGATTACGATGTATTCCGTAAAATACCCAAAAATATGCCCCGTCAGGAAGAATTGGAAAAATACCTCAGGTGGCCCATAGTAGACGCTCCGGATCCCTGGGCGAAGGAATCAAGCTATGCCAGGGCCATGGAGACAGCCGTTGAATCAGTGCTTCCAAAACTGGGAATTCGCCCCGATTATATTTATCAGGCGGAAAAATACCGCCACAGCGACTATGCAGAGGGAATCCGCAAAGCCCTGGAGCACAGACGTGAAATCATGGATATTCTCAATGAGCATCGCACCACACCCCTGGCGGATGACTGGTGGCCCGTTTCCGTGTTCAGCAGTTTCACCCATAAAGATACCACCAGGGTATTAAGCTGGGACGGTGAGTGGAGCATCCGCTACCTCTGTGAAGAGAGCGGAAAAGAGGAAACTCTGGATCTTCGGACCAGCTCAAACGTCAAACTGCCATGGCGGATCGACTGGCCCATGCGCTGGAATTATGAACATGTGGATTTTGAACCTGCGGGAAAAGAGCATCATTCAGCCGGAGGCTCATTTGATACCGCAAAACGGATATCAAAGGCAGTGTATGATTTCGATGCACCGGTAAGTTTTAAATACGATTTTATCAGCATTAAAGGCCAGGGCGGTAAAATCAGCTCCTCCCTGGGAAATGTGGTGAGCATTGAGGACGTGCTGAAGGTATATCAGCCGGAGATCGTGCGCTACCTCTTTGCCGGGACCCGTCCAAATGCAGAGTTTTCCATCAGTTTCGATCTTGACGTAATAAAAATTTATGAGGATTACGACCGCTGCGAACGGATCTATTTCGGTGAAGAAGAGGCCAACGAAAAACGGCAGGCGAAAGAAGGCCGGATCTATGAACTGAGCCAGTTGGATCCACGGGCCGTAAGCCGGAAAGAATCCCGGCGGGAAGGGAAGGGCGGCCTCCTTCAGATTCCGTTCCGCCATTTGTGCAATCTGCTCCTTATTCATAACGGGGATATTGAGACCGCCGTTCAGGCGTTCCCCGGAATACAAGAGGCCGTATCCGACGGCCGCATGAGCGAAGAAGATCTTCAGGATGCCCTGGTGAGGGCTCAATGCGCCTGGAACTGGATTCAGGAGTATGCCCCGGAAGATTTCCGCTTTTCCGTGAACCCGGGGGGCGAAAGGGTTCTTGAGCTGGACGATTCTCAAACGTCAGGGGTTTCCGCACTGGTTGCCCTGCTGGAAAAAGGGATCGGTGGACTTGAGGACAAAGAACTTCAGGATGAAATATATAGTATAGCCAGAACTGCCGGTATTGAACCCAAGGATTTCTTCACTCTGTTATACAGGCTGGTTATCTCCAAGGAAAAGGGCCCGAGACTCGCCGGATTCCTGAAAACCCTGGGGGAAGACAGGGTGCTTTCCATTCTCAGACCATACACGGCGTCCTGACACCGGGTGGTGACCGCCATGTACAGCCGGGGCGATTTGTAATAGGCATTCCCCTTTTATATACTTAAACATGATATAAGGGGGAACCGTGAAATTTTTTTCCCGGCTTCTGGCCTTTCTGACCCGCAGCTATGCGGGTGAGCGGCAGGATCTGTTTAGAAAAGCCCAGACCATTGCCATTCTCAATCTCCTCTTCCTCGTATTGCTTCTGTTCTTTTTTTTATTGAACCTGATATTTACCGGTGCGTTCGCCCAGGATGCACAAATTTTACTTTCGCTGGCCGCACTGGTGTTTATTAATCTGGTAATGCTCAGAGCCCGCAGGCTGCATCTTGCGGTGTATTCCAGCATCATTTCCCTCATGCTGGCATTCAGCCTGATAGTTTTTCTCAGCAGCGGAAGAAGTGTGCTGAAGATTTACAACCTGGGCTTCTATTATATTTTTATCATTCTCGTAGCAGGACTGGTTGGCACGAGCTGGCATCAGAGTGCCTTCACCGGAGTTGCTTCCATGGTGTTGGGGAGCTGGTTTTTCTTTTTCAGCATTGTGCCTGCTGTGACGGGGTCCAGTGACATCACAGCCCCCGAGCCTGGACAGTTTATCGGGCTTTCCGACAGCTACGCTTCGGTAATGCTGATACTTTTTGCGGCGACCTTTGTTTCCCTGTTTCTGAACATGCAGCTTCAACGGGCCTTCGGCGAACTGCATCAGCTGAATAATGAACTTGAAGCAGAGGTTCAGAATCAAACCAGTGAATTACAGGAAACCCTGGACAGGCTGAGACATTCCAAGGCCCAGCTGGTTGAGTCGGAAAAGCTTGCGGCTCTGGGAGGGCTGGTCGGCGGTATCAGCCATGAAATCAACACTCCCCTGGGAAACAGCCTCACTGCAGTCACTCATGGTGAAAACATCCTGAACAGGCTGGTGGAAGAATTTCAATCAGGCAGCATGAGCAAATCCGGTTTTACCTCGGGCATAGAAGATATTCATCAGTCTCATAAAATCATTCAAAGAAATCTTAAGGCGGCAATAGACCTGCTGGAACGGTTCAAACGGATATCATCGGATCAGCATTCCGAACGGCTCCAGCGTTTTAACGTCCGGAATGAAATTGATAATGTGCTGGTTGCCCATCAAAACACTCTTAAACGGCTGAATGAACTTACCATTGATATAGAAGGACCGCCGGATCTGGAAGTTGTGGGGTATCCGGGCATGATCTGGCAAATTCTCACCAACTTTCTGCAGAACAGCCTGAAACACGGGCTCTCAGACGGGAAAGGATCAATCCGAATTGTGTATTCCATGTGGGATGAAAATACGGAAAACGGGTCGGTGAGTGATAATGAGCTTATAATCAGTTTTTCTGATGATGGAGCGGGGATGAGCAGTTCTGTGAGGGAAAGGATCTATGAGCCGTTTTTCACCACAAACCGTGAAGAGGGCGGTACAGGCCTGGGCCTGAATATCGTGTATAACCTGGTGCAGCAGATGGGCGGCACGCTTCACTGTGTGAGCAGTCCCGGTATGGGAGCGCGTTTTATCATCCGTATCCCGGTGAACTCTGCGTTGGACGGCATGGGTGAAAACAGTGTATGATGCCCTGGTTATGAACCGGCGGGCACGTCCGCTATACGGGGGAATCATGGAACAGAATGAAATGAAGAAAGCCTGCGGATATGCGGTGATCGACCAATGTGTAGTCAGCGGTATGAAAGTGGGGATGGGAACCGGAAGCACCGCCTATTATGCCATTGAACGTCTTTCTCAACGTCTCCAAAGCGGTGATCTGAAAAATGTCGTGGCTGTGGCAACCAGTTTTTCCACACAAGCCCTCTGTCAGGAAAAGGGAATACCGGTGTTCAGTCTGAACGACAGCAGAATAGACGGCCGCCTGGATTGTGCGATTGACGGGGCCGATGAAGTCAACCCTGCCAATCAGCTCATTAAGGGCGGAGGCGCAGCACACCTGCTGGAAAAAATTGTGGAGTACAGCGCAGATGATTTCTATGTAATTGTGGATGAAAGCAAACTTGTTGATGTACTCAACCGCAGCTTCCCTGTTCCCCTTGAAATTATCCCCGAGAGCCGACGGGCGGTGACTCGAAACCTGGAAAAAGCCGGTTTTTCTGTGGAACTGCGAATGGCGAAGGCGAAGGTGGGACCGATTATAACCGACAGCGGCAACCAGATTCTTGATATCTTCACATCAGACGGACAGGGAATGGCTTCCGGGGGCGAATGCGACCCCGTTGATATGGAAAAATTCCTGAGCACCATTCCCGGTGTAGTGGAATCGGGGCTGTTCACCCGGCCGGTCACAAGGGTGTTTATCGGAACTCCCGAGGGGATTCAGTCCCGGGGCTGATGTCGAGAATCCTCCTGAGAGTATGGGCGGCTTGGGTAATTTTCCGGAATTTTTCCGAGTTCCGCTCACGGGCTGAAGGTCCCGGGCGTCGCCCCGTGCCGGCGCCGCTATGGTCTGCAGGAGGCGGGTTCACCCCGTCAGCACCGGCATCCGGGTGATATTTCTTGCTCAGCTCTCTGAAGCGGCGGTTCAGCTCGTCCCGATTCAGGGGCTCCGTAAGCCCCAGCGTTTCCATGGCCTCATCTTTCTGCCAGTACGCGTTCAGCAGCCGGGATGCGGTTCTCAGCATGCCGGCCACCGATTCTTCATCCGCTTCTTCATAGTTTGACCAGTCCAGATAGTATTCTCTCAACGGGTCAGCCGGATCAAGTGATTGTTCTGCAGGCTTTTCTGTGGTGTGATCCGGTACCGGCCTTTTCCCGCTTTCCGCGGCCGGCTGGTAATTCACTATTCTGATATCCAGGCAAAAAATATTCAGGTCCTGTCCGCTGCGCCAGAGTTGTCTTTGAAGATGATACAGACAATGAAACAGGAAGAAGTGGGAATGGTAGATTTCCAGCGGTTCGCTTTCAGCTGAATTGAAAACTCCTGCGAATCTTTCCTGGAGAAGTTTTAAAAGCTGATATTCTGTAATCCCCTCCGGATAGTTCTTCAGGATCTCTTCAAGATGGGGGAGAATCTGATCAGCCAGCAATGCCGCCTCTGCGGATGTTCCGGCAATTTTCATGTAGTAACCTCCGATACCCTGCAGGCTGTAATTCGGCACCAGCCTGCATTGTACCGGATACCACTGTTGTTATTGAATCCTGAGACCTGCTGTAAAACTCAATGTGCCAAGGTTATTCAGACCATAGTCCTGAACCGCCTGGGTCCAGTATTTATCCTCAAACTGACTGATCCCCTCGCTTGTTCCTCCCAGAAAGCGGATATTCAGGAAGGTATCCACCCTGTTTTCCACAGGAACAAGCAGCCTCAGCGAACTGTCCAGAAGACTGCCGGTGAATTCGAAATTCGCTCCATTGATGATGGCGGAGCTTGCGTAAATACCCGTGGCTTCTGCCTCCAACCGGATTCCCGATCCCAGTGTGTAACCGAAATGGGCGTAAAGACTGGGCACAAGCCCAAGGTTCTGGTTGGTGGTTGCACTGCTGCCGTCCCGTGCAGCGAAGCTGATGGATGCATTCCTGAACTGCAGCGCAGCGCCGGCGAACAGATCCAGATCATCGGCAGGTAAAATATCGTAGCCGTAGCTGAACCGCCAGAACGGGAACCCGTAGCTCAGCTCCATGGGAGTTCCGGATGGGAAGGTGACTCCGTCTATGGTCACATCATCCCGGAACGTAACCGATGTGTTGATGGTAAGGGGCTGATACAGGGCGGTAAAAAGGTGACGCCGGTTAAGGGTGAAGCCCAATCTGTACCTGCTGAACGGAAAGAGGATTTCCTGGCCTCCCTGGGTAATGAAATTGAACCTGGTTCCCGGGTCACCGGATTGAAAGACATGCGTGAGAACTTTTACGAAACCCGCTTCGGTTTCGAAAAACGGTGAAAGACCTTCGCCGGGTTCATTTTGAGCTGATACGGGCAGGGCCATGATCAGTATCAGCACCATGAAAATTGCGGGCTTTCCAAATCTTGAATGTTTCATCTGTGTGCTCCTTTATTACAGCAGCTTTGCCGCCGTGGAGGTGTTTGTTGGATCAAAGGTATTGAAAAGACCCGGGAAGGTAAAGAAATTTGTCTTGAGTGTCTAAATTAAAGAGTGCCCCAAAGAGTGTGGAAAGCACTCAGAATGGGAAGAATACTGCTATATCGATGGAAAAATGCCGCCTTTCAGGCCTGTACTGATGCCGGGAAATATGAATTTTACCCAACCAGTAACTCCAGGCCCAGATTCCACACTCTTTGGGGCTGTTTTAAGGATTCACGGCTCTGAAGCAGAATAAAAAAGGACCCGCCATTGAGACGGGTCCGGAAAAGGCTGGTCAGGGATCTCTGCCTACCAGTTTTCTCTGATAAGTTCGAAGTACGCCTGGGGAAATCCGCATGCAGGGCATTTATTGGGGGCTTTTTCGCCTTCATAAATGTATCCGCAGTTAAGACAGGCCCAAAGTACTTTTTCATCCTTTTTGAAAACCTTCTCGTTGAGAATGTTGTTTCTCAGCGCATTGTAGCGTTTTTCATGCTGTTTCTCTGCAACACATACTGCGTTAAATACTGCGGAGATCTGGGGGAATCCTTCTTCTTTGGCCACATCTGCAAATTCCTTGTACATGGTGGTCCATTCGTAGTTTTCCCCTGCTGCTGCGGCCTTCAGGTTTTCTTCGGTACTCAGAACTTCCCCTGCAGGGAATGCAGCCTGAACTTCAACTTCGCCGCCTTCCAGAAAATTGAAGAACCGTTTTGCATGTTCCCGTTCCTGGTTGGCAGTTTCTTCAAAAATCTCCGCTATCTGCTCATAGCCCTCTTCACGGGCTTTGATTGCGAAATAGGTATATCGATTGCGGGCCTGGGACTCGCCTGCGAACGCAGTAAGCAGGTTTTTCTCAGTCCTTGTGCCTTTTACACTTGCCATATAAACCTCCTGTAGTTTGTGGCTTCGGTACAGGTCAAGTGTGAACCTTCAAAGGGATAAACGCAAGGACTTTATGTTTACCAAAGAACTTGACTATAGGTTGCGGTCCCGGGCCCTGGTCTGTTTTACGTCCTGTGGCTGTCACAGTTGAATATTGGAGATAAAATTTTCCAGCTGGTTTCGCTTTTGCTGAATTTCCCGGTCGATCCGGTCAAGATCCCTTCGTATCTGCACAAGATTATCTTCCTGATCGTTTAAATCCTCCAGGTAACGACGATAAATCTCGCTTTCCCTGTCCAGGTTCTCCATATTCCTGGAAATCCGCTGCTGTTCATCATATATCCGTTGGCGGCGGTTTCGCAGCAACCGGGCTTCATCGTTGAGAGAATCTATAGTGCTGCGGAACTCAAGCAGCCTGTTCAGTACGCTTCGTTGTTCGGAGCTCAATGCCGATGAACTGAGAAGCTGCAGAAACAGATCCTGCCGTGCAGAGTTCAGCTCATATCTTCTGGAGATCAGCTGTTCTTCCCTTATTCTGAGTGTCGACAGGGAGGAATTATTCAGCTGTGCCGGCTCCAGACGGAAGGAGCGGGTTTGCGCTTCGTCCCGGGTTGACGGTTCCAGATTCTGCTCGTCCTCTTCCGGTCCGGAAATGACTGTGCCGGATTGAAGGGTCCATCCGCTGTTCACCGGATGCCGGATAACAAGGGGCGTACCGATCTCCGTCTCAGCTGATATGTGATAATCCGTTGTCCGGGTCTGAAGCAGCTCGCTTCGAAGATATCCGTCGCTGATGATGATTGTCCTGATAATTCCGTCGCCGCTGCTTCGCTCCTCTGAAACCACGAGGCCCTGCTCAAGGGCGTACTCCACCGATTGAGATTCTCCTCCGGAGGTGTAGGGAAGCAGGGCCTCTCCGGCAAAACCGTCTCCGTCGTATAATGCCAGAGGTCCGCTGACCAGCTGCAGATTTTGCGGCAATTCAAATTCCACGGCGCGGTATACAGACTGATTTTGTCCTCCGGTGTAGCTGAGGTAGCTGTCCACTGCCAGGGTTTCCGAGAGGATGGGGACCATCGCAGAACTGCCGGAGAGTACGCTCACCGGCCGGGTGATCTCATATTCAACCAGGGTTCCCAGGCTGCCGCGATCTGTCGCCATGGCTCCGGGTTCCACCGATGAGCCGGAAAATCTGTCTGCGGCCGACCGGCTGTCCATGATGGCGGATTCGCTCATGGCGGGAGCCGATGCAAACATCTCCTGCTTCATGGCCCGTTCATTGGGAGGTTCTGCAGCAGCGTTCCCGGGCAGGCTGAGCTCCGGGCGGTCTATGTAGCGGGCACTGTACAGGTCCATGACAAACGAAACGGGGTTGGCTGTGGAGAGATTCAGCTGGATATTATTCCAGTCGCGGCTGCCGGTGTTATCAACAATGGACCATCCCTCCAGCGTTGCTTCCCCGCCGGAGGATTCGTGATTATCCACTACCAGACGATAGCTGCTTTTCCACCTGGGGGCGGGACGCAGATATGTGAGTTGGATTCTCCGGCTGCCTTCACCCTCATGGGCAATTCTGAGAGTTTTCCCTGAATTATCTGAAGACGTACGGAGCTGCCGTGCAGCGGTCTCAAGATCGTTTTCAATGGCAGCGGAATGGAATTCAAGGCGGTTGATGGAACTGATGTCCACTCTCCGGAGTCCCCGGCTGCCGTTCAGATTCACTACAGTCCGGAGGGGTGAATCTCCGCCGGGCCTGTTGCCGACGGAGCTTCCTGAAGATGCTGCCTCAACGCTGAGAATCTCCCCCCGGACTTTTCCAGTACGGGTGTGTACGGTCACTTCTTCCCCGGCGGCTCTCCTGAGCATCTCTTCCATTCCAGGGTTTCCGCTCAGATCCAGGGCAAGTCGGCTCAGGCTGCGCTGAAGGGGCTCGCTGGCTGGAAATCCTGCGGAGAGTATTCTGCCGCCGTCCAGATCCCTGACAACCAGAGTCTTGAGGATATCCAGGAGTTCCTCCTGCTGTACCGGAACCTCCAGGATGCCCGAACCGGTCACTTCCGATTCCACGGTTACGAGACTGGTGCCGTTGGTAAACATGGTGACTTCCCGGATCTCGGGCTCGGGCCGGGGTTCGGGTTCCCCCATTGCCCAAAGAGAGTATGTTCCTGCAACCAGCAGTATGAAAAGCACCTGAATTCTTGGGAAGCAATGTTTCATGAATATCTCCTGATATGTAGCTGTTGATATGTGACTGATGATATGCAACTGATGCGGCTGAAAACATCAGCGGATCTCCCGTCCGTTGGGCGGAATCTATTTCATCAGCCTGCGGAGTACCGCATCATTTCTGCGCCATTTGGGATTGGTTTTGACCCGCAGATCAAGATGAATACGGTAGGGAAAAAGTCTGCCGATCTCTTTCTGGCTTTTTACCCGTATTTCCTTGATTCCCGTGCCTCCCTTTCCTACAACCAGTCCAACCTGGCTTTTTGTCTCAACAACAACCGAAGCCCGTATCCATAACTGGGGAATTTTCCCTTCTTCCCGTTCATTGATCTCCATATCGTGAATTTCCACATACATGGCATGGGGGAGTTCATCCCGGGCGTTCATCATGGCCCGTTCGCGGATTATTTCCGCGATGCGGAACTCGGGATCCTGGTCGGTGTAGTAATCCTCGGGATACAGGGCTTCTCCTTCGGGGGAAATGCTGAAAAGTGCCTGTTTCAGCTCTTCAAGCCCGTGGCCGGTTGCTGCTGAAATTTCCATTCCGGGGGGGAGGGAACCCGGGGATTCCTCCAGTAACTCCCGAAGTCTCTCAGGTGAAGCAATATCCGTTTTATTGAAGGCGATTACCAGGGGAGCTTTCTGACCGCTTAATAGAGCGATGAGCTGCATCTCCTCCTCCCCGGGGGGACGGCTGGCATCCAGCACATAGAGAATTCCGTCGCAGTCACTCAGGGATTCGCTCACCAGATTCCGCATTTCGAGATTGTATTTCCTCTCCGAGTTATGAAACCCCGGGGTGTCCATGAATATCAGCTGTCCCGCCTCATCATTCATAATGCCTTTGATTTTGTTCCGGGTAGTCTGGGGAACCGGACTGACTATTGATATTTTTTCACCGCAGAGGGCGTTCATCAGGGTGGATTTCCCCGCTGAAGGTCTGCCTACGATGGCGATTATTGCCGATTTTTTCATCTGTTATCCTTATACTATCCTTATACGCCGGAGCAGCCATGTGAGATATGCCGGAACACCCATGTGAGGGCTCTCATGGACCGGGATTCACCTGTACTTTTTCGGCTGTGGGCTGTATGTTAAGCGGCACCAAAGAGTGCTCCGGAAAAACTGATATTGCCGGAACTCATTTGAATGTAGTATGGTTTACTCACCGCATTTTCACTATATTACATCAGTCGAGACATTTTCAAAAGTCAGCATTTTTTGAAATTGCCGTAATCCACAAAATACTACTGGAGCGTGTATGAACGTACAGCCACATATCAGAATGGAAGAAGAAAAATCAGAAAACAGTCAGCAGGGACAGGATCCGTTAATCCTGAAGATGATGAAAACCCGCTCGATTCTGCTCAGCGGAGAAGTGAATAAGGAACTTGCAGAACGGGTGATCCGCAGTCTGCTGATACTCGAAGCTTCGGGTGATGAACCCATTAAGGTGTTTATAGACAGTCCTGGAGGGGACGTTGATGCAGGATATGCGATTTTCGATATGCTCCGATTTGTGAAACCCAAGGTGTACACCATCGGCATGGGACTGGTTGCCAGTGCGGGAGCACTCATTCTCCTGGCTGCGGATAAGGAGCATCGTCTTGGGCTGCCCAACAGTCATTATCTGATCCATCAGCCGCTGAGCGGTATGCGGGGCGTGGCAACAGATATCGAGATTCACGCTAAAGAGATCGAGAAAACCAAGGCGAAAATCAATAAGCTGATCAGCGAAGAAACCGGGAAGAAGCTTGAAGTAATAGAAAAAGATACCGACCGGGATTACTGGCTGAATGCCGAGGAAAGTCTGGATTACGGCCTCATTTCCCGGGTGATTACTTCCCGGAGTGAACTGGACGATTAATGTGAACCGTGACCAGCTATGGCAGCTCCAAGACCGGGTATTTCCCGGCTTTGCTGCATCCGGAGAACGCCGGGTACATGGAATTCAGGCGCCGGAACTGCCCTCACATGTGCAGCCGGAAATTGATGCGGGGAAGATCAGCTTTTATCAGGGCAAGGTGCGGGACAGCCTGATATTTCCCCGGCGCATCCTCATGATAACCAGCGACAGGGTGAGCGCCTTCGACAGAATTCTGGATCTTGTTCCCCTGAAGGGTGAGGTGCTGAACCGTATCTCATCCTGGTGGTTCCGGCAGACCGAGGATATTATTCCCAATCATATTATCAGCCGCCCCGGAGGACGCAGCCTTGAGGTAAGGCCCGCAGAGGTTCTGCCGGTGGAGGTTGTGGTCCGGGGATTTCTTACCGGTTCCGCCTGGAGGGATTATCTGAAGGGCGACGCGGTTTCGGGTATTTCCCTCCCTGGGGGAATGAAGGAAAATCAGGAATTTGATGAGCCTCTCATAACCCCTTCAACCAAAGCTGAGATCGGGGATCACGATGAACCGGTGAGCAGAGAGGAAATTATCCGCCGGGGATTGGTGGAAGAGTCCCTCTGGAATGAAGTTGAAGCGGCCGCCCAAAAACTGTATGCCCGGGGCAGGGAACTTGCTGCCGCCCGGGGTCTGATCCTTGTGGATACCAAGTATGAATTCGGTCTGGTGGACGGAAAACTGATTCTGGTGGATGAAATTCACACCCCCGACAGTTCCCGCTACTGGTTCTCGGAAAGCTATGCCTCGGATTTTCAGGCAGGCAGGGCCCAGAAAAAACTGGACAAGGAATATCTCAGACGGTGGCTGATGGATCAGGGCTTTCAGGGGCAGGGAACTCCGCCGGAAATTCCTGCCGCTGTGAAACTTGAGCTGGCATGGAAGTATATCTCGGCATATCAGCAGATCTGCGGTGAGGAATTTGAACCTGATTTCTCCGACATCCAAGCAGAATATGAAAATATCCGGTCTCTTATGTAGAGGCCGGAATAAACCTCCGGCCGGAACCGGAGGTGTGCATGCTCTCTAAACGCCGTTCCACCCGTTTTTTTGCTTCAGTTCTGAAGCATCCGAATGTCGTTATTGATTCCGCCGGCAGAAATGATCCTGACCCAGGCACATATCCGGGTACGGGGCCGCTGCTGCTTGTCTGTGCACTCCTGTGTTTCGTCTCCTGCCAGGTACAGCAGCCTGAAGCGGACCATTTACGAATTCTCAGCTACAATGTGCAGACTCTGTTCAATGATGTGAATGACGGCGGAGAATTTCCTGAATTTATTCCCCATCCCCAGGACTGGAACTCGAAAAAATATCATAACAGACTGCGGCGCCTCTCAAGAGTGCTCCGGGATATGGTTCCCGGGGGGCCGGATATTATCATTTTGCAGGAGATAGAAAATGCCTCGGTTCTTTCCGACCTGAATAGTCTATACCTCCGGGATCTGGGGTACCGCAGCGGCTTTTCTGCATCTTCCGAATCCGCCTCCCCTCTGTCTCTGGGAGTCCTCACCAGGTTGAAGGTGCTGAACCGCAAAGTTCACGGAGTACAGGTTGGAGCTGAGTCCCGCCGGCCCGTTCTGGAGCTGTCCCTGGAGTTGCCCGGCGGCGGAACGCTGATCGTGTTTGCCTTCCACTGGAAGAGCAAGCTGGGGGACCGGGGAGGAGAATCAGCAGAACTGAGACGTGCCGAGTCACGGCAGCTTGCTTCGCTGCTCAGCACACGCCGCCGGGAGTTTCCCCATGCAGCCATGCTTGTTGCAGGAGATGCCAACGAGGATATTCATGAAGGATTTCTCAATCCGGTAAGCGGTGATCCCTATTCGGGGGCTCTCCTTCCTGTTGACGTATTCTCGGGAGCCGAACCTCTGCCCCATGGTATTGTTGCTGTTGATATGCAGTTCCCGGATCTCCGGCAGTTCCCGGGTACGCCCCTGATGTTGGCAGGAGCGGGGAGTCTGGATGATCCTTTGCTGAAGAAATATCTTCTGGAGAGCGGCGATCCTCCGGTGATGTATCATTTCTGGGGGAAACCCCGGGCGCAATTGGAAGAAACCGGGACTGAAGTGGCCGGCAGCTATGCATACTCGGGTCGCTGGGAGCGGATCGATCAGCTGGCGGTGAATGAAACCCTTCTTGAAAACTGCGGATACTCCCGCTGTGAGTTTCAGGTGGGGAATTTGTGGTATCTTCTTGATGGAGACGGTGAGCCGGCGGCATATCGATCCCATAACGGATATGGATATTCCGACCATCTGCCTCTGCTTCTGGTGCTCAGGGAATAGCGGGGGTACAGTGCCATCCCCCACGGCCGGCCGGAAATATGCTGCGGTATGGGGGATGCTCGGTATCGGGGTTCCGGTGATTATTCCCAGATGCCGATTTCCACCAGTTTCTGTTCAGCCTGGGGAGCCCAGCCCCTGTTTGCGGCGGGGCTGGCGGGGCTGGGGTGGAGAATGCCGTGAATTGCAATATCAGAATCATTAAAAAGCCGTTTCAGGGTATTCTCGGCGAACTTTCCCACTCCAATGAGATGTTCCGGCCCCAGGGCTGAAATCATGTCCTTGAGAGAACGGTCGCAGATCTGAAAGAGCAGATTCTTTTCCTCCGGGGGGAGCTTGTCCGGGGTCCGGTTCCGGCCGCTTTCTTCCATGAACACCAGCGGACAGTAGTTGATCAGAAAATGCTGACGGAAAAACGCTTCGGCGCTGGGGAAGCGTTGGGCCATCAGTCCCCAGAGTCTGTCTCCGCTTACTTCAACGCGGCTGCAGTCCCGTCCTTCTATGGGCCGTTTGGGATGTTCCCGGGAAGGTTTGTGAATACCGTTCCAGGCTTCCATGCTGATGTTCATCCAGTCTCTTACCCATGGAATGGCGCCGAAGGGTACGCCGGTTTGGGCCATTCCCCAGGGACCGGGGTTCATTCCTAAAAACACAGCCTTCAGACCTGTTCCGGCAAAGCGTTCCACGTATTCCCGGTGTACAGACCAGGCGTACTCCAGGGGATTGTACACCGTGTGAACCGGATCGCTGAATTTCAAAGCGGCAAGCTCGTTGTTCATATTTCCGGTGGACTCCAAAACCTGCTCAACCGCGGCTGTATGTGACATATTGTTCTCCCTGTTGCACTGTTGTATGTAAGGGTGCTGCTGTATATACGTGTACGGCGGCCGTATATAAGTGCATTTTCCTGTTTACTGCCATAGATCCATTTGTCCTCCCGGATCATAGCGACGCATGCAGCTGCCGTGCAGATCCCAGTCAACTGCTGCGCTTATGCTTTCCAGTACCGGCAGAATCTGTTTCTGAATATACCATTGTTTGTCCGGCACAGGGAGGGGGATATTTTCCCCGGGGAATACCGGCCGGGGACCCTCGCCGGTCATCACATAGCGGATTTTTTTCAGGGGACGATCCGGTTGAATTCTGTCTTCTGCGATCCGGGCGGCTCTCACATGAGGAGGGGCGCTTTCCCGGTAGCCGGATGCAGGCTTGCTCAGTCTCCGGCTGATTATCAGCTGCTGATAGTTTTCCTGTTTCTCCATGCCTTCCACGGTGCTCTGGATATACCCGAGAATGGCCTCCCGGGAGGCGGATGAGAATATCAGTTTCAATACATCCTCCTGGACCCTTCGGGCCAGGCCCGTCCAGTCTCTTCGAACCGCCTCCATCCCTTTGATCACAAGACGGGCATCCGGGGAAGGGAACGCCGCCGGTTCATGGGCGATGCCCGCATAGCTCTTGGCCCTTCCCTGGGGAGCGTCCAGACCTGCGGATTCCAGCATATCGCGGAGTTCCTGACCGGACACCGATTTCAGCGGGGGGATGAACAGAGGTGCGAAGATGCTTTCAAACTCAATTTCCAGACGGCTGACCAGGCCGTACTCCTCTCGTATGAAATCTGCAAGTTCAGTGTTGAGCCATCGGGCGAAGCTGCTTCCCCGGGGTTCAAGTTCAGAATCCGCTGTGTCTTCCGGCGGAATGAGGAAAAGGCTGTCGGTGTCCCCGTATATTACCTGAAATCCATGTTCTTCCGCCCGGTCCCGGCTCCAATAGAGGATCTCCCGGGCGAACCCGGTGATGGAAGTGGCAAGATCGCTGCCGGCGAAGCGGCATCCGGGGCTTCCCAGAACACCGTAGAATGAGTTCGCAAGGATTTTATAGGCATAGGCGGCATTGGCGTCGCCGGCCTTTTTGGCTTTTTCCCTGTACTCGTAGAATCTGTCCAGCAGCTCGGGCAGGATTCCTCCGGTCCTGCTGAATCCCGCCCCGTTGGGGCTGATGATCCATGGACTTGTGTCCGGGAGATGTTCGCTCCAGGAGGCATATCCCTGAGGAAGGGCTGCACCAGCACAGCGCCATTGGGCATGGGCCAGGGGATCCACTTGAAAGGTTCTGATGATGGACGGATACAGCCCTTTGAAGTCCAGTACCAGAACCCGCCGGGCTGTACCGCTGCGGGGGAAGATGATGGTGCCCCCGGGGCTTTCATTCATCTCAAGCCTTTCGCTGTCCTCATCGGCCGCGGCAATTCCCATCCTGTGGAGACGGTTGATGTAGAGCTGCTCAAAGGAGTGGATGCTCGCCCATGACCGGGACAGGCTGGTGCCGCAGAGCCTGCTTCTCTGGAAGGTGATTTCCAGAAGCCCGTTGGCATCCAGGATTTTCAGCACCAGCCGTGCATCCTCCATACAGTAGCGTGCAAACTCCCCGGGGTTTTCATCCCAGAGGAGCTCCAGTTCGCGCATCTTGGAGTGGCTTTGAAACTTCTCGGTTTTTCCTGTACCAAGCAGGCGGTTCGCCACATGTTCCAGGCTGTAGGAATCAAAATGTCCCGGACTCATCCGCTGGAGTTTCATGGCATCAATAACCAGGCGGCCGGGGAGATCGGCCATGTCGGGAAAATCATCCCTCCCCGGAGTGAAGAGGGCGGCTTCCCGGGAGCGGCCCAGGTCGCCGGGGACGCCAAGCTGGTCCATCCGGCGGAGAATTACCGCCATATCAAAGGAAATTACATTCCAGCCGGTTATAATGTCCGGATCCATGGTCAGCAGATTTTCCCTGAATCCATTGAGCAGCGCGGTTTCATCTGCATAGGACAGGATGCTGAATCCCGGTTCCTTGTGGGGCGGATCAGGCGGATAGAGCGTGGCAAGTCCCCTGTCCAGCATCAGCACGCAGTCGTTCCACGGCTTCCCGCTCAGTGAAATGCAGAGAATCTTTCCGTCCCGGGTTGTCTCAATATCCAGAGAGAGGGTGCGTATCTCAGGCAGCCCTCCGCCGCTTTGACGGGCAGAATCGGGGTCTATAGCCTCTACGGGCTCTTCTTCAAGGGTGATATCAACCAAATCCACCCCCTGGAACCGGATATCCACCCGTTCTCCCGGAACCGGAACTCCGCGGAAACGATAAAAGAGAGGAATGGGATGATCGATAAGAAATTGCTGGGTGACGGGAATATCTCCCTCATAGCAGGGGATTGATTCCTGTTTCAGACTGCGGTGCATGGTCTGGAGCTGACGGATATGCGGGAAACTGATTCTCAGCAGGGAAGTCCCGGCCATATTATGCCAGACCTCTTCGGTATGAGCAGTCATATCCAGCTGTAATCGTGATGCCTGTTCCTCCGCAAGACTTTTCCAGGCGGCGGGAATAAAAAAGCGGGGGCGGTAGGGCTGAACCGTACCGTAATTCCGGCCGTCGGAGAGCCTGCCCTGGAGAATAATGTGTTCCCTGCCCTGAAGTATTCGTGAGCGGATATAGATGAGACTGGCGAAAAAGTCCTGCTGTGTGCTGCTCATGTCCGGGGATTATATCAGCTTGCATTTATTTCTGCCTTACTTTATAACGGAAACACCATGTCCTGCTGCAGCAATCAAAGCGAATATTATGACTATCTGCGATCTCTTGGCGGCCTTCCTCTGGGGTTCAAGGCATCTGTGAGCTCCCTCACCTTTCTTCCCCGGGAACGCCCCAGTGAAGAGCCCTACCGGATGAATATAGCCGCGGTGGTGGCATCGGAACCCTGCAGCTCTTTCGCCGGGGTTTTCACGAAAAACGCCGTACCCGGAGCTCCTGTCCTCATCGGGCGAAAGCGGCTGGAAAAAGCTGCCATGCATGGAATTCTGGTGAACAACCGGATTTCCAATGTGGCTGCACGGGACGGACAGGCCGCTGCATTGCGCCTCACTGCTGCTGCGGAAACAATTCTCGGAATCGACCCGGGCTCGCTGTTTCCCAGCTCCACAGGAATCATCGGCTGGCAGCTTCCGGAAGATGAAATGCTCAAAGCCCTGCCTGGGCTGCTTGAACCTTTGAAGGGTCACGGCAGTGATGCAAGCCGTGCCGCCGCCGTTGATTCGGCCGCGGAAACGGTTCGGGATCCTGCCAATGAAACAGCCGCGGAAACGGCTCGGAAACCGGGCGCCAGTCCCGAATCCGCCGATTCCCTGCTGGCATTTGCACGGGCCATCATGACCACAGACAGTTATCCGAAAATCCGGGTGAGGAAAGTGGGCAGGGGCAGAATTGTCGGCGTGGTGAAGGGCGCCGGAATGATTGAGCCCGATATGGCCACCATGCTCGGATTTATTTTTACCGATCTTCAGGTGCCCCGGGATGCTCTTCGGGAAATTCTCAAAGAGGCCGTGGATTGCAGCTTTAACAGAATTTCTGTTGATTCCGACCAGTCCACAAGCGATATGGTATTGGCTTTCAGTTCGGGAAAAATCGGTGTAGAATTGGAAGAGTTTCAGAGAGAGTTTACTGAACTGTGCAGGGACCTGAGTATGGATATTGTCCGTAACGGAGAGGGTACCGCGCATGT
Organism: Salinispira pacifica; assembly: GCF_000507245.1. GTDB lineage: Bacteria > Spirochaetota > Spirochaetia > DSM-27196 > Salinispiraceae > Salinispira > Salinispira pacifica. The sequence goes on along the minus strand of NC_023035.1, from coordinate 3,055,682 downwards.
TATGGATATAGAGGTGTGCGGCAGCCAGGATCCCCGTCTTTCCCGGGAAATCGGCAAAGCTGTGGCAAACAGCCCCTTGTGAAGACCGCCGTGTACGGCAACGATCCCAATGTGGGCCGGATACTGTCTGCGGTGGGTGATTATCTGGGCAGCAGAGATATCAGCCTGGACAGCCGCAAACTGAGCATTTTCATCGGGAATGAGATGGTGTTCCATGAAGGAGCGTTTCATCTCGATAAAACAAAAGAGGAAATTCTCAGCGGATATTTGAAGGAACGGTCCCAGAATCCACGGGTTACCGGGTATCCCCAGCATGACCGCTGTGTTCACATAAAAATAGATCTCGGCGAATCGGAGAATTCCGCCTCCCCAGGGGGAGTGCATGTGTATGCCTCGGACCTGGGGCATGAATATGTTCATGAGAATGCCGATTACCGCAGCTGATTCTGGTGAGAGAGGAAAACATGGAGATAAAGGAAAGCGAACGTTCTGAGCTGGAGCTGCAGGTGATGCGTTCCAGAGATTTGATCCGCAAGGCGATGGATGAGATATCCAATGTTGTGGTGGGTCAAAGCGATATGATCGAAGGAATGTTTCTGGGAATTCTTGCAGGGGGACATGTCCTTCTGGAGGGCGTGCCGGGACTGGCCAAAACTCTCGCCATTAAAAGTATGGCGGAAGTGGTGGATGCCAGCTTCAAACGGATTCAGTTCACCCCCGACCTTCTGCCTGCGGACCTGGTGGGAACCATGATTTACCGCCAGCAGACCGGGGAATTTGTTCCCAGAAAGGGTCCGGTGTTTTCCAATATTATTCTTGCCGATGAGGTGAACCGGGCACCCGCCAAGGTGCAGTCGGCAATGCTGGAGGCCATGGAGGAAAACCAGGTGACCATCGGGGACAACACATATCCCCTGCCCGAACCTTTTTTTGTTCTGGCCACCCAGAACCCCATCGAACAGGAAGGCACCTATCCCCTTCCGGAAGCCCAGCTGGACCGCTTTATTCTGAAACTCACCGTGGACTATCCCACTCCGGAGGAGGAGCTTCAGATTCTCCGGAGAATGGGCAATCCCGAGCATATCAGACTGACCCGGCAGATCATGAAGGCCGATATAAAGCGGCTGAGGGACAATGCGGCCCGGATCACCATGGATGAGCGCATTGAAAGCTACATAGTGAATATTGTGGCGGCCAGCAGACAAAACGATCAGGGGCTCAACAGTTTTGCCCGGTTTATCGAATTCGGCGCATCTCCCCGGGCCAGCATTTATCTTTACCGCACCGCCAAGGTGAAAGCCCTGCTGGAAGGCAGGAGTTTTGTGGTGCCGGAAGATGTAAAATATGTCGCACCAATGGTGCTGCGGCACCGGATCAACCTGAGCTATGAGGCGGAAAGCGAAGATATGACCACAGAAGATGTTATTTCCTATCTGCTTTCAGCGGTGCCTGTACCATGAATGCTGCACGGCTTTTTGCCAGGGTAAAAAATCTTGAGCTTCTCTCATCCAAACTGGTGGAAAGTCTTCTGTCGGGAAACTACCGCTCGGTGTTCAAAGGCCCGGGGATTGAGTTTTCCGAGGTACGGGAATATGTGGAGGGGGATGATCCCCGGCTCATCGACTGGAACGTAACCAGCAGGATGAACCAGGTGTATACCAAAACCTTCCGGGAAGAGCGGGAAATCGTACTGTTTCTTCTGGTTGATCTTTCCGCCAGTGTTTTTTCAGCCGCCGGCAGCCACACCCTCAGGGAGACGGCGGATCTGCTGTTCACCATCTTCACCTTCGCCGCCATCAATAATAATGATCAGGTGGGAGCGGTGTTTTTCACCGAGGAAATTGAACACTGGGTGAGTCCCATGAAGGGCCGAAAGCATGCTCTCCGGCTGATTCAGGATATGATCCGCTACAAGCCCAAAGGAACCGGGTCAAACCTTGGACTGGCCATAAAAACCACCGGAGAAGCGCTGAAACGCCGGGGAATCTGTGTGGTTCTCTCGGACTTCAAATCCAGCGGATATTGGCGTGACCTGAGCATACTGGCGAAGCGTCACGATGTAATCGCCGTTCGCCTTACCAGTCCCGAAGAAGTGGACTTTCCCGCCACCGGTCTGATTAAAATGCAGGATGCGGAAACCGGAAGAACCCTGCTTGGTCTGGGATCCAACAGACGGTTCCGGAAGAAATACCAGGAATACTGGGCCCAGCAGCGCCGTCAGTGGTTCCGGGAGTGCCAGAAGCGCGGGGTCAGCCCCATCGAGATTCAGAGCAATGAGGATCCGATTCTCAAACTGTTTCAGTTCTTCCAGAGGAGAAAACGGCGGCGATGAAAATCCTGAAAGGCATTGCAATGGGAGTCCTGTTCCTGCTTTTATCTGTGAGCAGCCTGAGTTCCCAGGAATACAGCATTACCCGGACGGTATTTCTGCCCTCTGTGTACTATGTGGGAGATAGAGTGGAACTTCGACTGAGTCTCCGGAGTCCCCTTCTGGATGAGATCCAGCTGCCCCAGGATCCGCCCACGCCTTCATGGGGAGACATCCATGATATCCGGATCATCGACAGGGGGGATGAAAAGGATATCCGCATTCTGTTCACCAGTTATTATCCGGGTACCCGTACCCTTCCGGCAATCAATCTCGGACCCATAGTATTGAATGATATTTCCATTTTTGTAACCTCCATTCTGGATACCAACGAGCAGGATCTTGTGCCCAGCCAAAGCCAGATTATCCTTCCGGGAACACAGATGATTATAATTCTCTGGACGCTGCTGCTGCTGAGCATTCCACTGCTCTGGCTGGCCATTTTCAAATGGGGCCGGCAGTATCTCGGTACGCTCATTCAGCGTTACCGGGAGGGGTTGCCCTACCGCCGGCTGCTGCGGAGCCTGAAGGAGCTTACCAGCAACGCAGGGACCATGGACGGACGAAATTTCTACATCACGCTGCTGGATCTGGTGAGGGTGTACTTGAGCGGCAGGATTCAGGTTGATGCCCGTTCGGCCACCACCCGGGAGCTGGAGGCGGCTTTGAACAAGGGCGTGGAAAATCCCTCCGACCGTAACTTTATTATCCGCCTATTTCACCACGGGGACCTGGTAAAATTTGCATCCCAGCCATCCACCCTGAAATCCCGGATGGACCATCTTTCCCAGCTTCAGGAAGTGCTTGAACATATTGAAAACAACAGGGGAACTGCCCAGAAACGGGGTGCAAACCAGCCCCGGACCAAGGGACGGGTACGCAGCGGCGGCCGGAACGGTATCTCCCGGCAGAATCCGGGGAGGCAAAACGCATGAGTTCCGAACAATGGACTCTGGATCATCCGGAGATGCTTCTCATATTCCTTCTGCTTATACCGCTGTTCTATATTCGGCATCTTTGGAAGCAGAGGGGCGGAAAGCTGACCTTCGCGTTTTCCAACTGGAAGGGCAAGGGGTTCGGCAATCCCTTTACACTGCCCAGTCTGGTATATGTCATTTCCATGGGTTTGTCCTGGGCGGGGATCATTCTTACGGTTATTGCCCTTGCGGGACCGTCTCTGGTGAGCCGTGAGAAAGTATTCACGTCACGGGGAATTGATGTGATGTTTGTAATTGATATTTCACCTTCCATGGCAGCCCAGGATTTTTCCAATAATTCCCGGCTTGAGAGTGCACAGGAAACCATCCTGCGCTTCATAGACAGGCGGAAAAATGACCCCATGGGACTTGCCATATTCGGAAGCCAGGCGGCACTGCGGGTTCCGCCCACTCTGGACTACGGATATCTCAAGGATGCGGTGGGCGAACTCCAGGTAATGGAGCTGGGAGAAGGCACCGCCCTGGGCATGGGCATTGCATTGGGGTCACTTCATCTCAGGGAATCCAGCGCCCGGGAGAAGGTGATGATTCTTCTCACCGACGGTGAGAGCAATGCCGGAGAGATTCAGCCCGAAGCCGCAGCCAATATCGCTGCAGAGGCGGGCGTACGGGTATATGTGATTGGAATCGGAAGCGATAAAGAGGTTCTGCTTGAATTCGTGGATCCCCGGAACGGCAAGCCCTACCGGGCAACCTATCGGGGTGAACTTCAGGAGGATCTTCTTCAAACCATTGCCCGGAGCACCGGCGGCGAATATTATGCTGTGACCAATCCCGGGAGCCTTGAAGGGGTTCTGCTGGCAATTGACAGTCTGGAACGGGTGGAGACCCGTCTGAAGGTTGAGGTAAGGAAGGAGCCGGTTCACCGCAGGCTGATCATTCTTGCGTTTATCTTTCTTTTCAGCGATTACATTGTCCGGAAAATGTTTCTCAGGGAGCTGCTATGACCCTCGTATATCCATCGGTGCTGTTGCTGCTTCTGGGAATTCCCGTGCTGCTTCTCATGCAGTTTCGGGAGTACAGTATAAACAAGGAAGACCTTCGCCGTATCGGCGGGTTCTGGGAAAACGAGGGCGTGCGCTCCGTATTTTTCATCAAATGGTTTCTTTCATCCCTCTTTCTGATCCTCACCTATACGTTTTTCACCTTCAGTCTTGCGGGGATCAATTGGGGTGAACAGCCCATTGAAGAGGACCGGGTGGGTCTTGATATCATGTATGTGGTGGATGCCTCTTACAGCATGCTTGCAGAGGATATTCCTCCCAGCAGGATTGGAAGAGCCAAGGAAGTGATACGCGGACTGAGTGAAAATCTGCCGGGTGCCCGTTTCGGACTGGTTGCCTTCAAGGGGGACGGAACCGTTCTCCTTCCTGCAACCGAGGATGTCTATGCTCTGGAGAACGCCCTGAATTATCTTAATACCGAGGTGATATCCAGTCCGGGAACCGATCTTGAAGCGGCGTTGAACAGTGCGCTTACGGCCCTTCCCCAGAGTTCCAACAGGCACCGTATCATTGTCCTGTTCAGCGACGGGGAGGAGTTAACCGGGAATTTTGTGGATCCGGCTCTGGAAGCCGGGCGACTGGGAATACCGGTGTTCACATATGGCCTTGGCAGCAGAGAGGGTTCCACAATCCCCCAGGGGGACGGCCGGATCGTCCGTGACCCCCAGGATAATCCTGTAGTGACACGGCTGGACAGCTCCTCCCTGGAAGAGATTGCCAGACTGAGCCGCGGCAGCTACTTTGAAGCCGCAGCGGGGCTGGGTTCTCTGGATACCAGGATTAAGGAACTCACCGGGCAGCGGGGGACTGACGGGTTTCGGCTGGTGAGCATTACCCGCTACAGATTCTTTCTGACCCTTGCCCTCCTGTTTTACATCGGTCATATATTAATTCGAAGAATCAAACTCAGGGGGTTGTTCTGATGAGACGACGTTTCAGAATCGTACTTCTGGTTCTGCTTCCGGCAGGGCTGGCCGGATTCACCTCCTGTAACTTCCAGGGCCCGCACATACCGGTTCTTGCGGGGAATTACGCCTACGGCAGGGGTGACTACCAGGAGGCCACTGTGCAGTACCTGGAGGCTCTGGAGAGGGATGAATACCAGCCATGGGTGAAGTATAACCTTGCAAATGTATACCACTCCCTGGGTGAGTTTGACGCCGCATTCGAGCTCTGGGAAGAATCTCTGGCCACGGATGATCTTGAACTGCTTTTTGCGGTGAAATTCAATCAGGGAATTCTGTATTACGAACAGGGAAAATATGAGGAGGCCTTTGACAGTTTCAAGGCCGCATTATCCTATGATCCCAAGCACGTTGGCACAAAATATAATCTCGAACTCACCCTGCTGAAGCTGCAGGGTGCCAAAGGAAGCGGAAGTCAGTTCAGATCCCAGCCGGCTTCAGATCAGCAGGGGGAATTGTCCGCGGACAGTATTCGAATGTTTGAGTATATCAGACGAAAGGAAGAACAGTTATGGATTCAGCAGCACCAGGACCGGCAGCTTCCGGAGATCAAAGACTGGTGAGAATCAGAATCTCCGCTGTCATCCGTATTTTTCTCCTGATCTCCTTTGGGCTGCTCAGTGTGTCTATTTCGCTATATGCCCAGAGCCGGGATGATATCTCCATATACCTCCAGCAGGAACCGGTGGAGGAGGGGAGCCGCTTTAATCTCTATATTGAGATACCCCGGGAATACCAGCCGGGACTGCGTATCCAGCGGCCTCAGACTCCTGAGAGAATGCGCTATTACTCCGGTCCCAGTTACGAAAGCTCTTTTTCTGCGGATATTCCCGAAGACCGGATCCGCTACCGCTATAACTACGTTGCAGACGTTGCAGGCTATGTGACAGTTGAACCCTTTACGCTGATCTGGCCGGAGCTCCGTCTGGAAACTGAGGAAATACTTGTGCCGGTAACCGCCGACGGCAGCATGGTTCCCCCGGAACTGGAATGGAGCTTCCCTTCAGGACCGATATTTGAAGGTCAAACCGTGTATATCTCCCTGGATATGCACCGGGCAAAAGAGATCATTTTTCCAGAAAGCCTTCGGGTGGAATCAGCCAGGGACGGTATTCTTGAGGAGGTTACCGGTCTGGGTGAACTCACCACCTATGAGTTCATGAATGAAACCTTCAATAGAATCCCCCTGGCGACGTTTCTCTACACGCCTCTGGAAAGCGGAAACCTGCGAATTCCTGCGGCACAGGTGAGTTTCAGCGGGTACCGCCGTACCGTATCTTCCCAGGTCATTCAGATTCAGCCTCTCAGGGACAGTCCAAGCATAGAAAACGGGGCTGTAGGGCGTTTTGAACTGTCAGTTTCATCCCTCCCGGAAGAGCTCGAAGAAGGGGACGAGCTGGTTTTTGAGCTGATCATCAGCGGTGAAGGCAGTCTGGGAGTGCTGCAGATGCCCGAAATAGAGGTCCGCAATGGAACCATCGAAGGTCGGGATCAGATTGCCGATTATGAGGCAACGGAAAACGGATACAGCGGTTCACGCCGGCAAATCTACAGAATCAGGGCGGACAGCCCCGGTGAGATGACCGTTATGGTACCGGATTTTCAGTGGTTTAATCCATTTCTTGAGGGTGTTCAGCGCAGCGGAACGAGAATATACCGGGTTAATATCCAGGAAAAGGAAATAACGGAAAAACAGCCCAGTTTTTCACAATTGCGGTATCCCGTTCGCCGGGGATTGGCGGAAAGGTTTCCCCTGGATCTGGCTATGAATTGGATAGGCGCTCTGTTGTTTGCCCTCATTCCCCTTATTCTTATTTTTCAGCGGATAATCGGGAAGAAACGTTCGGCAGTTTCCGCAACCGGTGTACTCATATACACGCTGGTTTCCATTAGTATTGCCTTGATTATTCTGGTAAACGCGGAACCCCAGGCACCGGTATCCCGGCAGCTTGAGTCGTATCTTGAAAATGTGGAAAAGGTGAATGAGGACGATAATCTTCCGGTTCTGCTTCTCAAGGGACAAAGTCTGCTGGGAATCCGTTCCCGGGACACTCAGCTGTATTTCCATGTGGCACAGCTCGAGCATCTGGAAGGTAATAATGCCCGGGCGGTAATGCTTATGAGGAAGGCAGTCAGCCTTTCTCCCCTGGATCCCTTCCTTCGCTCTGCATTGGGCACCCTCCAGCAGGAGCTCCAGTTAAACAGACAATTCAGTATCAACAGAATTCCGCACGGGGACTGGTCTCTGCTGCTTGTTTATCTGTCAATTCTTTTCAGCGGCATCTATCTGGTGCAGAAAGATTTTCAGCCCCGCTGGAATGCGTCCTTTGTAGTTGGTGCAGTACTGGTAATCATAGTGCTTGCATTGAGTACCACCATGTTGTTCATGTACCGCTCAGGTGTGGACAGCCATATCGCGGTAATCAAGGAGGGCGGTGTAATGCTGAAGAAAATCCCGGATAAGGAAGCAGAAAACTGGATTTTTCTGCCGGAGGGTACCACTGTTTCCCCGGGTGTTTCCGCATCGGGGTTTATCCAGATACGGACCGCCTACGGAATTGAAGCCTGGGTAGCTGATCAGCGGGCATATCTCCCGTTGAATCTTGGGGCATCATCAGGTTCGGACTCCCCGGAAAATGCGGAACAGGGAGAGCAGGAGAATGACTGACTTCGGTAAAATTCTGGAAGAATGGGACGGAATACGTTCCCGGGGAAGGTCCGAGGGCAGATCATCCTCGGATTTTGAACGGATGGTGGACGGCTATCTGGACATGGAGGAGAGCCGCAGCAAAGATGACGAGAGGGAGCAAGCGGAACATGGCGGTGTAAATCCCCGCAGTCTGAAAATAGAGTCCACTCTGGATCTTCATGGTATGCGGGCGCAGGCCGCCGAGATTTCTCTCCGGCATTTTATTGATGAATCCTATCGCCGCGGATGGAAGAAGGTTCTCATCATCCACGGCAAAGGAAACCACAGTACGGATGGCCCGGTTCTCAAAGATACGGTGATGCAGGTTGTACGAGCCCATCCTCACGCCGGCCGTCATGGTGTACCCGGCAGGTCGTTGGGCGGAAGCGGTGCTCTCTGGCTGGTAATCAAATGATCCGGGTGCCGGCCTGGAATTGTGGTTAATTCCGGTTCCGGACCTGAGACGGGTAAAAAGACGATTAGCGTTCGCGGTAAATAATTCGACCCCTGGTAAGATCGTAGGGGGAAAGCGCAACCTTGACCCGGTCGCCGGGGACAATTCGGATATAATGCTTCCGCATTTTTCCGGAAAGATGTGTGAGAATGACATGACCGTTTTTCAGCTCCACGCGGAACATGGTGTTTGGCAGAGCTTCCTTTACGATACCTTCTACTTCTATTGCCTCTTCTTTTGCCACATATACTCCAAATGTTTTCGTTGATACTGCCTCTCTTCGGAGAGGTCAGATGTGCATAATAAAAAATTGGTTTTTTTTTGTCAACTTGTTGACTTTTCCCCTGCTTTCAGGCATTTTATCGCAAATTTTAATAAGAACCCCCGTTCTTGAGGAGTTCTCCATGGATAGAGAATTCGTAGACAGGATGAAAGAAAAACTTCTCCAGATGAAGTCTGAAATCATCCAAAACCTCATACACGAAGATGAGGATTTTCTCGAACTTGCCTCATCAAACGATAAAAAGGACCTGGTGGATGCCGCCAGTTCAGATATCGATAAAAAACTGCTCAGCACCCTGTCTGCACAGGAAGTGAAGCGTTTGAATCTCATAGAAGCTGCTCTTTCCAGAATCGAAAATGGAAAATACGGATACTGCCTGAAAACCGGGAAACCGATTCCCGCTGAACGCCTGGAGGCAATTCCGTATGCCCTCTATACAATCGAATATCAGAATGAACTTGAGCGGAGAAACCGCTGATACCTGACCCAAGATAGTATTCCGGGAGAAAGGCCGAGCTGCAGATAGATTGCATTGCATGGGTGTTTTCTCCCTGTGTGGGCATTAATCTCTAATACATCCTCCTGTTTTGCCGAAAAGGTAATCAGGAGGACAGTAATGGAATTGAGTGCAGCCAACCTCAATCTACACAATCAGCAGCGGCTTCCAGCAACCACCATTCCTCTTTCTCAAATGCTCAGACCCAGAACAGTGGGGGGCAAGGTTGCAGTGAATGTACGTGACTTTTCCGTGTATGCCCAATTTAAGCACATTACCGTATCACCTTCCCCTGATAATGCCAGCGGCTATTCGTCATCCCGGCTGCGGGTGCTGGATACATTAATAGACCGTCTTGTGCAGATGAAAGAGCGGTCAATGGAACGGGATTCTGAGAAAGATGTCAGCGGATTGAGTACCGAAGCCATAGATGCCATGATCCAGGAATATGCACAAAAATACCGAAACCTTCAGAGCCAGGGGATCCAGGGAATTTCCCGGGATCTTGGTGCGAATTTCGGCGTGCACGACAGTGAAAATGCCCTTTTGCTGAACATGACCGCGTGATCCCCTGAATCTTTTACAACTGATTTTTAAATCTGTCCTTTACATCTGTCGTTCCGAAAAAATACTAAATCATCCCATGATTTGTTTTAAAGCTGTCATCCCGGATCTCCCTTTCCAGAGAAGAGAGGGGGCCATGTCCGGGATATATCCGTGTTTCCGGGGGGAGTTGAAAAATCTTGGAATTCAGTACATTCAGAAGATCATCCTTATTGCTGCTGGTATAATCGGTTCTTCCCAGTGCATCGAAAAACAATGAGTCTCCGGTGAACAGTGCGGAGTTGACCTCCGAATAAAAACACACGCTTCCTTCGGTATGGCCTGGTGTATGAATAACCTGCAAGTCGGATTCCGGTAGGCTGTCCCCATCGGAAAAATAGAAATCTGCCTGCGGCCGGGGTTTGAATAATTGGGTGAACACTTCATCCGCTTCTTCATTGTTAACCGGAAGAAGCTTTCGATTGATCTCTTCACCGTTTAATCCCAGATAATCCGCATCAGAAGAATGAATTCCCACCCGTATTTCCACACCTTTTTCCCGATAATGCTCTATAATTTCCAGGGCACCAGCGGTGTGGTCAATATGTCCGTGAGTAAACACGATAGTGTGGGGGGTAAGATTGATCCGTTCCATACTCTGCCAGATTTTTTCTGCATCAACACCCGGATCGATGAGCAGACAGGACTTTCTTCCTGTGGAGACTACAAAGCTGTTGGTATGCAGCGGGCCTGTTATTATCCTTTCAACCATATAGTATAAAGAATAGACATTCATTCTCCGGGAGGCAAGCAAATCATGAATATCAATCTGCTGGCGGTGCTGATTGCTCTCATATTCTTCGGAATTCTCCCGTTTCTGGGTGCGGTTTACAGCAGAACCCGATGGCGCCGCTTTCGAAAGTCTCTTATCGAGGCATCCATGGTTCCTGTGTATCCCGCAAGCAGCAGCGGAAATCAGGCTCGGCGTTTTTTCGGAAGTCTTGATGCAATTGAGGATGAAAATATTATTTGGCTCAGCGACGGAAGGCATCGGGTGAGGGTCGATCTCTCCACTCAGCATATTTTTGTGCTTCCGGGGCATGATCTGAACTCCGAAGTTCTGCAGAGAAGCGATGCCTCTCCGGCATATACCAGGTGGAAAAATCTCAGCAGCCTTCCGGAGGGAACCCGGTTTTTTATCTACGGCATGGTGGATAATTCTTCTCTTGTCCCGCTTTTTTACACCGATCCCCTGTGCCGGATGCTGGTGATTGTTCACGATGTGGAAAGCGAGCAGGTGCTCTCACGGTCCATCCAGACAGGACGTCAGAGAAATGAATTCTGGAACAGTATTACGCCCTTCTCCCTGCTCTCCGGAGTGATGCTGGAGCTCCTGCTCCTGCTGCAGGTCCTCCAGCAAAGCGGCGAGGATTTCAGCATGATATTCCTGGTTCCATTGGCACTCTTGCCGGGTCTCATTCTTGCCCCTCCGGGAATCTTCCTGTATTTTCTCTACCGCTCCCAATGGAGGCAGGGGCGTAATTACCGCTCACAGCGGGATCTTCTTCGTCTTCCCCTCAGGTATCCCGGGGCGTACTCCCCGACGGCGGAAGCTATGAACGGGAGATATGTTCTCCCCACCGGCATGAGATCCTCAATGATCCCAGGTTCAGTCTGAGAAACAGTGTAATTCAGGGTGGAGACCAGGAGCGGCTTTGGTGCTTTTATCCCCGGGAGAGTAACGATCCCTTTGCAGAACGGGTGGCTATTCAGGGGGATCCCGAGGTTCTGGCTGAGCAATGTCATAGAAAAGCGGTGGTTCACGAGTTGTTGGCATTGTTTTATTTTGGGCTGGGGGTGGTGATAAACTTCTTTTTGGTGGTTCTTCTCTTCTTGCTTTATGTCTTTTAATAGCGCCCCAAAGAATTGATTTGACGACTTTCACATTCTTTGGCACATTCTTTGGGCGTTGTTTTTAGTTCTTCTTCTTGGCGTAGTTCACGTTCAGGGTGCGGCCACGGTATTCAATGCCGTTGAGCACAGAAATAACCTCATCGGTTTTTTCCTTGTTGATATCAGCAAAGGAATAGTTATCAAGAATTTTGATATTCCCGATATCCTCCCGCTGAAGACTGGTTTTATCCAGTACCAGACCTACAATATCCCGCGGGTATACTCTGCGGGTTCTTCCGATACCGATGAACACGGAGGTCATGTTTGCATTGGATTCTCTGCGGCGTTTTGAGGGACGCTTCCCGCCGGCGTTAAAATATTTCAGCATATATGCTGCAACGTATGCACGTTTAAATACCGATACATTTTTCTTGAAAACACGGCGGAACTCATCCAGTTCCTGAGGGTCTTCGTTTTCGTGTATTTCCTTCAAAATACCTGCCAGCTGATCCGAAAGCTGTTCTTCATTAATTTGATTATCACGCTTTGCCATAATCATCTCCTGTTGTTGGTTTAACCACTGCTGAAGCTGGTGGGTAACGGGCTTGCGCAAATAGGACATAATGCCGTAATGATTTTCATGCAGTTCAGGTGAGAATATCGCCGTGATATTTCGCATATAGGTTTTTGTAAGGATGAACTCAATATCAATCCAAAAACTGTTTTCCTGATTTGCCTCGATGATAATCATCAGGCCGATGTTTTCGGGAACAATGTCCTGTCTTCGTATAAGGTCGATAACGGAAGCACTGCTTCCAATGATCAACTCCGGACTGGACTGGGGGATTTGTAAATCCCTGGTATTACCGGCGGAGGTTACTACCTGCCATGCCGGTCTATGATCCGCAGTCAGTGAAAAAAAGCGGTCAATATCTGATTCCCGTTGCACAACAATCAAACCCTGGGGTGCTTCAGCATGTTTTCTCTGTTCTGATTTCTGCAACGCAGACGCACAGAACTGTATGATGGCATAATAGGGGATCCGGTCATTGTAATTAATTATGTGATCCCGGGCTGAAAATAACATACTGGTTTGTGTGTGTGACATCTTCTGTGGTTTTCTGTCTGATCCTCCTTGTTAAAAAAACTGGCGAAAAAACTGATGCTACGGGTATTCCGCTGTATCTTATGTAACAATAGCTTTGCCGATTTTCTTTGTCAAGAAATGGGTGATAATACCGATACAATAATGGGAAGGTGTGCGCATATGATCAGTATGAATCGCCGGTATCCGGTGCTTTTTTTTATTCTTGTCGCTCTTGTCTCTGTGTCGATGGATGCAGAGACGTTCCGATACCGCTTCCGGGATGGTGAACGCTACCGTATCCTTTCTGAAATCGATCAAAACGTATATCTCAACGGGATTTTTCAGCACAGCGCTGAGCTGCTTAATCGGATACAGGTTGAGGTGCTGGAGACCCGGGGGATTCCGGCCGGGAGCAGGTTTTCTATCAGCATTCGGTGGAGGCCAGGCGCAACAGCGGCGAAGCCTATCAGCTGGATCGGGAATACTCTGCCGATTTCTGGCGTAATTCATTGGGCAAGTATGATATTTCAGATGAGTACTTTGTCCCGACTGTGCGTGATGTTCCCATGTTTCCCGACCGGGATGTTCTTCCCGGTGAAACCTGGTCCGCTCCAGGATACGAGGTTCATGATCTGCGTCAGGGTTTCAATATCCGGGAGGTGTTCTCTTTTCCCATGCCTGTGAGTTACGAGTACCGGGGACCTGTAAACAGGGATGGAAAGGAACTGCATCATATCGTTATCAGATACAATATATTTCATCGAAAGGATATACCGTCGGGAAATCCTTTGTATCCATATCTGATTACCGGCTACTCGGATCAGAATCTGTACTTTGATAATATTCTGGGCCGCCCCCATTCCTATGACGAGAATTACGAGATTATGCTGCATCTCAGTGACGGAAGCACCGTAACCTATGAGGGGAGTGCTTCAGCAGAGGTTATCGAGAGTCCCGATCTGGACCGGGAAGCCCTGAAAGATGATCTGCGTCAACGACTGAACGAGCTGGGTGTAGAAGACAGTTCGGTCCGGGATGATGAGGATGGGGTTACCATTTCTCTGGAAAATATTCAGTTTCCCCCGGATTCTTCCCGGCTGGTGGCCTCGGAGCAGGCCAAGATCCGGAAGATCGCTGAGATTCTCTCTGCGTATCCGCAACGGGACATTCTGGTCAGCGGACACACTGCTCTTGCAGGAACTGCAGCAGGAAGGCAGCAGCTGAGTGAAGACCGGGCCAGGGCAGTTGTGGAATTTCTCATCGAACTGGACGCCCGGGATAGAAGTCGCATTATGTATCAGGGCTTCGGCGCCACCAGACCTGTGGCGGATAATGACACGGCTGATGGTATGCGACGCAACCGCCGGGTTGAAATTACTATTCTGGAAAACTGATAATCTGACCACCGGGCATGGTGAATTACCCGGGGACGCCTTTCATGCTGTGCCCCGGCCTCAGTCAGGGCCCCAGCCCCGGGCCCGGCCTTAAACAAATTCCTCTGCCTCCAGAGTCCGTATCCCCAATAATTTCATAATAATGTTGACAATATATATTGGGTATGTTAAGTTGGATTTGGCTGCGGTATCCGCTGATTTTCGGGGATAACTCCACCGTAGGCCGGAGAGATGGATCCATGCCTATTTATGACTCAATTACAGAACTGATAGGGAACACTCCCATGCTGCGCTATCAACCGGAAAAAGGCGAGCAGCTGGCAGGGGAGGTACTGCTGAAGCTGGAGAATTTTAATCCCCTCTCCAGTGTGAAGGATCGGATTGGTTTGTCCATGATTCGCCGAGCTGAGGAGGAGGGGCGTCTGCTTCCGGGTGCGCCCATTGTGGAAGCCACCAGCGGCAATACCGGTATTGCCCTGGCATATATTGCAGCTGCAACCGGGCATCCTGTGTACCTCACCATGCCGGATACCATGAGTATCGAACGCCGGAGGCTGCTGAAGGCGTTCGGTGCCAAGCTCGTGCTCACCCCCGGAAATGAAGGGATGGGCGGAGCGGTGAAGAAAGCCGAGGAACTGGCGGAGAAGATGGAAGACGCTCTCCTCACCCGGCAATTTGCGAATCCCGCCAATCCGGAGGTGCACCGACTGACCACCGCGAAGGAAATTTGGGAAGACAGTGAGGGCAAAGTGGATGTCTTCCTGGCAGGCGTGGGTACCGGAGGTACGCTCACCGGGGCCGGCGGGGAGCTGAAGAAGCTGAACCCCGAACTGCGGCTTGTGGCAGTGGAACCTGATGGAAGTCCGGTGATTTCCGGCGGCAAGCCCGGCCCGCACAAGATACAGGGTATCGGGGCGGGATTTATTCCGGAGGTTCTGGATACGGAAATCATTGATGAGGTGATAAAGGTGCGCAGTGAGGATGCCGGGGCAGCCGCCCGGAAACTGGCTTCAGGCCACGGTGTTCTCGGGGGGATTAGTGCCGGAGCGAACCTTCATGCGGCCCTGGAAATGGCAGCAAGAGAGGAATACAGGGGCAAAACCATTGTTACCGTGATCTGTGACAGCGGCGAACGGTATCTGAGCACCTGGCTGTTTGATGACTGACACACAAGAGCATCCGACAACATCCTGTGATTTGTATTGCGATACCCTGTGATTTGCATTGAAGAATACATGGATCATTGAAGAATAAATTTGTTTTCGAAAAATATAACGGAGGACATCATGGCACATCATTTTGAGACGCGGGCCCTGCATCAGGGACAGGAAATTGAAGATACTTCACCATCCAGGGCGGTACCCATTCACCGGACCGCTGCATACATGTTCAAGAATACCGAACATGCCGCAAATCTGTTCGCATTAAAAGAGCTTGGGTATATCTATACCCGGCTGATGAATCCTACAACAGATGTTCTGGAAAAACGCGTAGCGGATCTGGAGGGGGGTGCAGCCGCCCTGGCCACCGCTTCAGGAACCAGTGCAATATTTTATTCCCTTATCAATATCGCCGTTGCGGGGGATGAGATCGTTGCCTCCAGAAATCTATACGGTGGAAGCTATACAATGTTTAATGACATTCTCCCCCAGTACGGCATAACGGTTCATCTGGTGGATCCGCTGGATGAAAACGCCATCCGCTCGGCAATTAATGATAAAACCCGGGCATTGTTTGTGGAAACCATCGATAACCCCACCCTCAGAGTATCTGATATCCCCCGCTGGGCGGAAATTGCCCATGAAGCCGAAGTTCCCCTGATTGTGGATAACACCTTTGCCACCCCCTACCTGTTCCGTCCCATTGAGCATGGTGCTGATATTGTCGTTCACAGCCTCACCAAATGGATAGGCGGTCACGGAACCGGACTGGGCGGTATTGTGGTGGACAGCGGGAAATTTCCCTGGTCCAAGTATCCGAAGTTCACCACCATGAACGAGCCGGACTCAAGCTACCATGGCTTGCGCTATGCTCATGACCTGGGCGAACTCACGCCGGTTGCCTACGCCCTGAGGATGCGCCTGGTGCCGTTAAGGAACCTGGGTGCGGCTATGAGTCCGGATAATGCCTGGCTCTTCCTCCAGGGGCTTGAAACCCTCAGCCTGAGGATGGAGCGCCACAGCGAAAATGCGGACAAGGTTGCACGGCATCTCGCCGAACATCCCCAGGTATCCTGGGTGACCTATCCGGGACTTCCCGGCAAAGTAAACGCAGCGGGTTCCCTGAGCAGCGAAAATGCCGAGAGGCTGCTTCCCCGGGGGAAGGGCGGAATGGTAGTGTTCGGAATTAAAGGCGGCCGGGAAGCCGGCGAACGTTTTATCAACAAATTGAAGCTTTTCAGCCTGCTGGCTAATGTGGGTGATGCGAAAAGTCTGGCCATCCATCCTGCCAGCACAACCCACAGCCAGATGTCTGCCCAGCAGCACAAGGAAGCCGGCATAGGTGAAGAGCTTGTTCGCCTGTCGGTGGGTCTTGAACATATTGACGATATACTTGAAGACCTGGATCAGGCTCTCGGGGGCTGATCACTTTTTTTCGGCTGAATCCCGACTCCTGCAAGCGGGGGTCGGGGATGCTGGAAATACCTACCATCCTGCCTTACAATTTATACCGTGGATAAAGGTTCCGTTGAAACAGTTCTTCATCTCACTGATGTTCTGCCCCAGATTATTTTGATCCTGGATGAAGCGGGGGTGGTGGATGACCACAATCCCGGCATTCGCGAACTTCTGCCCGCAGGCGTGTCATCTATCAAGGGGGAGCGCCTGGATGCGTATCTTCATCCCTGGGAGCCGGGGGACGCCCAGCGTTTTCATGCCCTGCTTCAATCCGCCCGTGGAAAATCCCATGGGCCCTGGGCCGACTATGCCATATCCTTTAAAAATAGCTGGTCAGGTCGAAGCATTTATCGTGCGGAGCTGCACCGAAGACGGGACGAGGGAGGCTGTCTTCTCATTCTTGAAGATGTGACACTGCTTCGGCAGATGGAAGAGGAGTACCGGCGGGTTCAGCGCATACAATCGCTGCTTCCGCTGATCAAAGGCTATGCCAACGACTTCAAGGAGCGTCTTCAGATTCTCTATGGTTCGGTGGATTTTATCCGTGAAATTCTGAAAAATCCCGACCCCCCTGATGAGAAATCCACGGCTTCCATGCATGAAAGCCTGGACGGAATTCTCAGGCATCTTGAACGGAGCAATGGAAAACTGGATGCTATTCTGGGGCTGAGCACTGCTTCCCGGAACAGCGGTGACAGCTTCTCGTTGGAATCATGTTTGAGAGATGCCGTGGAACGGAGTCTCATGGGATCCAACAAACAGCAGGATCTCAGCCTTGCCCCGGATCTTCCGCCGTTTCGGGGAAACTATGAAAAAATCAGTCAGATGTTTCAGAACATTCTCCTCAATGCGGTGCAGGCAGGGACTGAAGCATATAAAATTGAAATTACCACAGAGCTGGTGGAAAGAAAGGGGCGGGATTCGGTGCTCATCGGGATTGCCGACCACGGGCCCGGCATGACCATGGATATCCTTCCCAGGGTACAGCAGCCGTTTTTTACCACCAGGGACAATGCCGATGGGCTGGGACTCTTTATTGCCAAGAATATTGCGTTGGAATACAACGGGAGCCTGGATATTGAGAGCTCTCCCGGGGCGGGAACACGGGTGCATATCTATCTTCCCCTGAATGCCGATGCACCTGCGGCGCCTGAGCGGCCCAGTCTGCCTCCGGGTTTGAAAATTCTGGTTCTTGATGATAATGCCGAGGTGCAGGAGGTGTGGGAACGTCTGCTATATCAGCTGGGCATATTCGGAAGTTTTGCAGCCAGCACATCACAGCTGTATGAAAAGTTCGAGCGCGCCCTGGAATCCGACTATCCTTTTTATTTAGTAATACTGGAGGATGACGGAGAGGAGATCCCCGATGTGTTCCATACTCTCAAGCGTCTAAAGCGGCTTCAGCCGGGGCTTCCAGCCATATATGCCGCAACCTCACCCATGAACTATACCCCGGAGGAGCTGAAGGCGGAGGGTTTCTCTGCGGTTCTTAGAAAACCGTTCCGTTTTCCGGATCTGCATAATGCGCTGCTTCAGGCCGTGCATGTGGCGGCGAATAGGGATTGATGCACGAGCCGGTATTGATATCAGTGATACTGGGTTTCGTCGGTTTCAAAGAAGCTCTTCACGTCTGAATGACTTGCATCCAGCGGGCCGCTGACCAGCACCGGAGGGGATTTGATGGACTCGGCACTCATCATGGAGGCAATTCTCTGCAGAGATGAAATCAGCAGCATCTTCTCCCAGTCTTCCAGGGTATCAAATCGGCGGATAAAATCTTCCTGAAGCATGGATGGATGGGCGGCAAGAATATCCAGAGCCCTTTCGGACAGCTGGAGGTTCACCTTTCGCTTGTCCGCCTGCTGACGGACCCTGGTAACAAATCCCTGCTTCTCCAGACGGTCGAGAATACTTGTCACTGTCGCCTGACTGAGACTGATATTTTTGGCCACACTTCCGATGGTCCTGCTGCTGTCTTTATGCAGTTCCTTCAACACCAGAAGCTGAGGGCCTGTGAGTCCATACTTTTTGGCCAGATTCTTCGAATGCAGATCGATGGCTCTGATGATCTGCCGCAGAGTGGCCAGTATCAAATCGCTGTAATTTTCCACATGTATATCCCAAAGTGAACTCATATCATACTCCGTTTTACCTGTCCATTATTATGAAAAATCTAATAAATTACAACCCTATAGTTTAGTATACGAAGTAAAAAATGGCTCTGCCTGGACTTTGTAGTAAATTAATTGGAGATATTAAAGGCGAAAACATATAATTATATGGCTATTCAATTATAATGCTGCCATACTTGCGGATTTTACATTACAAAATTCACTGTGTGATGTGGCGTTTACAGGGATTATATTTAGAATACTAATATTAAGTTTGAAAAATTCTTTCCCGACGGAACTGATTTGCGCTGCGGTCTTCCTGAATGGACTTGTACAGGCTACAATAGTCACTGATCAGACGCAAGGAGTTGAAATGAATAATGTAACCGTTATCGGTATTTCGGGGGGGTCCGGATCAGGGAAGACCACAATTGTGAAGAAAATTTCGGAAGTTCATCCGGATCTTGTATGTATTCCCCAGGATAATTACTACCGCAGCGCGGAATATATCAACAATGAAAACATCACGGCATTTAATTTTGACCATCCCGCAGCATTCGATACAGACCTCATCGTGGAACATCTTGAAATGCTTCGGAAGGGAGAAAGCATTCAGATGCCTCTGTATGACTTTGTGAATCACCGGCGGGGAGATGATCATATTATTGTGGAACCCCGAAAGGTTGTAATTTTTGAAGGCATTATGGTGTATTTCGATAAACGGGTGCGGGACCTCATCGATCTGAAAATATTTGTGGATACCCCGGATGATATACGGTTTATACGTCGGATGCGCCGGGATATCCATGACAGGGGGAGGACGATGGAATCGGTAATTACCCAATACCTGGAAGTTGTTCGTCCCGGGCATTATGAGTTTATTGAGCCTACCAAGGCTTTTGCCGATCTGATCGTTCCGGAAGGCGGCATGAATGAGATGGCTCTTGAGGTTCTCAGTGCATTTCTCAAACAGTTCTGATTTCCCGCCTCAAATTATCCCCGGGTTCCCCGGGGATGGAGTAGTAGTATGAATATTGCCGTATTTTCATCCGTAGAATGGGGACATTCCCTTCCGGTGGGGGATTATCGGGAACAACACATTCGCGAACAACTCAAGCTGAAAAAAGGCGATACCCTGAAAGTGGGGCTGGAGAATCAGGGGGTGGGCACGGCCCGGCTTCTCAGCAGCCCCGGCCCCAATATTGAGCTCAAGCTTGAGTTCCCCCGGGAGCTTCAGCCGGTGCCGATCCCCCGTTTCCGCCTGATAATCGGGCACCCCCGGCCCCCGGTGTTTCAGCGGCTTCTCCGGGATCTGACATCCATGGGTGTATGGGAAATTTTCTGGGTTCATCCCCGGCTGGGGGAGAAAAGCTATCTGGCCAGCAAAGCCTGGAATGAGGAAGCCTTGGCGAAGCAGATCCGCCTGGGGCTGGAACAGGGCGGGCACAGCCGTCTGCCCGGGGTGAAAAAATTCTACTCCCTTCACGCATGTCTGCGGGAGATCGAATCGGCGAATCAGCTCAAGATTATCCTTCATCCCCGGGGGGATGGGGATTCTTCCTCCGGGGAAGGGGGGCCCGGCGAAAGCTCCGGCATGGAGCTGATGAATATGCTCTGTGCTGTTTCCGGATCAGAACAGCCGGGCATTCCAACCATCGCTCTGGGTGCTGAGCGGGGGTGGACGGAAGACGAATTGCAGCAGTTTTCCCGAAGCGGATTTACCAGGGTGAGACTGGGCTCAAGCATTCTTCGAACCGAGACGGCTGCGCTAATTGCGGCGGGTATGCTCAGGTCGGCCCTTGAGGGTCCTGCGGCACATTATGGAGCATCTTCCGAAACGACAATAATCGAGCCGGCTACAGATAATGCTGTAGAGCCGGCCACAAAAAACATCACAAAAAACACCACAGAAACCGCCAAAAATACAAACAAGGAAAACACCGGGGAAGTCCATGGCTGAAATTAATCTGGAACGTCGAATCAGGAAGCATGTGAAAGCCCGGACTCATTCCATTGCAGGAATCTGTCATCCTGCTGTGCAGGACCTTCTCCGCCGGGAGCTCCACGGCATGGGAATTGAGTCCCGGCAGGAGTCGCCGGGGGTTGAGCTGTTCAGCGGAGGAATTGAGGATCTGTACCGTGTACATCTCACCAGCAGGATAGCCGCCTCTTTCAGACTCAGGCTGGATGAATTCCGCTGCGGAAGCAGGGAAGATCTTTTCTCCCGGCTCAGGGGTTTTCCGTGGGAATACTGGATACAGGAGAAAACCGGCGTCCGCATCAAAATGTCCCTGAGTTCATCCCGGATTCAGCATGACGGCCGGGCGGAGGAAAGCGCATACAAGGCCATTCAGGGCAGAATGCAGGAGCTGTATCCCGGATGGCGGTCCGGCGGGCGGCGGGATCCTGAACCGGTCACAGAGGGCGCATCCCCTGACCGGCAGGTGATTCATATTCAGATAGAACACAGCAGGGCACGAGTCAGTCTGGAGGCCAGCGGCGATCTGCTGTATCGGCGGGGATATGCCCCGGCCCAGGGGCTTGCTCCCCTCCGTGAGAATCTTGCGGCAGCCCTTATTCAGGCCGCTCCTTTCGGGATTCCCCATCGGATCGTTGATGCCATGGCCGGCAGCGGTACGTTTTTGTTTGAAACGGTACTCTCAGCCCTGGGTCTGCCCCCTCTTCCCCGGCGGAAGTTTGCATTTCAGGAATGGCCGGTGTACCGCCGGGAAACGGAGAATTTTCTGCGGCGAAAGATTCTTCGTGAAATTGCAGACCGCGCTCAGGGTGAAAATGCGGCCGGGACCGGCCGGGAAACAGGAGATAATCGGGACTCGATGCTTCCGGCAGGGAATTTCAAAGGAGTTGAAATTGCCGGAAATGTTTTCGGTCTTCTCCAAACCAACACAGGCGGATTTTCCCAGCATCTTTCATATCTGCTGGGGCAAACGGACACTGCCGTCCCGGAGATCGAACTGAGCAACGAGGATTTTTTCATCTGGCTGTATGATCAGCTGGACCCCGACAGCCTGAGTATGCCCGGGGAACCGGGACTGCTGATCTGCAATCCTCCCTACAACTGGCGGGTGCGCTCAGAGTCGGGCCTGTACCGTCGTATCTGGAATTTGTTCGGGGAAATTCTGCCGGGTTGGTACGGAATTATTCTCATGCCCCTGAACGCTTCAGGCCGGCCGTTTCTCTCCAATGATGATCTTCCTCCTTCATCCATTCTTAACCGGAGCAGTTCCCGCGATTTTCCCCACGGCGGAAAGCGAATTCGTGCTCTGTATATTCATCCGCTGCCGCCGGGTTCGTGAGTCTGTTTTGCCGGGTTCTTGACTCCGTTTTGTGGGTCCGATTCGTGAAACCGGATTTCAGGCCGGGACGTCGGGTATGGATGGAGTTGAAGGACATTTCGGGAGCTGAATGGCCGTTCGGGAAAAAGAGGTTTATTTTTCCAGGTTTCATGAGTACAATGCTAATAAATACCCCCGATCCGCCGGGTATGTGCAGTCTAAGGATCCGGCTGGCACAGGGTCCGGTAATCATCAGGGTCTTGCAATCATCAGGGTCTGGCTCGCATCAAAGTCTGACTCGAAGGTGTACGGCTGGAAAACCGGTGAGACGGCGGAAATCAGGAATATCAATACATGAGGAAGGTTAGTATGAAAAGAGTTCGGGTTGCAGTTACAGGTGCGGCGGGCCAGATCGGGTACGCATTGTTGTTCAGGATTGCATCAGGTCAGATGTTCGGCGAAGACACCCAGGTGGACCTTCAGCTGCTCGAGCTTGAGCAGGCTCTTCCGGCTCTGAAAGGGGTTGTTATGGAGCTGGAAGATTGCGCCTTCCCGCTGTTGAGTTCGGTTACCCCCACATCCGAAATGAGTGTTGCATTTAAAGATGCAGACTGGGCACTGCTTGTGGGCAGTATTCCCAGGAAGAAGGGGATGGAACGTGCGGATCTTCTGAAAAAGAACGGCGGAATTTTCGTGGAGCAGGGAACGGCCATTGCCGCCCATGCCAAAAAGAGCTGTAAAACCCTTGTGGTGGGCAACCCCTGCAATACCAACAGCTATGTGGCGAAAGCCATGGCCGATGGCATGGATGAGCGGAACTTTTTTGCCATGACCATGCTGGATCAGAACCGGGCGGTCACCCAGCTTGCCCAGAAAGCTTCGGTACCGGTTTCCGCCGTGAAAAACCTGGCAATCTGGGGAAACCATTCTCCCAGCATGTATCCGGATTTTTACCACGCCACGATCAACGGTAAGCCCGCCCACCAGGTTATTGATGATGAAGACTGGCTGCAGGGGGAATTCCTCACCACGGTACAGAAACGTGGCGCCGCAATAATTGAAGCCCGGGGGGCATCCTCCGCTGCCAGCGCCGCCAATGCCGTGGTGGATACTGTTCGGAACCTGACCACGCCCACCCCCGAAGGGGAGTTTTTCTCTGTTGCGGTATCATCCGACGGAAGCTACGGGGTTCCCGAAGGCATTATGTTCAGTTTTCCGGTACGGAGCACCGGCGACGGCTGGGAGATTGTTCAGGGACTGGAACATAACGGGTTCGGTCACAGCAAGCTGAATGCCACCCGTGAGGAGCTGCTCAACGAGCAGGCTGCGGTGGAGGAGCTTCTCGGCTGATCATCGGGAATCGTCAACCCGGCTCTGCAGCTTCATCAACCGCCTGGAGTATATACAGGCGGGAGCTCACATCACCCATGATCCGGACTCGGTCATTGTAGCCGGTGCCGGTGAATTGGGGCCAGAGCCGGAATCCTGCCTCCATCAGCTCATCACCATATGCCGAAACTTCCCTGGTTTCCGCCGGAAACAGGTAATTATCGGAAATTACTTTGTGAGCCAGTCCCCGCAAGCCTGATGCTTTCACCTTGAAGGGGAGGTATCCGTTTATCAGTTCTCCGAAGCGCAGTATATTCAGGAAATGGGGGGCCGTCCGGATGGTGTATTTTTTTCCGGGGTCCAGCCCCCTGAGGCGTATCCGTTCTCTCACCGGGCTCGCTTCCTGGTGAAGCTGGAAGTATCCCACTATTCCAGTGCCGGTTTCTTCGCTGTACAGCTGCCAAACGGCGGTGTTTCCCTCAAACGGGGAGGCCAGACGGTGGAATGTACCGAACTGAAACAGTTCACGGTGTTCCTTATACAGGGCCACCTGTCCGGAAATGATTTTTTCATCGAAGGGTGACAGGGACTGGAGATCCAGCTCGTATCCCAGGGGGGCGAAGGCCGCACAGTGAAACCGGGTGGATACGCTGCTGTTTCGCAGAGTCTGATGGGAGGGGTCGGAACCCACGTGTGCTGCGGCGCAATGCTGAGGGTAGAGAAGGCTGCTGCCGTGCTGGATCTTCACCCTGCTGCCCGGATCGGTATTATCGCTCGTCCAGATTTGAGGGCTGTAAAAGAGCATGCCGGCATCGAAGCGGTTCCCGCCGCTGGCGCAGGTTTCCAGGAGAATATCCGGAAATTCATCGGTGAGGCGTTTCAGCAGTTCATAGACTCCCAGGGTGTAGCGGTGGCCCAGTTCCTTTTGCCGGGAAGCCGGCAGATGGGCGGATACCGGGTCGGAAATACTGCGGTTCATATCCCATTTTACATAATCCGGTTCGCAGTCGAGAAACAGTGTTCTGAGTGTCTGGTGAAGGTGGTCAACCACCCGGGGATTGCTCATATCCAGCATGAGCTGATGCCTGCCCAGGCTGGGTTCCCGCAGGGGACTTGAGATTGCCCATTCGGGATGACTGCGGTACAGATCGCTGTCCGGGGAAATCATCTCCGGTTCAATCCAGATTCCGAACTGGAGTCCCAGCTTCCGCACCTTCCGGCTCAGTCCCTGAATACCGCCGGGAAGCTTCTTCGAATCCGCCACCCAGTCCCCCAGACTGCTGTGATCGTCATTCCTGCCTTGAAACCAGCCGTCATCCACAACGAACAGTTCCATTCCCAGCTTTTTTCCCTTTTTGGCCAGCTGGAGCAGCCGGGTCTCATCAAAATCAAAATAGAGAGCCTCCCAGCTGTTGAACAGGAGGGGCCGTGTCCTGTTGCGCCAGCGGGGAGGGATCACATGTTCTCTGATAAAGCGGTGGAACCGGATACTCAGGGCTCCCAGGCCCCCCGAGCTGAAGGAGAAAAATGCTGCAGGTGCACTGAACTGTTCCCCCTCTCCAAGCCTCCAGCGAAAATCATGATCATGAATGCCGCATTGAACCCGTACCTGACCGTATTCGCTCCGCTCAAGATTCATTTCATGATTGCCGCTGTACATGAGGGAAAACCCCATGCATTCACCTTCTGTTTCCCCGGTTCCCGGGGAGGCAAGGATGAGAAACGGGTTGTGGTCCGCACCGGAGGCGAAGCGGCGGGATGAAATGGAAGTTCTGCCCCGGGGTACGGGACTGCGCTGGATGTGTTTTTCCCGAATCCATTTCCCTTCCAGGCTGATGAAATCCCAATCATCGCCGGATAGATCCAGGTTCATGCTCATGATCCGGTGAATGTGAAGCTCCCGCCCCCGGTTCACCAGCCGGCAGCGGCAGGCGAACACATCAGTTTCCGGGAACAGATCATAGCTGATGTGAAGGAACACCTGGTGTACCGCTTCTTTGAGAATAAGTTCCAGCGTTTCACCGGGGGCCCTGGGCATGGGCAGGGCGCGGGCACCGGGAACCGGTTCGGGAGAAACCGCCGGTTCCGGGGACTGCGATGCAGCCTGAGAATCGGAATTGGAAACCGAATCCGCATGCGAATCTGCATGGGAATGGGACGGTTCACGGGTATGCTCCCGGCCGGAATTTCTATATATTCGGTGGTCGTGATACAGGAAATCGCATATTGAGCTTCCGTCATCGTATTCCAGCTCCAGGGCAGGCAGGCGGTAGTCCCCTTTGCCGCTTCCGGGCATGAGTGCACTGATGGTCTGGAGGCTGAAGCCCCCGTCTTCGCTGTAGGCGGTTTCTATTCCGGGGATAAAACTGAAATCCTGAATGAGTCCGGGGAAGCCGTCTTCCCGGTCCCGGATCCGTGCACCGAAGTGGAGCAGTTCCGGATGGCCGCTGTCGCGGATATGAAGTATCAGACTGGAATTGTGTGAGGCAAGATGGAAATAGGAGCCGTGTTTGGCAATCACCGTTCTGTGTCCCTGCTGCTTTCTCCCGGAGAATCAGATCCGGATGAGGCTGGCAGGATTCGGGGGATGATCAGGGGGGTTCGGGCCTTATAGTCCCGGTACTCGGGCTTTTCACCCCACTTTTTATCCGCCTGCTTTTCCAGGAGAGGTACGCCGCTTACATAGCGCAGCATGAGGGTAATGAAAAGCGGTCCTGCGAAATACAGGAATTCATGGGAGCGGAAAAACGGGACGGAGGCTATTCCAAGCCCCCACCAGATCAGCATTTCTCCAAAGTAGTTTGGATGCCGGGACCGTGACCATAGACCGTCCTTCATGAATTTCCCGGAGTTTTCCTCCCGGGACTTAAACGCGAACTTCTGCCGGTCGGCGATCCACTGGATGATCAGACCGGCGGCAAAGCCTGCCCAGCCCGCAGCCGAAATCAGAATTCCCCAGGGCGGGAGCGCTCCCGGAGAGGGGGGTACACTGCTTCCCGCAAGGGGAAGCATGACGATCCATACGGTTAACGCCTGAAGCAGCCAGAATGAACCGAAGCGGATAAAGCTGTCCCGCCGGTCGTCAAACCGGTGATCCACCTTGATAAGAAGGATCCGGCGAAACAGGTAGCCGCCCAGTCTCAACGCCCAGAGGATTACCAGCAGAAGATTGATGTACTGGACGGGATGAAACAGCGGCGCCTGGATTCCCAGATACAGGGACAGAAGGATAAAGCTGAGACTGTAGGTCAGGTCGGTGAACAGATCACTTCTGAGGGTGGCGGCAATGAGAAAGAACACCCCGTTGATCCCCAGACTGATCAGAAGCAGTTCGAAAAGCATACGCACCTCCTTGTTGTGCCGGCTTCCCGGAGCTGGGCGGCCGGTTCAGCTTTTGCCTTCGAACCACACTTTGGTGGATTTCGCGAAGGCGTCACCCTTGGCAATTCCAAGATACCAGAGAAATGCACCGATAATATAGGCCAGGGCAACGCCTATGGCTGCTAAAAACCACATCATGTTGCCGGTTTTATAGGCTTCGGCGCTGAAATTGATGGACAGGATAAACGGAATGGCCAGTACGAAGGTCATGCCCGATGCATAGGTGTAATCCGAGGCCACAGGGGTTTCAAACTCCGGATCCAGTACTCTCAGAAGGGCAAGGCCGGTGGACAGCGTTCCGGTGGATACCCCGAATATGAGCAGGGTGCGGAGAAAACGGTGGTCGCTGAATGCCCTGGATCCCATCCACGGAATGATGGCAAGGGTCATGGCGGCGCCTGCAATCCCCACAACCAGGATGGGAATCCAGTACTGGGCCACAATCACGATGCTGATGGCGGCGATGGAACTGGTTACCATCAGGTCCACAGAAATCCCCGAAACCCGGTTGAGGGTACGTGACTCAAGAATATGATCCGCCTTGAACAGGG
This sequence comes from Salinispira pacifica, assembly GCF_000507245.1. Taxonomy (GTDB): domain Bacteria; phylum Spirochaetota; class Spirochaetia; order DSM-27196; family Salinispiraceae; genus Salinispira; species Salinispira pacifica. The sequence goes on along the minus strand of NC_023035.1, from coordinate 3,028,222 downwards.
CGAAGATTTTCCGCATGAGCATTCCCATCATGGCACAAAAAATGAAGCTGATACCCCATAGGTTTGTGGCCAGTTCGGATCCTGCTTCCCCCAGAAGTCCAAGAAGAAAGCCCAGGCCATGAAGGAAGAGATAGGTCATGAGATAGGTGAACAGAACGGTCACCACATTGAATGTGAGGGTATCGATTGCTTCCGGCTGGGTGGTCTGATACGAACCGACGGGCAGTTCGCTTCCTTTGGGGTAGATACCGGTACGCACATCAGGCCCCTTGATGGATCTGATATATTCAGGGCTGATCCAGTGTCGTTTTACGCCGTAGTTGATGAGAAATATCCCTCCGAAACTTGCAAGAATAAATCCCAGTGCGGCAAAGGTGAGGCCCACGGTTCCCGCATTTTCAATACCGAACAGCTTCCATCCTTCCCCTATTGCGAAGGCCTGGCCGGGGCCCTGGGCATATCCCAGGGGAAGCAGCAGTCCGAAACTGTGAAACAGATCGGGCATAAAGCTGTGGATGAATATCCAGGTGAAGGTGAGCCCTAACAGCGCCTGTAAACCGAACTGGCTCAGAATACCCATGGCGGTTGCGGTGATATTCCGCCGGGCACCCTGGCGCTTGAAGGGAGGCCGGAGGGTGAGGGCGATAAAAGATATGCTGAGAAGATGATAGGCAAACTCACCCAAAAAATCCTGGTTCATTCCGATAAGGGGGAGAACATAGTTGAATAGCGGGAGAAGGATAAAGCCGGCAATAATGGAATTGGGGATAAGAAAGCGCTGGAAAAAGCGAACCCTGGAACGGATAAAGCTTGCCAGCAGCAGTGCAGCGGATATGATCCCTGCATGAATGAAAAAATCCCAGTTGAACAACATAATGTACCTGCCTTTTCGCCTGGCGGGCGATTCCCCGCCGCTGTTTTTACTTCGCCTTTACTGGGATTTTTCATCTTCTCTGGTCGGGTACTGTGGAGAGGATTGAAACTTCCTCTTTCGGGCAGCCGTTTGATGTTTGAAAAAAAGCAATAAAAGCATATAAAACTAACAGGTAAACCCCGAAGCTGTCCAGTTTTTCCTGTGTGGGAGCCGGCCGGTTCTTCCCGCAGTTTTTATGGCAGTCTTTATGGCAGACTTTGTGACACTTTTTACACAATTGCCCTGCTTCATGATATGATCGATTACATGTTTCACTCCGGTATCAGCGTTCTGCATTTTCAGGAACTTGATTCAACCAACGCATATGCCGTTTCCCGTCTTGGGCAGCTTTCCCACCACAGCCTGATTATCAGTGATATCCAGACCGCTGGCCGGGGAAGACAGCAGAGACATTGGGATTCCTCGTTTCAGGGGAATCTCTATATGACCCTGGTGGAAAAACAGGTTCCCCGGCAACTGAATCCCGCAAATTTCACCCAGCTGATGGCGGTATCCGTGCGTTCGGCGGGCCTGGAAGCGGGATATGATCTCCGGATTAAGTGGCCCAACGATCTCATGCTGAAAGGCGGGAAAGTTGGGGGAATTCTTAGTGAGGCACGGTTTCGGGGGCAGAGCTTTGCCGGTCTGGTGATCGGTCTGGGGGTGAATTTGAAGGAAGCTCCGGTTCTTCAGTCCGATGCTCCCTACGCCGCAGTAAGCTTTGCAGATTCCGGTGATGAATCCGGCAGGGCACAGCCGCTCGAACGGGATGAGTTCGCTGCTTCGGTGATTCGGCACTATATGGAACGCTATGAGAATTTTCTCGAATCAGGCTTCCGTGCCATCGCCCGGGAGTACCGGGCGGGTCTTTCCGAATACCGCCGGCCGGTTTTCATTGAGAGCGACGGATTCAGCAGGGAGCACAGGTTTGAGGAAGTGAATGATGCGGGAGAAATTGTGGTTCGAAGCCCCGAGGGACAGCTTCGGACTATTCAGGCAGGCGATGTGCGCTGAAAAGCGGAATATGGAGCACGGATCACAATTCGGTTGTAAAATGGCAGCAGACAGGATTACGGAAAATAATTTTTCGGAAAAGAACAGAACAGAGAAAAGAACATAACAGAAGAGAAAGGCGGTGTCGACGATGTCTGGAATAATAACAGGTGTGAATTTCATGCTGATTGGAATGGGAGCGGTGTTTGTGTTTCTGCTTCTGTTGGTGGGTTCCATGCTGCTGTTACAACGTGCAGCCGCCGGCGGTGATTCGGCGGCTGAAACGGACATCCGGAAAAAGGCGGCAGCAGCCGCAGCGGCATATCGTTTTCGAAGCAGGGGAAAGGGCGTATGAAAAAAATAGATGTAATGATCACTGCCTTCAGGGACGGGTTCCAATCCGCTTATGGGGCGCGGGTGCTTACGGATGATTTTCTTCCGGCGGTTGAAGCCACCAGGGAGGCGGGAATAACCCATTTTGAAGCCGGTGGAGGAGCCCGATTTCAGGCACTCTATTTCTACTGCAATGAAGATGCATTCACCATGATGGATCGGTTCCGGGAAGCTGCTGGGCCTGATGCAAATCTTCAAACCCTTTCCCGGGGGGTTAATGTGGTGGGACTGGATTCCCAGCCCAGCGATATCATAGAAATGCATGCCCGGCTGTTCAAAAAACACGGTATCACGACCATCAGGAATTTTGATGCCTTGAATGATGTGAATAACCTTATTCCTTCAGGCAGCTATATTCACAAAGCCGGACTGCGGCATGAAGTGGCAGTTACTCTTATGAGCCTGCCTCCTGGAACCCCCGGTGCGGATACCGCACACACTCCGGAATTTTATACCGCCACATTGCAGAGGATTCTTGATTCGGGTGTTCCTTTCGATTCGGTCTGCTACAAGGATGCCTCGGGAACATCAACCCCCCGGACGGTCTATGAGTCCATCCGTGAAGCCCGCAAGATTCTTCCCCCGGAAATTCCCCTCCGCTTTCACAGTCACGATACCCTGGGAACCTGTATTCCCCAGTATCAGGCGGCCATTGAGGCCGGAGCCACGGGGATCGATCTATCCATGGCCCCTGTCTCCGGAGGAACCTGCCAGAGCGATGTAATCTCCATGTGGCATGTGCTGCGGGGAAGTGAATTTGATCTGGGTATCGACATTGAGAAAATGCGGGAAGCGGAGGAGGTATTCAAGGATTGCATGAAGGATTACTTCGTACCCCCGGAATCCAAAACCATTGAACCATTGATCCCGTTTTCACCCATGCCCGGAGGAGCGCTCACCGCCAACACCCAGATGCTCAGGGACAACGATATGTTGGATTCATATCCGAAGATCATCGAAAAGATGCGGGAGGTGGTGAAGCTGGGAGGCTTCGGCACCTCGGTGACTCCGGTGTCCCAGTTCTATTTCCAGCAGGCCTTTAACAATGCCATCTTCGGCGACTGGAAAAAGATTGCCCAAGGATATGGAAAGATGGTGCTCGGCTATTTCGGAAAAACTCCCTTTCCCCCGGACCCGGATGTGGTTGCCGAGGCTTCGAAGCAGCTCGGACTGGAACCCACAACCAAAACTGTGCTGGAGCTGAACGATGCGGATCCTTCAAAGGGGCGAAAGCCGGCGGTTCTGATGCTCAGCGAAGCGGGAATCGAGGAAACAGAAGAAAATATTTTTATCGCTGCAACCTGCAGGGAAAAAGGCATACAGTATCTGAAAGGGGAGGCGGTCCTGGGAATCCGCAAAAAGGCAGGGGAGTCCGGCGAAAGCCGCCCTGCAGCTCACCCAGAAACGCCCGGGCAACCCGGCGGAGGCGACGGGCTTCAGCAGCTGCGGGTGCAGGTTGACGGGCAGGAATTCCTGGTGAACTTTCTCCCCGATGGATCTGCAGAGGTGGACGGTCAGAAATTCAGGATGCAGATAGACGAAGAGTCAGGAAACGATCGGAGTGCGACGGTTTCTGCTTCCGGCTCCGGGGAGAAGCGGCAGCCGGAAGGGGGAAAGACGGTTGCACTGGACGCCCCCTTGGCGGGTACCATTGTAAGCATAGCCAAGTCTCCGGGGCAGCAGGTTGCCGCCGGGGAGACAATCTGTGTGCTGGAAGCCATGAAAATGGAAAACGAGGTGAAAGCCCCGGAAACCGGTGTGCTGGAATCATTGAGCGTAGCCCGGGGTCAGAAAGTTGCTTCGGGAACCCGCTTGGCGGAGATTCGCTGCAGCGGCATCTCCAGGGGGTAACATGGAATTTCTTCAGTCTATGCAGCAGCTCTGGCAGTCCACCGGACTGTATGGTTTTCTCAACTCTGAAGTATTGATTTTCGGACTGGTTCCCGGTGAACTGATTATGATCCTGGTCGGACTGGGACTTCTGTATTTGGGGATTGTGAAGAAGTTCGAGCCCCTTCTCCTCCTGCCCATCGGGTTCGGAGGCATTCTGGCGAATATTCCCCTTGCGGGAATCGCCGGTCCGGAAGGGTTTCTGGGAATAATATATAATTTCGGTGTTTCCAACGGTCTGTTCCCCCTGCTCATTTTCATGGGGGTCGGGGCCATGACGGATTTCGGTCCGCTGTTGGCCCATCCGAAAACCGCATTACTTGGAGCGGCGGCCCAGTTCGGAATCTTCTTCACGTTCCTTGCGGCTCTGGGGCTCTCGGATCTGCTGCCGGTGGTAAATTTCAGCATACGACAGGCGTCGGCAATCAGCATCATCGGAGGTGCGGACGGGCCCACGGCTATTTATGTATCCACCAAACTGGCGCCGGAACTGCTGGGTGCGATTGCGGTGGCAGCCTATTCTTATATGGCTCTGGTTCCCATCATACAGCCGCCCATCATGCGGGCGCTCACAACTTCAGCGGAACGGAACATTGTAATGACCCAGCTCCGTCATGTCTCCAGAACCGAAAAGGTGATCTTTCCCATTCTTGTGCTGGGACTTTGCATTCTTTTTCTTCCCGATGCCACCCCTCTCATCGGAGCGCTGATGTTCGGTAATCTGGCAAGGGAAAGCGGAGTGGTTGACCGGCTCTCGGATACCATGCAGAACGCTCTGATTAATTCGGTGACCATATTGCTGGGGCTGGCAGTTGGAAGCAAGCTCCAGGCGGATAAATTCCTCATGCCTGAAACTCTGGGAATTATCGTATTGGGGCTGATCGCATTCTCCATCGGTACAGCAGCAGGGGTGTTGCTGGGAAAACTCATGAATCTGCTTTCCCGGGAACCGGTAAATCCTCTCATAGGAGCGGCCGGCGTCTCCGCAGTACCCATGGCCGCCCGGGTGGTCAACAGGGTGGGGCAGGAGGAAAATCATCAGAATATGCTGCTCATGCATGCAATGGGCCCCAACGTGGCAGGAGTAATCGGTTCTGCGGTGGCTGCAGGAATTCTCATAGCCCTGAGCTCCCCTCTGTAGTGTATGCCGACAGAATTCCGTTTTTCTTCAGATTTTATGTTTTCATGAAGCTGCGGTTGGCAAAATATTTCTGACTGAATTACAATCTCTTTAGGGAGTGTATGTGGCTGCTACATTATTACGTACCATTCGTCTGATGCAGACTGCGGTAGACCGTCTTGAGCTTCCGGTTGAACTCAAGGACGTAGAGCGTCTGGGGATTATGGTCAATAAGGCCATGTCCACTCAGGCGCGGAATTTTCATACTGCCGAACATGTATTTAATCTCGCCCGTCAGGATCAGCCTCTGCAAATTCTGGCTGCTCTATTTCATGATATTGTGTATTACAGTATTGATCAGGGATTTATACCCGAGATTGAAGAGATCCTCATCAACTATGTCTATATTGATGAGGGTGATATTGTAATCCGGGAGGATTTGGATCCGGGACATTCCTGTATTCAGGCTGTGCTTGCAGTTTTCGGTTTTCAGCCCGGGGATCATCTGCCCGCCTTCGGAGGGATGAATGAGTGTCTCAGCGCCATGGTGCTGGTTCATGAGCTGGAACCCTTCATGAAGCGCATCGATTTGCTGCAGGTAATCTGCAGCATTGAGGCCACCATCCCCTTCAGAAAACCCGACGAGAACGGTAACACCCCCCCGCAGCGTCTGGCATCCAGAGTCGCCGACCTGAACAAGGCCAGAAAAATGGGGCTGAAAGAACCGGATATCACCTCCATGGTTCAACATGCGGTGATCTTCGCAAATACGGATGTTGAAAATTTTGCAGAGCGGGAGGTAGCCGCATTTCTGGATAACACCTGGAAGCTTCTTCCCGAGACCAATCCATCCCTTCGAACCACAGGACTGTATACGGTGAAAAATTACCGTATCGCCCTCCAGAAGATGGAGGGGTTCATGAACTTTCTCAACCCGTCGCTGATCTTCACCTCATACAAGGGCGTACCCGGCGAGGAAGATCTGAAAGATCTGAATTACCGGGCCAAGCGGAACGTATTGGCCGCCAGGGACTATCTTGGAGTGAAGCTTCTCACAACCGGAGTTCTGGAGGCTATTGCGGATATTTCCGGCGGAGATGTTCCCATTGCACTGTTAATGGGGGATATATCGGACGCACAGAGCATCGATCATTTCGAATCCATGCTGCCCCATGCTGAGGTGCAGAAAGGAGCTGCCATCGGCTCGACCGTGTATTCCCTTTTGGCGGAAGGGAGAAATTCAAACACCAATTTTGATCTTAACCGCAGCCCCTTGGCAAAACATATATATCTCCACATTGGCTCGGCGGCTCTGAAGGATTATCTGGCCACATTAAAAGAAATGTTCGACGGCATCCGAAGTCCTGAAGATTTTCTGGACACTCTGCCATCCAATCTCATTTTGCCGGTAATACGGGCCTGTGCCGAGATGGCCTTCACCCGGCGTGCCATTCTCAACGCATTTGCGGATTCGCGGGAAGCGGCGAAGGGTGCCGCCGGATAGATCCTTTCCATCCGGCATTTTTGCAGCCCCGTAAGTGCCCGATGCCGGCAGCCTGTTGGGGGCCGCCGGCGTGGGATCCGGCTCAGTTTTTCCTGTACACTCCGTATTCCAGAGCTTCAAGTCGGGTTTCCCCGTTCAGCTGAACCGGGGTATCGCTGAACAGTTCGGTGTAGCTTCCGTGGAGCTCCGGCGGAAGGCCCGGTACCGCAGTTTCGTTCCTGGTATTCACCAGAATGAGAAGTTCACTGTCCAGGGTCCGCCGGACATAGGCAACGGTATCTTCTGAGTTATCCAGACGAATCCTCCGCATATCACCGAAACGCAGCGCATCCTCGTTCTGCCAGATTTCTCCCAGTCTGATATAGAAGTCCCTGACCTGGGGATTCATGCTCCAGTCATAATTCCATTTATCGAAGAACGCCCAGCTTTCCTCATTCCCGATCTCCTGTCCGTTATAGACCAGGGGTACACCGGGCATGAACATATGCGCCACTGCCATGGCCATTGCCCGTTCCTGGGAGCCGAACAGCACCGGAGGAGCTGCATCCCAGGCGGTCTCATCATGATTTGTGATGAATCGAAGATATGATGCCCCTTCAATATTTTCCATCTGACGTTCGGCGCCGGCCACAAAAACGCCTGCACTTTTTCCCTGGGCGGTATTTTTGAGCCATCCGTAGGAATCCCAGCTGTAGATCAACTGATATCCCGCCGCACGTAATCCGGGGTCATTTGTTTCACCCAGAAACAGCACCGGTTTAACTTCCTTTACCCGGGGGATGCTTTCCATCCAGAAATCCGCCGGAATCATGGAGGCGGTGTCCACCCGGTATCCGTCAATGTTATATTCGGCAACCCAGTATTTCATAACCCGGGTGAGTTCCTCCCGGAGTTCCCGGTTGGAAAAATCAAGATCAGCCACATCGGACCAGTCCTCCACCGGGGGAACCATGTTGCCGTCGGCATCCCGGGTGTACCACTCAGGATGTTCCTCCACCCAGGGATGATCCCAGGCAGTGTGATTCACCACCAGGTCTATGATAATATGCATGTTCAGACCGTGTACTGCGTCCACCAGGGCCTGGAAGTCCTCGCCGCTGCCGTAAGCCGGATCCACCGCATAGTAATCCCGAATGGAGTAGGGCGAACCGAGTCTGCCTTTTCGCTCCTCCTGGCCGATTGGGTGGATGGGCATGAGCCATATAGTTTCGACTCCCAGCTCCCGAATTTCCTCAAGCCTGGGAATGACTGCCCGGAAGGTTCCTTCAGGGGTGAAATCCCGGACAAACAGTTCGTAGACCAGGCCTTCCTGAATCCATTCCGGCTCCAGCCGTGTTTCCTGAACCACATCCGATGGCCTGCTGCCCTCTGCTGCGGGGGGCAGGGATGTGGCGCAGCCGCTGAATATCAGCAGAACCGCAGCAAGCAGAACTGAATAAAGCAAAGCCGTCGGAGATGGCCGGCAGCCCGGGATTGTTCTCCGGGTAAACAGTGTAGTATTTTTTTTCATGATCCTTCCTTATGGGGGGAATTCCCCCGCTTTCAGGGTTTTTGTAATGAAAACAAGCTCCCGCAGAATACCAGCTGAATTCCCGGTCAGCAAGCTTTCGTTTCGTTCATCCACCTATTCATTCATTCCCGGACCCCTGACCAACTGTTTCCGGGCAAACCTCTCCCGGATACCCTTCTCCGCGATATCCTTGTCCCGGATATCCCCTGCATTCCGCCGCAATTTCCCTTGACCGGCAGGAGACAATTAACTATGTATTCAATATATGTTCCTGGTTAATCAGTTTTTCAGAATATTCCTCTCCGCCGCTGTGATCTTTTTCCTTTTCCCTTTGCAGATATTGTCCGCCCATCCTCATATCTGGATAGACGTTGATGCAGTGCCGGTGGAAAAGCAGGGGCGTCTTGAAGGAGTGCGTCTGGAATGGCGTTTCGATGAGTTTTACAGCAGCGGTTTTCTGGTGGATTTTGATGAAAACCGGGACAGAGCCTTTCAGCCCGAGGAAGCCGATGCCATCTATCGCGAAGCATTCCGGCATCTGCAGGAAGGAGGATACTTCAGCTTTCTCCAGATAGACGGGAAAACCCTGCCTGTTGATCAAGCCTACGATTTTCATGTGGCTTTCAGCTCCGGTCAGGTGGTGTATCAGTTTACACTGCCGTTGAGGTTGGAGGATGTCCGGCAGTTGGAGCAGGGATCAACTCTGGGGGTTACAAGTTTTGATGCCACCAATTATATTGCTTTTTACATGATCGATCCGGGCGGGAGCATGGGAAACGGGGTGCGTCTGGAAATGTCACAGGGATATGAATACAGCACCAGGGAACTGCGCTTTCGTCACAGCGGCGGAAGGGTATTCCGCAGCAGGGGACGGCTCATACGGGACCTCAGATAGCTCATACTGGACCTCAGATAACAGAGCCGGATACGGCGGCTGTTCCGGGTTCAGCCCGGGCTTCCGCTTACGTGTGTCTGAACTTCCTCTTCATGATGTTCGTCACAGGCAAAAAACACCGCTTCACAGCTGTCGCATTGCTGAAGAGAATGGTGCTTGAGAAATTCATTCAGGTGAGGCTTCTGTGCCTGGGTGATCTGCCCGGTTCCCTGGCAGAGAGGACATGTGCTGTCCAGGGCTGCAAGCAGAGCCTGCCGGATAAACTGGGAGCGGTTGGGAAGCTGTTTAATTACTTCCGCCAGATCCTCTTCAACCTTGAAACTGATAATTTCCTGTTTTTTTGACATAGATCCCCCGGTGTAACGGCATATAGTATTACAAAGTAATATTATAGCGTGAAATGCCCGATAGATCAATTCCCCTCCCGGTAGAACGGGTTTCCCCTCCCCCGGTGGCAATGAGTCTCCGTGCCGGTGTACGGCTTTCCGGGCCGCCCGGGTCTATCGGAACAGGTGCACGATTTCATCCGGCTCCATGTATGAATCCCGGTCCATGCTCTCCAGCGCAGCTTCTCTCTGGGATTTCAGCCGCTCTTCCAGGCTGGGCTTGTCCACCTCATAAAATATCCCGCTGTACAGAGGATCCCGGGAATAGGCCATCCGGAACGCCTCCATTTTGTCTTCCCTGTCATGGCTTTCCGGCAGTTCTTCCCAGCCGGTTTTCAGCTGATCCCAGGGCATGGCCTGGTAGGTTACACAGGGACTTACGATGTGGACCATGCTCATCCCCTTGTGCTCCACGGCCCGGGTCATCACCTCAAGCATCTGCTTCTGATTCAACGCCTGCACCCTGGCAATAAAGGAAATACCGTAGGAGAGGTACATTGGAATGGGCTCCAGGGGATCGTCCTGGGGGCCGAACGGGGTGGTTTTGGTGCGAAACTCCGGTTCTGTTGTGGGGGATGTCTGACCTTTGGTGAGACCATAGATGTTGTTATCCATAATGATATAGGTGAGATCCACATTTTTCCGGGCAGCATGAACGATGTGCCCTCCGCCGATGCTCAGACCGTCTCCGTCTCCCCCCACGGCGAAAACTGTCAGATCAGGCCGTGCGGCCTTCACTCCGCAGGCAGTGGGAAGAGCCCGGCCGTGGGTTCCATGGAGACCGTATACGTTAAAATAATGGCTGAAGCGTCCGGAACATCCTATGCCGGAAATCATTGCCACATTCTCTTTGGGAATCTCAAGAGCTTTCAGGGCTTTCAGCAGAGAATTATATACCGCATAATCCCCGCAGCCGGGACACCATATGGGTTTCACCGTGGGTTTTTTATACCAGTCTCCGGCGGTTTCAGGCTTGTGTGATTGCTTCTTCATCTGCGATCCTCGCTACTTTTTCTATGCTTCTGTAAATTTCCTCGGGATTAAAGGGCACCCCCTGGCATTTATGCACCTCGATGGCTTTCACCCTGAATCTGGCAGTAATAAGATGGGCGAACTGGCCGGTTATATTTTCCTCCACAATGATCAGGTAATTCAGATGCATGAGAAAACGGGCTATCTGCCGCTCCGGAAGGGGGGATATGGTGTGGGGGTGAAGGTGGCGCACCGCAATTCCCTGCTCCAGGGCCATGTATCTGGCTTCCCGGATTGCACCCTCGGTGGAACCCCACCCGATAATGCCGATTTCCGCATAGGGATCTCCGTATATTTCCAGGGGGTTTTTCTCCAGGTCCCTGCTGATGCTGAAATGTTTCCGCCTCCGTCTCAGGCTCATTTTCAGATGGTTTCCCGGGGTCTGGTCGGCTCTGCCGTATTCGTCATGTTCCAGGCCGGTTGCAAGGTATTCTCCGCCGGAAGTTCCCGGGCGGGACATGGCTGCAACCCCGTCTTTGGTATCCTCATAGCGGCGGTAATCCTCCAGTTCATCCTCCATGGGAGCCAGACGGGATACAATTTCCACAACATCCGCCTTGGGCACCTTGAAATGCTTCCGGATATTGTGATTATCAATGAAATTGAAGCGGTTGAAGTCGGGCATTTTTACCGTGGCTTTCCGGTAACCGATTGACTGATCCAGGAGAACAATAACCGGAAGCTGGTAGCGCTCTGCAAGGTTGAAGGCCCGTATGGTCTGATAAAAACTGTCCTCCACTGTTGTGGGGGCAAGAATAATTCTTGGACTTTCCCCTGCCCCTCCGTAGACTGCAAATTTCAGATCAGACTGTTCGGTCTTTGTGGGGAGTCCCGTGCTGGGACCGCCCCGCTGCACGTCGATGATCACCAGCGGAGTCTCCAGCATGGAACCCAGGCTTATCTGTTCCGCCATGAGCTGCAGTCCGGGACCGCTTGTGGGGGTTATCACCTTTTCCCCGGCAAAGGATGCGCCGATGATGGCCGATATGCTGGCAATCTCATCCTCCATCTGCAGAGCCGTGCCCCCCACCAGGGGCATGAGGCGGTAGAGGGTTTCGAAGATGGATGTTGACGGGGTGATGGGGTAGCCTGCCACGAAGCGGCAGCCTGCGGTTATTGCCCCCAGCGCCACAGCCTCGTTCCCCGAGAGAAACATGTAATTCTCTTTAGCTGGAGGCCCTGAAGCCAGAGAGAAACGGGGTTTGATGGCCTGCTCCCGGCCGTAGGCGTACCCGGAGTCCAGGGCCAGGAAGTTTTTCTCCAGAAGTTCCCGGCCTTTCTTGTTAAAACGGTCTTCAAGGAGCTTGCGGGATACTTCGGGCTCCACCCCGAACAGATGCCCCAGTACTCCAAGGGCCACTGCATTTTTGGTGCGTACCGAACTGCTGCTGCTTTTCGCCAGCTCGGTGAAGGGCAGGGGGATCCGTTCATAGCTGCCGCTTTCTTCCGGTTCCACTTCCCGGGGATCGTAGAACAGTACTCCCCCGTCTTTAATATCTTCTATACTCCGGTTATACCCCCGCTGGTTAAAGGCGATGAGGTAATCCACTTTGCTGCCCAGGGAGTAGATGGTGTTATCCCTGACCCGGATCTGAATCATGGAGTAACCGCCTTTCATCTCTGCCGGATAGGTGATGAAGGTGAATACATGGTATTGAGTTCTGGATGCGGCCCTGGCGAACAGTTCACCGCAGCTGATCACCCCTTCCCCCGCTTCTCCTGCAACCCGGATAATAAAATCCACGTTGGAAACAAAGTCCTGCTGTTCCATGGCAAGCCTCCTGGTACACCTAATATCATATGCGGGAATTTCAGGATGTAAAGAGAAATTTCAATATATTGAACGATTCTTGTCCGCTCCCGGTGAAGCAGGTTCAGTAAAGGGCCGGTTGCTCATTCCGGAAGGCGTCACTCCGTTCCCGGGGGAAGATCAGGGCGGCCGGGAAAATTGGGAATGTCTTGACCCCGGGGACTTGAGCCCCATAGGATGTGTGGGTGAAAAGGATGTGAAACATATGAGCAAACATGTGCTGATAACCGGAAGCGGGGGCAGCCTGGCCCCCCATGTAATCCGCAGGTTCACCCAGGCAGGATGGGAATGGAGCGGCTGGGACAGAAAGGGCGCAGATCCCGATGATACTGACGCCTGTATCCGCTACTTCAAAGAGAAAAAGCCCGATGCCCTCATACACCTGGGAATGGGTCACGAAAACTGGTCGGGATTGCTTGCCCGGCTGGCTTCAGAACGGGGAATTCCCTTTGCGTTCACCAGCTCGGTAATGGTGTTCGGAAACCATATGACCGGACCCTTTCAGCCCGGCCGTGTGCCCGAACCCGCCGACGAGTACGGGGCGTACAAACTCCGCTGCGAGGAGGCGGTGACCCGGGAGAACCCCCGTGGACTGATTATCCGCCTGGGCTGGCAGTTTGACGAAAACTCCGGCGGCAATAATATGTTCGCCCAGCTTTCCGCCCAGGCCCGGGAGCAGGGATATATATCGGCATCCAAAAAATGGATCCCCGCCTGTTCCCATATGGCCGAAAGCGGGGAATGGATGTACTCGCTTCTGAGCCGGGGTGAGGGGGGAGTGTATCATCTGGACGGAAACAGCAGTGAAGCCTGGAATTTTTATGACATGATTGATGCAATCCGGGTCAGACTGAATCTGCCCTGGGAACTGAGGGAGGATAATTCCTTTGTGTTTGATCAGCGGATGTTGGATGATCGCTGTGAACCCGAATCAATACCTCAGCGGCTTGGAATCTCCGCAGCAGATCAGAATCTGAAGCCGTAGCGTTTGAAGCTGTTCCGGGAAGTGATCCGGGCCATCACCGATGCCTCCTGATACTGGGACCAGTAAAGGTATGCAGTTTTTTCTTCATAATATTGGGATTTCAGCCCTTCCAGGAGCTTCAGCCGCAGCGACCAGATTGCCTGTTCTCTGCTGCTGAAGTCGATTACCTGGTAGGGTATCCGTTCGCTGTCCATCCAGCTACCGGGAATGGTGTCAACCGGACTGGTCAGGGGAGCTGTTTGGCTCTGTGTTTGACGGTATTCCGAATACAGAAGGATGCGCTCGCCGCTATGGCTGTGCTCCCGGATCTTTTCCAGCAGATCTTCCGGATCGCGGCTGAAATAGAGTGAATCAACAGACATGATGGAACGGTATTCCGCATCAAGGGTTTCCAGGGCCTCCATATCATGCAGATATGCACCCCCATGGAGCTTGCCGGATGCCCGGCGCACCGCATCTTCACTGTAATCCACACCTGTTAACCGAGCAGCGCTTAGCTCCTGCAGCAGCTCCCCCTGGCGGCCGTCTCCGCAGCCCAGATCCAGTACGGGAGAATGCATATCAGACAGCTGCTCCCCGATCCACTTCCGCTGGGTCTCGCCGCAGAGCCCGATAAAACCTCCCTGGTCGTACAATGCGGTACGCATAGCCTCATCTGCCCGGCTGATTCTGCTCAGGGCAGATCCCGCCTTGAATTCGAACTCCACCCGGTGGCGCATAACCCTGTTGAGGTTTTTTTCGGGAATCCTGTAGCTGTCACCCTGTTCAATAATGAGTCCCCGTTCCCGAAGGCTTCCCAGCTGCTGCCTGATTTCCGATGAAAGGACGGAGGGCATATTGTGCTCGCCGGGAAAAAAGCTGTCAGCTTCCTGAAACAGCAGCTCCATGGTCACTTCTTTCTGCGCTGCATATTGGAGAAGAAAGATGATGAGAAGCAGCTTGTCGGGGTTCATTTCAGTTCCAGCCGGTTGAGCAGGGGTGCGGCATAGAGTCGGAGTATGGCGCTTCGGATGTGATGATCGTGCTGCTGGAGTTTTTCCAGAAACCATTCTGCTCCTTCCCGAATGTGGTGGGGTCGTGAAGGAGCGGCTGAGGTGGGTTTAATATGCTCCAGCAGCTCAGCTGCCACTGCATTGGAATCCCAGATCCGGGTTCCGCCGATAATCTTCCTGTCCAGGCTCCGCACCAGTTCGCCCCGTTTGCCTCCCCGTATTCGTTCGGACACATGAATATGAATACGCCGTTTTCTGTCCCTCAGCTCACGGATAACCTGGGCTTTATCCCGGTCCGGGGAACTGCGGTCAAGAATACCCAGGTGATCTTTTGCAAGGAGATCATCCAAAGGGATTTCCTCATAACTCATGCTTACCGGAATTATGGGGATCTCAGTGCTCAGTTCCTCCCAGGATTTTTCCCGGTGTGCCATTTTAATCATGGCCAGGACGGCGGAATCTGTGCGGTCATTGCCGTCCTTGGCCCGTCCGTTCCTCTGGGCGATCCATACATGCTTGCCGGATTCCACCAGTTTCCTGATATATTTGGAGAGCTTCTCAGCCTCTTCAAGTTTCTGATCCGGGTCGGAAAGATTCCGTTTCACGATGAAGCCCCGGTTGAGCCGTATGAGATGCCCCAGCCAGGGGGTATTCATCAGATTATCTCCTGCGGCGTTGTAGGCGGTGGTGCCGATCTCAGAGTTCAGCATGTAGTTGAAGAGCATGGGGTCCAGGGATGTGCTTCTGTGGTTTGAGATGAAAATGGCACCCTGCTTTTTTCTGGCCCTTGCTGCAGGAAGATTTTCCGCACCGCTCCAGCTGACCCCGCCGGTGGTTTTGCGAATGAGATAACCCACCAGACGGATCATCAGCCGCCGGAACTGACCGATGCGCCGTATCCTGGAAATCCTGCGCCGGAGCAGACGGAACCGCCCCTTCATGCCGCTGAGCATGCTGCTGAACCCCGGATCCCGGAGCATCCTGCGCCAGCCTTCCCGGAATTGACTGTCTGAATATGCCTGTATATCTGTAAAATCTTTCATATATTCCTCTGAAAACCGGTAATATTGAACCCGGTTCAATCAACACCACTATACCCCGGGAAAGGGGGATCTTCAATGCCGGAGGCCGCCGGATCAGCTGAAATGCAGCAGCAGCATGTACAGCCCTGTGCCGCCGAAAATACTGAGAAGGGGATGCCGGGTGGCTATATGGATCAGAGCCGTAACCGCCACGGATATCCACGGAATCAGGGTCTCCCATGACAGCAAAGCTCCTTCCAGGGGAAGACTGGTAAACACCAGAACCACCATTACCCCGGCGGGAATTCTCCTTGCCCGTTTGACGAAACCCGGATGGGGTATGCCCCGGCGAAATACCAGAAAGGGCAGGGCTCTGGTTATAAGGGTGGCGAAGGCCATGGCCAGGGTTGCGCTGAGCAGGTACGCAGTCATGATGCACCGCCGTTTTCATCCGCAGGCAGGGCCATTGTCCCGAGAGCCGAGAGGATAATGGCCGGAAGCAGAAGCTGCTCCCTCACCTGGAGCAGATGCAGAAGAATACAGATTCCCAGAGCAAGAACAAAGGGAGCCGCTTTTCGGATGCTTTTGATCTGTTCGATGAGCAGGACGGTGAACAGGGCCGTCATGGAAAATTCAATTCCCGGTGCGTCATAGGGCAGCACCCTTCCCAGCAGCGCACCGCTTACCGAGCCCAGAATCCAGTATGAATGATTCAGCAGAGTGATGTAAAAATCGAAGACCTCCGGATCCGAGCCCTCCGGGGCCTCGACGGTGGTGAGCAGACCGTAGGTTTCATCCGTCAGCCCGAAAATGATATAGGCTTTGAACCTCCGGAAGAACTGAAACCTTTCCAGCAGAGAAAGCCCGTACACCATATGCCGGGCATTGATCAAAAACACCGCAATCCCGATCTCCACGGGAGAACTTCCGCTGCTTATCAGCCCCACCGCCAGGAACTGAGCGGCTCCGGCAAATACTGCCACGCTGATGATGAGAGCCCAGATCCAGTGTACTCCGGAAGTAACCAGAAGGAAGCCGAACGCAATGCCGATGCTCATATATCCGAAAAATACCGGTATTGTACTGCGCAGTGCAGATATGAAGGTTCGAACATGCTGATCCATTCCGGCATTGTACCCGTAGCCGGCATACACGTACAGATACACAGGAATTTCCTGCCTGGGAAATAGCGGTTGTCAATTCGCTGAAAGCCCTCCATACTACCTGTAAGGCCGGAATATGAAAAAATTTGAATATGTGCAGTCCGGTTCAGTCGCATTAGGGGCGAATACCGCTCCCGGCGAGTAAATAGTGAGAGGAATATTATGGAACTGAACAAGAGAACCATTCCCCAGCAGCTGATGATCAGTGCTGATACCTGGCCATCGGCTGTAGCCCAGTACAGTAAGGATGACAAGGGAGATTTCCAGCCCACAACCTATCCCCAGCTGGTTGAAGAGATGTATATAGCCGCCGCAGGTTTCCTGGAGCATGGAATTGGCCGGGACGATCTGGTGGGGCTTATTTCGGAAAACCGGAAAGAGTGGCTTCTTGCAGACCTGGGACTCCAGGCCCTGGGTGCGGCGGATGTTCCCCGGGGAAATGATACCATGCCCGGTGAGCTCATCTATATTCTCAACACTGTTGAGGCCAGGTCATCGATTTTCGAGAATATCACCCAGCTGAAAAAGGTTCTGGACCGGAAAAAGGAAGTTCCCCATCTGAAGAACTGGATTCTCTTCGATGAGCCGGGGGAGGATGCAAAGGAGAGTCTCCCGGATATTGAATCCCAGCTCCCCCGGGGGTCGAGCCTGATCCTTTTTTCATCCATTATGGAGAGCGGGAAAGAACATCTTTCCAGGCACCGGGAGGCTATCAAGTCGAACATCGATTCCGCAAAGCCGGAAGAACTTGCCACCATTATTTTTACCTCGGGAACAACCGGTGAACCCAAGGGTGTGATGATCAGTCACTGGAACTTCCTGGTTCAGGCCCTCTATATAGATAATAAAATAGATATTTCCGCCGGAGACACCTGGCTCTGCGTACTGCCGGTATGGCACAGCTTCGAGCGGGTCATGCAGTACATATCCATTGCCAACGGTTCGGCCCTTGCATATTCCAAGCCGGTGGGTCCCATTATGCTGGCGGATTTCGCAAAGGTGCGTCCCACCTGGATGGCCTCCGTGCCCCGGATCTGGGAAAGCCTTCAGGCGGGAATCTATAAAAATCTCCGGGCCAAAGGCGGTGCAAGCTGGGCCCTGTTCCGCTTTTTTGTTGCGGTGGGCGGAGCGTATAAATATCAGGAAGCCAAACTCAGAGGGTGGCTGCCCAACTTCAAAAAGCGCAGCCGCATACTTGATGTTGTGACCGCCTTTATCCCCTGGCTTCTCCTGCTTCCCCTGCAGGCCCTGGGGAGCGTACTGGTATTCAGCAAGATCCGGGCCAAGCTCGGCGGACGCTTCGTAGCGGGAATCAGCGGAGGGGGAGCGCTTCCCGCCCATATCGATAAGTTCTTTTCCGCTGCGGGGATTCTGCTCCTGGAGGGCTACGGCCTTACAGAAACCAGTCCGGTGATTTCGGTGAGAACCCAGTGGTCTCCGGTTCAGGGAACCATCGGCTCTCCCCTGCGTTATACCGAGGCCCAGGTACGGGATGAAAACGGCAAGGTGCTTCCCCCGGGACACAAAGGCGTACTGTGGGTGCGGGGCATGCAGCGGATGATCGGATACTATAAAAGACCGGATCTTACCGAGCAGATGATCGACGGCGAGAACTGGCTCAACACCGGGGATCTTGCGGAGATGACTCACAACGGTGAAATCGCCATCCGGGGAAGAGCCAAGGACACGGTTGTGCTCCTGGGCGGTGAAAACATTGAACCCACACCTATTGAAGCGAAACTGCGCTCCAGCAGCTATATAGATTTCGCCGTGGTGGTTGGCCAGGACCAGAAGTATCTGGGTGCGCTAATCGTACCCAACCGGGACAACGTTATTGAATGGGCAGGTGAGCAGGGTATTCCCGGTGATGACTGGGAAACTCTGGCAACAAGCGATGCGGTGAGATCCCTGCTGAAATTCGAGATCGCCGAGACGGTAAACTCCAAAAACGGATTCCGCACCTGGGAACAGATCAGCCGGTTTACGGTTCTTCCCGGCAGCTTCGAGGTTGGAAAGGAACTTTCCGGCAAGCAGGATCTGAAGCGGCATTATATTTCCGATGCCTATGCGAAGGAGATCCGGGAGCTTTTTGAATAGAAAATTCTCAGACCGGGGTGAGAGGGCCGGTACTCACGGCCCTCCCGGACTGAAGGCCCGGCAACCAGGCAGGCATCATGGAGCAAAGCATACGAATCGGGAAACGGGCCTTTCTTGTGTCCTTTGCCGCGCTGTTCGCAATAATGATTGTGGCGGGACTTCTCTCAAGGGTGATCGAACCGGGAAGCTATGCCACGGCTGTGGAAAACGGCCGGGAGGTGCTGGTTCCCGGCAGCTATGAATCCGGCGACGTTGAGCCCCTTTCCTTTTTTCAGTGGCTGGCCTCCCCGGTGCTGGTGCTGTTCAGCGATGACTCGCTGATCATTCTGGTGATAATCGCATTTATTTTCATTGTCAGCGGTGCCATCACTGTCTTCCAGAACACCGGCATTATTCCCCATCTTATTGATGAAAGCGTCCGCCGTTTCCGGAACCGTCCGAAAATGCTGGTGGCGGTGCTGGTTCTGCTTTTCATGGCCTTCGGAGCCTTCATGGGAATCTTTGAGGAGGTTGTCCTCCTGGTTCCCATCGCAATATCCATTGCAGTATCCATGGGCTGGGACCGGTTCACCGGCCTTGCCATCAGCATTCTCGCCGCAGGTTTCGGTTTCAGTGCAGCGGTATCAAACCCCTTCAGCATAGGAGTGGCCCAGCAGATTGCAGGTCTTCCTCTCTTCTCCGGTGCGGGTTTCCGGCTGGTGATATTCACCCTGACCTATTTCTTCCTGCTGATATTCATCTTCCGATACATCAAGCGCTTAGGCGGCATAACCCCCGTCGGCTCCATGGCAGGCGCCGGTTCCGGTTCAAAACAGGGGGCTCGGGACCCCCGGTCTCAACCGCCCCGTGCCCGACCGCCCCGGCCCGCTGCTTACCGGGCATTCCTGGGTTCTCTGCTGATAATTCTGGCGTATATTCTGGGAGCTTCGGCGGTTCCCGGCCTCTCGGATTACAGCATGCCGGTAATAGCCCTGGTATTTTTCTTTTCGGCATGGATCAGCGGATTGCTGGCGGGATATTCCCTGAAGCAGCTGGGCTCATATTTTCTCCGGGGGATTCTGGCGGTGTTACCTGGAGTGATCCTCATCCTCATGGCAGCAAGCGTGAAATACATTATTGTTGAGGCGGGAGTTCTCCACACCATTCTGTACCGTGCATCCCGGATTATTCAGGGACAGAGCGATTTTTTCGCCCTTGCGGCCATCTATCTGCTGGTGTTCATTCTCAATCTTTTTGTGGGCTCCGCTTCAGCCAAGGCTCTTCTGGTGATGCCGGTGATCGCCCCGCTTGCGGATATTCTGGGGTTCACCCGCCAGACGGCGGTTCTTGCCTTTTCCTTCGGAGACGGATTCAGCAATCTCCTGTTCCCGACCAATGCGGTGCTGCTCATATCTCTGGGGATCTCCGGAGTATCCTACGGAAGCTGGTTCAGGTTCATTTTTCCCGTCCAGGCCTTCATGTTTCTGCTCTCTCTGGGATACCTGTATCTTGCGTATGCCACAGGATATGGACCGTTTTGACGGAATCCCGCTACTCAAGATCCAGCAATGCCTGGATATCGATCTGCCGAATAATTTCCTCCGCAAACAGCCTGTAGGCTTGCGCCGAGGGATGAAGCCCGTCATCCGCCACCAGATCCGGGTTGTCTATTGCCTGCCGGGTTATGGGGGTGATATTTACAAAGGGAATTCCCTGCTGCCGACAGTACTCTTCCATCCAGCTGTTGTATTCATCGATTTCACGGGATATCCGTTCACGGTCCCCGGGGCTGAGCATGCCTCCGTAGGGCGTGTAGCTGTAATCCGGTATTGAGAGAACGAATATATTGCCTTCGGAACTGTAGTTTCTTGCCAGTGCGATCAGCCTGGGAACATCCTGCCGATAGGTGGAGAAATCCAGACCCTGAAACTGGTTGTTTACTCCGATGAGAAGGCTCACCGCATCATAGCTGTTTTCCGGAGGTGTCTCCATGAGACTGGAGAGCAGATTCCCGGTGGTCCAGCCTGTACGGGCCCGGTACTGCACCGAAATACTGCTATGGGGGTATCTATTTTCCAGGTTCCGGGCCAGGATCGCCGGCCAGCGCCGATCAGCTTCCACCGATTCGCCGATGGTGTAGCTGTCTCCCAGCGCCAGGTACCGCGCATCGGCATCAGCCTGGGAGAGAAGCTCCCCCTGGGAACTGCATGCCGCAGGAAGAAGGGAAAGAACCATGAAAATCGGAACGACGATACCCGCAGCTCCGCCGGCTGAACTCTGCCCTCCGATCTTCTTTTGGCGGGGTCGGGCTGTGCGACGACTGGTGAACCTGTGCCTGCGGATGAATATCATATGAAAAAAATAGCCAGGGAATGAGAAAAAATGAAGAAAAATCACCCGGCTTCGGTCCCGGGAGATTGAAACGACGGCAGGTGAGTGCTACTCTTGGAGAAATTATTCTTTCCGGAGGTGTATACATGCTGAAAATATATCAAACTCACATTTCACGTACGCATGATAACGAATCGTTCTCCGGAATCTCTGAATAACTCCGATCCGCCGACGAAGCACTGAAAACCGCTAAAAGTGCTTCACCCACAGTTTTCCGGCACACTGCTTCCCTGCACACAGATTCTGACACAGGAATGATTCCCCCACACATGACCGGTTTTTAACCGGCATATCCGCTTGGGTTCTCGATTCATGCATTTTTTATCGGATTTCAGCATCCGCAGGAAGCGTTTTGCCCCCGGGCCTTGTCGACACCGGCAGTAGTTCCTCTCAGGCAGATTTTCACATACCTGATGCTTCCATGAGAGCT
Source organism: Salinispira pacifica (assembly GCF_000507245.1). Taxonomy (GTDB): domain Bacteria; phylum Spirochaetota; class Spirochaetia; order DSM-27196; family Salinispiraceae; genus Salinispira; species Salinispira pacifica. The sequence goes on along the minus strand of NC_023035.1, from coordinate 3,006,717 downwards.
GAGATGTCCTGATCCCCCGGAGAACTTCGTTCTGCTCCGGGTGAACGGCTGAATAAACAGGAAGTACATGAAAATCAGAAATCTGAACGTCTGGGGCTGGACCCCGGAAATGGAAGAGAATTGGAAGGAACGTGGGCAGGAACTGATGGGAGAGAATAACTCAACGCTGTTTCCCGCCCGGGTTATCGGACAGGAACACCACGTATATCTCCTTGCACCGGGAAGTGCAGAAATGGAGGCCGGAGAAGTGGAGGCCGGAGAAGTGGAGACCGGAGAAGTGGAGACCGGAGAAGTGGAGACGGCAGCCGTCCTCAGGGACCCGGTTGCCGCCCGCATATCCGGCCATTTCGAGTCTCGTGCAGAAAAAAGCGCCGACTACCCGGCAGTGGGGGATTGGGTCGCGATCCGGAATGAGGGTGGGGGAAGCATAATTGAAGAAGTCCTCCCACGGAGCAGCGGACTGCAGCGCTGGGCTGCAGGACGTAAAACCGAGCAGCAGTGGATGGTGAGCAATCTTGACTACCTATTATTGGTGTTCGGCCTGGATGGCGGAAGAAATTTCCTTGAGTCCATGCTTGAACGAAGCCTCACCACAGCCTGGAACTCCGGGGCAAAACCGGTGATCGTGTTGAACAAACTGGATTGCGCCGACACCGGACATGTCCGCAGGATCTCTGCCGCGGCCAGTGAGATTTCATTCGGTGTGCCGGTATGTGCTGTGAGTGCTCATACCGGAGAGGGTATTTCCCGGCTCACGGAACTGTTGAGGGTAACTGCGGGAGATTCCGCAGTTACCCTTGCCATGCTCGGGAAAAGCGGAGTCGGCAAGTCTGCCATAGTGAATGCCCTTCAGCGGGAATCTGGCTCCCCTGCAGAAAGTCTCGTCCGGGCGAAGGAAGGAACTCAGCGGAAGGGGGATCTTCAGGGGCGACATACCACCACATCGGGAAGAATATATCCCGCGGGAAACCGACTGCTCATCGCAGATCTGCCGGGGCTTCGTGAACTGAAAATTTGGGGTGAAGAAGATACCCTGGATCAAAGTTTCCCGAACATTCATGAACTGGCCGAAGATTGCCGCTTCAGAGACTGCCGGCATGAGAAGGAACCCGGCTGTGCGGTGAAAGAGGCAATCAGCGACGGCAGGTTCAGCGAACGGCGCTTTCAATCCTACAGAAAGCTGCTGCGGGAACTGGCGTACCTTGAACGGCGCAGAGAACAGGAGGCCCGGAAAGCGGCCAAACGCTGACACAGTTGCACCCTGCATCAGCGGGGTGTACACTTATAGTTCTATGGCACATATATATAATCCCGCCACCGGAGAGGTGGTATGTGAACAAAAACGGGATGATCCCTCGTCCCTTCCCGGTCTGGTCCGCAGGGCGGCAGACGCCCAGGAAAGGTGGAAGATGGTCCCTATTTCCCGGCGCAGGAAGGTGCTGGACAGCCTTTCCCGGATTTTGTCGGAAGATGCCGAAGAACTTGCAGCCATGATCAGCAGACTGACGGGGAAAACCGAAGTTGATGCCCTCGTCACCGAGGTTCTGCCCTCGGTCATATCAGCTTCCTATTACGGCCGCAGCGCTGCCGCAGCACTGGCTCCCCGCCCCTTGAAGGGAAGCAGCATCCTGTTTTTCAATAAGCGTTCCCGGCTCTTCCGGGAGCCCCTGGGGGTGGTGGGAATTATCAGCCCCTGGAACTATCCTTTTTCAATCCCGTTTCAGGAGGTGGCCACCGCTCTCATGGCAGGGAACGGCGTGGTCCTGAAAGTGGCCAGTCAGTGCCAGCCCCTGGGGGAGATGATGAAGCGCTATTTCACTGAAGCGGGGCTGGATCCTGATCTCCTTCAGCTGACCCATGTTCCGGGTTCCAGGGCGGGAAGCGGCCTGATTCATTCGGGAATCCGGAAGCTGTTTTTTACCGGATCGGTGGATGTGGGGAAAAAACTTGCACAGGAGGCGGGGAGTATTCTGCTTCCGGTTTCCCTGGAGCTGGGCGGAAATGACGCCATGATTGTCTGTTCCGATGCAAACATTCATCGTGCGGTGAACGGCGCCATGTGGGCCGGGCTGTCCAATTGCGGTCAATCCTGCGGCGGGGTGGAACGGATCTACGTTCATACAGACATCTATGAGGAATTCCGTGAACTGCTGAGCCGTAAGATTTCCCGGCTGAGACACAGGACTGCTGGTACGGAGAACGGCTCAACCGACTGGGACATGGGGAGTCTCACCACAGAAAGCCAGAGGAAAAGTGTTGCTGTGCACATTGATGATGCAGTGAGTAAAGGAGCCAGGTTTGTAACCAGCTCTCTTGAGGGCTACGGAACAGAGGGTTTCCACGCTCTCCCCGGCTTTGGTCATCCGGCGGTGGTTCTGGAGGATGTTGATATGTCAATGAAGGTCCAGCTGGATGAGACCTTCGGACCGGTACTCACCCTGACTGCTTTTTCCCGGGACAGCGAAGCGGTTGAACATGCGAATAACAGTTATCTGGGGCTCACCGCTTCGGTATGGACCCGAAGCAAATCCAGGAGCATGTATTTCATCAGAGAGCTTGAAGCAGGTGCGGTGACGGTGAACGATCATCTCATGAGCCACGGGATGCCGGAGACCCCCTGGGGGGGATACAAGCAGTCGGCTTTGGGCCGTAGTCACTCCTTTCTCGGATTCGAAGAGATGACCCAGCCCAAAGTGGTCGTCAGAGATATGCTTGACTTCGCACCCCGCCAAATGTGGTGGTACCCCTACAGCGCTAACCTCTACAACGGGCTTCTCGGAGCAATTCGGGTAATTAAGGGGCCACGACGGCTCCGTTTTTTAGTACCTTTATTCAAGACATTTCTGAGGATGTTCAGGAAGGAGGACTGATGAAACGTGTGCTGATGCTGGTTCTGCTGGTGAGCCTTGCGCTGGGAGGGATCACGGCCCAGAGTGCTGAGGATGCCGATGATTCCCGGGAACGGGATATGAGTCTTGCAAGATTTATACGGAGCAACAATATTCACCGAATCGGCGGGTATACCTCTCTGGGGTTGATGACTGCCACGGGGGTTACCGGTATGCTGGGCTGGGAAGGTCACCCCTATCTGGGGTATGCAAGCCTGGGTTCCGCCGCCCTGAGCAGCATTGCGGGAACCATTGCGTATTCGGACCGGATTGACCGGGTATGGCCTCATATGCTCTTCAATGCATTGGGGGTGAGCGGACTGTTTCTGAATGCCTTCATTCTTGAGCCGGGCAGTATTGAACATCGTTTGAGCGGGGCGGCAGCCCTTGGCAGCTTTGCCGCCGGGTACATCAGTATTATCCTGATTACCCGCTGAGAGCAGCGTTGCCGCCGATAGCAGACCGGGACGGCGGGCGTACATTCATTTACCAACCCCGGCATGGAGGAAAGCATGAAAAAATTTGTGAAAAATATGGGGCAAACCGACAGAACCCTGAGAATGATCATCGGAATCGCATTGTTGGCTGCAGGAATTGCAGTGCAGATTCTCTATGGAATGCTGTGGTGGCTTGCCGTACCCGGTGTAATTCTGATGATCAGCTCTGCAGCGGCGCGCTGCCCCATGTACATTCCATTCGGGATTAATACCCGTAAAAATGCGGAATAACCCGGGAGCCGGTGTCACATCATGATAGATATTACAACTCCTGCGCTGCTGTTTCCCGCGCTCTCTCTTCTCCTTCTGGCGTATACCAACCGCTTTATCACCCTTGCCAATCTCATCCGTCAGCTTCACAGGGAGTCCCGTGAGGAGGGAGAGGAGCACGTGAACATGGTGTACAGTCAGATCCGGAATCTCCAGCGCCGTATTTTCCTGATCAAGATTATGCAGATGTTCGGTGTACTCTCGCTGCTCCTTTGCGTGGTGACCATGTTTCTCCTGTTCTTCTCGGTGCGTCCGGTGGCGGAGGTGGTGTTCGCCCTGAGCCTTGTATCCATGATTACCAGTCTGGGATATTCTCTGGCTGAACTGAGAATATCGGTTACCGCACTGAATCTCCAGCTTTCGGACCTTGAGGGCGGCTGTCCGGACCATCCCTAGTTACAGGCGTCCCGGCAGCACCGTCTCTCTATAGAATAACTAACTATAGAAAAACCAACTATAGCGAAATAAACCGGCCTCTGGCCCGGAACCGATTTCTACATGGGAATGAACAGTCCTGCAAGAATTACTCCAAGCACCAGGATCGGCGGCGGGAGCCTGGTAAACCCCAGAATCAGAACCGTACACAGGCTTACCACAGCCTCTATGAGACCGGAGCTTCCGGCGATGATCAGCCTTGGAGCAGCGGATGCCAGCAGACCGCCGGCAGCGGCGGAAATACCGGTAACCGAGAGGGCCAGTCCCCGGATTTTTTTCAGATCCTGCCACAGCGGATAGACGAAGAAAATCAGAAGCAGACCGGGCAGAAAAATTCCGGTGGCGGAAAGAACTATCCCAAGAACCTGCTGAAGCGCGGGCTGGGTTCTCATAGCCAGTCCCCCGGCGAAGGCGGTGAAGCTGAACATGGGTCCGGGAAGTCCCTGAACCAGACCGTACCCGGCCAGAAACTCCTGGCTGCTTAAGTACCGGCGAAGCTCCACCAGTTCACTGTACATCATGGGGATGATCACCTGGCCTCCGCCGAATACCAGGTATCCGTAGCGGAAGAAGCTTTCAAAGAGGGCTGCCAATGACGAACCGGTGAGAGCCGTGAGCAGCGGATTGATCAGGGCGATGGCCAGCACTGCTGCGGGAAGGCTCCAGCGGGGCTTGATCTCTACCCGATTCCAGAGCTGCTGATCCCTGTTGCGCAGAATCTCCGCCCCTCCGCCGGCAACAAGCACCAGAGGAAAGATCCACGGCATGGAGAAGAAAAATGTGATGAGGGCGCTTGCGGCGAAAATCAATCCGGTAAAGAGATCCTTGATCACCTTTCGTCCGATCCTGAACGCCGCAACAATAATGAATCCCAGAGCCATCGGCCCCACGAAGCGGAGACTTCTCTGCAGACCTTCGTATGATTCCATGGATGCATAGAAAAAGCTCAAAGCCCCCATGGCAATAAGGATGGGAAGGGCCCATACTACCAGGGTCAGCACGGCCAGAATCCTGCCTCCCTGTTTGTACCCGACAGAGACTATGGTCTGGGTGCTTGTGGGCCCGGGGAGCATGCTGCAGAGTCCCAGAAGCTCCATCAGCTCCTCATCGTTCAAATATCCCCTTCGTTTTACCAGGATTTGTTCAAAAACGGAAATATGACTTTGGGGTCCTCCGAAGGCCTGGAGGGAAACCAGAAAAACATCCCGCAGAAATGCTATCATGAAGAATCTCCTTAATTCATGCCAACTCCCGGTGAACATACTGTCTTTTCACGGCTACTGTACAGGCATGAATGAGATTAATCGTCCGATTCGCTGAATTTCCTTTGTTTTTCTTGCTTTTGGGAAACCCATTAAGGACTCCCCTGAAAAAAGGTAGGGAATTCCCAAAATTTTGTTGATAGGGTAAAATTCCGCATCGGGGGGAGCGGATGTTTCGAAAGAACGAAGGACATAAGCAGCAGAGAATGTTTACATCGGTGGACCAACTTCCTGAGACTGCAAGAAAACACCTTGAACAGTCCTGGGCACAGGTTTTCTACCATGAATATTTCTGCAGGATTAACGAGGAGGTCTTCTCCGTTCTCTACAGTGATAAGCATTCACGGCCCAACACGCCTATCAATATTCTGGTAGGCTTTGAAACCCTCAAATCCGGATTCGGCTTAAGTGACGAGCGACTCTATGATCATTTCATGTTTGATCTGAAGTTCCGCTACGCCCTGGGCTTGAAGGACTTTGACGAAGGAAACTTTGAGCTGCGTACTATCTACAACTTCCGCTCAGCGGTGAGTGCCTATGAAGAGGAACACAGGGTTAATCTGATTCACAAGGCAAGTGAACAGATAACCGACGAGCAATTGAAACAGTTTCAGATAAAAACCGGCCTACAGCGGATGGATTCAACCATGGTGCAGAGTAACATCCGCAAGATGAGCCGTCTGCAGCTGTTGGTAGAAATCATCCATCGCTTTTACCGTATGCTCAGTGAAGAAGAACAGAAAGCGTATGAGCAGCTGTTTGCCAGGTATGTGAAAGAAGACTCCCTGCACTATTGCTGCCGGGTGAAACGGGACGAGATGGACGGGCGACTTGAGCAGCTTGGAAAAGATCTATCGACTATGCTGGAATGTTTTGAAGACGTGCACGGAGATGAAAAAGCGTACCAGCAGGCCTTCAGGGTTTTTGGTGAACACTTTCGTTTTGAACAGGAATCTATCGTTGTGCGAGAAAGTAAAGAACTCGGTGGTAGCACCTTGCAGTCTCCTGATGATGAAGAGGCCACCTTCAGGACGAAAAGCAGAGAAAGCTCCCGGGGGTATGGTGCAAATATCACGGAAACTTGCGATGAAGATAATAATCTCCAACTCATCAGCAGGGTAAGTGTGGCGCCAAACATAACCGATGACCAGCAATTTCTGGCCGAAGATATTGAGAACCTGAAAGAGCGGGAGGGAATCGATGAAGTGTATACCGATGCGGGGTATACGGGAGAGGCGGCAGCCAAGGCAACAGCAACATATCAGGTAAGCCAGCACGTGAGTGCCATCAAGGGAAGGAAAAAAGAGAAGACGAGAGTGGGCCTGGAAGATTTCACCGTCACTCGAACCAGTGAAGGAAAGGTGACTGCTATCATCTGTCCAAATGGCCAGGGCGGGGAGCTGCGGGAAAGTAAAAAAGCAGCAGACCGCTATACCGCCGGGTTTTCTGCCGACGGCTGTCAGGCTTGCCCCTTTGTCAACCAGTGCCCGGCAAAGCGGCTGAAAAAGCGACCAAGTTATGTTCTTCATTTTACTGCGACCGATTTGCGGGTTGCCGCCACCAGGAAGCAGGTAGCAGAAACAGGAAAAGAGATTACCAATAAGCGGGCATCAATAGAGAGTACCGTTCGAAGTGTTATTCACCCCTTTGGTGGCCATCTCTGTAAACTACCAGTGCGGGGCAGGCATCGGGTTACCACCATGATGGTCTTGAGTGCCATGATGGTTAACATTCGCAGAATCAGGGGATACCTGTTTCCCGAAGATGGGTCAAAACCAATTCCGGATGGATATGCACTCTGTTAGAAGCGAAAAGGGGAAAGGGAAAGCCCTTCGGGGTGGGGGTACAGATAAATAGCCGGTAAAGAAAGTGGCGGGGGCCCTCCCATAGGGTTATCTCCCCCTATGGGGCTGGATTCCCCGACCAATTTTTCCGGGTTTTTTTGAATTTACCATCAAGCTTTTTTCAGGGGAGTCATTAAGTATAATTTACACATATGCACAAACTTGCATAACTGCATGTAAGCAAGACTGCATCCCGAAAGATCGGTGACATTCTGGATATGTATTGGCCTTTCTATTGCCATTGGGATCGCAGGAATTTTATCAGGGAGATATGTATGCGCAATTTATCGCTTATCGGCACTCAGCAATCCGAGGACATTCAATTTGTTCTGGAGCCGTTGTATTCCATGCAGGCCAGTCTTTGCCTGATAAATGATGAGGCGGTGGGTCTGCATCCCTGGGTGGAAAAAATGCGTCGGCAGCTGACTGACGAAGAGCTCCGGGATAACCGGAAATTCTGCCGCACCGCCGTCTTCCTGGATGATAAAATTTGGGGCTCCCCGGATCAGTGGCTGGAATACGTGGCATCCCTTGATGATGATTACATGATCGATTCGGTGTTGGAGCATCTGCGGATCAAAGCCCGGCGCCTTCCGGGGTTCACCCGTGAACCGCCGGAAAAGGAAGAGATTCTGAACAGCCGGGATGCCTTTATCGAATATATGGAGGTATTTCTTCAGGCGGAGGATCTTCCGGTGGAGCCGGGTGCTCTGGAAGATGAGTACTATCTGCTCACACACCCCGCAGAGAAGCGGGAATTCATTATCCGCCATTTTCGGCATATGTACGACAACTATCTGCAGCAGGAGTGGCAGGAACATCTTCAGGATTTACAGGACAGCATTCAGGCCTTCCGTTCGGTGGACTACCAGTCAATGGACCGTATTGAGGCAATTCTGGAAATTACCCAGAGGCAGAAATTCACTCCGGGCATTACCAATATGCTGATGAAGGCCGGCCAGATCCGCTTTATTCCGTCGGCTCACATAGGCCCCTACATCATGATTCTCGGTTCAGGCGATTCGGTGCTACGGATTGTTCACGGGGCCCGGATACCCCGGGGAGCTGCCTTGAAGTCGCCGTCCCTGGTGCGCTCTGAGCTCCTGATGAAGCTGGAGGCGCTGGCGGATGAACACCGCCTGAGTCTTCTGCACTTTATATCCGGAAGGGGGGAAATCAGCAGTCAGGAAGCCATCGACTATATGGAGATGAGTCAATCCAGTGTTTCCCGCCACCTGAAACAGCTTACCGCAAACGGTTTTCTCAACATGCGGTACCAGGACCGGATGAAATTTTTCTCTTTGAATATCAGCAAATTCGAAGGAATGTATCAGAGCCTGAAACATTATATCGGAGGATAATATGTTCTTACCTGAATACAACATGATGAAACTTGCAGAGCAGAGGCATGAAGCGCTTCTTGAGACCGCCGGCAGGGGAGAGGTGGGAATCTCCCGGCTGGTGGGAAGACTCAGAAGGAAGCTGGGAACCTTCCTCATACGTATGGGAGGTCACATCGCAGGGATCGGCGATATGCCGGCGTATGAAAAGCTGATGAAATACTCTGCTCTGGCAGGAAAAGGCCGATTTATCGGTTGAGAGAAATGGCTGGACAGAACCGAAAAACGGGTACTAAGCTGAAATCAGTTTATTACGATTTCGGGAGTGCATATGAACCGAAGTTTTTCTTACGGTGACCAGCCGTTGAAGTCTGAAACGGCCCGGGCCCTGGCCCGGGGTGAAATACGCGGAGAGCTCAGCAGGGAGGGGCGCCGACGGATTCGCAGCGGCGCTGCGCAGGTTGAGCGCATCGTGGAAGGGGAAGAGGCGGTGTATGGAGTCAATACCGGCTTCGGTCCCCTCTGCAGCACCAGAATTGATCCCGAACAAAGCCTTCTGCTTCAGGAAAACATCCTGAAAAGCCATAGTGTTGGAATGGGACCTCCGGTACCCTCAGAGATTGCCCGCCTGATGATGGTTTTGAAACTCCAGGCCCTGGCTGCGGGACGTTCGGGGATCCGCCTGGAAACCATGGAGCGTATTTTACTGATGCTCAGGGAGGATGCCATTCCTGTGGTTCCCTCCCAGGGATCGGTGGGGGCATCCGGGGACCTGGCACCATTGGCGCATCTTTTTCTTCCCCTCATCGGATTGGGACAGCTTCGGTTCCGGGGCGCTGTGGGCCCGGCAGAAGATGTGCTGAAAGAATTAGCCCTGGATCCCCTGATTCTCGGACCCAAGGAGGGGCTGGCGCTTATTAACGGAACACAGTTTATTCTGGCCTGGGCGGTGGCGGGGCTGGAGAAGATGGAAAATCTGCTGGACACTGCGGATATTATCGGGGCCATGAGTCTGGAAGCGGCTCTGGGCTCGGTGAAACCCTTCGCCCGGGAACTTCATGAGCTGCGGCCCTACGCCGGAAACATGGAAACCGCACGGCGGATCCGCCGCTGTCTTCATGGATCACAGATTCTTGAACATCATAAGGACTGCGGCAGAGTGCAGGATCCCTACTCCTTGCGCTGCATGCCCCAGGTTCACGGCGCTTCCCGGAACGCCTGGAATCATTTGCGGGAAACGGTGGAAATTGAGCTGAACTCAGTAACCGATAATCCCATTCTCACCACTGACGGATCGGCGGTGAGCGGAGGGAATTTCCATGGTCAGCCGGTGGCCATACCTCTTGACTATGCATCTGTAGCTGCCGCAGAACTGGGAAATATTTCCGACAGACGCAGTTACCTTCTCCTGGACGGTACCAGCCGTGATCTGCCCAAACTGCTGATGAAGCACACAGGCATCAATTCGGGATTCATGATTCCCCAGTACAGCTCCGCCGCTCTGGTGAGTGAGAATAAAAGTCTCTGCCATCCCCCTTCTGCAGACAGCATACCCACCAGTCTGGGCCAGGAGGATCATGTGAGCATGGGCTCCATCAGCGCCAGAAGACTGTATGAAATTCTGACCAACGTTGAGAAAATTCTGGCGGTGGAGCTGGTATGCGCAGCCCAGGCCTTCGATTTCCGCAGGCCCCTGCGTTCAGGACCGATCCTTGAGGCCTGCCACCGCCTGGTACGGGAATACATTGATCATGCGGACCAGGACAGGGTATTTGCCGACGACCTGGAGGCGGGTCGAAAGCTTATCCAGGGAGGAGAGCTTGCCGCCTGTGCCAGGGACGCGGGAATTGATGAATCGGAACCTCAGGATAATCCGTGAATGTTCCCGTCGTCATCAATATCTATTTCCAGGGCCGACGGGTTCCGGGGCAGTCCCGGCATCCGCATAATATCCCCCGTCAAAGGAACCAGAAACCCGGCACCTGAGTTGATCAGAATCCGACGTACGGTAACCAGAAAATCCTTGGGTCTGCCCAAAAGTTTCGGATTGTCGCTGAGGGAAGCCTGGGTTTTCGCAATACAGACGGGAAGATTGTCGTAGCCCCTGCTTTCGATGGTTTTCAGGTCTTTTTTTGCCGCCGAAGTAAAATCCACGGCCTGAGCGCCGTAAATCTGCCGGGCAACAGTCTCAACCTTTTCCTGTACTGAAGAATTCCAGTCGTAGAGAGGTTTTCCCCGGGATTCTCCCGCATCTTCCTGCTGGTTCAGAAGGTTCATGGCCTTGTTGGCGAGTTCCGCCGCCCCTGCGCCTCCCTGGGCATAGTGCCGGGAAACTGCGTATTCCACATCAAGGGCCGTACAGATTTTCTCAACCTCCCGGAGTTCCCCATCGCTGTCGCCGGGAAACACATTAATGGCCACCAGAGGTGAAACGGAGAATTTCCTGATGTTTTCCACATGTTTGGCCAGGTTTTCCCCTCCCTGTTTCACCGCTTCAGGATTTTCCTTGTCCAGCTCCTTCTTGTTCACCCCTCCGTGCATTTTCAGAGCCCGCACCGTAGCCACCAGAACCACCATATCCGGCCTGAATCCGCCGTAAGGACTTACGATATCAAAAAATTTCTCAGCACCCAGATCGAAGCCGAAACCCGCTTCGGTGACCGCCACTTCTCCCAGGCGAAGGGCCAGGTTGGTTGCAAGGACCGAGTTTGCCCCCTGGGCGATGTTGGCGAAGGGGCCTCCGTGGATCAGCACAGGTCCGCCCTCTGTGGTCTGAACAAGGTTCGGAAGGAAGGCATCTTTCAGCAGGGCGGCGGCTGCGGAGTGAACGCCCAGATCCCGTACATAAAACGGGGTTTTATCCGCTTTGAGGCCCAGAAGGATATTACCGATACGCTCTTTCAGATCTGAGTAACTGTCTGCAAGACAGAGGATGGCCATGATCTCGCTTGCGGCGGTGATGTCGAATCCGTCTTCCCTGGGCGGCGCATTGGTGCTCCCCAGGCCGACAACAATATCTCTCAGGGCCCTGTCGTTCATATCCATTACCCTGCGCCAGTACACGTGGGCCACCGCAGGGGCATCGTCAGGGTAAAAATGAAGCCGGTTGTCCAGGCTCGCAGAAATGAGATTATGGGCGGCGCTTATTGCGTGAAGGTCGCCGGTGAAATGCAGGTTGATCTCATCCGCCGGGTGCACCATGCTTTTTCCGCCGCCGGTTGCACCGCCCTTTATGCCGAACACCGGTCCCAGGCTTGGTTCCCGGAGGGCAGCAACCGCATTCACACCGATGTGCCTCAGCCCCTGGCTCAGACCGATGCTGGTGGTTGTCTTGCCCTCTCCCGCCGGAGTGGGGGTTATGGCGCTCACCAGGATCAGTTTGCCCGTGGGCTTTTCCATGATCCGTTTTACCGCCTGCATGGATATCTTGCCCTTCCATTTGCCGTAGGGAATAAGGTCTTCGCCTTTCAGGCCGATACCCTCTGCTATTTCAGTTATCTCTTTCATGTTGCTGTATTCCATAGTCACATCATCCCCCCGAATACCCGATAGTTCAAGCAAATTATTCATCCCGGGAGGCCCAGGACAGGAATACCAGACAGGAACACCAGACCGGGAACCCCAGGCCGGGAGCTCATACCGGCTGATCCGGACCATAGCGCCGTTCATAGGCTGTATACAGATCCTCGACGAAGTTTTGAATAATTTTTGCCGTCATGCCCCAGAGAGTTTCTTCAAGATTTTCATAGAACAGAACGTTCAGATCCCGGCCCCGCCAGTCTCTGCCGTAGTCATGGGAAAAATCGAACCGGTGAAACGGTATTTCCTTTTCCGGAGGACGACGCCCGAAGTCAACTGATACCCGGTAGACTGTGGTGGGACTGTTTCTCAGAAGTTTCAAGGAGAGCGTGAAAAGCCTCTCCACCTCTTCATTGGGATCCCAGGGCCGGTTGTCATCCACAATTCCCATCCATACATGTACCAGCCTCCCTCCGGCATTCACCAGACTGCCGTAATATGCGCTTGCTGTCACGGCGCCGGATGCCAAGCCGGTCTCCTCGGCAAGTTCCCGGAAACCCGCATCCCTTGAGGTTTCACCAGCTTCAATGCCTCCTCCCGGCAGACAGATTTCCCGTCCCTGGGGCATATGCTCCGCCCGTTTCTCCAGTAAAATCCTGCAGGAATCCAGGCTCTCACCGGGAATGATGGGGATGACCACCGAAGAGTTGCGGTATGCCTGTGAATCGATGATTCTTCCTTCACATGTTGAAATATCGTTGAGCAGAAGGGCGAGTTCACTCTCCGTCATCTGTCCTCACTACTTCCACTTTCACACGGGCCATGAGGGCCGCCGCCGCTCCAAGGGCTGCAAGTACCGGAGCCATAAGGGTCAGGGCACCGCTCACCGCGACTCCGGCGGTAACGGGAATTTCGAATAGAATCTTGTCATGTTCATTTTTTACTATCACCTTCCGTACGTTGCCTTCCGCGATCAGCTCTTTGACTTTCTTGACTGCTTCGCTGCCCCGTACCATGAATTCCTCGGTAAATTTATGCGGATCACTCATGCTTCCTCCCTTATTGACTTTTCGTTACCGGGAACTGTTACACGGCCTCCGGCTACTGTCTATATAGTATGGGATTGGCGCCTCCATTTCAATCTATACACTGTGAGATATACTTTGATGTGCGAAAAAGTATAAATTATATTGACAATGGTGTGTATAACACACTATATTATTGTCAGGAGGATGATATGGAAACAGGCGATTCGAGGTTTCAAAACCTGGTTCAGGAACTCCGCCGGGGGTCTCTTGTACTTGCGGTTCTCCATTTGAGTGATGCTCCCAGCTACGGCTATGCCCTGGTGGAGCGTCTGAAGCAGGCTGGAATAGGGGCAGAGAAAAACACCCTCTATCCGCTGCTTCGCCGCCTTGAGCAGCAGGGTCTCATGGAGAGCAGCTGGGATACCGGCGAGGCACGACCCAGGAAGTATTACCGCATTACCGATGAGGGCAGGGAAACACGGCAGCTGCTTAAAGAGGAATGGAATGAGATGTCCCGCAGCATGGACAGGATTCTCACAGAGGAGGAATAGGATGAAAGAGAATGTTTTACGTCAGGTTGATAAATATTTTGCGCTTCTGCGCAGCGCTTTGCCCCTGGGAAACCGGGAGGATATTGTACGGGAACTGAAAAGCAATTTTCTGGATGAGGCGGAGCAGCGCTTCGGCGGCAATCCGGAAGAAAATGAGATCAGGTCGGCACTCGCTGAGTTGGGCCCCCCCAGGAAACTCGCCGCGGAGTATGCCGGAGAGCCCAGGCTGATGGCGCCTCCTCTTGTGAGTCTGTTTCGCACAATCATGGTGATTATTCTGGGTGCTCTGACTCTCAGCTTCATGATTGTTCTGATCATTGAGCTGCTGCAGAACGCATATTCCAGCGCAGAGCTGGTTCGCCGGTTCTTTCTTACTCTGCTGCAGATTTTTCAGGCATGGATCAGCGGGGTGGGAGTTTTGCTTCTGGTGTTTATTGGAATCAGCACGGCGATGAAAAACCCCTCCTCAGTCCTGGACGAAGATACCTGGGATATTTCCCGTATTGATCAGGTACAGCTTGGAGATGAAATAGAAAGCAGAGTAGGAGCCTATATTGCTCTGGGCATCAGTCTTGCATTTATTCTGGTTCTGGCGGTGTATCCGGGAATTATCAGTTTTCTGGAGGAACTGTACCTGCTCAGCACCCTGCCGCTGGATCATCGGGTGAACCTTGAGATCTTCCCCTGGTATGTGGCGGTATTCGCAGCCCTGTGGGTTTTTCAGCTGATACATACCCTGTACGGAATCCGTCTGGGACGCAAGACGTTGAAGCTGCGCTGGATGGAGAGCGGATACTTCGCTCTGGAAGCTGTGGTGATGCTCATCATGGTGAACCATTCAGCCCTCTGGATCGGCGGTGGCTGGAGAGGCGCCCGCATTTTCTTTCTTCTGGCTTTTGCCATCAATGTTATTGAATTGCTGTATTCCCTGTACAGGCTGCGGCCCAACCGGCTGAGTCAGGATCAGGCATAATCACTTGTCCGACCCCCGGTATAAATATTATTATTATTGTAATATTTATGCTTCCGGCATTCGTCTTTTGATGGTGCCGGGCAGGAGGCCGGGATGGGCGAAACGAATAACACAGAACTTGAACAAGGGAAACGTTACAGCGGAGACATGACATCCGGGGTTGAACGGACTCCCAACCGGGCAATGCTCAGGGCAATCGGATTCCAGGATCAGGATTTTCGCAAACCCCTTATTGGTGTGGCCAGTGCAGGGGCTGAGCTCAGTCCCTGCAATATTCACCACGATGATCTGGCAGAAATTGTCAAAGATGAGATGGGGTCGGTTGGGTTAAAACCCATGAAGTTCAACACCTTTGTGGTGACCGACGGTCAGGCAATGGGCCATGAGGGAATGAAGGCCAGCCTGGTCTCCCGGGATACCATTGCAGATGTTATCGAGCTGGTGGTCAGGGGACACGCCCTGGACGGAGTCCTGGGTATCGGGGGCTGTGACAAGACCATTCCCGGTACCGTAATGCCCATGGCCCGGCTCAACCGGCCGGCTATCTTCTGCTACGGCGGCAGCATCAAAGCGGGCAGGCATAAGGGGAAGGCCATCGATATTGTGAGCGCATTCGAGTCGGTGGGATCCTTCAGTTCGGGTACCATCGATGAA
The DNA here is from genome assembly GCF_000507245.1 of Salinispira pacifica. GTDB lineage: Bacteria > Spirochaetota > Spirochaetia > DSM-27196 > Salinispiraceae > Salinispira > Salinispira pacifica. The sequence goes on along the minus strand of NC_023035.1, from coordinate 2,991,456 downwards.
GAAGAGCGTTACGGCATTGAATGCAGCGCCTGCCCCGGAGCCGGGGCCTGCGGCGGAATGTACACGGCGAACACCATGGCCTCGGCAGTTGAAGCCCTGGGAATGAGTCTCCCGGGCAGTTCCGGTATTCCCGCCGTGGAACCGGAGAAAGACAAACACATGCGGGATTCCGTCCAGGCCCTTGCATATCTTGTAAAGGAACATATTACTCCAAGAGACATCATGACCCGCAAGGCGTTCGAAAATGCCATCCGTACGGTCATGGCCCTGGGAGGCAGCACCAATTCGGTTCTTCATCTGCTGGCACTGGCACGAGAGGCGGAAGTGGAGCTTTCCATACGGGATTTTAATCACTTTCACGATACAACCCCCATGCTCACCGATATGAAACCCGCCGGCCGGTATGTTATGGAGGATCTCCATCGGGCGGGAGGTGTACCGGTGGTAATGAAAATTCTGCTGGATGAAGGCCTTCTTCACGGCGATTGTATGACGGTCACCGGAAAGACACTGGCGGAAAACCTGAAAGATGTTGAAGTGAATCTGGAAGGCCAGGACGTAATCAAAGCATTCTCCGAACCTGAAAAACCCACCGGTCCCATCGCCATCCTGTTCGGTAATCTGGCGGCGGAAGGTGCAGTGCTGAAGACCTGCGGTCTGAAGGTCACCAACCACCGGGGTCCTGCCCGGGTGTATGAAGGGGAAAAGGAAGCTCTTGACGCAATTCTTTCCGGAGACGTGGTTGAAGGGGATGTGGTGGTAATCCGCTATGAAGGCCCCCGGGGCGGACCGGGAATGCGGGAGATGCTGGCCCCCACCGCAGCCATCGCCGGACGGGGTCTGGCGGGAAAAGTCGCCCTGATAACCGACGGACGCTTTTCCGGCGGAAGCCATGGGCTGATTGTGGGACATGTGAGCCCTGAGGCGCAAAACGGCGGAGCAATCGCAGCGGTCAGGGAAGGGGATATGATCCGCATCAGTCTTGAGGAAAAACTTCTCGAGGTTGAACTGAGCAGCGATGAGCTGCAGAAGAGACTGGAAAACTGGAAACCCAGGGATCACGGCTATGCACGGGGTGTGCTGGCGAAATTTGCCCGGCTGAGTTCATCTGCAAGTGAAGGAGCAGTTACCAGTTAGGAGCGCCCCGAAGAATGTGGAATTTGGTTTGGCCGGGTTCAGGCTTTATGGAACATCTGCCCGGCCCGCCGGTCCTCTTCTTCGCAGCAGCGGCAGTCGTGGTGACACTCCGGCCGTGCTGCGATGATATTATCTCCCAGACATCGCGGACAGCAGTATTCCCCGTTTTCAGGTACTACAAAGGGTCTGTGACATGATTTACAGCAGTAGACGTTGGGCCCGAATAATACTTTTCCTCCGCTGATTTCCAGACTTGATCCGCTGGTAAGGAACTCGGCCATTTTCCCCCGGGCTTTATTCAGCAGACGGTTGAATGTGGGACGGGATATTCCCATCACCTCGGCGGCTTCATTGTGGTTGTATCCGTTCTGATCCGCCAGACGGATGGCTTCGTACTCGTCCAGTCTGAGAATTACTGCGTGCTTTTCTGCTCCGGGGCTCTCTTCGGCGGTGAACCTGAAACTCCGGGGAGGTGCCGGCATGGAACGGATCTTTTCCTGTCTACCCATGGAATGAGTATATCCGCTTACAACGGACTCTGCAATCTGCTGCCGGGGAATACGGGCCAATTAACCGTGGTATTAATCCGGGCAAAAAATCCCGGGGATTTGGGCTGACTTCGGGCATATGAGCACGAGAAGTAATAGAATAGGAATATGAAATCTCCATTTCTTTATCGGCCTTACTGGGCTGCAATTATTGCTGCAGTGTATGCTTTGTTTGGCAGTCTCTGGATTCTGTTTTCCGACAGGTTTGTGGAAGCGTTTGCCCAAAGTGCCCAACAGCTCAGCCGGCTTCAGACCCTGAAAGGCTGGGGGTATGTGATTGTTACAGCTGTTCTGATTTATTTCATGGTTCAGGTATATGTGGGCATTATCCGGAAGATTGAAAAAGAATTTCAGGCGGAGCTGCAGGAGAAGCTGACCCAGCGAAGCAGGGAGCTGAACCGTGCTCAGAAAAAGCTGGTGGAGCGTAAGAAAAATCTGGCCCTTTCAGAACTGATGGTGGGCTTCGCCCATGAGATTAATACCCCTTTGGGTGTTTCGGTTACCGCGATTTCCACACTGCGGCATGCCCTGGCCTCCGAACAGGTCTCTGCAGGCAACGGGCCGGAAACCGGCCTGCCCCCCCAGATCAGCTCTCTCCTGGATCTGCTGGAGGGAAACCTGCAGCGCACCGTGGATCTGGTGGAGAGCATCCGGCGGCTGGGCGTGGACAGCTGGGATCCCCTTATTCAGCAGGTTCGGCTCAACCGCTTCATTCCGGATGTGGTCACCACACGGCTCAAGGATCAGTTTGCGGTTCGGGCAGTGGATGAAGGACAAATACAGGGGATTGCTCTGGAAGACCTCAGCTGGGAGTTTTCCTCCTCTGCCACCGTTGATGTTGTCACCGATGTTGAGGTGCTTCGCTTTATTATCAACTGTCTGATCGACAACCTGTTTGACCACGGTCTGGAGCAAAATACGGCCCCGGTCGGCCCCGACGGTGCCGCTGCCTACTTTACCATCAGCCTTAGTATGGAGCGTGAACAGGTCTGCATCAGTTACCGGGATTACGGGCCGGGTGTTCCTCCGGAGAAGCTGAACAGACTGGTGGAACCGTTTTACAGTATCAGGCGCAAAGCGGGGAACAGCGGAATGGGACTGAGCATAGTCTACAGTCTTGTGGTACAGGTGTTGGACGGCAGCATGAGCATGGCCTCGCCGGGCAGGCAGGGGCTGGAAGTGATGATTATGTTTCCCGCCCACAAGGAGACGTTATGAACTACAGAAGATTCGGCAAAACAGAATGGAAGGTATCTGAAGTATCGTTGGGAACCTGGCAGGTGGGAGGCAAATGGGGCAGCGGTTTTGATGATGCCCTGGCTGAACGGATTCTCAACCGGGCCATAGACCTGGGGGTGAATTTTATCGATACGGCAGATGTGTATGAAAACCGGAAAAGCGAAGCTGCGGTGGCACGGGTCATTAAATCCCGTTCCGAGCAGGTGTATATGGCCACCAAATGCGGACGGTTTTTGAACCCCCATGTGAGTGAATCCTACACTCCGGCGGCTCTGAGGGAATTTGTGGAGGCAAGCCTGAAGAATACCCGCCGGGAGCAGCTGGATCTGATCCAGCTCCACTGTCCGCCCACTGAAGTATTCTACCGTCCGGAAATCTTCGAGACCTTCGAACGTCTGAAAGATGAAGGTAAAATTCTTCATCTGGGGGTGAGTGTGGAAAAAGTTGAAGAGGGACTGAAGGCCATGGAGTATCCCAATGTGGTTTCGGTTCAGATCATCTTCAATATGTTCCGTCAGCGCCCTTCGGATCTCTTTTTTGCACGTGCGAAGGAAAAAGACTGCGGAGTTCTGGTGCGGGTTCCCCTGGCCAGCGGCCTGCTCAGCGGCAAGTTCACAAAGGAGAGTAATTTTTCCCCGGATGATCACCGGAATTTCAACCGGGACGGCGCAGCGTTCGATAAAGGGGAAACCTTCGCTGGCATTCCCTTTGAGACGGGAGTGGATGCCGCCGATGCCTTGAAGGGCAGGCTTCCTCAGCCCCTGGCAGGATCGGCTCTCCGCTGGATCCTCGATCATCCTGAGGTGAGCACGGTTATTCCCGGGGCTTCCAGGGTTGAACAGCTTGAATCAAACGTATCGGCTTCGGATGCATCCCCCCTGAGCAGTGAGAACCATCAATGGGTGAATGAGGTGTACGGCCGGTATATCCGGGATCACGTACATCAGCGCTGGTAGATCGGGCGAGGGTCTCTCATCGTATTTCGGGACATAATTCAATTTATTCCGGGGCATTCAGGGGAAAGCTCACTGCAACCCTGAATCCTCCGGGCACCGGCTGGGAGAGCACATCTCCTCCCAGCTGTTCTCCCAGAACCTGGATCAGCTCAAGACCCAGCCCTCCGGCCCGGGATTGGCTGGTTACGCTGTTTGAATCAGCCCCGCCATTTCCTCCGCCGTTATCCTGAAAAAGGAGCTCCGCCTGATTCCCGTTCATTCTGCATTTAATATCAATTGTGAGCCGCTCATATGGGGTCTTCCCGTGCTTAATGGTGTTTGTGAGGATCTCATTGAAAATAAGACCCAATGGTACCATCCGGGATATGTCCAGTTCGATATCGGCTAATAGTTCCGGGACAGGTGCACGCTGCCGGAACTCTTGGGGATTGATTACATCCTGATGCAGAGAGAACACCGCATCACGTATCCGTTCAAAATAATCCCTCAGACTGACTGAGTTCCGGGTATCCGAACCGTAGAGCAGCTCATGCATCATGGAGATGCTGTAAATTCTTCCCCGGGCAGCGTCCAGCACATCCCGAAGCCGTTGGTCCTCAATTTTCTCTTCCTGAAGATCGATGAGGGAACTTACAGTGTTCAGATTGTTTTTAATGCGGTGGTGCATTTCCCGAAGCAGGGTTTCTTTTTCCCGCAGGGATTCGGCAAGCATGTGTCTGTTCCTGATTTTTTCATCAATATCTTCCGTGGATACCAGAGCCCGTCTCCAGTCCAGACCGTGCCCCTGGAGAATGGTAAGGCGGAAACGAACCCAGAATTCCCTTCCGGTGAGATCCCGTTGAAGGAGTTCAGAGCTGAATTCCCCGGCTCCTTCAAAAAGCCGGGTCATTGCCTGGGCAAATACATCTTTCGCCTGGGGAGGAAAAATCTCCGGCAGCCTGCGAATCAGTTCCTCTTCCCCCCGGGCCTTATACATCTTGAGCACTGCATCATTCACCCTGATGATCCTGATGTCCCTGATGCTTTCCTGAATCAGGACAGGATTGCGGCGGAGAAAATCGGAGAAATTCCCCTTGTGACTGCTTTTCAGCTTTTCCAGGAACATGCGGACCGCCGAAAGATCCTCTTCCCATAGTCCCAGAGAAAACTCATCGAAGAGGGTTCGGTAACGCCTGTGTTCCCGCTGTATCTGCTCCCGGCTGAGGATCAGCTTTCTTCTGCTGCCGATCAGCAGAACTGTGAGGATTGCGAGACCGGCAAAAAGCAGAATGGCGATGAGAGCCCATATACCGTAGAGATCCCAGATTGTGAGAGGTTTGTTAACCCATTGGGGGTTTGACCACTCTGCGGGCAGGGAAATTCCCAGGGACCGCCAGCGATTATAGTCAAGCATCAATCTTACCGGAGGACTCATCAGCCGTGGAGGGACAAGATCACCGCCGGATCCCAGCATATCAATTAATAGATCCATGGCATGGTAGGCCTGCAGCCGATGGGAGATCACCACTCCGCCTGTGAGTCCTGAACCGATACCGTGTTCATACACGTGGAACATGGGAACCCGTACATCCTCTGTAAGAAATCTGACCGCCTGGTCAAATTCCATGCCCGTGTCCTGTTTATCCAGATAGGCGTCCAGGAGAATTACCGGATTTGAGGGGGATATCTCCTTCACAGTATTTTTCAGCTCCCGGTAGCTCATAACCGCCAGATCAAGCAGGCGGAGTTCGGTTTCAGGAAATTGTTTCTGCATGGATCTGAAAAGTCGCGCATCGCTAATGCCGGTATTGGTGCCATCGGATATGCCGTAGATGGCCGAAGGTTCGGAAAAAGCCGCCTTTAAAAAGCGGATATTTTCTTCCAGGGGAATTCTCTCGGCAACACCGGAAATCTGGGGCTGTTTCATGGCCGAGGCGGCCCGGTCTGCATCGTTCACTCCGAAAAATACCAAAGGAATTCCCGGGAAAAGCTCTTCCCGGTTCTCCAGGACAAAATGTAATGCATTGTCATCGGCTGTGAGGACTCCGTGATACCCGGGAAGGTTGTTCAGTTTCTCTACAAGCCCGTTGCGGAAATTGGCAAAATGTACCCGGCTGAAGAGTCGTTTACTATCCATGAATTCAACATCCAGACAGATATTGACCTGGTGGTTTCCCTCGAATTCCCGGATCCGTTCCTCAAGCCCCTCCCGCTGAACCGGCCAGGTGGGAAATGCCGGATGGTAGGACGCAATAAGCAGCAGTCTGATGCTCTCCGTTGGAGATGCAAAATCCGGAACCTGGAATTGCTGGGCGGCGGAATGGGTTAGCTGCAGGGCCAATAATACCATCATCAGCGTACGTCGGAGAGATCGCATATCATTATTATAGAACATTTAAAGATATCAGACATAAAAAAAGGGGGGTAGAACATATCTTTCCCCCTCATAGATGCACACCGGCAGACCCCTTTTTCAGATCTATACGGTTTCGTACCCGGCGTTTTGAACCGCTGCCTTCAGCTGTTCCACCCGTTCAGCGGAATTTCCTTCATGGACGTTTTCCAGCTCGAAGTCCAGAATTCCCTTTTCCAGGTCTACGCTGGGGCTCTTGATTCCCTCAACTGACGCAGCCGCATTTTCCACGGCCATTTTGCAATGATTACAGCTCATTCCCTGTACCTGTATCTGCATGGTACTCTCCTTCGTATTGGTGGTTTGCTCCGGGGATTCTCCCGAAGAGTTCTGTCCGGTTTCGGAATCTGATTGGTTTCGGTTTCCGAACCGGGCCTCTATATTTTTGCTTCCTGATGAATCCTTGTTTCCTGAAGAATCCTTATTTCCTGATGTATCCTTGTTTACGGATTCTGCCGGGAGACCGACGGGTTTGAAGCGCTTCAGCGCCTTTGCCGGATCGAATCTTTTCAGACTCAGGGAATTACTCACAACCGAGACCGAGCTGAATGCCATGGCGGCACCGGCAATCACCGGATTCAGCATTCCCAGGGCGGCGAAGGGGATTCCCACGCTGTTGTAGAAAAAGGCCCAGAAAAGATTCTGCCGGATTTTTGCCATGCTCCTCTGGGACAGGAGAATGGTGTTTGCAATTTCCCGGAGATCGCCCCGCATGAGGGTGATTTCTGCGGTTTCCATGGCGATATCGGTTCCCTGACCCATGGCGATTCCAAGATCCGCAGTAGCGAGTGCAGGGGCATCGTTCACCCCGTCACCGGCCATTGCCACCGTGTAGCCCTGTTCCCGGAGTTTTTCCACCTCCCGGGCTTTATCCTCGGGAAGTACCTCTGCCAGTATATTATCAATTCCCGCTTCCCGGGCTATGGATGCCGCACTCCGGCGGTTATCTCCGGTAATCATATAGACATCAATGCCCATCTTTTTTAGCATTTCAATCCCTTCACGGGAGCTCTCCTTTATTGAGTCGGCTACGGCAATCACACTCAAAACTTTGCGGGGATCCGCCAACAGGATACAGGTCATACCCCGGTTTTCCAGCTCCCTGAGTTGGGTTTCCGCTTCCCGGGTGTCTATGTGCTCTTCTTTCATGAAGGTCGATGTGCCGATAATGTGCCTGGCTCCGTTCAGACTGCCGCTTACACCTTTACCCGGCACGGAACGAAAATCCGAGATATGGGGGATTTCTATCCCTCGTTCTTCCGCCGCATCAACAACGGCACGGGCCAGGGGATGTTCTGAGTGATATTCCAATCCTGCGGCAATGCTGAGAATTTCTTCATCCCCCAGGGGCTGAGATCCGGCATCACCGGGCTCTTGAATCCGGTGGATTTCCCTGACAACGGGTCTGCCCTGGGTGACGGTCCCGGTCTTGTCCAGAACCACTGCGTTGATCTTTCCGGCGGCCTGAAGAATTTCCCCGTTTTTGATCAGGATTCCCCTCTGTGCACCTAATCCGGTGCCCACCATAATTGCAGTGGGAGTGGCCAGACCCAGGGCGCAGGGACATGCAATCACCAGAACGGCCACTGCAGATATAATTCCGCTGTTCATATTGCCCCCGGCAAGCCACCACAGAAGGAATGTGAGCAGGGCAATGCCCAATACCGCCGGCACAAAAATACCCGCAACCTTGTCAGCGAGTTTCTGAATGGGCGCTTTGGAGCCCTGTGCTTCCTCCACAACAGAGATAATTCGTGACAGTACAGAATCGCTGCCCAGATTTCCCGCTTCAACAATGAGAGAACCGTAACTGTTGACGGTTCCCCCGATAACATCATCCCGTTCTGCCTTTTCAACGGGAATGCTCTCACCGGTGACCATGCTTTCATCAACCGCGGAAGCCCCTGAAAGAACTTTGCCGTCCACGGGGATCCGTCCCCCGGGGCGAACCAGTACGTAATCACCCTGAATAACATCACGTACCGGAATCACAAGTTCTTCACCTCCCCGTTTCACGGTGGCCTGTTCCGGCTGGAGGTTCATCAGCTTTTTCAGGGCATCGGAGGTTTTGCCCTTGGCCATCTCTTCAAGGTATTTGCCGAACAGTACCAGGGTGATAATCACCGCTGATGCTTCAAAATACAGTCCGCTGCCTTCTATTCCCAGTGAATCGGCGAAGAAGCCGTTGAACACGCTGTAGGCATATGCGGCACTGGTACCCAGGGCAACCAGCACATCCATGCCGGGGTTTCCCGCCTTCAGAGTAGCCCAGGCGGTTTTATAAAAACGAAGGCCGATCCAGAACTGCACTGGAGTGGCAAGGGCAAGCTGCACCCAGGGATTATGAAGAAATGACAGGGACTCAATGGAGAGCAGCATGGCCGCCATGGCCAGCACCAGGGGTGCACTGAGAAGGGCAGAGATAATCGTATGCACCTTCAGCTTCTTCAGCTTTCTGCGCTTCTTCTCTTCTGTCTCGGACCGATCTTCGGCGGCGGGGCGTGCGGAGTACCCGCTTTTGCTCACGCTGTCCAGCAGAGCCTGAATATCGGTTTTTTCCGGGTCATAGCTGATAGTGGCTTTCTCGGTGGCCAGATTTACATTCGCCATATCCGTGCCGTCCACGTTTTTCAGCGCCTTTTCCACATGTCCCACACATGAGGCGCAGGTCATGCCCTGTATATCCAACTGAATAATATCCATATTATATCTCCTTGTCCTAGCCGTTCTTTGGCTGCACTCTGCGGGCTACTTGGTCATTTTCCGAATGGTGGTCATCAGCTCATCAACTACCTCCAGTTCGCCGTTCTGGATTTGTTCCACCACGCAGCTTTTCACATGGGCTTCAAGGAGAGTCTTTTTGACCCCCTGAATTGCCGACTCAACGCTCATAAACTGATGGAGGATATCATCACAGTAGACGTCTTCCTGAATCATCCGGGATATGCCCCGGATCTGTCCTTCAATTCGTTTCATCCGGTTCAGCATATGTGCCTTGGTTTCATACGGATGATGCGCCTTGCGCACCGTGTCATCTGTTTCGGGTCGTGCCATAATAGATTACCCCCCTACCCTATATAGAGGAGTATATTGCTCCAGGATGTATTTGTCAATCAATTCACAGTGCACGGAAGCTTGTGAACCAGAAGCGCATCCTTGATTAATCTCTATATGCGGCGGAGGAAGGTGATCAGCCCGCTACAGGTAGCGGCGATTTTTCTGAAATCCGCCGAAACTGTCGGTTTTTACAAGCTTCGGTGCACTGCTATGGGGCCAGATACCAGTCGATCCGGTAGCTGCCTCCTCCCTGAATCCAGCGGGGATCTGCATCCGGTCCGCATGCGGCGGTGCCGATTCCCCGCTGGTAGAGATCTACAATAAGTACGCTTGAGTTGCCGGCGGGAATCTCATGGCTGTGTTTTGCCCCGGTCAGATCTTCGGGCCGGGAGTGAAGGGCGGAGAAGTGAAAATCCCGGCGGGCGGATATGAGAAATCCCCGGGCTCTTTCCCGGTCCGGTTTTGTACTGTTTTTACCGGCTTTTTCAGGGGAAAGACCAATCAGGCTGCATCGGCTGTGGCCTCCCATTTCCTGGGGGAATATATAGGGCTGATACTGATTTTTCACCCGATCATGCCAGATCTTCAGAGGGAAGCCGGAATCCCGGTCGGGGTAGGTCTCCCCGGGGCCGGGTCCGTACCACATTAACTCTTCATATTCATGGGGAAATTCGAAAAGCAGGCCAACCCTGGGAAGGTCTTCGATCCGGGAATCTATGTTGATATCGGCCCTGAGACGGTAAATTCCTGGATACTCCTTCATTTCCGTAAGGCTTATCTCTGTTTCTGCCCTGACTTCTTCCCCGTGCAGGTATTCGCCTCGCAGCAGGCCCTGAGACTGCTGCTTCCAGCGGGAGGTGAGCTGATCCAGACCGTAGCTGCGCCATTCGTGGGAGGCATGAAGGTCATGTCCCGGAACCGCCCGGATGAGATCGTTGTCGGTGGGAGCTCTCCAGAGGCACAACTCCGGACCGCTGCAGAGAAAATCTCCCTGATCAATCTGCAGACGGGCCTGGAAGAATGTGAATCCAGGGTCAGCTCCAGGGAATCCGGTTGGGGAGGGGCTCCCTTCAGCTGCTGAAGGAGAATTTCCGGCGGCATCTGCTGATTGTCCGCCGTGTCTGTGCTCTCCCGGCCCCCTGTGCAGCCGAACACGGAAGCGTTCCATTGTTCCCAGGCCAGAATATGTCCGGGGATGCATATGGGGGATCCGTGGCTGCGAACAATCACATCAAGTATTGCCTCAGCGGGAATCTGTTCAGCTGGCTTCTCAAGGGAAATGACAATATGCTGCTCTGTCCGGGGGTTCTCTCCAGCAATTCCCGACTGTTGAAGGAGAGGGAGAGAGACCGTGCCCTGCATCAGGCTGTTGCCGTGAAGCCGGATATTCCATTCAAGGGTGCAGTTTTCCAGAGAGCTGAACCTTTGCAGCGAGCGGATGGTCAGCCGGAGTTCATCGGCTTTTGACGCCGCTTCCGGATGGAAGCTCAGACGTTGGGAAAGACGCTTGAACTCCCACATCGCCGGATGGGGAGTTCTGTCAGGGCTGACCAAACCGTTGATGCAGAAATCACCGTCATTGGGGTAATCGCCGAAGTCGCCTCCATAGGCATAATACTCCGGAGTATCTTCATCCTTTTTCAAAAGCCCCTGGTCGACCCAATCCCAGATGAACCCTCCCTGGAGTCCTGGATAATTGGCAAATGCATGGAAATAATCTGCAAGACCGCCGTTGGAGTTGCCCATTGCGTGGGAGTACTCACAGAGGATCAGCGGACGGTATTCATTGCTGCTCTCGGCACCGTGTTCCGCCCAGCGGACAATTTCCTCCACAGGAGCATACATTGGAGCAATAATATCTGTGGCTGTCCGGCCCCGGCAGAAATCGTAGGAGCTCTGTCCCCAGGGACTGCGAACCGCTCCTTCGTAGTGAACAGGCCTGAAGGGATCCTCGTGCCGGATCCATGCGGCGCAGGCATCGTGGTTGGGACCGTAGCCGCTCTCATTCCCCAGGGACCAGACTATCACCGAAGGATGAAGCCGGTCCCGGAGCACCATCCTCCTGACTCTATTCAGGAAGGCCTGGGAATAGGCGGGGTCCCTGCAAAGTTCGTTATAATAGTGATGGGCTTCAATATTCGCTTCATCCCAGACGTAGAGGCCGTACCGGTCACAGAGATGGTACCAGTCCGGGTGATTGGGATAGTGGGCGGTACGCACCGCATTGAAGTTGAAGGCTTTCATGAGCAGGATGTCCCGGAGCATGGATTGCCGGCTTACGGTTTTTCCAGTGACGGGGTCGTGCTCGTGGCGGTTTACACCCAGAATCATCACCTCCCGCCGGTTTATCAGAAGCCTTCGGGAATCTATTTCGATATTTCTGAAGCCCACATAGCCGGCATAGGCAGAGAGTAGCGCTCCGTCGGTTGACCGGATTATTCTGATTACTGCGGTGTACAGCCAGGGGGTTTCACTGCTCCATGGATGCACGCCGGAGATTCCCAGTTCAAGAGAAACCCGGTCCGCCCTGTCCGGGGATTCGTGGGCATGACCGTCATGTGCCATTGGACCGGTGCAGCGTTTGCGTATTGATTTTCGGGGCAGGGGCAGACTTCCCCGCCGGCTCAGTCTATTCCTCCCGGCTTCCAGAACCTTGTCCGGGTCGGGAATCAGATTTTCCCCTTCCGGCATGCTTCGCCACAGATCTTCCGCCGGCGGGAAATTGCGTGGTAAGTCGCTGTTGTCTGCGGGGGAAGGCTGGAATGGCGGTTCTGCGGGAGAAGCCCCCGGGGTCGCGGCTGATGTGGAAGCCACCGGATGCAGGGGGGCTGTGAGATCACCCGGTCCGTCAAAGAGGCTCAATTCAACCTCCCATGGTCCGGAATGGTATTCCAGCCCCGCCAGCTGCACATCCGCCTGCAGAAGCCCTTGTTCGTATCCAGGGCCGGTAAGACTTCCTCTCATGTCCAGCTTTAGCGGATACACTTCAGGTTCTTTTCTGATAAACACATCACGGTGAATTCCCGCCATCCACCACTGATCCTGGTCCTCTATAAAACTCGAGTCCGAGTATCGAAGAACCAGTATGAGAAGCTCATGAACCGAGCCGGTTTTTCCACGGTCTGCTCCTTTCTCCAGAGCGCTGCTGATATCAAACTCGCTTTCCAGCCTGCTGTCTTTTATCGCACCCAGAAATTGTCCGTCCAGCCACAGAATTCCCATGCTCTCCACGCCTCCGATGTGAAGGATGTGACGGAATCCCATCCCAAGGTGAGAGCCATGTTCCCTGTGCGGGCCGGTTTCCCCGCAGGTGTCGGTGCCTTGCCGGCCGGGAAAATCGAAGGTTCTGCGATACAGCCCGCAGGGTGTTTCAGCGGGAGGGTTGGGTGGAAGATCATCGAATGGCATGCGCACATTGGTGTAATGGGGACTGTCCCAGCCCTGGAGGGTCCAGTTGCCAGGAACCCGGATGTTATGCCAGGCCGGAGTTTCTCCGGTTTCGGGGGATCTATCGTGTTTCTCAGCAGGATGTGCGGAGAGAAAGCTCAATGCTTCGTCGGGATTGTTGAAGTGGAGAAAATCCCATTCACCGTTGAGATCAATTTCCCGTACCCGGTCCATGGGATCCCGTGCAAGGGCGGTTTCCAGGTCGGGATGCCAGGAAATATCGGGGCGCATTTCAAGGCGGTTGATCCCGGTTATTTCCGGGTCGTTCCATATCCGTTTCAGCCCGGCAATATCAATATTCATAATGCAGCTCCTGTGAACTCCGGCATCGATGATTCCTCGAAAATTTATTCTCTCGTGAGAAGCATGAATCTGCTCATGTAATCCCCGTCGGCTTCCTCACAGTGAATACCGGAATCCCGTAGGGTTGCGCCTTCATAAACGTTTCCGCTGAATTTTTCCCGGTAGCTGTCCTGGAGGCAGGAATCGGGAAGATACAGCCTGAGTGGAATAGATCGGGATAGTCCGGTTTTCACGGGTCTGTGAAAGAATACCCCAAGAGTCTGGAAATCCCGGGAGGCAAGCATCCAGGCATAGCTGCGGGATCGGGCGAACTCCGGTGATTCTGGCAGGGATGTCTGCCAGCCCGGTTCCAGCGGTCCCCGGAGTCGGTAGAAATTTCCCCTCCGGATCATGTCTCTCAGCTCCCGGTAGCGAAGGGACCATGCTTTCAGAATCTGCCGTTCACCCGCGGATAAGCCGGCCGGATTCAGCTCGCAGCCGAAGGAGAAGGCAGCCGCAGTGATGCACCGGCTTTCCAGGGGGGTGATGCGCCCCACCTGATGGTTGGGAACCGCCGATACATGTGCGCCCAGTGTTTCCGGAGGAAATATCAGACTGCTGCCGTATTGAATCGGAAGCCTCTCCACGGCGTCGGTCTGGTCGCTGGTCCAGAACCGGGGAGAATATGCCGTCATGGAAAGGTCCATCCGCCCGCCTCCGCCGGCACAGCCTTCGATAATCATGTGGGGGAATTCCTGACGGATGTATCGTATGAGCCGGTAGAGTCCCAGAATGTAGCGGTGCATTCCCTCTCCCTGCCGTTCCCCGGAAAGGGCGGGGAAGCCGGGTTCGGTAATGTTCCTGTTCATGTCCCATTTCAGATAGTCGGGCCGGGCTTCCTTCAGCACCTTCGTCATAGTTTGCTTCAGATAGTCGACCACCTCATCCCGGGAGAGATCCAGAATGAGCTGATGCCGGGCCAGGCTGGGGGTGCGTTCGGGGATTGATATGATCCAGCGGGGATGTTCACGGTAGAGCCGGCTGTCCGGAGATACCATTTCCGGTTCCATCCAGATGCCGAACTTCAGCCCCATACCCCGGATATCATCCCCCAGAGCTCCCAGCCCACGGGGGAAGCGCCTGTGGTTGTAATCCCAGTCACCCAGGGAAGTTTGATCGTTTCTCCTGGCGGAAAACCAGCCGTCATCCAGTACCAGCAGTTCGGCTCCGACCTCCTTTCCCTTCCGGGCCAGGTTGAGGATCTTTTTCTCGGTGACGTCAAAGTACATGGCCTCCCAGCTGTTGATGATCACGTGACGGGGCCATTCTCTCAGCTCTTTACTCTGGATGAAATCCCGGATCAGGTGGTGAAAGTTCCCGCTCATTCCGGAAAACCCGCGGTTGGAGTAAACCAGGACCGCTGCAGGTGTATCGAAGGTTTCTCCGGTAGCCAGATTTCCCCGGTATTGATTGACGCCCATGCTCACCCGGCAGTTCATGTGTTCATCCGCTGCGGTCTGAGCGTAGAAATTTCCGCTGTAGGCAAGGCTGAATGCCCGGACGGTTCCGGAGAATTCATGGGCTCCCGGATCACCCAGGGCAATGAACGGCGTCTGACCGTGTCCCACCGCTCCGGCCCTGCTTTCCTGCCTGCTGATTCCTGGGGGAAGGGCCCGGGCGTCCACATGCCGTTCCGACGCCCATCCGCCCTGCAGTCTCACCAGACTTTTTCCGGTACCCTGAAGGTCCAGGCTGAAGGCCGGCGGATTGTTCAGAATCACCGGATCATCGCCGGAGTTTTCAAACCGGATCCAGCGGATTACTGCGTTCATCCGTTCATGAACCGTATAATGCATGTGCAGTCTGAGACTGCGGGCGGGATCCTTGAGTGTAATCCTGAGGGTTTCACATTCTGCGGCCTGTTCATGAATCAGGGGCATGCCCTCAGGCTGGAGAGGTGAACCCGGGATTTCCCAGCCCTCATACACCAGTTCCGTTCCGGGAGTGCCGTCGGCGTAGCGGATATGAACCGAACCGGGCCGGTCATCACCCCAGCCCCATACACCCAGTTCCATAGGCATGGTGGAGGGAGTGTAGCCGGCCCCGCTCTCAGGCCAGGGGCTGAAGTCGGAACTGCCCTGCCTGAGTACTGCGTAGTCCCGGGGGCAGGGACGGAGAATTGCGCCGGGGTCGGGCATCCGGCTGAGCCGGCCCCCCCAGTACAGGTGTACCGGAAACCGCCGGTCAAAAATCATGAAGGCGTAGCTTGCCTCTCCGGCATCCAGGCGGAACCGCGGGCCGTGATCAAGATATTCATCTATGTGAATCATCTGCTCAGCCCTTCACTCCGCCGAACGTTAGACCCTGAATAAACTGTCGCTGCAGGACAAAGAACACCAGAATAGAGGGGACCGCAGCAACCACAGAACCGGCGGCTATCAGGTTCCAGGATATCGACCATTGGCCTCTCAGCGCCTGAAGACCAAAGGTGATGGGCCGGGCAGCGTCGCTTTGAACCAGAGTGAGCGCCCAGAAGAAATCGTTCCAGATAAATGTAAACAGCAGTACGCCCAGGGAGGCCAGAGCCGGCCGGATCAGGGGTAAAATGACCCGGAAGAATATGGTCAGCTCTGTGGCTCCCTCAATACGGGCGGATTCCACCAGGGCCATGGGCAAATCGGCAATGAAATTTCTGAGAAAAAACGTTGCGAACCCTATCTGAAAGGCGGTGTGAAAGATAATCAGGGCAAGCAGGGTATCCAGCAAATCGAGATTTGAAAATATGGTTCGTACCGGTATCATCAGTATTTGAAAAGGAACAAAATTCCCGGCGATAAACATGGCATAGATGAGAATCCGGCCCTTGAATTTATGAATGGCCAGACCATAGCCTGCCATGGCGCTGAAAAATACGGCGAAAAACACCGAAGGAAGGGTGATGATTATTGAGTTCCTCAGATACAACAGCATCGGCGAGCGGGCAGGGTTAAACACCTCCGAATAATTTTCCACCATTTTGAACTCTGTGGGCCAGCCCCAGTAATTCCCGGCGATGATATCCGCATTTCCCCGGATGGATGTGATGAGGATCGCAAGCATGGGCAGAAGCCAGAACAGGAGAACCACAGGCAGTGCGATTCGATATATGACCCGTACAGGAGCGCTGGTTCGTTGAATTGGTGTTGGAAACATGGCTTACCTCTCGTTTCGGACAACTGAGTTGAGAAAGAATGCTATGAAAATGGACATAATCAGAAACAGAATCACTGCAATGGCGGCGCCATAGCCCATCTTGAAATTGAACAGGGCTTCATCGTACATAAAATACGCCAGAACATTGGACCGTCCCCAGGGTCCCCCGGCGGTCATAATGGCAATCAGGTCAAAACTTCTCAGGGCACCGATGACGGTGACCACAATTGCTATGAAGCTTGCGCCTCTCAGCTGGGGAAGGACCACATTTTTCAACATTAACCAGCCGTGGGCGCCGTCGATTCGTCCCGCCTCTATTACCTGAGTATTCATGCTGGTGAGTCCGGTGAGGTATAGAATCATGCAGTAGGCGGTCTGGGGCCAGAGATTGGCAAGAATAATTCCGTAGGTCGCGAGGTTTTCATCCGCCAGAATAGGTATGGGCTTCAGCCCCAGGCTCCGGAAAATTGCAGCAAGAAGACCCAGGTCCGGGTTGTAAAACCAGGAAAATATCAATCCCACCACAACCAGATTGATGACGAAGGGGAAAAAGAACAGGGATTTTACAATCCGGATTCCCCGTACCTGCTGATTCAGAAAGAGCGCCAGTACGAGCCCGCCTACCGGGGCCAGGAGCATGAGCACCAGCCACTTGATATTGTTGAAGATTGAGATGCGAAAATCATTATCCTGAAAGAGTTTTGAATAATTTTCGAATCCCACCCAGGTCATTTCTCCGAAGCCGCTCCATTCATGAAAGCTGATCCATATGCTCTGCACAATGGGCCAGAGGACAAACACGGAAAACAGCAGAAAAGCCGGGGCAAGAAAATACACCGGGGCAAGGGTGAACTGTAAACGCAGGAAACGGTATTCTGTACGTTTTTTCAAAGCGGGGACTCCTCTCGGAACAGGGAAATTGAAACCCCGCACATCCGTCCGGCAATATGTGCCGGACGGATGCAGCGGATTATTTCGATGCGAAACGAATTACTGGAAAATATTCTTCCGTTCTTCATCCAGCCGTGCCCGGATTTCCGGGAGACGGTCGGGATTCACCATGAACTCCTGAAAACCTTCCATGCCCACAGAGGCCATTTCCGGATCGGTGTCCCGGTCGTAGAACTGTGCAAGACCGTCGGCCTGGTTCAGCATTTCGAAACCTGCCAGAGTAAAGCGGTCTTCCGGGGGCCGGCTGTTCTTGTTCGGGGGAATATTGCCGACTTCATAGGCAAAGTCCGCCAGAACATCCGCCCTGGAAGCAAACTCAAGAAAGAGCTTTGCTTCTTCCACGTTTTCCGCCCCGGCAGGTACCAGGTAGGCTTCCATGGGTGCGTCTTCATACATACCCACTTCAGGATTGATCTGCGGGAACTGGAAGAATCCGACGTTGTCGATAACCCCTGCGCTTTCCAGGTCGGGAGTAATAAAGTTTCCGATCAGGTACATTGCGGCATTTCCGTTGATAAACGGTGCCTGTGCTTCCTGCCAGGAATAGGTGGCATGGTTTTCCAGGAAGAATCCCCGGTCAATCATATCTTCCCAAACCTCGAAAACCCTGTCCAGTTCAGGATCAAGATAGCTGGCGTCTCCGGCGGTAAGGTCCATGTGGTAGTCGTAGCCGTTAATTCTCAGGTTCAGGTAGTCGAACCAGCCGGCTGCAGTCCAGAGAAACTTGGTTCCGATGGTAACGGGAGTTATGCCGTTTTCCACCAGGGTATCGCCGGCTTCCATGAATTCGTCCCAGGTTTCAGGTACATCGATTCCGTATTCCTCAAAAATGTCTGTACGGTAAAACATACCCCACTGGTAGTATCCCCAGGGTACGCCGTACTGTTTACCGTCAACGGTGAGGGTGGGGCGGCTGGAAGCCATTGAATCATTAAAGCCTGCTTCTTCCCAGAGATCGGAAATATCCATGATCAGGCCCTGATCAACAAAGAACTTCATGCGGTTTCCGGCGAACCACAGGGCCACATCCGGGGGATTGGAAGCCAGGAAGTTCCGGATCGCGGTTTTATACGCCTCATGATCGAAGCTGTTCAGGGTAACTTCAATATCCGGGTATTCTTCACGGAATCTGTTCACCAGATCCTCAAATGCCGCTTTGGGGGCCGGATCGGAAAGGTTGGAATTGATCACCAGTTTTCTGGGACCGTCGTCGGCTGCTTCATCCTGTCCGTTGGCAGCAAGACCCAACGGCGCCAGGAGTACCAGACAAGCCATTATTATTACCATTCGTCGTACCATCAAACATCCTCCTCGTTGATGTGATATATCATTGTCCTGCCGACCTTTAAATCGGTCAATCTCAAGATATTCACGGCATTGCCGGGAAATTCAGCTCATTTGCGGGGATGTGAATACAAAACGGCAGGGGGTAAACATTAGAAAAAATATCAGAATATAGGCTGATATCGCATTTTCTGGAAAAAAAGACCGCCACGGGGAGGCCGGCAAAAAAGGCTGAATACAGCTCCGGAGAAAAAAGCCCGGGCCACTGAAGCTCAGACTTTCAAAATATTCATTTGAGTATTACAATTTTAGGATTCAGGAGTGGCGAGTGAAGAATCAGCATGATCTCGGACGAAGGGACGGGGATTTCATCCTGTCCAAACCCACGGAAATTGAGAACGAACTCCCGTTTCAGCTAATCGGTGCCGGGTGCGATTTTTACCAGTACTCCATAGAGCGTCCTTTCGGTTTCCCGGTTTTTCAATGGATTCAGACCATCCGGGGAATCGGCGTGCTGGAGGACAGGGGGAAAACCCACAGGGTTGAACCGGGACAGGGCATGCTTCTCTATCCGGGACAGCCTCACAGCTACTACGGCATGGAGGATCCCTGGTACGTCCACTGGATTACCTTCAGCGGAAACAGTGCCGAGAGCATGCTCCACTATCTGGGTATGACGGAAACCGGGGTGTACCAGCTCAGCCATCCCAATGCGGTGGAGACCCTCATCAGACGGGCTCTGCAGACACTGGGGAGCAATGCTCTTATGCGGGGCATTGACGGTTCGGCCATCGTCTACAGTCTTCTTCTGGATTTTCTGAAATATCTGGAGCGGGACGGGGAAGATTCCCATATCGGCAGCATTCACCGCCTCCAGCCGGCCCTGGATCTCATAGAAAAGGAGCTTCACCGCCCTCTGGGGCTGGAAGACCTGGCCCGGAGCATCGATGTGACCCCCAGTATTTCTGCGAACTCTTCAAATCGGTCACCACCCAGCGCCCCGTCGAGTACATCAATCAGCGGAGGATAGACCGGGCCAAGGAGCGGCTGCTGAAAGAACCCCACGCCAGAATTCATGATATTGCCGCCGGTGTAGGGTTTGAAAGCGACAGCTATTTCGGAACGGTGTTTAAACGGTTCGAAGGGATCAGCCCCCGGGAGTACCGGGAGACCAACGGCGCATCCTAAGGCTGATATTCCCGGGAGAGCTCCACGGTGAGATGCTGAAGGCTGAACTTTCGGGCAATATCCCGGCGGACCTCTTCGGTCAGTTCCGCTCTGCTGCTCAACTCCTCCCGGGGTGAAGGAATGACGCTGATAACCATGGCTTTTTCCGAAGCGGAGGTTCTCCAGAGATGAAAATCCTGCAGTTCCCGGTTCCGGGATTTCAAAAGCTCCCGAACTTCCTTCAGTTCCTTTTCGCTATCATAATAATCCACCAGAATCTTTCCGCTTGAGACCAGAAGTCCGTACGCCCATTTCAGAATTACCGCTGCGGCCAGGATCGCCACGGCGGCATCCGGCCAGGTAACCGAAAAGACTTTTCCGCTGAGAAGCGCAAAAATCGCCAGTACAGAGGTGAGGGCATCGGTTACCACATGAAGATATGCAGCTTTCAGATTATGGTCATGTTCATCGTCCCTGGAATCGGTTGTATCCCGGTCTCTGTGTTCCCCGTGGTGCCGGTGATTGTGTCCCTTCCAGGGCGGAGAGAGAATCAGTGCGCTTGCGATATTTATTACCAGTCCGATGACGGCGACCAGCAGAGCCTGGCTGAAATCCACCACTTCGGGGGATATCAGCCGTTCAACCGATTCGACGGTCATGATAACCGCGGTGACGCCCAGGAATATGGCGTTGCTGTAGCCGCCAAGGACTTCAACTTTTCCCGAACTGAAACTGAACTTCCTGTTGTACCGGTGCTTTCCGCTGATGACATATGCAATCAGGGTCACCCCCAGAGCCAGTCCGTGGGTTCCCATATGAATACCATCGGCAAGCAGCGACATGGAGCCGGTTACCATGCCGAAAAAGATCTCTGCGAACATGGTTGTGAGAGTAATGGCCACAACAATTGCCGTCCGTTTCATATTGTCTGATGCTGCTTTTGATTTCATGTCTTGGTCGCATACCCGCCGATTCATATCTACTCCCTGCTCAATACCTGTGCCGTCGAGGCTGTTTTTTTACATCTGTAATGCATTTCCGATTTTCTCAGAGCACTTCAATTACCTTCTCCATGGAAGCAAAGAAGTGTTCGCTCTCTCGGTCACCCAGGCGGATTACCAGTTCTCCGATGAGCTCGTCATGGAGGCTGTGATGCCGCTTGTAGATCTCCTCTCCCAGGGGGCTGAGATCAATAAAGCTTGATCTTCGGTCCTCTTCGTCCCGGATACGCCGGATCAGATCCTTCTGCAGGAGACGCTGCACCATCACTGTGAGAGTCCCTGTGGTGACACCAAGCTTCTCTGCCAGCTCCTTCATTCTCAGCTTCCGGTGATTTCCCAGGGTTTCCAGAACATGCATCTGGGGAAGGGAGATTCCGCTTCCTTCAACCAGCCCCTGCTCCCATGAGCTCATCCGGTCGAAAAATTCTGTGAGGATTCTGGAAAATTGCTGCTGTGGTTCTTCCATGGATACTCCGGCATATAGTTTGATAATCAAGATAATAGCGAGATATACTTTGAATATCAAGCTAATATCTGAAATTTCTGCATGCAATATAGAGTGCACCAAAGCTTGTGAAAAACTTTCACCTCAGTCCGGCCGATACGCTCCGAAATATCGATCCGGAATCCAGCCCGATTTCAGGTCTACAACCAGCCCTGACCGCCCCGTCTCTCACACTTCAGCTCAATCACACCCACACATGAAACGGCAGCCTGCGGCCTGAATCAATCCCCCGGTTTCGCCATCCAAGCAGCCAGGTCATCTTCTCAGGTTCCCATAATGTGCATTTGTTCAGAAAAACTCTCCTATCCCAGTGTTTTCTGATTACCTCATGAAGCTTCCATCCCGGGACTCCAAGCTGTTCTCCTCTGGTTTTCCAGTTTCCTTTTCTCTGATCCCGTACCCTCCGGGGCATGAGATAATTGTGCACCATCTGATATATGCTCAGCCGCACCATCATTGCTGCAGGAGATCGGGCGAACTGTACCGACTCCCTCACGTGGTTCGCCTGATCTTTTCGAAACTGCCGGTCCACATAATTCACCGGGAACAGCCGGTTTGACGGGGTGCGCGGCAGGGTGGATGAATACTGACAATGACGAATCCGGGACCTGCCCTCAGGCACCTTCGAAAGGGCCCGAACATACGCCTTGTGATAGTCGGTATTCAGCGTAACATCCGGTATGTCTTTATCTTTCATGTATTTACACAAGTGGGTAAGGATGGACTGGACCGATTTCTCAACGGCATTTCCCGGAGCCTTGCCCAGGGTTTGCTCCAAGTCAGTTCGCTTCTGCTTCTGTTTATCTGTCATCTGTCCTTTACGCCTCAGCTGGGAGTAGCCCATTGCGTATATCAACTCTGAGCCGCTTCCCACCAGGATATTGATGTTGTTGGGGAAGAACTGACTCACGCTGAAGGATTCAAAGCCGTCCAGGGCGAACTCATCTTCCGGTTTGATCAGCTTGCGCATATCAGAATGGATGGCCAGAAGTACCCGGCAGATGCGCTCGTATCTGTTCTGGATCTGCTCATAGCGCATACCGGTGAAGCGGGTCATGTTGCCCTGTCCGCTGGAAGAGACAAGCTGGCGAATCAGCTGGATGTAGTCCACCGGCTTTTTCACGTAGTAATCCATGCGGAATGTCTGGAGGGAAAAGGTCTTGCCGCAATCCTGACAGCGATAACGCGGAACCCTGCCGAAGGCTTTGGTGAAGTAGCATCCATGAAACCTGAACCATGACTGATCATGGGGTTTCTGGTCTGCAAACCGGGGGCAATGGGGGTTTGAGCAGTGGGGGACCGGGCTGTGGTGAGTAAAATCAAGGGAATTTGTGCTGATTTGGGTCAGCAGTCTGGTGATGTATGGTTGTAATGTGTTCATAAACCATACACCGGAAAAGAATTACTGCTGCTTGAATTCGCTGTGTTTTTTTACAAGCTTTGGTGCACTGAATAAAAGATAGTCAGTGGCCGCCTTTTTTTATATTATACGGATGTGTAAAAATAATTACCGTCATCTGTGTTTTGCCCTTCGGATGTTTTTACCGGAATAAACAGATTCGCGGCGTTACTAAGGATTTTCAATGAGCGACTCTTCACACAACAGCCCTGCGTCATCGGCCTCCAGGCGAATTCAGTTGCTTGCCCACGGCCCGGTCCCCAAAACCCTGTTCAGCCTTGCGGCCCCTGCAATTGCGGGAATGCTTGTCCTGGCGGTGTATAACGTGGTGGATACCGTTTTTGTCAGTTTTCTTCGGGATACCACGGCAATAGCCGCCACCGGAATCGTCTTTCCCCTCTTTCAGCTGATCGGCGCAGTGGGGCTCACCTTCGGCATGGGAGCGGCAAGCGTAATCAGCCGGAGAATGGGGGAGAATAAATATAAAGAAGCGGAACAATCAGGTGCCACTGCATTCTACTCATCACTGGCGGCGGGCCTGCTTCTCTCCCTCATCGGCGCAATTTTTATAGAACCCATTCTGAGGGTTTTCGGGGCAACAGATTCAATTATTGCACAGGGCAGTCTCTATGGGCGGATCATATTGGGAGGCTCGGTGTTCCAGATACTCAATATGACGCTGAACAATCTTCTCCGCTCTGAAGGCGCATCCCTGTACAGCAGCATGGGACAGATTCTGGGTGCGGTCCTGAATATTATTCTGGATCCGATCTTCATTTTTGTTCTGGATATGGGGATTACCGGAGCTGCGGTGGCCACCATTATTGCACAATCGGTTTCCACGGCATTTCTTATCAGTTTTTACCTTCGAGGGCGGGGTGCCATTAATCCCCTCCGGCCGGGCAGCGTCAGAATCAACCTGCCAACCTACCGGGCAATAATGGCCCTGGGTGCGCCTACCCTGGTTCGGCAGCTGCTGGGGAGCGTCTCCTTCGGCATCCTGAACAATGCAGCCTCGGCGTTCGGGGATGCTGCCATCGCAGCCATCAGCGTGACTATGCGGATTTTTATGCTGCTTCTGATGGCTCTTATCGGGCTGGCACAGGGACTTCAACCTCTTGTGGGATATAACTACGGTTCGGGAAACATTCCCCGGGTGAGGGAAGGAATCCGTGTGGTGTATATAACCGCAGCACTGGTGGGACTGGTTGCGGGAATCATAGCGATGATTTTCGCCCCGGGAATCATGAGGTTTTTCGCCCCCCAGGATCCCGATGTAATCAGGATGGGAAGCATGGCCATGCGCTACATGGCGGTGGTGATGGTTCCTACCGGGCTGCTGCTGATGTTCGGAGGCATATTCCAGGCTCTGGGTGACGGCAGGTCCGCCATGATTCTGGCGGCAGGTCAGCAGGGAGGTTTTCTGATTCCATT
This sequence comes from Salinispira pacifica, assembly GCF_000507245.1. Classification (GTDB taxonomy): domain Bacteria; phylum Spirochaetota; class Spirochaetia; order DSM-27196; family Salinispiraceae; genus Salinispira; species Salinispira pacifica. The sequence continues at coordinate 2,967,465 of NC_023035.1, read as the reverse complement.
GGTGATATTTCTCCCCAAAGTCCTGGGTATCCACGGGGTGTTTCTGGCTCAGCCCGCCGGTTTTCTCTTCAGCTTTTTCATCGGGTTGATACTTATCCGCAAAAGTTCCCATGCGCTGAGCAAAGCGGAGCGGGAACTGTCAGCGGCCGCCCCCTGATTTTCCTGGAAAAATTACTCATCTTTGGAAAATAGTGTCAGTCCATTAACTCTCATCCGGATATACTGTATGAAGTGGGATTAATTCAATGCAGGGAACATGTTCATTTTCTCCCCTATCTGCAGGGGCACCTGGGAGTGCTGCGGACAGGTGCGGTCACCCTGCTGCACAATGAGAGCAGCAGGGTGGTGCATGCTCCGTGCCTCATCCTTGTCCCTCCGTCCAGAAAAGAAAAGATAGAACTCATGGGTGACAACCGCTTCCTCTCCTTACCCGGACTGATCTGGCAGGAAACCATGGAGGAACTGGCGGAAGCAGGATTATATTTCACCAGGGGATCGCATCAGGTGGAAGCAGGGCGTGGGGACTGTGATTATGTTTCCCGGTGCATGGAACACTGTGCCGGTGAGACATCTGCGGAATCAGCTTCCGGCGAATATATGATGCGCAGCATTGCCGTCCACCTCATCTGTCTGTTTCACTCCAGATTATACATCCGCCTTGAAGATAAATCTCCCTGGAGCATGGAAGATGCAATGAACTTCATTCAACTCCATTATGATAAGCAGTTCACTCTTGAGTTTTTCCGCCGCAGATGTGCCATGAATACCAGCAGTTTCAGCAGGGAATTCAAATCCCGCAGCGGATATTCGCTCTTTGAGTACATCAACATGGTACGGGTGAAAAAGGCCTGCAGAATGCTCAAGCAGGGGGAATCCAGTATCCTGGATATCAGCATATCACTGGGATACAACAACATATCCTTTTTCAACCGCTACTTTAAGAAAATTATGGGGCAGACTCCCGGTGAATTCCGGCGCTCCTGCTGACGGTTCTTCCCTGATGTAAACCGCCGGGGATCAACGCTTCAGCACCCGGCGTGTTCTACAATCCAAGGAAATCAAAATAGTGTAAGCCCGCTCTATGCCGGTGGGACACAATACGTGTGTGAGGATTGAAGGAGGCAGTATGGGAAAGACAGAAAAAAAACCGGGCAGTTCACCGGTATCGAACATACGGCTGCAGCCCCGGATCCGGATTGCCGAGTTCACCACAGCTGCGGGAGAGCTTGAATATCTGTTTCCCGGACAGAGGCAGAGGGATTTGAAATGGGATTCCCGGGAATGCCGGCTGATGCTCAACGACAGCGTAATCGCCCTGGGCGAGGTGAAATCTGATGAGAATGGAATACGGTTTGTTATTCGGAAGATGAAAGAGGAGCGAACATGAAACTCGATGCAGTCAAGGATGTGACCGTACCGGTCACCGTGGTACTGGGAGAAAATAGAATCCGGATTGAGGATCTCCACCGGATGGGTGAAGGCTCTATTGTGGAATTAACCTCCATTGCCGGAGAGCCTGTGGAATTGTATGCCTCGGGCGAAAAGGTAGCAGAAGGAGAAGTGGTGATTATTGATGAAAACTTCGGCCTTCGAATTACCAAACTCAGCGATGAAGGGGGCAGGTATGCCGGAATACCCCGATTACTATGATCCTGAAATAATACTGGGCCACAAGGGCACGGCTGGGGATGAATTGCGGATCAAGGCTTATGACTTCACCAGGCCGGACAAATTCAGCTGGTTCCAGATCCGCACCATTTCTCTGGTACACGAGATCCTATCCCGGAAACTCACCGATCGGCTGAGTGGTCTTCTGGAAGTGAAACCGAAGATTTCGGTATCCATGGTGGATCAGTCAACCTTTCAGGAATTTTTGGACCTATGCAATCCCCGCTCCCTGTTCGCCGTGTACCGTTTCCATGAATCATCCGGTGCCTTCCTGCTCCAAAGCGACCCGGCGGGAAACAATCTTCTCCTGGATAGTTTTGCAGGGTCAGGGCAAACCAGGCCTGAACAAACCGGCTCCGTTCCCGGAAGCCCCGGTACTGGAAGCCCAGTAACTGATGGTCAAGTGCCCGGTGGACAAGTGGCCAGGGGACAAGTGGCCAGCGGTCCCGAAACAATCGGGAACGTCTCCTCCCTCACAGAGCTGGAGATTGAAATTCTTTCACCTCTCTACCATTCCCTGGCCGGGGATCTGGGATCTGCCTGGTGGTTTTTCGAGGACGATCATATCCGCCTGGAGGGGATGGAGAACGACACCCAGTTTGCCCGGATTATCCCTCCCAATGAAATGGTGGTGTTTGCGGAAATCGATATCAGCACTTCCCTGGGCAGCTGGAAGCTGCGCTGTGTGTATCCGTATATCACCCTGGAATCCAGACTGGAACAGCTGAGCTTCAGCTACTGGTATACCCGGATACGGCCCGGTGGCAGCAGTCTTGGTAGAGACCGGGTAAGCCGCCTCCCCGTTCAGGCGGGGGTGGAGCTGCTTATTGAGCCCCTGACCTTACGCGAACTGGAACGGCTGAAACCCGGCGACAGCCTTGAAATTCCACTTGACGCAATGGAGCAATGCCGCATCCGGGCCAACGGAAAGGATATCGAAAAGTGCACTGTGTCCTCACTGGAAGGGGAACGCCTTGAAATCGCTCCGATCCTTCCGGGTTCGAACGACCGTGAACGGGAAGATCATCTTATGTCCATGATACGCCGGGAAATCCGGGAAGGGTTGGCACACAGCCTTCCCCGGCTTCAGCAGCTGTCCGGGGATTCAGCTGCCGAAGGGAGGGATGAACGGCGAAATCCGGCACGGGGTTCCGGGAATCTGAATGCCTCCCGGGAAAAGCCCGGTGACAAAGCAGCCCTGAACCACTGGGCTCAATCATCCCGGGGGCTGCAGAATGGATTTCCGGGGGACGGTCGGGAGTATGGGGACGAATCTCCGGGGGTTATTCAGACCCTTACGGTGAATCAGGGCGCCTTTCTTCATCAGCTCATGAGCCCGGAACGGGTAAGTATTCAGGCGGCCCTTCTCATGCAGCTGGGACATGCCCTGGGGGCGGATTATCTCGCCCGGAGTGAATCACGGCTCCGGGAGCATATTGTTCGCCGGCTGAGCACCTGCAGTTCGCAGCCTGATTTTTTCCATGCCGCCCTGAACGGCTATATCAGAAGAAAGCTGGATGACTATCGGAACCCTGTACATATGAACTGTAGCGGTATTGAGAAAACGGTGGAAATTCTGAATTACTCCCCAGAATGGTTGAAATGGAGCTGGTAACCGCCCTAGAGAGCAGTGACCCGGAGCTGGCCGATGAAATTAAACGGCGGATGTTCGTGTTTGAAGATCTGGTGATGCTTGATCCCGGAGCCCTGGGAAAACTCCTTTCCCAGGCCGACCCCGGGGATCTTGCCCTGGCGGTGAAACGGCTGCCCGAGGAGCTTGCAGGACATCTCAGAAACGTAATGGGTGAAGCCAAATATGCTTCCCTGAAGGAAAGATCCGACGGGCTTGGGCCGGTGCGGGTACAGGATGTTGACGGAGCCCGTATGCGGATCATCCAGGTGCTGAAGGAGCTTGAGGAGGCCGGTGAAGTACTGGTGGGGCGGCAGGGTGAAATGATCGAGTAATCCGTTCAATCGGTCCCGGCCTCAGGAAAAACGGCCAGAGGAAACCGGCCAGAGGAAACCGGCCAGAGGAAACCAGGCCAGAGGAAACCAGGCCAGAGGAAACCAGGCCAGAGGAAACCAGGCCAGAGGAAACCAGGCCAGAGGAAACCAGGCCAGAGGAAACCAGGCCCGGGCAATCCCCGGGCGTGCGGGCCGTGACTGTTCAAAAGGCATCCGGAATCCTGTTCCGGTGACGTTCAGGGACTGCGAAGGTGTTTAAGATGTGAAAAATAGTAGCTTCACACCGGCGCGGCAGGGGCTGCCCGGCATGAACCTGGAGGATGTCATGAAAAAATTACTGTGGGGGCTCAGCGCCGCCCTGCTGCTTCTCAGTTCCTGTGTCACCGTCAATAATCTGGATGAGTTCAGTTTCACCGATACGGAGATGAATCAACGGGTTTCTGTACCCCATGCTCCTGAAGTGCATCTTTCCCGGACCAGTATTCCCGGTTCTTCCAATGACGGTATTTTGCAGGCCGTGGAAATCGGCGCGAATATCGTTACCGGCATGAAGGAAGCCGAATATGAGCAGCGTCTGTATGAAACCCTGGATTCCCGGCTGGTTGAGGCCGCATTGCGGGATGAATTTGTCCCGCCTACCATGACGCTCCTTGGTGCAAGGAATGCGGCAGAGGGCACAAGAGGGGAATATCTGCTGGAAGTAGAGGTGAGGGAGTACGGTATTCACAGCTCCGGCGGAGGAATTTATTTTCACCTCACTCTTGAAGCCAGAATTCATCATTTTGCCAGCGGTGACTTGGTATGGAGACGGAGGATCAGCGAGGATTATGCCGCCAGTCCCTCCTTTTTCGGTTTGAATGATGTCATATCAACTGCCATTACCTTCCGTACATTGGATACGCTCAACGATGAGCAATTAACCGAGGGATTTGACCGCCTTGCCAGAAACAGTGCATATGAGATGTCCAGACGCCTGAGGAAAGATCTCTACAAGAAGCGCTCCTGAGCCGGTAATCCCCGCACCCGGCACCGGGCTTGGTGGCTTCACTGCCTCCCGGAGTCGCGAATCTCTCCCGGAGGCGGGGGGAATGCTGTAAGTCTCTCCCGCTCTATGATAGCATGTGCGTATGCAGTCTACGGCTATGCAGATTATGGAAATGAACCGTCTCATCAGTTATGACGCCCTCTTTGCCACTCTGGCGGTGATGGTGGTTCTTCACATCCTGTTAATCCGTGCCCGGCGATGGAGGGCTCTGGTCCTCTTTCATTCGGTGGGGGCGGTGAACACCCTGGTGGAATTTTTCATGGTGAACCGGGGAATCCGTGTTCTTCAAGGTGAGATGTGGGCCCGCACCCTTGCACTCTTTGAACTCGCCTGGCTGGATTCCGGGTGGTTCGTCATGTTGACCTATTTGAACAGCATGTTTCTCTTCCGTCTGCTCTCACGGAACAGGCATGCCCATACCCGCCAGGGACGGACTCTGCAACCTGCCCGGCTCAGCAGCTCAGGTCAGAATCTGCGTCCCATGGACAGCAATTTTCTCATGTATGTGAATCTGCTCTTCTTCGCAGGGATGGTGCTGGCAAGCATCAATTACGGGGTGTTTGACGGCTCGGTGCTGGCCCGGCGGATTTTTCAGCGCCCCAGACTGGTTCAGACCTACCAGATACTCTCGGTGGCCATACCCTTTGTGGGGATGATTTTTCTGGGCTTTAAACGGGTCGCTCTGGTGGTTCTGGTCCAGGGGGTGATATACGGATCGGCATTTCAGTTCCGGCTGCTTTTGGGAGGAATCCGTCAGGCATCGGTGGCCCGGCCCTGGGATCTGATGGTGGACGCCATGACTCTTGCATCATCATTAATCGTGACAATAGCGTTTTTCTCGGTGCTGATGGGTATTATTGATATGGACCGCCACGGCGACCGGCGCCGGCTGGGGCCTGCAGCCCGATGGATCCGCATACGGATAGCGGCGGTCCAGCAGATGCGCCGGAGCGGGCAGGGGGCCCTGCTGTGGCTGCCGGTACTGGTCTCCATGTATGTTCGGAAAACTCTGGGCCGGCTCTGGAAAGATCTCCCCCCGGCATCAGACTGGAAGGACCGTCAGTCCAGAGGTCTTGTGTCTGATGCCGTGCTCATGTACCGGGAGCTTCTCAAGCGGCTTCCCGCCGCCCGGGCCCTGGATATCATACGGGAGATTATATACGTTTCCGCCATGCGCTTTCTCAGCGACAGCATACCGGTAATGGGGCCGGACTTTTTCAAAAAGAGCGAAGCGCAGCTGGAAGAGGATGTGATCTCACTGGTTGACCGCTTTCCCAACACCGACTACCGTCTGGATACGGTAAAGTATCCGCGGCTGCGCTATCTGGTTACCAAATGCCGCTTCGTGGACCTGGTGCACCAGCTGGGGCATCCCGAGCTGGCCACCGCCTTCTGTGCCGCCGACGGCGCATTTTTTGTTGAGCGCCAGCCCATGATCTCCATGGACCGCCCGAAAACCATCGCCGAAGGTTATGAGATCTGTGATTTTGATTTTACGGTTACCGACTAGCCGGGAGTTCTCCGTCTGAAGCCCCACCGGCGCGCGACCCATCCGGCGCAGCACTGTTCCACAGCTGAAGCGGACCGCGGCGCTTCGGCCGCACAACCCAAAGCGTACTCCGAAGTAAAAGCCGCGGCTCCGGTACGACCCGTGCCCCTGAACGACCCGCCCGGCGCCGCCCGTGCCGGAGCCCGGTGTCCCGCCCCCATTCCCCGCTGCGGGCATAAAAAACGCCCTCCGTCCTGGCGCCGGCGGCGCTGCAGGAAGGGGGCGTTTTTATTTGAATAGCCGCTATGGCTGCCGCGGTCCGGCTGTTTACCCGGATCTCAGTCCCGGGTGAGGCTGCGGTACACGATCCTGTGGGGGCGGTCCGCCTCTGCGCCCAGACGCTTGCGCTTGTCTTCTTCGTATTCGCTGTAGTTCCCGTCGAACCATACAACCTGACTTTCACCTTCGAAGGCGAGAATGTGGGTACATATTCTGTCCAGGAACCATCGGTCATGGCTGATCACCACCGCAGAACCGGCGAAGCTGTCCAGAGCTTCTTCCAGCGCCCGCATGGTGTTCACATCCAGGTCGTTTGTGGGCTCATCCAGCAGGATCAGGTTGGACGCGCTTTTCACCATCATGGCCAGGTTCACGCGGTTGCGTTCACCCCCCGAAAGATCGCCGATTTTTTTCTGCTGATCCGAGCCGTTGAAATTGAACCAGCTCACGTACGCCCGGCTGTTGATTTGCCGTTCGCCCAGCTTGAGCATATCGTTGCCTCCGCTGATCTGCTCCCAGACGGTTTTACTTCCGTCCAGTTCGCTGCGCATCTGATCCACAAAGCCCATTTTGACCGTATCGCCAACCCGGATTTCCCCGGAATCGGGGCTTTCCTCTCCGGTGATCATCCGGAAGAGGGTGGTTTTACCCGCACCGTTGGGTCCGATCACCCCGATGACGCCGCCTGGGGGAAGCTCAAAGTTCAGGTCGTCGTAGAGAAGCCTGTCTCCATATGATTTTTTCACGCTTTTCGCTTCAATCACGATGTCGCCAAGCCTGGGGCCGGGAGGAAAAAAGAGTTTTACATCTTTCTGCTGCTCACGGCCGCCCTGACTGAGAAGCTGTTCATAGCTGTTGATTCTGCTTTTGGCCTTGGCGTGACGGCCTTTGGGGGTCATGTTGATCCACTCAAGTTCCCGCTGAAGGGTTTTCTGCCGCTGACTTTCGCTTTTCTCTTCCTGTGCCAGCCGCTGACGCTTCTGTTCAAGCCAGCTTGAGTAATTGCCCTTCCAGGGAATCCCTTCTCCCCGGTCAAGTTCAAGAATCCAGCCCGCCACGTTATCCAGGAAATATCTGTCATGGGTAACCGCAATAATGGTTCCCGCATACTGCTGAAGATGCCGCTCCAGCCAGGCGATGGATTCAGCGTCCAGATGGTTGGTGGGCTCATCCAGGAGAAGAATATCCGGCTGCTTCAACAAGAGCCGGCACAGGGCCACCCGCCGGCGTTCCCCCCTGAAAGAGTATCCACGGTTTGGTCCTGTGGGGGGCAGCGCAGGGCATCCATGGCCAGATCCAATCGGCTGTCCAGATTCCAGGCGTCAAGTTCGTCCAGCCGTTCCTGCACTTCACCCTGACGCTCAAGAAGCTTCTCCATATCCGCATCGGGATCGGCGAACGATTCATTAATCTTGTCATATTCAGCCAGAAGGTCTACAGTCTCCTGGACGCCTTCGGAGACGATCTCCTTGACGGTTTTGCCCGCTTCCAGCTGGGGCTCCTGCTCCAGGTAGCCGATACTGAATCCCGGGCTGACGGAAATGTCACCGTTGTATTCGGTATCCACACCAGCCATGATTTTCAGCAGGGTGGACTTTCCCGAACCGTTGAGACCGATTACTCCGATCTTTGCGCCGTAAAAATATGAGAGGCTGATATCTTTAATTACCTGCCGGGTTCCGTGGTGCCGGCTCACCTTGTGCATCGAATAAATTACTTTTTTGTCTTCACCATTGCTCATTACCCGGCAGTATAACGAAAAACGATTCCGGGAGGAAGGTTCCCATGTCCAATATCGTACTCACCAGTGTCAATGCAGGGTACAGCCACCCCAATTTCGGCCTCAGATACATTCTGGCCAATATGGGCGAGCTGGAATCTTCCACCCGAATTGTGGAGGGCACCCGCCGGGGCGGACGTGAGCCCATGATCCGGGAAATTGTGAGCCATGCCCCGGCGATCATCGGTATTTCGGTGGCGGTGTGGAACCATCAGGACTCCCGGGAACTGGCCGCCGCCCTCAGGGATCTGCTTCCGGATTCGGTGATTGTGATGGGCGGACCGGAGGCGGGCTATCTGGCAGGGGACGGCCCGGGCTATGCCTCCCACCCCCTGTTTGAACATGCCGATCTTGTCGTACGGGGAGAGGGGGAAATTCTTTTCCCGGAGCTCTGCAGGAAGATTTTGTCCGAAATTGATAAGGCTGGAAGGCCCGGCCAAACCAGCCTGAGACGGCGTGCAAAAGAGCTGATTCCCGAAACCCGGCGGTTTCAGCAGTTGAGCCCCCGGCAGCTGGAGAAAATACGGCTTCCATACCATCTGCTCAGCGATCACGATATTGTGCACCGCCGGCTGTACATCGAAACCAGCAGAGGCTGTCCTTTCCGTTGTGAGTTTTGTCTCTCCAGTGTGCAGGGAGCGGTGCGGAATATTCCCCTGGAAGGGATTTTTCCGCCATCCGGCGCTATTGGGCGGCGGGGGGACGCTTTTTCAAGTTTATTGACCGTACATTCAACCTGGATATTTCCCGGGCGGCGGCGGTGCTGGACCTGTTTCTGGAGCTATTCCGTGATGAACGGCGGAATGACGCTTACGTCCAGTTTGAGGTGGTGCCGGACCGGTTGCCTGATGAGCTGAGGGGGAGGCTGAAACAATTTCCTCCGGGAATGCTTCGCCTGGAAGTGGGCATTCAGACCTTTAACCGGGAAGCTGCCGCCCGGATAAACCGGAAACAGGACTATGACAGGAGTATGGAAAACCTCAGCTTTCTGGTAACCCGGACCCATGCGGTAATTCATGCCGATCTTATTGCAGGGCTGCCGGGAGAAGATATGAACAGCTTCGGTTCGGGCTTCAACCGCCTGTGGGATCTTCTTAAGCAGCCAGGTACCGGAAGCTCCGCAGAGCTTCAGTTGGGGATACTGAAATATCTTCCGGGAACCACCCTGGGACGGCATATTGATGAATGGAACATGGAATTTTCCCCTGAAGCTCCCTATGAACTGCATTCAAGTGCAAGCATTTCTGCTGAAGATATGCAGAGAATCAGCAGAGCTGCCAAATACTGGGAGCTGGTGGTGAACCGGGGACGCTACCCCCGGGAAGTCTCACGGCTCTTTCCTCCGGGGGGAGACAGCTTCGCTTCTCTCATGGCCCTGGGAGATTACCTCTACAGCCATCTGGGGCGTACCTGGGGCATCGACGCCGGGCATATGGCCGGACTTCTCAATGAGTTTTCCCGGGAGGGGGACAGCCCCGCCGGCCGGGCTTTTTCTGGGCAAATCTCCTGAAATAGATTATTATATTTGTTATGAACACGAAATTGTTCTCACGGCGCAGTGCACTTGTCTCGGTTCTGGTGATCGTCTCAGTGTTCATGAATTCCCTCCTGAATTATCTTACCCAGCTCGCAGACCTTCCCATATTCATGGACAGTATGTTCACCGTTCTGGGTACTGCCCTGCTGGGACCGTGGTGGGGGATGGTAATCGGCGTGTCCACAAATCTGCTTATGGATGCGCTTCAAGGCTTCTCCGGCATACTGTGGCCCTTTGCAGCGGCCCAGATTGTTACCGTTCTGGTCACCCATATCATGATCAGACGCAATGCCCTGAAGACGGTGCTTGGCGTCACCCTGTTCATATGTATTCTGGCCGTGCTCAATGCCCTGGCAGGTACGGTGATAGCGGTTTTTGCGTTCGGAGGATTCACCCTCAAACGATTCGATTTTATTGTGCATGCTCTCATACAGTCAGGTCAGAGCATCTTCTCCTCGGCATTTGTCACCAGGGTGGTAATCAACATTGTGGACAAGGGAATTGCGGTGCTGGTTCTTATGGCTCTTTTTCCGAAACTCCGGCAATACTTGAAGCCTGGGGGCGAAGAGCAATGAACGGGGGAAATACGCCAGGGGAACGAAGTGATATCACCGCGCTGGGTTCGAATATCCTGCTGATGCTGGTATTTCCCCTGCTGCTTATTTCCTTTGCCAGCAGCGTGGTTTCCACAGGCAGAATGGAACGTTCTCTCAAGGAAAGTATGGCCGAAACCATGGTGGATCTCAGCAGGGATATCGGCATGGACATGATGCTCCTGCTGGAAAGCATGGAGGACGGTGCTGATATTCTTGCCGGAAGTGTGGGTGCTTCGTTCCGACCGGATATGGCCGGGCAGGAGGAATATCTCCGGGAATTCAGAAACTCACATGCCAGGGCGCTGCTTACTACAGCCCGAAGCAATTCCAGCATTCACGGCGTCTATTTCATGTCTGCGCCGGCTTTCGGAGACCCGCCGGGCCAGATCTGGTATTACCGGAAAAACGGCCAGTGGGTTCGGGGCCCGGAGTATCCTCTACCGCAGCACATGGATCCCGAGAATCCTGACATGAAGTATTATTACCATCCCCTTCGGGAGGGAAAAGCCTACTGGAGCGATTTGTATCGGGATCTGGATATTAATGTGGAGATGTTTTCCTACACAGTGCCGGTATATCCCGGAGCCTTTGAGTCCAACGGTAATGAGGCTCCCATAGGGGTGGTGGGGATTGATATTGCTGCGGGTGATATTCTGGAAACAATCCGGGAGTACCGTGTTCACACCAGCGGACACGCCTTTCTCATGACCGAGAATATCAGTATTTATCCTGAGGAGGAGTCCCCGCCCGGCAGACTGAGCGAAGCTTCCTGGAAGCAGCTGCGAAGAGTAATCTTTGACCCTGAAAACCAGCGTTCCGCCCATTTTCTGGAATTTGCTGCGGACGGGGAGAATCATCTGGTAGGGTATTCCCGGCTGCAGAATTCCTGGGTGCTGGGGGTTATTGCCTCGGAAACCGAGGTATATGCGGATATCGGTCTGACCTGGTTCACGGTACTTTCCATCAACGGGATGGCGATATTCTTTTCCATCATTTTTTCCCTCTTTATTGTCCGCTATATCAACACCCCCCTGCAGGTTCTGAGTCGGGAAATGCGGAAGGTGAGAAATGATCATCGCTACATCGTGCCCCGCATACCCCTGTACCACCGGAAGGACGAAATCGGAGAACTGTACCGCACATTTTCCGGCCTGCAGCGGATCACTGCTGAAAGTTTGAACCGGCTCATTGAGGAAAACATTGCCCAGGAGCGGCTGGCTTCCATGGGGGAACAGCTGGCTGGTTTCGCCCATGAGATTCAGACGCCCATTGGTAATATCAATCTGGCCGTTTCTTCCCTCCGGCAGGGGATGATCAGCCTGGATCGGGATTTTCAGAATCAGGATCTTACAAAAACCCAGTTCAGTGAATTCATCGGTAAAAGCAACGAAATGCTTGGAAGTCTGGTGTGGAATATCAATCAGGTCCGCAGGGTTGTCCAGAGCATCCGAACCAGTGCCAATGCCCAGCTCAACATGCAGCTGGAGAAGTTCTTCCTCAAAGAGATTATTGAAACCACGTATGAAAACAGCCGGTACAGCCGAAAATCCATGGATGTGGAACTCAGGCTGGAAATATCCGAAGATCTGGAGATTGCCAGCTATCCCGGGCTTCTTATTCAAGTATTCAGTAATCTCATACAGAACTCAATTCTCCACGGATTTCGGAACCGGAACGGCGGGAATATCAGAATAGCTGCAGAACATTCCGGCTCCGGTGAAGTTGAGATTCTGTACTGTGATGACGGGGAAGGAATCCCCCGGGAATTTCAGAATCAGATATTCACCCGGTTTTTCACAACCGCCAAATCCCGGGGTGGAACCGGACTGGGACTTTCAATTATTGACGCCATTATTCGTGACATGCTGGAAGGGTCAATCAGATTTGTCGACCGTAACGAGACGGGAGTCTGCTTTCAAATTGTATTGCCTGAGGAATTGAAAGGAGGCAGAGCCGGAGATGAAAAAAAGAACGGATAGACGCAGAAAAGACTTGACCGGGTGAGCAGTAATCGGTATTATTTTATCGATTCAACGTTTTCGGACCCAGTATCCCGGGACTGAAAATGACGACTCTGACACGGCTTGGGCCGTGTTTTTCCTGTGAATTTGCCCCGGCTGCTGGTACGAGCATCCGGGGCCTTCTTGTATTTAGATTCCGGGGTATTTTGACTGCAGAGTGTTCAGCGCATCCGGCTCATCCGGTTTTACAGAGGTCCCGGGAAATGGTTTTCAGTTCCTGAGCGTCGTTGCTGATAATACTGTCATCATCCACCCGTTTTCGGATATCTGTGAGCAGTTCCCGTATTGCATCATCTTTCACATCATACTCGATCCACTTTCCCTCACGCCGGCTTTTCACGATCCCGGAATATTTCAGAATTTTCAGGTGATTGGAGAGGGTGGCTCCGGAAATGTTCAGAAGGTGATGAATCTCACACACGCACAGCGGTCTGCTCAAAAGCATCATGGCGATCCGAAACCGATTGTCTTCCCCCAGAGCTTTGAGCTGGTCAATTATCATGCGCATAGACAATTATCATATCACGAAGATCGGGACATAGCAATTTGCCTGAACCGGGGATTAATAGGGGTAATCTCTTGCAATAAATATGAGAAAAATGATAATGTAAACACATCCAAATCAAGGAGTTAATACTATGCAATTTCGCAGCTTTTTTGTTGTGTCTATAATTTTCATCTTTACGGCCTTTCCCCTCTTCGCTTCGGGATCGGGAGAATCCGGGACTTCTGCAGGAGAGGGCGCTCAGTCCCAAACCTCAGAAGCAGCGGAAACACAGGGGGATGAATCCTCCAGCGGGAATTTTCCTGTGGAGATATCTCACAGCTACGGTGCCACGGTGGTGGAAACCAAGCCCCGACGTGTGGTCAGCATCGGCTACAGCGAGCAGGATCCGATTCTTGCATTGGGCTATACCCCTGTAGCCCTCCGTTACTGGTTCGGCGACTATCCCAACAGCGTATGGCCCTGGGCTCAGGATGAACTGGGCAGCGGCGAACCTGAAGTTCTGCAAATGGCATACGGCGAACTGGATTTTGAGCGTATCGCCTCACTGGAGCCGGATGTGATCATTGCAACTCATGCAGGGATCAGCGCTGAGGAGTATGACACACTTTCAGTGATTGCTCCCACCATTCCCGAACCTGAAGGCTTCGCGGCATTTTCTGTGCCATGGCAGGAACAAACCAGGGTGATTGCCCGGGCTCTTGGAGAAAACGAACGGGGAGAGACGGTAATTTCCCGGGTGGAAGAACAGATCAGGGATGTAGCCCGCCGCAACCCCGATTTTCAGGATCAGGAGATAGTGTTCGCCTCCCCTGCACAGGGGCAGGGCCAGTTCTGGGTGTTCAGTCCCGATACTCCTCCTCTCCGGTTTCTTACTTCCATGGGATTCAGCTTTCCTGAAGAACTGAGAGAGCTTGTGGGGGATAAAGATGCAGCCCAGATCTCCGGCGAGCAGGTCCGTCTGTTAAATACCGATGTTCTGGTGCTTCAGATGCCCTCCTGGGAGGCGTACCGGGAGCTTCTGGAAAATGACCTGTTTTCCGGGCTTGAGGTTGCCTCCGAAGGGAGAATTATTCCCTTTTTCGGCTCCGATGATCCGCTCTACGGTGCACTCAGTTTCAGTACCGTCCTGAGCCTTTCCTATGCGGCTGAAGAGTTCGAAGAACTGCTGCAGGCTGCATCAGACGGAAATCCCCAGACCGCGGTTGCCCGTTGAAGGGAATCAAAGTGAAGTTCGGCAGCAAAATCGGCCCGGGGGTTATCCTCCCCGGGCTGATTCTATCTCTGGGGGCAGTGGCTCTCCTGAGTCTCTCCCTGGGAGCCATGGATTTCCGTCCCGGGATGGTGTTTCAGGGGATCTTCAGATATGACTCCCGGATCTATGAGCATGCGGTGGTTCGCACTCTGAGAATTCCCCGTACGCTGATGGGCATTCTTGCAGGCGCAGCCCTTGCAGTAAGCGGAACCGCCATGCAGGCGGTTACCCGCAACCCTCTTGCTTCACCCGGACTTTTAGGGGTAAATGCCGGAGCCGCATTCAGCATTGTGGTTTCGGTTTCCCTTCTCAACATTTCCGCCGTACCGGTGCTCGTTGCATTTTCATTCCTGGGAGGCGCATTCTCTGCAGTTCTGGTGTACGGGGTTGCATCAGGGGGCAGGGGAGGAAGCCCTTCTGTGAAGCTCGCCCTGGCGGGAGTGATTGTGGCTGCACTTCTATCTTCCCTGACCAGCGGCATCCTGCTTTTTGACCAGGCGGCTCTGGATGTGGTGAGGTTTTGGCTCACCGGAAGCATCAGCGGGCGGGATATGAACATACAGATGCAGGTCCTTCCATTTCAGCTGCTGTCCGTCCTGCTGCTGGTGCTCAGCGGACATCATCTGAATATCATCAGCATTGGAGAGGAACGGGCTCGCTCCCTGGGAATGTCCACGGGAACAGTCCGTCTGTTCATTCTGGGGTTAGTGGTTATGGCGGCGGGTTCCACGGTGGCCATTGCCGGTCCCATCTCATTTGTGGGACTTGCGGTGCCTCATATGGTCAGGCCCTTTGCCCGGGGCGATTACCGCAGAATTCTCCTCTACTCACTATTGGCCGGCCCCGTTCTCACTCTGTCGGGGGATATTATCGGAAGACTGATCATCAGGCCCGCAGAGCTCCAGGTGGGAATTATCACGGCCCTTTTCGGCGCACCCTTTCTCATACTGCTGGTGCGGAGACACGGGGAGGTGGCCCTGTGAAACTCTCCCCTCCGGCGGAAATCGGCAGCAGCCTGCGCCGGGCCCGTTTTCTTAAATTCGGCTCCGGAACGTTACGGGTATTCCCCCTGCAGCTTCTGTGGATATTCGGGTTGATGCTGCTTCTGGGAGTTCTCGGACTGGTTGCCCTGAGCCTGGGTGATCTTCGGATCGGTCTGGGTGAATTGTTCCAGGCCCTGGCAGGAAAAGGTTCCAGGCTGAGCATACATCTGGTTCGCGAATTGAGACTAAGCAGAATTACTGTGGCCGTACTGGCGGGGGTTCACCTGGCTGCAGCCGGACACATCTTCCAGGTACTCATTCGAAATCCCCTGGCTTCGCCGGATATTATCGGCATTACCGCCGGTGCTTCCGCGGCGGCAGTCGCTTGGCTGGTGAACGGGGGCAGTACGGATCTTGCGGCCGTGCCAGCTTCAGCGGGCGCTTTGTCCGCCTCTGCCCTGGTGTATGTTTTCAGCCGGACAGGGGCCTTCAGCGAAAACCGTCTGGTTCTGGTTGGTGTGGGAGTGAATGCGGCGCTGACAGCGCTGGTGCAGCTATTCATCGTATCTGGAAGCATTCACAATGTGAGCCGCGCCTATCAGTGGCTGGCCGGTTCGCTGTATGCAAGTTCATGGCAGGACGCCCGGTTTCTCCTGATTTCCGGCCTGGTTCTCATTCCCCCGGCCCTGTACTTTCTCATCCGGATCAGACCCCTGGTGCTTGGAAGCGATGCCGCCGAAACGCTGGGGGTTCGCCTTGAATTCCTCCGGTATGCCCTGCTTATTCTGGGCAGTCTGCTCAGCGCCATGGCGGTTTCTCTCACCGGTCCCATCGGCTTTCTTGCGTTGATGGTGCCCCAGCTGGCCAGGGGAATCATGGGGGGCACAAGCAGCAGTTCGGCGGTTATTCTGCCCGTTGCAATGCTTTTGGGGGGCGTCATGCTGCTGGGTTCGGATATCGCTGCCCAGCATCTTTTTCCGGTAAGCATTCCGGTGGGGCTGATCACCGCGGCGGTGGGGGCTCCCTATTTCCTCATGCTTCTCAGGAGGAGATCCTGATGGCAGATACGTATGACGCCGGCCATCCGCCGGATGAGGTGATCAGGGTCTCGGATCTGAACCTGGAGTACACCCCGGGTGTACCGGTGGTAAAAAATGTGAACCTTTCAATTCCCCGGGGAGCTATCACCGCCCTGATCGGACCGAACGGCTGCGGCAAAAGCACCCTGCTCAGGGGGATGGCCGGTCTGATCAAACCTGCTTCAGGAGAGGTCAGTCTGGATCATACACAAATTCTGGAACATTCTCCGAAGGTCCGGGCCAGGAAACTGGGCTTCCTTCCTCAAAGCTTCAGGATTCCCATGGGGATTACCGTGTATGACATGGTGCTCAGAGGAAGATACCCCCATCTCGGCGCCTTCAGCTCACCGGGGCCTGAGGATATCAGGGCGGCGGAAACCGCATTGAAAAACACCGGTATGTTTGAATTCCGTTCCAGGGCCCTGGATCAGCTTTCCGGCGGACAGCGTCAGCTGGTCTGGATTGCCATGGCCTTGGCCCAGGAGAGCGATACCCTGCTCCTTGATGAGCCTACAAGCTATCTGGACCTAAGACACCGCCGAAGACTGCTCTCCCTCATACGCAGCATGGTGCCGGAGAAAACGGTGATTCTCGTTCTCCATGAGTTGAACGATGCCCTTGAGCTGTCGGATTTTATTCTTGCAATGAAAGATGGGCACATCCTGGGGCGGGGAACTCCTGCTGAGATAATCAGCTCCTCCATTCCGGAAAGGCTCTTTGACACGGAGTTTGTACGGATTGATGCTGAAAGCACCCATGGGCAGAAGAAGGGATCCGGGCTTTCCTATCTGCTGCCCCGCAGCTCTCCAGCTTCTCCCCGGGCGGGGACATCAGGTGTTCCTCTGAGGGCGGAGAACCTCAACTTCACTTATGAAACGTCCCGGCAAAGGGCGGGGAAATTACATGCCTTGAAGCACATCTCCTGTGGAATTTCCGGCGGAAAGGTGACCGGAATTATCGGTCCCAACGGATCAGGCAAATCCACGCTTCTCAGGCATTTTACCGGGCTCCTGACTCCCCACAGCGGCGAGGTGCATGTATTGGAAAAACCTCTCACAAAAACTCCAGTTAGAGAGAGAGCCCGGACAATCTCCCATCTTGCACAGCAGTCGGAGGATATGGGGGAGATCACTCTTCTGGAACTTGTTTCCATGGGCAGATACCCTCATGTTGCACCTGGAAAGCGCTGGAGTTTTGAAGAACGCCAGGTCATGGAGAAAGCCGTATCCCGTATGGGGCTTCAGGGGCTGGAAAACATTCCTGTTCAGCAGCTCTCCGGAGGTCAGCTGCAGCGGGCCCGTATCGCAATGAGCATTGCCCATGGATCGCCAATCGTTATCTTGGATGAACCCACCACCTTTTTGGATATCAGGCATCAGGAAGATACCCTTCAGCATCTCCGGGAGCTGAACCGCAGCAGTCAGGTTACGGTGTTGATGGTTCTCCACGATATCACCCAGGCTGCGCGCTACTGTGACGAACTCATTCTGATGGATCAGGGCAGGGTAATTGCCCAGGGCGCCCCCGGAACCGTTCTCACTCCCCTCCGAATCAGAGAGATATTCGGCGTTGAATCAAGACGGATTGAAGATGCAGGGCACGATCAGCTGCTTCCGGTTCCCAGACTCTGGTGATTTCAAAAGCGCTGTGCAGCAAAGCATGGCGGCACGCCTAAAATGGCGGCATGGCCCCAAACCGCGGGTACAAGCTGCCTCATCATGGCGGTCCGCCTACAATAAGGATGAGAGATGAAGCGTACATCAAAATATATCTATCCCATGCGGGAACGACTCCGGCATGCGTTCCACAGGATCTCCAACCGGAGCCTTCAGAAAATGTATCCTCTCCGCTCCAATCCTCCCGGGGATTTCAGCGAAGCCGTCCAATGGAGAATTTCCCGGGTGCTGCGCCTTCTTTCCTCCCCCCCCGTTTCCTGGGAAGTGAGACGGGTTTCCCGCCTTGATTCGGGTGAAGGATCCCATCCCACCTGGAATATCAGGCTCATTTCCCTCGGGCCTGTTGGGAATGCTCCCGCCCCCGGGGACATGTTCTTTGTGAAATGGCGGAATTCTCCCGAAAAAGTGCAGAAAATTCTGGATATCTTCGGCGAGGACGGAAGCAGAAGGGTAAGCCGGGGCGACAGCTCATCGGTGTTTCATCCGGGAAAAATGGTCAGCGGAAATCTCCGGGATATTCTGGAACGGGAAATTGATATTGATGAGGCAGGCGGGGAACTGCTTGCATGGGCGGGGCTGAATGAACGGGCTCTGCAGTTGAAGCGTTTTCATAAGGCTCATCGGGCCTACCACCGGCGGATACTGAGATCCCGGAACTGGGATCTTCCCCATCCGGAACTTCAGGGCATGGGGTATTCGCTCATCCATATTCTGGAAGAGATGAAGGAGCTTCCGGACATCAGGGATCTGGTGCGCTGGCAACCCGGGGTTGAAGGAAGGCCCTATACCGTAAGCGGCAGCAGCCTCACCCGGGACGGGAGACTGGAAGTCGAAATTACGGTGAGCCGGGTTTTCAAACAGTTGAAAAATGTACAGCACCGTCGGATAACTCTGCCGGCCAGATCAAGTGCGTTTCTCACTAATCGAAAGCCCGGTGATACGGTCAATGCCTGGCTGCTGCCGGAACTCCATCAGTTTCCGCACCGTCTTGAACGAAAATCTCCGGGATTAATCGCAGTGGCAACAGGAAGCGGGATCTCCGGACCCCTGTCTCTGCTGCGCAGCGGTGAATACGGCTCCCCGCTGTGGCTCATTTATGGGGTCCGCAGCTGGGAGGCAAATTCCCTGTACGGCAGCGAACTTCTGGAATATGAACGACGGGGTCTCATCTCCCGGCTGGACATTGCCGAATCCCGTCCAAGTGATTCGGCCCGCAAGTCCGAATACGTACAGGCAATTATCTGGGAACAGCGGGAGGAAATTGTCAGGCAGTTGGGAAACGGAGCTCACATTTATCTCTGCGGCCGCCTCTCAATGGGACGCCAGGTGAGGGAGCTGTTTCAGGAGATATTCCTGGACCAGGGACTTGTCAGCTCTCCCGGGGAAGCCGAACGGTTTATGGAAGAACTTGAACATCGTCTTATATTTCAGGCCTCAGTTTCGGGAGTGTAACCTGCTGGCACCCAACAGTCCTATTTCCGCCCGGTCAGTTTGATAATATGAAAGCCGAACTGGGTGCGGACCACTGTGCTCAAGCGGCCGGGGCTGAGTTTGCTGCAGGCCTGTTCAAATTCCTTCACCATTTTG
Source organism: Salinispira pacifica (assembly GCF_000507245.1). GTDB lineage: Bacteria > Spirochaetota > Spirochaetia > DSM-27196 > Salinispiraceae > Salinispira > Salinispira pacifica. Next base: position 2,948,000 of record NC_023035.1, on the reverse strand, counting down.
CCGGGGCCGAACCAGCCCAGGTCGCCGCCCTTGCTTTTGGAGGGACAGGTGGAAAAATCCTTGGCCAGGGCTTCAAATCGCGCGCCACCTTTCAGCTGCTTCAGGAGACGTTCGGCCAGTGTTTTATCTTTTACCAGTATATGACTTGCTCTGTATTCCATGACGGCAAATATATCTATCCCCCGTGAGTGAATCAAGAGCCGCCGGCACACAATTCAGCCGGATGGATCTGTACCGCGGACCGGCGGGAGAGTGGGCAGAGACGATCATGAAAGCGGTGTTTTAAAATGAGATGCGGTAGCCGATATCCCCTTCAACCTTGAAAATACTGAATATAGCTACGATGAGGGTGGCGAAAAAGCTTTCCAGGGCATCTTCGCTTTCAACAACCGGCACATCCGTCATTGCCAGATCGAAGCTTGCTCCCAGCATGAGCTTTCCCGGTCCCAGCTTGAATGAAGGGTGAAGCCCTGCGGATATGTACAGCGGCAGATCCTCTCCTTCATAGGATACGCTGTTGATGTTGCTCTCCCTGACTCTCAGGCTTATGCCCAGGTCAGCGGAAAACCAGCCCAGCTCGGTGGTGGCGTAGGGCACAATGTAGGCGTCACCCAGAGCGAGTCCCGCGTACCCTTTCACCCCCGCTCCGACACCCCAGAATCCCGGCCGGTAGAGGATTGCGATATCCGGGCTGAGAAGAACCGAACCCGCAGATACTGCAATACCCGCCTGGTTTCTGAGTGTAATGACATCCTGCTTTTCTTCATCCTGATCTGAGGAATCCTCTCCGCTTTGAGCACTCAGTGCAAGAGCCGGAATTATGGAAAACATCAGAATCATCAGCATAATTCTACGAATATTCATCCGAACCTCCCGTGTGCCGCCGGAGTCTCCCCGGCTGCATTCTTCAGATAAATATATCAGGCCCGGGGTGAAATTTCCGGTTCAGCCAGGTGGGTCTCCAGCCATTGTGTGATGGATGTATCCACCTTGAGATCAGCCGAAGCGTCACCCCGGGTGGTTCCCCGGTTTACGATGATTACCGGTTTTCCGGTGTTTTTTGCGTGTTCCACGAAGCGAAGGCCCGAGCGAACAGCAAGGGAGCTGCCCAGCACCAGAAGCAGGTCGCACTCATCCACCAGGGCATAGCAGCTTTGAACCCGTGTCCGAGGTACGTTTTCGCCGAAAAATACCACATCCGGCTTGAGGATACCCCCGCATGCGGGGCAGCCGGGGGTGCGAAACTCCCGGGTCACATCTTCGGAAAGAAGGGCATCGCCGTCGGGGGAATAGTCGCTGCTGAGGCGTTTCCATGGGGGATTATCAAGAAGCATTCTCTCCTGCAGTTCATCCCGGCTGCTCATTCCGCCGCACCCCATGCATTTCACCTGTTTCAGATTTCCGTGGAGTTCTATAACGTTGCGGCTTCCAGCCTTGAAATGCAGGTCATCCACGTTCTGGGTTATGATGCCGTTAATGTGTTCCGCTTCTTCCAGGCGGCTGAGAATGCGATGGGCCCGGTTGGGCTCTCGTGAGCGGATCCACGGCCAGCCAAGGGCGCTGCGGGCCCAGTAGTGGCGCCGTTTGTCCGCACTGCCCATGAATTGTTTATATGTAACCGGGCCCGAATCACCGTCGTGTTTCCTGGCCCGGGTACGGTCTTCCCCGCGGTAATCGGGAATACCCGAATCGGTGCTGATGCCGGCACCGCTGAGAACGGTAATGAGCCCCTCAGCTAAACGTCCGTACAGATCCTTCATACCATAAAATATAGTTCCCGGCAGGAACAGGGGCAAAGGCTTCGGCAGGTTTTCAGCATTTTGTTTGCTTCGGGCAATTCTGTGTTGACCCCCACCCCCTGCTGCCGTATGCTCCGGGTATCATGTATGTATCCAAGACGCCTTCACCCCGGAATTTCCGCTACGATCAGCATTCTGAACTGAAACAGTCCTGGTATCGGGCTGGCGCTTCCCTTCTGGCCCTGGAGGTCAGCGATGAACGCTGGCAGAGTGAGCCGGCGATCATCGATTTTTCCCCTTCCGCACTGCCGGAGTTTCAAACTCTGGATCTCACGGAGACGAATGCTCCTTCAGGGGCCGCCGGCGGGGATGCTCACCCGGAGCTTGAGCTGGTTCAGCATAGCGGTGAAGACCCGGATCAGGCGTCGGCGGTACCATGCAGCGGCGGCTTTTCCCTGCTTTGGCGGGGTGCTGCCATTCTGGATGCCGGTCCCATTGGGGTGGGGGGAGAAGATCTGCGCTCATGGATTGTGAATTTCCGTTCTCATCCGGAATACCGGTTTTACGGCCTGGGGGAAAAGAACGGCGGCCCGGAGTTCAGCGGCAGAAGGGTGGGGTTTCGAAATACCGATGTGCTGGGAGATTTTCCCTGGCAGCAGGTGATCAGCGGCGAACCTGATCCCATGTATATTTCCATTCCCTATGTGCTGATCCACAGCCCTGGGGGCTGGCTTGGAGTGTTCTCCCACAATCTGTACAGAAGCTGGATGGCGCTGGGGAGCAACCCCCATATCGAAATCATGGACAGTGCAGATACGGACCAACAGCTGTTTATCGCAGCCGAAGACGGGGCTCCAGTGCTCTTTTTTATTGCCGGCGATACCCCTGAGCAGGTGACCCGTCAGTTTCACCGCCTTTTGGGCACCCACCCCCGGCCTCCGCTGTGGAGTCTGGGGCATCACCAGAGCCGTTGGGGCTATGCTGGTCCTGATGATCTGAATCAGGTAAGGGAGCAATTCCGGAAGTACGGCATTCCCAATGACGGTCTGTGGCTGGATATTGACTATATGGACGGGTACCGGGTATTCAGTTTCGACCCTGATCTTTTCCCGGATCCCGGTGCGGAGATTGACCGTCTTCAATCCCACGGTCATCGGGTGGTGCCGATTATTGACCCGGGGGTGAAGCTCGATCCCGGCTACCCGCCGTATCAGGAGGGCAGCACACAGGAATTGTTCTGTAAAAACAGCGCAGGGGGTGAGTATGTGGGCTATGTATGGCCCGGTGAAACGGTGTTCCCGGATTTTTCCCTGGCTGAAACTCGGGACTGGTGGGCGAAGAAGGTGTCTGTCCTTGCGGATCTGGGAATAGAGGGGATATGGCTGGATATGAATGATCCGGCAACCGGGGACGCCTCCCCGGAAGATATGCGTTTTCAGAACGGCCGTCTGCCCCACGGCTACTTTCATAATTCCTATGCCCTGGGAATGCAGAAGGCCAGCCGGGAGGGGTTCCAACGGCATGCGCCTGATCTGCGTCCATTTATTCTCAGCCGCAGCGGCAGCCCCGGTACTTCCCGTTATGCGGCGGTATGGCTGGGAGACAATGCAAGCAACTACCATCATCTTGCACAGACCATTAAAACCGGAATGAACCTGGGCCTCTCCGGGATTCCCTTCTGGGGGGCGGATGTTCCGGGCTTTATTGAAGATGCAGATGCGAAGCTGATGATAGACTGGTACAAGTCCGCATTCCTTCAGCCGTTTTTGCGCAATCATTCCTGCAAGGGCACCGCTCACCAGGAGCCCTGGAAATTCGGATCCAGGGTGAGAAACATCGTATCCCGTTTTATCCGACTCAGATACCGGCTGCTGCCGTATCTGTATAACCTGCACATTGAACAGGAACTTCACGGGGGAGCGATTCTTGCCCCTCTCTGGTACCATTTTCCGGATAGCATGGAGGAAAGCTGGAATATCGGCGATGCGTTCATGGTGGGGCCTTCTATTCTTCAGGCGCCGTCAACCATGGAGAACCAGCAGAAACGGAAAGTGTATCTTCCGGCTCAGGTTGAGGGTGAACATACGTTTCCGGGGTGGTTCGATGCCGGAGACGGCAGCTGGAAAAAGGGGGGGCGATGGATTCAGTGTTCCCTGGATGATGAGTCCACGCCGCTGTTCTTCCGGGAGGACAGCATTATTCCCATGCTTCACAAGGAACCCAAAACGAACCAGAGCGACATCAGCAACGTGGAATTTCATGTAATCATGCGCGCCGGTTCCAGGGCAACCCTGGAGTACCGTTATGTGAGCGATGACGGTCTGACCGGCGGATACACCCGGGCCAACCAGACGGAGATCAGCATCAAGGCGCATGTGCGAAGGCAGGGCGGGGGAAAAGGTAAAAAAGAGACCACCCTGCAGCTGTATCTGGAGCATCTGCTTCAGGGCTTCGGCCCGGTCCGCATATCGTTTTTTCTGTACGATGAGTTCGACGGGGTGGAACTTCACTCCTCAAGCGGAAAGCTTCACGGAAAACGGCTTGAGGTGAAGGACACAACCCGGAGATTCAGCGGAAATGTGCTGAAACTTTTCAAGACTAAGAGTATTACCTTCAAATTGCAGTAAGCGTTCCTGCCGAAGCTTGACATATTTCGGCCTCGGCAGTAGGGTATGCATAACATAGCAAGGGGAGCTGGATAGTACCGGCTGAGAGGAAGCAATGCTTCGACCCGTGACCTGATCTGGATAATGCCAGCGTAGGGCCCGCAAAGGTCTGATGCAGCGAAAAACCGCTGTATCTGCTCACACGAATCCCCCAACAGCTGTTGGGTTTTTTTGTGCCTGCCGGAATTCTTCCTTCATCCCCGAAGGAAATGAAATATGGAACCTCATGACTCTCATGCCGCGGCCCCATCCAATGAGCCGGATATTCATCTCAGCCTGCAGGTCCTTCCCAGGGTCGATGATGAGCGGCTGTACCCGGTTATAGATAAGGTGATCGCCCACATCGCCGCCTCAGGATTCAAATACTGGGTTGGTCCCATGGAAACCACCATTCAGGGACCCCTCACTTCTCTCCTTGAACTGGTGAAGGAAGCACAGCAGATATGCGTGAAAGAGGGAGCTGAGCGCATCGTTTCCTACGTGAAAATCGATTACAAAACCCGGGGGGTGGCCTATGAAGAAAAAATGGCCAAGTATTCCTGATTCCCGGCTTCTGCGCTTTCTGCTGCCCACAGGAATTCTGCTGCTTCTGATTGCAGGATGGCAGTTGCTTTCGCCTCTGCTGCCCCCCTATGTTCTTCCGGGACCCTACGCAATTGTGCGCTCGTTTGTGGAGGTGTTTCCTGTGCTCATGGAGCATTCCGTGAGCACGCTTCACGCTGCGGGGCTGGGGCTGTTCATTGCGGTGGCGGCAGCACTGCTGTTTGCCCTTCTCATGGATAGTCTGAACCTTCTCTACCATCTGTTTTACCCCATGGCGGTTGCCAGTCAGACCATTCCGCTTATTGCGGTGGCACCTCTGTTCATTCTGTGGTTCGGTTTCGGGATCGTGCCCAAAATTCTTGCGGTGGTGCTGGTATGTTTTTTTCCCATCCTGGTGAATCTGCTGAAAAGTTTCAGCGCCCTGGACAGGGATTACATCGAGCTGATGAAGAGCATGGGGGCCGGAAGGCTGCAGATCTACCGGCATGTGAAGCTTCCCGGTACCTTGCCGGCGTTCTTCGCGGGAATGCGGATCGCTGCAACCTATTCCATTATGGGGGCGGTGATCGGCGAATGGCTGGGAGGCAGTTCCGGGCTGGGAGTGTATCTGATCAGGAGTCAGAAATCATTTGCCGCCAGCAGGGTGTTCGCAGCAATTCTGATGATCATGCTTCTCAGTGCAGGATTTTTTCTTCTGGTAAAGCTGATGGAATACCTGTTTCTGCCCTACCGCCGTGAGAACAGAACGGCCGAGCCGGCGGTGTGAGACGCACGAAAGTGAGAAGTATGACAAACGAAATAACTCAACGCAGCACAACCATGCAGCATGAATCTGCAAAATTTTAAAGGAGTAAAGATATGCGAAAAGGTACATATCGACACATCATTGTTTTCTTGATAGCGGGTATCGCCGCGGCGTCCCTCTGGGCTTCCGGCGGCAGCGAAGGAGCAGGGGACCGGAATTCCGGAGATATTTCGGAACCGGAAAAAATTGTTCTGACCCTGGATTGGGTACCAAACACCAATCACATCGGTGCATATGTTGCCCGTGACCTTGGATTTTTTGAAGAAGCCGGCCTGGATGTTGAAATTATTCAGCCCTCGGAGGCCAGTGCGGAAAGTCTGGTGGCAATCGGCAAGGCCGACTTCGGATATTCCTACCAGGAATCGGTGACATTTGCCCGTACCGGTGAGGATGAACTTCCCGTGGTGGCCCTGGCGGCGGTGATTCAGCATAACACATCAGGTTTTGCCTCCCCCGCAGACCGTGGAATAGAGACCATAGCCGATCTTGAAGGGATGACCTACGGAGGCTGGGGATCCCCGGTGGAAACCGCCATGCTGGAGACTCTTCTGGAGGCTGAGGGATTGTCCCTGGATGATATCACCCTGCTGAACAGCGGATCGGCAGATTTCTTCGCAGCCACCGACCGGGAAGTCGATTTTTCCTGGGTGTTTGAAGGCTGGACTCTTGTGGAAGCGGAGATTCGGGACGTTCCCCTGAACTATCTTGATCTGGCCGAGCTCAACCAGGTGTTCGACTACTACACTCCGGTAATTATCGCTTCTGAAACTCTCCTGGAGGAGCGGGGCGACACCGCACGTGCATTTCTGACTGCTCTTTCCCGGGGCTATGAGTATGCCGTGGAAAACCCCCTGGAAGCCGGCGAACTTCTGGTGGATGCGGTCCCGGAAATTCCCGCCGAACTGGCGGTTCAGAGCCTTGAGTTTCTGAAAGATGAATTTATTGCGGAAGCACCCCGCTGGGGAGAAATGCGGAGCATTGTATGGAGCAGGTATGCAGACTGGCTCTATGAAAATCAGCTGATCAACAGGGAGTTGGATGTTGAAGCGAGCTTCACGAATGAATATCTCCCGAAATAATTCAGATAATCCGGTCCCGGGCATTGATGTCCGGGATCTGGATTACTACTACGGCGGACTGAAGGTGCTGGAAAATATTCACCTGTCGGTACCCCGGGGCAGCTCGGCTGCGGTGCTGGGACCCAGCGGCTGCGGGAAAAGCACGCTTCTCCACATTCTTGCAGGACTGCTCAGCCCCGAGCAGGGAGAGGTGCGGTTCCAGGGCCGGAGCGTACTCAACCGCCAGGGCTGGATCAGCTACATGCAGCAGGATGACCTGCTCCTCCCATGGAAAACCGTGGCGGATAATATTGCCCTCCCCCTGATTCTCAAAGGGCAAAAGGCCCGGGACGCCCGGCGGAGCGTTCTGAACCAGCTGGACCAATTCGGCCTGGAAGGCTTCGGCAGCCATTTTCCCGAACAGCTTTCAGGAGGCATGAGGCAAAGAGCCTCGTTTATGCGGAGCTGCATGTTCCGCCAGGATTTTTTCCTGTTGGATGAGCCGTTTTCCCGGCTTGATTATCTAACCCGAAGCAGAATGCATGAATGGTTCCAGAATTACGTGGAAGAGCATCAGCCCGGATATATCCTTGTGACCCATGATCCCGAGGAAGCCCTGCTTCTGGCGGATGAGATAATTCTTCTCAGCAGCCGTCCCGCCCGGATTATTCAGCGCTTCAGCGTGGACGCCCCCCGGCCCCGGAGCCGTGAACTGATCGCCCGTGAGCCCATGCAGGAGATTCTCAGGACAATTATTGCCAAAGCAACCTGATTTTCGTAAGATACATGCATGACACTCCAGTCGGGCAGACTATCACAGGTAAAAATATATATGATCGGCATCAAGGGTACGGGGATGGCCGCCCTTGCCGAGCTTCTGGTACACGAAGGGGCTGAAGTTTCCGGTTCCGATGTGGCGGATCAGTTCTATACTGATGCAATTCTGAAAAAAAACAGTATTCCGGTGTTTCAGGGATTCGATGCCAATCAGGTTCCGTACGATGCGGAGCTGATCATCTATTCTTCCGCATACGATCCCCAAACCCATCCTGAACTCCAGCGGGTTCTCACCCTGGAACTCCCCATGATGGAATATTCTGCGGCTCTTGCGGCGTATTCCCGGAGTATTCCGTTTGCGGCAGTTGCGGGGGTGCACGGAAAAACCACAACCACCGCCATGATCGGAACCATGATCCGCCGGCTGGAACTTCCCGCCAAGGTTCTGGTGGGAAGCGGTGTGAGCAATTTTCAGGGAAGTCCCACCTACAGCGGGGGGAACGATTTTTTTGTGGCAGAAACCTGCGAGTACCGCCGGCACTTTTTGAACTTCAATCCCCAGGTGTGTCTGATTACCAGTATCGAAGCGGATCATCTGGATTATTTCGAAAATGAAGCTGATGTGCGTTTTGCCTTCACCCAGCTCATGGAAAAGCTTCCCCCGGGAGGTACTGTGGTGTACTGTGCCGACGATCCAGGGGCAAAACAGACCGTGGAGTCCTATGCATCGGGCAATCCCGGGCTGAACTACATTCCCTACGGGTTCAGTTCAGGTGAAACCGAACTTGAACCATTGAGAAGTTACCGCATCAGTAATCACCGGGTGGAGTCCGGAAGCCAGAGTTTCACTCTTGAGCGTGTACCCGGTGCAGTTCAGCCGAGGAATCCTGACTCCGTAGGCAGGCCGGTGAGCGGCGAACCCGCCAGAAGGGATATCCGCCTCCAGTATCCCGGGGTTCACTCGGTGCTGAATGCTGCCGGCGCCCTGGCTCTTCTTGAGTCCATAGTCTCCCTTGGCGGTGAGTCTGCGGGAAGCATCGGGTTTGACGATCTTTCCGACGCTCTGGGCCAGTTCACCGGAACCACACGGCGCAGCGAGGTGGTGGGGCAGGCGAAAGGAATCACCATAATTGACGACTACGCCCACCATCCCCGGGCAATCGCCGGTACACTCCAGGGGTTCCGGGACTTTTATCCCGGCAGGCGGATTGTTGTGGATTTCATGTCCCACACCTACAGCCGGACCTTTGCCCTGAAGGATGAGTTCGCCCAATGCTTTCAGGCTGCGGACGTTCTTGTTCTGAATGATATTTATGCTTCAGCACGGGAAGAAAACCGCTGGGGCATTCGGGGGGAGGATCTCGCAGAAGCGGTTTCCCGGAATCATTCCCATGTTCACTACATACCGGACTTTTCCGGAGCCGCAGAGTTTGCCCAAAAACATCTGCAGTCCGGTGATATTTTTGTTACCATGGGAGCGGGGGACAACTGGCGTGTGGGCCGAATGGTGCTGAATGCCCTTGAAGCCCGCAGCAGCTGACACACAGCTTCCCGTTCCGCCGGAGAGCAAATGGCGTTCTGCATCCCGGCGGATCAGCAGCCTCACCAGGAGAACCGATGATACACAGCATGACCGGCTATGCCAGCCGGGAGTACAGCAGCGAGAACCTCACCCTCAGCATTGAAATAAAGGGATACAACAACCGATATCTGGATCCCCAGATCTCCCTGCCCTCCACCCTTGGAAGACTTGAGCAGGAGCTTCGGGATGAACTGAAAACCCATATCAGCCGGGGGCGGGTGGAAGTGTATCTGCGCCTCCAGTCCGGGGCCGAACAGACCCGGGTGCGAATCGATGACTCCCAGGCCGAAGCCCTGGTGGATGCGATGAATCAGCTGAAACGCCGCTACCGCCTGAAAAACAGGCCCTCCCTTTCGGATCTTATGGCGTTTGACGGGATTATCAAACTGGAAAAGCAGCGGGATCAGGAAGATGTGCTGCCGATTATCCGCAGCACCTTCAGCCAGGCCCTGACCGAGTTTAATGAAAGCAGACAGCGTGAAGGTGAGTCCACAGCCAGGGACATTATGGAGCAGCTCCAGCGTTTCGGAAATTCCTTCCAGGTGATCCGGAATGAAGAAAGCCGGATCGAGAGTCATATTAACACTCAGCTGCGAAGCCGCTTTCAGGAAGTGCTTGGAGACAGAATTGAAGAGGACCGGATTCTCACCGAACTGGCCTCTCTTCTGGTTAAGCACTCCATTAACGAGGAGATCAGCCGTCTTCAGGCTCATATTCAGCAGTTCACCGATGAATTCAACCGGGGAGGTGCGGTGGGGAAGCGGCTGGATTTCCTCTGCCAGGAGATGAACCGGGAGACCAATACCATCGGCTCAAAAAATCTGTTGAAGGAAATATCCGCTGCGGTTATTGATATGAAGGATGCCCTGGAAAATATCAGAGAACAGCTGAGAAATATCGAATAGGGTCCCGGAAGGATTAGGCACCGATCAGGCCTCCCCGGAATAAAGAACGGAATAAAGAACGGCAGACGGAACGGCAGACAGAACGGCAGACAGAACGCCAGACAGAACGGCAGACAGAACGGAAAAAAAGTAATAGAGATACCGCGTATACCCCGGGCACAGAAACCGGCAGCGGCATACCCGTGGGGACGAACCCCGGCACAGGTGATATATGACGAAAATAGAAACATTGAAGAAATCCATAGAGGGAAGACGCATTTGCATTGCCGTCTCCGGAAAGAGCGGCTGCGGAAATACCACCACCAGCAGTCTCATTGCCCGTACCCTGGGGCTGAATCTGATAAATTATACCTTTCGCAGCCTGGCCGAAGAGCGGGGTGTTTCTCTGAAGGAGATTATGCGACAGGCAGCCGCAAGCGATGAGGTCGACCGCATCGTGGACCGGAGACAGGTCGAGCTTGCCCAAGAGGGCAACTGTGTTCTCGCCTCCCGGCTGGCTATCTGGCTTACCCGTGCCTCTGCGGATCTCACCGTATATCTTCATGCTCCGGATGAAGTACGGGTACAGCGCATTCATCAGCGTGAGGGTGGTGACATTAATGAAATTCTGGAATTTACCCGGGAGCGGGACCGACAGGACCACGAACGCTATTTGAAACTGTATAATATAGATAATGATTCCTATGATTTTGCGGATCTGATCCTGGATGCAGGTTCCAACAACCCCAATCAGCTGCTGGATCTGGTGGTTGATGAACTTCTCAGGAGATTCGGACCGGGAGAGGAGAGTCCATGATTCAGGCTGTGTGGTTCGGAATACTTATGCTGTTGCAATTGAGTGCCCAGGATGCAGGATTAAGCTCGGCATTTTCCCGGGGGGAAAGTTTTGAGCTGGATATTTATGTGAATTCCGCCGCAGTGTATTCTGGAACCGTCAACGGTTCTGCTGTCCGGGGAGTAATCCGAAACGAGGAGGGCATGCTGGGAAGGTATGAATCTTCATCCATGTTCCGTCAGGTATACATGGTATTTCCCTCCATGAATCTCCCGGCGTCCTCCTGGAACACCGAAAAAAATGCACCTGCCGATGCCAGCCGAACTTCCTCACAAGGCGCGGGTCCTTTTGCCCACGGTTCCCTGGCCCCTCTGCTCTTCGATTTGACTCCGGCACTGGCCGGAAGATCTCTTTCTTCGCAACGCAGCGCTTTTTCCATTCCCCGGGGGTATTCCGTTCCCGCTGAGCTGGGTGAGGAAACGGTTTCGCCGGAAAGCACCGAAGCAGCTGACTCAGCTCCCGGGGCGACACCGGGGCAGAATATGAATCAGCAGGGAAATATCAGCACAAATGAAACCGCAGGCGGATCTGCAAACGGATCCCCTGATGAAACGGAGCGCGGGGCTATGGAAGAGACCTTTGCCCGATCCGACGTAGAGACCATGGGAAACGACAGTTCCGCTGCTGAGGGCGGGGAAGGGGGGAATGAGCCCAACGGAGCCGAGCCCCTGTGGATTATCCGTCGGGATGGGGGGCGGATCAGTGTCTCCAACCCGTCCATGGGGGTGGTGGTGATCCTTAATTTCCCCCGGTAATAATACACCCCCGGTAATAATACATAAGATACTGCACCGGTTTGGCACCGGTATGTAATAAGCGAGGTTATCATGACACATCCTACACGGGTACTCTTTGTGTGTACCGGAAATATCTGCCGAAGCCCTCTGGCCCATGCGGTTTTTGAACACATTATCCGGACCCGGGGGCTGAACCATGAGTTCGAAGTGGAGTCTGCAGGCACCCACGGGTATCATGTGGGAGAGGATGCGGACCCCAGAATGCGAAGTACCGCAGCACGGCGGGGTGTACCCTTTTCCCATCCCGCACGGAAACTTATCCAGTCTGATCTGGAATACTACGATGTGATTTTCGCCATGGACCGGGGCCACTATTCCAAGCTCAAGGATATGGCCGCCGGAGCGGAAAATCCTGCGGCCATATACATGTTCCGGGAGTTTGATCCCCGGGGAAATGCTTCAATGGATGTTCCCGACCCCTATTACGGCGGTCAGAACGGGTTCGACGATGTGTTTGATATTGTTGAGCGAAGCAGCGAACAGATTCTGAATGCCCTGAAATCCGGAGAGACTGCGGGGCGAACATGAGCATTTCCGGTCTGAATGAACTGTCACAGGGGCTTGATGAAGGCCTGCGTTTCTCCTCCCTGAATGAGGCCTTGAAAACAATTTCCAATTCAGCCGTTTCGGATTCCGGGGAATGCAGCAGCCGGGATCTTCACGGCGGCTGCATTAACCGCGCTTTGATCCTCAGTCATTCCTCACTTCCGCCTTTGGTGTACAAATACCAGTCCCGGGCGGAACCGTCCCTGTTCCGCTCCGAAGCACTGGGGCTTCTTGCTTTGAAAGCCGCTGCCCGGGAAGCCGGCTGCAGCAGCCTCAGGATTCCCGAAGTGTACGGGGTAATGGATACGGGCATTCTCATTGCCTACATCGAGCCCGGCCGTCCCTCCCCGGAACAGACCCTTGAGTTCGGCGCAGAGCTGGCAACTCTTCACAGCCTGGATCTGTATTCTCTGTTCTCCGGGAGTCATTCACAGGAGGGCGGTTACGGGTTTTTCCGGGACAATTACATCGGGTTGAGCCCCCAGAGCAACGGGGCTGAGGCGGACTGGGTGGATTTTTTCCGTACCCGGCGGCTGGGCTCCCAGCTGGAACTTGCCGGGAGAGCCGGGTATGCCGATGCCGCCCTGGAGAAACGGATGAAGCAGCTCATGAACAGGCTGGGAGACTTTCTGCCCCGGCGCCCGAAAGCCTCCATGCTCCACGGCGATTTATGGTCCGGAAACTATCTGTTCAGCAGCCGGGGCGAAGGGGTGCTCATTGATCCTGCGGTCTACGCCGGGCATAATGAAGCGGATCTTGCCATGACCGAACTGTTCGGCGGCTTCCCCTCCTCCTTCTACCGGGGATACCGGGAGGTGCTGCCCGTAGATAGGGAGTACCATACCCGCAGAGATCTCTATAATCTGTATCATATGCTGAACCATCTGAATCTGTTCGGAGGGGGATACCGGTCGTCTGTACTGGGAATCCTTTCCAGTCTGGGGTTTTAGCGGGGTGCTTCCTGAATCCGGCCGGCCAGGGGGCCGTTGCCGTTTAGCGGGGTACCCAAGGGAATCCGGCCGGCCCGGGCCCGCCGCTGTCCGGGTGGGGGCAGCCGTGGAAGCTTCGCAGCTTGGGGTCGGCAGCCGGGAACCGGCGCATTACAGCTTCGCCAGGATCTCTTCCTTTTTCGTCTGATATTCTTCCGGGGTGATCAGCTTACGGTCAAGCATCTTTTTCAGACTCTCAAGTCTGTGAACCAGCGGGTCGGAATCATCTTTCTCACTATGTTCCAGGGGCTGTTCACTCAGCTGTTCCGGAACCGGGCTTTCGGCAGGCTCTTTCTCCCGAACCCTGGAGTTGCCGCTGTCTGAGGGAGTTCTGTCCGGGGAACTGTCCTCTTCTTCATACACCATCCCTTCAATACGGGTATCAAAGATTTCCAGCCCCAGGGGTGTACAGGCCCGTTTCATTACCTCTTCAAGTTTCACCGATAAATCTTCCCTGGATTCTTCAAAGTCTGTGTGACTCAGCTCCGCGGTTTTCAGGAACTCGGCAATAATATCGGGCATCCGTCTGGTCATTGCATTCCTGAAGCGGGAGAGGGAGTATATTCCGATATTTTCACCCAGGTTCACGAAATAGCTGTCGGGGTTCACCAGTTTCACCCGGTAGCTGCCGAATAGTCTGAGCAGCATACGGACGCCTTCCCGGGGTTCTTCGTACCTGAGATATGTTCCGCTGTTCCAGCTCTGGGAGGGAAGTTCACCTGTGCGTGCAAAAAAGAAGGCGGGGGAGGATCCTGGGCCTCCGTCCCGGGATGGCGTATCTTCCAGGGCCGCTTCCACTTTTGACCAGAACTCCCTGCCGTTTCCCTGCAGATCATACAGGCCGGGTTCCTTGAGGATGGCCGTACATACCGAGTTGTGGATGCACAAAAGACTCTGTCCCGGCAGGATGCGTATCTGTTCGGCATGATACATATCCCGGGGTGAACTGCTCCATCTGAAAAAGAGTACATCATCCCCGGGACGGGTCCATTCAACGGTGGAACTGTATCTTTTTCTGACAGCAGAGCTCCTGTACATCCTTCCTCCGAAACCGCATCCCATCTCTATTTCCAGCGCTCCCTGAAATAATGTCGGATAAGGTTTAATACATAGTTTAATGCCATAATACCCGCTATGGCAAATCCCGCCAATCCGATGACCGGAACTCCTTTCCACAGCGGCGGCAGCCCCGAGGAAAAAATCAGCGAGGAACTTACCAGCACGGCGGTGAGAATAATTCCGTAGATGAGCCGGGAACCCAGTTCATCCAGGGTTTTCCTCAGCGGTTCAATGCCTTCGATTTTGAAGAGGATGCCCAGCCGCCCCTGTCTCAGCTGGCTGAGAATATCCCTGCTTTCCCGGGGAAAAGCCTTCGCCAGGGAGGCATAATCACTGGTAATCTCCACCATGGTCCGTCTGGCCCGTTTCGGGTTGAACTGCTGACGGAGAACCTTCCTGACCACCGTGCTGATCAGGCCTGCCAGGGTGAAGCCCGGCTCAAGTTCTTTGGCCACACCGTCAATGGTAATTATTGCTTTGTTCATCAGCAGATATTTGCTGGGGATTATCAGATGGTGATTGGTGATGATGCGGAAGATCTCCTGCACTGCAGTGCTCACCTGAATGTTTTCCAGGGGAAGATTGATGTACTGGTCGATGATTTCGAAGAGCTCTGTGCGGAAGGCATCGGTGTCCACGTCGCCGCTTCGCCCCACCAGGCTCAGCACAATTTCAGCCAGACGTTCATAGTCGTTGCTGGTAACAGAGATTATGGCCTGATGCAGCCGTTCCTGTTCGCTGGGGCTGATCTGACCCATAATTCCAAAGTCCAGAAAACAGAGCCGGTTATCCGGAAGTACCAGAATATTTCCCGGGTGGGGGTCGGCGTGGAAAAACGCATGAATGAACACCTGATCGATGATGGCCCTGCTTCCATCTCTGGCTATCCGGTGACGTTCTTCGCCTGTCATCCTTTCCGGATCCCGCAGGAGCCGGGAAAGCTTTTGACCGTGCACGAACTCCATGAGCAGAACCTTCTCGGTACTGATATCAGGATAGACTCTGGGAACCTTGATGCTCTTTGAGTTCCGGAAGTTTCGTGAAAAGCGGATAATATTCTGGGCTTCAACCCGGAAGTTCAGCTCCTTGCGCAGGGTTTTCGCGAATTCCTTCACCAGGTTCACCGGCTGCAGCGGTCTGAGGGCCGGAATGTAGTGTTCCACCTGGGTGGCAATCCAGTTGAGAATGGAAATATCTTCCTCAATAATCTGCTCGATTCCCGGTCTCTGGATTTTTACTGCCATTTCACCGTATCCGCTGATGGTCACCCGGTGTACCTGTGCGATGGATGCGCTGGCCTGGGGTTTTTCCTCAAACTCCAGAATGCTGTATTGGGAACCCAGTTCCTCAACGAGGATGTTTTTTGCCTCCTGAGAATCTATGGGGGCAACATCATCCTGCAGGCGGCTCAGCTCCCGGATATAGGGCTGGGGAATGATATCTTTCCGGATGGAGAGCAGCTGGCCGAACTTGATAAAGGTGGGGCCCATCTCCTCAATTGCCAGACGGATTCTCTCCGGGCGGCTTTGCCGGGGACTTCGTCCGGGTTTCAGCTTCTTCAGTCCCCGGGGCCGGATATGGATTGAAGAAAGCCAGTCCCTGAATCCGTAGCGTACAAGAATGCTTACAATATCAGTGATGCGGCGTGCAGGTCGTCTCATAATTCCAATATACAATGTTTCGCCCTCATATGTGACACATTTCCTGCCGATCTGTGTTTCAGATACAGGAAAATGACAGGCATGTTCGAAAAAACAGATTTTTACGTCTGTGGTATGAGATAATGATCCAACGGAAACAGATCCGTTACAGGGAGGAATGTAATGAGAAATATACAAATACTGACCGGAAACAGCCGCCTCATCGTCGCGGTTCTTGTGCTGTGCGCCGCTTTCGCAGCTCCCGTTTCAGCCGACGGGGGAGGGGGAGTATTTTACGCAGTGAACAGCCCCTTTGCAGGCAGTCTGGACAATTCGGAATTTCAGCCCCGGACGCTTCAGCAGAGCGGTGGTTTCGGCTACGGCATAGACGGTGACGGGACCAAGATCGGAGGATTCGGTCTCAGCTTTCTTGATGTAAGCAGCAACCAGGCCGCCGGAGGCTTCGGCGGCATGCTGCTGGGATCCTACAGCACCATCGGTCCCTTCAGCTTTGCAGGAAACGGAATGCTGGGTATCGGAGGATTGCATCTCCCTGAACTGCTGGACGGCGGAGGAGCGCTCTCTTTTCTGGGGCAGCTGGATCTGGAATTGGGGTTTCCCCTCACAGACTGGTTTCAGATCAGCGGGTTCGCAGGTGTGCAGTTTCTCCTGCCGGTAACCGCCGCATATAAAGGAAGCATTAATTATCCGATGATGGGGCTGCGCTTCACCTGGGGAAGCTTTCGCTGAACCTGATATGAGCCGGACGGCCTCCGGCGTCCGGCTCTATCAATATCTCCCCCCATCACACAACCCCGCCGTGAGAACGCCACGCTGCCACGATGTAAGAATGTCATCCGATTGCAATTCCGCCGCTTTTTTAGTATCTATTTCCCATGAAGCAGAAAACAATCGGGGATACCCGTGAATATCTTGAAGAGATGGCCGAGGAGCTGAATGCCCTGGCTGATATGGACCAGATGGAGATGTACCGCATGCTCACCGATGTGGGAAATGAGATCCCCACCATCCCTCAGGAAGAAAAAACCGATGAAAATTTTGTGCAGGGCTGTGTTTCCAACGTCTATGTTGCCGAATCCGTTGAGGACGGCCATATAGAGTTTCGGGGATCCAGCGATGCCATGGTTGTGCGGGGGTATTTATCCATACTTATCCAGGCCCTGAACGGATTGAGCATCCGGGAACTGCTTGAGGAATCGGAATCCCTGGTTTCAAAATTCGGAGAGGATACTAATATCCGGGCCAACCTTACCCCCAGCAGAGCAAACGCTTTCGGAAACATCTACGCCCTCATGCGGGAAAAAGCGAAATCAGCCGGCTGATTTCAGTTTCCCGGGCCTGAAAAACAGAAATATGATCCCCGCCACAACAAGGGACAGGCTCAGCGGAATACTCCAGAACGATTGCATGCCCTGAAGGTTCTGCTCCACATTACTGAAGGTGATTCCCGCAAGGCTGTTCCCGGAAAATCCCGCAAAGCCGGTAAAAACCATTGCGATGTACTGATGTACCGCAGGCCGGTCTCCGGGGCTGGTTCGTTCATCCACATAGATTGTCAGGGCTGTGTAAAACATGGCGAATACCGGCCCGTTCATCGCTATGGCCAGCACAACCGCCGGAAGGGCTCCGGCATGAGATCCGGTGGCAGTGAGCAGCAGAACATACCTGAGTACAAGAAAGAGAGAACCGGCAAAAATACCTTTTCGAAAGCCCAGTCGTCTGAGCATGGGTTTGAGCATCAGCAGCATGAAGATTTCCGTTGCCTGCCCGAGACTGAGAATGGGCATGAGCAGAGACTCCGGTATTCCCATGAAATCCAGATGGGGACCAGAGCCGAAAATATAGTATCTGTCCAGCATGCCTCCCAGAAAATGACAGAGTATCAGCACCCGGACCACCGGTGAGAGAAGGGTTCCAAGGGCACCTTTCTCAGGACCGGCCGTGTCTTTCAGGGCTGTGTCGTCATTCATTTCGCCGCCGGCGCCGGCATTTGGCGGAGTACGGGGCGGAGTACGGGGTGCAGTATCGGCCCCTGCTTCAGACCGGGTGCCGGGGCGTTTTCTTCTTCCGGATCCTCCGGCCGGGGCTGGGGTACTGCCGCCGCCGGGCAGAAGAACAGCCAGGAAGGTAAACAGAAGAGAGGCGAGAGCAGGGAGGGTGAAGATCAGGGAAAGGGAGCTGCTGATTCCCGGCAACAGCTGCACCAGGGCTCCGTTGGTCCATCCTGCAGCCATCCAGCCGATGGTTCCCCATACCCGAATGCTGCCGAACGCAGAGGGGTCGGGTAATCTCTTGAAGGTAACCGCATTCATCAGCCCCACTGCAGGCCCCAGCATGAGATTCAGTGCGAAAAACGAAAGGAGCATGCCGGCAAAGCCTTTCTGAACCGAGGTAAGCAGCAGCAAAGCCGCTCCTGCAATATAAATGATAATCAGCAGCCGCCGTTCGCTGATTTTTTTACCGGCAATCCGCCCCACCAGAAGGGGTGAGATGAGCATTGATACCTGGGACAGGGATATAATCAACCCTGCCTGACCGCCTCCAAGTCCCAAAAACCGGGTAAGATAGAGGCTGATGAGGGGGTTGAATGATCCCACCACGAAAAACTGCAGGAACATGAGAGCGGAAAGGAGAAGTCGAATCATATCGTCCTCCCGGGACAGGGGGTATTTCCGTATCTTCGGTCAGCGGATACAAAATGCAGTTTTGTAAGCACCTTAGTTGACAAAGAGATTCCAATTTGCTACATTCTGCGAGCATTTTCAAGTCATGCCTCTGTAGCTCAGTCGGTAGAGCACCACCATGGTAAGGTGGGGGTCATCGGTTCAAGTCCGATCGGAGGCTCTCTGGATGATTTTTTCGAAGGGCCGGTGCCAATCCGGTCCTTCGCAGCATTGTCCGGTACACAGGCCTATAGCTCAATTGGCAGAGCGTCGGTCTCCAAAACCGAAGGTTGTAGGTTCGATTCCTACTGGGCCTGATCGTTATCTGCGCCGGGGAACGACGGCGCCGACGGGTGATAAACTGTAAGAATTGAGCAAAAATACCCCGAGATCGGCTGAGTACAGCAGTGATTCCGGGGATTTTTTGTAGAGGGAAAGTAAATGAAACGCATTATTCAGTTTTTTAAGGACAGTATCGCAGAGTTGAAAAAAGTTGTATGGCCTACACGTGACGAAGTTGCATCCAACACCCGTGTTGTTCTTGTGTCCATAGCACTTTTCGCCATCGCCCTTGGCGTGGTGGATTTTGTTCTGGCCAATCTCGTAGATCTGATTTTCTAGAACCTGTGGTGTTTCCGCCCTTTCGGGGGTGCTTTTTTTCGGCCGGGTTTTTGAGGATCAGGAGGTTATATGGCCAAGAGTTGGTATGTTCTGCATACGTTTTCCGGACATGAAAACAAAATTGAGAAGACCATCCGCCGGATGATCGACGATGGTGAGTTTGGTGAAGCGGTGAGCGACATCAAAGTTCCCTCCGAGAAGGTCGTTGATGTAAAAGACGGCAAGCGCAAGGAGCGCATGCAGAAAGTGCTCCCGGGATACATCCTTCTTGAAATGGATCTCCCCGACCTGGGCTGGAAGCCCGTGTGCTCCAAGATCCGCAGGATACAGGGGGTGACCGGTTTTGTGGGTACAAGCCCCAGCGCCAAACCCCAGCCCATCAGCACCGAGGAAGCCCGAAACCTCCTGGCCCGGATGGGCGAAATCAAGGGAGATTCCAGCTACCGGCCCAAGCAGACCTATGTTGTGGGGGAAACGGTACGGATTATCGACGGTCCCTTCGAGTCATTCACCGGAACCGTTGAAGAAGTTCAGGACGAAAAAAACCGGCTGAAAGTAATGGTCGGAATTTTCGGACGGAACACCCCTGTGGAAGTTGAATATCTTCAGGTGGAAAAACTGTAAAAAAGAGGAAAAACCCCGTGGGGGTTTTTCTTTGTATATGGAATCAAATACCGAGCGACCGGGAATCCGGCCTGCTCGTATGAAAAATACACTGCCGTAGGCAGTAAATAATCTGGTGGGAGGGTGTTTCTCGGAGATATGCCCGCTAATACCACGAGGAGTGTACATGGCTAAGAAAAAAGTCACTGGCATGATCAAGCTTCAGGTGCCTGCACAGAAGGCCACACCGGCCCCTCCTGTAGGTCCTGCACTTGGACCTCACGGGGTAAGTGCGCCCCAGTTTGTTCAGCAGTTCAATGATGCTTCAAAAGATGTTGAAGCAGGACTGCTTGTTCCTGTTGTTATCACCGTATACCAGGACCGAAGTTTCACTTTTGAAATGAAGAGTCCTCCGGCTGCCGTTCTCATTAAGAAAGAGATCGGTCTGTCCTCAGGTTCCGCCGAGCCCCACAAGGTGAAGGTGGGCAAAATTACCCGGGATCAGTTGAAGAAGATTGCCGAAATGAAGATGGCGGACCTGAATGCCAACGACATCGATGCGGCGATCAAGATTGTAGCCGGAACAGCCCGTTCCATGGGCGTAGAGGTTGAGGGGTAATATATGAAGCGAGGAAAGAATTATAGAAACGCCGTAGCCGCCTACGACAAGACTCAGCAGTACACTACGGAAGATGCGGTGAAGATTATTAAAGAACATGCATTCGCCAAGTTTGATGAAACCGTCGAACTGTCCATGAAGCTGAATGTGAAGAAGAGCACCACAATTCGTGACACTCTGGTTCTTCCCAACCAGTTCAAAAGCGAAAAGAAAATACTGGTCTTTGCCAAGGGTGATAAAGCCCAGGAAGCAAAGGATGCAGGTGCCGCTTTTGTGGGTGATGATGATCTGATTGCGAAAATCAAAGACGGCTGGCTGGATTTTGATGTTGCAGTTGCAACCCCCGATATGATGAAAGATGTGGGCCGTCTCGGTCCCATTCTCGGTCGCCGGGGTCTCATGCCCAACCCGAAAACCCAGACAGTAACCTTCGACGTTACCGCGGCTATCAATGAGCTGAAAAAGGGCCGTGTGGAATTCCGTTCGGATAAAACCGGCGTAATTCATCTTGCGGTGGGTAAGGTGTCCATGGATCCGGCAGCCCTTGCGGAAAACATCAACGTTGTGATCGGCGAAGTTGAGCGTAAGCGCCCCGCCGACACCAAGGGTGATTTCGTGAAGAGCCTGGCAATTTCATCCACAATGGGTCCCGGCGTAAAGCTTGTCCAGAGTGCAGAGTAAGGGAGGGCTGATTAAATGGCTGAATATGTAACACGTGTAAATAATGCAAAAAAAGAGGCGGTTCAGGCTCTCAAAGACAGCTTCAGCGGAGTGAATGATTATATCTTCACCGATTACCGCGGGCTCAGCGTTGAGCAGATCACCGAACTGCGCACCAAGCTCCGGGAGCTGGATGCTGAATATCATGTAATCAAGAATAATTTCGCAAAGCTGGCTCTGAAAGATATGGAGATGCCGGTTGTAGATGATTATCTTGTGGGACCCACTGCGGTGGCCCTTACCCATGATGAATCCGGTCCCGTCGCCAAAGAGCTTCTGAAGCTTGCCAAGGACTGGCCTTTGGAAGTGAAAGGCGGTATAGTGAACGGCAATGTATTCGATGCCACCCAGGTTATTGAGTACAGCAAGCTGCCTACACGGATCGAGCTTATCGCAATGCTGATGGGTACAATGAACGCGCCTGTGCAGAACTTTGTGTACGGCCTTAACGGTATTGCTACCAAGCTGGTGCGTACGCTCCAGGCTGTGGCTGATCAGAAGGCCGGGGAGTAATCTCCTCTTCGCCCGTAATTCCGCCGGGTTGTCGGCGGAGGCGGGTGCGATGATGTGAAAAAAGCGGCGTTAGTCTTCTTATTGCAAGAGGTGCTATGCTATCGCCGTTAAAAAAATTATACTAAAAAGGAGAAGATAATATGGCACTTTCTACTGACGAAATTCTCGAAGCAATCGCAAACATGACCGTTCTGGAGGTTTCCGAACTGGTGAAGGCTATGGAAGACAAGTTCGGCGTTACTGCCGCTGCTCCCGTTGCCGTGGCTGCAGGTCCTGCTGCAGGCGCAGCTGAAGAAGCTGCTGAAGAGCAGACTGAATTCACTGTTAAGCTTGCCGGAGCCGGAGACAAGAAGATCAACGTTATTAAGGCTGTTCGGACCATCGTTTCAGGCCTGGGTCTTAAGGAAGCAAAAGAGCTGGTTGAATCCAACGGTGTCATCAAGGAAAATGTTTCCAAGGATGAAGCTGCTGAAATCAAGAAAACTCTTGAAGAGGCTGGTGCTACTGTCGAAGTTAAGTAAGGGGACTGTGTCCAACGAAATCGACAAGCGACTAGAAATACAAGATACTCACCGTAAGCTCCCGGCGGGCAATGCCTGCCCCGAGCCTGCGGTGATTCTGTGTCTGCAGAGGATGTCAGCGGTGTAAACCAAGCAATTTAATAAGTCCCGGAGACCTGTGGTTTCGGGGGTTTTTCAAATTGCTTTGTAAAAGGGATTCTTTCAGGGAAGTGAATGAAAGGAGTCTCAAAGCGAACCGGAAATTAAAAACTGTGTGTACTACTGATAGCTGCTGATTTCTACAGCTTTGGCATTTTCATGGTATGAAATTGTCTCAGCCGATGAAATACAGAATTATACAGCGAACAACTACCTGGTGCGGGGGAACTGATGTTTAATCGAAATACCGAAATCAAACGAACCGAGGTTGGTACTTCCAAGGGAACTGTCATGGAATTGCCGAATCTCGTGGATATCCAGCTCTCATCTTATGAGAAATTCTTACAGCGAGACTGGATGGTCCAGGGGAACAAGCCGAATCTACAGGGTCTGGAAGAGGTATTCCAGACGATTTTTCCCATCGAAAGCCAGGCCGGCGACATGGTCCTTGAGTATGACCATTATACCCTGGATGAGGAGAATATCAAGTTTAATGAGGCACAGTGCAAGGCCAAAGGTCACACATACGCAGTTCCCATCAAGGCGAAAATAAATCTGCTGTTTACTGAAACCGGGGAAATCCGGCAGAAAGATATCTATATGGGCGACATCCCCATCATGACTGACCGGGGAACCTTCATCTACAACGGTGCAGAGCGGGTGGTTGTCAGCCAGATCCACAGGAGCCCCGGGGTGATTTTCTCCCACGAGAAGGGTGTGTATAGTTCACGGATCATCCCGTACCGGGGTTCATGGCTTGAATTCGAAATCGATCAGAAAAAAGAACTGATTTTCGCCAAGATTGACCGGAAAAAGCGCATTCTCGGTACCCTGTTTCTCCGGGCTCTGGGCTACGACACACGGGAAAAGATAATCGACCTGTTTTACCGGCTTAAAACCGTAACGGTTGAAGATACCGCCGAGTCACGGGATTATCTCCGGGGCAAGGTTCTGGGACGCGCCGTATATATTGAAGACGGCGAGGAAAGCAAGAAGCTTTACAAGGCCGGTGAAAAAATCCACCCCCATGATGTTGATGAATTGATCCACTCCCAGGTGAGCAGCATAGAAATCATCGACGATGAGAATTCCGAAAGTCTTCATTCTGATATTATTCTCAACTGCTTCGAGCGGGAAGAGAGCAAACACACCAAGGAAGAGGGCCAGGATGAACCGTCCCATGAAGCAGCCCTTTCTGCGGTATATGCAGTGATCATGCCCGGCGAACCCATCACCATAGAGAGCGCCGAGAAAGATTTCAATTCCATGTTTTTCACCTCCCGGCGTTACGACCTGGGAAGGGTGGGACGCTACAAGCTGAACAAGAAATTCGACTACCAGGATGCTCCGGAAGAGCATATTCTCACCAAGGAAGACATCGTAAACACCATGGGATATCTGATCCGGGTGTACATCGGCGAAGCCAACGTGGACGATATCGACCATCTTGGTAACCGGCGTGTCAGATCGGTGGGCGAACTCCTTGCCAACCAGATGAAGACCGCCTTCAGCCGGATGGAGCGGATCGCCAAGGAGCGGATGAGTCTCAAAGAAATTGAGACCATCAAGCCCCAGGATCTGATCTCAATCAAACCCGTTGTTGCTGCGGTGAAAGAGTTTTTCGGTTCATCCCAGCTGTCACAGTTTATGGACCAGGTGAATCCCCTTTCGGAACTCACCCATAAGCGGCGTCTCAACGCTCTCGGCCCCGGTGGTCTCAGCCGTGACCGGGCGGGGTTTGAAGTCCGTGACGTACATTACACCCACTACGGCCGAATGTGTCCCATTGAGACCCCTGAAGGTCCGAATATCGGTCTGATTGTCAGCCTTGCAGGGTACACCCGGGTGAACGACTACGGGTTCCTTGAAACCCCGTACCGGAAAGTCAAAGACGGCAAGGTAACCCAGGATATCGAATATCTTTCCGCCATGGATGAAGAGAAATACTTCATTGCCCAGGCCAACGCCAACATCAATGACAAAGGCGCCTTTGTTGATGAACAGGTTTCCGTGCGGAAACAGGGTGATTATACCACCCGTCCCCCCGCGGATGTTCAGTACATGGACGTTTCTCCCAAGCAGGTAATCTCCGTATCATCGGCCCTGATTCCCTTTCTGGAGCATGACGACGCCAACCGTGCATTGATGGGTTCAAACATGCAGCGCCAGGCGGTTCCGCTGGTGAGTCCCGAACCTCCCCGGGTTGGAACGGGAATGGAGTTCAAGACAGCCTATGACTCGGGTGTTTTGGTGAAAGCGAAGCGCGGCGGAGTTGTAAGCTATGTGAGCAATGCCCGGGTTGAGATTACCCCGGAGAAGCCCGCATTTGACGGCGACAAGGACGTTTACGAGCTGATCAAATATCAGCGGACCAACCAGGACACCTGCTATGTGCAGAAACCCATGGTTGCCTACAAAGACAAGATTGTGAAAGGCCAGGCCATCGCCGACGGTCCCTCCACATTCAAGGGTGAAATGGCACTGGGACGGAATATTCTGGTGGGGTTTGTACCCTGGAACGGATACAACTACGAGGACGCCATCCTTATCTCCGAAAAAGTGGTGAAGAACGATGTATTCACCTCGGTTCATATTAAAGAATTCACCATAGAGGTGCGGGAAACCAAGCTGGGGCCTGAAAAGATCACCCGGGATATTCCCAACACATCCGAAAAAGCCCTGGATCAGCTGGACGAGGAAGGGATTGTCCGCATCGGCGCCAAGGTGGGCTCCGGTTACATCCTTGTGGGAAAAGTAACCCCCAAGAGCGAAACCGAGACAACCCCCGAATTCAAACTGCTGAACTCCATCTTCGGCGAGAAAGCCAAAGAAGTCCGGGATACCTCCCTTCGGGTTCCCCACGGAACCGAAGGTACCGTTATCGATGTGCAGCGGATGCGGCGCAGTGAAGGTGATGACCTCTCCCCGGGTGTTGAAGAAGTGGTGAAGGTTCTTATCGCCACCAAGAAAAAACTTCAGGAAGGGGACAAGATGGCCGGCCGTCACGGTAACAAGGGTATTATCGCCCGGGTTCTTCCCGAGGAAGATATGCCGTTCATGGCCGACGGTACGCCGCTGGAATTGTGTCTCAACCCTCTGGGGGTACCATCCCGTATGAACATCGGGCAGCTGCTTGAAACCATGCTTGGCTGGGCAGCCGTTGAAAATGATGAGTGGTACACCACCCCGGTATTCCAGTCCGCAACCGGTGAGGAGATTTCCGGTCTCCTGGAG
Organism: Salinispira pacifica; assembly: GCF_000507245.1. Classification (GTDB taxonomy): domain Bacteria; phylum Spirochaetota; class Spirochaetia; order DSM-27196; family Salinispiraceae; genus Salinispira; species Salinispira pacifica. Next base: position 2,922,406 of record NC_023035.1, on the reverse strand, counting down.
AAGGGCGGACGCCCGGGATCATCCCAGATTACCCTCTATGACGGACGAACCGGTGTTCAGTTCGAAAACGATGTCATGGTGGGTTACATGTATGTGATTAAACTCCATCATATGGTTACGGACAAAATGCATGCACGTTCCACCGGACCCTACAGTCTGGTTACCCAGCAGCCCCTGGGCGGTAAGGCTCAGTTCGGCGGACAGCGTCTGGGTGAAATGGAAGTGTGGGCCCTGGAAGCCTACGGTGCAGCCAATACGCTGCAGGAGCTTCTTACCATCAAATCCGACGATATGAACGGAAGGGCAAAGATTTACGAAAGCATAGTGAAGGGCGAACCCGGCACAACCGCCGGCGTTCCCGAATCCTTCAACGTACTTGTTCAGGAGCTGCGGGGTCTTGCCCTGGATGTTTCGATTTACGATTCAAAAGGTAAGCAGATCCCCCTCACTGAACGTGATGAAGAGCTGATTAACCGTCAGGGAAGCAATTTCTAAGGAAGGTCAAGGTGCGAGAAATACAAGATTTCGACAATATTATGATTAAGCTCGCCAGCCCGGATCAGGTCCGGGCCTGGAGCTATGGTGAAGTAAAGAAACCAGAAACCATCAACTACCGGACCCTCCGGCCTGAAAAGGACGGTCTCTTCTGTGAGCGGATTTTCGGAACCACCAAGGAATGGGAATGCTACTGCGGAAAGTTCAAGAGCATCCGGTACAAGGGTGTTATCTGTGACCGCTGCGGAGTTGAAGTAACCCATCCCAAGGTCCGCCGTGAGCGGATGGGGCATATCGAGCTGGCAAGCCCGGTGAGCCATATCTGGTATTACCGGTCCGTACCCAGCCGCATGGGTCTGCTTCTGGACCTGACGGTTGCCGCTCTGCGTTCCATTCTCTATTACGAGAAGTACATAGTAATTGATCCCGGTGATACAGACCTGAAGCAGATGGATCTGCTCACCGAGGAAGAATACGCCGAAGCCAAAGAACGCTACGGTATGAGTTTCTCCGCCGGTATCGGTGCGGAAGCCATCCGGAGTCTCCTTGAAACCATCGACCTGGACGGACTCAGCGCAGAGCTTCGTGCCAAGATGATTGAAAAGGGTGAAAAAGCGGATAAGCGTCTGCTGAAGCGGATTGAAATTGTAGAAAATTTCCGTGATTCCAAGAATCAGGCAAGCTGGATGATTCTGGATGTGATTCCCGTAATTCCCCCGGAACTGCGCCCCATGGTTCAGCTGGACGGCGGCCGTTTTGCCACATCCGACCTGAACGACCTCTACCGCCGGGTTATCAACAGAAACAACCGGCTGAAACGGCTGATGAACCTGAACGCCCCGGATATCATTATCCGGAACGAGAAGCGGATGCTCCAGGAAGCGGTGGATGCCCTCTTCGATAACAGCAAGAAAAAACGGGTGGTGAAGGGCGCGTCAAACCGGCCCCTGAAGTCGCTTTCTGATATGCTCAAGGGTAAGCAGGGACGTTTCCGCCAGAACCTTCTGGGTAAGCGTGTGGACTACTCCGGACGATCGGTAATTGTTGTAGGTCCCGACCTGCAGCTCCACCAGTGCGGACTCCCCACCAAAATGGCACTTGAGCTCTACAAGCCCTTCATTATGAAGAAGCTTGTTGAAAAAGATGTGGTATACAACATTAAACGGGCGAAAACTCTGGTTGAACAGGAAACCCCCGAGGTATGGGCGGTTCTGGATGAGGTTGTTAAGGAACATCCGGTTCTTCTGAACCGTGCACCCACCCTCCATCGTCTGGGTATCCAGGCCTTCGAGCCGGTTCTTGTGGATTCAAAGGCAATCAAGCTGCACCCTCTGGTGTGTCATGCCTACAACGCCGACTTTGACGGTGACCAGATGGCGGTCCATGTGCCCCTGACCCAGGCGGCCCAGATTGAGTGCTGGACGCTCATGCTCTCCGCCAGGAATCTTCTGGACCCGGCAAACGGTAAGCCCATTGTATTCCCCTCACAGGACATGGTTCTGGGAATCAACTATCTTACACGGCATAAAGAAGCGGGGAGGGGACACGGAAAACGCTACTCTTCCTTCGACGAAGTGATTTATGCAATTGAAAACCGTGACGTTGACTATCAGGCGTTGATCAAAGTGCCGGTGGACAAAGCTCCCCATAACGGCGAGCTTGTGGAAACCACTCCCGGCCGGATGATTCTCAACGATGCCCTGCCCAATGAGATTGAGTTTGCCAACTATGCCATGGGAGACAAGGAGCTTCGGTCCCTTATTGCCAAGGTGTACTCCAAACACGGGCCGTATCTTACCGTGCTTATGCTTGATCAGGTGAAGAATCTGGGATTCCGCTATGCAACCATCTTCGGTGCAACCATCGGTGTGAACGACATTATCATTCCCAGCAGGAAACCCGAGATGATCGAACAGGCGAACAGCGATGTCATCGCCATCCAGAACCAGTATCTCCAGGGACATATCACCAACGAAGAGCGGTATAACCGTGTAGTTGAGGTATGGTCCAAGACCAATGAAGAGCTCACCAATGAGATGATGCAGAAGCTGCAGAACGACCGGGAAGGTTTCAACCCGGTATACATGATGGCCAACTCCGGTGCCCGTGGTAGCCGCTCCCAGATCCGTCAGCTTGCGGGTATGCGTGGTCTGATGGCCAAGCCCAACGGTGAAATCATCGAGCTGCCCATCCGGTCCAACTTTAAAGAGGGCCTTTCAATCATCGAGTTCTTTATCTCCACCAATGGTGCCCGTAAGGGTCTTGCCGACACCGCTCTGAAGACCGCCGATGCCGGATATCTTACCCGGCGTCTTGTGGATATCGCACAGGATGTGGTGGTAAACGAAGAGGACTGCGGAACCATCAACGGTATCGATTATACCGCCCTGAAAGACGGTGAGGAAATTGTGGAAACCCTTCAGGAACGTATCGTAGGCCGTTTTACCATCGAACGGGTGAAGCATCCCATCAGCGGGGAGATCCTGGTTGATGTAAACGAAGAAATATCAGAAGAAACTGCAGAAGCCATAGAAGAAGCAGGTATAGAATCGGTACGGATCCGTACTGTGCTTACCTGTGAATCAAAGCACGGCGTCTGCCGGAAATGCTACGGACGGAACCTCGCAACCAACCGTACGGTTGAAATCGGTGAAGCGGTGGGAATTATTGCCGCGCAAAGTATCGGACAGCCCGGTACCCAGCTCACCATGCGTACCTTCCATATCGGGGGGGCCGCAACCAAGACCAGTGAGGAAAACCGGACCTTTCTTCATTATCCGGTGATGATCAACAGCATTCACGGTAATACCGTAACTCTGAAAAACGGAGACCGGCTGTTTACCCGGAAAGGGTTCCTCATGGCCAGCAAGGTGCTGGAAGTTCTGGACACCTCCGGCAAGGTGAAGATCCTTGTGGAAGACGGGGACAAGATTGTGAAGGGCCAGGATGTAATACAGAAGGGCAAGGAAGTTATTCAGGCCCAGGAAAACGCCTATGCGGTTATCCGTGAAGATAAGCTGTATCTGATAGCCCAGGAGCAGAAGATCGAAATCCGGAACGGTGCGGATCTTCTGGTGAAGGTGGGGGATATTGTTCCCGCCGATGAGTCGATCGCCACCTTCGACCCGTTCTCCGAGCCCATTCTTGCAGAGCACGACGGTACCGTATTTTATGAGGATATCGACAAGACCACGCTGAAAGAAGAGGTGAATGAAGATACCGGTAACATCGAGAAGAAAATTGCCGAACTCACCACCGAGAGTCTTCAGCCCCGAATCATTATTAAAAATGACCAGGAAGAAGAGCTTGCCACCTATTACCTTCCCGGCGGTTCCTATGTGAACGTTGCCGACGGAGAGAAGGTTGAAGCAGGCCGCGCCTTGGCGAAAATCCTGCAGGAATCCGCCAAAACCCGGGATATTACCGGGGGTCTGCCCAGGGTCGGTGAACTGTTTGAAGCTCGTAAGCCCAAGATACCCGCAGTACTGGCCAAAGTGAGCGGTACGGTACAGTTTGAAGGGATAGTGAAGTCCAAACGGGTGATCATGGTAGAAGACAACTTCGGTCAGCGTCAGAAACATCTGGTTCCCATGGGTCGGCATCTTCTGGTCCGGGAAGGCGACCTGGTGGAGGCCGGTGAGCCCATTTGTGACGGTGCGGTTGATCCCCACGATATTCTCCAGATTCTCGGAGAAAATGCGCTGCAGCGGTTCCTGGTGAATGAAGTTCAGGAAGTGTACCGTCTTCAGGGTGTAGATATTAACGATAAGCACATCGGGGTAATTATCCGTCAGATGATGCGCAAGGTTGAAATCATCAAGGTGGGCGACACCAACTTTATTTTCGGCCAGCAGGTGGACAAGTACAAGTTCGGTGAAGAAAACCGCAAGGTTGAGAAGGAAGGCGGACAGCCTGCTGTGGCACGGCCCCTGCTTCTGGGTATTACCAGAGCGTCACTGAACATCGACAGCTTCATTTCCGCTGCTTCCTTCCAGGAAACCACCCGGGTGCTCACCAATGCGGCAATTGCCGGCTCCGTGGACGGACTCAGGGGCCTGAAGGAAAATGTGATTATCGGTCATCTCATTCCTGCGGGTACAGGTATGCGCCAGTATAATAATCTGAAGCTCTACGATGAAAACCGTTCGGATCTTGATGCTCATGTTCAGCAGATTGTTGAAATGAGAGAGAAGGAAAAGGCGGCGGTTGCGGCGACAGAAGGCGCCGGAGACACAGCTTCAGGGGGCGACGAGTAGTTCGTCCGCTGCTGTGGTACCCGCAGGCCATGCAGGCACTGCAGGCTCAGCTAAGTATTGACCCTGCAAAGAAAAACCTGTTATTGTAAGACCCTTCCGCCGCATCTGCGGCGGAGGGATATATAATTATATTTCGACAGCCCTTCCGGAGTACGGCGCAAGCCGCTCCTGGCGGCGAAAGGCTTGGTCGGCGGATACCGCATGACCTGCCGGGAACCCGAGGTGAAGGGGTTGAGTCTGTCGACCCGGAAATGGACGCAAACATCAGGCGTTGCCGATGGTCCATCGGGAGATTTTAAGGAGTAAGCTCAATGCCCACTATTAATCAGCTTATCCGGAAAGGACGGAAGACCACCTGGAAGAAGACCAAATCTCCAGCCCTCCAGTCCTGTCCCCAGAAACGCGGGGTTTGTACCCGTGTAATGACCGTTACTCCCAAGAAGCCGAACTCTGCGCTGCGGAAAGTAGCCCGTGTTCGTCTCAGTAACGGTATTGAAGTTACCGCATACATTCCCGGTATCGGACACAATCTGCAGGAACACTCTGTTGTACTCCTGCGCGGAGGTCGTGTAAAAGACCTTCCCGGTGTTCGTTATCATATCGTCCGTGGTGCCAAGGATACCCTTGGTGTAGACGGCCGGCGCAAGGGCCGTTCCAAGTACGGCGCCAAGAAGCCTAAGGCCTAAGGGGGAATAAGATGCCAAGAAGAAGAATTGCACCGAAAAAACCTGTACTCCCGGATACCCGTTACGGTTCCACCGTGCTCACAAAATTCATCAAGCGGATGATGCTCGACGGTAAGCGCAGTACCGCAACCAAAGTGGTATACGGAGCAATGTCTGTGGTTGAAGAAAAGATCAGCGATGCCAAGCCCATCGAAGTTTTTCTCAAGGCCCTGGACAATGTAAAGCCCGTTATCGAAGTTAAAAGCCGCCGTGTGGGTGGTTCCACCTATCAGGTGCCCGTGGAAATCCGGGAAAGCCGCCGTGAAGCACTGGCAATGCGCTGGATTATTGCCGCTGCCCGGGGCCGGAACGGTAAGTCCATGGCTCAGAAACTCAGTTCAGAGCTGATGGATGCGTATAACAACACCGGTAGCGCTTTCAAGAAAAAAGAAGATACCCACAGAATGGCAGATGCGAACAAGGCTTTCGCTCATTACCGCTGGTAATCGAAGCTCAGTTCCACAGCCGGGACTGACGGCCTGCCGCCCTCAGTCCATGCAAACAAACACGAAACCGGTAAGCTGCCGGCCGGGCTCAACGTCCGGCATGCCTGCCGGTTTTTTTTATGGTACAATGACCCCATGAACCCGCTACGAGATATATTTAAAGGTTTTTCCTATCCCTTCAAGGCCATCGGAGTTGTGCAACGACACAGTCTCTGGAAAATTCTTCTGATTCCCGCCCTTATTCAGATCGTACTGTTGATTCTCTCTATTTGGCTTGCTATTCGATTCGGTGATGATCTCAGGGATCTCATCTGGGCAGCACCTGCCGCTGAAGGATCCGCTTTGCTGAGCGTTCTTCGCTCGGCTCTAGGCGGTCTGTTCACCTTCGCTCTCATCAGCATTGGTCTTATCCTGTTTTTAATTCTCGGACCGGTGGTTGCCGGGCCGTTTCTGGATGTGGTGAGTGAAAAAACCGAAGAGCGGGTTTCCGGTGAATCTGCGGCACCCGAGGGATTGGGGAATCAGCTCAAGGTGGCGGTTTTTTCAATAGGAGATGCCCTGCTTCTGCTGGGAATTACCATGGCGGGAAATGTACTGCTCCTGACGCTTCATTTGATTCCCGGTCTGGGGAGCATATTGCAGGTAATACTCAGCTATGCCTTCACCTGGGTGATGCTTTCCCTGGAATATACCGGTTTGTCGGGAAACAGGAGAATGGTGGGAATTCGGGACCGCTACAGGGTTTTGAGGAAGCATCCTATGCTGATGCTCGGGTTCGGATTCGCCGTGTACCTGATGATGTTTATTCCATTCCTGAATATTTTTCTGTTAGGCCTGGCCGCTTCAGGTTCAAGCCTTATGTACCTTGAATATTTTCCGGATCGGACTGTTCGCGAATAAAATCCTGGAGAGCAATTTTTATTCGTACCCCTGCATGGGTAAGGCGGTCAATTTCGCCGCTGCTGATAATTTTCCGAATCTCTTCAGATTCTTCGGATTCCGCAAGTTTCTTGGCCAGCCGTTCCAATTCCTCGGCCTTTTCCGCAAGGTCAATAGCCATGAGATTTATGGCACCGCCCTTCATGCTGTGGCCTTCACGATGTAATTCCCTGAGATCCCGACCGTCTAACTCGGGTTTCTCCAGAATTTCCTGAATATGGGCCATGCCTTCATGTGCTGAAGCAATAAATCCGTTGCAGAGTTCCCGGATCAGTTCAGCGTCTCCGTATTCATCCAACAGACCTTGATAATCAAAAATCCTGCTTCGGGAATGCTGGCCGTAAAACCTGGGCACGGATACAACCGGAAACCGGCTGCCTCCTGGAAGGCCGCTCTCAGCCGCATCGGCTTCACTCATCTGAATAGATTCGCCAGCTTGAGAAGAATTGCTTTCCGATTGATTCAACCAGAATTGCAGTGCACTCATCAGGGTGCGCTGACGGATAGGTTTGGTGAGGACATCATTCATTCCCGCAGCAAGGCAGCGTTCCCGGCTTTCCTTCATCACATCGGCGGTGAGGCCGAGAATCACCGTAGTGGAATTTGCACCTGAAGTGCGCAGTCGGCGGGTAACTTCGAGACCATCCATCCCCGGCATGTGAAGATCCATGAGGATAATATCGAAATTCTGCCCCTCGCACAGGTCCAGGGCTTTCGCACCGTTTTCAGCCGTTGTGAGTTCGGCTCCTGTGGACTCCAGGAGCGCCTGTACGATGGCCTGGTTGGGAAGATAATCCTCAACAAGCAGAATCCTTTTCCCTTGGAGATTAATATGCTCCGTAGATTCACCTCCTGATTCATCCAGCTGAAGTTCATTTTCAATATGATGTACAGGAATCTCAATGGTGAAGGTGCTGCCGTGACCGGGACGGGATCTCAGAAGAATTTTTCCCCCGAGGGTTTCAGTCAATTCACGGGCTATGGACATTCCAAGCCCTGAGCCCGGATATTCTCTATCCATTGATTTATCAATCTGTTCAAAACTTGAAAAAATTATTTCCTGCTTTTCTTCGGGTATACCGATCCCGCTGTCCCGTACAATAAAACGAAGAATTTCTGCGGACGGTTCATTGTCCTGCCGTCCGTCGGCCCTGGACATTTCACTTTCAGGCGCACTTCCCGGTTCAATATCAAGTCGGATTTCCCCTTCCTTGGTGAATTTCAGGGAGTTGCTCAGTACATTCTCAAGAATTCTGCTGAGATTCACCGGATCTGTTACTAGGTAGGGAGGAAGCTGGGCTGAAATGGATGTTGCGAACGACAGGTTTTTTCTTGCGGCCTTGTCATGGTATGAGGCGGTAATTTCTCTGACAAACTGATCAAGGTTAACCGGCCTCAGTTCCACCGGCATTTTTCGGGATTCAATTTTGGAAAGATCCAGAATTTGGTTGATCAGGCTGAGAAGTTTGTTGGATTCGGAGAAAATCGTAGCTGCGTATTCATCCAGCTTGCCACGGTCTTCTGTACGGCTGATCATCTCGGAAAAGCCGATGATGCTGTTTAATGGAGTACGGATATCGTGACTCATGTTGGCAAGAAATCTGCTTTTAGTTTGAAGCCCTTCTTCGGCATCCTGCCGTGCCCGCTGAAGAGCCTTGGTGCGTTCGGTGACCTTGTGCTCAAGTCTGCGGTTCATTTCGGCTTCCTTTTTCAGCCGCTCATTGTTCAGCTTCCAGCGCACCCTGAAATTTGTGATCATCAGACCGAGAAAAACGGCCACGAACAGAATCGCCAGGGATAATGCAATAGGAGACAGATACCATGGCGGAGAAATGCGGAAACTGAATTCCGTTGGACGTGGATTCCAGACTCCATCATTATTGGACCCCTTTACAAGAAATCGGTAACGGCCGGGAGCCAAATTGGTGTAGACGGCAAAATTTTCCCCGCTCACCGGACTCCAGTCCTGATCAATTCCCTCCAGTTTGTAGCTGTATCTGTTTTTGTCAGGATCACTGAAGTCCAGTGCGGAGAAATTAAATGTGATAAAGTTCTCTTTGTATGGAAGCTGAAGCTCCTCTGAATTGGATGAGATGATCCGTTCCCCGGCGATTTCGATGCCGGTGATCTGCACAGGTGGAATATGCTGGTTGTTTACATAATCAATATTTTGAATTCGGTGAACCGCGGCAACTGAGGCAAAATACATATCTCCGCTTCGACTCTTTACGGCAGCGGAGGTCATTTCATAATGAACAAGACCGTCATCCTCATCAAGATTCACAAAGTTTTCTTCATTGGGATCCAAAATGGAAATTCCCCGGGTGGTGCTGATCCACAACCTGCCTTCATCATCAACGGTGATGGCGTGTACGGTGTTATTCGCCAACCCGTTTCGGGTGGTATAGTGGGTGAAATTTCCCTGCTGAGGGTTGTACAGGTTGATCCCTCCTCCATTGGTTCCCACCCATAACTGACCGTAGCTGTCCTCCTGAATGGAACTGATTTTGTTGCCGGAAATAGATGTACGATTATCCGGGTCATGGAAATACCGTGTGAACCCTTTCTCAGTGAAACGGTTCAGTCCGTTATTGGTGCCGACCCAAAGTGTATTATTCCGGTCCACATACAAGCTGCTGATGAGATTATCGCTGATACTGGCGGGATTAGCGGGATCATTTGCGAAATGCCGGTAATCATCCCGGGAGGGATCATATATGTATAATCCGTTGTAATACGTACCCACAATCAGATTGCCGTCTGAATCACGTGTAACGCTTTGGATAATCTGATCCCTGAACGGACCTTCCACCGGCACAAACGAGTCGGAAGAGGAATCATAGCGGTGAAGACCCACTTGGGTGCCTACAAGAATCTCGCCCATCTTTTCTGTATATGTGCTCAGGACAAAATTGTTTTCAAGCTTCCTGCCGTTCTCTCCATCACGGGAGTATCCGGTGAATGTGCCGCTGACCGGATTGTATGCATTAATTCCGCTGTTGTAAGTTCCTATCCATATGGTGCCTTCAGAATCCTCCGCCATGGTTGTGTAGCTGCCGGGTGAAATGCCCCCAGTCCCGCTTTCGTGTTCAAATACCTGGAAACGGCTTCGCTTGGGGTCATACATCTGGATGCCCCCGCCGCGGGTTCCGATCCAGAGAATTCCCCCTCTGTCCTCATGAAGAGAATAAATAAGATCATGGTATTGATCTTCTTCTTTCCCGTAACGGCTGAACTGCCGGAAATTTCCGTCACGGGGATTCATTGCATAGAGACCGCTGGACCAGGTGCCGATCCATAGTATGCCATTGGAATCGAATAACAAGGTATATATACCGTCATCGGGAATGGAATAGGTTTGTATATCCTGCCCGTCGTCTTTGAAATGTACAATGCTGCCTCCCCACAGGCCCAGCCAGATATCTCCCCGGGAGTCCTGGGTTATATCCATGACGAATGACCCCGGTAGAGTTGTGTTTCCGGCCAGATCCTCTCTGTCTGCTGATGGTCCGGAGATATTCAAAAATCCTTTCTCCCTGTCATCCCAGATGCTCACACCGCCGTAATGTCCTATCCAGATTCGACCCCCATTATCCTCATGTATTGCTCTGATTGTGTTGTCACCCAGGCTGTGGGGATCTTCATCCCGGTGATAAAACCGTTGAAAGGTCTGCCCACCGTCGGTACTCAAATTCAGACCATTGGATGTTCCCACCCATAACCGTTCCTGACTGTCCCTGAGGATGGAGATAATAAGGTTGCTGCTGAGGCTTGTATCATCATCCGCATTATGTTCGAAGCTCTCGACATCTTCCGTCAGGGTATTCAGCCGGTTCAAGCCGCCGTAGGTGCCCACCCATAGATTGTCCCGGGAATCCAGGTGCATGGTTTGAATCTGACTCTGACTGAGTGAGTTAGTATCGAAAGGAATATATGTGAAACTGCGAAACTCATAGCCGTCAAAGCGGTTCAGACCTTCGGTGGTTCCTATCCACATAAAGCCACGATCATCCTGGATAATTGAAGACACATTGCTGTTTATGAGTCCATCCTGAATTTCGATCTGCTCTACCCGCGGATCATCCGGAAGCTGGGAAAGGGATTGGGCTGCAAGCAGGCCCGGGATTGCGATGGCCACAAGAGCTGCTGCAGCTGCCCGGAACAGGGACGCTCTGGGAAAAAGGAAAAGTCTGTATAATTTCATATGATGATATTGATCCTTGTTTTCTATTATATGCATTCAGAAGAAAAATTTTCAGTTTTCGAGCTCATACAGGGCAAACTCATAGGGGCGGAGAATGGGAGCATGATGAGGAAATGCCGAGTCCCCGCTGTCTCCCACCGGATCTGAGCCCAATGAGTGTGAAGCCAGTATCTGCCGCAAGCCCCTATCCCTGAACTCTCCGGGGAAAGATATCCTGTCCACCGCACGTTCCTCCCCGGAAAAATTCGCTGCTGCCAGGTAGCTTTGATCTCCATCCTGCCGGAAGTAGATCAGAATATTGTCCCTGACCGGTGAAGAGGGGAATATGATGCTGCCCCGGTGAAGAGCAGGAATATTGCGCCGAAGCTGTATCAGTTTCCGGTACCAATGAAGAAGAGACGAAGGATCCTGCATTTCCCTCTCCACGTTCAGGCCGGCGTGGTCCGGGTTCACCGGCAGCCAGGGCTCGGCGGTTGAGAATCCTGCATGTGGGCTGCCGTCCCATTGCATGGGAGTACGTTCCGGGTCCCGGCCTGGATGAAATGGCCAGTACTTTTTTCCAAGGGGATCCTGAATCAAGGATCCGGGGATTCTGCCGTTTGTCATTCCAATTTCTTCCCCGTAGTACAGGAAGGGCGTACCTTTCTGGGTGAGAGCAATACCCCCGAGAAGCGCAGCTTTGGTCCGGGAATTTCCGCACAGCCGTGTGATGGCACGGCTTTGGTCATGATTGCTGAAAACATGGGACGGCCAGCGTTCCTCCCCAAGCACCTCATACCAATCCATGAGTTTCTTCCGGAAGTCTGAGGCATTGAATTCTGCGTACATAAACGAGAAGTTGAACGCCATGTGAAGCTCATCTCCGCCGCTGCCCTGGTATTCCGCCGGGTACCGGGGCTCACTGACCCCTTCATTCGGGTACACTTCCCCCACCAGCATGCTGCCGGGGTATTCATCCATTATGCTGCGGAATTCTTTCAGGTATGTATGGCTTTCCGGCTGATTTCTGTCGTAGACATGATCCTGCTGATCGTGAAATCTGGGGGGCGCTTTGCGAATACGATAGGGGTTGGATCTGAACTGCTTGTCCTTCACAATATAATTGATAACGTCCAGGCGGAATCCGTCTGCCCCCCGTTCCAGCCAGTACCTGGCGATGTTCATCAATTCCTCTCTGAGCTCCGGGCTTCTCCAGTTGAAATCCGGCTGTTCCTTGAGAAACAGATGCAGATAATAGCTTTTCCGCAGCCGGTTCCAGGTCCATGCCCTTCCGCCGAAGGCGGCTCTCCAGTTGTTGGGAGGTCTGCGGAATCCCAGGAACTTTTTCCCGGGATGCCAGATATACCAGTCCGATTTTTCTCCATCCGGTGACTTCATGGATTCACGAAACCAGGCATGATCGCTGCTGCTGTGATTCAGTACCAGATCCAGTATTATCCTGATATTCCGCTGATGGGCTTCTTCGACCAGTTGATCAAAATCGTTCAGAGATCCGAAGACGGGATCTATGTTCCGGTAATCCCGGATATCATAGCCGAAATCCCGCATGGGAGATGGAAAAATGGGGGAAAGCCATATGCCGTCTATTCCTAACCACTGTAAATAATCCAGACGTGAGATGATGCCCGGCAGATCTCCGGTGCCGTCACCGTCGCTGTCCTGAAAACTTCGGGGATAAATCTGGTAGATGACTCCGTGCTTCCACCAATCGTTTGGATTCATTTTCATTAAGTAGCCCTGTGTTTTAAAATGATGGTATTATTGTACAACGGAAATAGAAAATTGTAATTAAGCTTTGTAATATCAAATATCATCGATCCATGGCATTACCCTGATTATTCCTCTCCTCCGAATCTACGGGCCAGCAGGCTGGCGGAAAGTTCCGAAAAAGCCTGGGCGGCAGGGGGAGGTCGATAGCTTTTCCGCCAGGCAAGAAGCAGGGTTCTGGAAGGGGCCGATTTTCCCCCGGATCGGTAACAGATATTCCGGTTGCTGCAGACCATCCGCGGAACCAGAGAGATCCCCAGACCTGCTTCAACCAGGGACTGAACGGTTTCAATTTCGCTGCTTTCATACACCACATGGGGTTCCACGCCTCGGTCTCGTAAAGCTGATATGACAATGCTGTGAAATCCGTGTGTCTTCCGCATAAGGATAAAACTCTCATTTTTCAGATCTTCCAGCTGAAGATCTGTTTTGGTTGAAAGATGATGATTGCCGGGCAGGGCGATGTAGAGGGGTTCCTGGAACAGGGGGGTGGATTGCAGGCCGGGTTTGAGGCCCGCTTCATCCAGAATTGCAAGGTCAATGTCGAAATCCAGGAGAGCCTGGGCCAGAGCAGGGCTGGATCCCTCCTGAAGCTGAATTTTTACATCAGGATGAGTGCGGGAAAACTCCGTGAGCAGCGGGGGAAGTACGTGAGCTCCGGTGGTTGGGAGACACCCCAGTGCGATCTTTCCGGTTCCGGTATTATCGAAATCCTGAATTGCGCCCCAAAGTTCCTCCGTCCTCTGTTCCACTTCCAGAGCATATTGAAGAAACAGTTCCCCCCTGGCGGTGAGCCGGATTCTTTTCCGGCTTCGCTCAAAAAGCTCGCCCCCGAGTTCCTCTTCAAGCTTGCGGATTTGCGCAGATAAAGAGGGCTGGGACACATGGCACAATCCGGCTGCCCGGGTAAACGAGTGTTCCCGCTGCACCCCAAGAAAATATCTGATTTGATGCATTTCCATAGTTAAAACCTATGCTAAGTATAGTAATAATATCTTATACAAATGAAAATATTTTGCATATACTCGTGAATATATCCAGGAGGAGATTATGGCAGAACGTACCCTTTACAATAAAATCTGGGAAAATAACCGGGTGGCCGAATTGCCCACCGGACAGACCCAGCTGTTTATCGGACTTCATATGATTCATGAAGTGACCAGTCCACAGGCTTTTGATATGCTCAGGGAGCGGGGACTGAAGGTGGCGTATCCTCAGCGGACATTTGCCACCATGGATCATATAGTGCCCACCCACAGCCATCAGCGTCCCTTCGCCGACGGGCAGGCAGAAAGCATGATGCAGGCCATCGAGAATAACACCAAGGATTACAGCATCCAGTTTTTTAACTTCCAGAGCGGAAAACAGGGGGTGGTACATGTTGTGGGTCCGGAACTGGGCCTAACAAGACCCGGAATGACCATTGCCTGCGGTGATTCCCATACATCAACTCACGGAGCCTTCGGTGCCCTGGCGTTTGGAATCGGAACCAGCCAGGTTCGTGATGTTCTTGCCTCCCAGTGTCTGGCAATGGATGAATTGAAAGTTCGCCGTATCGAAATACACGGAAAGCTGGGAACAGGGGTTACTCCCAAGGACGTTGCGCTGTTTATCATCAACCGCCTGGGCGTCAAAGGAGGAATCGGTTTTGTCTATGAGTATGCCGGTGAAGTCTTCGATTCCATGAGCATGGAAGGACGGATGACCGTTTGTAACATGTCCATTGAAGGAGGCGCCCGTGCAGGGTATGTGAACCCCGATGAAACCACCTTCGCATACCTGAAAGGCAGGGAATACGCCCCCCGGGGAGCCGACTGGGACAAGGCGGTTGAAAACTGGAAAGAGTATGCATCGGATCAGGATGCCGTCTACGATGAAGTGGTCCGCTTCCATGCATCTGAAATAGAACCCATGGTTACATGGGGGGTCACTCCGGGGCAAAGCGTCGGCATTCATCAGAATTTGCCGGAACCTTCGGCAATGACTAATGACGGTGAACGGCGGTCTGCTGAGCTTGCCTATTCCCATATGAAGCTCAGTCCCGGTCAGAAACCCTCGGAAATAGCCATAGATGTGGCATTTATCGGGAGCTGTACCAACGGCAGAATAGAAGATCTCCGGGCAGCCGCCGAAGTGCTCAAGGGCAGGAAAGTGGATCCTGCTGTGCATGCATTTGTGGTTCCCGGCTCCATGCAGGTGAGAAAGCAGGCAATGGATGAAGGTTTGGATAAAATCTTCACCGCTGCGGGTTTTGAATGGAGGGAGGCCGGCTGTTCCATGTGCCTGGCAATGAATCCCGATCAGTTGAAAGGGGATCAGATATCTGCGAGTTCCTCCAACCGGAACTTTATCGGACGGCAGGGCAGCGCCACAGGAAGAACCCTGCTTATGTCTCCCGCCATGGTGGCTGCCGCAGCATGCAATGGCCGGGTGAGCGACATTCGTGACTTCAATCCCATGGGTGAGGCCCTGGCCGGATAATGTTCCGGGACGTTACGCACAGGAGGAAAATATGAAGAACATTGAAACAATTCAGGGAAGGGCCGTACCGGTGTCGGGAAATGATATAGATACCGACCGGATTATCCCCGCCAGATTTCTTAAGGAAATCACCTTCAGTCGGATGGGCAACTATCCGTTTTATGATGAACGCTACGATTCGTCGGGCAAACCCACAAAGGATCATCCGTTCAACCGGGACGAATATCAGGGGGCGAACATTCTTTTTGCAAATTCCAATTTCGGCTGCGGAAGTTCCCGGGAACATGCCCCCCAGAGTCTGGTGCGCTGGGGCATCCGTGCCATTGTGGCTGAAAGCTTCGCCGAAATTTTCGCTGGAAACTGCATAATGCTGGGAACACCCGTGGTCACAGCCTCAGCCGAAGATATTGAGCGCCTGCAGCGGCATGCTGCTGAAGAGCCGGGCGAGGAGTATGTACTGGATATCCGTGAGGGAACCATCCGCTACGGTAATACCTCTGTGGAAGTTTCTATGCCCGAAAGCCGGCGCAGTGCACTTCTGGAGGGAACCTGGGACAGTACTTCTCTGCTCATGTCCAACGCCGATGCGGTGAAGCATACCCATGAACGCCTTTCAAGGCAGTTTATCTGATCCCGGACTTCGTATTCCTTAAGCCCGGACAATTTTTGAAAAAAGAAGCATGAATTAATGGAAAAAGGATGCCTGAAACAGATGTTCAGGCATCCTTTTTTGGTTAGATGAACCTTTGCCAATGCATTGCAAAGGTAAAGTAGGTTGCCGGCATCAACCGGAACCCGTGTGTTCACCTTAGAAGAAGGGTACTGAGAAGGGAAGTTCAAATCCGAAAGAGCTTCCGGGAAGATCTTCCTTGGAATGGCCCAAAGTTGGAACTCCTTCGGCGAGCGGCTCGGTGTAGCGGATCGCAAGGCCGTTGGCATAATAGGTATACACCTTGGTATGGCCGGTCAGCCACTGGAACGGGCTGGTATTACCCTCTTCAAGTACATCAATCCGCACGTTGATTACATCGTCCGCACCGATTTCCATTGCAGCTGCGATGAGCTGGTCGTAGGTGATGGTATTCCCTTCGATGGTGGTATTGAAACCCAGGGGAGAAACGGTTTTGGTTTCCGTGGCTTCCACCCTGATATGACCTACCACCTCATAATCCTTGCTCAAAATTTCCGCATAATCCGACCATCCGGTTTTATTGGTGGTTAGATTGGTGCTTGTACAGCTTGCCAGCAGTACTATGAGCAGCAGGGGTATAACAAAAAAACGTGTTGCCTTTTTCATGGCATCCTCCATAGAAATAGATTCTCTTAAATTATGAGAAATCTTTAATATGAATACAAGGATGCGCACGATTTTTATTCCATTTTTTCCGGCAGTCCGGCATATCAATTCTGATAGTCCACCAGTTCACTCACCTGGGTTTCCCCTGAACCGAAGCCTCCGGCACCTTCTGCTTTCAAAAGCTGGTGGGGAGCTTCGCTGTTGAACCACAGATAGTTTTTGGGAATTGCTCCACGGAAAATTGACATGGCTCCCGGGAGACGGGTGACGACCTCAAGCTTGTGGGCGGTAAAAGTACCGGCGGGAAGCTCCAGCCGTTCCTCTCTACGGTATTCCACAGTGAGACTGAAGCCGGTATCTTCACCGTTCTGGCCCAGGATTTTCAACTTCAGGCTTTGGGGATTTGTGAAGGGATACCCTCTGAGTATGACCTGAAGATCCTCCAGGCCGATCACAAACACCTGGTCGGATGCAAGCCGGGGATGGCTGGAAACCAGGGTGGTGGTGCTGTATTCGGAATCGCCGATTCTGTTGACTGCACGGGTCTCCAAAGGCATCAGGTTCCGGGGGGTGACAACAAGCGTTCGTTCGCCGGTTTCATCGAAACTGGTAATCTCGTAGTATCGGCGGTCTTCTCTGGATATCCGGTTGATAACCGTTCTGCTGTAGCGTATCTCATCACCTGATCTGATAACATACCGGGATTCTTCTCCATCCACAAAGCCGGGATCCTGAATCATTTCAGCTCCGCTTTCAGCACTGATAATGGTGCCGGAAAATAAAATTAACAGCGGGAATAAAGCCAACACCGGGGAAAATTTGTATATGTTCATGTATGTAATTTCCTTATTTGCCCATCAAAGATCAACCTAAATCAGCCAGCAGTCAGATTCGAACTGACGACCTGCACTTTACGAGAGTGCTGCTCTACCCCTGAGCTATGCTGGCAGAACGATTGGGACTGGGATAATAATAGCATGATTGCTGTAGACTGGGAATGAATTACCCAATATACTAAAATATCAATAAAATGCAATACAGGACGTGAACGTGGACTGCGCCGACAAATATGACTTCAGCTTCGACATTCATTGCCTCATAGATAAAATGAGGGATGTGGGATTGTTTATCCATGATCAGCGTGCCGGCCGCGTGTATCCCAACCGGATGTGGGAGAGCTGGGGCTATACAGATGAAGATATGAAAGATTTCGGCTTTATTGATCTGGTCCACCCCGAAGATCTGAAAGTTGTGCAGCTTCAGCTTGATCATCTTCATGTTGATGACAGCGCATTCAAATCTGTATTGTTTCGCATCCGTACCAAATCCGGAGAATGGCGGTGGATTCATTCCACAAGTCTGATCGTTCAGCGTGATGATCAAGGGGCCGTGGCTTCATATGTGGGCTTCGATTATGACCTCACCGACGAAATTCATGCCCGGATGCAGGCCGAAAAGTCGGCCCGGGAGCTGCGCACCATTCATTCGGTGGGGCAGATCATCAGTTCCCGTCTGGATTTAAACAGGACCATAGAGGCAATTCTGGAGCAGGCGGCACAGGTATTTGACTTCAACAGCGCTTCGGTGCAGATTCTTGTTGAGGAAGAGTTGATAATACTGGGAGGAATGGGGTTTCAGCGAGGCGAAGATTCTATCCGGGGAATCCGGTTTCCCATACCCGGCAACAATCCGAACACCCGGGTCATCCAGACACGGAGTTCTGTGGTGATCAATGAGAAACTGGCCGACAGCTATCCCCGGTTCAGAGAAATTGCAAATAGGGACACCAGGCACTGGCTGGGTGTACCCCTGATTTTTGCAGACGAGGTGCTGGGGATGATCACATTTGACCGTTGTGATGAAGGCCCGTTCACCTCCGACGACCGCCGGCTGGCGGAGCTCTATGCAACCCAGGTTTCAATTGCGCTGAATAATTCACAGCAGTATGAGGAATTGAAACAACGAAGCATTACCGATTCCCTGACCCATGCGTTTACCCGCAGGTGGATGCAGGAGCTTCTTTCAGAACAGCTTCCCCTCTCCAGGCGCCACGGATATCCTCTTTCTGTGGTGATGTTTGATATTGACGACTTTAAGAATGTTAATGATCAGAATGGCCATCTGTTCGGTGATGAGGTCCTGAAACAGGTGGTTTTCTCGGTGCGGGATGTACTCAGGCAGGGTGATAGCCTCTGCAGATACGGAGGAGAAGAGTTTCTGGCCATACTGCCCCACAGCAGTGAGTCGGAGGCCGCGGACGTGGGGGAACGGATGCGCAAAGCGGTGGAGAAGAACCCGGAAGCAGGGGTCACAGTCTCTCTGGGTTGTGCGGAGCTTGAACACAGCGATGGAACTGACAGCAGCAGCCTGATCTTCAGGGCAGACCAGGCCCTGCTTGCTTCCAAAGCCATGGGAAAGAACCGGGTATGCCGGTTTACATTACTCCCACTTGAAAAGGAATGAGGCCAGGACGAGAAAAACCAGGGTCAGCCCTCCCAGATACAGTATATTCGGAAGTATTTCCAGCAGGCCGGCTCCGTCCAGCATGATGGCCCGGGCTCCGTCTATGAAATGGGTCAGAGGAAAAACTTTGGCCACGGTTCCCACAAATGCCGGAGCATTTTCCAGACTGAAAAACACCCCGGAAAGAATCAGCATGGGGAAGGTTACCAGGTTCAGCAAGCCTCCTGCCAGCTCTTCGCTTTTAATCCGGGATGCAAATACAAGCCCTAAAGCAATCATACAGAGAATGGCCAGGGTGGTGATAAGCAGAAGGTTGAAGTAGCTTCCGTTCATCATGAAATTGAGAAAGATATTGGTTCCGGCGAAAACTGCAATAGATGTGATGATTACGATCATCAGTCGTGAAGCAGCCTGAGCGGAGACGAAATTCAGGGCCGAAACCGGAGTTGCCTTCATCCGTTTCAACACCCCGTTTTTCCGGTACCGCACCAGCACGAAGCCCACGCCGAAGAGACAGCTGAACATCATGTTCATCCCGATCACTCCGGGAACCAGCCAGTCCACGTAGCGGATGGGTTCACCGGAAACGGTGGCGGAATTCAGAGGCGGGTGGGGAGAACTGCTCTGAAATCCGGAGAACAGCTCCAGCAGAAGCTGGCTGCCCTGTGCTTCCCGGTTCACATAATAGGTCTGATTATCGAAGTCCAGGAGCATATCTATTTGATGCCGGCGCAGCCGTTCAACTGCCGAATCCAGACGTTCGTCCCGCTCATCGTAATCTATCCGGTCAATACCTTCTGTTTCCAGAAACGTGTAATTTTCCGGCGGCTGTCCCAGAGTTCCGACGGTGAATATTCCCTCGGGGTTACCGGAGAATGCGAAGGAAAATCCGAAAACCAGTA
Organism: Salinispira pacifica; assembly: GCF_000507245.1. GTDB lineage: Bacteria > Spirochaetota > Spirochaetia > DSM-27196 > Salinispiraceae > Salinispira > Salinispira pacifica. Next base: position 2,902,431 of record NC_023035.1, on the reverse strand, counting down.
AAAAAGGAAAGAGCAAATTCCAGAAAAATGTTCCCCTGTCACGGACGAATTCCATGGTTCTGGCTTTTACCATTGCTCTAAATGATCGTAGAGGGATATTGGACCTCATGTATACTCCTATTAAATAATTACATTACCCGACCACCTGCATCAGGCTCTCAGCGATGACCCCGTGAGTTTAATAAACAGGTCTTCAAGATTCGGTTTGTGAACGCTGAGACCGTCAATGTTCACATTCGCTTCCAGGAGACTCTTGATTGTCCGGTCCATCTGGGAGGTGATAATTTTCATTCCCTGGGGATCCAGCTCCGCACCCAGTTTTTCCGCCACCGCTTTGCCGTCCTGGAGAGTGAACCCTTCCTTCCAGGGAATTTGGATGATGGCGCCCTGGAAATGCCGGTTCAGCAGAGCCTCCGGTGTGTCAAGCTCCAGAATCCGGCCGTGATCCATTATTGCAATCTGATCACACAGCACCTGCGCCTCATCCATATAATGAGTTGTCAGCAGAACCGTGGTGTTTTCGCTGCGTATCCGTTGAATCAGCTCCCAGAAATTCCGGCGTGATTGGGGGTCCAGGCCGGTTGTGGGTTCATCCAGAAACACAATTTCCGGTTTGGGCAGAATGGCAAGGGCAAGAAGCATCCTCTGCCGTTGTCCGCCGGATAATTTCCGGTTGTCCCTGTCGATAATATCCTCCAGGGAACAGAGCCTTATAACCTCATCCCGGGGACGGGGATCGGGGTAGAAGCTGGAAAAAAGCTCAAGTGTTTCTTTTACCGTGATGAATTCCGGCAATGCGGTGTGCTGGAACTGGATGCCCACTTTTTCCCTGAATTTCTGGCCGGTGGGATTTCCCTTGAAGGTAATGGTCCCGGAGCCTGGTTTCTGGATGCCTTCCATGATTTCAATGGTTGTTGTTTTTCCTGCACCGTTGGGGCCGAGAAGACCAAAACAGCTTCCTTGGGGAATTCCGAAGGATATACCCTTTACCGCATGTACGTTACCGAATTTCTTCTCCAGAGATTCCACTTCCATTATATAGTTCATGGATTAGAACATAATGACGGATCCCTGCCGGGGCAACGGGATTCGAAAACTTTGCCCTCTCAGGATGCCTGGCCGCCGTCATGTTCCGGTTCAACATCCGCTGCCGGAACGGCTTCAACCTCGGGATCTGCCCCGGCATCTGGTTCCGGAACATTCGCCGATTGCTTGGTAATAAATTTCTCTGTCTCCGCGTTCAGGGCCTTGGAGGAGTCAGAGAGGCGGTAACTGATTTCCCGGATGTGGTCGGAGCTGAGGGACACCTCATTCACGCCGGTGGCAATTTCTGACATTGCAGAGTTAACTGAACGGCTGATATCCGCTATCTCATTGGTGGATTTTGTAACCATGGCCACCGTGCTTTCCATCTCTTTGGCGGATTGCTGCACCGATGTGGATACTTCGTTCAGGGCGGAATTGGCCTGAATAATCTGCTCGCCGCCTTCGGAAAGCTCCTGGGTTGAACTGTTGATTTCATTCAGAGCCTGAATTGTGGATTGGGTTTCATCCCTCACCTGCTGGAAGGCTTTGCTTGAATTGGTTGCCACCGAAGCGGCGACATCCACTTTGCGGGTGATTTCGTTTACAACATCGGTGATCTGGGTGGAGTTCGTCTGGGCGACCTCGGCAAGCTTCCGAATCTCTTCGGCGACCACTGCAAATCCCCGGCCCGATTCGCCTGCATGGGCTGCTTCTATCGCGGCATTCATGGACAGAAGATTGGTCTGGCTTGCGATGTTCTGGATCACCTCGGACATCTCAGAAATTCTGTCAGCAAGCTGAACCACCTCGTTGTACGCTTCTGCGGCGTCGTTCACCTTGGATCCCGCATCTTCAATAACTGACTGAAGTTCTGTTGCGGCATTCTGTTTTGCCTGGACGATTCCGGCAACAGATCTCAGGGAGGCAACCATCTGTTCTATGGAGGCGGTCGCCTGATCCACCGCCAATTTTTGGGTATCGGTGTTGGAATTCAGCGATACCGCAGTGGCCTGAATTTCCTCCATGGCGGAGGAGACCGATTGAATTTGCTCATCCAGATTGGCAATCTGGGATTTTACAGAATCCACGTTGGCGGTAATCTGGGTTGCAGCACTGGCGGATTCTTCGGTGTTGGAGAGAAGATCCTCTTTTTCCCGGGTTACAACTTCAGCTGCAGTTTTGATATTCACCACAATATCGTGGAGCTTCAATACAAATTCATTGAATCCTGATGAGATTGTACCGAACTCATCTCTCCTGTACACGTCAATGCTGCTGGTTAAATCGCCGCTTCCCTGTGACAGCTCCTGAATGGCCAGGGTGAGCTGATTCAGCGGCCGGAACACCGATCTGCCGATGTAGAACACCCCGGCCATCTGGACGATTATTGCAATGAGAATTCCAATGAAGATGGGCGGGAATACTCTGCTTCGTACGCCGGCGACGACTTCATCCAGACTCTGTCCCACCATTATGCCGATGGGGGCTCCCCTCATCTCGGTGGTCTGCAGCATGGAAAGGCCCAGCTGAGCGCTGTTGCCCTCAAAGTACACCTCACCGATATTCTGGATTTCCTGAACCAGAGTATCCACTTTTTCAGGGTCATAGCCCAGATTCAGCGCCACGTTTCTCAGGGCATTTGCATCATCGCTGGGGTCCAGAAATCCGCTCTGTAGGCTGAAAATCTGGCTCATGCTCTGGGGATCGTACAGTGCGATGAGAATTTCATGTTCCCGGGCCAGATTAGCAGCGACCTGGGACAGCTCGGCAATGTCATAATCCAGTGCGGCCACTCCCCTCACCTGGTTCCCCTGAAGGATGACGGCTGAAGCGGTAACCGCATAACTTTGCTCTGCTCCTTCTTCTGCGGTGGGGTATGGAGGAGTGAAGAAGAACAAAGACTCCCTTGAGCCGGTGACCGTATTGCCTCCTCCGATAATATCCTCGGCGGAGGCTCCGGAGCGTTGGAATTCCCGGTAACGTTCAACGGCTCCCGTATACCAGGGTCTTTCCCGGGGAACATAGGATGCGGGCAACTCAGGTTCCCGGTCGGAGAAGAGAATCTGTGCGTCTTCACTGGCAACATAGAGCAGATCAATGGGCGTTCCGGTGGTGATATCGATGAGTCTGTTTCGCAGATCTTCATAGTCGGGCACCGCATTGCGCATCGCTTCATAATCCACCGTATTCAGCGGGAGAAGCTCTATTGCTTCCTTGAACTGGCGGTCTGTGCGGAGGCTTTGCAGAATCTGGTATTTTTGTGCAATGGGAATATACAATTCCTCTGCCACCAGATCCGCCAGGGCCAACAGTCCCTGTTTCTCTTCATCGTATACCTGATTGAATGTACTGGTGTACAGCGCAAAGCCGAAGGCTCCCAACAGCAAAACAGGGAGTACAACTACTCCCACAATAATCCGAAGTTTCACGGTTACTGTCATTCCATGCTCCCCGGCAGCGGGCTGTGCTGTAAACCCGGATGGCGTTTACGTAAAATTTACACTGCCGTATATATTGTCAGTATAATTGACGTCCACAGTTTTTGCCTGGAAAATTTGAAAGTTGATTCAGGAGGGAGCCCCTGAGGGCGCCCCGGGAGGCGCCAGAAAATCCCACTGTTCTCAGCGGAGGGCGTCGATCACCCGTTCCAGTTTTTCGCGGATTTCCCGGGCAATGGGTTCGAGGCTGGAATTTTCAACCGCCGCCATTGACTTGATGGGATCCACTGCGGCAACTTCCACGGTTCCCGGAGAGGTTTCCTGAACAATAACGTTGCAGGGCAGCATGGTGCCGATTTTATCTTCCGCCTGAAGAGCCTTATGGGCGAATGGAGGGTTGCAGGCTCCAAGAATACGGTAATTCCGAAAATCCACGTCCAGCTTCTTTTTCATGGTGGCGGTTACGTCAATTTCCGTGAGTACCCCGAATCCTTCTGCCGCCAGGGCCTCGCCGGTCCGGCCGATAACATCTTCAAATGTGCCTTTCACTTCAGTATTCATGTAATAGCTCATACCCTCTCCTTATTAAAAAAATCATATATAATATAAGTAATATACTTAACAATAGAGGGTCTGTCACTAGGGGATGGATTCAGGTTAATCCGGGAGGGGGATGTGAATTGTAAAGCAGGTTCCCCGGCCGGGGCGGGGTTCGGCTCTGATGGTACCGTTCAGCTGCTGCACAACAAGATTATGAACAATGCTCAGGCCCAGCCCGGAGGAACCTTCAAAGCGCTTGCTGCTGATAAACGGTTCATAGATCCTGGGAAGTATGTGGGGATCTATGCCTTTTCCGTTATCTTCCACCACAATCTTCAAAGTACGCAGGGGCGGGGTGGAGTGGGGGATGCCGTTTGTCTGTTCTATGCCGGTAGTTATACTGATGAGAGGTGAGGAGGGCATTTCGGTTTCGGGAAAACCGTGTATCAGGGCGTTTTCGAATAGGTTTGTGAGGATTTGTGCGATGCTTCCCGGTCGTATGTGTAATTCGGCATCCTCGGCCTGAAGCCGGTACTCCACAGGACAGTCTTTCAGGCGGGGTGATAAACTGAGTAAAACTGAATCGCAGTATTCCCGCAGGTTGATTGTTCGGGGCTCATCAACGGAATGATCCACTGATATCTCCTTGAACGATTGTATCAGTTCCCCTGCCCGGAGAAGATTGCTCTGTATCATGACGCTGGAACTTTCTGCCTGACTGATGAAATCCCGGAATGCCCTTTGACTGAGTGCGTCATTCTGATAGTCCCGGTGGATTTTCCCAACCATTTCCTGGAGATAACTGGATGCGGTAACGGCCACTCCCACGGGTGTGTTGACTTCATGGGCGATCCCGGCCACCATGTTTCCAAGCGCAGCCATTTTTTCCTTTTCCAGAAGTTCTTTACGTGAATCTTCCAGAAGCCTGCTGCGCTGCTCAACTTTTTCCTCAAGAGTTGCATTCAGTTCTTCCAGACTCTGATTGCTCCGTCGAAGGGCCAGGGTGAGGTAACGGACAATCAGCCAGGAAAATACGGCAGTCAGAATCAATATTATCATAATTGCCGTAAGCCAGGGTGGGATGACAACCCGTTCAGCTCCGCCGAAGTACCTGTTGAAAATCCGGTAATATGGTGAACTTTCCTGTTCTTTCCATCTGCCTATAATCGTTTCCATATCTTCAATTACCTGGGGAATATTCCCCGAAGCAGTTGCGTAACTGGTGTGAAAGGGATTGAACATGATGGCGCTGCGTTTTAGCCGCGGATAATTTTCCACCGGGGTGAAGCTCTGAACAACTCCTGCATCCAGATCGCCGGCTGAAAGAGCTGTGAGAATTTCTGAGAAGCTGTCATAAATGATGAGACGGGGTTGAGAAATTTCAAAGCTCCCCACGAAATCCACAAAAGCTTCGCCGTTGTTATCACCCCGCATAACCCCCACAGAAAGACCCTGTAAATCGATTACGTTCTCAACATCAGAATTTTGCGGGAGAATTACCTGGGTCCATCCAGTCAAAACCCGCAGGGGAACGTAGTCCAGAAATTCATCCCTTTCAGGGGTATAGGTCACACTGATAAGAAGATCCAGGTCGCCATCCACCGTTCTTTGGAAGCTTTCCCCCCAGCTTCCATCCCGATACTGAATCTCGTAGTCAAGCTCCTCTGCCAGGGCCTGTAAGAGGTCTATATAAAATCCTGTCCGTGTACCGTCCTGATCAAGATACGATAGGGGATATAAATCGGGAATGAATGCTGCCTGAAGAGTCTGCGAGCGCAAAGGCTCAACCGGGCTGATAAAAAAATAGATGCCCAGCAGAACCGGGAGTAAACCCAAGGGGCCCATGCCGCCGGAAATGAAGCGACAGCCGCCAAGCCGGACTTTCATGTCAGTCACCGCAGCCCTGTTCATCATTGTGCCGGTTTTCTCCCTCTGTCTTATATTGAGCCTGCTTTATATCGCGAAATGCCCGGAGCGCCAGGGTCACCGCATCCTTCAGATCCTGGTACCGCAGGTTTTCTTTCCGGATGAAGTCGTTGATTTCAAATTCCTGGATAATCTGGGAGACATTCGCATAGCCTGCCTGTCCGCTTCTCAGGAGGATTCGTATTTCCTGATTATGAAAATGATTTCGAATCTGATTCACCACATCAAGACCGGCGGTATAGCTCTCCATTACCACATCAAGGAGCACCACCGCAGTGTTGGGATGTTTTTCCAGTGTTTTCAGGGCGTCTTCACCGGAGTAGCTGCTGAGAATTTCAACCGGCCGATTGTCGAAACGGAAGTTCTCCAGAACCAGTTTGGTGATCATGTGTACATCACCTTCATCATCCGCCACGATAATCGTCCAGGGATTGTCACTCTCTGCCCTGCTGTTGTACCTTTCCTGCTGCTCTTCAGCTTCTTCACTGAAGCGGATTGTATTCATATATTACATGGTAACTATCCCGGTTGGATTTTTCCAGTTGAAATATACACAGGGGAAAAAAATCAGGTCCGCAAAGGAGAATTCATGATCGCTGCCGCAGTATGCCTTTCACCGTCCAAGACGCAGAATGTACCGGGGCCCCCGCTTACCGGCGATCAAGGTTCTGCTCCCGGATTTATGGCTGAAGCCCGGGAGATTGCCGCCATTATGAAAGGGAAAACTCCCGAGTATTTTACCTATGGTTCAAAATTGGGAATGCAAAAGGCAGAAGCCATCTATTCAACCTGGCAGTCCTGGGGCGGCGGCAATGCTCCCTGCATGCCTGCGGCCCAACTGTATCGGGGGCCCGCGTTCTCGGCGTTCAACAATCAACGGCCCGCGGGTAGCTCCCGCCTGTTCATCTTATCGGCCCTCTACGGGATTCTTCGCCAGGAAAGTTGTATTCAGCCCTATCGGCTGGATTTAACACACGGGGATGTTCGGCCTGGAAATAACAGCCTCCTTGAATTCTGGCGCCCCCGGGTGGCAGGGTATTTCCGGGAACTGGAATCTGCCGGCCGCCTGGACCATATCATTGATCTCTGCTCAACTGAATTCTCCCGGATGATTCCCGGGGATGTTCTGCCGGTAACCAAGGTTGATTTCAGGCAATGGAAAAACGGGCAGTGGAAAAGCGTGAGTGCCCTATCCAAGCAGATGCGGGGTCATACCGCAGCGTGGATTCTGTCCCGGAAAGAATTCAGCCTGGAAGCGCTGAAGGAAGCAGAGATAGAGGGCTACCGGTACAATAAACAATTATCCGGGGATACTACTCTGATCTTTACCCCGGGGGGCAGCAGAGCCTGAACATATGCCGATGCGGATAACTCATGGTAAATAACTTCTTGTAGACATCTGCTGGAAAATCATCACTGCTGGCCGGATTTTCTCATCTACTATATACTTTCAGCCATGAGTAATTCCCGGCCCCGGAACAGCGCTGCATTTTACTGGCACTCGGCCCTGCTCGCCGTAACGGTTACCTTCACTGATATTAACACCGTACTTCCCTCACTGATTCTCGGCGAGGGGGGGACTGAAGTTCATGTGGGCATTCTCACCGCCATTATGGTGGGGGTCCCCCTGGCCGCCCAGCTCCTTTTTGCAGGCTGGCTTCACACCCGATCCCGGAAAAAACCAGCTCTTCTGGGGGGTATTTATTTACGGATTGCCTCCCTTGGGGGCCTTGCCCTGCTTCTGTTTCACGGAAGGGGAAATTCTCTTTCGGTATTGCTGGTTTCTTTGTATTCCCTTCTGCTGCTGTTTAACCTGGGAGGTGCATTTGCCGGGGTGAGCTACATCGACCTGGTGGGAAAATCGTTTACATCTGGTGACAGGCAGAAATTCGTTCTTCGCCGTCAACTGGTAATGAGCATGGGAATACTTCTCTCCGCCCTGCTTACCCGGCAGATTCTGGCTGTTCTGGGAGCTGAGAATAGCTACCCTCTGCTGTTTGCCCTGTCTGCCGCGAGTCTTTTGCTGGCAAGCCTGGGGTTCTGGTTCATCAGGGAAAAACCGGTTGAGTCAGGGGAGCATGCCGAAACTGCGGCAGGCATATTACGGAAAATTCCTGAATATCTGAAAAAAGATCATACTTTGAGTCGCTACGTGATATCCGCAAATCTCCTGGGATTCGGTACCGTGCTTCTTCCGTTTTATGTGGCTCTGGCCAACCGGGTGTACCAGGTGCAGTCCGGGATGATAGGTAATCTGGTGTTGATTCAGATCGGAGGCATGGTGCTGGGGAATCTGCTCTGGCACCGGGTGGTGAAGCGCTTCGGGTTCAAGGGGATGCTCAGGGTCTGGAGTATTCTGGGCTTTTCCGTGCCCCTCCTTGCACTGGCGGCGGCACGGCTGTTCCCGTTCCAGGGTTTCCTGCCGGTTTTTATTTTCACAGGATTGTATCTGGGGGCTCAGAAAATGACAGATGATGCTGTGCTCATGGAGATCAGCAGCGATGAAAACAGGGCTCTGTACAGCGGTATGTTCGGAACCTTCAATATTTCTCTGGCCCTGTTTCCCTTGATCATGGGCGGGCTGATATCAATTATCGGATACACTGTGGTATTTATCTTCGTCTCCGCAGCCGCCGCCGTATCTCTCCTGTTCATCAGAAAAATGATATGTCCGGTGGATGTTCCCCACTATTCTCCGTTCAGCGATGATATTGTCAGGGAGTGACAGCCGGATGCAGGCGGAATTCTAGGCAGATGGCGGCCCAAGGGCAAGGAGGGGAGCTGCGGAAGCCGAGATATTTAATCCATGCCGTGGTGTTCCACCACCTGCATCATGATATACTCCAGCAGCTGAATATCCAGTTCGGAATCGTAATCCGCTGTCAGTTGGGACAGGTTCTGCCAGTCGTCCCTGTTCAGCGGGTCGGCATGTTCGTCGTACTGCATGGCGAACAGGTCTGCGATGTCGCCCATAAAATCCGGCCGGTCTCCCGTAACCGCCTGTTCCCAGCCCCATTGGAAAAGTTCTTCCAGCAGCTCATCGGGTAGACGCTGCCGGGAGAGTGCCGAGCGGAAGAGCTTTTCAAGCTGGAGGTACTCCGGTCCGGCTTCGTCCCGGGGGAGGGACGGGGGCATGGAAGGTTCGGATGGCGGCTGTGCCCCCGAAGCGGTTTTTTTTGCCAGTGCCCGGCGGGTGTTGTGCACCTGCGGGCTGATACTTTTGGACGGAATCATAGGTTACTCCAGCTGCTTCAGAAAATCATGGGTTCGCCGGGCAACTTCCCCGGGCTGCTCAATCACCACAGCATGACCGGCCGAAGGGATTATTTCAAGCCTGGATCCTGCAATATTGTCGGCGATAATTCGGGCGAAGCCCCGGTGTTTAAGAATATCATTCTCACCCACCATCACCAGACTTGGGCATTGTATCATCTCAAGTCGTGGGGTCAGATCTATTTCTGCGAATGCATCGCAGAGAGAAGCAAAGGCCTGAAAGTACTCCTGTGGAAGTCCGGCAACCAGTTCCTCCCGTTCACGGAGCTGGGCCAGATGGGTTTCCAGATATCCTGCGGAGTAATTCCACGGTATGAGGCTGCGGTAGAACACCCTGGGATCGCTCAAAGCTGCGCTCTTCCAGCTTTCGACTGCTGCGGTGAGAACCGGGTCCAGCTCGCTTACTCCGTCGATGATCACAAGGCTTCTGGTCCTCCGGGGATATGCAATTGCAAATTCCATGGCAACTTCTGAACCGTAGGATGTACCGATAATATCCGCAGTTTCAATTCCCAGATGATCCATCAGTTGAACGGTATCATCGGCATGATTCTGAAGGGAGTATCCTCCCCGGGGTTTCTCACTGAACAGCTGCCCCCGGAAGTCATGAAGGAGAAACGGGGCGTGCTGTGAATATGCATCCACGAAGGGCATCCAGTGATTCATTGACATTCCGATACCGTTGAGAAGCAGCTTGGTTACCCCCTCACCGTTCTTCAGTTCATATCCGATGCTGCAATCACGAATTGTTACCTTATCCGGCATATACCAAGCCTCCTTTCTGCTGAATACTCACCGGTCCAATACGTTCTCCCGGGATTCCCCGGGCTCTGTTTTCATTATCACTTTCTTTATCAGTGTAGATCTCCTGTGTGAATCTGACCAGAAAAAAGAATATCACGAAGTGTAGTAAAATCCCTTCGAAAAACTTAGTCACATCTGTAAAGTTTTTGTTGATTTCATAATGTGATCTTTGTACGTTCAATACACGGATGCGAACATGCATTTCGCCTTCCGAATATAACGTGCCGGCAAAAAGCCGATCAGGGGTTCCTGCCCCGGGCTCTGCCGCAAAAGGGCGTTTGCCCCAACTATGAGGTGAAATATGAAACACAGAACACAAAACATACACGGTAGTGTGCGGCTGCTTCAGATACTGGCTCTTCTTATTTTCCCGGTTCTTATTCTGTCCTGCTCTCCGGCAGAGGATCAGGACGGTTCTGCCGGCACACAGGCCGGGGATTCCATTTCCCGGCAATCTGCACCCGAAGATCCTCCTGCGGTAAAAACCGCAACCATTCAGGAGGGTCGCCTGAGAAGCAGCGTGTTTGCCAGCGGAATTATCCGGGGCTTTGAAGAAGTGATCCTTCGTGCAGTGAACCCGGGAATTATCACCGAAGTGAATTTTGAACTGGGGGAACGGATCCGGACCGGAGAAGTCATCCTCCAGCTGGATGACCATATTGCTGATTTGAATTTCCGCCAGCTGAGCCGTGAGTACGATAGTGCACTAATCGATCTGGAATCCCAGCGGGCATTGTACGAACGGGGCTCCATTTCCCAATCTGCCTACAACCAGGCCCAGGCCCGGGTGGACGGGCTGGCAGCCAGACTTGAGCAGGCCGGGGATGCATTGGAAAATACCAGAATTTCCTCACCTATTGAAGGAAGAGTTGCAGACAAGGCCGAAGGGCTCATACCCGGAGACAGAATTTCAGCGGGAACCCGGCTTGCCAGGGTGGTGAACCTGCAACGGCTGCGGGTGGAGTTGTCCCTGGGACAGGATCAGATTTTTCTGATTCAGGAAGGTCAGGAGGCCCGAATCCGCATATCCAGCCCCAGGGGGGAAATTCTGGGCGAAGGATTCGTACAGGCCGTTGCCGCAGGCAGCGATCCCCAGACCGGCAGCTGGAAGGTGATTGTGGAGTTTGACAATCCCAGGCCTGAGATTCTCAAAGCGGGGATGAGCGCGGAAGTGGAGATTCAAAGCGATGTGGAACGGCTGCAGCCCATTGTGCCCACAGGGGCTCTGATACGGGAAGAAGTGGATTCCATATTTCTTCTCCGGGAAGGAACGGCGGTGAAGCAGCAGGTGGAGGTGCTTGATCAATACGGTTCCATGGCGGCGGTGCGCTCCGCCGGAAATCAGATAGAACTTCCGGGACAGAGAGTTCTCATCAGCGGTCTTGGCAATCTCAATGACGGGGATCCTGTGCGAACCGAAGACCGAATCGCGCAGATGAACTGATTCTCACCTTGAATTTCCCGGCGGGGCAGACCATCACCTGCCCCGGGAGCAAACTCAGAAAATTACACATGGAGACTTGAAATGAGCACACACGAATCCAATGGCGGAGCCGGTTCCAATGAGGGATCCGGCACTGCTGCATACCCTGAAAAACCTGACACCACACGGCTGGAACGGGGAATCGGTGCGTTGAGCGTGAAAAATCCGGTTCTGGTGAATATTCTCATGTTCACCGTGATTGCCTTGGGGGCATTCAGCATGCTTCAGCTGCCCCAGGAGCAGTTTGCCGAGGTACCCTTCTACTGGGTGAATATTATTGTTCCATACCCCGGCGTTTCCGCAGAGGATCTGGAAACCATTGTCACCATACCTGTTGAAAACGAGTTTCAGGGAATTGATAACCTGAAGACGATCAGTTCCACAACAAGCGAGGGACTCTCGGTGGTGAGGGTTGAGTTCGACGACGGCATCAGTCAACAGCGTTTTGAGACCCTTTTCCAGGACAGCCAGACCCGTTTTAACCGGGTGGATTTGCCCGATGGAATCCTGAATCCGGTGGTGGATGACTTTTCCTCGGCGGATTTTGCTCCGGTCATTGAGGTGGTGCTCAGCGGTGATCTGCCCTATGCGGAACTGCGGCAGCAGGCTCTCCGTTTTCAGGATGATATTCTTGGAATCAGCGAGGTTTCATCCGCCGATATTGTGGGGCTGCGGGACCGGGAAATTACCCTGACAGCCGATCCTTCCCGGATGGCATCTCTGGGATTGAGCAGCAGCGAAATACTTCAGGCGGTGCAGGATAGAAATTCCAGCATTCCCGGCGGGACTCTCAGCACCGAAGACCGGGAGTTTATTCTGCGCACCGTGGGAAGCATCCGGGAAATCGATGATTTTCAGGACGTGATAATCCGCAGAAGCGGAAATGACGGCAGCGGCATTATCAGACTGAGGGATGTGGCCCGGGTGAGCGATGGATTTGATCCCGACTCGGGGATAAGCAGAATCAACGGCGACACCTCCCTTGCCCTCCGGGTCACCAAGGTTCCCGGCGGCAGCTCCCTGGATGTGGTACAGGGCATTCGGGATTATTTGACCCAAAGAGAGGAGGATTTGCCCGGGGGGCTGGATGTTACCTTGCTGAACGACTCCACGGTACAGATTCGCGACAGCCTATCAGTACTCACGGGGAACGCCCTCATGGGACTTGCTCTCCTGGTGGTGATTCTGGCCCTGTTCATCGGTTTGCGGAATGCCCTGATGACTGCGTTGGGCATACCGGTAACCTTTGCCCTGACGTTTATTGTTCTCGAACTTCTTGGAGAAACCATCAACACCAATACCCTCTTTGGGCTTGTACTGGTGCTGGGACTGATCGTGGACCATGCCATTGTAATTATCGAAAACTCATACCGTATGCAGCAGAGCGGACTTTCCCGGCACGATGCGGCAATAGCCGGAACCAATCAGGTGGTCTGGCCGGTAATTGCGGCAACCGCGACCACCGTTGCTGCCTTTTTGCCCCTGATGATCATTCCCGGCACCATCGGGCGTTTCCTCAGGGTAATCCCTCTTACGGTGGCCATAGCGTTGATTGCCAGCACCTGGGAGGCGTTGTACATTCTTCCCTCCCATTTCGCCGATTGGGGCAGGGAGCGGAAGAATCGTCCCCGGCGTGAACATGGAGCCTGGTTCAAAGTAATCCGCACCCGGTTTGACCGCCTCTTCGCCCGGGTGTATCCCAGGCGGGGACTCCTGCTGGCCGGCGCACTGGTGGTTGCCGGAGGAAGTTTTGCCCTCATTCCCTTACTCAATCAGGACCTGTTTGCTGCCGAGGACTTCAGCTATTTCACCATAGATATCACCATGCCCAGGGGAACTCCCCTGGACCAAACCGACGCCATGCTCGGCCGGATAGAAAACCGCCTGATGGACCGGGTGGGGGATGGAGAGGTGCTCTCGGTGCTTTCAACCGCCGGAAGCCTGGCATCAAGCACCTCGGTCGATTCGTCATCCAATGTGGGACAAATAACCGTCGATCTCACCGATGTTGAACAGGGACGCAGCCGGAGCATCGATGCGATTATCCGGGATGTTCAGAGTGATTTGAGCAGCCTGGCAGGACCGGAGGAGATGGTGTACCGTAAAGCGGTAAACGGGCCTCCAACATCTTCACCTCTCTCCTTTACCTTAAGCGGCGATAATTACCCACAGATTATCGCATCGTCGGAGGATCTCCAGGAATATCTCCGGGGAGCCGATGGAGTATTCAATGTGGAGGACAATTATCAGCCGGGAAATCCGGAAATCCGGATACAGGTGAATGAGGAGCGGGCCACAGCACTGGGGCTTTCGGTGTCCCAGGTGGGCAACTTCATCCGTGCCAAATTCGACGGACTGGTGCTGGGACGGTATTTCGAGGATAATGAGGAAATTGAAATTGTTCTTCGCTATGCCACTCCGGGAACGGCACGGTATGATGATCTGGTTCAGTCGTCGATCCCCACCCAGTCCGGTCGGCTCATTCCCTTTTCCTCGGTGGCATCTGTTGATTTTCCCAGTTCGGCGGGAAGCATCCGAAGGGTGGAGGGGAAGCGTCAGATCACCGTAACCGCCGATGCCGTGGAAAATCTGGATCTGGCTGTAGTAAATCAGGATGTGGAAGCCTTTTTTGCGGCTGAGCTGGCCTCTAGCTATCCGGATGTGGAGTTCGGAACCGGCGGTGAGTTCTCCGAGTTTCAGGATCTGATTATTCAGATTCTCAGAGTTTTTCTGTTAGGGATTTTTCTGATATATCTCATCCTGGGAGCTCAATTCAAGAGCTACTCCCAGCCCCTGATTATTCTGATTTCGGTACCCTTTTCGTTTGTGGGAGTGGTACTCTACCTTGCACTCAGCGGAACCGCATTCTCCACCACTGTGCTCTATGCAGGGGTTGCGTTGGCGGGAATCGCAGTGAACGATGCGATTGTTCTCATCAGTTTTATTAACGAGCTGCGGGATAAAGGAGCTTCGGTGGGGGATGCGGTACGGGAAGCAGCGGGAACCCGTTTGCGCCCCATTATGCTCACATCTCTCACAACCATTGCAGGACTGCTTCCCACTGCGCTGGGGATCGGCGGAAGTTCGGTGGTCTGGGGACCAATGGCGAGCACTATTATTTTCGGCCTGCTCTTCTCCACCATTACCGCCCTCTTTATTATTCCCGGCTTGTACGGTCTTCTCTACGACCGGCGTAACGCAGAGAGCCCTGAACAGCGGGCGGAAGAATCCGGCGGCGGAAATCTTAAGGGTGCCAGGGGTGTATTGACCCTGGGGCTTTTTGCTCTCCTGTTCCTGTTTCCGGGTTTATCCGGAGGTAACGGAATCCTTCACGCCCAGCAGAATGAAGCAGCGGACACAGCTCCGGCAACAGCTGAAGAGGACGGATTCAGCATTCTGCTTCCCGAATATCCCCGTCTGCCCGATGCCCCGGAACAGCTGTCCGAAACGGATCCTGAGCTGCTTTCCCGCAGCGCTGAAGAAGCGGTATTCCGCCTTACAGGTGATAATTTGCCCCGGCAGAGCGTGGTCAGCAGGCTGCTGCCGGAAATACGGCAGGGCATGGTGCAGAGCGCCGGAATACAGCTTCTGGACTCAGCCCTGGAATCTGCACAGGCCCAATACCGGTTTCAGCGAAGCAGCATACTGCCCGGCCTGAGCATCGGCGGGGCGGGTTCTCCCTCCGGGGGAGGCAGCATGTTCAGCTATACCAGGGGCCCGGATTTCAGTGCACAGCCGGTTCCGGGAAACGATCCCGGGGACGATGAGTCCATTGACTGGTCAATGAGCCTTTCCGCAGACCAGGCCCTGCCCACCGGAGGCCAGCTCTTCGCAACCGCATCCGCAGGACTGTCACAAAACCGGATATCCCCTGAAGATGAATGGTCGTTTGCTCTTTCCCCTTCAGTGTCGGCGGGACTCTCCCAGCCCCTCTTTCTTGACGGCAGCTTCCTGCGCTTCAATGTCCTTGATGCAGGAATGAAGGCGGCGGAAAACGGGGTTACCCTGGCACAGCTGAACTACGATGAAGGGCTTAATCAGCAGAGCCTGGGGATGCTCCGGCGTCTGAGCCGGCGGCTGGATCTCATACAGGAGCTTCATCTGCTGGAAGAGAGCATCAGTATTCAGGAGATAGAACTTCAGCAGATCACAGAAGATGCGGAACTGGGGCTTGCGTCTCAAAATCAGCTGGATGCCGCAGCTGATGCATTGGAAGTGCAAAAAACCCGGTTCAGAGAGCTGGAAAACAGTATCAGAGAGATTCAGCGCAGCATATCTGCGGACCTGGGCAGGGATGACCGGCGCGTTGCCGCTCTCCTCTCAGACCGGCTGCTTCCTTCTCCGGCACGTCTTTCCAAGGTTCCCGATTGGGCTGATCTCCGCCGACGCATGACCGAGGGTGATCCCGACATTTTGCAGGCCCGCTACGACATGGAAAATGCCCGGGCGGCGCTGATGGATGCAGGGCAGGCGGATGCGCCCAGATTGAGTATAAATATGAACTATCAGGCACCATTTGAGCCGACAGAGGGAGGAGCAGATAATCCGGGACTGCTGGAAAACCCCGGGGAAGAAATATTTACCCTCACAGCAGCCGTTGATATTTCCGACCCCTTCCGCAGGAGCTTCCGGCTTCAAAAGCGCCTCCATGAACAGCGTCTGAGGAGAAACAGTGTACAGATCAGCCGGGCTGAACAGGAAATTGAGCTGGAACTTCAGCGGCTCCAGGAGCAGTACGGACAGCTTATATCTTCCGCAGAAAATGCCTCAGACAGTTTTGTCCTGCAGCTGGATGCCTATGAACAGGAGCTCATCCTGCACCGCCAGGGCGGAAGCAGCGATTTGGCCATGCGCAGGATAATCCGGAATCTTCACCAATCGGGGTTCACGCTTTTTACCGTGCTGAGGGAGTTGAGCATATTCTATGCGGAAATTTCTCTTCACGGTGCTTGATTATGGACTGATATACCCTGTAGGCTAAAACATGAACCTCACGATACGACAACGGCTTACAGGCATTTTGATTATCACTTTTGTATCCCTGGCGCTCATAGCGTCGGGGATTATTTTTATTGCCCAGCAGTCACAGAGAGATCTGGTTTTCGAAAAACTTTCTGCAATACGGGATATCAAAGCCACCCAGGTGGAGAACTATTTTGAACAGATCTCCCGTCAGGTAGAGGCGCAGGCCGTAAATCTCATGGTGATACAGGCAATTGAGGATTTCAGAAGGGAATATGCAGAGCTCAGGGACAGCCCCTCGGACCGGCTGCTTGAGATGCGCCGGAAAGTAGCCGAGTATCTTCGCACCGAGCTGCTCATGCGCATTCCCGAAACTGTCCGCCCCAGCGACACCAGCCGCCTGCTTCCCAGGAATGTTGCATCATTTATTCTCCAGGAACGGTATCTGGTAAATAACCCCAACCCCGTCGGCAGGAAGGATGATCTGATTAATCCGGGCATCGACGGCTATGATGAAATTCATTCCCGCTACCATTCGGTATTTCGCTCGTATCTTGAGAAGTTCGGGTTTTACGATATTTTCCTGGTTGAACCGGAGTACGGTACCATCGTCTATTCGGTGAAAAAGGAAGCGGATTTCGCCACCGACCTGAAAAACGGTCCCTATACTTCAAGCGGCATCGGCAAGGCCTTCCAGTCTGCGTTAAGCGGGGAGAAGGGGGTAAGCTATCTCATCGACTACCGTCCGTATCTGCCGTCAAACGCCGCTCCCGCATCATTCATATCCACCGGAATATACCAGGGAGAAGAGCTCACAGGGATCCTGATATTTCAAATGCCCGTGGAGGAGATTGAAGCCGTAATGACCCGGAATCAATCCTGGGAGGAGGAAGGGCTGGGAGCCACCGGAGAAACCTATATTGCGGGAACAGACCGCATGCTCCGCACCGAGTACCGCATGTTTCTTGAGCGCCCTGCTGAATTCTATGAAATGCTGAATACCGAATTGGACAGGGCTCCCCTGGCCACGGAAATTGCAAGTTTTGAAACCACCATTCTTCATCTGCCCATGCGGACCGATGCGGTGGACCGTGCGCTTCAAGGAGAAAAAGGGGTGCTGCTCAGCGAAAGTTTCCGGGAAACCATGACCCTGGGAGCCTATGCTCCCCTGGAAATTCCGGGAGTGCAATGGGTGGTCATAGCCGAACAGGATGCCCGGGAAGCTCTGGCGGCGGTGTTCGATATGATCAGGCTGGTTGCCGTAATTGCCGCAGCAGTGCTTCTGCTGCTCATTCTGCTGTTTGCTGCAGTAAGCCGGAGCATCTCGCGGCCGTTGAAGAACACCGTTGAAATACTCAGGGAAATTTCCCAGGGAAGGGGGGATCTCACGGTTCGCCTGGATATCACCAGAAAAGATGAGCTTGGTCGGATGAGCAGCTATTTCAACATTTTTGTGGAGAAACTCCATGAGATTGTCAGCAATATTCAATCCACGGTGGTTCAGGCGGATAACCTTTCCGACACTCTTCTGGCCAGCTCCGAGGAAAGCTCTGCTGCGGTGTATCAGATATCCCGGAACCTGAATTCAATATCCGAACAGGTTGCCGGTCTGGATCAACACGTACAGTCAAGCTTTCAGGCTGTGGAAGATATCAGAGGCATAGCGTCAACCCTCAGTGAAGCGGTGAATACCCAAAAGGCGGCGGTTGACTCATCTTCTTCGGCAACCGAAGAGATGGTGGCCTCCATCCAGTCGGTGAGCAACAGCATCCGGGAGCGCCGGGAGCGAAGCGACGAACTTCTGAATATCACCAGGGCCGGGGGCGAAAAACTTGAATCCACGGTGGATCTCATTACCGAGGTACAGCAGGCAGCGGACAAGATTACCGAGGCCACAGAGATAATCCAGTCCATATCGGAACAGACCAACCTTCTGGCCATGAATGCCGCCATCGAAGCCGCCCACGCCGGGGATGCAGGGAGAGGATTCAGCGTAGTCGCCGACGAAATCCGGAAGCTTTCGGAAACCACCCGGGAAAATTCCGTGGTGATCAGCGAGAGCATTCACAGCTCCGTGGATCTGATCCACCGTGCCATGGAATCTTCACGGGAGACCGGCGAGAGTTTTACCGGCATCCAGCGGGAGGTTGAACAGTTCACCTCGGTGTTTGCGGAAATCGGAGCCAGCATGGAAGAGCTGAACCAGGGCAGTACCCAGATCCTGGACACCATCAGTTCGCTTACCCAGGTTTCCACCCGGGTTGAAGATGAAAGCAGCCGCCTGAACAATGGTGCGGAAGGAATACACCGGAATGTAAGCAATGTTCTTGAGGTTTCCACCTCGGTGTCGGGAAGCATCAGCGAAATCGATGCAGGCATCAAGGAAATCCGGGACTCCACCAACGAGCTGGCCCAGCTGGGGCAGGAAAACCGCAGCCAGCTGCAGAAGATCCGCAGTCAGGTTGACGGATTCAAGACCCGCCGGTCCGGGGATGAGCCGGTTGAACCAGAAGATGCCAACAGAGAAGATGCCAAGTTAAAAAAGGCCACAAGGGAAGAGGGCCCGGCAGAGTCCCAGGAGGGACCCGGCCGGTAAGGACCGGGCCCGGAAAGGGGCTTACTGCTTCTGCGTCTCTTTTTTCATGAATATCAGCACAATTACCAGAGCCACCGCAGCCAGTCCCAGGGTGGGAATAAAGGCCAGGCGGTAGGAGCCGAAAGCGCTGCGGATTTCACCGGATATGAGGGTTCCGAGAATCGCTCCCACCCCGTAGGCGGTGTACATGATTCCGTAATTCTGACTGTAATATTTGGATCCGAACAGCACCGTGGTGGCGGCCGGGGCAATAGCCAGCCAACCGCCCAGCAGCAGCCAGAATACCGCGAATGCCAGGGAGAACAGAATCGGAGATCCTTCCGGCATGATCAGCATCAGTCCCGAAGCTGCGGCAACCAGAACCGCCGCCAGGGCAATGCTGTTTCTTGCGCCGAATTTGTCGGTGATGCTTCCGAACAGGGGCCGACCCAGCCCGTTGAACACCGCCATGACGCTCACCAGAATTGCCGCCGCCGGTCCGCTTAAGCCCGCAATCTCCTGTGCCGCCGGAGATGTAATGCCGATAACCATCAGTCCGCTCAACGTACCGATCACATACAGCGTCCAGAGCACATAAAAGGCAGGAGTCCTGAGCATTTCCCCCGGGGATGTATCCCGCATCTGTTCAGACTTATGGGAATCGGATTGACCATCGGTTTTGGGATAGATCAGAAACTGACCCAGCACGGCGATGACAACGAAAAATGCCGCACCCAGAATCCAGAAACTTGCGAGAACACCCCGGGAAACGATGAGATACTCCGCCAGGGGAGCAGTAATAAACGGAGACAACCCGAATCCCACAAGGGCAATCCCCATTGCCAGGCCCTTCCGCCTGGGGAACCACTTCCCCGCAACTGCAAGGGGCGCACCGTATGCCAGACCCACTCCCACGCCTCCAAGGACGCCGTAGGCCAGAACGATGACGGTGAAGCTGCCGGATATCCCCGCAAGAACCCAGGCGCTGCCTAGAAGCAGTGCACCGGTGACCGTGGTGAGCCGGGGCCCGATTTTTCCGATTACCCAGCCTCCAAGGGGCATGCTGAATGCGAACATGGCCAGAAAGATCATATAGGGAAGTCCGCTCTGCACTGCGGTGAGGGAAAACTGTTCTTCCATGGGGGTGCGGAACACGCTCCAGGAATAGATGGTTCCCATGCAGAGATTAATCAGCAGGCCGGCGCTTACCCGCAGCCAGCCTTCCAGGGATTGATTCTTCATTATACTGCTCCTGTAAACAAAGGCTCTTTCAAAAAATTATTTGAAAGAGCCTGGGAATAGGGTTGAAGTCATACATCAGATACCGACCACCATACCGGGAATCCCGACTGAAATCAAGCTGGAGGAGCATGAGCCGGGGGAGGCTGAGCCGGAGAAACATAACCCGGCGGAGCTTGAGCAGCAGGAAAATGAGCCGGATGGAATGCCCGATTGAGTGAATGCTGCCGGCGGCAGCCGGATTTTATCTTACGGGGCAGTAAGAAAATCGGTAATTTGAAATTGCCAAAGCCTTCGGAAATCAGGTAGTATTGTATATTCATGCAATATGTAATTCCGGCGTAAAGTCCACTCCTTTTGCAGCGGGATTTTCAAAGCGTCTTTACGGCAGATTAATAAATGAATACAACGTAACCCGAGCCCGTCATTGTACGGGATACCATGGAGGTGGGTATGAAAATTTTTACGATACGGACCGCGGCTGTGCTTGCGGCTGTTGTACTGCTGTTCAGCGGCTGCGCCGGTGAACAGAAAAGCGTGACAATCGGAATTTCCAAGATAGTTGAGCACCCGGCATTGAATGCCGTGGAGCAGGGAATCAAGGATGAAATGGCGGAGCTGGGATATGACGACATCAGTTTTGATGTGCAGAATGCAGCAGGTGATATGAATACCGCCGGGCAGATCGCCAGCAAGTTCCTGTTTGATGATGTGGACATTGCCGTTGGAATCGCCACCCCCACTTCCATCGCCCTGGCCACCGCAATCACAGACCGTCCGGTAATTTTCACTGCGGTTACCGATCCGGTGGATGCAGGCCTGGTTGATAATCTTGAAAGCGGAAAAAATAATGTAACCGGTGTAAGCGACCTCACCCCTGTTGCAGAGCAGATTGATCTGATCATCGAACTCACCGGTGCCCAGAGCATCGGTACGGTATACACCTCAGGCGAGCCCAATGCGGTGAAGCTTGCAGAGCTTGCGGAGGAAGCTGCTGCAAACCGGGGGCTTGAGTTTGTTTCCACCACTATAGCCGATTCAGGGCAGGTGAAGCAGGCGGCCGAGGCGATTATGGACCGTGTGGATGCCGTGTATGTTTCAACAGACAACACCGTGTTCTCCGCTCTTCCTGCGCTGATCGAAGTTGCAAATCAGAACAACGTGCCGGTGATAACCGCCGACCCCTCAAGTTTCGGCGATTATGATGTGCTTGCAGCCTACGGCTTCGATTACTATGCAATGGGCCGGGCCACCGGACGGCTGATCGACGAGGTGCTCGAAGGCTCAGAACCGGCGGATATTCCCACCCGCTTTCTCACCGATCCGGAGGATCTGCTGCTGGTGCTCAATCTGGACGTTGCCGATCGTCTTGGAATTGAAGTTTCAGATGAACTGGTTGAACAGGCGGGATCAATCATCCGAAACGGTGAAGTTGAATAATGATACAAACCATCCTTGCTGAAGGGCTGGTATACGGGATCATGGCGCTGGGAGTGTTTATCAGCTTCCGGCTCCTTGAATTCCCGGACCTCACGGTGGACGGCAGTTTTCCCCTCGGGGCGGCGATCTATGCATCGGCCATAGTGGCGGGCATTCCCGGTCCCGTCACCCTGGCCCTGATAATTTTCGGCGGATTTGCCGCCGGAACGGTGACCGCCCTCATTCACACCAAGCTCCGGGTGCCCCATCTGCTTGCGGGAATACTTACCATGACCATGCTCTATTCGGTGAATCTCCGGGTTCAGGGAAACCGTCCGAATATCAGCTTTCTGAAATACGATACTCTGCTGGATACGGTGCAGGGGCTCCTTCCCGGTCTTGGCCGGGGGGCGGTAATTCTCATCGTATTTGCGGCGGTGGTTCTTCTGGTGAAACTCATACTGGATCTTTTCTTTCACACCGATATGGGGCTTACCATGGGAGCCATGGGCAGCAATGAACAGATGGTGAAGAGCCAGGGGGTGAACCCCGAGACCCTGAAAATTATCGGTCTGGGGCTTTCCAACGCACTGGTTGCACTGTCCGGGGCTCTTGCAAGTCAGTATCAGGGCTCTGCGGATGTGAACCTGGGCCGGGGAATTGTCATTGCCGGACTTGCCTCGGTGATGATCGGTGAACTGGTGCTTCGCTCGAACCGAATTTGGGTTCTCACCCTCCGGGTGATCGTGGGTTCCATCCTTTTCCGTTCCCTCATGTTTCTGGCACGGCGGGCGGTATTTATTCAGCTGCGGCCCAGCGATCTTCAGCTGATATACGGGCTGTTTATTGTGGGGCTTCTGCTCTACACCCGGGTTCAGGAAGACAGGCGCCAGAAAAAGGCAGCGGGAATCGCCCTGCAGCATGCACTGCAGGATGAACATGGAGCGGATTCAGAAAATCCCTCTGGTCCCGGCGGCGGCACAACACAGGAAACGGGGGAGAACTCATGATACAGATTTCGCATCTCAGTAAAGTGTTCAACCCCGGTACCGCCGACGAACATACGGCCATTCACAATCTGAATCTGGATGTACGGGAAGGGGATTTTATTACCATTATCGGTTCCAACGGAGCGGGAAAAAGCACCCTGTTTAATCTGATCTCCGGCACCCTTCCTCCTTCCCGGGGAACCCTGCAGCTGGGCGAACGGGACATTACCCGTCTCGCGGAACACCGCCGGGCGAAATATATCGGCCGGATATTCCAGAACCCCACCATGGGAACCGCAGGGAACATGACCCTGGAAGACAACATGATGATTGCTTCCACCAAAGGATTCAAGGGGCTGAAAATATCCCTGAACGAGAAGCGCAGGGAGTACTTCAGAAGTCAGCTGAAACGGCTGGACATGGGGCTGGAGCACCGGCTCAAGGAAAACGTCGAACTGCTCTCCGGCGGGCAAAGGCAGTCTGTGACCCTGCTGATGATGGTGCTCAGTCAGCCCCGGCTGATCCTTCTGGATGAGCATACTGCTGCTCTGGATCCCCGGAATGCAGCGAAAATCCAGGATCTCACCCGCCAGTTCGTGTCGGAATTCGGCCTTACCTGTATGATGATTACCCACAACATGCAGCATGCCATCGATCACGGCAACCGTCTGCTGATGATGGACCGGGGACGCATTGTCCTTGACGTGGACGGCGAAGAAAAAAAGCGTCTCACGGTTGCCGGTCTGGTGGAACGTTTTCATGCGGTTACCGGCACAGAATTTGCCCGGGATGACGCACTCCTGGGTGAATAGAGAAGATATCTGCCCGAAAACGGGTAAAATTGACCGTATTTATTGAAATATCCTGTGCAGTGGTCTACATTCTCCTCCATGGAACGGGGGCATTCAGTCTGAATGCTCCGTCCGGGGGAGGAATGTATTCTCAGGATTGACCCGAATCTGAAACGTCATCTGCTTGATAACTATTCCATCGGCGAACACGAGCTGGAAATGCTTGTGGACGATATCAGCGAATACTGGAACCGGAGCGTTCAGGATTTTGTGGTTCAGCGTCATGGAGAGCTGCAGCGGTCCGGATACTCCAATGCGGATATTTTCAGCCGCATCGAAAAGGAGCTGCCCCAGCGCCGCTTCGCCGCCCCCCATTGAGCATCCGGCAGATCCGCCGGATTATTTACGGATAATACTACAGCAGGAGAAGAATATGTGCGGAATTGTAGGGTACTGCGGTCCCCGGAAGGCCATGCCGGTGCTGATGCAGGGACTGCGTCAGCTGGAGTACCGGGGGTATGATTCCTCCGGTGTCGCCCTTTTGCAGGGTGAGAGCATTAAGGTGATAAAGAAGCAGGGCAAACTGAACAATCTTGAACAGGCCCTTCCGTCCCGTTCAGCCAGCACTCTGGGCATTGCCCATACCCGCTGGGCAACCCACGGCAGGGTGTCCGACGAGAACGCCCATCCCCATGAGAGCGCCGACGGCAGGGTGGCGGTGGTTCACAACGGCATCATCGATAACTATGTGGCGCTGAAAGAGGAGCTGATCACCAAGGGCTATAGCTTTCTCAGTGAGACCGATTCCGAGGTGCTGGCCCATCTCATAGAGGATTATCTGAAGCAGAATCCCGAAAAACCCGAAGACGCTGTGAAAAGCGCTTTGCGCCGAATTGAGGGCACATACGGAATTATCGTCCTGTTTCGGGATCACCCGGATTTGCTGGTGGGGGCGAGAAACGGCAGCCCCCTGATTGTGGGTGTGGGAGAAAAAGAGATGTTTCTGGCTTCGGACGCAACCGCATTCATCGGTCTCTCCCGGCAGGCCATCTATCTTGAAGACGGCGAAATGGCAATTCTTACGCCCAAACAGTACAAGACCATCAACCGTCAGGACCGGGAGGTTGAGAAAACCGTTGAACAGGTGGATATCGATGAAACCCAGGCCCTGAAGGGTGAGTATGATCACTTCCTGCTGAAAGAAATTTTTGAACAGCCCGCGGCAGTGAGCCGGGCCATGGGCGAGGGGGGACGGCTTCTCCACGATTTCGGAACTGCCAAACTGGGGGGGCTGAACCTGGATAAGCGGGACTTCTTCGATATCGAACGGATTCATGTCCTTGCCATGGGAACCGGGTATTACGCCGGATGCGTGGGCGGTGCCATGATTGAACATCTGGCCAGAATACCCGTGCAGGTGTTCGATGCTTCGGAATACCGTGTGAGCAATCCCATTGTGAAACGGGACACCCTCTACCTGGCAATCAGCCAGAGCGGCGAAACCGCCGACACCATTCTGGCGGTGAAGGAAGTTCAGAACAAAGGGGGCCGGGTGCTGGGCATCGTGAACGTGGTGGGCTCCACCCTTGCCCGGCTTACCGAAGGGGGCGTGTACACCCATGCGGGACCGGAAAAATCGGTGGCCTCCACCAAGGCATTCACCTCCCAGGTGACGGTAATGGCCTTGCTGGCCCTGCTTCTTGGACGGATGCGGGATGTGCCGGTACGCCGGGGCAAGGAGCTGGTGGACGCCATGATGGCGCTGCCGGACAGGATTCATGAGACGCTGGGTCTCAGGGACAGAATTAAGGAAATTGCGGAGAAATACAAAGGGTACGGCAGTATGCTCTTCATGGGCAGGGGAAATTATTATCCCATAGCCCTGGAAGGAGCCCTGAAGCTGAAGGAAATCAGCTACATCCATGCCGAAGGATTTTCCTCCGGGGGACTGAAGCACGGACCCCTGGCCCTCATCTCACCGGACATGCCGTCCCTTTTTATTGCCATGGACGGTGATTTTCTTGATAAGGATATCGGGAACATCCAGGAAGTGCGGGCCCGGGAGGGCAAGGTGATCGTCCTCACCGACTCGGATGACCCACGGCTGGAAGACCTGGCCAGCGATATTATCAAAATACCCGCCACCGATGAGGTTCTTGCGCCCATCCTGGCGGTGGTTCCCCTTCAGCTGTTTGCCTATTATGTGTCTCTCGCCCTGGGCCGGGAGATCGACCAGCCCAGAAATCTGGCGAAAAGCGTTACGGTGGAGTGAGCGAGAGTCGCGGGCGAGCTTGCTTGTGGGATTGAAATATAGTTGGTAAATTCGAAATAAAGATAGTAAATTCGAAATAAAGATAGTAATAAATATTCGCTGCGATATACTTTTTCCTAAAGGAGCTGCGAATGTCCAACTATGATCTCGATAAGAAAACACAGAGTTGGATAAAGCAAGGCCGAGGATCCGGCAACGGAAAAGAATATAAACCATGGTTGACAATACGAGACCTGCCTTCCGAGGGCAGGTCTCATCGGATATACGGATTTAAGACACAAAGAACACATCATCTGCTCTCAGACTTGGAATTAGCTGCATTCTATTTGTTGGAATTACATCCCGCAGTTATAGATGTTCGTGAACAATACCCTCTGAATCTTGATGATACGCTCGAGATTGCTAAGAATCGCGGTATCCGGCACCCGACAAAAAATGGGTTCATTCACGTGATGTCCTCCGATTTTCTTATCGATCTGAATGATTTCCCTCAAAAACAAATCGCATTTCAAGTCAAATACATCAGCGATCTAAAAGATAACGGGACAATAGAAAAATTAGAAATCGAGAGAAGCTATTGGAAGAAAATAAGCATTCCCTTTTATTTATTAACTGATCAAAACATACCTAAGCTAATCATAGAAAACCTTAAGTGGATGTATTCAGCTCGTTGTGTTGGTGATGATATTCATCGTTTTATTGAGCAACTACCATTGTATTCAGATTTTTTCAGTCAAAACCCAGATGATCGAATTTCTCAGGTAGCGATGAAAATTGACAATGCATACTCATTTGAACCTGGAGAATCCTTAAGAACAATTCGGAGTCTTCTTGCGTATAGATTGCTAAAATTTGATCTGCGTAAAGAGTGGTCACAAATTCTTGTCAGTGAAATTACGGTAAGTCCAGAAATGTCCGTAATAAGGACTTGTTATGCTGCAAATCAATGATGTACTTCAGTACGGGTCCGCCCGCTATAGAATATTAGAAGTCACAAGTGAAGGATATTTATGGATTTCAATAGATGTTGACAAAGGGTTTCCAGCACAGATCTTAGAAGCTGAAATCGAAGAGGCTCTCCTTTCCAGTGAACTTCGTATAATTGATGACCCATACTCTGATCTGACATTGATTAATCCGCCACCTGAATCGATTGCAAAGGAAACCAGAGATAAACGTTTGGAACTTATTGCTGAATTAGTTTCGACGCCTGAAATATACATTAAAACCTGAATCCGTATAGGGGCACGGTAGCTGGCTGTTTCGGGAGTTTTTCGCGGGCAACCGCCGTTGGCCGTGCCTCGTCGCCGACCCAAGGGATATTCATACGAAGGCAGCGCCGATAATTGGGGCCTCCTGAAAAAACCTTAACCCTATACATATAAATGAAATACTGCTAGGATTTGTGTATGAAGTGCACGGTTTTTGCGAAAACCAGGCAAAAACCCTTGCACCTGTTTTCTTGGCGGGAGGGATTATGTATAGAACTGAGGACAAAACGCAGCTTTCATTTGAAGATTTCTATCTCCCATTTGGAGGCAAACTGAACCCCAATAACCGCTGGGTACAGCTTGCTGATTTAATTCCCTGGGAAGATTTAGAAGCAGAATATGCCTCACAGTTTGCTATCGAAAGCGGGCAAGGCGCTCCGGCGATCCGTTTCCGTACAGCATTGGGTGCCCTGATTATAAAGGAAAAATTAGGAATTACAGATGAGGAAACCGTGGAGCAGATTCGTGAGACGCCTTACCTGCAATATCTCATCGGAATGCAGGGGTACCAAGATGAGGCTCCTTTTGATCCATCAATGATGGTCCATTTCAGAAAGCGAATCAGCATGGACATGATCACTCACGCAAATGAATTGATTATTGCCGAAGAACGTAAAAAAAAACTGAAGATGATACGGAAGCTGAAAAAGAAGAAAATCCTGAGGTAGAAAACAACGGAAAGCTTCTGATTGATGCCACCTGCGTACCCGGTGATATTCGATATCCCACAGACCTTTCCCTTTTAAATGAGAGCCGGACAAAACTGGAAACCATCATAGACGTTCTTCACGCAAAACGGCCCAAGGGGGCGACAAAACCCCGAACATACCGGCAAAGGGCGCAAAAGGATTTTTTGGCGGTCATCAAAAAGCGCAAAGCGAGCAAGAACAAGATTCGCAAAGCAATACGCAAGCAGCTGGGGTACATACGCCGTAATCTCCGGCACATAGAGCAATTAGCGACGGTAGTCGGCTTGAATAGCCTGTCTCGGCAGCAGTACCGGAATCTGCTGGTGATCTCAGAAGTCTTTCGCCAGCAGGCCCTGATGTATGAAAACAAAGATCATCGAATGTCAGGCCGGATCGTGAGCATATCCCAACCCCATATTCGCCCCATAGTCAGGGGAAAAGCCGGTACCCCGGTTGAGTTCGGCATGAAGATTTCATCCGCCAATATTGACGGGTACATGTTCATCGATCGCTGTTCATGGGATCCATACAACGAGTCTGGTGATTTAGACATGCAGGCTGAAAATTACAAACAGAGATATGGCGTGTATCCGGAATCAATACACGCCGATCAGATTTACCGCACCAGGGACAACCGAAATTGGTGCAAGAAACGGGGAATCAGATTATCCGGTCCGCCGCTTGGTCGTCCACCGAAAGATCGTGGAGAAAATCGAGAACGAAAGAAGCTGGCCCGTCAGGATGAGCTGGATAGAATCGCCGTAGAAGGGACATTCGGCAGAGCAAAACGACGGTACTCAATGGGTCGATTAATGACAAAGCTTGCTGAGACCAGTGAATCGCAGGTGGCCATGATCATGCTGGTGATGAACCTGGAAAAGATTCGGAAGGATCTTTTTTACGTCTTGATCATAGCTATGTTACGCAGCCGAAAAATTCCGAAGTCTCATTACCCCGTGGTATTGGGGTATGGTAATATGGCAGCATAGGGTTTTTTCAGGAGGCCCTAATTGGCCGAATCTGGAGAATCAATCGGGATTCGGAGGTAGAAAATGCCCACCGCCGGAAGACGAGCGCACTCCTGTTCCGTAGTATCACGGGTTTTTCAGCATTTGCATTCTACAACGCGCCGCAGATGTCGTAGAGCTTTCGGAAGCACCCGAGCCACGGATCGCGGTCCCACAGCTTGATGACATGTTGACGGGCATGATACACGAGCTTCACCGCAACCCGAATCAGGTCGTCGATCACTTTCCGTAGACGTTTTCGCGTCACTCCAGTCTTGTACGGCAGTTCTTCCATACCGAGTACCGATTGCCCAAGGAACCGAAGGATGTTGAAGGCGACCATGGCAACCTGCAGGATCATCGCGTTTACCGCGAACTTTCCCGATGGAAGACGCTCGACGTTCATGTCGCTTTTCAGCTCGCTGTGAAACTGCTCGCTCGTGCCGTGGTCACGATACAAGGCGATGACCGTCTCCGGTGGTTCATACAGATTGGTCCAGAAGGTCTCTACTGATATCTCGGGAAACAGCAACCTCGTTCCATCGTGGGCCACCCGGCGAAGTGTAACCTCAAAGATGATGTCCATATCCGGACCGTCGTCGGTCGGTGTTTTGCCGGTGTGAAAGCCGGTATACACCGTTTTCGTCCCATCATGGTAGGTGATAACACCTTCAGACTGGGCTACAGAGAGCCAGTATTCGGGTAATTCCCGGCGAAGATTCCGTTTCACGATAAAAAACTGATCCTCATGCCCGCTCAAGGTTTCCAGTGTGTCCGCAGCGTCATTCCCACCGTCGAGTCTAAACAACACCGGCGTGGTGATCGGCAGTTGTCCGAGCAAGCCGATCGTCCGCTTCAGATACGCAGGCGTCCCATTCTGACAGTGTTGTTTCCCCTCCCGGAGTTCACAGCTGAGCATGTAGCCCTCACAACCGATGTAACTGAAGATGGGGTGGTAGCCGTCAAACTGTTTGTACGTCCGGCTCACGCCTTCCTTGTGACTTTTCGAATTATCGAACGGCGAGGTATCCACGTCCACCGGAACATATGACTGTATTCCGGTTTGGATCGGTGTCAGCGTTGAGCGCTTCAGAAGACTGATCGTGGCGCGCTCCACTTCTTCCTGGACATGGCTCGGCGTCATCCGTTCCAGATAGAGCCGTAGCGTCTCAGGCGCCGGTACATAGGCGAGTCCAAAACTGTCGCGAAACAGCCGGTCGCGTCGGAACAGCTCCATCTCCTCGTAGCGCGTTCGGCCCTTAACAAACAGACCGACGAGAGACTTCAGAATCTCCGGATGAGGTACTGTGGATGACGCGGAACCAAACCCGATTCGCTCACATATCTTGCCGACCAGTGCAATTCCGCCTGTGCTATGAAGCTGATCCGTGGTAGTATCAATCAGGTAATCCAAACTTCACCTCCTGGGTGTGCTGGTCTATTCGCGTAAACCATTATACCTCATTGAGTTGGGTTTGGGTTGCCGTTTCTTTTATACGGATTCAGGTAAAAGATTACGAGGACCTTTGGTTCGTAAAATCGCAGAAAGAAACGATGTTGCTATTAAAACGATTTACAGTCTATTAAGAAAATATTGGCAGAGAGGATGTACGCCTAATGCACTATTGCCTGATTATGATAAATCTGGTGGACCAGGAAAAAAACGAACTGCAGGGGCTACAAAATTAGGTAGACCCCGAACTACGACACCGGGTGATGGTGTCATCATAGATGTAGAGATCGAAAGGATGTTTCGTGCTGTACTGGATCAGCATTATCTTTCAGAAAAGAAACATTCCCTTGCATTCGCCCATCGTCGATTTGAGGATATGTATGAGACTTCACATCGACATATCAAAAAGGAAGATTATCCTACCTTAGCCCAGCTTCGGTATTTTTATGAGCGAGAATACGCGAATGAGGAATCAATCCGTAAAAGAGCTGGGAAAATAAAATTCCGTAAAGATATCCGGCAACTACACAGTACCGTAGCAGCGAATCTCCATGGACCTGGCGCGATATATGAGATAGACGCAACAATTGCAGATATTTATTTAGTATCTTCAGATCGACGGGAAATTATCGGGCGTCCAACAATCTATGTAGTCGTTGATGCATATAGTCGACTTATAGTCGGTTTTTACATTGGTTTGGAAAATCCTTCTTATATAACTGCGATGCTGGCATTAGAATTAGCGATAATCGATAAGGAAAAGCTTTTCAAGCTCTTACCCATTGCCTATTCAAGTGAGGATTGGCCAGCTATAGGCTTGCCAGATGCTATTCTTGCCGATAAAGGTGAACTGATGTCCCATCAAGCAGAATTCTTGGAGAATGCTTTCAATGTGCGCTTTGATACCACACCTTCATTTCGTGGAGATGCAAAAGGTGTAGTAGAGCGGAATTTTCGAACTCTCCAAGCTGACTTCAAAAAGATTGCTCCAGGGGCTGTGGAGAAAACAAAAATAAAAAAGGAAGGCGGTGAAGACTATCGACTTGAGTCAGCGCTTACATTGAGTGAATTTACGACCATTATAGTAAGTTCCATAATTTATAGAAACCGCTATTCTGTGCTCGAAAACTATGACAGGGAATACCAAATGCCTACTGATATGCCATCAGTCCCTATTAATATTTGGAATTGGGGAATCCAACATAAAAGCGGACGCTTACGTGCAGTAAATGAAGATAGTGTTCGGATTGCTTTACTGCCTCGTAAAGTAGTTACTATCTCAGATTATGGAATTCGGTTTTTCGGCGCTTATTATTCATCAGCTGAGCTAGTTAAGTCTGGTTGGCTTCTTAGGACGGAACGCAAGCTGTCAAGTTCTTTCATGGCTGCCTATGATCCAGTATCCGTGGATAGGATATTTTTCTTTCCGGAACCGGGGAAAAATAATTATTGGGAGTGCTTCCTCACAGATCGTTCTAGAGAATTTAGGGGTATTACATTGTGGGAAATGAAGGCCCGAATAAGAGAAGTCAGAAACACTAATGCGAAAGCAAAGGTTCCCGCAAGGCAGAAAAAACGAGAATTGGAAAAACTCATACAGGAAACTATAAAGGGTGCTGTGGAGCAGCGCCCCAGCAATATAGATTTGAGTAAACGGGAACGAATTTCCGGAATACAGAATGCACGAGAAATTGAGCTAAATAGAGAAAGAACTGCCCGGAAAGAGAACTCAACTAAAAAGGCAACGGATGACAATCAGACGGAAATCATTCAGTTTCCCCGAGATGAATCTGAGAATGTAGAGGATGATGATGCATCTTATCCCGATTTAAGTGATATCTTATTTGAGGATGATGAATGAACTTATATGATGGTTGGATTCAGGCAGAATATGTTGAGTCTATTATAGATCAATACAGAAATAATCCTTTTATAGAATGCCTGCCACCGATTAAAAATGCTACTCAAGTAAGTGCTACTCTCAAAAATCAAATAAATTTTCGGGCTTCTGAAATTTATTTGGATGGTAATAAAAGAATTCATGCAATCGCTCAGTTGATTGATCATTTCTTTCAACCTCTCACACGACATATTGAACTGGAAATGAAAATTTCGTTGATGATTCGACAAGGATATATAGGCCGAAATCTGATTGATGGAGGACATAATGTCCACATTCAGAATGGCTATGAGCGATTGATGAAAGGTGATCTGGAAGTTCAAAGATTTGAGCATGTTGAATCCACCGCAAAAAGTATGACTTTCATTGGTTGTTCCGGCTCAGGGAAGACTGCCAGCATCAACAGAATTTTGGCGACATATCCGCAGGTAATTTATCATCAAAAATATAATTTTACTCAGATAGTATTTCTCAAGATCGATTGTCCTTATGATGGCTCTCTGAAAAGTCTTTGTCATAATTTTTTCAGAGCGCTCGATGAGGTACTTCATGAAAATTACGTAGATCGTTATGTAAGAAAGCGGCATGGCGTAGAAACATTGATTGCCTTGATGGCTCAAATAGCGAACACATATGCCATTGGTTTGCTTGTAATAGATGAAATTCAACATCTCAGTACCAAACGCTCGGGTGGTGCAGAAAAAATGTTGAATTTCTTTGTTACTTTGGTGAATACAATATCCATACCCGTATTAATGGTCGGTACACCAAAGGCTCAACCGATTTTTGAGTTAGATTTGCGATCTGCCCGTCGAGCGTCGGGTTTTGGTGCTTTATTATGGGAGCCATTAGCAAGACCGGATTTTGAAGTAAAAATAGATAAGACTGAGTGGGGTAGATTTACAAACCGACTGTGGAAATTGCAGTGGCTTACAAAAGCTGACCCGGTGCTATCAACAGAAATAAGTGAAACTTGGTTTGATCTTTCACAGGGCATAATGGACGTAGTAATTAAGCTATACGTTTTATCACAAATGCGCGCGGTTGTTTCAGGTATAGAGCGAATTACTCCAAAGCTGATGCGAAAAGTCTATGAGGATGAGTTGAAGCCTATCCATCCAATGATAGACGCGCTGCGCTCTGGTTTGAAAGAAAGAATAGCTAAATACTCGGATCTGACAATTCCACATATCGATAAAAAAATTATCGAATTGTCTATATTAGTTCAAAAGCAGGTGGCAAAAGTAAATTCAGAACCTAAATTTGAAAACAACAGTAGTGCTATACGATTATATCGACAATTAGTAGATATGGGTTTTGAATCTACACTGCTCGAGCCTCTTGTATCTAAAGCTTTCAGGGATAATCCATCTGTTGAGCTCAAAGACATAATGCCGATAGTTATCGAATGGTATAAGAGTGCTGAGCAAACAAAACCAGAAAAAAAATCGGGTTCCACCTACAAGATTATTCACCCAAAAGACTGGCATACATTGGAAACTGATGATTTGCGTTTCGTTTCCAGTCAAGCTGATAATACAGATGAGTTTGTAGAAATACTCAAAAGCTCAGGTGTAATGTTTGATACTGATGCATGGATTGATACGTATGGGTAAAAATAATGCTTAATTTTCCTCTGCCCTATCGTGATGAACTGCTGTACAGTGTGATTGCCCGAGCTGGAGTCAGGCAGGGGATTCAGAGTCCTAAGCAACTACTCGATGAGGTGTTTGGCAGCAGAATGGTAATTGCTACTATAGATTTACCATCCCATTTGGATCAAGTAGCAAACTGGCTGACGGAGTCCTATACCGTAGAGCGATTGATCTATGAAAATACATTATTTCCGTTATATGCACCGTTTGTCCCGGAGGAGAATAGACGGAGATGTTTAAACTGGATGAAGAAATCGAGTTATGGATCTGCACATCTTGCATTGGGTGTAGCGGCTTCTGTCGTCAAGACGTCAAAGTACGTGAGATATTGTCCGGCTTGTATGAGGGAACAATTTAATATCCACGGAGAATATTATTGGATTAGGGAATGGCAGGTACCTGGCATAAATTTTTGTACCAAACATGGGCAGTTAATCAACACTCAAATTTCCCGACCCCAAGCGGCTCGGCATCGTTTTATAGCTGCTTCGCCTGCTTTGTGTCCATCATTTTATCAAAAAAAAATAGATCCTCTTTTACTTGCTGTTAATGAACAGGTAAGAATATTGTTGGGTCTGCCGGAACTATCCTCCCCATCATTCTCTCAGTGGACCGAGTACTATCATACTCTGGCTTATTCCTTAGGTTATAGACGAGGTTCAAGACAAATTGATCATGAGGGAATCTATGGGAAAATCAACGAATGCTGGTCTCGTAGCTTTTTGCAGGACAATAATTTATTGATTGACGACTTTGATAATAGTGATACGTCGTGGATGCGGGCGATTTTCCGAAAGCATAGGAAGAGTTTCAGTTTTCTACAGCATATTGTGGTTCACCAGGCGTTATTAGGAGAGGATTGGAATATTAAGGAAGTTCTTCATCGTGTCCAACGAATTCCGGTGATCAGCTATCAGCGGACAACATGCGAAACAGATTCATTAATCCATACTCTTTCAACAGATCAGACTACGTGGCTATCACTTCTCGAGAATCTTTCTCCAAAGCAGGCTAGGATGTACGATAAAGCACTATATGCCAGATTGTATAGAGCTGATCATAAATGGTTGATAACTGTTAATTCGGACAAGCGGTTCGATCGAAGCAGCGGAAATAGGTCAAGAGTTGACTGGCCTGCGCGGGATCAAAAATATTATATAGAATTAATGGATGCATATAAGTTTGTATCCGAAAATAGATTTTCGCCCAGGCGCTCAAAGCGCTTTTTATTGAAACAGTCGGATTCACCCTCAACCCTTGAGAAGAATTTGAATCGGTTACCGCTGGTCAGGAATTTTATAGAAAACCATGCAGAAGATGTAAGTGCATACCAGATTCGTCGAATAGAAAATGCTTATGATTCTTTACTCAGTGAGTATACTAAGCCACCCAGATGGCGTTTAATGCGAAAGGCTGGGTTGAGTGATGAACGATTGACTGATATGGCAAGATTATACTTAGATCGGCTACTTCTAGAGGATTATGAAATTAAAAGGCATAGCTAAAGACTCCACAGTCTATGGGATCGGGTCTTTTTTTAGATCACATCGAGATTCGGACTGGAAATTGAATATCAATCTTAGAGATTCAAAGAGTAGAGGCTACGCATATCTTTCAGAAATTCATTTGCTTGCGCGTCGGAGGATTCTAAATCCAAGTCACGCTTCTAAAACTGCAGGATATAAAAAAAACATTTTCATTACGGATGCTCGGGAATGGAAATCTTGTAGCATAAGTGATTTTGAGCTCCCTGGTATTTCTTCGGATGGAGATGGAGAACAACTTTGTTTTGTTTTCGATTATGGAGATATAAAATGCTACTTACCTCAATTTGAATTAGCTCGAGCTCTATTCTTTAACAGCGCATACCTTTCGAGTCTATCCATGAAACAGAATGGTTTGGCAGAAGAATTTGATATTTCCGTCGAAGAATCATCTTCCCAAAGTTATATAAATATTCTACCAAATTCTAATTTGCCGAGTAATATTCGGCGGCATAATCCGAGTTTGCAGCATCTTTCCTGGCTTCTATTTGATAAGGACGCACGCAGATCATATGAAAGCATTTTCACAAATATAGTAGAAAATAGCACTGTCTCGAAAAATTACCGAAAGTGGAATTTTCGATTTGATCCCCCCTCACTAAAGGACGTGAAACTAATAGTCCATGGGAGATTAGATAAGGATCTGAAGGTATTTTTCGGTTGGGAAATCCACTCAATTTCAAATCTTAAAAGTGATTCTCCAGCAGAAGTAGAATTTATAGATCCAAAACTGTCTATGAGTTTTTCTGGAGGTCGAGGTGCAGACTCAAAAGGTTCTGCTCCCGGTGCGGAGATTGAGATAGATAATGATCAAACCCCGAATCCAGATCAAGGCCTTCAAGAGATCGAAGCTCCCCAAGTGAAATTCCAATTCCGTCATCCGATTGCCATCAGGAGATCTGGAAGAGGCAAAAAACGCACTGCCGGAACTGGAATAGAAACTGATGAAGATTTTACTGAATCATCCATCGTTGAAGTATCTACAAATGAGTCAAGTGTGTTTGGTGCTGCTAAACCTGCGGAATTTGCCGGTATCGAAATTCTTGCAAATGATGTTGATTATAATCATGTCACCAGCTTTACTCAGTTTAATATGATGATAAATAAATTATGTCAACGAGCAGATGTGCAGCATATATCTTCTGGTGCTCACCCCCTGCCAGCATTAAGTAGGTATTCAAAGTATTGCCTAGATGATGGATCGGATCGATTGATTCTGAGTCATCATATTAAGCTCCTGGGTAATTCTATTATTCTTCTTGAGGTTGATACTTTCGATTGTCCGGGTAAATTGTCGACATTGTTGCTCAAGCGAAACAACTCGACGCTTGATTCTCTATGGGAGAAAGAGCAATTCAGAATAGAGTGTGAGCTTGTGAAACAATCATTGAATTGGCCCACGGATTATCTCAATAACATTTCTCCCAATATGTACATTCGGGTTAAACATCCACGTTTAAACATGCCTTCCTTACAACAAGCTTTATGGCTTAAGCAATGGCCCGAGCGAATTCATATCGCAGCCAGCACTATTATTTGAGTAGTTTTTTCACTATCACTAAGTTCAACTGGCTTATTTTATATTCAATGCAATCTCTTCCATTTTTTGATACGCAGCCTTGGAAAAACTAGTTGATTTTGATACATAGGGGATTCCTGAAGAGTCCATTCGTTCCTCATACTTCCACTTCTCCCTTTGATGATGGAGTTGAGTCCCAGGCAGCAACATTAGTGGATAAGCTTTAATTATCACGTTCTTGATCCGCTGGAGCCTGTTGACGGTGTCTTCAAATGATTTGAGTGTCTGTCCAGGCAATCCGTATATGATACTCACCTCGCAGGAAGTGAAATTTGCAACCTCCTTCAATCTATTTAATGTGACCTCCGGTTTTTCCGAGCGATTTATGTTCGCAAGCACATTGGAATCCAGACTTTGAATGCCTATTTCTAGGTGTATTTTCCCAGAGCTACAGTACTGAAGAAATTTTTTCATGTTATCCCGTAATTTATATTGGACTGTGTATTGAGTATCTGAACTTGCTGATGTTGAGATCCAGTGAGCAATTTCCATATAAGATCTTCCCGTGTTAAATACAGGATCGATAATGTTGATTTTCTTCAGACCGTGGGATACCAGCAACGCAATCTCTTCTATGGAGTGTGTGACAGACTTCTCATAAATTTGGCGATTATGTACCGTATCGTGAGCACAATAACTACAGGCATATGGACAGCCTCTCTTCGATTCAATATTTGCAGACGTTACGGAATCTGTAAACTGGATTGAACCGTCCGTGTATGGCTGGGGAAAATCCGAAAGCTCATTGAAGCAGAAAACTGTCTGCTTACATTCTGAATTGGGTGAACAGTCAAGGATGTGTTGCAGCGCAGACTCCCCAAATCCTCGTACGAAGATGCTGTTTTCCGGATAGGTTGCTGTTAGTGAATCTGGGTCTGTTCCTGTGATTTGATACCCCCCGAAGATAAACTGGCCTGAAAAGCCCAGGCGTTGCAGGATTTTTGTTGCTTGAAGTACATATCGTTCGGACCAGATTGCGACAGCAAATGCAACAAAATCTTCCGAGTAGAATTTTCTCCTTTCGAAAAGCTTCTGAACCATAGAATTGAGATCAAACTCAGGGTCAATGCAATTAATACTTTGGTGTTCGATATTTGCGTTCGGTACTGTCTGTTTCCATGCCGATAAGAGATTTCCCATAGCAAGATTTCGAACGGGGTGTTCCGGTTTATGTATATCGAAAGAGATGATCAGGATATTCATACGTCATCCTCCTTCCACATTACCGTTACAATCACTCCATCACGGGAGACAATGACACGGCATCCTCTCAGTCCCTCCAGCTTTTGGGACTGAACCTGGTAAAATGGTGATTCGGGGATGTATCTGACGACACGATCATCTCTTGTGTCATCTATCAGACCGTGTCGGAGGACACGCTCGACGTCTTTCTTCGAGATTTGGCGGCTGATCATTCGCTCCTTTGCGTGTTGGCTGATGCAAAGTCCTGTTATTCGTTCTGATCTTTGTGAAATGATATCCGGTGACCCGGAAAATCTCTTTTGCATACACTTCTCCTTAGTGTGAGATTTTCAAGGGCCAACTCAAGGTGAGCTATGATAGGCTCCGTAGTCTGGCGACCTTTGGCTATTTAGCGAAATTCATTAGTTCGTAGTTTTTCTGCTCCTTGCTTATCGTAGTGGAGGTTGAGGGAGTGCCGGTGAGCATAGCGCATCCACCACCACGCCTGATGCAACATCCGCCACGGTGAGCCATTCTTTTTTGCTGTTCTCATGCGATTAAGTTCCGCATAGACTTGGTGTGCGGTTTCTTGAACTTTCTCAGATGGATCTGTTTCTTCAACTTTTTTGAGAACTGCTATAACTGAGTGATTCTTTCCTGACATTTTGATATCGAGATCCATGAGAGCGCGGATAGTTGCTATGCGCCAGATAGGATCGGGTTCTTTCAGGTTCGAATCGAATCCAGGTTCATCATGGACCGGTAATGAGATCTGGCTATTTTCACTGCGATCTGTTTTCAGTTTTCCAAGCTTCTTGGATAAATCTACTGCGAATAATCGCCGAAGATCCTCGAGCTCTCCTTTAAGTTTTGCAATGCGAACACAGCGCTTGACGGCGTTGACAATTATCGTGCCAACATTATCGAGTAACTCATCTTCCGCGTTGGTAGGTCGTGGTTCCAGCGAACTATTGACTGCAGGCGTTGTTAAGGTGCGAAATGCCATCATCAGTTGCCGCCATGCTTCCCAACAAGAATCCAAAGTGGCAACAATATTCATTGCAGGATCCACAATGTACGATTCGGGCAAATCGGCATGGTTTCCTGTCTTTATACTTCTGCGCAGTTGTATGAGTACCTGACGTGCTTCATCTATGATACCCGGATAACGGTTGATGATTTTCTCATTAGAAAAATGCTCTTCATCGATTTCATCTGAAGCAAAGATGATCCTGAGCAGCGATCTCACCTCTCTGAAGAGATCTGAAGACAATATGTGATCATACACGTCGGGCTTTTCATCTAAAAACTTTCTGATCTGGAATCGTGATTGCCATGCAATAACAGCCGCAAAGATATTGGGTGATCTCTCCTGAATATCTTTTGACAGACAGATCGCCAGAGCATCTGAAACATCAATCCTCATGCTGGTCCAGAATGTGAGAGGCAGGATATTTCCGTATTTGCTGCTCTGCGAATAATACTGTGTACAAAGACTTGTGGGTTTCAATTGAGGATTATCCAAGTGTAGTTTTGAAACCTGTAAAATAGGATCGAATGAAGTCATGAGATCAAGGTACGGGTGTTCAAAATCGGGTTTGCAGGCCAAAAGGGTTTGAAGGATGATTCTCTGCCCATCTCCCATGTTACTGATGAAGACATCTGCAGGGAAACTGTCTTCCAGTATGCTTACTGATGCATTGAAAATCGGGATTGATTTTCCAAAATCCTGTGATTGTATTAATTCCCTTGCGAAGGCTGACCGGATTTCTACAGGTGAATCGGTGTCAAGTTTCAGAACATATTGCGTCCAGTGCAGCAGTACATCTCCAACCCACATCTCGCGAGAGTATCCTCCGATGACCCATGTTTCGCAGTCGAGGGTGAGCAACTTGTATATGTTGTCGGCTGAAGTATTTGCCCATTCTAGCATATTCTCGGATAAAATGCCCGTATTGCCATTATCGTATAGAAAATGGTTCGAAGATTGCAGAAGTGAATAATAGGGATAAAGACTATCTGTATTGGCTGCAATGTCTCGAAGAAATTTCGTTGCAAATTCACCATATTGATCTAACATCGGGTTTCGATTCCGGAGCCATGATTCGAGTTCTCTTTCAGATTGAGATTCATCAAATAGATTCCAGAGGATTTCCAGGAGCGCATCTGCAGATTGATCCGCACTTATTGATGTCATCGTGTACTCAAATGCGTTTTGTTCAAAAACCAGGTTCAATATGTCTTCAAGAGGTGCTTTTATAATCTGATTTTCAATTGCATCGGAGATCATGGTTATAATGTCCGATGTGGCATCGTCATCGATGTAGAACGCAGCCCAGAATTGCGAGAGTATGTTCTTTCCCCACAGTTTCCCTGCTTCGGATTTTGTAACCAGCAAATCAAGGTGTTCCTGGATAGCGCAACCTGAATAGCCATGCTGCGCAAATTGCAGCAGCACTGGAATTTCAAGGTTGCTTATAAGAACCCGGGTCTTCGACGGATCCATGATCTGTAGAAGTATCAAAGTTGCGAAATTGCTTTTTGGATCGGAAGTCAAAATTTCCAGGAATTCATTTGTGTCCGTGGTGTTTATCACTCGATAGTGGGGCGGACTGATGATCTTCAGCAGGAATTTCTGTCTCCATTGTTCTTCACGCACATCAATGTCTTCGTATACGGCGAATTGGGGGCGAATTGATGTGGATTTATTGTATAGCCTGATCCTCCATTCCAATGGAAGTTGCTGAAACCAGCTAACGATTTCATCAGGAACCTTTGGGGAGGCTATTAATCCATCGAGTTGGTTGCATTTATATAGCTGAAGTAACAGAGATGCTGTCTCACTAGCTGCATAAAAGGTTGCCCAGTCTAAACTGTTGGCTAATCCGGTAATTAGTCCATGAATCCATTCGTGTCCAGTTTCGTTATTTTGAATCAGACAGAACACATGCTTCAGCCATTCATTTTTCTCTATGCGGGCTATCGCTAATGTTGTGTTGAAATGGTGAAGCGCAGTTTCGACCTGCTGTTTATTATCCCTGTATTCAATTGGGTCCGAGGCATCGTAGTCTGGAAGCACTTTTTCACAAACCCAATCGATAAATTCCTGTGATAGATGATTGAAGTCATCTTCAAAAAATAGAATGTCTTGTTCGGGGATTGGTAGATCCATTATTTCTCCTAACTGGTGCAATTAGGACCACTGATGGGGTTCAGTAGCGGATCGATCAAGGGCAGTTCAAAAAATTGCCGATTGAAAGCTGAAGCCTAAGGAGGCTCTCATTCCTTTCATTAAACATTATTATGACGTTGTGGAGATTTGTCAAGTTAAAAACCTATGGCAGAAGTTCACATAATTGTCTGTGTGATCTGAATTAGCTGATAATAAGGTCCCGGATATTTGTAGTTGAATTAGGGACTGTTCTATTCATTCCCATTGGGTGGCGTGGAATGCTCGGGTAATTCAGTAATAATTCTGAAATCTCATTGGTAAACGCAGATTGTGATTCAGCAATTGGCTGAAGTAGTTCGTGAATCACATCAAGCAGAATAATTATGCGGGATCTGGAAATGGAGCTTTCTGGATACAGCCGCTTCATTCTGTTGGTCATTTTCGGTAGCGTTAGAGATGCACGGTTCCAAGTACGCCCATGATGTGCACAAATGTTTCTGAGTATGGTAATAGCCTCAATCCAGGATTCAAGCAGGTGTGAGGATATGCTGAAATAATCGGCAACCCGCCTCCGAATGTCATCACTTCTGAGGCTTTTGTATACCCTTGACCACGTTCCAAAGCCCAGTATTTCGATGAGCATCCATGATGCGGGGATTTCCGGTGTATCATATGTCTCCTGGTAGTATTCAATGAATGGCTCACTTGATCGATCAACTTCGATCTGTATTTTCTCGATATATCTGGCGAAATCAAAACGCGAATCAAACTGTCTCATATCAGTGGTCCAGTGTGAATCTTTTGTGATGTTTGCCGCATGGAAACAGATCTGGGAACGAAATGTAATTTCAATGCGTTCGATAGCGCGGAGCAGGATTCCTCTTAAATCCCGATCGAACTCATATAACTGAGTTACCATCTCAAATGAAGTCGAAGGTTTATATCGATGTGTACGTTTTCTCGGGAAATGTTTTTCAAATGGAAGTGCGTATCCTGCGAACCGATAATAACTGACTTGTTTTAGAAACTGAGTGGCAACATGATGATCTTTAATCAACATCCCTCTGCTTTCAAGAAGTGCAATTTGCTCTTCAACTGTAGTAGGTGGCGCTTTGTAATGACTCATGAGTTTACCAAGGAGGGTTTAAAAGAAAGAACCCATCCTGGTCCGCTTCACCATAGGTGAGTCGCGTGATGGGTACTGTTAGCATTAATATCGCACACTTTTCCGCCGTATTCAAGTGATTATAAAAATTACATTGAGATAATTCTGTCATAGTCTCTTTCTCCTGCTATTGACTGAGTCCCAACCGCAAATCCTCAACAATCTCCTCCCGGTTCTCCTTCATGATATCGATTTGAATGACACGCAGAGTCACTTCCTTATCGAAATTTACCAAGCGATAGGTTTCAATGCACGTTTCTCTTCCTGATAAGTTTGGTTGCCCAATAAATCGGGGGTAAATGAGAGAGAGCTGATCGCATTGAAATCTTGATGCATACGCATTGAGCTGGTACATATCCCCGGCTGATAATTCAATTTTACCATCACTGCTTATGGGGTTTTTGAATTTTGTATCCAGAATGTGAGTGATGTTTTTACCCTTTGTAACCCAGAAATCCGGGATTAGCTTAAAGTGATATTGTTGGTCGGTTGATTTCCCCCAGAATTTCCCCTCCTGAAAACGTACTTCTCCTCCTTCCTCACGAAAAGCATCTACAAGCATATGATACACAGTTTGCTCGAACAGTAGGTTTAGAGGGAGCAGCAGGCTCAACGACTTCTGACCACCGGAAGCGAAACCTGGTTGTCTGCCTTGAAATATAAGCTTTGCAAGATTGATTAGAGATTCATATTGTTGATTCATCCGATTAAAGATAATAGTACTGAAGATCTCGATTGATAATGGCAGTTCTGAGACATCCTCCAGATAACCAATGGCCTGCCGCAATAGCCGTTTGTTATTCATGCTCCGAGAGCTGAGGAGCATAATCTGGAGCGTAGACTTAATGGTGCCGTTTATAAGGTTATCCATGGATAATTCATCGAATTTGTTCTTCAGATATCCGGGCCTTTTCAGTCCTGTATAGAACGAGTCCGGGAACAGGATTTTGCCTCGGATGTACAACAGCTCATCCTCTTCATGAATGTAGTTTCGGTGCACATCCCGCTGATGCAGCCGAATGAAGCGATGTACAAATAGTCTGATGATTTGTTCCAGAAGGGATGCTTCTTCATCTGTGACTGTACTGTCTGAGAGTTCCTTGAAATTCATAAAGTCCGACCAGGTCAGGAGTCGATGCAGCAGCTGGCTTGCCTGCTGTTGTTCTTCCAAGGGATTTGGATATGATGCACCGGCGAATATCTTTGGAAGAATTTGAAGCTGTGTATTTCCTTTTGAAAGAAACCCCACATAATGAGCAATGCGTAGTGTTCCGTCAGCCTGCAGGATGAGGTTCTGATCACCTATGAGTTGTTTGAAACTCAGGAGATTCGTCCGGTGATTTTCCCAACCCGATCCGAGATTTGATTGATAATCCTGATATATCGTGATCATTGAGCTGTGATTGTTCTCTGGTATATCTTTTGTATTGAATCAATCAAAGCATTTCCCGAAAGCGGCTTTACTTGACAGGTCATTGGATCGATAAAGGCAGTGCCAATTATCTCGGATATGGTTTTGCCGTCATTGTAAAAATACTCCATCAGAAGGGGAATAATCTTGTAGTACCAGGTAATCCTGAATGCTTCGAGATTGTTGAGATCCATGAAGTATGCGTGTCCAATCCTGTGATCACGATCAAACTTTTCCACAATTCGTTTATTCAATGCCGTGAGTAATTTCTCAAGGTCGATTTTCCCGGCCACAGAAGGGGTGTCGCTCATTGCCAGTACTGAAGGTGCGGGCTCAACTTCCATGAATACAAAACGTCGCCGGAGGGCAGTGTCGATGATTGCGATGGATCGGTCGGCGGTATTCATGGTCCCGATGATGTAGAGGTTCTTCGGGAGAGTGAATGGTTTACGGGAGTAGGGCAGGCGTACGCTGATCTTATCCCGTTTGTCTGCTTCGATAAGGGTGATGAGTTCGCCGAAAATTTTCGAAATGTTTCCCCGGTTT
This sequence comes from Salinispira pacifica, assembly GCF_000507245.1. Lineage (GTDB taxonomy): Bacteria > Spirochaetota > Spirochaetia > DSM-27196 > Salinispiraceae > Salinispira > Salinispira pacifica. The sequence goes on along the minus strand of NC_023035.1, from coordinate 2,858,120 downwards.
ATTTCATCAATTACCAGATAGTGTGGCAATGCTTTTTTGATGTTGCTGTGCTCCCCGGAGCCAGCTCCGATTTTTGTTATGAATGGTTCCAAGTCTGAAACTTCCACATTCCTCAAAGGATAGACGGTCTTCATGGTCAACCGCTTGCCGTTGTTGATATTGCGGATATCAACTGGCTTCTCAAAATGCCGCAGCCATTTGACCTTTCGACGATGTGGATATCTGCTTGAGGAGTCTGGTAGGTATCGGTACTCCTCTGAGACAACGACGATATCCCGTATTGTATACTTGCCGTCGTATACAACGACGATATCCCCGGTGCTGATTTGATTTACAAAGAAATCGACGCTGCTGGCATCGTTGGTGGGAGCTTGACTACCTTCCTCCCGTTCACTTTTTAATGAATCAAAGATTTTATCATAGTCCCACTCGCTCAGGTCATGGCTCTCAAGCCAACCGATGGCAATCAGGCTGTTATCCCGACAGAATTTATAAATCTCATCTTCTCCATGACGTCGACCAAGGGAGATTTTGTACACCTGGCTATCGGGGCTTAACTCGGCGGGAATATCTGCCTCTTCCTCCTTTACTCTGTTCACAGATGCCCGTGAAGCAAGTCGTTTGAGAATACCATCTTCAATCCGGTATCCAAGGGTGGACGTATTTGCATTCAGTTCACTCGAATCATATCCATCGAGGACCGGTCGGATTCCCTCTACAAACTCTTCATAGGAGAAGGATTGATGAAAGGTGAGGAATTCCACTCGTTTATCTTCCTGTATAGTATGAAAATCTATGTAGGTTCCCGTTCTATGCTGCTCCATGTTTTCGATGATTTTCTCTATTGCATACGTCTTTCCGGTTCCGGGAGGGCCATAGAGAATCATATTCGGGTTATGTTCGAGTAGCTGCCGATAAATATCGTAGGAATCGATATCTTCTGAAAGATCGGTGCTCTCGGCCATCAGGGCTGTTTCCCGAGATTTTTCGGCTTTGCTATTTGATGCACTGCGCTTTCTTCCCACGAGCACATTGTCATACAATGCCACAGCACTCACTGCCAGGTATATTCCGCGCTCTTCTAGGTCGTCGATGACAGCTCGTAAATATTTTTCCTTTTTTGTAGCTCCGTCCTCACGTGACCATTCTAGCAGCTCATTTAATGAATAGCGCTCTTCCGGGAGGTTTCGCTCCTCGTATAAGGACATGAGAGGTTCGTATCGGTTGAAGCTGCCGTTCTGATACTCCTGAATTTCTACTATGTATCCAGGCTTTTGATCTTCTGAGTTTGTGATGAGTACGCGGATATCGCCGTCTTTGAAGTTTCCAGAATCGGGTATAGCCGATTCTGGAGCGGTGTAGAGCTTCCTTGTATCCTCCTCACGAAACTCCATATTCTCGGGCTCTGGTGCATCCGTGGTCGTTGTAATCGAGAGGAATCCTAAATTCTTCACGCTCTTCACACTTTTGTTGAGCATATTCAAATTGAGTTCAAAATACTTGTAGGGAATAAATCCATCAGATAGGCCGATGGGTTCGGGAAAGGTTTTTACCACTTTGAATTCAGCACGTCCCTTTTGTCTTCGATCGGTACCGGCTTGCTCCACGTAACGGTCCATTTTCCACAGTTCTGCAACTTTTCCCCCGAACAGGGGAAACACATAGTCGCCCGGTTGAAGGTTTCCATACCAACTGGTGCCCTCCGGACCTGCGGCATAGAATTTTCCTTCTATTTGCTCCGGGTAGTTTTGACTGAATTTTCCGAAGAATAAATTGGCCATGGGTTCTCCTTTGGTATGAAAGATTGATACTCATTAAGGCCCCCCGTGGAGGTCGTAAGCCGCGAGGCCTAGCCTCATAATTATAAGAGCTGACCGGCGTACGAAGCGCCGGCCGCCAATTTTTATTTAGGAGGCCCTAATGAGGTTCTACAAAAAACAGCACAAATTCTACGCCGGTATCGATTTACATGCAAATGTACATCTGTGTCATTGATTCATCCGGAGAAATCCATCACCACCGAAACCATCCTACCACACCAGACGAGCTGTCGCTCATTATTCACCGGTTCGGTACGGATATCGTCATTGGTGTCGAATGCATGTTCAGCTGGTATTGGGTAGCCGATTTCTGTGAGGAGCACCGGATCCCATTTGCCCTTGGTCATGCCCTTTATATGAAAGCGATTCACAGCGGTAAAACCAAGAATGACCGAATTGATGCAATGAAAATTGCATCGATGCTTCGGGGAGGCATGTTTCCCCTCGCCCATGCGTACCCAAAAGCAAAACGGGCAACCAGGGACCTCCTGCGTCGGCGGCAGTTCTTCGTTCACCACCGTGCAGCGCTCTTAAGCCACATCACCAATACAAATACCCAGTACAACAATATACCCATCAAAGCGAATCTGCTGCGTGCATCGAATCGAGAGGGAATCGAGGATCGATTCGATTCCGAAGCGGTGCGCCAATCAATTACCGCAGACAAGTATCTGCTTGATCATTATCACCGGGTAATTCTTGATATTGAATCGACGGTCATGCGCCATGCAAAGGCAGATGATGCGCACGCACTGAGTCTTCTCCGTTCAATTCCGGGAATAGGTCCCGTACTTGCCCTTACCATTCTCTATGAAATAGGTGATATAGAGCGGTTCCCAAAGGTCGGCAATTTCATCTCCTATGCACGCCTGGTCAAATGCTCTCATGAATCTGCAGGGAAACGATCCAAGGGAGGTCATAATAAGATCGGAAATGCACATCTGAAATGGGCATTCAGTGAAGCAGCTGTATTACTCATCCGGGAAAGAGATGAAGCCAAACGCTTGCACCAAAGTCTTTCTGCCAAATATGGCCGGGCGAAAAGTCTTTCAATAATTGCGCAGAAACTTGGACGTCTGGTTTTCCATATACTCAAACACCGGCAGACATTTGATGCAGAACGGTTTTTCGGGACCAGGATAGCTGAACCTGTCATATAACTGGATCGCCATAGTGGGGCGTCGTGTTCTAATGGAAGATAAAAATGCGGCATTGCGACCGCCAAAAATTTCCATTGTAGGATACCCGTTTCGCTGAATCCCTCACGATTGATTGGTGAGCTATCCTGTGTCCTTTTTACAAATACGAAGTATGCCGTTGGTCATTTGCTTGTCTGACCGTTTCAGAACCTGCATATGTAACTGAGGCAAGGCATTCTGCTTTCGACCTCCTCTTTTGAATCAGGCTGAAACGGGTACTGAATTAATTCTACGGCTGGCAATGACTGCCTGATCGTCTATATGTGTTTGGTGCAGACAGGTTCTGCAACCCTGGGAAGAATAATCCCCTCAGACAATGAATGACTTTCGGCATAATTCGTCAGCGACCTACTTTGGAAACGGAATAATTTCGGGGCCGGGCTATTAACGTGCCTTGACGGCGGGGGGCCTTATATGTGTTATATATCTTCAGTCTATAACAGCTCAAGTGAAGACAAAAGCATAATCTCATAAATGGTTCCACTGCTGTCCGGTTTAATTTCCAGCCCCCTCAAAAAGCCAAAGATTTGATGAAATAGGGGAAGGTGGAGGCGGATGAAATAATTCGGAGATATCCCGGCGATCCAGAATGGTTAACTTGAGGACCTGCATTATTTTTTGAAACGTCGATTCAATTCCATGTAGTACCTTCATCATCCAAATGAGAACATACACAATTAATGCTATCCAGATTTGACTCCATACTGCATTCTTACTCGTTCCGAAGAAAGTTTTAATTTTCAGATTTTGCTTGATCCATTTAAAGAATAGCTCAACCTGCCAGCGTTCCTTATAAATATCCGCGATCTCATGTGCTGGCAAGTCGAAGTTGTTTGTGAGAAAACGGTATACCTTCCCATGCTCCGGATCTTTATACGTAACCACTCGGATCAGGTCGGGATAGTTTGCTTCGGCACTATCTTGGGTAAACTTCATCCAAGCATCTTCAAGTACCGGCCCATCGGGATTCTTATGGTATACAAGAGTTGTTCTCACCTTGGCATTCTTCTTTAATCTGGTTACGAATGTAACGTCATCTAATTGCAATTTGTGAAATGACTTATAGTTATTATACCCCCGATCAAAAACCATAATATCTCCCTTCTTGCGGGGAAAATCTAAAAGCGTATTCGTCTCATGGAGTTTACCGGTACTCAGCTGTACATAATTTGGTAGTGCGCTGTCACTGTTATAGCTGGCGTGCAGTTTTATTGCCCCCTTTGTTGTACGAAACTGAGCCCAGTCATAGCGCGAGAGGCAGAGGTCGATTGTCGTGGCATCAATGATTTGCAAGGGATTGCGAAAACGGTGGTTCGGCGTATGCATTGTACCTGCCTGACCAAGGAGCTGATAAAATAAATCCTTAAAGATATCACTGCTGCGTTTTGCCAGGGCATCAGCGACAGTGGATTTTTTTACCGGCGCCATGCCGGCATGATAGAGTTTAGCATGCTGGGAGTGCATGGTTGCTATGACTTCATTCAGACTGAATGCCTGTGAAACTTGTGCATAGGTCATTGTTTTAAGAAGAAGATCTGTGGAGAGGGTCCGTATTCCTTTATCTCCATCGTGCAAATCGACAATTTTCTTGAAATCATATCGTGAAATGACGCTATTCAATGTGCCAAGCACCGTGCTATACTTTTTCATGCTAGTAATTTCCTTTTGTGTAATGGTTTAGTGGTAAACACATTATGCACAGATAAAAGGCAAATTACTAGCTTTTTTTATTTAACCGGACAGCAGTGAAATGGTTCATTAATCAAATAAATTAAACTCTACTCATTGTTGTTATAGTAGGTTATCATGATCTTTAAGCAGTGATATCTGAAATAGAATATGAGAGAAATACATGTCGCAATCAACAATCAAGCTACAAGACATTGAGCGTCATTTATGGGAAGCTGCCCATATCATAACCGGCCCGATCGATGCGTCGGACTATAAGACTTACATCTTTCCCATACTCTTCTTTAAGCGGGTTTGTGATGTTTACAATGAAGAATTTGAAGAAGCCATGGAGTTCTATGGCGACGAAGAAATGGCAAAAGCGCCAGAACAGCACCGTATTGAGGTGCCAGAGGGGTGCCATTGGAATGATGTCATCGCTGCAACAAAGGATGTAGGTAAAGCGCTGAAAGCTGCTTTTCTTGGAATCGAAAAGACAAATGACCGTCTCTATGGAATTTTTGGAGATGCGCCATGGACCAACAAAGAACGCCTACCAGACCATCTTCTCCTCCAGCTCCTGAATCACTTTAACAAAATCAGGCTTGGTGTTGGTCATGTTCGTGATGACGACATGGGTAGAGCCTATGAATATCTGATCAAGCGATTTGCCGACAAGGCCAACAAGAAGGCCGGAGAGTTTTATACGCCGCGATCAATCGTCCGCTTGATGGTCAATGTGCTGGGCCCTCAGCCCGGCGAAACAGTCTACGACCCTGCATGCGGTACCGGCGGTATGCTTTTGGAGACCGTTCATCATGTTCGTGAGCATGGTGGCGACCCACGTTTGCTGAAGCTCAAAGGGCAGGAAAAGAATCTGACGACTGAAGCGATCGCCCGGATGAACCTCTATCTCCACGGGATGGAAGATTTTGAAATACGACGCGGAGATACCCTGAGAGATCCGAAGTTTCTCACTTACGACCGCCTTGAACAGTTTGATTGCGTAATCGCAAATCCACCCTTCAGCTTAAAAGAGTGGGGCCATGAGAAGTGGTCTTCCGATCCTTTTAACAGGCATACGTTTGGACTGGCCCCAAAGACCAACGGTGACTTTGCATGGGTCATGCACATGTACACATCCATGAAGGAAGGCAGTGGCCGGATGGCTGTTGTTCTGCCTCATGGGGTTTTGTTCAGGTCCGGTGCAGAGGCGAAGATCCGGAAGAAACTCTTGGACTTGGGTACTATTGAAGCGGTGATAGGATTAGCAGGCAATTTGTTCTATGGAACAGGAATCCCTGCCTCCATCCTTGTTTTAAGAAAATCAGTCAAAGCAAAATCTCCGGTGTTGTTTATCAATGCGGAGGAAATCTACACCAAAGGCCGAGCTCAAAACACCATGACTACCGGACAGGCCGACGAGATTTACCAGCTCTACAAGAAACAAAAGCAGAGCTCTTTTGAGGAAGAAGGCGTTACCCGATGGGTCGAGTATGCCGAGCTCAAAGAAAATGACTTCAACCTGAACATTGCAAGATACGTCCAAAAACCGCTCGAAGAAGAAAAAATTACCGTAGAAGAAGCCCTCCGTGATTTCAAAGCCAAGCTGGCAGAACTTGAGACTGCGGAAAATGAACTGGAACTGCTACTTGAACGGGAGGGTTTTGAACTATGAGTCTTTCGCAACAACAACTGGAAAGCATGCTCTGGGGAGCCGCAGAATTCCTGCGGGGACAAATCGACGCTTCCGACTACAAACAGTATATCTTCCCGCTGCTTTTCTATAAAAGACTGTCTGACGTTTATAAGGACGAGTATGAAGAAGCTCTGGCCTTTTCGGATGGGGATGAAGAGTTTGCCGCACTACCTGAGCAGCATCGGTTCATAATTCCAGAATCCGCCCGTTGGGATACACTTCGTGAGACCTCGACCAATATCGGTGCTTTCATACAAAAGGCACTGCGGACCATTGAGAAAAGCAACCAGCGTCTATACGGCGTATTCGGTGATGCGCAATGGACCAATAAAGAACGGCTTCCGGATCACCTGCTGGCGTCATTGGTGGAACATTTCAGCAAGATTCCGCTGGGTATCAGCGCAGTAACCCAGGACGACCTTGGAGCAGCTTACGAATACCTCATCAAAAAATTTGCAGATGATTCCGGCCATACAGCCGCTGAATTTTACACCAACAGAACAGTGGTCCATCTCATGACTCGAGTAATGGAGCTGAAACCCGGCGAAAGCGCATATGACCCGACATGTGGAACCGGTGGCATGCTTCTTAATGCGGTGATGGATTTGCGCACCGATGGTAAGGAATGGCGCACGGTCAAACTGTTCGGGCAAGAAGTAAACCTGCTGACCAGCGCCATCGCCAGAATGAATATGTTCCTTCATGATATTGAGGAGTTTGATATTCAACGTGGCGATACACTCGCGGAGCCAAAGTTTCTCGAATATGATCGCCTCAAGCAGTTTGATGTCATCTTTGCCAATCCGCCGTACTCGATCAAGAAGTGGAACAGAAGCAAATTTGGTGCAGATCCTTTCAAACGAAATGAATTCGGTGTGCCTCCTCAAGGCTGCGCTGACTATGCGTTTTTTCAGCACATCATCAAAAGCCTGAATCCTAAAACCGGCAGGGCCGCCATGCTTTGGCCACACGGCGTTCTGTTCAGAGATTCCGAACAGGATATCCGCAAAAAAGTAATCGAAGCCGACATGATTGAGGCTGTTATCGGTCTGGGGCCTAACCTGTTTTACAACTCTCCCATGGAATCATGCGTGGTCATCCTGCGCATGAACAAACCCAAAGAGAGAAAGAACAAAGTGCTGTTCATAAACGGTGTTAAGGAAGTGACCCGGGAAAGAGCGTTCAGCTTCTTGAGTGACAAAAACCTTGAGCGACTGGTGGCGGCCTATTTTGAGCCGGAAAACCATGAAGAGGTCGCCCGCTTAGCGGATATTGAAGAGATCAGAGAGAACATGCACAACCTCTCGATTCCTCTGTATGTTCACAATGGTACAAATGGTGACGGTCAGAGTTTGGAATCAACCATCGAGGCTTGGCAGGTCGGCCGCGTTGAACTCAAAAAGCAGTCTAAGAATCTTTTTGCAGCATTGGCTGACTTAGGAATTGAGGTGTAACAATGGCAATAGAACTTTCAGAAAAGCAGATAAAGGTCGGATGGCAAATCGTTAAGTTCGGGGAGATTGCCAAAGAAGTGAAGTCGACAACCAAAGACCCTGCCGAGGACGGTTTGGAGTTTTATGTCGGCCTTGAGCATTTAGACCCGCAGTCGCTGCGCATTGCTCGGAAAGGAATCATTGCAGAAGACAATCCCAGCTTTACCCGACGCTTTTCTGCCGGGCAGATCCTCTTTGGCAAACGTCGTTGCTATCAGAAGAAAGCTGCTGTTGCAGACTTTGAAGGTATCTGTTCGTGCGACATCATTGTGATGGATGCGATTCCGAAGAAAATCATTCCCGAGCTGCTGCCTTTTATCATTCAATCGGATGCCTTTTTTGACTGGGCAGAGAAAACTTCCTCCGGGTCTCTATCCCCAAGAACCAAATGGAAGTCACTGGCTGAATTTGAATTCCCTCTGCCGCCGATTGAGCGCCAGAAAGAGATCCTCGAAGTGCTGGAGAAGGTTGAGGATAATTACGGTAAAAACATCAGATTGGTTGAACGAATCAATCTGTTTAAAGAAATAATCAGCAATAAGCTATTAAACGACCCTATTTCAATTTATCAAGACGAAACGGTTATAGAATGTTCTTTAGGCGATGTCCTTGAAAAAATTGTTGGCGGTGGTACACCACGTAGAACTGTTACTAAATATTGGAATGGCAAAATACCTTGGGTAACAGTTAAAGATTTAAAAGGAGTTCGACTAAGCGCTTCACTAGAGTCGATCACCGAAGAAGGTTTAAACAACAGCGCCACAAATTTAATACCTGAAGCAACACCTATTGTGGCCACAAGAATAGGTGTTGGAAAAGCTGCAATATTTGATAAGCCAATTACAATAAACCAGGATTTAAAAGCACTTTTCCCGAAAGATGTATTACTTTCTGAATATCTACTTTATTGGTTAGTTTCAAAAGAAAGTTACTTCGACTCTGTTGGTAAAGGGACTACCGTAAAAGGCATCAATTTAGAACTGTTGAGAAGCACACCTTTTGTTTTGCCATCAGCCAATGCTCAGAAAAAATCTATTGATTTGCTCAAATCAATAGAAGGAATTGAACAAGTAACTCTAAAAAAACTCCGCCAGCTTTTACATACAAGAAGAAGCTATTTCAGCTTTGCTATTTCTGGAGGTGTCCAATGAGCTTCAATGAGATGAATACCATCGAGAATGCTCTGCGTGACCACCTCGTTGGCAAGCCCGTCACCGCTCAAAGCGGTATGGTGGCTGAAGAGACGGCCGAATACATTGCGGGCAACAGAGACCTGAAGTGGAAATATGTTCATGGTGAAAATCTGGTGCTCTATGGCAAGCAGCCGCAGGATGTTTTTGTCGATTCCTGGCTCAAGGATGCTCTGTGCCGATTGAATAAACCACTGGCGGCCAACCCGGATCTGGCGGACGAAGTGATTCACCGCCTGCGTGGCGTGCTGTTGGAAGCGGGTTACAGCGGGCTTATCCGGGCCAATGAGATTTTTCAGGATTGGCTGCTGGGACGCATATCCATGCCTCTGGGCAAAGATGGTGAACACATCACCATTCACCTGCTTGATTTCGACATCCCACAAAACAATCACTTTGTGGTCAGCCAGCAGGTTCAGTTTACTGGCACGAGAGATTGTTATTTTGACTTGGTGCTTTATGTCAACGGCCTACCATTGGTGGTCGGCGAGGTAAAAACACCGGTGCGCGATGCCATCAGTTGGCAGGATGGTGCAGCGGATTTTCTGGGCGGCCAAAAACATTACTGGGAAAACCAGAAAGCCTTTTTTGTGCCGAACCTGCTCTGCTTCGCCTCGGAGGGAAAAACCTTCTATTACGGCGCGATCGGTGCCCGTTTCAAAAACTGGGCTCCGTGGCATAGTACCGAAGACCGGGAAGAGATACCGCAGGATATGCGTACCGTGCTAAAGAGTGCTGAGCGTCTGCTGCACCCGAAGACGCTGCTGGAAATCCTGCAATCCTTTGTGGTGTTCTCTACTGTCAAGCAGGGAGAAGGCAAGCCGAGCTTTAAAATCAAAATTCTTCCCCGTTACCCGCAGTATGAAGCCGCCAAGGCCATTGTGGAGCGTGTAAAAACACAGGATGCCCGTCAGGGGTTGATCTGGCATTTTCAGGGTTCCGGTAAATCACTCTTGATGCTGTTTGCAGCGCAAATGCTCAAGGCAGACCCAGACCTGAAAAATCCAACCGTGGTGGTTGTGGTAGACCGGGTGGATCTGGATAGTCAGATAAACTCAGTGTTCAACAATGCTGCTGTCAAAAATGTCACGCCGGTGAAGTCCTGTAAGGCACTGGCTAAGGAGCTTAAGCAGGATTCCCGACAGATCCTGATCACCACCGTTTTCAAATTCGATGAGGTGGAAATTGATGAACACCAGACCGATGGCCTGAATCCCCGGGATAATATCATTGTGCTGGTGGATGAAGCGCACCGCACGCAAGAAGGTAGTCTGGGTGAAAAGATGCGCTGGGCGCTGCCGAATGCTTTTTTCTTCGGGTTGACCGGTACGCCGATTTCAGGTCTTGAACGAAACACTTTTAAGCTGTTCGGTTCTCCCAATGATCCGGGCAGATATCTCAATCGATACTCCTATAAACAGTCTATCCGTGATGAAGCGACACTACCTGTTAAATTCGAGCCTCGGCTTGTTGAGTTGCGCATCGACCGGGAGACGATTGATAAGGAATTTGAGGAGCTGGCAGAGCAGAACAACCTGAGCGAAGAGGAAAAAACTTTTATCTCTCAAAAAGCCGGGAAACTTGCTCATCTGCTGAAGGCTCCTAAACGCATCACCGCCATCGCGGATGACATCTCGGATCATTTCAAAACCCATGTGGAGCCGAAACAGTTCAAAGGCATGGTTGTGGTGTATGACCGGGATGCCGTGGTGCAGATGTATTACCTCCTCTGCGAGCGTCTGGGGAAAGATGCGGTGGAAGTGGTCATGAACATTTCACAGGGCACCATTGAAGAAGAAACGGACGAGAACGGTAAGCCGAAGAAAATTGCGCCCGACTGGCTTAAATGGCAGAAGCTCGATCTCCCGGTAGAAAAAGACGATTTTAAACGTTGGCAGGGAATTGATGCCAGCCCGGAGGTTCAAGAGCAGCTTCTTGATCGGTATCGTGACGCTTCCGATCCGCTGAAGGTGATTGTGGTAACGGCCAAGCTGCTTACCGGGTTTGACGCACCGATCTGCTACTGCATGTATCTGGATAAACCGCTTCGGGATCACACTTTGCTTCAGGCCATGTGTCGAACCAACCGTCTTTACAGTGACACCAAAAAGCACGGCCTAATCATTGATTACCTCGGGGTGTTTGAGAATGTCGCCAAGGCACTGGATTACGATCCCAAGGAAATCGAAGGTGTGGTGGAAAGCGTTGAGGCATTTAAAAAGCTGTTCCCGGAAGCCATTGGAAAATGCCTGGAGTATTTCCCGGGTGTTGATCGAACCGTTGAAGGTTATGAAGGTTTGATTGCCGCGCAGGATTGTCTGGTCGGAAATGAAAAGAAAGACGCTTTTGCTGCTCAGTTCAATGTGTTGAAACGCTTCTGGGAAGCAATTACACCTGACCCATATCTGAATGCCTTCCGCAAAGATTACCGCTGGCTGGCGCAGGTTTATGAGTCGATTAAGCCTGTCGGTGGGTTGGGCTCTTTGCTTTGGGAATCCCTTGGACCGGAAACCATCAAGCTGATTCATGAACACACCGAGATTGATCGCATCAGGGGTGATATCGACGAGCTGATCATGGATGCGGAATCGGTCTTTGAATTGACCGAGGAAGAGAAAAAGAAAAAAGCCAAAAAGCTGAATCTGTCACTAATGGCAAAGGTCCGCTCGAAGAATGATCCTCGTTTTGAAGAACTGGGCCAGCGCCTTGAGCGGCTCAAAGATAAATATGAAGCCGGTGTTCTGAGTAGCCTCGACTGGCTGAAGGAACTCCTTGATGCCGCCCGGGACATGGTCCGCCTTGAAAACGAGACCCATGAAGAAGTCATTCCCGATGACAAGCAAGCTCTTACAGAGATTTTTCTCGAAGTAAAAAGTGATACAACTCCTCAAATAATCGCTAACGTTGTTGGGGATATAGACCAGATTGTAAAAGTCACACGGTTTGACGGATGGCAAAGCACGCATACCGGTCAGAAAGATATACAGAAAGTGCTTCGGCAAGCGCTCTTTAAATATAAACTTCATAAAGAGCAAGAACTATTCGAAAAGGCTTATGGGTATATAAAGGAGCACTACTAGGAAGCTTTTAGATTAGAAAGAAGCTGTATTGAAACACTAGTATCGAGAGGTTATGAAAAAAACTATAATTGATCTACTCTACCCCTATTCTGGTCCATCTCCAATAGTTGATGTTGAAGTATATTCTATCCCCCAAAAATGTAATGTTTATTTGGTGGATTTGCTGTCTGGTGAGCTGTCTCAATGCTATATATCAGGCACCAAATTACAGACACAGCAATTACGTACTGGTTTGTCAATAAGAGAAATTCTGAAGAGTGTTTTCCCTGATAGAGGTAGCGTAATGGCAGGTGATTTCGGTGAAATTTTTACGCTCAATTACTTATCTGATTATGCCCATTCAGAAGTTCATAAAGTATATAAATGGAGATACAAGCAAGATAGAAATAAACCTGCTCCGCATACAGATGTTATTGTAATATTTCGAGACTCTGATGATACTGCTTCAGCTAATGACTATGTACTAAGCGCGGAAGCCAAAGTTAAGTCGACTAATGGAAATTTTTCACCAATTGAGGCCTCAATTGAAGGAGCAGCAAATGATAAAACAGGAAGATTGGCGCGAACTCTTGTTTGGTTGAAGGAACAAGCAATAAAGCATGAAAATAAAGAAACCATAGAGTATATATCTCGATTCACAGATCAGCTTTTAGAGACGAGTTTTAAAAAGAAGTATCGCGCTGTATCACTCATAGACATGAATTATATTGGACAAGAATTAGCTAAAGATATTTGTGTGCCAGAAATATCAGATGATTTCAGGGTTATAGCATTTGGTATTCACAATTTAAAACAACTTTATGAAGAAACATATAGCTCGCCTGTAGAGCAGGATTTGCATGAGTAAACTCTTACGAAACTTAATGGCTGAAATTGAATCGTGGGAGAGTGCAACTGAGTTTGGTATATCAGAGAGTGAGTGGGCAGATTATCAGGTAAAAAAAAGAAGTGATGATTTATATATTGCATTGATTTCAATGATCTTTGATCAGTTAAATGGCCGAGTGGATAGCGCTTCTTCAGTCCCGTTAATTGATCTTGCGAAAGCATTGCTTGTATATTCAAAAAGCACTGCCGCAAAGTATATCACCGGTGTAGAGAGAGATTTGAATTTACTTTATTGTGCATCGGTGTTTTACATTGCGGGATATTCAGCTACCGCAACATATTTAGTTGGCTATATATCAAAGACTGATTCCCTAAGTGAGGAAGAACAAATTATTGTCAATTTTCTAAATCGCGACTTAGATATTGACGGGACTTGGTATGAGAAGCTTAATAGCCATCTAGAATATTCAAATCCAAATGCATTAGATGAGCTACTACTCGAATTTCAAGCGAATAAAAAACGAGGCTTGGAAACAGACCCAAGGCTATTCATTGCCTCAAGTTTTATGGCAGAAATTATAAGTCAATTTAAGAAACAATCATTGGTAACAACCTTAGTTCGAAATAGTTCAGGTTTCAATTATGAGAAGTGGGCGCCACTATTAAGTAATCATGGATCGACATTCAAATTATGGGAGTTGTTTCCATCCCAAATTAAAATGCTGGATAGTGGCGTCTTATATACTGAAAATACTATTTATAGCATGCAAATGCCCACATCTTCCGGTAAAACTTCTTTAACTGAGATTATTATTTATAACGAAGTCAAAATACTAAATAGAAGAGTTCTTTTTTTGGTCCCCTTTAGAGCACTTGCTTCTGAAATTGCAATTGGAATTACTAAGCGGTTAAGTGCTGCACAAGTGAGGGTTGTTGCAAGTTACGGTGGAAATTTGCCAACAAAAGTACAAGGACTTACGCTTGAAGATTCGGATGTCCTTATTATTACACCTGAGAAATTCATTGCTTTATCCCAGTTCGAGCCAGGCATCGGGAGCGGCTTTGATACAATAATTTGTGATGAAGGTCACTTGATTGATGATAATAATCGAGGGTTCCAATATGAATTACTCCTAACCAGATTAATTAAAGCAGAAAATGCATCTAAGAAGGTGATTTTCATGTCGGCTATCTTACCAAATGTTAATGATATCCATAAATGGTTAGGTGGAAGCTCACGCACATTAGTCGAATCTCATTATAAACCTGTCGAGTCTGATTTTGCATTTATCCGGAGACAAGATGACCGTTCTTGGGCATTGGATTTTAATACTATATATGAAAGACCTAAAAGCTATTTCATACTTAATTTTTTAACAAAAGAAGATTTCAGGTATAAGAACCTCGCTACAAATAGATATAGACTACTTGGGAACTATTCAACAAATACTAGCTTGGCATGCGCTGTAGCGCTAAAGGCAAGGAAAACTGGACCAGTTGCTGTTTTTACGACTATGAAAGGGAGCAATGGGATTAATGGACTAGCCGATACCATGATAAATTTTCATAATCTTAATGTGAATATTGTATCTAAGCCAATTGATAATACATCGAAAAAACTTACTTTGCTATGCCGCTATATAGAATTGCATTTTGGCAGCGAATATCGACTCTCTAAATTATTGAAGTTTGGAATTGGTTTTCATCATGGTGATCTGCCTCAGGAGATCCGTAGGGAAATTGAGGACGCTATACAATCCGGTATTATTCAAGTGTTACTTTGTACAAGTACGTTGGCAGAAGGGGTGAACTTGCCTATACGGACCTTAATCGTACATACCATAAGGCGGTACGATGGGAATCGTCTTTCACCCATTAATAACAGGAATATTAAGAATATTATTGGGAGAGTTGGTAGAGCAGGAAAGGAGACGAAGGGTAGGATAATTGTTGTAAACGATAACGAGCGCAATATTTTAGAAAATGTCTTCCGAGAACAGAATATGGAGCCTGCAAAAGGAGCTCTTTTTAAGCTAGTGGATATCATTAACACAGCAATAAACGACTTCGAAATCGAACTTAATAATGATTTATTAGAGGCACAAGACAACAGTTTTCTAGCTACGTTAGATCGAATTGATATTGCATTAATCGAAATAATGCCGATGGAAATGCTTAATGAGGGAGTAGAGCAATTTGTGGATGAGCTTGTCGAGAAAACACTCGCTTATCAATTTTGTTCGACAATCGAACTTCAACAGAGAATAAAGCAAATTTTCAATTTGAGAATAAACTATTTTCATGACACAGTGCCTGTGGAGCAACGAATAGGAGTAAAAAATAGTGGTTCTTCACCTCGATTCTGGAGCCTTGTTAGGGATATAGAGATTGATAAAAATCCAATCTGGAGGGAACTGGATGAAGTTTTTTCTGAAGAATGGATGGATGAAATAATCGGTAGCATCCTTGATCTGACGGTTATGCAACTTGAAAATGAATCATTTATAATCCGTAAAGTGATTGAAAGCTGGATGTCTGGTTGTACCTATTATGAGATTGCTGAGGTAATCAACGAGGATATAGAAACCGCGCTTAAGATTCTCAGTAAAGATATCGGCTATTCGTTATTGGAAGCTCTGAATAGGCTTATTGTTTTAGTCTCGGAGATTCATGAGGATATGCAAGTTTCAGAAATAGCGATGAATTGGGGGAATCTCTTACAGTATGGATTAGGTAGTCTGCAACAACTTGATCTATTCAATTTCGGTGCATCTGATCGACTTGCCGTTTGGAGCATTTCAAGATTTATTGAGATTAATGATATTTCATATCGTGGTGCTGAGTTAATTCAAGAAATACGGATACAATCCTCTTCATTAATAGCCTTTTTATCGAATGACAGCAGAGTACCACAACTAAGTATTAACAGAATTCGGGCTGAAATTGGATTTTAATTACATATTTACATGTATCAATTGCTGCTGCATGAAGGTGAAAAACTTACCGGTATGGTGAATAGTATTTTGCTGTAAATTTACCAACTTTATTATTTATTGATTTCGTCTTTTTAGCTTCTTTAAGATGTTATTTACCAACTTTATTTTGTAATCAGGTGCTAAAATGCATTGAAATATGGGGGTATTTTTACCAACTTTATTTCGATCCTACATTGCTCGCGCATGACCGAGGGAGGAAACACCGCCGCGGGAGCGCTGGCGGAGTAATGCTGCCATCAGCCGGCGTTGAAGGTTATTGGTGCTTTGAAATGGGTATTATGAGTAAAATATTACCTGTTAAGTATGTTATTGTGCTATAATGAGTAATATATTGCTTGTAAGGATGTATTATGAATTATAACCTTATGACTGATGAGGAAATCATTCGCGATCTTGCCGGCGAGATTGATAGAATCCGCATCGGGCATCACATGAAAGAAGCGGAGATCGAGGAGTCCGCAGGTATCAGTCGGAAAACCTTCTATAACTTTAAACAGGGATCCACGGGTACAAGCCTGAAGAATCTCATACGTCTCCTGCGAGCCATGGGGGAGCTTGACCGGCTTAAATTGATGTTTCCGGAATCCGGATCCTACAGTCCCAGGGTAAACAGCGAGGTCGAGTTGCCGAAGCGTGTCCGGGATAAACAGAAGACTGACGGTGACTTTCACTGGGGAGATGAAAAATGAGGGGAACCGTTGATGTTCAACTTTGGGGTACCAAGGTCGGTTCTCTTGGATATGCTCCGGGACAAACCCGCATAGCTACTTTTGAATACGAACCGGAGTTTATGGAATCCCGCATTCAAATCGCTCCTGTTCATCTTACGTATCCTCCTGCCCGCTTTTCTTTCAGCGGAATTGGTTTCAACTCATTCCAGGGTGTTCCAGGCTTTATTGCGGATTCACTGCCGGATAAATTCGGCAGCCAATTGATCGACATCTATATGGCCGAAAAAAATATACCGGCATCTGAGGTTACCACGCTGGACAGGCTTAGCTATATAGCGGATCGCGGAATGGGGGCCCTGGAATATAAGCCGGGGGAGACTCTTCCTCTGCAGCGTTCGGCACTTGATGTCCAGCAACTTTCGGAATTGGCCGAGCGTGTGCAGCAACGTCAATCAACATTGCATGGAAACCTGCTCTCCACAGATGACCGGGCTGCTGCGCTGACTATGATTCGAATAGGATCCAGTGCGGGAGGCGCCCGCTCAAAAGCCCTTGTTGCGAAATCACGTACAGGGAAGCTATTGGATGGTACGGTAAACCATGGACCTCATTACACGTACTGGCTTCTGAAATTCGATTCAAGTTCCAATCAGGATAAGGAGGGAGCAGATCCCAGGGGTATGCCCGTCCTTGAATATATTTACAGCCTGATTGCCCGCAAAGCGGGTATCGAGATGCCGAGGACTGAACTGATTGATGATTCCAAAGACCGCCATTTTTTGATAGAGCGCTTTGATCGAATAATCAGAAACGGAACACTAGATAAGCTGCATTATGTTTCATGGGCGGGATTGGACCATGCGGACCGTGATGGAACACACTCATATGAACAATTAATATTGCTCATACGGAAGTTGAAGCTTGGGCATGGTGCAGAAACGGAGATCTTCAGGCGGGCTGTTTTTAATGTTATTGGAAGGAACCAGGATGATCACACCAAGAATACCGGTTTTCTTATGGATCGGTCCGGGAAATGGCGCCTTTCCCCGGCTTTCGATCTGACGTATGCATACGATCCCGGAGGTAAATTCACTCGTAATCATCAGTGCCGGCTGAACAGGAAAAATCATGATTTCCTTTACGAAGATCTACTGCAATTTGGCCGGTATTGTAATCTCAGCGAAAGGAAGAGCCGGGAGATAATCGGCCGGGTGGGCGAAGCCTTTTCCCGGTTCCACCAATTGGCAAGGGACTATCAATTATCCGGAAATTTGCGGGATACGGTGGAATCTAACCTGCGATTGGGATTACTTTTAAAAAAAGGATAGAAGGGAGATAGGTTCGTAATCATGGGCAAACCCGGGGAGCAATATTCAGAGCACAATCAGAAGCACGATCACAACGAGCATCATCGGATGATGATCAGGGATTTCCGCCGCAGGTTTACATTACCCTGATTCTGTTCGGCCGGGCGACGTACCGGAAGCGGGGGCATTCCTGATGTACCAGTAGTACGTTGTGCTTCCGGATTATTCGCTCCAGTAGCTATCCAGGTAGTTTCTGAGACCGGGAGATGCTGCGTTTCCGGCAGACCGAAGGGCGGCTGAACCATCCTGCAGTGAATCCGTGAAGAGAGGAAAGCGTTCAGCCATCCGGGGATCCAGAACATTGAGCCGTGTATACGCACTGCGTGCGGATTCAAGATCACCGTTGAGCAGGTGTTCTGCGGCAAGAGCGAGCTGCACCCGGGGGTTGTCAGGCTGCAGGTTGACTGCTTCACTGAGATATTCCAGTGCGGTGCTCGAATCGCCTGAGGCCGAGGCAAGGCGCGCCAGGTGAAGCAGCGGCTCCACAGACTCACCCCGGTTCATGGCTTCCCGGAAATCGGTTCCAGCTCGGGAGTTCAAGCCGAAGCGTGCATAGATAATACCTCGCCGGGTGTAATCCCGGTCATTCTGCGGATTCTCCAGGGAACGCAGGCTGATCAAACGTTCTATCTGACGGTCTCTATAGCTGCGGATTTGAGAGAAGCTGGCTTCCTGGAAGCTTGCTCCTTTCCCGTTCTCATCTTCTGGGTCAATGCTCCGTGAAAGAACGGTTTGGGGTGGATGCCCCGGCGGATACATTCTCCAGGATTCTGCAGTTGTGAAGAAGTCTGCATCTCCCTGCGCCGATGTGCTCCGCCACTGTTGGGCACCCTTCTGCCATGCCCGGAAAAATCCTTCCTGAAGAATGGTGGTTTCCACCGGAATCCACAATTTCCCGTCCCTCCGGATTACCATGCCCGGATCTGCAAAATAGCCGCTTTCATGTTCGGCCGATATTCCGCTGTCCAGTGCGGGGAAGATGTGTCCGGGAGTGGTGATGAAGGCGGTTGAGATGGATGCAGCCTCCAGGAGGGATGCGTACAGCACAGATAGATCGTCACAGTCCCCGGAACGAAACAGAATGGTCTCCCTGGCAAACTGAATGAAGTCAATCTCTTCGGGGATGACTGACGTGCCTGCGTAGGGCGTAATCGGATCGGGGCGATACACGATTTCCCTGGACCGCATCCATTCAAACAGGGCTGCGGCCCGCTGAATGTTGCCCTGAAACATGTCGGAAATATCCCGGGGTATGCCTGCCAGAACTGAGCCGCTTGTTTCCATGATCAGCGGATCCTGGGATGTGTGAATGTATGCGGCGATTTTTCTGTCATCATCCCACTGCAGGGCGTTGTTCCCCAGGCGGGTGAGGGGGATTGTGACGGTTTCCCGCCGTTGCCGGCTGCCCCTGATATACGAAAATTCCAGGGTGAGTCCAAGGCTGTCGGCTGACTGGGAATTGATAATTTCCCTGCTGAAATTAATGGTTACCGGAAGTTCCCTGCTCTCACCCGGCGGGATCACTCCATCGGCGATTATTCCGCCGGCGGGGCGTAGCCTTCAATTCCTGCCTGAACACTCAGGTTCTGGACGGGGCGGTCCCATTTGTTTGATATTTCCATTGTCACAACCGGCTGCCGGGCATAGCTCCGGTATAGTACTGGAAAAACCGGAGACGCCTGGATGTTTTCCATGAACATTCTCTCGTCAATTGAGAGCCGGGGAATAGTGCGGGTATCACCCTTTGAGGAGATTCCCAGGATGGGATCCCGTTCAAAAATGATCGGATATTCCCTGTTCTGAACCGGATGGAGAAGCAGCCACTCATATCCGTTTTCCCGGGAAGGTCTGGCCCGAACCGCCGCATCCTGCCAGTTCATATACAGCTGCTCCGCCTCCCCCGGCGCCATGTGAACTCCTGCCTCTGCGCCTGCTACCGGCAGAGTGTAGAGCGTGCCGTCGGCATCATAGACCCCCCGTCCCTGGAGGGGAAACAGCATGCCGCCGCTTTCTCCACCCTCTTCCCGGGCCTGGAAGCGCTCACGTATGAGTTCCATGACCAGGTCAAAGGCCCTCTCCGCCCCTTGCAAGCGCCGGAGCCGATAGGCTTCTGCGGTCTCAAACATCCCCCGGGGTGCCAGAGCGTCATCCCCCGGCTTGCCCCCCAGGCGGGCGAGCAGCTCACCGGCACTCGCCCGGGTAATAACCTCAAGCTGGGCGTCTCCGGGCCGCGGGGCTCCGCTGTGGAGCCTCAGCAGCTGTGCCAGGGTTCCCGGTTCGCCCGGGGAACTGCCTTCCAGTGCCCACAGAACCACGCCGTTTTGTGAGATGCTCACCGTTGCCAGACTCTGCCCCATGGGATGAAATGCCAGACCTGCAATATATTCCTGTCCGGTGGAAAACCCGGACTGATATTTCCAGCCTTCTTCCGGTTCCTTTTCCCCCATCGCTTCTGGCTGGTTCTCCCGGCCATTATCTCCGGCATCCTCTGAGTTGAAAAAAGTTCCCGGCTTCCAGATGCCCACCGTACCTCCGCCGAATCCGGCAAAAAAGCTTTCTCCGTCGGGAGCAAACGCCAGGGAATAGACATATCCGTCGTCTAGTTCGGAAATGATCTGGAACGGCTCATATCCGGTCTCTTCCCGCCGGTAGATGGTGATCTCTTCCCTTACACCGGCTGCCAGCCACTGACCGTCGGGGGAGAATGCAAGGCCGTTGAGATACCCGGTATTGGAAAAATAGCTGTTGGGGCGGAGTTCGCCCCGGGGCACCAGTCTGTGGTTTTCGGCGTCAATCCGGTAGAGGTTGATATAATCGCTGCTGTTGCCCAGGACGAGTGTGTTCCCGTCGGGAGATACCGCCATGCTGCTGATCCGCAGCTCTCCGGTATTCAGCTTGTGAGCCAGGGTGTAGCCCGTCCCGTTTTGTCTCCAGAGAAAGAGTTCTCCCGGGGCAAAACTGATGAGGTAGGAGTTATCCGGCGTGAGGATGAGAGAACGGACCTCGCTACTGTGGCCGTTGAATAGCCGGATCAGCTCGCCGTCTGAAGTGGAAACCATGGCGATGGCCGATTCCGAGCCGTAGCCGGGAAAAAACGTGAACTTTTCACTCCTGCTGATTGAAAGGGCAGGGGCCGTACCATGATGTCCCCGTCCGCGGTATGTCCAGAGCAGCCGGTGGCTGGAATCGTACATTCTCACCCGGTTATTTCTGCTGATTACACCGAAGTAATTTCCGAAGGGAGAGTACACGCCGCTGCTGAGCATCTGTTCCTGGGGCAGGGTTTCACGCTGAACCGTTTGAATGAAATCCGAAGGCTGGGCGTTCAGCGCAGAAAGAGAGACGATGAATAGAACAGGCAAACATAGTGCCGCCGCGGCAGCGGGACGTTTGTGTGAAAACATGGAGATACTATAGCAGAAATTGCCGATCAATTCCGCTGCAGCATGCGATTTTACCGTAATCAGGGAAACACCTCTTCCAGAACGTAGAAGTATCCTTCATCCGATCCGAAAATAATCCAGGGCCCTGCGATTACCGGCGAATTGAGTATGCTTCCCTGAATTTCCATGGTCCAGTGGATGCTTCCGTCCCGGGGGGATGCGCACACCAGCGTACCGGTGTTGGTTGCCGGATCAGCCTCAAGCCCGAAATAGAGGCGGTCGCCGGCCAGGGTGGGGGCGGTGGAAACCGGACGCTCATAGGATCTTTTCCAGCGCAGTTCACCACTGGCGGCGTGGAAGGAGCGCAGCTGCAGGTCACCCATTGCATATATCACCTGATTCCGCCAAACCACCGGTGCCGCATAGTCCAGAAGAAGACTGTTTTTCAGCAGATAGTCCACCGCAAGCTGTGGATCCCCGGCTCCGGGCAGGACGGCGGGCTCGGTACGTTCCCAGAGAAGTTCGCCGCTGTGGAGTCCGATGGCGCCGAAATAATGCTCCCAGCCCCTTCCCGGGGGAAGTCCGGTGACCGAAAAGAAGAGCCGGTCGTTTTTGACTCCGGGAAAACTGTACCAGTAGTACTGATCCAGACTTTCATCCAGGCTCCAGAGGTATTGCTCTGTCTCCAGATCGTACACTGTGAGATTGTAGGGATCCTGGGGGCTTCCCGGGGCAAAGGCAAGAATATCATTGAAAATCTGGAACGAATTTCTGTGCCACACCTGGTTATCCAGGGAGAACTGCAAATTTCCCTGCCGGTCCAGGAAGTACATGGCATCGGCATCTGCGGCGGCAACGATCATATTCTTGTAGGGGATCACCGTGGAATTGACCTGGCCCCTGGCGGCAAAGCGCCATGCTTCTTCGCCGGTTTCCCGGTCCAGCGCATATATGTTGCCGTCGCTTGAGCCGAAATACACCTGTTCATCGTCCGCATAGGCCACCGAGTTGATGGGGCCGCCGCTGCGGAACGTCCAGTTCATGTATCCGCTGTTCAGATCCAGGGAGTAAAAGTTTCCGTCTGCGGAGCCGAAGTAAATGGTGCTGTCCAGAACCAGGGGCTGGTTGAACAGCCGCCGGTCTCCCTCCTGTTTCTGGAGCAGCAGCTTCCATTTGACTGCAATGGGAGGGTTGATGGCGGTTTCAGCCTTTCCGATGCCCTGATTTCCCCGGAACTCTATCCACTCTCTCCGTCCGGAACAGGAGGCAAGGACAAGCCCGGCGGCCAGAATGAGCAGGAGCAGGCGCAGTGAAACGGCGGAGAGTATGCCTGATGTGTGCCGCTGGCTTTCTGGTATGTGCCGTCGGCTTCGGGTTCCCTGCATGTGCTGTCTGCTCATAAATACCTCATATCTCTGAGTCCGAATATCAGTCTCAGAATGCGTTTCACAGCGCCGGGGATGGGTCCGGCATCGCCGCTTTTAAGCAGTTTCCGGTATTCCTTCCTGAGCTTCTCCCGCAGCTCAGGATCTGTCTGCCCTGCCTCCCATCCGGGGGCGTAGAGAATCCGGGTATAGAGCCGGGCAAAATCCCCGAAAAGAGGGTTTTCCCCGGCGTATTCCTTGGGTGTCTGGTCGGGACGCTTCAGTTCCCAGCCCTTTGCGTGAAGCTGCACCAGAAGCAGCCGGTAGAGAGCCTTTGCAGAGGCTTCGCTGCTTCCCCGGGAGATGATTCCCAGCATGATAATCCGGCCCCAGCGAATGGAATACAATCCTCCCGCTGTGAGCAGCGCGATGATCAGGGCAATTGTACCCAGAAGCTCCCAGGGGATGGGGATGCGCCGGTTGTACACCGTGCGTTCCTGCAGATCAGGGATTACCACATTCAGGGAGTTGGGATCCATGCCTCCCTGGGGGGGAATGGCACTGCTGGTGGCTTCGAAGTCCACCCAGCCGTACACGGGAAGGTAGAACTGTGCCCAGGAGTGGCGGTGCACGGTGGTGACCAGGTACAGGTCTGAAGGATTCTCCTTCTCCAGGGGAGGAAACTGTTCTCTCAGCTGACCTAATGCCTGTCTGTGGGCATTTGTCTGCAGTCCGTCGGATACCAGATACCCTGTGACAACCCGGGAGGGAATACCCGCAAGCCGGGCGAGAATTGCCGCACTGTTGGAGAATTCCGTACAGTCGCCGCTGCGGTGGTTGAACAGAAAGTCGGAAATCGCCGGTATGCTTACATCGTCTGTGAAGCCCAGTTCATACTGATACTCCCGGTAATGATTAAGGATGGCGGTTATCCGTTCCATATATCCCGCTTCTTCAGGGAGAAAGGAATTCAGATGGTCCCGGTACCGCTCTTCTTCCAGGGGGGATAAGTTCACTTCAAGGTATTCCGCCATATCCTCCCGGTCCCGGCTGCTCAACTCCCCGGTACGGGGAAAGATCCGGTGCACCGACAGATTTGAGATGAGCGAGCGGGCCCGGTAGCTGAAGCTCAGAGGATAATACCGGGTGTCCATGACGCTGGGTTCGATCTCCAGGGGCTGGTAGGAGCTCACCTTGTCCCGGATGGTTGAGTACACGTCTATCCAGACCGGGCTTCGGTTCCGCAGGGGCAGGGGGTCGGGATTTACCCAGCTCTCCAGGTATTGGGCACGGGCAGCCTGTTGAGCTGAAAGTCAGGGTCGGCGAAGAAGCCCCTGGAGGGATCAAGATGATTGTAATAGCGGTCGGCCAGGTACACCGGATTCACCGGGGATGCCACTACCATCACCATATACTGGTTCTGCATCGAACCCTGGCCGCTTCCTCCCTGGTTACCCCAGCTGTCCGGGGACATGACGTATACTTCCCCTTCCCGGCCTTCTTCTCCCTGCTGCCCCTCTTCTCCTGCACCGCCCTGAAGGTTGCCTCCCTGCTCAAGACTGTTGCTCTCCCGGTCCAGGGGACGCAGTCTGGGCTCGATAATGTCGTTCAGCCCGTTGAATACCCGGGGATTGCTCACCGAATTGCCGGGAATGAGGAGGGCGATCAGTACGGCCATGACGATAAATACCCCCAATCCTCCGGCCAGTTCCCCCCAGCGCGGCCGGCGGCTGCGGGAATTGAACTGGTGGAGGTATATCAGTACTCCGTAGGCGATGAAGCCGGAAATGAGAATGATAATTCCCCCGATATTGAACCCCCGGCTTGCCTGGAGCATCTCATCGGAAACCCGGCCGTACCCAAGCAGCCGGATGAGAATATAGGCGAAGATAAGCAGATCCCCGTACAGAATTCTGAGCATGCCCTGTTCCATGGCCAGATACATGCTGATATATCCGTATATCCACAGCGTTGCCAGGCGAAGGGCGGTGGAATTGACGCCGAATATCAGCAGGATGAGGGGAATCACAGCGGCGACCAGCAGATGGCTGAGAGATACCCGGCCGCTGAACAGGCGGCTGGGGCGTACCAGGGCCCTGCTCCCCAGCCGGGGGCGGAGGTACGCCAGGATTACCGCAGCGGGAAGCAGCAGAAATGACTGTACTATATATGCCGGGTCCGAGAACCGGAGAACACCGGGATGAAATGCCGGAAATATCCCCAGAGCCAAAAACAGGATCAGTCTGCCGGCCAGTAATGACTTCATAGAACCTCCGTTCGGACAGCGTAGCGCTGCCCGGATTGTGCCGGACCTGGACATGGCGCAGGATTCCCCAGCTCCCGGGGCAGGGGAGAGAACCCGGATCCGGGAAACCAGCGGTACAGAGGTGCATCTTCCTGATCCGGTTCGGCGGGGCAAACGGAGAAAATCCGTGCGCCCTCCAGCAGAGGGTGTGCCATGATTTTTTCTGAGATTCCGCCCCGGGAAAATGCCGAGGCATGGGTGAACAGGGCAGAGTAGCTTTCAAAGCCTCCGCCGGCCTGGACGGCATTGCCCAAAAGAGCCTTTTCCGGATCGTCGTGAACCGAAGGCAGCCATGCGGCCAGCCGCTCAAAGCAGGGCTCCAGATCGTCGCTGCTGTTTATCTCTATCTGCTGCATCCCCAGCACCAGGGTGAAGCTCAGTCCGTCATCCTCCCGAAGCGCCTGCTCCATATATCCCCTGACTACGGACTTCAGGCGGGCCAGTTCAGCCAGGGTGATGAAATCCGGGTTTTCCCCGCCCCTGCCTGCCAGAACCCCAAGCCGGAGCCGGGGAGAGGGACTTTCGGATTCCGGGGGGATGCGGGTGAGAAGACTGTCGATACGGCTTGAGGCCTTCCAGTTGATATCCCTGGCGAGATCGCCTGTCTGATAGTCTCTGATGAAAATCTTTTCCTCATCGGCGGGTTTTACCCGGGTGTTGTCATCACTGCTTTCGCTGCTGTGCCTGACATGCATCTGTCCCGTTGCAGCATGGGAAGGAAGCACCGGGATGCTTCGGTCCCGGACAGCCGGAAGCCGGCGTTTTGAGAGACCGAAAATGTCGCAGATGAAAAACTTCGCCTCCAGGTGAAGCAATCCCGGCATGGGCGGGGTGACGGGAACAGGACATCTTTCAGGACCGTCCAAACGGTATTCCCTGCGAAACCTGTAGAGGACCACATCTCCTGCTTCAAGATACCCGCTGAGCTGTACATGTATCCTGAACAGGGGCGGAAGGGGCCAGACCGCTGTTTCAAGATGGTGGCTTCGGCTCTCCGTCCCTGCGCTGAGGGGGGGAGTTGAAAACCAGGTCAGGGCTTGCTCCGTCTCAGTTCCCGGCAGGGCGTAGAGCACAATGGTAAACGCCATGCTGAACAGGAGTGCCAGAATTCCTGTCGCCAGCCCCGGAGGATCGCTCATAAGCATACCCCGGGATGTGAGAACAATTCCTCCGGCGAAACTGATTATCCCGAAGATCCGAAAGGGAAATCCCTCGGCAATCGCCCGGAACATGGACGTGAGCCGGGTGAAGAAACCGGATTCGGAACCGGAAAAAGAGCCGGGAAATCTGCCGGAATGGCTGTGGATGGTGGCGGGGGAGCTGCCCTTCATGATTTTCTCAGCTTCTCACCGCTGCGCCGCTCTGTTTCGAAACACGGGGAGATTTTTTCCCGTCCACAGACTGGGTGGCGAGAATATCCCTGATCACATCCGCGGATTCCAGTGACGCGTCCTGACATTCTATTCTGTGGGCCATGGCGGGGACGGCAATCTCTTTGATGGTGTCGATGCTCACAAAATCCTCACCCCTCACGATTGCCAGTGCCCGGGCAAGCCGGGAAAGTTTGACCCCGGTGCGGGGGCTGGCGCCCAGCTCAATCTGGCGGTGGCTTCTGGTGGACCGAACCAGTGAAATAATATAGTCCAGCACATCCGGGTGCAATTCCATCTCATCAACCCGGTTCATCCATCCCAGAATTTCCTCTTCGCTGACAACCGGAGCGAAGTTGTCCCAGGCATTGCTGGATCCGTGGGTTGCCACAATGTTCAGCTCATCCTCCGCGCTGGGGTATCCCAGGGATATCTGGATCATGAAACGGTCAAGCTGGGGGGCGGGCAGGGGAAAGAGATGGTTGCCCTTCAGGTTCATGGTGGAAATCAGGAAAAAGAGCCGGGGAAGACTGTATGTTTTTCCTTCGATGCTCACATGCTTTTCTTCCATCGCCTGGAAGAAACTTCCCTGGGTTTTAGGAGTGAGAAGGTTGATTTCATCGCAGAGAATAAAATGGGAGAATATGGGACCTCTGTTGAATATCAGCTGATACTCCGATCCCAGAATCCTGGTGAATCCCAGAATATCCTGGGGAAGCAGATCCACCGTACACTGGATGCGGCTGAAATATGAGATCTCCACCCCTTCCAGGGTGCGCATCTGTTCGGGCCAGCGGATGCTTCCCGCCAGGGCCCGGGCCAGGGATGTTTTGCCAACACCATGGGTGTCTGCCAGCATTACATGTCCGCCTGCAATCATTGCCGCCACAATATACTCAAGTTTGGTGCGGTCCACGTAGATCACCGACTGGATGTTATCTATCAGTCTGTCAATTTCCTGTTTCATATTCTCAATTATACAAATCAGAGGGGCCGGTGACCACCTGAAATGCCCTCTGAGGGAACGTACTGGCCAAAAGCATGTACTATCACTATGCTTGTAATTGGGCTGAGGTGAAAATGCAGGGGCATTCCACTGAACGCCCGGGGAGGAAATGTAATGCTTCGTAGAAAAGGAAAAAAGACACAGGATCAGGAAAAATCATCACGGAAAAGCGGATCTCCGGCAGCTTCGGGATCTGCGGCAGGCTCGGGTTCCAAAGCCGGATCGGGTTCCACAGAGCGACCGGGCCAGCAGAGCTCTTCCAACAGGATTATGATGATTTCAACCCACGGATATGTGGCGGCTGAACCGCCTCTGGGTGCACCGGACACCGGCGGTCAGGTGGTGTATGTACTTGAGCTTTCGAAAAAAATCAGCCATTTCGGGTACCATGTGGATATCTGGACAAGAAAATTTGAAGGCCAGCCGGAAGTGGAGGAAGTGGATGATAATGTACGGATTATCCGCATGCCCTGCGGAGGGGAGGAGTTCATCCCCAAAGAGTACCTGTACCGCTCCATTCCCGAATGGGTGAAGAACGCCCAAAACTATATTCAGCGCAACGGCCTGAGCTACAGCTTTGTGAACAGCCATTACTGGGACGCCGGACTTGCCGGTCAGCTGCTTTCCGAACAGCTGGAAATTCCCCACGTGCACACCCCCCATTCCATCGGAAGCTGGAAAAAAGCGCAGATGCTCACCGATTATCCCGAAGACGCAGACAGTTTCGAGGAAAAATACAATTTCACAGAACGGATCGCCCATGAAACCCGGATCTACCGCACCTGCGATCTGCTGGTGGCCACAACTCCAATTCAGGTTGACAAAATTCAGGAGGATTACGATGTTTCCCATACCGATATGCGGATGATTCCTCCGGGATACGACGATAACCGCTTTTTTCCTGTGGGAGAATCCTCCCGGCAGGCGGTGCGCAGCAGACTCGGCTGGGAAGGACCTACGGTATTTGCCGTCTCCCGGCTTGCGGAAAACAAGGGGCTTGACCTGCTGGTGGATGCGTTTTCCCTGGTGGTGGAACGCATTCCCGATGCCAGGCTGGTTCTGGCCATCGGTCACGATGACCGGAGCCCGTCGGAGCAGGCCATTTTCGACAAGCTTCAGAAAATCAGCAAAGAAGCCGGTACGGAAGATAACATCGAGTATCTGGGGTTCATCAGCGATGAGGACCTTCCGGATTATTACCGGGCCGGTGATCTTTTTGTGCTCTCCAGCCGCTATGAACCCTTCGGCATGACCGCAATTGAGGCCATGGCCAGCGGTACGCCCTGTATCGTTACGGTGAACGGCGGGCTGTACCGTGTACTGGAGTACGGAGTTCACGCCCTCTTTGCCGATCCCTTCGACAAACTGGAACTGGGGATCAACATGTTTGAGGCCCTGCATTATCCGGCACTCAGGGACAGGCTGAAGCTCAGGGCTGCCCAGAGAGCCCGTGCACGCTTCACCTGGACGGGGATTGCCCAGAGACTGCTGAACGAGGTGGAAAACCTCACCGATGTGGTGAACCGCTGATCCTGAATAGGCCGGGGCAGGGGCAGCCGGAGCGGCCGCCGGGAGCACCGCACCGGAAAGCCCCGGGGAAGATCGCTCCACCTGGGACAGATTCCCAATATAAGATAGATAGAGGCTGATAGGAGTTAACATAATGGCTGAATCGAAAAAGGATGAACGAAAAATGCACCAGCGGGAGCCCGCCAGAACAGAGGACGGAACCATTATTAAACTGTTTTCCTCAGACCTTGACGGCACCCTTCTTGGAAAACCCGATGCCACTCTGGCCTTCCATCATACCTGGAATGCTTTGAGAGAAGGTCGGGGTGAAACCCGGGGCCCCTCATCCGGGGATTCCGCACCTCTTCTGGTGTACAACTCCGGCCGCCTTCTGCCCCATACCATCGAAGCCATCAAATCCAGCTATCTCCCGGATCCTGATTATCTGATTTGCGGGGTAGGCACGGTCATTTACGATTACCGCAAGCGGGAATATATCAAGGTATTCTCCGACACTCTCAATGCAGGGTGGAATCTGGATACCGTACAGAAGGTGATGCGGGGATTTCCTGAACTGGAGTTTCAGCCCAGCAAATATCAGAATCAATTCAAATCCAGCTGGTATTTTCATGACGCTCCTCCCCGGAGAATCGACGAGATCAAAAAAGCGCTGGAGGATGAAGGGCTCTCGGTGAATGTGATCTATTCCTCAAGCCGGGATCTGGATATTCTTCCCCTCTATGCCAATAAAGGGAATGCCCTGAACTGGCTGGCAGAGTGGCTCGGGATTCAGGTGGAGGAAACGCTGGTTGCCGGGGATACGGGAAACGATAATTCCATGTTTCAGATTTCCGGTGTGCAGGGAATCATCGTGGAGAACGCCCAGCCCGAACTGCTTCTGGAAACCATTAAACGTCCCACCTATGTGGCCACCAAACCCTTCGCCGACGGGGTGTTGGAAGGGCTGATCCATTTCGGCGTGATTACCTCAGTGGTGGATGTAAGCGACGAGGAACTGAGTCACAAAAATTTCGACCCGGTGCTCCACAATGTGCTGCGCTCCGACTCCTTCAAGGCTCTCAGCAGTGATCAGAGCGATTATATCAACACCGCCTACAAAGAAGCCGTGGAGGTGTTGAAGCGTAACATCACCCCCATCGGATTTTCTGCCTGCAGTCTGAACGACAACACCTTCGAAACCACCGATGAGAACTACCGCAGCATCTGGGCCAGGGACGGATCAATTACCGTCATCAACTCCCTTTCGGTGGACGATCCGGATATCCGCCGCTGTCAGAGAGCCACCCTCCAGACCCTTCTTGAGCACACCTCCACCCGGGGGCAGGTTCCCAGCAATGTGCGCATAGATTCGGTCACCCCCGACTATTCAGGGGTTGGGGATATCGCATCCATCGACAGCGGACTGTGGCTGGTAATTGCCTTTTATCATTATATCCGACAGACCCGCGACTATGAGTATCTGCGTAACTGGGGAGATGAGATCAAGAATATTATGAACTGGCTGGAAGCCCAGGACAGCAATAACGATTCCCTCCTTGAAATTCCCGAGGCGGGAGACTGGATGGATCTGTTCGGCCGCAGCTACAATGTTCTGTACGATGAAGTTCTCTGGTACTATGCCAATCTCACCCACGGCCGTATTGCGGAGCTTCTGGGGGATTACAATCTTGCAGGCTACCGTCTCAGGCAGGCCCAGCTGATCAAAGAAACCATCAACCGGAAGTTCTGGCCTTCGATTCACAATGATCAGACCAGGAATTTTTCCGAACAGCAGTACGCCCTGGGGGACACCCATTATCTTCTGGCGGAAATCACCCCCTTCGATTTTGACTGGCGCTGCGACGTATACGGAAATATTCTGGCGGGCCTTTTCAATGTGCTGAGCAATGAGAGGGCGAAAACCGCTTTCAATTTCATGTGGGGTGTGGGTGTGAACGAGCCTTCACCTGTTGTGAACCTCTATCCTCCGGTACAGTCAGGAGATCCCCATTGGCGAACCTATTACACGGTGAACCTCCTCAATCTGCCGGATCATTATCACAACGGCGGAGCCTGGCCGTTTGTGGGAGCGTACTGGGTGATGTTCATTAACCGTCTGGGGCTGCGTGACCTTGCCCAGCAGGAGCTGTACCGTCTGGCCCAGATGAATCATCTGGGAATTGAGGCGGACTGGGAATTTAATGAGTGGGTGCACGGGAAGACCGGCCGTCCCATGGGAAAACGCTACCAGGCGTGGTCGGCCGCCGGCTTTATCGGGGCCCATTACAATCTTCAGCTGGAGCTCAGCGAGTAGCCTTCCCCGGCGAAATCCGCCGCCATTGCGGCGGCGCCCAGCATGCCCGCATCCGGGCCCAGAACCGTGCGGCGGATTTCCAGATCATCCAGAGCCATGGGCATCACAAATTCATGAAGATGTTCCTTCACTCCCTGAACGATTACATCTCCTGCGGCCAGAACTCCGCCGCCCAACACAATGAGCCGGGGATTCAGCATGTGAGCCACCGCTGCTGCTGCCTGTGCCAGACGCCGTGAACTGGAGGCGTGTACCGCCCGGGCCAGGGGATCGCCCTGTTCAAGGGCCTCATACACCCCTTGTGCGTCCGCCGGATTGTCAGGGCCGGCCGGCCGTTGTGTGCGCGGCTGGGCTGTTGAGCTGGCCCCCGGGGGGACGTCCCGGAAATCAACTGTGGCCGGAGCAACGCTGGGCGGCGCAACGTCGGAGACGGCGCGCTGTTCAGGTATGGGGTTTCCCAGTATGCGGCTTCTCTGTATTCGGTTTCCCTGTATGAGGCTTCGCAGGGGGCCGTCCAGCTCGGGGCCTCCGGTTTCCGCCAGCTCCTGTGCAGTGAGGGCGATCCCCGAAGCCGAAGAGTAGCGTTCCAGGCATCCTTTCAGGCCGCATTTGCACTGCCGGCCTCCGGGCTCCACCACCAGATGGCCGATCTCTCCGGCCATCCCCGTATGACCGGCTACCGGCCCCCCCCGGGTGATGATGCCCGATCCAATACCGGTACCCAGCGAGATAAAGACCATGGAGTCGCTGCCGGTTCCGGCACCCAGCCGCCACTCGGCATAGGCGGCCATGTTCACATCGTTGGCGACCTGCACTTCCACCCCTGCGTATTCCGAGAGCTCATCCTTCAGCTGTACGCCGGTCCAGCCGGGAATGTTCACCGCATCCCCCCGGAGGTACCCCCGGCTGTCCACCAGTCCCGGTGTGCCCAGGCCGATCTGCATTCCTGAATTCCGCTGTTCTGAGGGGATCAGTTCCCGGTGATGATCAATAATGCGGTGAAGCAGGTCCAGCATGCTGCGGTAGGATCCGTCGGAGGGGGTTGCCTGTCTCAACGGTTCGGCAACGGCTTCCAGCCCGCCCCCCGGTTCGCCCATGCGGTACAGGCATGCTTTAATACTGGTCCCGCCGATATCAATTCCCAGACTGTACATTTCGATTCTCCCGTTCACACAGTTCCGAGCATGTGAGATGCGCCGGTTTCCGGGATTTCAAAGACATGCTCCCAGTCGATATGTATCCGGCCCCGGCTGCTGCCGAGCTGGGGAATGCTGTAGAGGCGTTCAAGAACCATGCATGCCGCTCCGAAGGGCATCTCCATCTCGCCGCCTTTGCTGAAACTGATTTTTTCCCGCTGCCGGGGGTTTCCGAACCAGCTGTCATCCTTCAGCCGCTCCAGTACCCGGGGAATGCTGTCCCGGTATTCGTCCACGTCGCCGGCAAGAAATACCTCAGAAGGATCGAGAATGCTGAAACTTTCGGAAAGTTTCCGGAAGAGCGCTTCCAGGAATTTTTCCATGAGCCGGGGATCTTCCTTGATCCGGAGTAGCTCCTCGCTGCTCATGTGAAGGTACTCGGTTCCTTCCTCGTCCCAGAGATTGGAACCCAGTTCACCGGCCCGGAAACTGGATCCGTAATACACTTGACCATTAATAACCAGACCCAGCCCCACACCCGGTTTTTCGGTTTTTTCCAGGTTATGAAAGTGGAAGCGGATCAGAAGATAGAGGAAGTTCACCTTTTCATCATTCCGTCTCCACAGCTCCCCCCATGCGCCGCAGTTGGTGTCGTTCTCCAGAAACACGGGGATGGAATATCTGGATGATATTTTTCCTGCGAAATCGAAATCGTTCAGTTTGAACGTCACGCTTTCGATGATCTTTCCCTGTTCCAGGTCAACAGAACCGGGAACTGCCACGCCGATGCCCGCCGGAGGTACCCCGGTGGCTTCAATATCTTTTTGAATGTGCTGGATAATATAGTCAAACATATGTTCCAGAGGCAGCGGCGGCACCTCGGCGTAACCGCTCCACAGCCGGTTACCTGACAAATCGAGGTAGACGGCCCGGTAAAACCCAAGTTCGATTTCCAGGCCCAGAATACCGGCAATCCCCGGGCGGATTCCCAGGTACACGGGCTTGCGTCCCCCCATGCTCGAAGCTTCTCCTTCCTTGCGCTGCTCCACAATGCCCCTGTCCATGAGCTCGGCAATAATGTTGGTTACCGTGGATTTCTTCAGCCCCAGAATTCGGGAGAGTTCTACCCGGCTGATCATTCCGTGTTCCCTGATCCGCCGCAGAACCAGTGAGAGGTTCGCCTGTTTTTGAAAGGTCTGATTTCCAGCCGTCATAATTTCCGCCCTCATTTTCATCTCCCTGTGCGGGGAGCCTATACTATAGATCTTCCAGCATGCTGCGGTGGTCCAGGTTGGGTGCTTCAATATCCTTGAAATATTTCACCGTTCCCACTTTCAGCTCATACGTGGCTTCTTCATCGCTGACCATAATTGCATGGGGGTGGAGTTGTAGACAACTCACCGTACACATGTGATTGACTCCCTGCTGGATGGACTGCTCCAGGGCCCTGGCCTTATTGTGTCCGCTGGCCAGAAGAAGGATTTCCGAGGAATCCATAATGGTACCTACTCCCACAGTGAGGGCTTTGTCCGGGACCTGTGAGGGATCGCCGTTAAAAAACCGTGAGTTCGCCTCTTTTGTATCTTTGGTAAGGGTTTTAATACGGGTGCGGGAGCTGAGACTGCTTCCCGGCTCATTAAATGCGATATGTCCGTCGGGACCGATTCCCCCCAGGAACAAATCGATGCCGCCTGCTTCCTGAATCGACTGTTCATACTTTCTGCATTCTTCGGTAAGATCCTGTGCCATACCGTTCAGGATGTGGACGTTCTCCCGGGAGATATCTATATGGGAGAAGAAATGGTCCCACATGAAATAGTGATAACTCTGGGGATGATTCTCATCCAGTCCCACATACTCGTCCATGTTGAAGGTCACCACATGCCGGAAACTGACGATTCCCTCTTCATACATCCGTATCAGCTCACGGTACATTCCCACCGGCGATGATCCTGTGGGCAGACCCAGAACAAAGGGCTTGCGTGGACCGGGATTGAATGTACGGATTTTCCGGGCCACATAGGCTGCAGCCCATTTGCTCATGTTATCATAATTGTCCTGCACAATAAGTCTCATTGGAACTCCTTGGTTGAATATACCACCCTGCTGAAGTACGCCGCCCTTCCCGCCGGATGAATCTGTTTCTCCGCTGAAGGAAAATTTCCTCCCGCCGAAAAGTTGCATCTTCCCGCCGAAGAAATATCTCTTCACCACCGGCGGGGGAGCTGTATTAAATCTCTTTTTTCAGAAAATTGCCGTTCACAAGGGTCGCCACTGCGTTGAACTCCCTGTCGAATACCGCCAGGTTTGCTTTTCGGCCGGGCAGCAGGCTGCCGATCTCTTTGTGGAAGCCCAGAATGTTTGCCGGGCTGTAGCTGGCCATCAGCAACGCATCGGTTGGGCTGATTCCCCAGTCTACCATATTGCCCACCCCCCGGTTGAGGGTGAGGGCGCTGCCGGCAATAACATCATCCTTCGTCCTGTGAAATACCTTGTCTTCACCCAGGTACACTTCCTCCTGGTTGGCCAGAAGGCAGCCCCCTTTCTGGTTGGTGGGTTTAATGGCGTCGGTGACCAGACAGATTTTGTCCGCCGCTTTTTCCTTCACCAGAAGCTGAACGATGGCGGGGTGCACGTGCTCTCCGTCGGCAATCAGTTCACAGGTCAGCTCGGGATGGATGAGGATGGCCCCCACCAGCCCCGGGTCCCGATGATGCATTTTCCGCATGGCGTTGAAGAAGTGGGTGGCATGGGTTATTCCCGCCTCCATTCCCTCCCGCATCTGGTCGTAGCTTGCGCTTGAATGCCCTGCCTGGAGGACAATGCCTTTTTTTGCGCAATAGAGGGCCAGTTCGCGCATGTTTTTCAGTTCCGGGGCTACGGTCATGTTGGTGATCTGTCCCCGGGCGGTGCGGTAATACTCCTCCATGAGAGAGAGATCCACCCCTTTCATATATTCGGGAATCTGTACCCCCCGCTTCTCGGGGTTGATAAAGGGGCCTTCCAGATGAAGCCCCAGAATTTCTGCGCCGGTTTCCTTCCCCATGGCGTCTGCGCTGGCCTTTATGGATGCGATGAAATCCTCATCCTGCTGGGGGTATATGGTGGGGCAGAAACTGGTTACCCCGTATTCCACCAAGGCATCGCTCATTGCCACCACGGCGTCTATGGTGAGGTCGTCGGTTCCGTGACCGTGAAGTCCGTGAATATGGGTATCGATGAGTCCCGGTCCCAGAAAGGCACCTTCCAGATCGTACAGCTCCGTTCCCGGCGGGAACGATTTCTGGGAGAACCGCTTTTCCGAGAACACATCGGCGATAATGCCGTCCTCGATAAGTACTGCGCTCTTCTCCACCTTTGTGACCCCGGTGAAAACTGTGGCATTATATAATACAATTCTATTCATATCTCCCTCCGGAAAACCGGAACAGCACTTTCGGTTTTCATGTGTTAGTTAGTTGCGTGTACTAACTATACTCAATGTATATCCCCATGACCCACCTGTCAACCGGAGAAAGCCCTGAAGATCCGAAATATGCATTGACATACCGGGATATTCAACCTACCCTTACCATGTTGGTTAAATCAAAAAACTAACTAATATAGAATACACGGCCGATGCAGATCGGCTGAACAGGAGCGTGCCCATGAGTGAGGTGCAGGAAATTCTGGAATCATTGAGCCTTGAGGAAAAGATCGCTCAGATGTTTCTTCATGATTTTGTAGGCAAGGAGGATCTTACTCCCCAGTTGATAGAGAAGGCGGAAAACGGCCTGCTGGGCGGGGTGATTTTTTTCTCGGGTGCAAATGTGGATAACCTGGAGCAGCTGCATGAGCTTTCCCGGAAAATCCAGGAACACGGCCGACAGAGCCGCCACAAAATTCCTCTCTTCATTACACTGGATCAGGAAGGGGGGCAGCTGTCCGCACTCCACCGGGGGGTGACAATCTTCCCGGGAAACATGGCCATGGGCTTCGCAGACCGGCCGGAACTGGCGGCACAGGCAGCCGGGCAGATCGGCAGGGAACTGAAGTATGCGGGCATCAATATCAACTTTGCACCGGTTCTGGATGTGAGCTACGACTCCCGGAATGGAGTTCCCGTAGCGGATAACCGGATGTTTTCCCCTGATCCCCGGGTTGTATCGGATATGGGTGCGGGCTTCGTCTCGGGAATCCGGGACGCGGGAATCATGGCATGCGCCAAGCACTTCCCCGGCCAGCGGCTCACCGAACGGGACACCCACCATGCCCTGGACCGGATCGATTACAGCATGGAGCGTCTGGAATCTGTGGAGCTGGCACCGTTCAAGCGGGCAATTTCAGAGGGGCTCGATGCCATCATGACTCATCACGCCATCTATGAGAGTTTCGATGACAAGCCCGCAACCCTGAGTCCCGCCGTACACTCTTACATCAGAAATACCCTGGGCTTCACCGGGCTGGTGATCAGCGATGACCTGATCATGAAAGCGATTATGAACATGTACGGCAAAGAGGAAGCGGCCATTCAGGCGGTAAACGCCGGCGTGGATCTGATCATTTTCACCGGAGCCGGCGAGTGGTTCATACCTGTTATTGCCGGGGCAGTACGGGACGGCAGAATTCCCATGGAACGGATTGACGAGTCAGCCCGGAGGATCCTGGAAAAGAAGTTCAGTTTCGATATCGGCCGCGTCGCTGAAACAAAGGATTTCAGTACATTGGAAGGGGACCGAATCAGCCTTGAACTGTGCCGGGAAGCCCTGGTGAAGTATCATGATCCTCATAATCTGTTTCCCCTTGCCCCTGATCCGCAGCAGCGGGTGTCGGTGGTGCTTGCCAATCCTGCCCGTCTGGTGATGTCCGACACGGTGAACTTCTACGATATTTCCCTGAAAACCGAAATTGAATCTTCCGGGCACCACCCCTATGTAAAAGAGGTGATCATGCCCTGGAATCCCACGGATGAAGAAATTCTCTCCTGCTTCGATATCGGCTTTGTATCGGATGTTCTCATCTTCACCACAGTGAACGCCTACCGCTTTGACCGTCAGCTGGAGGTTCTCCGGCAGATCTCGGAAGTTGCGGGAAACCGGGAGCCCCGCCGGCCCCTGATTATTTCGGTGGCCACCCGAAGTCCCGACGATGCGCCCTTGCTTGCGGAATACTCCGATGCGGTGATCGTAACCGGCGGCATAACCCCCCATATGATCACCGCCCTCACCGAAGCGATTTTTCAGACCGGGTATTTCAGTGAGAAGGAGAGCAAGATCATATGAGTGCACAGAAAACATCATCGGAACACTGGCGGATGGAGGAGGGAAAGTTCATCCTCACCCGTCCTCTGCGCCACCGCCCCTGGTACAATTATCTCTCCAACGGCGAGTACGGTCTGAAAATCAGCCATTTAGGTGACGGCTTCGCAACAACTCTCACAGAGCCCCGGGTGGTTGTCACCAATTATGACTTTTTCACCCCCAACAGAGGCCGCTTTGTGTATGTGCGTGAGGGCGGGGAGGTATGGAACCCGGGGTTTTATCCAACGGCCAATCCCCTGGATGAGTACCGGTGCGTACATCAGCCGGGAATGAGTTCTCTTTCTGGGACCCGAAACGGCGTGAGCGTTGAAAGTTCTCACTTTCTTCCCCGGGAAGGAAGTTATGAGATCTGGAGCATCGTGGTGAAGAACCTCTCGGAACAGGAAAAACAGCTTCAGCTGTTCACCCTTGCGGAATTTCTGCTCTACGATAACCTGGCGGTTGATCCGGTCTATTTCAGCTGGTTCACCAATTCCCGGTACAGGCATGATATTCATCAGATGGAATTCTTCCGGACAGATTCCACTCCGGTGTTCGGGTTCTGCAGGTCCGATACCGCCCCTCAGGCGTTCGAATCCAGTCTGGTTGAGTTCACCGGGGAAGGGGATTACCTGGACCCGGAAGGGGTGAGGCGGGGCATGCTGGGGAACAATCCTTCGGCAGGGGATCCTTATGCTGCTTCATTCCAGTATGATATTTCCC
The DNA here is from genome assembly GCF_000507245.1 of Salinispira pacifica. Classification (GTDB taxonomy): domain Bacteria; phylum Spirochaetota; class Spirochaetia; order DSM-27196; family Salinispiraceae; genus Salinispira; species Salinispira pacifica. The sequence continues at coordinate 2,819,720 of NC_023035.1, read as the reverse complement.
TTGCCCCCGGTGAATCCAGGACCATCAACCTCTTCATCGGACAGGGGGAGACCGCCGCTGGGGAATCGCTGAAGAGCTTTCCGGATAATCAGGCTGTCCGTGCCCGGCAGTGGGAAATCCCCGGTGAATGGAGCAGGAAGCTTCACCGTGAGGAGTGGCTGAAGGTGGAGGATCCCCGGCTGCGCTCCTATGTTTCGGGCTTTCTTCCCTACCAGATCATTCAGCAGGCCCGGGGGAATGTGCGCTCAACCTTCCGGGGCTATCGGGACGTTGCCCAGGATGCCATGGGTTTGAGCTTTTTCGATCCCGGCGGTTCGGCAAAGCTCATCCGCACGCTTTGCACCAAGATGATGGATACCGGCAGATGTCTGCGCCAGTGGAACACCGGAGGAGGTCTGAACGATGAACGGGATTTCCGGGATCTGCCCCTGTGGCTGGCCCCGGCGGTTCAGCGCTATCTGGATCAGACCGACGATGCTTCCTTTCTTCAGGAAGAGCACGAATATTTCAACAGCACTGAGCGGGGGAGCATCTGGGAACATATGCTGAGAGGACTGGACTATGTTCTCACATACGGCCCCCACGGTCTCCTGGAGATGGGCAAGGGGGACTGGAACGATGCCCTCAGTGGGCTGGGGCCCCGGGGAGAGAGCCTGTGGCTCAATGAGATGGCCTACTACTCCATTTCAATTCTCCAGGATCTGGCCAGCCGTTACAATCTTCAGCTTGATTTCGACGGGGAAGCAGAAAAGGAGAAGCTCTACCAGGGGGTTGTGAACAACTGGAACGGTGAGTGGTTCCTCCGGGGATATCACGAGAACGGCGATCCGGTGGGGGGGGATGAACGGATATTTCTCCTTCCCCAGGCCTGGTTCACCATAAGCGGCATGGGCGAACGTGACCCCGGGAAGGCCTCCAGAGCTCTGGACAGCATGCTGGCCCGACTTGCCAACGACAACGGTCTGCTCATCTGCCATCCGGGTTTTGAGAACTTCGATCCGGTGGTGGGAAATCTCAGCTGCCTGGCCCCGGGGGTCGCGGAAAACTTTGCGGTGTACAACCATGCATCGGCGTTCGCCGTGTACGCACTTCTCAAGGCGGGGCGCAGCGAGGCCGGGCTGGACTATCTTTCCCGGCTGCTTCCCTTCCGGAAGGATGCGGCGAAAACCGGGGCCGAACCCTATGTACTGGTGAATTATTACAACGGCGGCTATTACCCGGTGAAGGACGGTCAGGGCGGCATTCCCTGGCTTACGGGGACCGTGCACTGGCTTGCATTGTCATTATTTGATCATATTTTCCCGCAAAACATCAGGATATAAGGAGAGTGGATGGCCCCGGCGTGTATCTTTATGCGCATAGGCCCGATTTATTCGGCGAAAGAGTAAAAAATATACACAACTCCCTTGATTTTATACACATCTGTTGGGTAGCATGAAAGGATAGTTTGCAAAAGGGAGGCAGCATGAAAAAGATTTTCGCCGTACTCATGCTCATCAGTATTTCAACTGCAGTATTTGCAGCAGGTTCGGCAGAGGGTGTGGAGGCCATCCAGCAGCGGGGTAAGCTGATACTCGGCACCAGCGCCGATTATGCACCTTACGAGTTCCATACCATTATTGACGGCAAAGATACCATCGTAGGCTTCGATATTGAGATCGCCAAGGTTATTGCCGCCGATCTGGGAGTTGAGCTGGAAATTCAGGATATCGGCTTTGACGGTCTGCTCCAGGCACTCAACAGCGGTAAGGTTGATATGGTTATTGCCGGCATGACTCCCACGGAAGAACGGAAAAAGAGCGTTGATTTCTCGGATGTCTATTATGTGGCCCAGCAGTCGGTGCTTGTCCGGACTGAAGATGCCGATACCTACACCAGCATTGATGCCCTTGCAGGAGAACCGGTGGGAGCCCAGCTTTCTTCAATACAGGAAGGACTGGTAAAAGATGAGATGCCTGATTCCCGTCTTGTAGCCCTGGGAAAAATCCCCGACCTTGTTCTTGAGCTGAAAAACGAAAAAGTGGAAGCCCTGGTGGTTGAGCAGCCTGTTGCTAACGGATATGTGCAGGCCAACGACGACCTGGCCATATCACCCATTCAGATCGGTGACGTTGAAGGCGGTTCGGCTGTGGCCGTGCGGAAAGGTTCAGACGAGCTGCTTGAACGGATCAATGAAACCCTTCAAAGGCTGATGGCCGACGGCTCAATCGACAGATTTGTTGCCGAAGCCAATGAGCTGAATGTTACGGACTGACACGCTGTACTGCATGGAGATCACAATCGAAAATCCATGTAAAGCGCCCCTGCTGATTTCCGGCAGGGGCATTTTTATTTTTCCGAAAACGGGAGGGCAACTATGAATTTCAGCTTTCTGGGGGAGTATTGGAGCTACTTTGTATTCGGCACGGTGAATACGGTGGTACTGGCCCTCTTCACGGTAATGCTGGGGACGCTGATGGGACTGGTTATTTCACTTTTGAGGCTGAATAAGAATCCCCTCCTGTCGTTCCCCGCCAGAGCCTACATTAATGTGATCCGGGGTACCCCCGTGCTGGTGCAGATTTTCATCATTTACTACGGTCTGCCCATTAATATCCCCCAGACCATGCTGCTGGGAGTGGACTTATCCCGGTTTATTCCCGGGATCATCGCCCTTTCCATCAATTCAAGCGCCTATGTAGCGGAGATCATCAGAGCGGGCATTCAGGCCGTGGACAAAGGACAGATGGAGGCATCCCGCAGTCTGGGATTCAATCACCGGGAGAGCATGCGTCTGGTGATCCTGCCCCAGGCGGTGAAAAACATTCTGCCGGCACTGGGAAATGAGTTCGTAGTGGTGATCAAGGAATCCTCCATCGTTTCGGTTATCGGAATTTCCGAGCTGATGTACAATGCGGGAATCGTCCGGGGGGCAACCTACCGGCCCATGGAACCGCTGATTATTGCAGCGGTAATCTATTTTCTCCTTACATCAACCATATCCCGGCTGCTTGGCAATGCCGAAAGGAGGCTGAGAAGCAGTGATTAATGTAGAAGGACTTCATAAAAATTTCGGGGATCTCCATGTTCTCAAAGGCCTGGATGTGGAAGTGCAGACCGGCGAAGTGGTGGTGGTGATCGGCCCTTCGGGTTCGGGAAAAAGCACCTTTTTGCGCTGTCTCAACCTGCTGGAAATGCCCACCCAGGGGCGCATCCTCTTTGAAGGGGTGGATATTACCTCAGGTACCAACGACATCAACCAGCAGCGTCAGAAAATGGGTATGGTGTTCCAGAATTTCAACCTCTTTCCCCATCTGGATGTGATGGGAAATATCACCCTGGCCCCCATCCGTCTGAAAGGACTGAGCAAAGAATCTGCGGAAGAGAAGGGGATGGAGCTGCTGAAACGGGTGGGACTTGAGGACAAGGCCCATGAGTATCCGTCCCGGCTTTCCGGCGGTCAGAAACAGCGTATCGCCATCGTGCGGGCTCTGGCCATGAACCCGGATGTGATGCTCTTTGACGAACCCACCAGCGCACTTGACCCGGAAATGGTGGGTGAAGTGCTGGATGTTATGCGGCTCCTTGCTTCCGAAGGGATGACCATGGTGGTTGTAAGCCACGAGATGGGCTTCGCCAGGGAGGTGGGAAACCGGATTCTCTTTATGGATGAAGGGGAAATCCTGGAGGAAAATCCTCCTGCGCAGCTTTTTGCACAGCCCGAGCACCCCAGGCTGAAGGATTTTCTCTCGAAGGTATTGTAGAACCTCATGTGAATTGTGAACTCCCGGCTTGCCCCGGGGGTCTCCATGAGCTACCATGAAGGCATGGCAGAGCGGGAACGGCCTCTCCGAGGCATGGATATAATTCACGATTCACGGAGCAACAAGGGAACCGGCTTCACCCGGGAAGAGCGGCGTAATCTGGGACTGAGGGGCCTTCTTCCCTACCAGATTTCCTCCCAGGAGCTTCAGGCACAGCGGGTGATGGAAAACTTCCGAAGGAAGGAAAACAACATGGAGCGCTATATTTTCCTGCGCTCCCTGGAAGAGCGGAACGAACGGCTGTTCTTCCGGGTTCTCATGGATAATATCCGGGAGCTCTTGCCCATTGTCTACACCCCCACAGTAGGTCAGGCCTGTCAGCAGTTCGCCAATATTTTCCGTCATGCCAAGGGCTTCTATATTACTCCGGAAGACAAAGGACATATCAGGGATATTCTCAATAACTGGCCGGTTGAAGATGTGCGGATCATTGTGGTTACCGACGGAGAGCGGATTCTGGGGCTCGGCGATCTGGGGGCAAACGGCATGGGAATTCCCATCGGCAAGCTTTCTCTCTATACCGCCGCAGGAGGGATCGATCCCCTGCGCTGCATGCCGGTAATGCTCGATGTGGGTACCGATAACACGGAACTTCTCAATGATCCCCTCTACATGGGATGGCCCCATGCACGTCTCCGGGGCAGGGAATACCAGAGTCTGGTGGAGGAGTTCGTATTTTCGGTGCAGGATAAGTACCCCAAGGCCCTGATCCAGTTCGAGGATTTCGCCACCCCCAACGCCTACCACCATCTCAAGCGCTTCCGGCAGGCGGTGCTGTCTTTTAATGATGATATTCAGGGTACCGCAGCAGTGGCCGTTGCGGGGCTGAAGGCTGCTCTCCGGATCAGCGGTACGCCGCTGAGGGATTTGAGGGTGATGTTCCTGGGCGCCGGCTCGGCGGCCACAGGAATGGCTCATCTGCTGACACGGGCGCTGATGGAAGCGGGCCTGAGTGAAGGGGAGGCCAGAAAACAGGTTCAGTTTGTGGATGAACACGGCCTGCTCATCAGCTCCCGGAAGGATCTTACCCCCCAGAACATCGAATATTCGGTGGATTCCGAGGCCCGGGACTTTGTTTCGGCCATCAGGGAATTTGAGCCCCATGCCATAATCGGCGCCACCGGCGTACCCGGCACTTTCAGCCGGGAAGTGGTGGAGAGTATGGCGGCGGTTCAGCAGCGTCCCATCATCTTTGCCCTGTCCAATCCCACAGACCGGGCGGAGTGCAGCGCCGCCCAGGCCTACGAATGGTCCTCAGGCCGGGCCATATTCGCTTCAGGCAGTCCCTTTCAGCCCCTGGAGTATGAAGGAAAGCGTTTCGAACCGGCCCAGGGCAACAATGTGTACATATTCCCGGGTGTGGGGCTTGGAGCAATATCCGTTGCAGCCAGCCGCATCAGCGACAGCATGTTCCTGGCCGCCGCCGATGCCCTTGCCGCCAGGGTGAAGCAGGAGCAGCTGGAACGGGGATCCATATTTCCACCCCTTACAGAATTGCGAAATATCAGCCTGGATATTGCCGAGGCGGTGGCTCTGAAAGCCTATGAACAGAACCTGGCCAGATATCCCCATCCCGACGATCTAAGAGAACTGATTCAGGGGGTAATGTATGACCCCTCGTATTGATTTCCGCTTCCATAATTTCTACAATCCGACCATAATGGAGTAAAGAGGAAAAATTATGTCCATACGATGGAAAACAATTCTTGCCGTTGCGACGGTATCGTATATAAGCACGTTTTTACAGTGGAATTTCAGCATCTTTTACGTACAGAGGGACTGGAGCATATATTTCCATCAGTTCGGAACCTTTCAACTGATCGTCACCGCCCTGGTTGTAGCTGCATCCATAGTCCTCTTTTTCGCAATGGCGGGAATATCCTCCGCCGAACGCAGACTGAAGCGGGGGGATCTCCTGGATTCTTTCGAGGAAATCCGTCTGGACAGGCTATTGAACCGGGTTCCCGGGATTCTAGCGGTGGTGAACGTTCTCGGCTTTCTTGTGGGGCCTGCCGCCCAGTACGCTGTCCGGGTATCCGCCCAGGGGCAACCCTTTTTCAGTTTTGATCTTCTCACCATTCTGGTGTACTCCGCCTCCTTCGGATTTTATGTCCTCTTTGTGGAACTTCGCCTCTTTGAGCGCTACAGTCTCACCCTTCACAGGCTGCGGCGGAGAACCCATCTGGACCATCACCGGAAAAATGCCTGGGAGAAGCGTCAGTTCATGATGGCCATGACCATTATCGTGTTTGCCACCGGTCTGCTCCTGGCCTCGGGAATGGGATATCTGGAGGAAGAGCTTCTGGCTCCCGGAGAAGTGGATGCGGGGTCCGCAGCTACTGAAGTGGCCGATTACCGTATGGAGCTATGGGAGCAGGCCCTGGAAGGAAATGCTCCGGACCTGACAATCAACAGTCCCCGGCTGCGACCGCGGCTCACAGAATTCTTCGGGAAAATGTTTCTCCTTGCGGGAATCATTACCGCAATGTCCGCACTGGCGGTGTTCATAGAATCCAGACCTTACTCCAGCCGGCTGAAGCTTCTTGAGCAGGGTATCGGTGATCTTTCCCGCGGCCAGGCGGAGAGCCGGAATAAACTGATTGTTACCGATGATGATGAGCTGGGACTGGCCATCAGCCACCTGAATTCGTTTATCGACAGCCAGGCTGCCCTTTTCTCGGCCATCAGCAGTTCGGTTCGGGATGCAGGGGAGCTGTCTTCCCGGCTGGATGAAATCAGTTCCACAGCCGAACAGCTGGGTGAAAACATCGACCGGGGAATCCGGCAGGTTCAGGAACATATCGGTATTCAGCATTCCGCCCTGGAACAGGCGGATTCGGATGTGGAAAAACTCATTGCCAACATTCGCACCTCCTCGGGCAATCTGGAGAAGCAGAATGAGGCGGTGGAAGCAAGCTCCTCTTCGGTGGAGGAGCTTATAGCCAATATCGCTTCGGTAAGTAAAAATGCCCGGGAAACCGCAGAGAGCACCCAGGTTCTTGAGGGTAAGGCTTCCGCCGGTGAGAAAGACATGAATGAGCTGATTCAGGGCATTGAGAATATCGACCAGGCGGCGGAAGAGGTGAGCAAGAGTGTAGGTCAGATTGCAAAGATTGCCGCCCAGACCAATCTTCTTGCCATGAATGCGGCCATTGAGGCCGCCCATGCCGGAGATGTGGGCAGCGGGTTTGCGGTGGTTGCCACCGAAGTGCGCTCCCTGGCTGGAGATGCCTCCAAAACCGCAACGGAGATCACCCAGCTCATCAAGTCCATGAACAATTACAGCAGCCAGGGGCTTGAGACCGGAAGAAGGGCCATGGACAGCTTTCATGAAATCAGCTCAGCTGTGAAAACCAATTCCCGGCTCATCGAGGAGATCTCCCAGGCCATGGTTGAGCAGGAGCAGGGAAACAAGGATATTCAGGAAGCGGTCTCCACTCTGCTGGATCTCAGCCGGCAGGCCGCCGAGCTTACCCGCAGTCAGGCGGGTGAAAGCAACCAGGTTCAACAGCGCATGCAGGATCTGGATGCGGCCGCTGCGGATATCCGCCAGGTGATGGAGGGCAATCTTCAGTCCCTGAAAGATGTGGATCGCTTCGTGGAACATCTGAAACAGCTTATCCGGGAAAATAATCTCATAGTTTCCCGACTGAATTCCGCCAACGCCAAGCAGGAGACGTAATTTCCCGGTTATGTGTGTATGAACCCATATGCACATATTCCGGCGGGTTCATATCCGCCGCCCATCGCTTTCATACTGAAGCTGCTTTTCCATCTGCTGCTTCCGGTCTGTCTCATACTTCTGCCCAACGGATGTACGCCCCAGCGGATTATTCATCCCATTGGAGGGGAAACCGAAGCGGCCGACCCGGATCCCCATCCACCGCCCCAGGAAGATTCTGCGGAGCTGCAGATTCTCTACTTTGCCTGGGCGGATAACGGTGACTATCAGGCAGTTCTTTCCGATCTGGATGAACTGCATTCTTCGGCACATATCTCCGACTCCCGTCCTGATCTTCCGCCGGAGGTATATCCCGGAGTGGATCTGCGTGTGGCATATGCCTGCGGTGAACGAAGCGGGCATGATTCACTTCCTCCTGGACTGCATATTCTGGCAGAGGGGGTGTGGAGAAGGGCGGAGTTTGCCGGGTGGAATCAGGCCGTTTCTCCCGGAGACGCTCTCGCTGCGGCCCTGGACTGGTGTGAAATGTTCCGGGATGCCGGTGAAGGCCTTCAACTGTTGATCGTGGCGGGTGAATCCGGTCATCCCTACCGGGGAGTGCTCTATGATCAGTCAACGGGATCCTATTTGACTCTTCCGGACTTTGCCGACATTCTGGCGGAGCGGGGGAGGGAGATTGATCTGATCTGTTTCGATTCGGGTTTCAGCTCTTCAATTGAACTGAGCTATGAAGTCTATGGCTCATGGCTGGGTACCGGAGTCTCCCCGCCCGCAATACTGGGCATGTCGGGACAGTTTCCCCTGGCGGGGAGGGATTACACAGAGGTAATGGAGCTGATCCACTCCATGCTGGAAAGCTCTCCCGGGGGCGGGCATACAGAGCCGGAAAGGCAATACGCCAGGCAGGTTTCGGATGCAGGACAAGGCGCCGAACCGGATGCCGAGCCGCATACAGAATCGGAAAACGGCCTGCTTTCCGGAACCGCCGGCTGTCTGGATGCAGGTCTGGATTACTCCCTTCTACTTCCGGAGAACGGGTCTGTGCTTCTCCTTCCCTCCGCCTGGGAAGGTCTGCTGCCCGTGATGAATGAAGTCTGCAGTGAAATTACCTCCAGACTCAGCGATACAGACACACGGGATGAATACCGCCTGGAACTGATGGAATCTTCGATGTGGTACACCACACCGGGGGATCTGCGTATTTCGCCCCGTTCCCTTTTGGGCGAAACGGGAAGCGGGCTGTTTATTCCGGTGAATGCCACAGAACGTCAGCGTATGGAGGGACGGGCAGGGTTTGAATCCTTAAAATCTGCGCTGGAGGAAGAGCTGGCTGCCCTGGTGCACCGTGCATACCCGGCGGAGGCCGCCGATCCGGTGCACATGCTTCTGGTTTCCCTCTTCAGTAACGGGGAAGCAGATCCCCGCTTTCCCCTGGAGTACAGCGGAGAGGAAATGGGATACTGTTCCGGCAGGCTTGGATTCTGCAGGGATTCTTTCTGGGCTCCGGGCTGCACCCCTTCCTTATTGGACAGGCTATGGTTCGACCTTATTGAATAGCCGCTTCCCCATCCGTATACTCAGGGATGATGCAACAGGACACCCGGGATGAATCCCGCAGCGAAATCCGCAGACTCGTCAGCATGCTGGGGGCAGATCCCGGGTTTTTTATGCTCAGCCTGCACGCATATGCCGAGAAGGTTATGAATCAGCGCCTAGGGCTTGATGGTCCTTCCCGGGACGGCGGAACAGATCAATTATCTCCCACCCATTCTTCTCCGGAAAGTTACAGCTTTCAGGAAAAAATCGGAATGTACCGGCAGTATTTGCTGGGAACCGGCGGAGATAACCGGGCCTTGAAACTCAGGGGGATCAGCAGGCTCTCCCAAATGGAGGCGAGCCACAGACTTCTGCAGGGTGTTCTGCGAAGATTTCAGGAAGTGAGTGTTGATGAGGCAAAGGCCGAAACCTGGTCATTTTTAGAATTCTGCCGTCTCAGCGGAATTGAGAGCCCTCACCTTCAGAAAATCAGGGATAATCTGGATATATGGGAAACCCGGCAATCCGCCGAGGCGGAATTTAACGAGCTGCGGAAGGCCAGGCTGGCACTGCAGATGAAAGATATGGAGATAAAAGATCTCCGCCGCCGGGCGGATCAGGCGGGCAGCCGAGGCCCGGGAGAAGCAGCTGCCGGAGAATACGAGTGGCTCAACAGCTACCGGGATGAGCTTCTTCGTCTCTCTATTTTCACCCGCACCAGACGGGATTTCGAGCAAAGCATCGTGCGCCTGAGCCGACAGCAGCGGGAAGCGGCTGCGGACATTGCCCGGGAACATCAGCTGCTCATCAGGGGACCTGCGGGAAGCGGGAAAACTGTGGTTCTTCTGGAGAGTCTGCGGCAGCAGGCGGCCCAGAACACACTGGGCTTCGAGGAAGAACCCAGACTGGGGCTGTTCACCTTCGCCCGGACCCTGGTGAAGTACGATAAATACATCAGCGAAATACTGGGAATCCAGTCTGAACACATGCATATACAAACCGCCGACAGCTATATCGCCGGACATCTGAGAAAAATCCAGCCAGGTGCGGAGATCCGCTACGGCCGCTTTCTCCCCGATGCACTGGATGTGCTGATTTCATCTCTGGAGGATGAAGCGTACGGGGAACTGTTCGCCATTTTGAATCAGCGCCAGATAGTTTTTGAAATAAATGAAGTGATATGGGGCTATGCCCTGAGCCGGGAAGAATACGTGGACGACATGTACTCCCGCAGAGGGCTGCCGGGAAAACTCGATGGTTTTCACCGTTCCCTCCTGTGGAGAATTCAGGAGCGGCTGCGGGATCAGCTTGAAGAACAGCAGCTCTACACCCGGAATCTTGCGGCCCTTGTGCTTTCATCTTCACTCCCTGCTGCAGCTTCCCCGGGAATGTCAGCCGGCAACTCGGTCGGGGACGATCCGGTCCCCGAAGCATCCGATGCCCGAGCCGCTGCAGGGAATGCCGGGGCAGGGGAAGCCGGCCCCGGACCCGGCCCCGGATCCGGACCCGTAGGGACGGCCCGGTTCCATACCCTCTATATTGATGAGGTTCAGGATCTCCCCCCTGTGGTGCTGCGGTTTTTCCGGGGGATCAGTGCGCGGCTGATCATGGCGGGTGATGACAGACAAAGCATATACGGCCTGCAGTCTCCGTTCGCCCGGGCGGGAATCGATATCCGGGGAAAGAGCCGGTATCTTTCCCTGAATCTCCGCAACAGTCTTCCCATCCAGGAGTTTGCCGAGCTCTACATGGAGCTGTCGGGGTTTAAATCCAGTGAGCCGGGGAACGGCAGCGATACCCAGGAGACGCCTCCTCCGGGGTTTCGGGAGGGGCCTCCGCCGGTGATTCACCGCTTCGAGGATGAGATGCGCATTACCGGTGCGCTTGCAGAAAGAATACGCTTGTATGTGGATTTTCTCGGATACGAACCCAGCAATATCTGCATTCTTGTGCACGACCGAAGGCGGCTGGATCAGCTTCGCCGGGAATTGCCGGAGATGACCGGATTGGAGCTTCAATCCATCCGTGATCCGGACTTCGAGTTCGGTGTGCTGCCGGATCCAGGGCAGGAGTCTTCTTCCGCCCTGCGAATTTCGCCCATCCATTCCGCCAAGGGGCTGGACTTTCCTGTGGTGCTGTTTCATCTGCCCACCCTGAGCACCGCGGAAATGCTGAGCCGGGAACATGAATTGCGGCAGAAGCGCAATCTGATCTACGTGGGCATTACCAGAGCCATGGATCATCTTGAGATATTCACCACCCGGACCTTCCTGGATTCCCCTGAGGCCGAACCTCTGAGCCGTGCCTGGGAGAACCTTACCCGTGGACGAAAAAGATCTTCTCAGGGCTGATATACGCGCGTAATCTGCCAGTCATGAATTCCCGGACCTCCCGGATAAAATCGGGAGCATAGCTCACCAGTTCGCCGGTTTTGCGGAAGTCCCCGTACAACACCGGAGACTCGGGGCGTACGGTTCTGATCCGTTTGAGAAAGTCCTGATTCATCCGGAATACCCCGAAGCTCACTTCCTGAACCTTCTCCGGGGGAATGCGGCGGAAGGTTTCTTCAATCATATTTCCGTAGAGGTCCTGCCAGTTCTCAAGCTCCAGAACCGGATCAAAGGTGAGTTTCAGAGGCCAGCCGTCCTCTGCAGCCCGGGAGGCGGCGAACAGCCTGTTGCGGAAACTTGCCGTCCCCCGTTCATGTTCCCGGCTCACCTGTTCCGGGCTCAGGCTCCATACCAGAAAACTGTTGGCAGAGGGTTCAAGGTCGGCAATGGCCTGGTAATAATCGCTCTTGGTGCGTATCTCCAGGGCGAAATCTTCCCGTCCCCGTGCGAACTCCAGCCACTCCCTGGCGTAGGGATACAGCGGTTCGAATGCAAGAATCTCGCTGAGATACGAAATGCTCATATATACCGGACCCTTCTCAAGCTGCCGTTCTGCTGCATGGATAAAATCCCTGTTATTCAGAAACATGACGCTGTGGGCGGAGCCGTGCATTCCCTGGAGAAAGCAGTAATCGCAGTTATACACGCAGTTGCGCACCAGAGCATTATAGAATAACCCGCTCTGCTTCCAGGAGTTTATGCGCTCATTTCCCCGGTAGAGAAAATGCTCCCGTTCTCTGGCCAGGATGAGGGCCGGCTGATGTTTTTGGATCCGGAAGCTTTGTCGGGGTCTGTTGAACACGTCCTTGTAATGTTCAACCGGAATGATCCGGGGATTCTGCCCCGAGTCATACAGGCGCTGCAGAACTCCCCGGCTCATGGGAGACTCCGTAATATCCCGTTCAACATAGACGTGACTGAACTGATGTACCGAACTGAGCATATCTTACGCCTCCCCCGAAGAATTGCCGGCCAGATCGCTCATATTGGCCAGATAGGTAACGAATCGGTGGAGCGACGGATACAGCTGCCGCTTCTCTGCAAGCGGGTTGAGAAAAAGCGTGTGGAGCTGATGTGGGGAACAGAACGGAATGAAGCAGCGGTAAAATTCTTCAAGAAACAGATTCTGCTCTTCATTTCGAAACATTTTCTCCCCCAGGACCTCTTCTCTCCGGATTTTTTTCGGGCCGGCTGACCCTCCGAATGCTTCCGTCCCCTGATCCCGCCCCTGATCCCGGTCCTGCCTGTGAGAATTCAGGTCCGCTGAAATCTCTTCCAGGCCGTGATCAAGAACCAGGTCCGGATAGAACTCTCCCTCGGGGAGGTCCACCCTGTGTACCACAGCCCCGGGGCCGGGGATGAAATGATCTTCCACCAGGGCTGCGAAAATATCTCCCGGTTGAGCGGTCTCCCGGGAAGCGATCCGGCCTGCAAGGAAGCCCATACTTCGTGCCATGGTAAGCGAACCATGCAGGCTGATAGTGCCGTTTCCCGCCCCCGTCAGGGCAGGGGCTGAGACCTCACCGTCGGTTTGAAGTATTTCAGGTTTACTTCTTCCCGAGTAATTCCCGCCGAGATTTGCCGTTTCGAGTTTCAGGTCTTCACGTGTCCAGAGCCGGATTTCCGGTGACCTCCCCGGGGGAGTGGAAGCAGATTGCCAGCCGAACTCCCTCTGTCCCCGGGATTTCAGTCCCAATGCGGATTGTATTTTCAGGGGGGCAACGTCGGCGGAAATCCTGCTGAGCTGAAGGATGTGAATCATTCTTTTCCGGACGAAGAAGCTGAGTCTTCCAGGGAATAAACCAGCTCGCCCAGGAGATCCGGATCGTCCCCGGCATCCAGACCGGTAGTTTCAACCCGGGCGAAGCGGTTTTCAAATGCTTTAGCCCTTGATTTTCCGATCCCCGGGGGCAGGGGAAAGCTCACCGGAACATAATGCTGGCCAAGGCCCCGTGCACGGTATCGGGTATTGCCGTCTTCATCTTTCCCGGCGCTTACCTTCTCTACCAGTACCCGCTGACTGCTGCCCACCAGTCCCTGGCGGTACGCTCTTTTGGCTTTTTCGGCCTCCAGGCGGAGTTGTTCGGAACGGCGGTTCTTTTCTTTCTCCGGAACCTGCTCATCCATTCTGGCGGCCCGGGTTCCTTCCCGTACAGAGTATTTGAACGCATGTACATGTCCGAAACCGATGGATGTTACCGCATCCAGGCTTTCCTGGAACTCGGCGGTCCCTTCTCCGGGAAATCCGATAATAATATCCGTGGTGATATTAAAATCAGGCCGATGTTCCTTCAGCCGGGCTGCAATCTCCCGGTATTCGGCATAGCTGTACTGCCTCCGCATTTTCAGAAGGATTTTTTCCGATCCGCTTTGGAGGCAGAGGTGCAGATGGGGGCACATCCTGGGGTGGTTCATAAGTTCCAGGAAGCGCTCATCCAGCTGATCCGGCTCGATACTTGAGATTCGCAGCCGGTAATCCCCGTTGAGGTCCAGCAGGCCCTGGATTATGTCGGCGAATACAAAATCGCCGTGGCGGTAGCGGCTCATGTTCACACCTGTGAGCACCAGCTCATGATATCCGTCATCAATCATCTGCTGTGCGGAGCTGAATATGTCTTCGGGCGGCCGGCTTACTGCACGGCCTCGAACAAAGGGGATGATGCAGAAGGTACAGAAGTTGTCGCAGCCGTCCTGAATTTTCACCATTCCCCGGGTGTGAAACACCCGGCTGGAAGCGTCATATTGAAAGCGGTCCCCTTTCAGGGATTCGGGATGGAGAATTTCCCCGTTTCTATGGGCCTGAACCAGTTCAAAAATGGAGTTCTTTCTGTCGTTGTCCACCACGAAACTGCGGCCGTCTTTTTCAAGCTCATCCCGGTGACTGTCTACAAAGCAGCCCGTGACCACCACCATGCCGGAGTCTCCGGGATCTGCTGCCTCAGGCAGATCGATATGGGCGGTTTTGCCGTTGAGTCTCAGGGCCTTGTTGATGGTGTTCCGGGTTTTCCGGTCGGCCTTGTTGGTCACCGTGCAGCTGTTTACCACACTTACATCGGCCTTCTGTGAAAAGGGTACAACTTCCCATCCTTCCCGCATGAACCGGGCGGCAAGGGCATCGGTTTCATATTGGTTCAGCTTGCACCCCAGGGTGTTGAAGGAAACTGTGGGCCTGTCTGTATTCCGGGAGTCACCTTTCGAGGCATCAACCGAAACGGATCCGGATTCAACAGGAGCGGCGGGGGTAAATGCGCCGGTATCTGCCTGCACCTTCCGGGGTTTTACATCCTGCTCTCTTACATCATGCACGGCGCACCTCCCCGGGGACCTGTGTTTCAATCAATTCCCCTTCCAGGCTCAATTCGCTGGCAGAACTGATCCGCAGCTGCACAAATTGACCGATGAGGCTGTCATCATCATGGAGAAAGCGAACCGGCAGCTTTCCCTCGCTTCTTCCGGCCAGGTAGCGCCCGCTGCGGTCCCGCCCTTCTACCAGAACCCGCATGTTCCGGCCCACCAGAAGCCGGTTGTATGCCAGACTGGATTTCTGGAGTTCTTCACTGAGTACGTGCAGCCGGCGTTTTTTCTCATCCTGGGGAATATCATCGTCCCATCGGCTGGAAGCGGCTCCGGGTCTGGGGCTGTACATGGCGACGAAGGCCATGTTGTATTGAAATTCTTCCATGGCCCGGCGGGTCCGCTGGAACTGTTCCTCGGTTTCGCCGGTGAATCCCACGATGATGTCGGTGAACAATGTAGCCTCAGGCAGTATTTCCCGGATATTTTCCACGATTTCCCGGTACCTTTGCAGACTGTGATTCCGGTTCATCTTAATAAGCAGTTTATCGTCCCCGGACTGTAGGGGAAGATGAATCTGTTTGGCCAGACAGCGGTATTCAGCGATAATTTCCAGCAGATCCCGGGTCATATCCCGGGGGTGAGGGGAGGTGAAGTACACCAGGAAATCATCCTCTTTACCCAGATCCCTGCCCATTTCGCCGATGCGGCGCATGAGCTCGGGGAAGCGGATTTCGTCTCTTTCTTTGTCCAGGCCGTAGGAGTTCACGTTTTGTCCCAGCAGGGTGATGCTTTTGTACCCCCGATTGAGAAGATCTTCCACTTCCGCCAGAATTTCGCTGCTGGGACGGGATACTTCCCGTCCCCGTGTGTAGGGAACTGCACAAAAGGTGCAGAATTTATCGCAGCCGTTCTGGATGGGGATAAAGGCTTCAAAGGGTGAACGGTAATGGGGTTTGATGTTCCAGAATCCGCTCATGGGATCGGGTGCTCCACTGCCTGATGCGTCGGGCAGAATGCTGCGCTTTACCTTTTCCCCTCCGCCGCGATTTTTCACTTCATTCTGCATGGCCCTGATGGCCGACAGGGTGTTTTCTCTGCGGTTTTCATCTCCATAGAGGGCATTGCGGTGATTCAGAGATTCACCCGAGGGGAGCTTTGCGCTGCTGTCCTGATGATCCACCAGCTTCAGTACCTGACTTTCCCTGGGATCTTTCAGCCACATGGGGCCCACCGGTCGCCCCGGGGAGGCGGCGGGTTCTGAAGGGGCTGCAGGTGCAAGGTCCATATCTTTTGCAAACTGTCCGCCGGAAAAGGGGGTGGTGATACCGTACTGGCTGATCATCTCCGGAAGGTCGGGTAGTTCATTAATGCTGAACAGAAGATCAAAGCGGTCAAGAAACTTTTCCCGGTCTGCGGGAAGAATGCAGCCTGAAACGAAGGTGAGCAGGCTTTTGCTGTTTTTCCATTTATTCCATTGGTGGATTTTGGAATACACTTTGTCGATGGCCTTCTGGCGCACTGAACAGGCAACGATACCCAGCAGCTCGGCGTCCTCTTCACGGGGGGTCTCTTCATAGCCCATGGCCTCAATAACCGCCTGAATCCGCTCTGTGTCCGACTGATTCATCTGACAACCGAGGTGCACTATATGGTACTTCATACTATTTTTCCTTATTTATCTGATGCCGCCCGTTCCGGGGGCTTAGAAATACACTTCCGCAAACATCTGTTCTCTGGGAATCCCTTGCTCGGAAAGAATGTCGTAGGCTTCGTAGATCATATCGCAGTTTCCGCAGAGGTACACGCTTGCATTGGGTTCCACCGGATTGGCCCTGAGAAAATCGGTTACCCGACCGGGGAAATCTCCGCCTTCCTCCCGGGAGACACAGCGCACCACCCTGGATGGATCATACTGATCAAGCTCATAACCTTCCTTCAGGCGGCGAACACCGTGAAGAAGGGTGTAGTCCAATTCATCGTAAGAATTGCAGAAGCTGTGAAAGGGGCTGATTCCCGTCCCGGTCCCGATAAAATACAGCTTGTTTTTCCTCCGGGATTCATCGATGAGAAAAAATCCGAAGGGGCCTTCAACATAGAGTTCATCTCCGACTTTCAGCTGTTTCAGTTTTCTGGAAACATGGCCGCCTTCCACTTCCTTTACCAGAATTTCCAGATAATCCGCCTCTGCAGGTGAATATATCGAATATTCTCTCATGTGAATATCACCCTTAAGACCCACACTCAGATACTGTCCGGGCTGAAAATCCATTCCCAGGCGTTCAAAGCGGAGAACATAGCTGTCTTCGGTGAGGTTCCGTACTTCCTGCACGTTGTGATGAACCCGGCTTCGGGTGGAAACTTTTGACATCTGCGCCTCTTTTGCTGTTTTGTTACGGGATGTTCAATCAACACTGCCGTTTGGAAAGAACATAAAAACGGGGCGAAAAGCGGGCCGTTTTTCTTAATTATCTAACTTATTAGGATGCAAGAGTATAGAGTAGATAAGTGAAAACATCAAGATTATCGGAGCGGATGGAAGAAGCATCAGCTTGACAGCTCCCGGGACTGCTCTTATTCTGTATAGATCATAGAGATTCTAATAAAAAAAGCATTTTAGAAGAACCTCTGTTATGAGGCAGACATCATCGCCTCATGATTACCGGGCGGAAACGGATCCCAGCGGCTCTGATACATCAGTAGCAGGTTCCTGGAATCGCCGCCTCACATAGAATAAGATAGATCTAGGAATATTCATGCCAAAAAAAGTAACCATCCACGATGTTGCCCGGCACGCCGGAGTATCCCATACTACCGTAAGCTGGGCCATCCATGACGATCCCCGAATCACCGCCGAAACTAAACAGAAGGTATTGAAATCGGTGGAAGCACTGGATTACTTCCCGGCATTTCTCGGGCGTTCATTGGTTGGGGGGCATACCAAAACCATCGCAGTGGTTGCGGCAAGTTTTTCCACTCTATTTGAAATGGAGTTGATCCGGGGTGTGGAAGAAGCTCTGGAGGCAGGGGGGGATGAGTACACCATTCAGCTCTATTCTTCCAACCGGGATAAAAACAGCCGAATGAAGACGTTTCAGAAGATACTTCAGGGAAGACGTGCCGATGCGGTTATTACGGTGAATCTGCGCCCAGGACACACATTCATCGAAGAGTTCAAAGACAGCGGAGTTTCGCTGGTTCTGGTGGAAGATATTTTCGAGAACGTAAGCAGCGTCTACTGCGACAGCACCATCGGCGCACGAAAGGCAGTTGAGCATCTCATAGACCGGGGCTGTAAAAAACCGGGACTTCTGGTGGGGTATCATAACGATCCCCTGGGAAGCCTTTCCCCCAAGGCCCGCTACGACACATATATTCAGGTAATGAACGAACGGGGGATTCCAGTGGATGAAAACGCAGTTGTGGAGATCCCCACCTACCATCCCGAAGAGGCGATCAAAACCTTCAAAAATTTCATGGACGCAGGATGCGACGGGATTTTCTGCGCCGCAGGGGACCTGGTGGCTCTTGGGCTGCTGAAGGCCGCCAGACAGCACAATATCAGCATACCCGATGACATGCGGATTGTGGGATACGATGATGTCACCTTCTCAAGTCTCACCAACCCGGCACTCACCACCATTCATCAGCCTCTGAGACAGATGGGGGCCACGGCCTATGATCTGTGCGTCCGGGGAATTAATGCTGAAAAGGAACACAGCTGGTTCGCCGAAACCGTCCGTCTCGAGCCGGAACTGATTGTCCGGGAATCCAGCTGATCGTTCAACGGGAACTCTGTCTGCAAAAACCGGTCCTCCCGGAATGTGTGTTCACACTGGCCTTCACCGGCAAAATCTAGTAGCTTAGACACCCAGAACAACATCTGAAATGCAAGAGGCAATTGGAGAAAATATATGTCAGACAGCTTTACCATACCAGAAGAGCAATTGCAGAAAGGTTCCGGCATAAAGAAAACCGGCGCAACGAAAAGCGGCGCAACGAATACAGCCGCGAAGCAGACCGGGAAAAACAACAGACCGGTAACACGCAAACCGGAGTGGCTGAAAATTCAGCTGAACACCAACGATAATTTTAAAGATCTCAAAAAGATGGTGAAGGAAGAGCGTCTGCATACGGTGTGCGAAGAAGCCCGCTGTCCCAATATTCATGAGTGCTGGGGGAAGCATAAAACTGCCACCTTCATGATTCTGGGAGATACCTGCACCCGCCGCTGCAGGTTTTGTGCGGTGAAAACCGGTCTTCCCGGTGCGGTGGATCTTGGCGAGCCGGCACGGGTTGCCGATTCGGTTGCCAAGCTTCAGCTGGCCCATGTGGTAATCACCATGGTCACACGGGACGATCTGAAGGACGGAGGCGCATCCATAGTTGCAAAAACCGTTGAAGAGATCCGAAAGGCCGCTCCGGACTGCGGAGTGGAACTTCTCACTTCAGATCTCATGGCCGATCCTGACAGCATCGCCGCCGTGCTGGAGAGCAGGCCGGATATTATGAGTCATAATCTTGAAACCGTGGAGCGCCTGACTCCGGTTGTCCGCTCCCGTTCATATTATCAGCGGAGTCTGAAAATGCTGAAAATGAGCCGGGAGATTGCACCGGATATTGTCACGAAATCCAGCCTGATGCTGGGTCTGGGTGAAACCAGGGAAGAGATTCTGGGAGCCATGGATGACCTGCTGGCCCACGGGGTATCGATGATGAACATGGGGCAGTATCTCCAGCCCAGCCGGAATCATCAGGCAGTGCAGAAGTACTGGACCCCCGAGGAATTTGCCGAGCTGAAAGAGCGGGCCCTGGAAAAGGGCTTTGATTTCGTGGAGGCCGGTCCGCTGGTTCGCTCCAGTTATCATGCCGGCGAACAGTATGAAAACTATCGAAAGAAAATTCACCCCCTGTACAGAAAGTGATTAACGAACCATTCACCTCTGTACAGGTATGTGTTCCCTACCAATAATGCATTGCTGCAGGAACATAATGCTGCAGGAAATTATCGGCTGGTATCAGAATTGATATTCCGGTATCAGCCGATCTCCAGCATGCGTTCCACCGCCCGCCGTCCCCGGCGGATAATGTCCTCGTCCACTTCCACTTTATGAACCATGTTCTCCAGGGAATAGATGATCTTGTCCAGGGTGATTTTTTTCATGTGGGGGCAGGTCTGGCAGGTGCTGATGAAATTCTTTTTGGGGAAAACCGACCTGAGGTTGTCGCCCATGCTGCACTCGGTAATCAGCATCACGTTCTGTTTGCCGCTCTCAGCGATCACCCGTTCCATCTGGCTGGTGCTTCCCGCGAAATCTGAGGCTCCGGTAACGTCGGTATCGCATTCGGGGTGGCTGATCACCACCAGGTCATCGAACTGAGCCCGGGCGGCATCAATGTCGCTTTTGGTGAACTGTTCGTGCACCATGCACTTGCCCTGTTCCCAGCTGATAATCCGTTTATCGGTCTGGAGGGCGACATTTTTCGCCAGATATGCATCCGGGAGAAAGAGTACCTCGTCGCTGTCCAGGGAGTTCACAACCTTGGCTGCGTTGGCGCTGGTACAGCAGATATCCGTTTCCGCTTTTACCGCTGCAGAGCAGTTCACATAGGTCACAACCGGAACTCCGGGATGCTGTTTCTTCAGCATGCGGACGTCCTCGGCGGTAATGCTCTCAGCCAGTGAGCAGCCTGCTTCCATATCTGCAATGAGGACGGTCTTTTCCGGGCTCATGATCTTCGCAGTCTCGGCCATGAAATGTACGCCGTTGAAAAGAATAATATCTGCAGTGGTCTGTGCCGCCTCCCGGGCCAGACCCAGGCTGTCTCCGATAATATCCGAGACTCCGTAGAACACATCCGGTGTCATGTAATTATGACCCAGGACAACCACGTTCATATCTTTTTTCAGTGTACGGATCCTGGCAATTTTATCCATTGCTTCATCCAGCTCATGGGGGAGAATGGACGGCTCCAGTTTGGAGCGTACCTGATCCAGTGTTTTTGCTATTTCCATGGCAAGAAGATACTAAAGGGCGTACATTTAAGCAAGAAGGAGGGGCTGCATCAGCTCAGGTCAGCTGCAGTGGTGGTGCGGTTCCGTCCGCCTCGTTTGGACTCATAGAGGGCTTTGTCCGCTTTCTGGATGAAGGTCTGGGAGTTAAGATCGGTATATGGATCGAACTCCGCAAGCCCCATGGATATTGTTACCGAGCAGCTTGCGTCTTCGTAGGTGAACAGGGCCTGGGCAACTGCCGTACGGATCCGTTCGGCGATCTGCAGGGCCGTGGAACGGGGGGCATCGGGGAGGAGTACCACAAACTCCTCGCCGCCGTACCGGGCTGCCATATCAGTCTGGCGAATATTATCCAGGATAATTCTGCTCACACCGATAATAACTTCGTCGCCCACCACATGGCCGTAGTTGTCGTTCAACGCTTTAAAGTGATCTATATCCATCATGATGAGACTCATGGTTTTGTTGTGGCGTCTGCTGAGGGCGATCTGACTGCTCAGAGTATCCAGGAAGAAATGTCGGAGTTTGAGCCGGGTCATCACATCGGTGGTGGTGATCTCATACAGGAATGCATTGTGCACCGCAATTCCTGCGAGTATTGCGATGTTCTCCACGTAATCCCTGTCTTCCATGGGGATTGCCGATTCCTGAATTGGATCTCCCAGTATGAGAATGCCGTTGATCACATCCTTGGCTCTCAGAGGGATAATCAGAACCGGCTGCAGCTGGGATATGGGATCCAGAGGCTCCTCTCCGATTGCCGACTGAAGATCATCAAGGGTTTGGCTTTTGGGATGATCGTGAAGATAGTCCAGCAGAGGATTCCCCTCGTGAATCACATACTGCTGGTGGGCGTGCATGTCGAAGCCCACCTGACTTCTGTGGAGCACCAGGTCCTGACTGCCGATATCCTTCCGGGCGAAGAGGCCGGCCTTCAGCACTTTGAGCTGACCCATGCAAATATAGAGAATGGATTGAATCAGAGCGTTGTAATCCAGGTTTGAATTGAGACTTTTACTGATCTCGATGAGCTGGGTGAGGTCAAAGATCTTCTTTTCATACATGTCAATCTGCTGCTCAGCTTCTTTTCCCTGGATCATAATACTTTCAAAGTATAGTAATAAATGGATTTGCTGTATACGAGAAAAGAGAAAACCATGGTGATTTTTATTCGGAATTGGCGGTCTAATTAAAAATGTGGCGGATGTCCGAATTATCCCCCAGTATTTTCAGAAGCTGGTGATGCGCCTCCGAGCGCATAATTACCCGTTTGGCGGTGGTGATAATGCTTTGCAGCCTGTTGGCTGTCGAGCTGGTCTCAAGGTTTTCCTGCTTATCTTCCAGGTTCATCATATCGCTGGCGGAGATGAGAAAACTGAAGTCCACGGGATTCAGGCTCATGAGATACTTTCTATCCAGCTCCCGGTTGTTCAGGGATGCCAGTTTGATGACCGCTTCAACCGCCTCGGTTTTCATGCGTTCGAGTTCCCGGGAACTGGCGGAAGTGCTGCAGTCGCTGAAGTATTTTACTTCAGCCGTCAGGTACTCTCCTGAATCATCAACCTCTTCCAGGGTGAATCTGTCCGAGCCCTGTATGATGATATCTTTTCTGCCGTCCTCGTATTCCTTCAGAACATTGGTGATTTTTCCGGAGCAGCCGGTGGATTTGAAACTGCTTCCGTCATAATACACGATTCCGAAGGGCTCATCTTGTTTCAGACAGTGGGACACCATCAGCCGGTATCGCTCTTCAAATATATGCAGGGGAAGCTGCATGCCGGGCAGGAGCACAACCCCTAATGGAAAAATCGGTATTATTTTTTTCATCTCAACTCAATATACAAAAAAGATGGTGAAAAGAAAAACATGGATTTTCGAGAGCTGCCAACTATTTCAGAAGCTGCCGGCAATTTTGGTAATGTGTGTATAGGTCAGGGATTTAGCCAAACGACATTCAAAAAAAGGCCAAAACGGGTTCTCCATACCCGTCTGACCTGATAGAATACCCGCTAATCGGTGTGCTTCGGAGCAATGCCTCACATTGACGGCGGTATTGGAAAAAACTATACTTCGTTGTGTACCGAGTGTATTAATCCCAATCCCAAAACGGAGTACGACCGTGAAGAAGTTAACCAAAATAGTCGCAACCATATCAGATATGAATTGCGAACCGGATTTTATCCGATCCCTCTACGATGCCGGAATGAGCGCAGTGCGCCTGAATACCGCCCACCAGGAACATAAAGACAGCCTGAAAGTAGTGGAAAATGTCCGAAAAGTATCCGATGCAATCCCGCTTGTACTGGATACCAAAGGTCCTGAAGTACGAACTACCAAAAAAGAGTCGGACATTAACGTGAAAACCGGCGACATTATCAAAATGATTGGAGATCCCGACAAACTTTCCAGCAAGGAATGCGTATACCTCAACTACAAAGGCTTTGTGGAAGATGTCCCCGTGGGAAAACTGATTTTGATTGATGATGGTGATGTTGCTCTTATCGTAAAAGAAAAGAAAGACAACGCCCTGATTTGCGAAGTTCAGAATGACGGGGAGATCGGCGGAAAAAAGAGTGTAAATGTACCCGGCGTGCACATTCATCTTCCCGCTCTCAGCGATAGGGACAGAGGCTACATCGATTTTGCCATTGAACATGAAATCGATTTTATCGCCCACTCCTTCGTCCGGAACAAAGAAGATGTGCAGGTGATTCAGGACATTCTCGATGAGCACAACAGCAAATCCAAAATCATTGCAAAAATCGAAAATCAGGAAGGCGTAGAGAACATCGACGAAATCATTGATCATGTTCACGGAATCATGGTAGCCCGGGGAGACCTGGGAATTGAGATCCCCGCTGAAAAGATTCCCGCAATCCAGAAAATGATCATCAGAAAGTGCCGGGAAAAATGCAAGCCGGTGATTACCGCCACCCAGATGCTGCACACCATGATCAAGAAGCCCCGGCCCACCCGTGCTGAAGTGAGCGATGTGGCGAATGCCGTATATGACGGTACCGATTCACTGATGCTCAGCGGAGAAACCGCCTATGGTGATTATCCCCTGGAGTCTGTACAGACCATGGCAAAAATCGCCAAGTCTGCAGAAGAAGCAACAGATGCAATGGTGAACATAGATGTTGATCCTTCCAGTCACCAGATTCCAGCATTTCTCGCACGTACTGCGGTGAAGGCAGAATCGAAAATTCCCATGAAGGGAATCGTGATTGACACATCAACCGGCCGCACCGCACGCTACATTTCTGCATTCCGGGGAAATATTCCCATTTATGTGGAATGCTACGATCCGAAAGTTATGCGTCAGCTGGCAATCACATACGGGGTAACGGCAAGCTATATGCCCGCCCGGCAGGAAGGGGTTGAGAAATTTATCAATAAGAGTCTGAACCATCTGGTGAAGGATGATCTTCTCCAGAAAGAAGATACGGTGCTCGTTCTTGCGGGTAACTTCGGTCCTTCAACCGGAGCCTCATTCCTGGAGATCTCCACAGTAAAGAACATGCTCCAGCTGTAACAGCCCCGAGCACATCTGTTCTCAGGCGGGGCGGGGATGTTTTTCCCGTACCTGCCCGATAATACCCGGACGGAAGCAGCAGATGCTTCGGTTCGGGTCTTTTTTTTTCCGGGGAATGGGATATAATTCCAGTAAGGGGAATGGATTTGGATCCGTTACGGAAGGCCCGGGATCTTATGCATCTGGGTGATTACAGCGCCGCGAAGCATATATATGAGGACCTCAGCAGAAACGACCCGGAAAATGAACCGGTGCATTTTCAGCTGGGCCTGTGCTATAGCGCAGACAGGGACTTTCAACGCGCCCTTCATGAGTTTGAGTCCTGTATCAAACTTGATCCTACCCATCTGGAAGCTCATATTGAACTTGGAGACCTGTACTTCAAACTAGGGGACGACAGTCGTGCCCTGGAATATCTTCAGAAATCATGTGAAATCGATCCGGAGAATGTGCGGGCACGAACCTATCTGGCCCGTCTCTATGAGCATACCGGTAACTACGACCATGCGATCCGCCAGTACAAAAAAGCAATTGAGGGTTCGGAGGCCAATGAGAGTCCGCGGCACGATCTGGCTCTGGCCTATATTCATAACGGAGATCTGTTGGATGGCTACCTGATCCTTCAGGAATTGGTGGATGAAGCCGACCTGGGATTGCTGTGGAGCAGGATCAATAAGACCGAGCAGGACCTGGCCGAGTTGAATGTGAGCGCCACTGCGGACTATATCTCCATGCTGAAAGATGATATGGATACGGTGGAGTCCCGGTTTTTTGAAAAGTACGGATACTCCATCCGCTATACCAAAGGAATGCTGGATGCCCTTGAGCGCTTCCTCCAGATGGAGGAGCAGGATATTCTCAAGGTACGGAATGAAATCCGCATGCTCATACATCTGGGTGTAGGGTTTTCCGGAGATACCGAGAGGTTTGAACTTCAGAGCATGCCGGGGAGGTTCAGCGGGTTTCAGCTGGGCTGCTACCTGTTCACTTCGGAACAACTGACCCGATCCGAATCCCGTCTGCCGGGATCATATGAAGAGGCGTTCGCCCAGGCCCTCACATTTCTGCAGCACCACCAGTAACAGCCCTGTGGCAGACCAGTAAACTCTCGAACCATTAGTAACCGCCCAGAGCGACCGCCGCCCTCCGGCTCGATCAGATCGGCAGGAGCACCCGTCCAGGGGAGGTGAATCCCGGCAGATCCACCCCCCGAAAGACACGGACCTATACCGAGTTTCTGGATGCGTTGATGGAGGCCATCAGGCTTTTGATGATCAGCTTTTCCAGAACGTCCTTTTGTTTCTCCCGGTCGCTTTCCACGAAACGCCGGGTTTCCACTCCGGCCTCTTCCTGAAGCTGACGGATTTTCTGCAGGGCATACTGCTGAATGACGATTACCGGAAGAATCAGACGCTCACGCATCCTGATGGATTCCCGGATCACCTGATCGGTATCCAGCAGGCTGTTCTGGCCGGTAATGGCGAAAAGATTTTTCGTGCTGAGTTCCGCCTCGCTTTTCAGAATATTCCAGAACTCGCCGTACTCGGGATCATCATTCAGGTAGGAAGTGAGTGGAAAATAGGATTTACTCAAACTCTGCATGGAATTTTCCATCAGGGTTCGGAAAAAGAGACTGTTATGGTACAGCTTTTGAAGTTTTTCCTGCTCACCCTGTTTGATCAGTTCCTCCAGCGCTGTCCCCAGGCCGTAGTAGCCGGGAATGTTCTGCTTCATCTGGCTCCAGGCACCGACGAAGGGGATGGCTCTGAGACTATCCAGGTTCAATGGTCCGGATTTACTGCGCTTGCTGGGCCGGCTTCCGATATTGGTTCGACCGTAGTAGCTCAGTGGGGTCATATGCTCAAGATAGGGCAGGAATTTCGGATGATTTCGTAATGCCATGTAGTGGGCGTTCGCCCGTTCCGACAGACGCTCGATGAGATCCCTCTCCTCTTCGTTCAGGTACATGCTGTCGGAGGGAAAGAGGTTGTTTTCAAGACCTGCGCTCACCAGCTGGCCCAGGTTATGGGCGGCAATATCTTCGGTGCCGTAACTGGAGCTGATGGTCTGTCCCTGAATTGTGAGCTGAATGGTTTTGGAGTCAATTTTACTTCCCAGACCCCGGTAAAATTTGTGGGTGTTGCCGCCGCCCCGTGCAGGAGGACCACCCCGGCCGTCAAAAAACAGCACCCTGAAGCCATGATCACCGGTAGTCTGGGTGAGGATTTCCTTGGCCTTGTAGATCTCCCAGTTGGCTGTTACATATCCGCCGTCTTTGGTACCGTCGGAGAATCCCAGCATGATGTGCTGATGACGGTCCCGATTTTTCAGATGCCGTGAATACTCCGGAATTTCATAGAGACGGTTCATAATCCCCGGTGCATTGTGGAGATCTTCCACCGTTTCAAACAGAGGTACAATATCCAGGGGAAGTATATCCGGATCAAAACCGCTGAGAAGGGAGAGGAACCACACTTCCAGCACATGGCTTGAACGCTCGGTGTGACTGATCACATAACGATGGGCGCCTTTCTCCCCGTTTCGTGACTGGATTTCATGGATCGCCTTGAAACTCTGGAGACAGTCCCTGCTGATGGCATCGCTTCTGCTGTCCAGGATCTCCTCCAGAAGCTGCTGTCTGCTCTGATGTTCAAGCTTGCTCAGGGCTTCTGCACTGAGCAGGAGGGCTTCCACCCGTTTTTGATCACTAAGGTCTTCATAGCTCTTGCCGTCAAGAACCTTGCCTTCAAGCTCCTTGAGCTTACCCCAGCGCTTTGCATCCACTCCTTCAAGAATGTCTGCGCACAGCGACGTGTGAACCGCCGAATCCTGCCGGATATCCAGGCTGGCAAAATGAAATCCAAAGCATTGTATTTTATAGATAAACCGGTTCAGAAGCTGTACAAAAAGACCGTTGTGCTCCCGGATAACCAGGCTGCGGATTTCAAACAGTTCCTCAAGCAGCTCCTCGGCGCTGTTGTATCCTTCATCCGAAACTTCCACATGGAACACTTTACCGTCCACCTGTTTGGCTTCATATAACTTCTGTACATTCAGATATCTGCCCACCGGGTTCAAGGTGCTGTCCAGCTTGTCCACAACGCCCTGGATGCGCTCCAGTACGCCGTCGAAGGTTAGCCGTCGGGTAAGATCCCTTGCGTCTTCCAGGTAACTGCCCAGCACCTTCCGTCGGAGCATCTGCCCCACCTCTGTGGTGATCTCATGGTTTACGAAAGGGTTGCCGTCCCGGTCTCCGCCGGGCCAGAAACCCAGTTCAATAATGGACGGCAAATTCAATGCCGCATCCTCGTCAGGACAGATATCCTCAACAAGATGAGCATGAAGCTTTGGGATAACGCTGTACATCACGTTTTCCAGAGTCCACATCAGAGACTGGGCTTCATCAAGGGGCGTGGGCTTTTTCTGTTTTTTGAACCGGGTGTTGCCCATCTGGAGAAGGAGATTGTTAATCTCCTGAATGTCATTTTTCTGAAGGGAATCCACCAGGTCCACCAGAATACTCAACACCTGATCGGTATAAAATTGGGTGGGATGGGCGGTGAGTACGATACGTACCCGGTACTCGTCCAGCAGTTTCTGATAATCATCCACGATTTCGCTTCGCTCAACCCTGTTGAGGGTGTCCTTGATGGATCCCGGCCCCTGGGTATCCACTATGCGGGTGAAGGCAGAATCCTCCATTGCATCAAAGAGTACAACCTGACGTTCTGCCAGTCTGAGGAAGCGGAAAAGATCATTCTTCAAATCTCTGAACGAGTCGGTACCCACCCGCTGGGAGAAAAACTCCTCCACCAGTTCTATGGGCGGTGTGCCTTCTTCCAGGGCATCATGACAGTATGAGGTGAAAACCGGCAGAAGAATGCCCGAACTTTTCACGTCCGGGAAGGGCAGGTTCAGAAATAAACCGTTATATATCTGATACTTCATGCCCACATGTTCCTGAAATGCAGAAAGGGTGTTCATAATATGGAGACTCCTGAGTTGTGTTTAATGTAATCCAGTGAGAACTTTTCCAAAAGACAATTCTGGAAAGATTCTCCGAAGGCGCTTAAATCCTATTTTAGGCATAATTAACTAACAGATAAAGAGCTGTACCCTGAAAGCCGTATAGCGTTAATCCCGGGATATTCTGAACAGTTCCACCGGCTGGGATTTATTTTTCAAATCATAGGTGCCTGTGGATTCAATGGCGAATTCGCCGGATATGTGACCGCTGATATTTCCGGGAAACAGTATATCACCGCAGGCGGCCTTGCTTTCAACCCTGGCGGCGGTATTCACCACATCACCGATAACGGTAAAATCCAGGCGACCCAGTCTGGGGCTTCCGTAGTTTCCGCTGAGCATTTCCCCGGTATTGATCCCTGCGGAAATTCCCGGGTAGCTGAAACCCGGAGCGATCTCTTCCTTGAGAAGGTGTGAAAGATTTTTCTGGGCTTCCAGACAGGCCCGCACCGCCTGAAGAACATGCCTTCCCTCCTGGAAGACAACCATGGCTGCATCTCCGATAAATTTATCGATGGTGCCCCCATATTTGGTGACAGTTCTGGCAATTTCATCAAAGTAGAGATTCAGCAATGCGGAAATACTGTCCGGAGGCAGGTTTTCGCTGAGTTTGGTGAAGCCGCAGATATCAACAAACGCCACCGTAGCATTAATTCTCTGGCTGAATTGGGTGAAATCCGCTTCGTCCTCTGTGGCTGCAGCTTCCTCTGTATGGGCATGAGAGGAGTGAAGGGCTGCAGAGGAACCTCCGTTCAACGCGGTGAAAACCGAAGGGTTCACATACATTTTTAACAGATTATTTTCCTTGATGGTGCGAAGGCTCTCTTTCAGCTCGGTAACGAAGCGGATGGTTTTGTCCATGGTGGCTCTGAGGTCATCAAAGTCGATGGGTTTGGTGATGAAATCGAAGGCTCCCCGGTTCATTGACGCCCGGATATTTTTCAGATCCCCGTAGGCGGAAACCATAATGGTTTTTACCATGGGATTAATCTCCTGCACATGATTCAGCAGGGTAAGACCGTCCATCCGGGGCATGTTGATATCGGTAATGACAATTTCTATTTCGGGGTAGTCCCGGAGAACTTCTATGGCTTTTTCTCCGTCCCCTGCAAAGTGAAAGCTGTACTCTCCGCTTCGAATTTCTTTTCTGAAGCGCTGGGTGATCAACCGCTCAACGCTCTCCTCATCATCCACCACAAGAAAATTATGCATATTATTCGTCCAACTGAAGAAGTTTTTTTAATCCTACAAAATCCAGGGGTTTGGGAATAAAACCGTTGGCCCCCAGTTCCGTACTTTGCCGTGAATACTCCTCGTTCTCATAGGCGCTGATCATATATACAGGGATGGCGTCGTCCATTTCCCGTATTTTCTCAAGCAGCTCAAGACCGCTCATCCCCGGCATGTTAATATCAGATAGTATCATAACAACTTCAGCTTTTGAAGAGTTAAAAATCTCCAGAGCTTCAGAGCCGTCGGAGGCGAAATGAAGGGTGAGCTTCCCGGCCCGGATTTCCCTGCGGAAGCGCTGCTGAAAAAGTCTTACAATTGCCGGTTCATCATCAACTACCAATATGTCCATACATATGCTCCTGAAATCGTGGGTACCGTACGTTATACCTGTGTCTGGTTTTCAAAATCAGCGGTTTTTCCTGCTGGTTACCGGCAGATCAATGGTGAAGCGGGCGAAGCTTCCTTCTTCACTTTCCACA
Organism: Salinispira pacifica; assembly: GCF_000507245.1. GTDB lineage: Bacteria > Spirochaetota > Spirochaetia > DSM-27196 > Salinispiraceae > Salinispira > Salinispira pacifica. The sequence continues at coordinate 2,789,726 of NC_023035.1, read as the reverse complement.
TCCATATGTCCGCCGTGTTCATCCCGGATGATTTCAAATGATATGGAAAGTCCCAAACCGGTGCCTTTTCCGGTTGGTTTGGTGGTAAAGAACGGTGTGAAGATTTTTTCCAGAATGTCTGCGGGAATTCCCTTACCGTTGTCCTCAATAATGATCCGGACTTCCTCCGGAGAAACCAACGCGGATGATACGCTGAGCTGGGGATGAAACTCCCCGCTGCCGTCTTCACTGTACTTCTGATACGCTGAGTAAAACCCATTATTCATAAGATTCAGCAGCACCCGGGAAAGGTCCGCCCGGATCATATCGATGTGGGGGGCTTCGGGGCTCAGCTTCATATCGATATCGCATTTGAAGCTCTGATCCTGGGCACGCATACCGTGGTAGGCCAGGTGGACGCATTCCTCGATGAGAATGTTCAGATCCTCCCGTGAAAAACTGTTGTTTCCGCCCCTGGAGTGCATGAGCATGTTCTTCACAATCCGGTCGCCCCGTTTTCCGTGCTCATTAATATCCTTCATGTTTTTTTCAAGTTCATCCAGCAGGTATTCAACATCTTCCCTGTCATCCTTCTCCAGATGGGGTGTGAGTTTTCCCAGGTGGGCTTTCAACTCATCCATCAGGTCCACGGAGGATTCGCTGAAGTTGGTGACAAAATTCAGCGGATTTTTAATCTCATGGGCGATTCCGGCGGTGAGGGCTCCCAGACTTGCCATTTTTTCCTGGACGATAATCTTTTTCTGGGCGCTCTGCAGCTGTTCCAACGCTTTCTCGGCTTTTTGCTGCAGGGTTGTGGCCTTCTGCCGTTCTTCCCGCTCCGCCTCCCTGCTGATGTGCAGGTTTTTCACCAGCCGTTCAAGCTGCACCCGGTAAAACACAATCATGTAATTCAAACCCACAATCGCAAGGGAAAAGTATACCATCCGGGTCTGGAGCAGCGGACTGCCGTAGCTGTACACAAAAAAGCCGACGAAGCCCAGGGTGATAACGGACACGGCAATAGAGACGTATTTTGAAACCACAAATCCTGCAATGGCAATGAGACTGACCGTCATTACCAGTGAGCTGTATATCTGATTTTCCAGCAAAGCCGGATCTCCCAGGACGCGGAAAATCTCGCTGAGAAACGTATACATGGTGGCATACATCACCAGACCCAGTCCGTTATTTCTATCGCTTCGTTTGGTGATCACCAGAAGGAAACTCACGATCAGGATAGCCAGAGTAATGGCATTATTGATTACGGAAACCGTTTTCCCCGCCAGAGCATCCACGATGAGACCATACGTACCGCCCACTCCGATGATCAGCAAACCTCCGTAATAAAGGATCGGAGCTATTTCGAAAGATTCCTGTATGAGGGAGGATTGGGTTTTGCCGCGCTGTTTCATATTTTCTCCAGGTTTATAGAGTTACCGTCCCTCTTCGGGACAGGGCATCAAATTTATACTCGTTGAGAATATCCACACATATTCGTATGCGCAAAAGCGCCTTTTTACATAAGGAATGACCTGTGGCGCTTTCGATTATCAAGTATATTACAAATGGAGAAAATTCAACATGAAAATTCCTGGAAAGCTGAAATACGGGGGAAAAATCTGCCATTGCAGAGGGCTGTTCGGCGGATTTCAGTATCCCCGGTCAGTTTCCACCTTTGGCACGGGGTTTTTGTGGAATATGTCGTTGATACGCCGGGCCAGGGCTTGAAGGCGCATTCTCTGTACCTCCGGGTTCGGCCACTCCCCGGCTATATGTGGGCTCATCACCAGGTTTTCCAATTCCCAGAAGGGGCGTGCACCCGGCAGGGTACTGCCGGCCCGGCCCTCTCCTCTGGGGTAATGATACCAGACATCCAAACCCGCGGCCTGAATGGTACGGTCAGCCAGCGCCGTGTATAAGGCGTCCTCGTCAATTACCCGTCCCCTCCCCACATTAATAAGGATGCCCCGTGGACCCAGGAGTTCAAGTTCCTTTTCTGCGATCAATCCCCGGCTGTCATCGCTGAGCGGCAGGGTGGAAATAAGAATGTCTGTTTCTTCCAGCAATCGGTGCAGCTCACGGGGATGGAATTCATCCTCAGCCCCGTTCCGGGGATTGTTGCGGATAAAGCGGAGCTCCATCCCCAGCGCCCTGAGAGGAGCTTCCAGTTCCCCGCTGATGGCGCCCCGCCCCAGAATGAGCACACGCTTCCCCCGGAGAATCATGCTGGGAAGGTGATAGGAACCCGTCCAGTCCCCGGTTCTGAGTAAACGGTCCCGGAGGGGGATGTGCCGTGCGGCGGCAAGAAGCAGTCCCAATGCAAGTTCGGCCACGGGAACCGCATTGTGATGGATGTTGTACAGGCTCAAATCAGGCCGGTCTGCCAGCATGGCCATGGTTTTCCCGGGCGGACCTGCGAAGGGTACAATTACCGAGTGCAGCCCCCTGAGTCGGTCCAGCAGCTTTTCATCCGGCCGGCCGGCAACCAGTACTTCTGTGTTGTGATCTTCCGGAGGGGAGGCGAAACTCAGCCTGATCTGCCCGTCAACTTCCCGGCGTAGAACGTCCTGGTCTTCATCTGACCACTCATCCTGAAAATGTACATGCATGGGGTAACTATATCAGCTTCCAAGGCGGAGGAAAAGCGAGGTGAAAGTCGCCGTTTTTTGAAATTGCCTCAGTAAAATACTCAATTTTCTTGCCTCATATCTGGAGTCGGTTTACACTGTTGCTTCAAAAATACACATCATTACTACTGCTATAGTGGGAGACTGAATTACCTCTCACTTTTACAAGGAGAATCTATGTCGCTACTGAACATGGGACTCATAGCCCTTCTGGCGGGCTCGGTTCTGGCTCTGGGCTATGCGATGAACCGTACCCGATGGGTGTTCAAACAGCCGGTTCAAAATGAACGGTTGAAAAGAATCAGCGGTTACGTATCTGAAGGTGCCATGGCATTTCTGACCCGGGAATTCAGCGTGCTGCTGCCCTTTGTGGCAATTGTCGCAGTATTTCTCGCGGTCTCTAACCAGGGAATTCTGCGTTTTCAGGCACTGAGCTTCGTTCTGGGTGCGGGTACCAGCGCATTGGCAGGCTTTATCGGAATGAAGGTTGCCACGGCGGCGAACAGTCGAACCACCCATGCCGCACGCACCGGAATAAATGAGGCGCTGAAGGTGAGCTTTACCGGCGGCAGCATCATGGGGATGAGTGTGGTGGGGCTCGCCATGTTCGGAATTCTGGTGATTCTGTTTGTGGCCGGTCTGTTTATCGAATTTTCCATTGAAGTGTTCTCGGAACAGATCCTTCAGATCGTGTCGGGCTTCAGCCTGGGCGCCAGTTCCATGGCGCTGTTTGCCAGAGTGGGTGGCGGTATTTTCACAAAGGCCGCTGATGTGGGTGCCGACCTTGTTGGTAAAGTTGAAGCGGGAATCCCCGAAGACGACCACCGCAACCCGGCAACAATTGCAGATAACGTTGGTGATAATGTAGGGGATGTGGCCGGCATGGGAGCCGACCTCTTTGAATCCTATGTGGGCTCAATTGTGGGAGCCATGATTCTGGGTGCGGCCAGCGCCGGTTCCGAACTTCTCCGGTTCCGCCTGTCCATTTTTCCGCTTATTCTGGCGGCCAGCGGAGTTCTTGCCAGCCTCATCGGAATCCGCTTTGTGCGGATCAAAAAGGGCCGCAGTCCCCAGAAGGCATTGAACACCGGAACATTTTCCGCAGCGGCGATCTCCGCCCTGTTCACCTTCGTTGCAGCATGGTTTCTCCTCCGTGGCGAAAGCTTTGAATTCGGCGGATATATACGGATATTCATCGCATCGGTTCTGGGCATGGTTGCGGGACTCAGTCTGGGTCTTTTGACGGAGTACTATACCGGAACCGGAACCCGGCCGGTGAAGCAGATTGTAAAAGCATGTGAAACCGGTCCGGCTACCACTCTCATAACCGGCATGGGGGTGGGCATGGCATCAAGCTTCCTTCCCATAGTTGTAATCGTGATCGCAATTATCCTGGGTAATCTCCTTGCAGGTCTTTATGGGGTAGCCATCGCCGCCCTGGGTATGCTTATGACCCTGGGAATCCAGCTGGCTGTGGACGCCTATGGTCCCATCGCCGATAACGCAGGAGGACTGGCGGAAATGAGCGAATTTCCTCCGGAAGTTCGTGAGATTACCGATGAACTGGATGCGGTGGGTAATACCACGGCGGCAATCGGAAAAGGCTTTGCCATCGGTTCAGCTGCTCTCACTTCTATCATTCTCTTCTCAGCCTTTCAGAAACAGGTGGGTATCACGCTGGAGGATGTGTCGCTGCTGAATCCTCTGGTAATTTCCGGACTGCTTCTGGGTGCGGTAATACCCTATCTTTTCTCCTCCCTGGCCATGAGCGCAATCGGAGATGCGGCGTTCGCCATGATCGAAGAAGTGCGCCGTCAGTTCCGGGAAAAACCCGGAATTCTCCAGGAAACCGAAGAACCGGACTACAAACGCTGTGTGGATATCTCAACAACATCGGCACTGAAAAAAATGATGCTCCCCGGCATTATTGCAATTGTTACGCCGCTGCTTGTGGGCTTTCTGGGCGGGGTGAACATGCTCCTGGGGCTGCTCATCGGGGTAACTGCCAGCGGAGTGGTGCTTGCTATTTTTATGGCAAATTCCGGCGGGGCATGGGATAATGCCAAAAAAATGATAGAATCGGGAGACAGCCACGGCAAGGGCAGCGAAGCGCATAAGGCTGCAGTTGTGGGCGATACCGTGGGCGATCCGTTCAAGGACACTGCCGGACCCAGCCTGAACATCCTTATTAAGGTGATGGCGGTGGTATCTCTGGTGATCGCACCGATTCTCAAGAATCTGCAATAAGGGGGCGGAAATGGACTATACCAAACATCTTTACATGACCTTGTATCCAAACAATGCGTTGATCGGCAGTCATCTGGAACCCGAACAGTTTGCCCGTCATTACACTTCGGGCTCCAGCCGCCATTACAGCGGCAAGGTGATCTTTGCACAGATCGACCCGGATTACCGCAACGATTATTTTCCCATTGATGAAGTGTATGCCGAGCTGGTGCCTCACGAGGACGGGCGGCCCAAAGCCACCAAGTTCATCAAGTCCTACCGGGTTCTTGAACACGTGGATTTCTCTGCAATTCAGCGTCTCTACCTGGTCACCCAGGAGGGACATGCTCTGGGGCTTGATGCGGCCCCCCACGATGCGGAGCATGAGAAGGACAAGATCCGTCTCTATGCGGAAATCACCCCCATGCGGATGATGGCACTCTCTGAGCATGATTTTCCCACCTTCGGGAAATACATTACCGATCCAACCAAGAGCAAGTCGGCCCCCAGACAGTTTTACACCCAGATTGATGTTGATCTGATCGAGTTCATCAATGATTTCGAAAAAAACCCGTTTGCTCCCAGTCCGGTGCGGAATATTCACCCATCCACCCTGCGGGACGGATTTTACGAATTGAAGAAATATATCGACAAACACAATAAGGGAATTGCTCTGGACAGCAATCTTGATCAGTTCAGTTTTGCCATCATCAGGCACGGATTTATGTTTGCATCCCAGGATGAAACCAAGTTCTTCCCCATGCCGGAACTGGGCACAATAGAGAAAGAACATTTCAAGTTTTTCCGTACCATGTAAACGGCGGTTCATAGTAGTAAAGGAATGCGCATGGGCTTAGCAGGGAGGAAATGAATGGAATTAACAATGCAGCAGGCCCGGAGCTTCATTCAGGATGGCTTACTGGATACTCAGTTTGCATCCCTGTATTCCTCTGTAGAAGCCGGCGGGGAGGATTCCGAAGTTCTGGACGCCCAGCGCCGGCGCTACATCATGCTTCTGGACGCCCTCCGTGAAATACAGGGTACGGATGCCCGGGAACCCCGGGCGTACCGTCTCCTGTCGGTGCCCGGGCGCACGGAACTGGGGGGAAATCACACAGACCATAACGGGGGACGGGTCCTGGCTGCATCGGTGCACCTGGATATTGCCGCTGCGGCAGTATCCCGTACAGACGGCCGAGTGATTGTCCGCTCCCAGGGCTTCGACGAAATCAGCCTGAATCTGGCAGATCTGAATCCCCGCAGCGAAGAAGAGGGGAGCACCGCTGCCCTCATCCGGGGTGTGGCATCATGGTTCAGCCAGAACGGCTATGCCATCGGCGGCTTTGCCGCCTCCATGCACGGGCTGGTGCCCCCGGGGTCCGGACTCTCCTCCTCGGCCTCTTTTGAGGTGATGATCGCCCTGATCTTCAGTCAGCTGTTCAACCGCGGCGGGACAGGAACCCTTTCCCTCGCCCTGGCGGGCAAGTACGCAGAAAACATCCACTTCGGAAAACCCTCGGGACTCATGGACCAGATCGCCTGCGCACACGGCGGCATTGTGGAAATTGATTTCACCAATGAGGAAACGCCGGAAATTCATCCCCTGGAGTACGATTTCGCCTCCCGGGGCTACGTGCTGGGAATTGTGAACAGCGGCGGCAGCCATGCGGACCTCACCCACGAGTATGCCGCTGTGCCGGCAGAAATGAAGGCCGTTGCACGGGCCATGGGAGCGGCACGGCTTGCGGATGTATCCGAACTGGAATTCTACCGCCGCCTGCCCCGACTGCGGAGTGATCCGGCCATCAGTGACCGGGCTCTGCTGCGAACCATGCACTTTTTCCGGGAGAATGCCCGGGTGGATGCAATGCGCCGTGCTCTTGAACGGGATCGAATCCGGGAATACCTGGATCTGGTACGGGAGTCGGGAAGCTCATCAATGCGCTTCCTGCAGAATCTTACCGCCGCCGGGGCGGTGGATGAGCAGAACCTGGCCTTCACCGGAGGCATGGTTGAGAACCGCTATGGCGCCGGCTCAGTAATCCGCGTGCACGGAGGCGGATTTGAGGGGAGCATGCAGTTTTATGCTGATATGGAAATTGCCCCGGAACTCATCCAGGATTTATCGGCCCTCTGCGGAGATCTCAGCGTGGAACTGCTGCAGATCCGATCACGGGGTGCAGTTGCACTGACCTGGGAGCGCATCTGAGCGATGCCCTCCCGATTTGGCTCCCCCTTGGGGTTTGCCTTTCCCAAGGTTTTACTCTTCGAATTCGTGACGTTTCTTTCGGCCCCTGGCGAATCCCAATCCTCCGAAACCGCTGACAATTGCCATATAGAAGCCCAGATCATACCAGAATCCGCTGTTGATCACTTCATATACTCTGATATTTTCGGTGAACAGGCTTCCGATGAGACTGATGGGGGCCACCCAGCCGTGCCACACGCCCCAGAAGAATCCTGCAGGATTCTCTGCTTCAATTGATCCGTCGCCGGGAAGACACGAACTGAGGCTTATTACAAGGATCAGTATAATTCCCAGGTACACAATGTTCTTTCGCTTCATAATATCTCCTACATGAGAAGGTTGGTTCTGTCACAGCCTGAAACAGCTGTCTTCGGGCAGGCTGTCACCTGAACGTACCCCGAAGACGGGGTATTATTCAATTTTCTGAACGCCGAGGCGTTTCGGCCCCCGGGCAATGGTCATTCCGAAGGAGTAAGGAAATGCTTCCCCGCAGCAAGGTATTTGTATCCTGAGGTATCCTTACCGGGAAATGTGAACACCTGCAGGCTGTTCCGGTAGTAAAATTCCAGCTGATTCTGATACACTACATTCAGCGCCCGGATTTCACTCCAGGGGAACTGTAGCGGCCGGCCTCCCTGAGGGTGGAACTCAATGCCTAATGCGTTCAGCAGAAGGCGGCCCTTCGCCTGGTGTTTGAGAGACTTGAATTTGTATCCTGTGGCGTAGTTCACCGGTTCATCATGAAAAAGGGGGGTCTCCGGGGAGCTGCCGTTTCGCATTTCATCAACTTTCTCCCGGAGCAGATTATTCTGCCAGTCGGCCCAGCGGGAAATGGATTCGAAGTGCGTGGTATAACCGTTCACAGGGCGGAAACGCCCGTAGGCACTGAAAGCTGTGGTAAATCCGCAGTTTCTGCATCGGAAAAGATTACCTGTACCCTCCATGCAGTTCATATTCCGGCACTCGGGACAGCTGAACAGCACCAGTTGCAGGGGTTCCGCAGGAGCGGGGGCGATATAGGGGAGATTCTGGCTGTTCTGATATTCGTGCTCGTCGTGAAACAAAGCCTTCTCTATTTTCTCCTGAATTTCCTGCAGAGAAAGTTTCGGAAGCTCTTCTGCTGATATTGCCAGCTTGTATTCTATGCTGATAGGTCCCCGGCGGCTTTTGAATGACCAGCGGGGCAGGCTGAGGTATCCGCCCTTGATAACCGGAACCACCACCGGACGCCTGGCAAGGCGGACAAGCTTGGCGGTGGCGGGAATAATCGGCAGTGTCACTCCGTCCCAGGTTCGCTCCCCTTCGGGAAAGAGCCCTACATGACGGCCCTGTTTCAAAAGGCTCAGCATCTGCTTCACGGTGGTAAGGTCTGTTGCCTGCTTGGAGGTGGGAATGGCCCCCAGCCTCCGCAGCCACCAGGAGGCTACGGGATTCCGGAAATTGGCATCCGAAGCGATGAAATACACCGGCTCCCGGATGAACAGGGAGATCAGCACCGGATCCCAGGTCATTACATGGTTCGGAAGCACCAGCCAGGGACCGGGTACAGATTCGAGATCTGCAAGCCCGACGGCCTCAAGCCGGTAGCGCCATTTAAGGAAATTGCCGAAGCTGAGCTTTAAAATTCCGTGGAACCAACGGTATGCCCGGGTTTTCCGTTTCTGATGCATAAGCCTCCCCGAAAAATAATGATGAATGTATCCCGGCCTCAGATATATTGCAAGGACAGATTTCAAGGAAATCCGGCTGGCACATATCATAAAAATTAATGATTAATTTTCTCAAGAATATTGAAAAGACCTGCAAAAGCGATAAACTATATAAATAGTTGACCATAATACCCGGGTTTTTACCATCAAGTTCCCCGGGGTTCCGAAAACAAGGGGATACAGTATGAAACGGATACAGATTATTTTTGCAGTATTGATATCGGCTTTGCTACTTCTCATGAGTTGTGACCCGCTGGGCACCTTCGATGATGTTTCAAATCAAAAACCTGTGGCTGATGCCGGCGGTGATCAGACGGTGGTGCTGGGCGAAACAGTGTATCTTGACGGTTCGGGCTCAAGCGATCCCGACGGTTCCCCCCTGGATTATCTCTGGGAAATTTTCGCCGTACCCGAGACTTCAGCCATCACCGATGACAGTCTGGCCAATCCCGGCGTCTTCTACACCAGCTTCACACCCGATCAGGCAGGTGATTATATTATCAGACTGAACGTGAGCGATCCCTACGATGAAGTCGCCGATGACATCCGGGTGAATGTGATTGCCGGCAGCAGCAACGAATTGCCCACGGTGAGCTTTGATGCAAGCAGTCCCGACTATGGTTATACCGGACAATCCCTGGATTTTGCGGTCAACGCAGATGATACAGACGGCACTATTGCAAACCATGCATGGGATTTCGGCGATGGTTCAACCGTTGAAAGCGGATCAGCCACTGAAAGCCACAGCTATTCAAGTGCCGGGGAATACACCGTAACCGTTACCGTCACCGATGATCAGGGTGCCGAAGCCACTGCGAGTCACGATGTAAGCATTACCGATGCAGGATCAGATCCCGCTCCGGTGGCGAAATTTGCCGTAGACTCAACTTTGCTTGATATCAATGGAGACTCGAACGTACTCGCGATAACCCAGAATGATTCATACGTTGTGGATGAAAACAATGATCCTGATCTGGCAAGCTATGAATGGGACTTTGGTGACGGATCAGCACCTGTTACAGGTACAAATATCAACAATCTGGCTTGGACCATATCATCAAATCTGACCCATACGTACACCCAGCCGGGAAGTTATACCGTTACACTCACCGTCACCGATAACGACAACTTGACTGATTCATATAGTGTGAACATCAGGGTTGATGACAGTGGTGCGGACGAGAAGGACACCAAACTGACGCCATACAAGGATGCAACCCTCAGAGGTAACGGCGATACCATCAACAAGGAATATGTCTTTGCGGGCCTGTATCGGGATGAGAAAGATCCTTTTGCAGCGGTGTTTGCATTCGACATGAGGGATTTTATTCAGAATAGTTTTTCTATCAGTGAGGCAGTCATGATTCTGGAATACAGAAGTGTTGAAGGGGATGAAATAGACAAAGCCGTGTTCCAGCCCCGGGTTATCAATCCCGGCTATGAATGGAAAGAAGATTCAGCGGGGGATTACGAAGAGATGTTGAACAAAAGCGAACCCTTCGGTGAAAAAATCAGCTTTACCGAGCTGGGCGCCACCTACAAGCTGGACCTGAGCGAAGCGGCGTCCAAGTGGGTAAAAGAGGGCTATGAATCCCTGGATATTATGCTTGAACCGATTGGACAAACTCCTACAGGATCGCTGATTCAGTTCAAGGCTCAGGAAACTGAAGAGCCGAATGTGAGGTTGAATCTCCGCTATTATGAATAGCATATGAAAATGGAAAAAAGCCCGCCCGGATCTAACCCGGGCGGGCTTTTTTTTTCCGGCTGTACCTGCTGTGAGCTTCCGGATGGTTAAAAGTCCCCCCAGAGCAGCTCTTCAATGACAATTGTCAGTTGAGGGTTGGCATTGATTTCCGCAGCCGCTTTGAAGTCCGATTTCATTCCTTCGTCATTCCCCTGCCGGGACCTGATGAGACCCCGCAGATACAATGCCTGCTGAAGGTCCGCCGGAGCCATGGCGAACCCGTCTCTCCCGTGAGCGTCAATGAGGCCGTTGAGGTTTTCCAGGGCTTCAGCCCCCCGGCCCTGTTTCAGCTGAAGTTCCGCTGAGCTGAGAACATACAGAGCGTACAGTGCCCCGTCATCCCGGGTAAGCGTCACGTCATTGTAGAGGTCGTCGGCTTCATCCAGATTCCCCAACAGCTGTTCGCAGTAGGCCAAATAGAGGGCGGCCTGGGAGAACTGTTCCGGCGGGGCGGCGTAGTAGGCCTCCTCGAATATGAAGAAGGCATCCTGAATCCGTTCTTCCCTGAGGGCCTCAAGTCCCCGGGCGAACAGTTCCTCGGTGGGGGTGGAGTAGATGCTTCCCGGGCCTTCTTCACCCGCCGAGTCGTCCCCCCGAACCCCCGCCGCCGCACTTCCGCTTGTGATCCTGTCCTGGATGTTCCGGCGGAATCTGCCCTCCAGAGACTGGAGTATGCTTTCCTGACGGCGGCTGCCGGTCATGCGGTAAATTCTTCTCAGAGAGTAGGTGCCGGCTGCACCCAGGAAGACCCGGTTTCCGTCAAGGTTCAGCTCAACGCTGGATTCACCTTCCAGGATGATGGATCCGCTTACTGCAATCTCATCGCCGATCTGCAGCCTGTTGGGTCCTCTGCCGTTTTCCCAAAGAACTTCTCCCGACAGGAAACTCACTTCAGCTTCCTGAGAAACGGCGGTGGCGGCGGTTATGATCAAAAGAGCCATGGTAGCGGCGAATATGCGCTGATGCAAACTGTTCATTCAGGTACTCCTTGAATGGGGGGTAACCGCCCCAGTATACACCAGAATCCATGATTGAAAAGGCGGGGTGAAGGGAAATAAAAAAGGAGCTCCGCCGCGGCGAAGCTCCCGATTATTTGGCAGGCCGGCTGACCGGCGCTTATTCCAGCGGTTCCAGTCGTATCAGGGGCAGATCGTCCATGATCAGCGGATCTGTTTCAAAATCCCCTCCGCCGAAAATATAGGCATCCGGTTCACCCTGGAGCAGGCGGTTGGCGCTTTCAAGTCCGTCGTAGTCCCATGTGGTGATGTAGATTCCCATGCCGTCAAGACTTTCGGGGTTGCCCAGGCCCGCACCTTCGATGGTGAAGCTCAATCGTCCCGCTTCCTCATCCACGTCAATCTCTATTGAGCTGGATATGGCCGTTCCGTAGGATTCGGCTCCTGCACCTTCGGCACTGTACAGGCTGGCATTCCAGCCGCCCACCATCATCATCACATCCCAGTCGCTGCCGTCGGGCATGCTTGCGTTCTGGAAGGGAAGTTCCGTTGCGCCTTTCCGGGCGGGATTGTCGAAGTACACGTAGTAGTAGACGTGGTCGAAGCCGTTGGCGGGCTGCCATACTGTTGATATGGGACCTGCGGGGAAGATGTCCAGGCGGAGATTGGTTCCCGCCCTATGTACTTCCACGGCCCGGATATCCATCTGATTATTGAAGCTTTCATCCAGAGGATAGATGTAATCTCCCGCAGGACCGGCATCATCACCAACCTCATCTTCCGCCCGGTGTGCGAAGGAGAAGGCCAGATCAATGCTCACATCCAATGCGGGGGAGCTCAAGAGCCTGCCTTCGGCGTCCCGGCCGGTGACGGTGATGCTGTGGGGACCGTTGGCATAGCGTTCTGCGGGGATTACTCCGCTCCAGGATCCGCCCTGGCTGTCCAGAGCTATTGCCCGGTCCAGATTTCCGTCCACCACAAGCTGCAGATCGCTCACGCCCCGGGCAGTGCCGGATACGGGGGTGTCCCGGGTGAGTACGGTTCCCTCATCCATGCTTTCAATGCCGATGCTTCCGCTGCGGGCTGCCGTTTCCTGAACTGCACCGCTGTCTTCAAGAACCACCAGGCTTTTAGGAGGAAGTATTAGGCTGATGCGGCCTGAAGCGTCGCTGTTCAGCCCGCTCATAATATCACCCGAATCTTCCATGCCTGCACTGAACACCGGTGTGAGTTGATGAGCCCCGTTAAGGCCGGTTTCCAGGTCTGATACCAGATAATTGTAATTTGCACTGTTCATCAGCACGATGAGGTCCTGGTCCTGACTTTCCTCGGCATCCATGGCGTATGCCAGAAGTCCGGGCCCGGAGCTGCTGGCTCCCAGGTTGCGGTAGACGCCTCTGCGCAGTGCAGAGTATTCACTTCGCAGCTCAGCAAGCCGGGAAATGTAGTCGTAGGCCCGGCTTTGGGCGTTGAAGTGATCTTCTCCTCCCGAAGCGAAACCGTTGGCGAACATTGCCTGCCGGGTTTCGTCGAAGTGCTGTTCGGTTCCGTAATACACCACGGGAATTCCCGGGGCCGTGAAGATGTAGGCCAGAGCCAGCTGCATATCCGCATAGCCTGCGATGGAAAGAAAACGGTCCATGTCGTGATTGTCTATGAAGGTGAACAGCCGGTTGGGATCGGGATAGTTCCGGTAAGCCGCTTCCATACGGTATGCAAGACGGTCCGTGGGAGCTCCTGATCCAAACACTTCTCTGATCTCCTGGTTCAGCGTGAAGTTGAGAAGGGAGGGCATGGCGGGTTCTTCCTCGGTGCCCAGATACTCGGCAATTTTCTGATCAGCCTCATCGCTGTAGGGGCTGCTGCCGATCCAGGCTTCTCCGAAGGTGATGAAATCGCTCTTTCCAAGCTCATCGGCTACATTCAGGATACCGGGAGCATCATCATCCTGTGAATAATGAAAATCGTGGAAGAACTCCACGGGAATATACTTCACCGTATCGATCCTGTATCCGTCCACACCGGCTTCCCTGATCCAGTGACCGTAGCTTTCCCGGAGGACATCCCGCACCAGTTCGTTTTCCGTGTTGATATCGTCCAGATCCGAGAGCTGGTTGTTGAATACCTGCTTCTGAACGTTGTAGTTGGCAATGGGCCCGGTCCAGTGATATGCGGCGGTCTCCAGGGCTTCGGGATCGTTGGGATCGTTCAGATTGAACGGGTACTGGCTGGGAATGTTCCTTGGAACAAAGTTGTCGTTGGCAACATATCCACGGGCAGGGTTGGAGCGGCTGGAAGGCCCGTCGTAGGTGAAAAAATTCCCCGTATGGTTGGTGACAATATCCTGAATCAGATACATGCCGTTTTTATGAAGAAGGGCCGAAAGCTCCCGGTATTCATCCAGGGTTCCCATGTGCACGTCCAGTTCCTGAAAATTTTCCGCCCAGTATCCGTGATATCCGCCGTAATTCACCGCATAGTCGTACCACTGATTGGCAACCGGCGGCGTAATCCAGATGGATGTTGCTCCCAGACCTTTAATGTAGTCGATGTTGTCGCTGATCCCCTTCAGGTCGCCCCCGCTGTAATGGCTGTTCTTCCCGGGATCGTATTCCCCTTTTCCCTGATCCGAGTTTGCGGGCACTCCGTCGTCGAAACGGTCTGTCATGATGAAGTACACCACCTGGTCACGCCAGTCGGGACTCTCCACCTGAAGATATGTTTCCACATCTCCGTCCTGAAGCTGCTGAACGGGTACCACTGCTTCCCGTGTCTCCCGGCTGATCCACCCCGGACGCTGGTCCGGAGGCACAGGCTGACTGCCGCAGGATGAGAGCAGAATCATCAGCCCTCCCAACAGCAGCCACAACGCTGCCTCTCTATGCTGTTTACGAGTTTTACGCATAAAAATCCCCCTGATGTTATTCCCATAACCTTATGGCGGGAATTTTGTTTTTGTCAATACGAGGTTTTTTTGGGGATATGAGTATTACGGAATAAAAAGAATTAGCTAGTGCACCAAAGCTTGTAAAAAAACACAGCAAATACAAGCAGCAGTAATTCTTTTCCGGTGTATGGTTTATGAACACATTACAACCATACATCACCAAACTGCTGACCCAATTCAGCACAAATTCCTTTGATTTTACTCACCACAGCCCGGTCCCCCACTGCTCAAACCCCCATTGCCCCCGGTTTGCATACCAGAAACCCCATGATCAGTCATGGTTCAGGTTTCATGGATGCTACTTCACCAAAGCCTTCGGCAGGGTTCCGCGCTATCGCTGTCAGGATTGCGGCAAGACCTTTTCCCTCCAGACATTCCGCATGGATTACTACGTGAAAAAGCCGGTGGACTACATCCAGCTGATTCGCCAGCTTGTCTCTTCCAGCGGACAGGGCAACATGACCCGTTTCACCGGTATGCGCTATGAGCAGATCCAGAACAGATACGAGCGCATCTGCCGGGTACTTCTGGCCATCCATTCTGATATGCGCAAGCTGATCAAACCGGAAGATGAGTTCGCCCTGGACGGCTTTGAATCCTTCAGCGTGAGTCAGTTCTTCCCCAACAACATCGATATCCTGGTGGGAAGCGGCTCAGAGTTGATATACGCAATGGGATATTCCCAGCTGAGGCGTAAAGGACGGATGACTGAAAGACAGCGGCAGAAGCGAACTGACTTGGAGCAAACCCTGGGCAAGGCTCCGGGAAATGCCGTTGAGAAATCGGTCCAGTCCATTCTTACCCACTTGTGTAAATACATGAAAGATAAAGACATACCGGATGTTACGCTGAATACCGACTATCACAAGGCGTATGTTCGGGCCCTTTCGAAGGTGCCTGAGGGCAGGTCCCGGATACATCATCGTCAGCATTCATCCACCCTGCCGCGCACCCCGTCAAACCGGCTGTTCCCGGTGAATTATGTGGACCGGCAGTTTCGCAAAGATCAGGCGAACCACGTGAGGGAGTCGGTACAGTTCGCCCGATCTCCTGCAGCAATGATGGTGCGGCTGAGCATTTATCAGATGGTGCATAATTATCTCATGCCCCGGAGGGTACGGGATCAGAGAAAAGGAAACTGGAAGACCAGAGGAGAACAGCTTGGAGTCCCGGGATGGAAGCTTCATGAGGTGATCAGAAAACACTGGGGCAGGAGAGTGTTTCTGAACAAATGCAGCTTATGGGAACCTGAGAAGATGACCTGGCTGCTTGGATGGAGAAACTGGGGGATTCCATCAGGCCGCAGGCTGCCGTTTCATGTGTGGGTGTGATTGAGCTGAAGTGTGAGAGACGGGGCGGTCAGGGCTGGTTGTAGACCTGAAAACGGGCTGGATTCCGGATCCATTTTTCGGAGCCTATCGCCCAGACTGCGGTGAAAGTTTTTTACAAGCTTTGGTGCACTGAAAAAGAATTAGTTGTACGTGATCAATATGAGAATTGAGGATGTATTGAAAGAATTCGTGGCTTTCATGGCGGATATTTAGAATTGATGGCGGAATCTCCAATCAGATCTCTTGAAAAAACAAACAAATTACAATATTGTTTATTAAAAAATGGATATAAATCAGATAATGTCTATAGTTTATGGTTATAGCTATGACGCCAAGACGCAGATGTACCGCTGCATCCATTGCGGTGAGAGTTTCGAGTCGGGATATCTCTATTCATGTCCCGGAGATGGCGGAAAGCAGCGCTACTGCGATGCGCAGAAGGCTGCAGAGCTGCATAGCGAGTCTGCTCATGGAGACCGTCTGACTGCGCTGCTGGAGATGGGGAAAAGCGCCCATGGATTGTCCGGGATTCAGCAGCAGGTGATCCGGGGTATGGCCGATGGCATCAGTGACCGGGAGCTGGGCAGAGAGTTAGGGAATCGGGCGGCATCAACCGTCCGGAACCATCGTTTTAATCTCCAGAAAAAGCGGCGAGAAGCCCGCATGTTTCTGGCAATAATGGAGCTTGCAGATATGAAGCGTAGCGCAACGAACGAGTCGAACCGGCCGGAACAGGGAGCCGAGGAATTACTGGAAATTCACCACGATATGCCCATGGCCGACGACCGGGTGCTCATTACCACCGCTGAAGCCCGGGAGATCGAGGAGAAGCATCTGGACCGCAGCTCGGGAATCAAACTGCTTAAATTTCCCCGGAAGGAGAAAGCCAAACTGGTGATTCTGAAAGTCCTGGCAGGGCTGTTCGAAAAGGATCGGGTCTACAGCGATGGCGAGGTCACAGAGATTCTTAAGCCGGTTTTCTCTGACGTAGCAACTATCCGGCGCTATCTTGTTGAATATAATTTTATATTCAGGGATGCCGCCGGACGGGAATACCGCCGCAACAATTCGGTGGATTAGGAGAAGATTTATCTCGTCTGTCTGAACAAAGGGAGGATGTGTGATTCCGAAATTGTATGATCAGTATTTTGTCAAAAAAGAAGATGAACGCCGCCACCTGTTTCAAATTCTTTCTGAGCGGTTCAACCTGGAATCGGGAATTTACCCTGGCAGTTTTGTTCACCTCACCCCTGCATTCTACATAAGGGAAATGATATTTATTGATAATGACAGACGAATAAACAGGTTCTTTTCCGATCCCACCACCCTGGAATATATCAATGAACAGAAAATCTATAATGGCGAGCCAAAGGTTATCTGGCGGCAGGGCGATTACACTGAGGTTGGGGATCTGAACGAATATTCCTGTGACATCATGTTCTCGTTCTATGCGGGATTTATTTCCCGGCATTGTAAAAGGTTTTTGAAGGACCGGGGAGTATTAATCGCCAACAACAGTCACGGCGATGCCACCCTGGCGCTTTCAGATCCGGATTATACATGCCTGGGAGTCATATTGAGAAACAATCAACGGTTCCAAATCAAAACCGAAGAAATTGAACCCTATATTACGAAAAAAAACGGGTCAGCTTTCAACCTGGAAAAAGTCCGGGAGAAGATGATCGGGGAGAAATTCTCCCGGTATGCATATGCATATATGTTCCGGAAGTGTTGCGAATAGTCGGGGCCAACACAAAAGGGATCACCGATTCACACGGTGGCGCTGAACTGTCCGGCCGCAACCCGAAATCCGTAGATTTCTGATTGCGGCCATGGGACACCTTCTCAGCCCGGATATCCGGCCGTATTCTGGCCTTAACCCATGAATTCCGTTTCGATAATGCTGCGGAAGTCTTGGCACATTTTTTCATCGGATTCCCGGTTATCTGCCAGCACCCGTTCACCGTCCACCACAGAAATCCTGGCATCCAGACCGGCCTCCTTCGGAGCGGGGCGGGTACTGAGGCTGCGGATTTTTTCTTCTTCACCGGCCCAGGCCTGTGCGGAATCCATATTGCAGACATCCGCAAGATACTTGGCGTTGAATCCTTCTCCTGTGAGTGAGCGGATGGTTTCATCGTGGGTGAGGCTGTTGCCCGGCTTCCAGTAATATTCCGCTAGGAGGGGGCCGATTTCGGGGTTGTCTGCCAGGTATCCGTACTTGTTCAGGAAATACGCCCTGGTCTGGTATACCGCCATGTGGGCCAGCAGATATCCCTGGTAGGAACATGCTGATTCATTGGCCAGAAGATGGGGGATTGCCAGAAGAGGGCGGGGACTTACCTCCAGTCCCAGAATGTTCTTTTCCGTGGAACGGGCCAGGGCTGTCACCCGCTCAGGGGTCAGCTCCTCATCTTTCAACTCGTAGAGTGCCCGCTCGAAGAATGGCACCACCAGAATGCTTCGTTCGCTGAAGGCCCGGAACGGCTGCTGTGATTCCACATAGCTGCGGATCAGCTCATCGGGAATAACCCTGTCTTCATTGTCCCGGGCATAGAGTTTCAGCCAGTCACCGTCGTTGAGAATGCTGTCGCAGAACATGGACTGGGTTTCCGCATATGCCATGGATGTGGGAGCAAACTCCTGGGAAAAACAGGGTGCATTCATTTTCACATTTGCAAAGTGGGCAGCATGTCCTCCTTCATGAAAGAAGGTATTGATACCACGGTAGCCGCTTCCCACCTGGGAGGGGCTGGCATTGCTGGTAAAATTGATTTTCCCCGGGATCCATGTTCCGTTATCGTAATATGCGGGAATTGGACCGTGGCAGAATCCGTTCTGATACTTTCCTTTCCGGTCCAGAAGGTCCAGGGTGAGCTCCGCACCGGAATAGCCGATATTCAGCCTGCTGAAGGAGGTGATCCACCGTTCCAGTGATCGGGAGAACGGAAAATAGGGATCCATCTGCCGCATTACATCCCCCGCAATGCTGAAGCTGAAATTATGACCTTCCAGAGCCTGTTCCCCCTTCCGGTTTTTCAGCTCTTCAATGGAACTCAGGTTTCTCTTACGGGTACGGCTCTCGAAGTCCTCCAGAACGGCGAACAGCTCATCCACGCTCATATGCTCGGTTTTGCGAACCGACGCCTCGAAATAGTTGGCGTAGCCCAGACTCCGGGCCAGGCGGTTTCGCAGCTTCACCAGCTCCAGAAATCCGTTTTCCAGAACCCATTGCTCAAGGTCCAGCAACGCCCGGTGGGAACTTATCCGCTCCTGCTCACTGTCGCTGGTCCGGATGTTGGTCATCAGGCTGGGAAGACTGCCTTCCTGTTCACGGCCCTGTGCATCGGTGTACAGAAGCTTGTGGGAGCCACGGCGCTGGAACAGTTCGGCGGCATCATCTATCACCTGTTTCATGAGAGCAGATGCTTCATCCCCCTCAATCACATTGGCCTGGAACAGCTCAAGCCAGCCGTTGAGGCCGGTGAAAAGCTCCTCTTTTACCCGCCGTTCTTCCTCCGAAGCCGGAGAAATACTTTCCAGCTGTTTCAGCTTTTCCCGTACTTCCTCAAGTTTCCGGGGGTCTGAAATAAAATCATTCCAGGCACTTTCGGCCCGGGCGAACGCCTGGCGGTCTTCTCCGGTTCCCATGTAGGTGGTCCAGAACAGATCTTCCTTGGTTCTGTGAACCTTCATGTAGTCAGCGTTCAATGTGTCGAAAAATTCCCGTATTGATGTAAGCATGCAGTACCTTCCTATTTAAGATTTGAGTGCGGATATATGCCGTGGGCCGATCTGTTCCTTATCAGCTGAAAAAGAACAGCCTGACGGCCATGGCCAGCACTGTTACGGTGAGAATTACCTTGATCCACTTATCTCCTTTCTGAACCGAGAAATGTGCTCCCAGCCATCCCCCTGTTGCATTTCCGACGGCCAGGGCGATCCCTGCAATCCATGCCACTTCTCCGTTGATAATGAAAATAATGAGAGAAGGGATGGTGTAGAGAAACACCACCATCACCTTGATGGCATTGGTCATTACCAGATTGGTTCCGCTGATCAGGGAAAATGCGGCGATAATAATGAAGCCTACCCCGGCCTGGATAAAACCGCCGTATATCCCCACCAGAAAAAACACCGGTACGAGCAGCCACCATCGCCGGATAATCTCATCGCCCGCCTGTTTTCTCTTGTTTCCCAGCAGGGTGAGGATGAGCACCATGATCATTACTCCCGAGAGAATTTTGCTGAACAGTTCGCCGGAAATTTCAACGGCGATCATGCTTCCGGCCAGGGCACCTGCGGCGGCGGTGATACCCAGGGTCAGTCCGGCCTTCCATGGAAAATATCCCTTCTGCCGGAAGCGTCCCACCGCCAGGGCGTTCTGACTGAGGATGGCGATGCGATTGGTGCCGTTGGCCATCACCGGGGGTATGCCCAGGAAAATCAGGGTCGGCACGGTGATCAGGCTTCCGCCTCCGGCAACCACATTAATAAAACCCGCAGCGGTTCCCGCGGCAATGATTACGATGATCGATACAAGACTCACTTCCATCTTTAATTCTCCATGTGAATTTTATCCAACTGTATCTGCTCTCAATATACCCGGTCAGCATAAGGGCCCTATCAGCATGAGTGGCGGAGCCGGACTGCTATCCATAATCCCCGACCTTCTGTATATTGGATTCTATTATGAATTATGATCCCCACTATAACCCATTTTTCTCAAAACGGAACCCCGTATATGCCCGCCGGGGCATGGTTGCAACTTCCCATCCCGCTGCGGCGGATATCGGGCTGGATATTCTCAAACAGGGCGGTAATGCCGTGGATGCCGCGGTTGCCGCGGCGGCGGCCCTGGCGGTGCTCGAACCCACATCCAACGGTCTGGGGTCGGACTGCTTTGCCATTATACACGACGGCAGCAGGCTGCATGGTCTGAATGCCAGCGGCTGGAGCCCCGCGGCTCTGAGCGCGGACGTACTGCTGAATGCGGGGCGGAAAGAAATTTCTCCCTTCGGCTGGGATGCGGTTACCGTTCCCGGTGCCATGGCCGGCTGGCACGAACTCACTGAAAAATTCGGAAGCCTCAGCCCGGCTGAGCTGCTTCAGCCCCTTGTATCCAGGTTTTCCCCGGGAACGGACGGAGAGGGCGGCGTTGCCGTGCCCCCTACGGTTGCGGCAAACTGGGAACGGGCCCTGAACGCCTACTCGAAACATCTCCCCGATGATCCTGCCTTCCGTCACTGGTTTGAACACTTCGCTCCCCGGGGAAAAGCACCTTCCGCCGGAGAAGCCTGGAGCAGCCGGGACCAGCTGAAGACCCTGGAAATCCTTGGAAAAGAAGGGTTCCGCTCCCTTTACGACGGCAGCCTGGCTGATGCACTGCTGCAGTTCAGCGGAGAAAGCGGAGGATACTTACAGAGGGAAGATCTCATGGATTACCGACCCACCTGGGTGGACCCCATTTCCATGAGCTACAAGGGCTATGATATCTGGGAAATTCCACCCAACGGACAGGGGATCACCGCCCTTATGGCCCTGGGGATGCTCAAGGATGACCGTTTTTCCGCCCACGGGGTACCTTCCGACATGCACCGGGGCATAGAGGCCATTAAGCTTGCCTTTTCGGATACCACCCGCTACGTGACCGATCCCGGCCATATGGCCCACACCGCCGGAAACCTGCTGGATCCCGAGTATCTTGCCGGCCGCCGGTCCATGATTGGAGAGTCGGCGGGGGATCCTGCTCCGGGCACGCCCCCCCGGGGGGGAACCGTCTATCTTTCGGCGGCGGACAGTTCGGGAATGATGGTGAGTTTTATTCAAAGCAATTACATGGGGTTCGGAAGCGGCCTGGTGGTGCCGGGCCTAGGTATTGCACTTCAGAACCGGGGGCATAATTTTACCCTTGAAGAGGGACATCCCAACCGACTGGAAGGCCGGAAGCGCCCATTTCACACCATCATTCCCGGTTTCCTTACCCGGGAGGGGCGTGCCCTGGGGCCCTTCGGGGTAATGGGGGGCTTCATGCAGCCCCAGGGACATCTGCAGGTGGTGCAGAATCTCATAGATTACGGCTTGAACCCCCAGGCGGCTCTGGACGCCCCCCGGTGGCAGTGGATGCAGGGGAGAAGGGTGATGCTTGAGCCCGGGTTCGGGCAGGAGGGCTGTAATGCCCTGAAGCGCCTGGGGCATGATGCGGTGCTGGAATCCGATTCCGGGCATTTCGGACGGGGCCAGATGATTCTCCGGGAAGAGGGTGGCGGCTTCATCGGCGCAACAGAAAAGAGGTGTGACGGGTTTATTGCATCCTGGTAAGTCCCGGGCAGTGAACAGAAGCATTGTAACAATGCATGGATTTCTGCATGAGAAGGAAAGGCCAGTCTACCGGCAGCGCTGCTTCCTCTTGCCGCCACCATATACGGGGAGGAATGATGGCGAAAATGAAGTTTCACAAGCTGTGGTGCACAATCTTCATGCGGAACACCGGCTCATTATCCCGGAGGCAGAGTACAAGATGTCCCGCAGAATTACTGAAGCGTTGTACAGATATCTCATCACCAAAAAAACACTCTTTGAGAAAACTGATATCCACCCGTAAAGGTTCCGGGCTTTTCCAGACTTCAACCGGCAGAGCGTCCAGTCCAAGGGCCACATAGCGGGAATTGTTTATATGCTGATGGACGTCCACATCCGAGTATGCCACTGTCCTGCTGAACTGTTCATCCGGTTCGGCAGGTGCTGCGGAATCCGGTGTGTCCGGGATGTCATGAATTGCAGGGATTTCCCGGGGATCGAACATCTGCCCGCCCTGGGGTTCAAATTGGCTGTGGATGGGCACCGGGCGTTTCCGTTGGCCGTGAATGAGGAGCCAGTGGCTGTGGGCCCGGATCAGCTCACTTCCGGTGCGGGGGCGTTCTCTTCACTACGGGGGTCGGCGGGGCTCAGGGAAAACTGCCGCTGTGCCTTGAGGCCCCTGGTGAACCAGGCCCTGGTAGTTGATGACAAGGGTTGATCGAGAAGCGGAAGCCGGCTGATCTCCAGCTGCATGCCGTGGAGTACCCAGTACAGCCCCTGGTCGGCCATGGCATGAAAGCCGAAATTTTGCTCTTCCGCATGTCGTCTGGCGAAGTCGGCCAGATAGTTCATCAGCTCATTGATTCTAAGACGCGAATTGAAATCCACATGCTGGGACCGGGGAGTGAATTGTTCGGTTTTTTCCATGCTGAATTCTCAGGAATTGTAAAATATATGCAGTGCACAGAAGCTTGTGAAACTGAAAATTCCGGGAAAACGTGTCCAGATGTGGTGTAGTCAATTTTCCGTCCCACTGCCTGGAGAGGAGGTTTTTACCTCTCTATACAATTCCACGTTTTTTCACAAGCTTCTGTGCACCGTCCAAAATATACAGGATCCCCGCCGGTTAGCGGGGGATATCCCAGTATATCCCGGAGAATTGGAAATTGTCATCCCGGGGGAATGCCTGGCTTAGTTGGGCCCGAGAAAAATATTAAACTCTTCTGCGTCCAGGGTGATGTATGTCTGGTCAGGACCGATCTGGGCGTTGGCCGAAGGCGGCGCAATTTTCGCAGATAGCGATGGTTCAGCATCCAGCTGTGCTTTGGTCAGTCCCCCGTAGAAGCCCATGTGTTCAAATGTAATATCATTGTACACAATGCCCGGATCGCCGTTCATATCTTCCAGCCTGTCATCGAAGAGATTGCTGTTATCATCGCTGATGCTGCCGCCCAGATCCGGTTGGCCGTTAATGGAGTCGGTGCTCTCAATGAAGCCGTAGACGAAATAGTTCCCTTCAGGAATGGAAGAGAATGAGTATTCATATTCCTGACTGCTTTTCAGGATAATTCCGCTGTCCATGTCCACCACACCGTCTGCATAATTGTCATTATCGTCTATGACCACGATCCAGGTTTCTCCAAAACCCAGACCGACGCTGTTATAGAGCCAGAATTCGCCGGTTACCTGCCCGGGTGAGGGGAGCGTGCCGTCGTCGGGCCCCTGGGGCAGACGGCAGGAGAACAGAAGGGGCAGCAAAAAGAGCAGCCCGATCAGTCTGGTGTTGAATTTCATACATACCTCCATATTGCTTCGGTGTTTTACAGTTAGTATTATAACGTACAATAATGAGTAAAACAGTCATGAATAACAAAAATCAGTGCATTATCAGCATTTTAAAAACCGGGTATAATTCTGAATAAAGCATCCGGATGGTCGTTTTCCGGCTGATGTATCCGGGCAGAACCTCCTGCAGGTCTGAGCTTTGAAATTCGGTTGGGAAATACAGGGAAGTTGTGAAATACAGGGAAAAGGAAGCACATGCATGAAGTCTGAAACATCTGAAGAACGGATTCAGGAATCGGCAAACGGGGGAAGCACAGGGTATCCTGACTCTCCGGCGGTTCGTGTAGAGAATGTAAACAAGTATTACGGAAGTTTTCACGCAGTGAAGAACCTGAATTTTCAGGTGGGTACCGGCAGATGCTTCGGTCTGCTGGGTCCCAACGGGGCGGGGAAAACCTCCATGATGAAAATTCTCTACGGAAAAAATCAGCGCAGTCACTCCGGTGAGAATACGGTGGAGGTGATGGGCTATGATCCTGATAATCATGAGCTGGAGATCAAATATCTGACGGGCATTGTACCCCAGGAGGACAATCTGGACGTGGAGCTTACCGTGCTGGATAATCTGCTGATTTACAGCCGCTTTTACGGAATGAACCGCAGTCAGGCCCGGAGCAGGATTGACGAGCTGCTGGAGTTCATGGAGCTGGGGGAGAAAAAAGGCGCAAAAATCCGGGAGCTCTCCGGGGGGATGAAGCGGAGGCTGATTATTGCCCGGGCTCTGATCAATAATCCCCGGCTTCTGATTCTTGATGAGCCAACCACCGGCCTGGATCCCCAGGTGCGTCACCATATCTGGGATAAACTGCGACAGCTTCTGAACCGGGGGGTTACCATACTGATTACCACCCATTACATGGAGGAGGCTTTCCAGCTCTGCGATGAGCTTGCCATCATGCACAAGGGTGAAAAAATCCTCCAGGGAAATCCCCGAAGCCTCATCGATGAAAACATTGAGCGCTATGTTCTGGAAATTCATAATATGGAAAATGTGGGTGACATACAGGAGAATGATTCGGTGCGTAAAGAGCAGGACAATATCCGTCTGCTGTTCTATTCAAACTCCCACAGGGAACTTGAGAAGATCAGCGAAACCCTGAATCCCGGGGATTATTATCTCCGGCAGTCAAATCTTGAGGATCTGTTTTTAAAGAGTACCGGGAGGGCATTACATGAGTGATACAGCAATAAGCAATTCATCCACGGGTGCTTCGTCACATATCGAAGCTGCGGCAGCGGTTCCGGGCTTTTTCCGGCGAATTTATTCGGTATGGTACCGCCATTATAAGGTGTATACCAATAATCTCATCAGCAACGGCATTCCGCCGTTTCTGGAGCCCCTGATTTTTCTAGCGGGCATCGGTCTGGGACTGGGAGGCTATGTGGGGCTCATCGGTGATGTTCCCTATGTGGTATTTCTCGCTTCGGGAATTGTGGTGCCGCCGGCAATGTTCACCGCCGCCTTTGAATGCAGTTTCGGTACCTTTATCCGGATGGAATTCGATAAGGTCTATGACGGGATGATCTCCTCATCCATAAATGTCCGGGACCTGTTTCTGGGTGAGATGCTGTTTGCCGGTACCAAGAGCCTGTTTTTCAGTGCGGCGGTGCTCATTGTGATCACAATTCTCGGATTTATTTCATCCTGGACGGCGGTGTTCGCCCCCATCGGCGGTTTTCTCACCGGGCTGATGTTTGCCGCCCTTTCGCTTTTTATCACGTCATTCGTGAAGACCATCAATCATTTCAATTTTTACTTCACGGGACTGCTCACCCCCATGTTCTTTTTCTCGGGAATCGTGTTTCCCCTTGATCAGCTTCCCGGTTGGCTTCAGGGGGTGGCTCAGATTTTTCCTTTGACCCATTCCGCCCGGATTGTACGTTCATTTGTATTTAACGACTATGATTTGTGGCTGTTGTTTGATTACGCCTACGTTCTGCTTTTTACTCTGCTGATGGGAAGTCTTGCCATCAGGCGGCTGCGAAAGATCATCGTTCAGTAATCGGTAATGTGGGGCGGATCAGGAAATACAGCCGTTGAATCATCTTCCCTGCGCTGCTACGCAGGTATTGACCTGGCATGGACCGCCGGGGGAAGCAGCGGGCTGGCGGTGCTCTCCCGGGATGGCAGGGTGATGTTTTCCGGCTCAGGGAGATGGAGCGATGAGGAGCTGGCCCATCTTCTGGAAGAGTTTGATCCTGATCATACCTGTGTGGACAGCCCCCTGGTGGTGGCCAACCGGCGGGGGGAAGGGCGGTGGACTCTATGCTCATGGGCCACAGCTTTCACGGCACCCATCTGAAGATGTTTGCCACCTCCCGGGAGTTTATGCTCAGACGTTACGGAATTGTCAGAGGGGAGGAGCTGGCAGAAACGTTCCGCCGGAGGGGAATTGCCGTGTATCCCCGTACTCTCAGCGAAACCTACCCCGCCGGGATAATCGCGAATATGTTTCCCGGAACGCCTCCGTCGGCCCACAAAATCCGAACCGTCGCAGGTATGGACTCCGCCGTCGCCGCCTCCCGGAGAATTCTCTCTCTGCTCAGACAGTCGGGCATTCAGGGAGACCTCCCCGCACCTCCGGATATGATTTCGGGTCAAGGATCTCGGAGGGAGAGGTACAAACGCTTCGAGGATTCCCTGGATGCCGTCCTCTGTGCCGTGGCCGCTCTGTATCATGGCGAGTACGGGTCATCCATGGTGTTCAGCGACGGAGAGAACGGCTACACGGTTATTCCTGAACCGCGGTTTACCTAAACCCGGTTTCCGGCATATCATATGTACATGATCATACTTCTCTCGGCAGCTTGTGCCTTACTTGTTCTTTCCACAATACTCATGGTGAATACTCTGCGTTTCTCCCGGGAAAGCAGTCAGCCACGGGGAGGGGACTCTCACATGCCCGATCCCCGGAATGAACCTGAAGCGGATTTTTCCCGTGCACTGGATTCCTTTGCTCTGGCATTGAACATAGCCAGCGTCAGTCACAGCGACTACGCACAAAACGATGAGTCGGTTTTTCAGGAATTCCAGGACTTCCTCACCCGCAGATATGCGGACTTTCTGGAGGACTGCGGAGTGACCCGCTTCGGAGTGTACGGTATTGCCATCCGATGGCCGGGTACTGAAGGCCTTTCCCGGGGACTGCCCCTGCTGTATACCGCTCATTACGATGTGGTTCCTGTGGACGGACAGGACTGGTCCGTTGATCCCTTTTCTGCGGAGCAGAAAGAGGGGTACATCTGGGGCAGGGGGACTCTGGATACCAAGAATTCCCTCATCGCCCTGATGGAAGCAGCCGCTTCCCTCCACGCAGATGGCTTTACCCCCCGCCGGGATATATGGTTCGCATTCGGCGGGGATGAGGAAACTGAAAGCAGCCGGGGTGCAATCACCATCTCCCGGTGGTTTCAGGAGCAGGGAATCCGCTTTGCATGGACCTTCGATGAAGGGGGCATTATCGCCCGGAATATGATTCCCGGCGTGCAGGGCAGCGCTGCGCTGGTGGGAGTGGAGGAAAAAGGTTTTGTGAACTTCCGGCTCAGCGCAGAGTCTTCCGGTGGACACGCTTCTACACCACCACCAAGCACTGCTCTGGGTCTGGTAAGCAGGGCGGTGGCCCGGCTTGAGGCCGCCCGGCAGCCCCGAAAACTCATACCCAGCCTCAGGAAATTTTTCCGGCGAACGGTGCCGTACCAGAGTTTGCCTCTGAAAATTGTCATGGCCAATCTCTGGCTCTTCGCCCCCGTGGTAAAACAGGTGCTTGCAGGGGGGGATGACAGCCGGGCGATGATTCAGAGCACCCTTGCCCCCACAATGGCCGGAGGCAGCAGCAAGGAGAATGTCCTTCCCGCCGCTGCCTGGGCAAACATCAACGTCCGCATCCTGCCCGGAGAAACCATCGACCAGGTGAGACGAAGATGCATCAGAATAATTCGGGACCCCCGGGTGGAGGTGAGCATCGCCAACAGCGCAGAGGCCAATGATCCCATCAGTTCCTCCCCGCCGGCAAAAGAAGACACCGGCTCCCCCGGCACGGCAGGCGTTGACCGGTTTCTTGCTTTTTGTGCCGACGCCCTGAGTTTCCGGGAGGGGTTCACCACCGCATTGCCCTATCTCATGACCGGAGCCACCGACAGCAAGCATTATGCCCATATCAGCGATCATGTGTTCCGTTTCGTGCCCATGGAGCTGGATTCCCGGGAACTCTCCCGCATTCACAATCCGGACGAACGCATATCCCTGGAAAATTTCCGGGGCATGCTGGCATTTTACCGGTATAATCTGAAGTACCATGAACGCGTGTTCCAATAAACCGCCGTATCAGCATACATAACCGGAGAGCCCCAGATGAGCCGGGAAGGAAGAACCCATGCCTGAAACCATGAACAGCTCCGTGAAAATCGGAGCCCGAGCCTTTGCAACTGCAGTTCTGATCCTGCTGGGACTGATGATCGTCAGCGGGCTTCTCACCGTATTTCTGCCCTCCGGCGAGTATGAACGGGTTCAGCTGGAGGATCGCAGCCTGATCACCCCGGGGTCCTATGAAGAAGTTGAAAAGCCCGATTACCCGGTATGGCGCTGGTTCACCGCCCCGGTGGAGATTCTGTTTACTCCGGGCAATGTGACCCTCATAACCCTCATTCTCTTTCTTTTTGCCGTGGGAGGTTCCATCACCATTCTGGAACAGATCCATGTAATGGACCTGCTGGTGCAGATGCTCATCGATAAATTTCAGCGGAATAAGTATGTTCTGATGGCGGTTACCATTTTCATTTTCATGGCCCTGCCGTCTTTGCTGGGGATCTACGAAGGGCTGGTGCCGGTAATCATTTTTGTAGTTCCCATGGCCCGGCGGCTGGGCTGGGACAGCCTTACCGGGCTGGGGATGAGCCTTCTTCCAATGGCCTTCGGTCTGGCCGCCGCCATCTCCAATCCCTTCACCATCGCAGTTGCCCAGACCATTGCCGATCTTCCGTTGTTCAGCGGTTCCTGGCTGAGAATCATCTTTTTTGTTCTGGTCTACATCGCCCTCTTTCTCTTTGTGTACCGCCATGCCCGGAAAGTTGAACGGAAACCTGAATCCAGTCCCTGTCACACGGCGGATGCCGAGCTCGGAGAGGTGGAGGTCCACGATTTTTCCGACACACACATCCATCTGGTGCGCCGGGGGCTGATATGGTTCAGTGTCTGGATCGGGATAGCCCTGGTCGTGGTTCTGGGAGTTGCGTTTTTTCCGGATCTGGGGTTTCTGGCCTTTCCCCTCATGGGGTTGATGTTTCTCGTCGGCGGGTTCGGGGCCGGGGTGTTCAGCGGACACCGACTTGCCAGGGTGGCACACATATTTTTGAAAGGCGGGTTGAACATTATTCCCGGGGCATTCCTGATTATGCTTGCCTACAGCGTGAAATACATCATCGATTCGGGGATGGTTACCGATACCCTTCTGTTCATGGCAGCGGATGCCATAGAGCAGGCCAGTCCCTTCCAGTCGGTGCTTCTGATTTACGGTATCACTCTGGTTATGAACTTTTTCATCGGCTCGGCCTCGGCAAAGGCTTTTTTAATGATGCCAATACTGGTACCCCTGGCGGACCTGGTGGGAATTACCCGTCAGACCACTGTTCTGGCCTTCGGCTACGGTGATGGTTTCAGCAATATGATATTTCCCACCAATCCCCTGCTTCTCATTGCATTGAGTTTCACGGTGGTTTCCTACACCAAATGGCTGAAATGGACCATTCCCCTTCAGATTATTATGGCGGCATTCTCCCTGCTGTTTATGTTTATTGCGGTTCAGATCGGATTCGGACCGTTTTAACTCCCGCCTCTTTCCGTGGGAGTCAGCTCAGGATGAGGTAACCGGTGATTGCCAGAAGGCTTGAAGCAGCGTTGGAGATAATGTTTACCATGTCGTTGGTTATCCAGCTGTAGCCCTTCACAAGCCGGGTGGCAATTCTGATGTCGCCGCGGTTCTCGGAGTAGAGGGTTTCATAGCGTTTTTCCGTGTAATTTCCATGGGAATCTTCATAGAGTGCCTGGACCGTGGCACCCAGTACGGAATCTATGAGGCTGCCCGCAAATCCGCTGACGGCAGCGGGCAGGGCGATAGCCTTCCAGAGAAATCCTCCGGGAAGCAGGTAAAGCAGAGGCACCGATCCCAGAGCGATGGTTCCCGCACCCGCTGCGGAAGCCAGGGTTCCCGGAATGGAAACTGCGCCGCTTTGTCCCTTCTGCAGCGGCTTCCAGCTGATAATGGATCTGGGGCGGGCGCCGGAAAGGACGCCCAGTTCGCTTGCCCAGGTGTCCGAAGCCGCACAGGCCATGGAACCGAGAAATCCCGCTGCAAACATGGGCGATCCGGTGGCCGCAAAGCCCAGCATGCATGCCGCTGCCGGGGCGGCGTTTGCACCCGCCTGCCAGGCATCCCTGATGCTTCCTTTGTCATGAATCTTTTCAAGCAGGGTTTTCTGAACTTTTCCCAGCCGGCTCAGCAGTGAAGAACTCACGAAAAACAGCCCCAGAACAAACCATGCGCTGATACCGCCCCCAAGATATATCGCGAATCCCAGACCGAACCCCGCCGCCGCCCCGGACCCATCCACGCTCCCTTTGCGGTAAGCGGTGTAGGCCAGCAAAAGATTTGCCGCAACAGCTGCGCTGATTCGTATAAAAAGAAAGGCCGCATTCAGATTTTCCAGCGGACCAAGTATGAGAAAATCCCTCATCTCCACTCCTAACTAAACAGTCCGGTCAAGAGCCGGAACACCAGAATCGAACTCAGCGGAACCGTCAGATTATCCAACCCGAAAGGAGTATAGAGTTCCACCAGGGTGGCGACTGCTGCCAGGAGCAATCCTGTTGCCATGATTTCCGGCAGACCGGCGGCACCCGAAAACAGAAGCTGCATGATCAATGCGGCAGCAAGGGATGCGCCGAACATGGCCATGGTGCCGGCCAGACTTTTTCTCCCGCCGGGAACACGAATTTTTCTTCCCGATTTACCATTTCTTTCGCCTGCAACAGCCGCAAGCCCGTCTCCCCAGGCGAGAATCATCACTGCCAATCCTCCGGTCCATTTCGGCAGGGGAGTGTACCAGGTGAGAACCACAAGTATGAGCAGGCTCACCGGATAGTACACAGTCCCGGGATTGGATCCGGCGTCCCCCATGGCAGGCAGCAGCTTTGTGCGGTATATCACATAGTTGATGACAATGAAGAAGATGGGGCCGATGACGGCTATGCCCGGATCCTGCATGGTGAACATGGCTATGAACCACCAATGACCCACCGCAATGTGGATGAATTTTCTGGCTGCCGGAGGACTGAGACGGCCTGAAGACAGAAGGATACTGGAGATTGCCATGACAATAAACACGAATCCGAAAGAAAACACGAGACCCAGCAATTGATTCATTCCTGCATCATACCTGAATCTTGCCAGCTGGCATAGACAGGGGGTAATATACCTGACTCCCCTGAAAAAAGGTAGGGAATTCCCAAAATTTTGTTGATAGGGTAAAATTCCGCATCGGGGGGAGCGGATGTTTCGAAAGAACGAAGGACATAAGCAGCAGAGAATGTTTACATCGGTGGACCAACTTCCTGAGACTGCAAGAAAACACCTTGAACAGTCCTGGGCACAGGTTTTCTACCATGAATATTTCTGCAGGATTAACGAGGAGGTCTTCTCCGTTCTCTACAGTGATAAGCATTCACGGCCCAACACGCCTATCAATATTCTGGTAGGCTTTGAAACCCTCAAATCCGGATTCGGCTTAAGTGACGAGCGACTCTATGATCATTTCATGTTTGATCTGAAGTTCCGCTACGCCCTGGGCTTGAAGGACTTTGACGAAGGAAACTTTGAGCTGCGTACTATCTACAACTTCCGCTCAGCGGTGAGTGCCTATGAAGAGGAACACAGGGTTAATCTGATTCACAAGGCAAGTGAACAGATAACCGACGAGCAATTGAAACAGTTTCAGATAAAAACCGGCCTACAGCGGATGGATTCAACCATGGTGCAGAGTAACATCCGCAAGATGAGCCGTCTGCAGCTGTTGGTAGAAATCATCCATCGCTTTTACCGTATGCTCAGTGAAGAAGAACAGAAAGCGTATGAGCAGCTGTTTGCCAGGTATGTGAAAGAAGACTCCCTGCACTATTGCTGCCGGGTGAAACGGGACGAGATGGACGGGCGACTTGAGCAGCTTGGAAAAGATCTATCGACTATGCTGGAATGTTTTGAAGACGTGCACGGAGATGAAAAAGCGTACCAGCAGGCCTTCAGGGTTTTTGGTGAACACTTTCGTTTTGAACAGGAATCTATCGTTGTGCGAGAAAGTAAAGAACTCGGTGGTAGCACCTTGCAGTCTCCTGATGATGAAGAGGCCACCTTCAGGACGAAAAGCAGAGAAAGCTCCCGGGGGTATGGTGCA
Organism: Salinispira pacifica; assembly: GCF_000507245.1. Taxonomy (GTDB): domain Bacteria; phylum Spirochaetota; class Spirochaetia; order DSM-27196; family Salinispiraceae; genus Salinispira; species Salinispira pacifica. The sequence goes on along the minus strand of NC_023035.1, from coordinate 2,757,369 downwards.
AATATCACGGAAACTTGCGATGAAGATAATAATCTCCAACTCATCAGCAGGGTAAGTGTGGCGCCAAACATAACCGATGACCAGCAATTTCTGGCCGAAGATATTGAGAACCTGAAAGAGCGGGAGGGAATCGATGAAGTGTATACCGATGCGGGGTATACGGGAGAGGCGGCAGCCAAGGCAACAGCAACATATCAGGTAAGCCAGCACGTGAGTGCCATCAAGGGAAGGAAAAAAGAGAAGACGAGAGTGGGCCTGGAAGATTTCACCGTCACTCGAACCAGTGAAGGAAAGGTGACTGCTATCATCTGTCCAAATGGCCAGGGCGGGGAGCTGCGGGAAAGTAAAAAAGCAGCAGACCGCTATACCGCCGGGTTTTCTGCCGACGGCTGTCAGGCTTGCCCCTTTGTCAACCAGTGCCCGGCAAAGCGGCTGAAAAAGCGACCAAGTTATGTTCTTCATTTTACTGCGACCGATTTGCGGGTTGCCGCCACCAGGAAGCAGGTAGCAGAAACAGGAAAAGAGATTACCAATAAGCGGGCATCAATAGAGAGTACCGTTCGAAGTGTTATTCACCCCTTTGGTGGCCATCTCTGTAAACTACCAGTGCGGGGCAGGCATCGGGTTACCACCATGATGGTCTTGAGTGCCATGATGGTTAACATTCGCAGAATCAGGGGATACCTGTTTCCCGAAGATGGGTCAAAACCAATTCCGGATGGATATGCACTCTGTTAGAAGCGAAAAGGGGAAAGGGAAAGCCCTTCGGGGTGGGGGTACAGATAAATAGCCGGTAAAGAAAGTGGCGGGGGCCCTCCCATAGGGTTATCTCCCCCTATGGGGCTGGATTCCCCGACCAATTTTTCCGGGTTTTTTTGAATTTACCATCAAGCTTTTTTCAGGGGAGTCATACCTTCTTATGAAACGATGTATATTGATGCTTGCAGCTGCAGCAGTACTCTTCGCCGCAATGGGAGCCCTGGCATATTCGGGGTCTGTTGTTCAGATCCCGGAAAAGGCTTCCGCTCTGGAACTGGTAATACTCATTTCCCTTTCTCTGGGAATAATGAGTTTTCTCTTCGGAATGATAACTTCCGATTATTCATGGGTGGACCGCCTGTGGAGTACGGCTCCCGTGCTGTTTGCCTGGATTTATGCTCTCAAGGCGGATTTTTCACCCATAGTGCTTCTTCCGGTGATAGTTGTCAGCCTCTGGGGTGCACGGCTCACGTTTAATTTTGCCCGCCGCGGGGGGTACAGCGGTATGGAGGATTACCGATGGCCCATCCTCAGAAAAAGAATCGGAAACGAATGGCTGTGGCAGCTGTTTAATCTGCTGTTTATCTGCGGCTTCCAAATCGGGCTGTTTATTCTTTTTACTTCACCCCTTGCACCCCTGAGCCGCATGAGCGCGGCAGTATCCGGATCTGTTTCCGATCTGTTTACCGCCATTCCTCCGGCGGGGTACGCCGCTCTGGCAGCCATGCTGTTTTTCATTGGTCTGGAGACCGTTGCAGATCAGCAGCAGTGGGATTTCCACAAAGCGAAGGCATTGAGTAAGGCAGCGAAGACTCCAGTAGCCGGGAAGACTACCGGGGCCGGGAAGCCCCGGGAGGAAGATGCTCAATGGTTGGCAGCATACCCATGGAAAGATGATATTTCCCAGGGCTTTCTCTCCTCCGGGCTTTTCTCCATAATCCGGCATCCGAACTATCTGGGTGAACTGGGGGTGTGGTGGAGTCTGTATCTGTTTTCCGCAGCCGTGCAGGCCACCCTCTTTCACTGGAGCATCAGCGGTGCCGTGCTGCTCAGTGTTCTTTTCGTCGGTTCCACCGCATTTACCGAAGGGATAACCGCCTCTAAATATCCGGAGTATGAGCGGTTTCAGGCTTCAACTCCTGCGCTCATCCCCCTGAATTTGAAAGGCGGCAGTTCTGCCGCCCGGGAAGATTCCTGATTCAGAACCTGCATTTTTCAGAACAGGGAAAATGGACCTGCCGTATATGGACAGGTCCTTTTTTTGATACTATAATTAGCATATGCCAAGAATAAAGGGCTGTAGAAAAATATCAGGAAATCCCGGCTCCCGGTTTTTTAAACCCCGGGGGGTGCCGATGCGGGAACTGAAGGTACAGACACTTGAACTGGATGAATTTGAAGCCCTCAGACTTGCGGACGCCCAGGGGCTGTATCATGCAGATGCAGCCGAAAAAATGGGCATCTCACGCCAGTCATTCGGGCTGATTATCAAATCCGCCCGGAAAAAGGTGGCCGTTGCTTTAGCCGCAGGAGATGCTCTGGCAATCAATGCATCTGAGTATTGTGCGGAAATTGAAGCCGTTGAGGCGGCTGTATCAGTTTCTGATCCCTAATACCAACCGGGAAGGCCCTGGAGAAAACCAGCCCATTACCACAAGGAGATTTCATATGAAAACCGCCGTACCAGTTTTACAAAACAAAGCAGACAGCCCTCTTTCAGGGCATTTCGGTTCCGCCCCCTTCTTCGCCATTTTTGACCAGTCGTCCACCGAGCCCGAGTTTTTCGACTGCGCCAACCGGCGAAGCCAGGGTTGTGCGCCGGTGGAGGAGCTGATTGCCATGAATGTCAGCACTGTGGTCTGTCTGGGTATGGGCCGGGGGGCTATCCGGAAACTTGAAGCAGCGGGAATTACCTGCCGGTTTCCCCTGCAGGCTCCCGGTCGTCTGGACGCCCTCATGTCCGCCTATGCCTCAGGTTCTCTCAATCTCAGCACCGACAGCGGGGTGTGTACGGAACATGGAGACCATGACGGCGATCATCAGGGGCATGCAGGCCATTGCCGCCACTGATCAGTCCGGAAGGTCTCTCACCAGGTCGATGCCCTTCAGGGGAAATTGATTGTGCATGTCATGCTTCCCTCCGGGCTCAATCTGCAGCCGCCCCCGCTGCAGATGGGTGAGGGCTCTCCTGCTGTGCTGGGGAGTGAAATAGGGATCCCTGTCGCCCTGCCAAAGAATAACGGGAACTTCAATCTTTTCAAGAATATTCAGAATGCTGTAATCGGGATTCATAATATAGCTGTCCCTGTGGGTGCTGATAATCTTCCACAAACGTTCAGCCCGTGAATGCCCGTGCTGTTCACGGAACGATGATTGAATTTCCGGCGGCAGTTCTTCAAACGGCGGGACAAGCAGTTCAGCCTTATGGGCCAGAGTTTCATTGGAAAAGAATCCGCAGGCTTCACACAGCATCCCACGCAATCCCCGGGGAGCGGTGGACGCATAGGCCGATGCGATTGCGCCGCCCAGGCAATGCCCCCAGATGAAATACTCTTCATCTTCAGGGATGTTGTTTTTGATCCACTGCTCCAATTCGAGCCGACCCGACTCTATGCTGTCCAGGGTTTCACCTGCGCCGCTGTCGGGGAACACCAGTTCGTTGTGGGGATCATAGCCGTGCCGGTTGGGTGCATGGGGGTGAAAGAGATCGGAGAGCCGGGGCAGCAGCGCATCCCATGTTCCGGCATTTTGAAAACCATTGTGGAGGAGCAGTAGATGGGGCTTTTTCATTTTGCTGTGCATGTGTAGTATATCCTCTGTGCTTCCGGATCCGTGGATCTTTCAGCGCCGGGGAATTGCCCCGTATGTACCTAAGAATAAGATAGAACAGCGGCGAGGTAAATGCAAAATGCCTCGTCGGCTATCATAAGGAGTTTCGAATGAACAAAAATATTGCGTCTTTCATGCTGGCTGCAGTTTTCTCTGCAGTGCTTTTTGCATCACCGTCACCGGAGACTGATGGTCAAATCTCCATGGCATATCCCAAAACCATCAGTTCAATTCCGTTTCTGGAGCTGGCAGAGCGTCACCCCGGGGATTATGAAGGCAGGGATTTTACCGATCATCCCCAGGCACTGGGACAGCTGCTGAATGGCGAGATCGATTTGCTGGCTTCAGGTTTTACTGTGGGCTACACTCGGTATCAGGCTGCAGGGGATATCCGCTATCTTTTTGGTCATGTCTGGGGAATATCTTCTATCATGACATCTTCAGAAATTTCCGGCCTGGAGGAATTGAGTGGCGGCAGCATCTATGTGCCCTTTGAAGGCAGTCCCATTGAAGTACAGATTTCCGCACTTCTGGAAGAGCTGGGGCTGGCAGATGAGATTGAGCTGTCATATGCACCCTTTCCCCAGGCAGCAGGACTGCTGGTTCAGGGTAAGGCGGATGCCGCCGTTCTGGTGGAACCCATCGCCAGCAAGCTGGAAGCTTCGGGCAATGCTTTTCGCTTTCAAACCATCCAGGACAGTTATGCACTGCTTTCCGGAGGGGAGATGCGCAGTCCCCAGGTGAGCGTGTTTGCCCTGGAAGCAACTGCAGCCCGAGTATCCGATGAACTGGAGCAGCTGCAGGACCGTCTTTCCCGAATTACCGCAGAGATTGTTGAAGATCCCGCATATTATGGCAACAAATACGCTGAGTATTTCGAACTTCCCGCTCCGGTGATTCAGAGAGGCCTTCAGCAGGCCCTTTTTGATTTCCCCGGTGAAGAGGAAGAGGTCGAACTCATTCAACTCTATTCCCGCATTATGAACATCGAGGATCCGGGTGCGGAATTCCACACATATTGATGCTGCCGGGAAGGGGATGTATCAGATTGCGGTGAGAATGGCCGAATATTCCGCCGGACTGATACTCTTTTTCCTGCTCTGGTGGGGAGGGAGCGTGCTTGCCGGGCCGGGAGTATTACCGGGGCCCGGCAGGGTTCTGGATCTTATTGCGTCTCCGGGGCTCATTGCTGATTTTCTGGTTGAGCTGTCCAGGACCCTGTCCCGTGCCCTGCTGGGGTTTGCCGCCGCATGGATTATCAGCATTCCCCTTGGGCTGCTCATCGGCGGCAGCGGCTTCAGTAGAAGGGTTGCGTTTTTCCCGGTTTTTCTTCTTCAAGGAGCGCCCCCTCTGCTCTGGATTACTCCTCTGGTGCTGTGGCTGGGTACCAAAGGGGCCGCCGCCCCCGCTGTGGCGTTTCTGGTAACCACTCCATTGCTCCTCAGTCACATCGTGGAAGCCCGCCGTCAGATCAGGGATTACGAATACCAGCTTTTCAGGATATATAACAACAGGCCCCGGACCCTCTGGACCGAACTCTACATCCCCCGTCTCCTGCCTGCGTTAAAGACCAACGCACATCTTGGCATGATGACAGCAGTGAAAAGCGCAATGGTCGCAGAATGGTTTGCCGCCCAGGACGGTTTCGGCAGACGCATCAACTCATTTTATCAGTTTTTCGAAGTTGACCGGTTCTTTGCCTGGGCTCTGCTGTTTCTTCTGAGCATGGCCGTTCTGTCTCTCTGCATTCGTCTGATTCTCCGCTACAGCTTTCCGGAGCGGACATCCACAGCTGCTCCCATGCAGCAGACCGGCACGTTCCAGCCTGTTCAGTCTGATGAGGCGGCAGCAATGGCTGTTCAAACCGGCACACAGCTGGGCATTCAGGTAAGACAGCTCAGAGTCAGCTTCGGCAGGCACAAAATATTCAGCGGGATGAATTTTTCCGTTTCACCGGAACGGCCGCTGGTAATTCACGGTCCTTCAGGCTGCGGCAAAACAACACTTCTGAAGACAATAGGGGGGCTGTACACCCCCGATGAGGGAACTGTTCAGCGGCCCCATGAGCTGGCAATGCTGTTCCAGGATGACCTGCTGCTGGAACATCGGGATGCCCTGGGCAACACTCTGCTTCCCGTGCTCCCTTCGCCCTCTGCTGAAAATATCAATCGTGCGGCACACATGCTGGACCTTTGGGGACTGGAAGGATTTTACCATCATTTTCCCAGCCAGCTGTCCGGGGGAATGCGGAAACGTCTTTCCATGGCTCGGGCATGGTATCTCAGGCCCAGAGCCCTGCTCATGGATGAACCCTTCAATAACCTGGATAAAAGCGCCCGGGATGATATATGGGACCGATTCTTTCTGCTTCATTCCCGCAGACCGGTACCAACCATTATCATCACCCACTATCCGGAGGAGCTTGCGGGCAGGGCGGTAGACTCCTGTTCCTGGAGCGAACTTCTTAGGCCCTGAATGCACCCGCAATGCCGTCAATAATAAACTGGATGGCCAGGGACGCCAGAAGGATGCCCAGCAGCCGCTTAAATACATTGTTGGCGGTGCGCCCGGCGACTTTCACGATCCTTCCTGATGCCAGAAACATCACCAAAGCAATGGCGTAGACGGTAAAGATTGCAAGAAAGAGGGGCAGCAGGCTCTCAAGGGTTCCTGCGTTCCGGGAAAACTCCAGAACCGTATAGGTCAAAGCCCCGGGACCGGCGATCATGGGGATGCTCAGGGGATAGACTGAAATATCTCTGGGGCTGCTTCCGGTGATTTCCCGGGATTCTTCCTCCCCGGGATGAACAATCATTCCGAATGCGGTGTAGAACAGGAGCAAACCTCCGGCAATCCGGAAAGCATCCATGCCGATACCCAATCCCTCAAGAAAGGACTTGCCGAACAGACCGAATACGCTCACCAGGACCAGAGAAATGCCCACGGCTTTTACCGCCATGGTTCTGGTATATTTACGCTCCCTGCCGTCGGTGAGAGCATGGAACACCAGCGAAACCCCGATGGGATCAACAATCACAAAATAGCCCGCAAATGCGGATAAATATATCTGAAGCATTCCCCGGTTATATCACATGGGAGAGGAAAAATCACCGGCCGGGCCGACTGCGCCTCCCGGGGATGAAAATGAAAAAAAACAGAAAAACAGCTTGACAACCCGGGTATATATACTTAGTGTTGTAGTGTACTACATAAGTGGTACACTAATACGGAAATCGAATACAATGTATGGAGGATCTAATGATTCACATGAACAAAGTGGCATTCGGATATAAAAAGAATGCTCAGTTGTTTTCCAACCTGGATTTCGACATCGGCGAACCGGGGATCTACGGACTCCTGGGAAAAAACGGTGCCGGAAAAACAACCATGCTGAAGCTTGCCGCAGGTCTGCTTTTTCCCCATGGCGGTAATATCAGCTTATTCGGCAGACAGGCTGCCATTCGTCATCCCGAGGCGCTGAACAAGCTCTCGTTTATTCCGGAAGAGATTGCCGTTCCCGGCTTAAGTCTGGATGCCTACAGCGCCATTGTGGGCGGATTTTATCCGGATTTCAGTTTTCAGGATCTGAAGCGATTTGCAGAGGAACTTGAAATTGAACGGGGAGAGTCCATGCGGCGGATGTCTCTGGGGCAGAAGAAAAAATGCCTCCTGGCGGTGGCCCTGGCAAGCAACACTGAGGCGGTGATTATGGATGAGCCCACCAACGGACTGGACATTCCGTCCAAACAGAAATTCCGTCAGCTTCTGGCCGAGCAGGCCGACGCCCATCGAAGTTTCATTATCTCCACCCATCAGGTGCGGGATGTGCAAAACATCATAGATCCGGTGATCATTCTGGATAACGGCGAAGTTGTGTTTCAGGGCGATATGGGCACTATTTCGGAAGGTCTGGCCATGGCATGGTATGAAGAGAAGCACCTTCCAGAACAAGCTCTCTCCTGGCAGCCCGCAGTGGGAGGGGTTACCGCCCTGGTTCCAAGAGACATTGCACCGGATGGTTCGGATGATATTGATCTTGAACTCTTTTTTCAGGCGGTTACGGCCAATGCTGGTCTCGTGCGCAGCAACATTGAAGGGAGGTCCTGATGAACATGGTACGACAAAGTCTGCAGCGGATTGCCCGGCTCATTGGCCTTGAAATCGGCGAAAACGGAAAAAAAGCCCTGATATCGGCCCTGGGAATATTCGGAATCTTCATTGCCCTCTCCATGGTTTCCTGGCTGGTGGATAACGGTCGTCAGGTTGACGGGGCGGAATACACGCTTTTTACTTTGATATTCGGGCTGGTGCTCACCGGAAGCAGCTTCACCCGTCAGCGGGGATCCGCATCCCACATGGAATACCTGCTGAGACCGGCATTCAGCTTTGAGAAGATGCTTTCCAAAATTGCGGTCACCGCCCTGGGCTACTGGCTTCTCATGAGCCTGCTCTACATAGCTTCACTGGTAATTCTCTACTTCGCCGCTCTCATAATCGGGGTTGAAGGAACCCACTTCCCGTCCCAATTCGGCAAATTGCTTCTGGACACATTGTATTTGTATCTGCCGGTGAATGCCCTGTTTCTCTTCGGAAGCGTTTACTTCGAGAAAAACAGCATCGGAAAAGTACTGCTTTCACTGGCGGTATTCGCAATTGCTCTGGTGGTTGTCTCGGGACTGGCAGGCAGGGTGATCTTTGCTCAATATTTTCAAAACCCTGATATCTTCAATCAAGTCCAAAATGAAATCGCCCGGCAATCAGGAGACGACCCGGAACAGTTCTTTATTGCACTGTTCGGATTCAGTCCGGTTCTCATATTCACCCTCAGACATCTGCTGACCGCACTGTGGATTATCGGTCTCTGGACACTCAGCTGGCTGCGATTGAGGGAAACCGAAGCCTGAGAGGAGGGCATAGATGAACTTTACCAAAGGCGCATCAATATATGAACAAATCGTGGAACACATCCTTGAGCAGGTGGTTTCCGGGTCCTGGTCGGCTGAGGACCGCATATCCTCAGTCAGGGAAATGGCTGTGAAACTGGGGGTGAATCCCAACACCGTGCAGCGGGCCTATGCCATGCTCCAGGAGATGGAAATACTTGAGAACCGCCGGGGCGTAGGCTATTTCATACATGCCGGTGCAGAAGGGGCGGCCAAACAACGCCTCCGGGAAGAGTTTACCAGGGAAGCCCTGCCCTGGATTTCCTCCCGGCTCAAACTGCTGGAGATTGAACCTGAAGAGTTTACCGGCATGTTGCGCAGGGAACTGACAGACGGAGCTTCCTGAACATCTGTTCCGGAAGAGCCGAACCCAAACAGTCAAAACAGGAGTGAAAGAAATGAATAAATTAACCAACAAGATTCTTGCGGTGATCGGGGGCAGCTTCCTGCTTGCATCGCTGATTCTCATGATCGTTGCCCGTTTCAGGCTGGATGCCATTCTGGCCTCCATATAGGCTGGGTGCAGATCGGTCCCGGAGGAAAACCGATATGGTTGTGCACAAGTCAAAATCATGGCCCGCACAACCTGGCACAACCGCAAAATTCAAAAAGCCCGCCCCTGGTATTATCCGTGGGCGGGCTTTGATGTATCGCCGGAATACTTCCGGGAAATCGGCGTAATTATTCCACGGTACTCAGCCCTTCTATGATGCGCCGGGCATTCAATTCAATGAACTCAAGATACGTATCGCCCTCTTCACCGGGGGCAGCCAGCGAACCGCTCAGCACCCTGACCACATTCACCTGGGTGCCGGCCTCCTGGGCAACGCTCCGCGTCAAGTCCACCAGACCTCTCCCGGCGGTTTCTCCCAGCACAATCAGACTGATGCCTTCACTGCGGATCTCCTCAACCAGGCTGCTGATCTCCCGGGCGGAAGGTTCGGACTGATCCGATGTTGACGGAATGACAGTGCCGGCCACCTCAAGGCCGTATTCATCTGCAAAATGGCCGAGGACCACGTGGTCACTCACAAACTTCCGACTTTCTGCGGGTATCCGGTCTACCCCTTCCCGGATTTCCTCACTCACCCGATGAAGACTGTCCCGATATTCACCTCCGCGGCGTGAGTACTCATCGCCGTTGGCAGGATCAACTGCAGAAAGAGCGGCCTCGATATTTTCGGTCCATCGGATAACAAACTCGGGATTCATCCAGAAATGGGGATCTCCGCCGGCATGATCATGATCGTGATGGTCATGATCGTCGTCATGATCGTCATGTTCGTCATGTTCGTCATGTTCGTCATGTTCGTCATGTTCGTCATGTTCGTCATGTTCGTCATGTTCGTCATGTTCGTCATGTTCGTCGTGGTCGTCATGATCGTCATGATCGTCATGTTCGTCGTGCTCGTCATGATCAACATCGATACCTGCGGAGACGGCTACCACATAGCGGGGATTCACGGCTTCCAGGGTTTCCATCACCGCTTCCTCGAGAAACAGACCGTTTACAAATACGATATGGGATTCGTCCAGGCGAACCACATTTTCGGGGGTGGGTTCATAGCTGTGGGGGTTGGCGCCGCGCTCCATGAGAATTTCCAGATCCACGTTATCCCCGGCAATGTTTTTTACAACATCTCCGATAATGCTCGTGGTTGCGGTAACCTTCAGCTTTTCGCCTTCAGCCAGTTCAACAGGCTGAAATTCCGGAAGACCTTCAATATCCAGGTATCCGGCCATTCCGGAGTTTTCTTCGGCCTGTTCGCCGCCGCCTGCGGCTGAGAGACTGACTATTGGAAACACCAGAAAACTGATAATCAGAAATACATACAGATGGGTTTTCACTGCTAACCTTCCTTCAGATTGGTTTTTCCCGATGGACTGTGCACAGTCCCAGGACTTGGAACTGTGCCGGGAATGGTATTACTAAATAATACTTTTATGAGAATATTACTTTGTAATACGTGTTGTCAAGGCCTGTTTTATTCTGCATATTGCTGAAACAGTGCAGCAAAGATTGTAAAATACAATTATTGTGTCTTCGAGGCCCCGGCGTGGCTATATATTTGGGGGCAGGAATATGATGGCAGGAATATTGTGGCATGGATCTCTATGCTCCATATTACATGCTGCCGGGAGCTGCCCACGGGCCTTTCACAAGCTTCGGTGCACTGAATACGAATACCAGAATGGCGGGAATTTTGAAAAAACCACTGATACTCTTCATATTTGCTTTGTTCATCGGGATCGGCTTTGCCCAAAGCCCCCTTTTTGCCCAGGATCCGTTTCGTTCCCAGGGATCGGAGGAATCGACACAGGTACAGATCTACTCAGGAAATCTCCCGGATTTTTTTCTGAATTGGTCACGTGAGCTCAACCGGGGCATTTCCGAATACAGTATGGCCATACAGAATGAAGGCGGAGGGCGGGCAATCTTTATCAGCATCGTATTGGCTGTGCTTTTCGGGATGCTTCACGTTCTGGGACCGGGTCACGGCAAGTTGTTTACCTTCAGCTACATCGGCAGCCGGAGAGCTTCCATAACACAAGGATTGATACTCGCCGGCGGAATAAATATCGTCGACAGTCTCTCCGCCGCATTGCTGGTATTCGGCGGATACGGGATTTTGTCGGTGAGCTTTTCCCATCTGCAGGGACGAGTAAGTGAAGTCATTCAGATTATCAGCTACAGCATTATTATTATTTTCAGTCTCTGGCATCTGCTTTCACACCTTTTTCATCATCGTCATTCACATCACGGACATTCACATCACGGACATTCACATCATAGTCATTCACATGAACATGATCATCAAGATGATAATGGCCCGTCAGAATCGCCCTCTGAAATGCATTCACAGCGCCGGGATCCCCGGGATAGGCGAGCTCCCTGGGTTCTCGCCCTTACTATCGGCTTGATCCCCTGTCCGGTGAGTACGGTGATACTCCTGTTTGGTCTGGTGAACGATATGATTTTGCATTCCATCTTTCTCGTTGCAGGAGTCTCCCTGGGAGGGTTCATCAGCATGGCGATATTGACCGTTGCACTTATCAAAGGCAGGGATGCAGCGGTAGATACATTATCAACAGGCTGGGGAGAAAGGCTTTCCATGATTCTTGAGACGGTTTCCATGGCGGGTATTGCAACTGTGGCGTTGTTGCTGCTTCTGCCGCTGCTTGGAGGATGATTGTTTCCTCCACTCCGCCCCTCTTCCGTGTTATTCTGATAAGACTACTCAATATTTGAGGTGATATATGCTGTTATTCGACTGGCTGCTTGAGGGCGATGTGTCCATCAGATATATGGTGCACCGGGATCTTCTGGTACATGCACCCCAGGTGCAAATCCGCCTTCTGCAAAGAAGGCTGGGATTGGAGGGGTGGGCTGCACGGCTCCTTGAACACTATGATGAAAAAACCGGCATGTGGGGCGGCGGATGGTATTCGCCCAAATGGATCAGCACCCATTACAGCTTGCGAAGTCTCAAGGATCTGTGCATCCCCCCCGAACATCCTGTGTTCAGAAAAGCCGTGGCTGATTTAATAGAGACCCAGTGGGAAAACCAGCCCGCAGAGCGAAAGAATGTCAGTCCCGACCATTCCCGGCCCGGCGGAAGAAAGAGCCGCCCGCTGGATCTCTGCGTTGCAGCCATGATGCTGGATGTACAGGCATACAGCGGAAAGGACTCACCCGCCTCCCGGGCCATTATCGATTACATTCTTCACACACGCTATTCTGACGGCGGGTTTAACTGCAACTGGGACCGGGGAGATTCCCACAGCTCTCTCCATTCCACTCTTTCGGTGCTGGAAGCGTTTCAGATGTATCAGTCTCTTGAAAGCGGCTACCGGAAAGAGGAGATCGCATCTGCAATCGCTTCCGGAGAGGAGTTTATCCTGAAAAAGAGGCTGTTCCGTTCTCAGACCAGCGGGGAGGTGATTGATCCGGCAATGCTGCTGCTTTCCTTTCCGGTACGCTGGAAATACGATATTCTGCGGGCCCTTGAGTACTTTGCCCGGCATGGACGCCCCTACGATCCAAGGATGGAGGAAGCGCTGAATGTCTTAGTGGATAAACAAAGAGCGGACGGACGCTGGAACAATCAGGGCAGATACCCGGGAAAGGTTTTTTTCCATATGGAGGAAGCCGGGAAACCCAGCCGGATGAACACGTATCGGGTGTTATATGTTTTAAAGGCCTACCGGCCGGAATATTATGACACCATATTCAAAGAGGACTATGATTTCTGAAGGGCGGGTACACGGGATCCGGTTGCCGCCTGTTTTTTTCTGCCTATGGTTCACGCAACAATGGATGCCGATTATAATGTGATATATGCAGAAGCCAGAGTACATAATCGGGATCGGTGCATCAGCAGGCGGGTTGGAAGCACTTCAGGAACTATTATCGAATATTCCGGAAGATTTATCCCATTCGGCCTTTATTATTGCCCAGCATCTTTCTCCCAGTTACAAAAGCCGGTTGCGGGATCTCCTCTCCAGGGTAACCAGCAGAGAAGTGCGTGAAATTTCAGATGGTGAAGAGCTGCAGGCGAACACCATTTACATTACACCACCGGATAACGATGCGCTTGTCCGCCAGGGGGTGCTGCATCTTCACAAGCCGGTAAATACCATCGGTCCCAAGCCGTCTGTGAACATTTTATTTCATTCTCTGGCAGTTGATGTTCCCGAGCGTGCAGTGGGAATTGTTCTCTCAGGCACGGGCCAGGACGGGGGGATCGGCCTCCGGGAAATTCGGGATGCCGGGGGATACTGCATGGCCCAGGATCCCGGCACAGCCCGGTATGACGGGATGCCCCATGCTGCAATCCAGCTTGGAAAGGCCGACCTGATCCTGAGTCCCGAACAGATGGGAAAGGAACTGGCTTCCCTCCTTTCCCTTGATGATTCCAAACTGAGTCCTCAGGAATTAAACGATGAGCAATTCAAGCAGGTGATCAACCGCCTTTCCCGGCACAGCGGGGTTGATTTCCGGGGATACAAGGATACCACCATCCGCCGTAGAATTATCAAGCGGATTCTTGCTCTGAAAAAAACAGATGTGGGGGAATACCTGGACTATATCAAGGAAAACCCCGCAGAGCTTCAAAACCTCTTTCAGATGCTTCTGATCGGTGTAACCCAGTTTTTCCGGGATCCGGAGACATTTCAGGTACTGAGTAAGCATCTGAAAGATGCGTTTCTGCAGATGTCCGGGGGGGACAGTTTCAGGTTGTGGGTCCCGGGCTGTTCCAGCGGTGAGGAACCGTACTCGTTGGCCATACTTATCAATGAAATACTGGAAGAACTGGATCTGACCATGAAAGTCCAGATTTTCGCCACGGATATTGATGAATCCGCCATTGAAACGGCACGAAAAGGAGTGTTTCCGGCGGAGAGTCTGGTAAATGTCCCCGAAGAGTACCGGGAAAAGTACTTTTCCAAAACACATGACGGGGTACAGATCAGCAAACATATCCGGCAAAATATTCTGTTCAGCCGCCATGATCTGGTGGAAAACCCGCCGTTTCTGCGGCTGAATATGATCAGCTGCAGGAATCTGCTGATTTATTTTTCCCAGAAAACACAGCGCCAGCTCATGCCCATCCTTCATTATTCCCTGCTTCCCAAAGGTATCCTGTTTTTAGGCAAGAGTGAGACAATCGGGCAGTTCAATGATCTGTTCACCGTCCTGGATTCCAAACACCGGGTGTTTCAAAGAGTCTTCGATACGGTGATCCCATCCAGTTTATACAGATCCCACTCCGGATTCGGTAAAAGCTCCCCGGGCGCAGGTGGTGGTGACGAACCGGTGGATTTGAAAAGTAATATACAGGAAACCCTATATGCCGATTTGGGGCATCCCTTTGTGGTGGTGAACGGGAAGATGGAGCTGATTCAGCTGTCAGGAAATCTTGAAACCTACATTGGACTGCAGGAGGGGATGTTTTCCAATCAGTTCATGAATATGCTCAGGCCGGAATTGAAGGCAGAGCTGCAGCATCTTATGACCCAGGCAATCCGTAATCATGTGAAGGCTGAGACCCCGTTTAAACGCTTTTTCCCTGAGGAAGTCGATCACTTCCTGCGCATCCGCATACGGCCCCTGGTCTACAGCGCCCAGATGAAAAGCTATTATCTGATCGAGTTTGAGCGTTTGAACATTCAGGGCGGCGTGCAGGGCCTTACCCAGCACGGCAGCGGCGGGAATTCAGATAATGAGCGCATTAACGAACTGGAGCTGGAGCTATCAACCAACCGGCAGAATCTCCAAAATTACATCGAAGAACTGGAAACCTCCAATGAAGAACTCCAGAGTCTGAACGAAGAGCTCCAGTCCACCAATGAAGAGCTCCAGTCCACCAACGAGGAGCTGGAAACATCCAACGAAGAGCTGCAGGCCAGCAACGAGGAACTGCAGGTTGCATATGCGGAGATTAAAAGCATTAATGTGCAGATGGCAGAAAAGGATCGGGAGCTTGAGCTGGCCAATGCCCGGATGGAGACTGCCCTCTACGGGGGAAAACTTGCCTGGTGGGAGTGGCGGAAGGACACTGGAGAAGTGAATTTCTCCGATGCCAAGGTCACCATGCTTGGCTATGACCCGGACTCCTTCCCCCGTACCCTTGAAGCGTTTCTTGAGCTGGTTCATCCCGAGGATTCAGAGGCAAATCTTCAGTCAATGCGCCATCATCTTGAAGGGAAGATCCCGGCATACGATTCCGAGTACAGAATCCGCACCAAAGACGGAAATTATGTATGGTACTGGGACAGGGGCCGGATCGTTGAATATGATGATGAAGGCGCAGCCTCACGTCTTGTGGGCCTGGTAATCAACGTGAACGACCGCAAACAGGCTGAACTTTCCCTGGAACGCCAAATACGGGAACGGGACATGCTGGTCAAAGAAATTCATCACCGGGTGAAGAACAATTTCAACATGGTAACCGGATTAATTGAACTTCAGCTCAACCGTGTGGCCGACAGCAGTCAGCGAAGCATGCTCCGGGATATTCAGTCCAGGATTCGCTCAATGGCGTTGATTCACCGGGAGTTATACGAGCATGAGGATCTCACCAGTATTGAGCTTGAGTTTTACCTTCCCCGGCTGGCGGATGCGGTGCTCCGTTTTGCGGATACCGGAAGCTCCAATATTCTGTTTTATGAGGATGTGGAGAAAACGACGGTTCCCATCAACAGCGCCATATCCCTGGGACTCATGACCGTCGAACTGATTACCAACAGCCTGAAATATGCCTTCAAGGAGGGTATGCCTTCGCCGACCATCCGCATCGCCGTAAAGCATCTTGATGACGGGAAACTTCGCTACAGCTACCGGGATAACGGATCCGGCTATCCGGATGATATCCTTGAATCAACATACAGCGGGATCGGGATGGATCTGGTGAAGAGTCTTGCTTCCCAACTGAGGGGCGAATTTCGCCAATACAACGATGGCGGATCGGTTGCAGAGGTGGATTTTCAGCTGCCGGGTGATGAACCGGGATGAAAAACACGTGATGAATAAACACCTGACGAACAACCATCGGCGGGGCATGGTCCTTTCTCCGGGCTATACTTATGGCCCCTGTTCCAGGGTATAGCGGATAATATCCTGATCCCGGGGAGTATCGCTTCTGCTCAGGTATATGATATTCCCGCTGTCCGATTCCCGGATCACCGAAGAGTACCCCTCCCAGAACAGCTCCAGGAAGTTTCCGGTTAAGCATACGGTCATGCCCTCTTCAGCCGGCCCGTCGAGTATTCTCCGGGGAAGGGCTTCGGCAAAGACTTCAGCCTGTTCGGCATCATATTCGGTGCCGTTTGCCTTAATATCGATCCAGAAATCCACCTTTCCAAGCCTCTCCTCCCATGCGGGGAAAAAGCTGTCCCGGCAGATGGTCACTGCCAGGGTATGCCCCCGGTACTCTATGGGCCGGGCTTCCCAAAGCCGGCCCGGCGTAAGCCCCAGAATGCTGCGCTCAAACTCCGTAAGATACACCTTGTCCTGACTGTACACGGCGTTCCCGTGGTGATTATACAGAATGCTTCGGTTGCGCAGCT
The DNA here is from genome assembly GCF_000507245.1 of Salinispira pacifica. Lineage (GTDB taxonomy): Bacteria > Spirochaetota > Spirochaetia > DSM-27196 > Salinispiraceae > Salinispira > Salinispira pacifica. The sequence continues at coordinate 2,740,768 of NC_023035.1, read as the reverse complement.
CAGTGCCCCGGCTTCCGGGATGGGCGGCGAAGTAGCTGCCCGCCAGTATGGCCACCGAATGTTTCCGTGCCAATCCTCCCCAGATTCGGTCCATGGTATCCCGGCTGGATTGGGATACAAGAAAATCCCGGATGCTTTCAGCGGGGAAGCGGTTTCGGATATGGGCTGCAATTTGATCCAGTGTTGCCTGTTCAGATGTGAGAATCCGGTTCGGCAGCATGAAAGCGGGAAAAAATGCCGAGGTGTATTCCGGAAACACGATGAGATCCGCAGCTTCCTTTTCCAGCAGTCCGGATATCTGCTGATCCATCTCGCTGATAAAGTGTGCTTCGCTGGCATATAGTTCGGGAGATATTTCCAGCTGGATGCCGGCAATGTTGAATGCGGTACTGCCTTCCCCGCCTGAGGCTGTTTCATCTGCAAACATCGGCAGTGCGGGACCGGCGAGGATGAAAAGAACAAGTGCAGCGAGTATGAAACTCCCGGCTCCAGAGGGGGGACGAATTCCTTTCGCAGGTTCTTCGGGGCAGTTCATGTACATGAATTACCAGCCTGGCTCATTTTTCCCGACGCTTCAAGACCCCGGTTCAGGGCATCCATTCTTGATTGATAAAAATCCAGGTTGGCATGTTTCAGTCCGGTGCGCTTCAGTTTTTCCCTGACCTCCGGTGATGCACCGCTGATTATTACCGTTTTGCCTTCGGCCAGTGTTTCGTTGATGAGATTCTCCAGGCCCAGTGCCACAGTGGTACTTAAAAATGATACTTCGGTCAGATCCACCAGAAGGACGTCCGCATTCTCATCCATGGCGGAAGCTTCCCGGGCGATGGCCTGGGCCACCCCGAATATCATGGGGCCGCTGAGGTGGAAGAGGATAATACCGCCCTCTGCCTGCTCAAGAATCCGCTGTTCGTCCGCGCTTACAACAACCGGATCTCCGCTGGGGTCGATGGTTCGTACCCGGGTGGCGGGATGACCGGATAGACGTTCTATGGTGATAATATTGGCAATGAACACCCCCACGGCCACCGCAACCAAGAGGTCCACAAAAACGGTGAGAATCATTACCGCATACATGATCAGAGTTGCGGTACGGGAGATTTTGTGCGCCCTTCCCAGGAAACTCCAGTCGAGAATGTTGAATCCCACCCGAACTGCTATGGCAGCCAGCACAACTCTGGGAACATGACCGATCACCGGAGCAAGCACAAAGACGAAAAGCACCAGCACCAATGATCTGATTATGGCCGCCATGGGGCTTCTGGCGCCGCTTTGGATATTCACAACCGTACCCATGGTTGCCCCTGCGCCGGGAAGTCCTCCGAACAGACCGGAAGCAATGTTGCCCACACCCTGTCCGATAAGTTCCCTGTTGCTGTCATGATGCTCACGGGTGAGACTGTCGGCAATCATTGCGGTAAGACTGGAGTCTATGGCTCCCAGTACTCCCAGTATGGTTCCGTCAATGAGAATCTGAACAAGTTCGGAGGGACGGATGTGGGGCACCACAAGCTTCGGCAGGCCTATGCCGATTTCACCGATGCTCCGTACATCCCCGGCGGGAAAAAGAATGATGGCTCCCAGGCTGCCCAGAACCAGCGCCACCAGCTGGGGCGGGATTTTTCTGGCCAGCCGACGGGGAGTGAGAAAAAGAATCGCCAGGGCGAAAAACCCGATAAGCCATTCGGCGGGAGAAGGGGCGGCAATCAGGCCGGGAATGCTGGAAAGGGCATCATATACCGTAGAGGCGGAGCTGTCCGCACCCAGCAGTACCGGCAGCTGGTTGAACACCAAAAGCAGACCGATGCCGGACATAAATCCTGAGATCACCGAATACGGCATCATGGTGAAATACTTTCCCAGCTTAAACACCCCGAAGAGGATCTGTACGATACCTGCCACCATCACCACGGTGAACACCATGGCAAGTCCGTATTCCGGATATCTGGAAGTCATCCTCACAACCACTGCGGCGATGAGCACTGTCATCGGTCCGGTGGGTTCGGATATCAGCGTGTTGGTGCCGCCGAAAATGGCAGCAAAAAAACCCACTAGAACTGCGCCGTATATCCCCGCCTGAGCGCCGGCTCCCGATGCCACCCCGAAGGCCACTGCCATGGGAAGGGAGACCACCGCAGTGGTAACCCCGGCAAAAATCTCTTTTGAAGGATTGGGACTTTTCAGTCTTCCGGATAATAGTCCGTTCATAATGCTACTATTTTTCTCATAATTATCCCATTAATCAAGCTCAATGCGAATATTCATCCGCATATTTCCGTATTCTACATCACTGCTGTCCGGTTTAATTTCCAGCCCCCTCAAAAAGCCAAAGATTTGATGAAATAGGGGAAGGTGGAGGCGGATGAAATAATTCGGAGATATCCCGGCGATCCAGAATGGTTAACTTGAGGACCTGCATTATTTTTTGAAACGTCGATTCAATTCCATGTAGTACCTTCATCATCCAAATGAGAACATACACAATTAATGCTATCCAGATTTGACTCCATACTGCATTCTTACTCGTTCCGAAGAAAGTTTTAATTTTCAGATTTTGCTTGATCCATTTAAAGAATAGCTCAACCTGCCAGCGTTCCTTATAAATATCCGCGATCTCATGTGCTGGCAAGTCGAAGTTGTTTGTGAGAAAACGGTATACCTTCCCATGCTCCGGATCTTTATACGTAACCACTCGGATCAGGTCGGGATAGTTTGCTTCGGCACTATCTTGGGTAAACTTCATCCAAGCATCTTCAAGTACCGGCCCATCGGGATTCTTATGGTATACAAGAGTTGTTCTCACCTTGGCATTCTTCTTTAATCTGGTTACGAATGTAACGTCATCTAATTGCAATTTGTGAAATGACTTATAGTTATTATACCCCCGATCAAAAACCATAATATCTCCCTTCTTGCGGGGAAAATCTAAAAGCGTATTCGTCTCATGGAGTTTACCGGTACTCAGCTGTACATAATTTGGTAGTGCGCTGTCACTGTTATAGCTGGCGTGCAGTTTTATTGCCCCCTTTGTTGTACGAAACTGAGCCCAGTCATAGCGCGAGAGGCAGAGGTCGATTGTCGTGGCATCAATGATTTGCAAGGGATTGCGAAAACGGTGGTTCGGCGTATGCATTGTACCTGCCTGACCAAGGAGCTGATAAAATAAATCCTTAAAGATATCACTGCTGCGTTTTGCCAGGGCATCAGCGACAGTGGATTTTTTTACCGGCGCCATGCCGGCATGATAGAGTTTAGCATGCTGGGAGTGCATGGTTGCTATGACTTCATTCAGACTGAATGCCTGTGAAACTTGTGCATAGGTCATTGTTTTAAGAAGAAGATCTGTGGAGAGGGTCCGTATTCCTTTATCTCCATCGTGCAAATCGACAATTTTCTTGAAATCATATCGTGAAATGACGCTATTCAATGTGCCAAGCACCGTGCTATACTTTTTCATGCTAGTAATTTCCTTTTGTGTAATGGTTTAGTGGTAAACACATTATGCACAGATAAAAGGCAAATTACTAGCTTTTTTTATTTAACCGGACAGCAGTGATTCTACATGAATATACCAGACTTTGTCTGTGAAAATGTTCCGGAATTCCGAGCTTTGAGCCCTTGTCAATTCCCTGTGAGACTGGGTAGTCTGGGTGGCAACATAAAGGGGTAGTATGAAAAACATCAAATTTTTGTTTATTGCGGTGCTTATTCCGCTCTTGTTGACGGCCTGTGCCACCACCAGCCTGGATGTTCCCGGCAGCTATGCGGGGGAGGGAGTAGCTCCTTCACAGCTTCCGGAATTCAGCTGGGAGAATGCCACAGTGTATTTTGTGATCATCGACCGGTTCGCCAACGGTAATCCCGCCAACGATACAAGCTACGGACGATTCCGGGACGGCGGCGATGAGGTGGGAACCTTTCACGGCGGAGACCTTGCAGGGCTCACTGCGAAAATCGAAGAAGGGTATTTCGCCGATCTGGGGGTAAACGCCCTGTGGATTTCCAGTCCATTGGAGCAGATTCACGGATGGGTCGGCGGAGGAGACGGATCCTTTGCCCATTTTGCCTATCACGGGTATTACCCCATGGACTTCACCCGGATCGATGCCAATATGGGAACCGAGGAAGAGTTCGCCCGTTTTATGGATGCGGCTCATGAAAACGGTATCCGTGTGGTAATGGATGTGGTGATGAATCATGCGGGGTACAACAGCGTAAAAGATATGCGGAAATTCGATTTCGGCGGATGGAAGGGCGAACCCCTCCCCGAGGATTGGGTTCCTGAAAATAACAACTGGCACAGCCACCACGATTACATCGATTATTCCGGACAGGAGGACGCATGGGCCCGCTGGTGGGGACCGGACTGGGTTCGGGGCGGCATTCCCGGATATCCAGCTCCCGGTGACGATGATCTGACATCAAGCGTGGGGTTCCTCCCGGACTTCCGCACTGAGAGCAGCCAGCCCGTGGATCCCCCGGTCTTCCTCATGGAAAAAGCCGCGGCAGGTAACTCGGATGTGGAGCCTCTGGAAAACGCAACAGTACGGGATTATCTCATTACCTGGCTGACCGACTGGGTCCGGGATTACGGAATAGACGGTTTCCGGATAGATACCGCCAAGCATGTGGGCCTTGATGCCTGGCAGGAACTTGCAGTTGCAGCCGACGAAGCTCTGGCGGAATGGAAGGCCGAGAATCCGGAAAAAGCTCTGGATGATCTTCCCTTCTGGATGACCGGCGAGGTGTTCGGACAGGGTGTGGGCAGAAACGCATACTTCGACAACGGTTTTGATTCACTCATTAACTTCGAGTTCCAGATGAATGCCGACCGTGCGATACATGCCGACGGCACGGTGGATGCAGAAGCCCTGGAAGGAATCTATTCCCGTTATGCCCGGACCATCAATTCCGACCCCGGCTTTAATATGCTGTCGTATATCAGCAGTCACGATACCGTACTCTTTTACAACACCCGTCTGTCCAATAACGGCTACCGGGTGAACGGAGGAAATGCGGGGCCGGAACGGCAGAAAGCTGCGGGAACCGCTCTGATGCTGGTACCCGGTGCCGTCCAGGTATTCTATGGTGATGAGCTCGCCCGGGAGTACCAGCCTTACCGTGTTGGTGACCCCGGACAGGGCACCCGCACCCCCCAGCCCTGGGAGAACTTGAACTCCGACGTTCACCGGCACTGGCAGAAGCTCGGCCGGTTCAGAGCCAGCCACATCTCAGTGGGTGCAGGTGTGCACAGCCGGGTGGAAGTGAAGGATGCAGATTACGCGTTTGCCCGGAACTATCATGATCTGGACAAGGTGCTGGTGGTCCTGGGAGGAGAAGGAAGTCTCGAGATCCCCGTTGAGGGGTTCTGGGAGGACGGCCTTGAACTCCGGGATGCGTACAGCGGCTCGGTTGCTGCAGTCGAGAACGGACGGGTGACATTTGATGCTGAACCTTCCGCACCTCTGCTGATTGAGGAAGCCCGCTGAGCCGGAGAACCTGCAGTGCAGGGTGTCGTCCTGCATATTTCAGCTGAATTGGGGCTGTCCGGGGGTTCACCCGGCGGCCCTTTTGCATGTAAAGGCCCTTCAATTGCCTTCAATGCCCTTCACGGGCGTTTTTTCTTGAATAAGTGATGCTGCTTGTAGCACAATTAAGCTGTGAGTCCCGACAGACACGAAAACTGGAAGCAGTACCAACAGCTGACTGAACCGGTGCTACAGGCAGCCCTCTTTCTTTTCGCAACGGCAACCCTGGTGTCCGGGGTATATCAGAGTCTCAACTCAATGAATCACGGTATATTCCCCCAGCTGAATTTGATTACCGCAGGGGTATCGTTTCTCATGGGGGCATTTCCCCGCTATACTTCTCTCACTCTGAAAATCACCATTGCAACCCTGCTGGGGCTCATGAGCATTGCGTACTCGCTGATATTCAGCGGACTTATCGGAACTGCATTCCTTACTATTTTCGCCCTTCATATTCTGTACCTCACTGTTTCCAGTCCGGGAAGGGCCCTCGGATTTATGGGATTCACCGTCCTTCTTTTTCTTCTTTTTTCCCTGATTGTAGGGCAGGCCTATGTGGAGTATGGAATTTCCCATCTGAACAGGATGAACAGTCCCCAGCAATGGCTGACCCGCGGGATTGCTCTGGCCTTTACCTCAGGATTTGCCGCATTTGCCATTATTCTTCTGAAACGGCGTTTGCTTGGACTGCTCCGTGTTCAGCAAAAGACCAATACCCGGTTACAACAGCGGGAAGATGAACTGAAAGCACTGGCATACACCGATCCTGTCACCGGATTACCCAATAAGATGGCATTTGAAAAAGAGCTTCACAGCCGCTCACATGCGGGGACTCTGGGAGAGGGGTATATTATTGTACTGGAAATCTATAATTTCCGTATCGTGAATTCTCTCATCGGGCCGGCCAAGGCCGATCTCCTTCTGGAACATGTGGGACGTCTGTTGAAATCCTACAGCAGCGAAAACAATTTCATTGCACGGTATAACGGGGTGGAGTTTGTGGGATGGGCCGGCGGCTGGAGTGAATCCGATCTGTATGAACGTGTGGCCCTCTTCAGCAACCGTATGAAGCAGATAGTCAGGGAGCAGTTTCCGGAAATCACACTGGATATCCGTGCTGCCGCCTCAGCCTACCCCCGGGACGGGGAGAGCATTGAAGAATGCTATAAAAATGCCGGGATTGCCCTGTACCGCAGCGAAGGAATATCCGCCGCAGCTGTGGTGCTCTACGACCCGGCCATGAAGGATTACAGTTCCGAAGAGATGATTCTCAGAAGTGCTCTTGAAGAGGCCATCGAACAGGATGAGTTTCTTGTATACTACCAGAAAAAAATCAGTCTGAAAGATTCCAGGGTAATAGGTCTTGAAGCCCTGACCCGTTGGCAGGATACTGCGAGTCAGTTTGTCTCTCCCATGCAGTTTATTCCCATTCTGAACAAGTATCATCTGATGAACCGCTTCGGTTACCTGATTCTGGAAAAAGTGCTGAAGGATGTTCCTGAGATTGACGCACGCTTCGGTGCGGATTTACACATTGCAATAAATATTTCCCCCAGCCTGTTTCTGGATCCGGGATTTCCCGAATTTCTGATTGCCGCGGTGCGAAACAAGGGGGTTGATCCCCGCCGGATCATTCTGGAAATTACCGAAGATGTGTTTATAGAGGATATTTCCAAGCTGAGGCAGATCGTGGAGAAGCTGAAAGCCGAGTCTTTGAGAATCTCCCTGGATGACTTCGGCACGGGGTTCTCTTCCCTCTCCTATATCAGCAATCTCCAGCTGGATGAACTGAAGGTGGACAAGTCATTTATTGATGATATACACACGAACGAAAAAAAATTCGGTATATTCAGCTCAATATGCACCATTGGCCATCTGCTGGGCTATACGGTTGTTGCAGAAGGCGTGGAGAGTGAGGCCCAGCTGACCCGCCTGCTGGATACCGACTGCGATATTGCCCAGGGCTTTTACTTTGCCGTGCCGGCACCGGTCATTGAACTGTAGGACCCGGGAAATCGCCGGTCACTGACGTGATACATCTGTAAAACGGGAAAACCTGCACCGGAGGATGAAACATCAATAATGGATTTCAGCAAATACCTGCAGTCAAAGTGGAAACTCGATTCAAAAAGCCTTCATCCCCGGCTGTTGAACAGGCTCAAAGAATATATCCGGCCAGGCATGAGGCTGCTGGATCTGGGGGCCGGGAACGGCGCAATGCTGCGCAGGCTGAATGAACAGCTTCGGGATTGTGAGTACCATGCTCTGGATCTGGATTCCGAGCTTTTATCGGAAATTGAATCGGATCCCCTGCCGGAGGGGGTGACGCTGAAAACCGTTGCAGGGGACGCTCAGGATTTTCTGGCGGGCAGCGGGGATGAAGCATATGATGTTATTATCTCCCATATGTTCATGGATCTTGTGAATATTCCCTCCATGATGCAGCAGATACGCCGGAACCTGAAGAATGGCGGCTGGGGGTATTTCAGCATGGTGTATGACGGGAACAGCCGTTTTTTTCCGCCCCATCCCATGGATGCACATGTTCTGGAACTGTACAACGGATCCATGAAGGATTCCCGGCGGGACGGCAGCCGCGCGGGACGTGAGCTGCTTCACTACTGCAGTGCCGACACCGGCCTGAAAGTTCTGGATGCCGCTGCGTCCGACTGGATGATCGTTCCCCGGAAAGACGGATACGCCGACGGGGAGCAGCATGTTCTCTCAAGTCTTCTTCATTTCTTTCGCCAGGTTCTTTCATCCGAGGTGAAACCGGCCGCCCCTTCTGCCGGTCAATTCCAGGCCTGGCTTTCCACCCGGACGGAGCAGATGGAGACCCATGAGCTGGGCTTTGCCAACAGTCAGGTGGATCTGCTGGTGAAGCGCATATGATCGGACTGGCTCTTTCTCTCTTGGGGGACCTGTCATCATCCCTGCCCGTTTCTTCGGTCTTCCACCGGATGTTTATGGTGATATACGCTTTGCCGGGGATTTTCCGCATCACCCTGGATCTGTACCGCTTTGACCGGAAAATCCGCCACGGGGGTCTTCAGAAGGCCGCAGGCTGGCTGTATAACAGATTCTACCGGGAACTTGATCTGCCTCCCGACCACCGTACGCTGCTTGAACGTCCGGCACAACCCTGTCTGTATGTGTCCAATCATCCGGGAATAGGCGACTCCCTTGCTCTTTTGAGTCAAATTCCAACGGAAAATCTGAAAATTCTTGTGAAAAGCCGGCGGTTTTTCCATATGATGCCTGAGCTGAAAAAATATCTCATTCTGCTGAGTCCCAGCAGCCGCCAGCGGATTCCCCAAATGCGCCGGGCGCGGAATCATCTGCGGGACGGCGGCAGCCTTCTTATGTATCCTGCGGGAGAAATTGAGCCTGATCCCGACCTTGACCCCCTGGTGTTCCCGGCAAAACCCGGTCACTGGGAATTTCCTGAGTTGAGGGTCTGGAGCAGATTTCCCCGGATGCTGCTCCGGGACTTTTCCCGAAACGGACAAGAGCTGTCCGTTCGCTGCTGCAGGGTATCTTCGGTGTACCACCGCAGGTACTTTCGCCACCCTTTTGTTCTCAGCGCCCCGACAATGGATGATGCCCTCTCCAGGGCCGCCTTTCTCTCCATTGTGTATCCCCGGAGGATGGAGGCGGGAGTTCGGCTGAGGGTTCAGGCTGGACTTTCTGAAAGCTTCAGCTGCAGGGCCCCCCTGGAAAAACGAGAGGTTTTGCGGGAAAAAGCACCTATTCCGGGCTGATAATCCGTGGCAAATATCCCTGACTATTCTTAGAATGGATGGAGGGGAGGGCGGAATGAAAATCAACATTAACTTCTACCTCAAACTTGCCTGGCTGAACCTGCTTCGGCATAAACGCCGCACGGTCATTACCTCCATCTCCATAGCTGCGGGAATTATGGCATATGTGTACATGGATTCCATGGTGCTGGGCATGGTTCACGATAACAGCAACAACCTCATATTGTACGAGACAGCAAGTGTCCGCATGGTTACCCCAGAATTCTGGGAAGATCGGGAGTTCTATCCGTTAAAACACGCAATTGATTCACCCCGGACCATTATGGGCGAGTTGGAGGCTGCCGGATTCAATCCCGTTCCGCGAACCCGCTTTTCCGGGGAAATGCTCTATTATCAGGATCCGTATCCTGACAGCGGCAGCCGCCGGATTATTGTGAACGGGGTTGATCCGGAAAAGGACGGAGATGTGTTCCGCATAGACTCTTCTGTAAGCCAGGGGCAATGGCTGGAAAGTGAAACGCCCTCTGCGGTAATCGGCGCAGGAATTGCCCGAAAAACCGGCGCCCGGGTGGGCTATCCCCTCCTGATCCGCACCCGTACACGTGACGGCGCTTACCAGACCATAGAGGTGATCATCAGCGGAATTGCGGATACTCCGAATCCGGTTGTGGATCTTTCGGCGGTGTACATTCCCCTTTCTCTTGCGGACAGCGCCCTGAACATGAACGGGGCAGTGACCGATCTGAACCTCTACCATCCACCGACCAGTGACCCCGGAGAGCTGAAGCGGCAGCTGGAAGAGCTGCTGCCCGGAGGGATCCTGGCCAGAACCTGGCAGGAGATGGAGCCGGCGGTGAGCGAGTTCGATACAATTGCCAGGAATGAAACCAAAGCCTTTACCTTTTTTATTTTCATTGTTGCCCTGGTGGGAATTTCCAATACCATGCTGAATGCAGTGTACGACCGTTTTCGGGAGATCGGCATGCTCAGGGCCATGGGCATGGAAGACAGATCCATCCTTCTGCTGCTCACCCTGGAAGCCGGGGGAATCGGACTGCTGGGAGCCATTGCAGGGGTATTGTTCAGCATCCCCATTGTGTGGCATCTGGTGACCTGGGGACTGGATTTTTCTGCGTTCATGCCTTCGGATTTGAATTTCGGTTTCAGAACCGACATGCATTTTATGGGGATGTGGAACTTCGCCACCATGCTTCGGGCGGCTGCTTTTGGCATTGCCGTATCCGCCCTGGTGGCCCTCATACCCGGACGCAGAGCGGTGAAAAAACCGGTGGTGGATTGTCTGCGGATGGAATAGGGTGATATCAGTGTAATGACAGATATCAGTGTAATGATATCAGATACGCAGAAAGCCGGAAAATGCGGAGGGGCATTGCAGCTATGAAACTTACAGTTATGGCATTACGAAACCTGGGAAGGAACCGGCGCCGGTCCCTTCTGTCTGCAATATCCATCGGGGTTACGGCGATTGCCTTCCTGCTGGTATTGGGGATTACCGAATGGATGAAATCCGACATCCGGGAAAATATCACCACCTACATCTCCGGGGACGTGAGAATCCGGCATATTGAATTTCAGGACGATGAGAGCATTCATCCCCTGCGTTACAGTCTTTCACCGGGTGATGAACTGGTTGAGGAGGTTCTTCGGGTTCCGGGTGTAAAAGCGGTAAGCCCCCGGATTCATCTGGGCAGTGTGGTGTACCGGGACGGCAAAACCATACCCGCACGGGGAACGGCGGTGAATTTCCGGCTTGAAGAGTCTTTCCAGGCTCTCAGCGACCATATAATTCAGGGAGGAATGCCCGAACCGGGAAGTAAAAACGCACTCTTTTCCCGGAGTCTTGCGGAGAAACTGGATCTGGAGTTACACGATTCCATTACCCTTCTGCTGAGAACCAAGCGGGGAGCCAGCAATGCAGTCACCCTGAAGGTCCACGCCATCGCGGATTTCAGCGATGCCTCGGCAAATGCCATGAGCTTTTTTGCCTCTCTGCCCCTAATGCAGAGAATTCTGCGAAGCAGCAATGAGCTGATGGAAATACTCATACAGTCAGACGGGGATGTGAAAAGCTCTGCTCTGGCTGAACGGATATCCCGGAGGCTGGAGGAAACAGGTTTCAGCACGGATCAGTTCAGCATTATGCCCTGGCAGGAAATATCCCAGCTGTGGTCGATTATGCGGATGGCGGAGATCAGCTACGCTGTGCTGGCCCTGATCCTTTTTCTTCTGGGAAGTACGGTGATTATCAATACCACCATCATGACCATTCATGAGCGCTCCCGGGAGATCGGCATGCTGGGTGCACTGGGAATGGAGCCCGGTCAGATTGTCCGCCTGTTCTTTCTGGAAGCCAGCTTTCTGGGGGTGATCGGCGCCGCCGGCGGTGTCCTGCTTGGATTCCTCATGGGAATACCCCTGGAGCAGGCGGGAATTCCCATGTATGACTCCATCCTTCAGGATGCGGGAGTGCGGGAGCTGTCGGGGCGGATGTTTGTGAAGGTTACCCCGTACACTGCCATCGTCACCTTCTTTTCAGCATCTGTGGTGGCATCCCTTTCAAGCTATCTGCCGGCACGGAAAGTAAGCAAAATTCATCCCGTGGAAGCCCTGCGGGTGAATCAATAATATCTTATACTTATACGGGGATTCTGGGAAATACTGCAGCGTGAGTTCACAGTTGCCAGCATTTTATTTCAGCATAGAGATGGGTTGAAAAATACCTATGAAGGCAGTTACACCATGAGCATTAAAATCAAGAGCATTCTTTTATCTGTTGTGGCGCCGGTTTTTCTTATTCTCATTCTTTCCGGCGTGCTGCTGTGGGTGCAGTTTCAGGCGGATATGAACAAGGAACGGCAGAGTATTCTGGCCGGGGCACGGAACATCCAGAGCGAGATCCGTCTGGAAATTTCCGAGAGCTTTGAAATACTCAGAAATATCGCCCTGAATCCTCTTACGGCCAGGGTAATGGAACGGATGAATCAGATCCCTGAGGGACTGGACAACGATGATTTTCAGGTCCTGGATGAGTTCAGCACCATACAGGAGCTGCTGGGACTCAGCGTGGAGGGTACCCGTACGGACCTGGCATATATTGCCTCCCGGGGTTCGGGAGGAATAATTCTGGGTTCAAATGTACAGATCGGTGAAGGTTTTGATGTACGGGGCCGGGACTATTACCAGGCGGCGATGGGGAACCCCGGAACCACGGTAATTTCCAGTCCCAGAATATCTGCAGAGGAAAGTGCCGAACCCATTATCGTCATTACCGCTGCCAGAAGCGTAGAAAATGAACAGGGAAGAACAGTGGGGATCGTTGCGGTGAATTACCGTCTGAACGGCATTATCGAAATTATCAGGGAAAACATGGAAGAATACGGTGTGAGCATCACCTTCTTCGACAGTCAATCCAGAAGCCTGCTCTGGAACAGAACAGAGGATGGCACCTACTTTTTCGATCCGGATAACGTGATAAGCCTGAAGGAATGGGTGGAAGGTTTGGGTGTTGATGAGATAGATACAACCACCGTCGCCGTTGCCAACAGCAATGAGTTTTACCTTGAGGGTGAGACCTTTCTGGGATCTTCTCTGATCCAAACCGTATCTGTGGGGGATACCCGATGGTCTCTTGCGGTAATCCAGGCCCGTTCCAAAGTGGTGGGAGAGGTGCTGGGATCGCTTGTTACACCCATTGCCGTATTTGTGCTGATTTTCATCGGAGCCCAGATGGTGGTATTTCTGCTCTATATGCGGCTGATGGTAAATCCCATGCTGCGGCTGGGCCGGCGACTTGAGGTTCTTTCCCGGGCGGATGCGGATCTGACTCTGAAAATTCAACAGGGAAGCAATGACGAGATCGGGAAGGTGGCTTTGAACTTCAACACCTTCGTTGAAAAACTCAGGTATTTGATGGTGGAAGTGAAAACGGTGATTGAGCGTACTTCGGATATCCGTTCAAACATCGCCTCAAATACCGAGGAAACCACATCGGCCATCGAACAGATCAATGCAAACCTGAAATCCATCGACGAACAGCTTGCATTGCTGGATCAGGAGATCAGTGACAATGCCACGGCAATTGAACAGATCACCCAGAATATTTCCTCCATGGATGAGCAGATCATCAACCAGTCGGCAATGGTTGAGGAATCCACTTCAGCCATCACCCAGATGATGGCCTCGCTGAACAATGTGAACAATGTCGCCCAGACCAAGCGGAAGACCACCCAGGAACTGGCTGCAGTGGCTTCAGAGGGGAAGGATATCATTGAAGAGACCTCGGCGAACTTCAAAATGGTGGTTCAGCAGATCGATCAGATCCAGGAGATGGCCTCGGCAATCAATGATATTGCTTCCCAGACCAATCTGCTTTCCATGAATGCCGCCATCGAAGCAGCCCACGCCGGGGAATCCGGCCGAGGTTTCGCCGTGGTTGCGGAAGAGATCAGAAAGCTGGCCGAATCTGCGGGGCAGTCATCCCAGACCATCAGTCAGCTCATCGCGGACATTACCCAGTCCGTTCAGGATACGGATGAGCATGTGGAGCGCACCACAGTCGCCTTTGAACGGATCAGCGGCGAGGTAAACCAGACCGTTGAGGCCTTCACCGAGATTGAGCACTCTGTGGCGGAGCTGAACATCGGCGGCCAGCAAATTCTTGAGTCTTCCCAGCAGATCAATGAGGTTACCGTCAATATTAAAAACGGTTCCACCGAGATCACCTCCGGCACTGAGGCGATGCTTGCCTCAGCGGGCAAAATCCGGGATATTTCCGGCAGGGTGAGTACGGGAATGAATGAATCCAGCTCCGGAGCCGGAGAGATTGTAGAGTCCATGCAGATGATGGTGAAGCTTTCCCATGAGCTGAGCACTATTGTGGATCAGCTCACTGAAAACTTCAGCAGGTTCAAGACAGAGACCGGCGATGGTGCAGGAGAAGGTGCGCAGTCTGCAGAAGAGGAGATTCAGCCCGTGGAAAATCCGATTAGCGGGGCTGATCCCGGCGGAGAAGGCCGCTGATTGCCTTCTCCTTTCTTTGGAGGGCATCCTGCAGGTGACGGATGCCCGGGGGGGCAGCCCTGAGACTGCACTCACCGCTGCTTAACGGGCATCTCTCGCAGGTTTCATGAACCAGTTCATCTGGGATGGAGGGGTCCAGGGCGAAAGGGAAGAAATCTCTCTGTTCACCATCAAGCTGTATTCCCAGGGTCATTACAGAGAGTTTCCCATCTTCAAGTGAGAGAGGCCTGGCCACGCTGAGCAGCAGGTATTCCCGGTCTCCATCCAGGAAACGAACTCTCTGGGCTCCCGCCCGGGGCAGTTCACCGGGTTCACCCGGGCCTTCCTCCCGGATTTGATTCATCAGCCGTAACGGCAGCCATCTCCGGCAAAAATGCTCATGCAGGTGGAGCCCGTAGGGAATCATGTCATCGGTCATGTTCAATTCTTTGGTAAGATGGACCCGATCCCCGTCCCGTTTTCCGGTGAACCGCAGGTAGAATATTTTGGATAGATCATGCAGCCCCGGAAGAATCTGACTCATGCGGTAAAGAAACATCTCGGGGGTTACATCTTCCCGTTCCAGGGGTTCCAGCAGCAGTTCCGGACTCCAGCTGCTGCGGTTTTGCATGCTGCGGATATATTCGGACATACGAGAGCGGGGCAGCAGCACTGCACCGGCAAAGTATGATGCAATAAAGTTGTTGACCAGCTGGTCAAAGGACGCAACCTGAATCCAGCTTGAGGTGAAGGGTCTGATTTTCAGCTCCAAATTCAAAAAGGCCAGCTCCCTCAGGAGAATGAACCGCTTCTGGGACTCCAGAAGCCTGGCGTTCAGATAGAGTCTGGGCACCGGACCCTCCCGGTATACTGACCGGAATTTTTCCAGCTCCGGATTTCTGCTCAGTGTGTGGGTGTCCAGTTCATAGCCGTGCATGCCTTGAAGAAGTTTCACAAGCACCTGCGATCCCGGTGCTTCCCTCCCTTCTCCCCCCAGTTCCTCAGATGCCTCTTTCAGGGAGTCCCGGTAAATTTCCGCCTGGGCTTCCTGTTCCGGAAAATAGTTGTTCTGCCTGGTCTGATAGGTTCTCAGGGCGGCAAAGAGGAAATTTTCCAGGCTCATATCATACGCCTGGCCGATCTGAATGAATGTACTGAGGAATGCCTGGGCGTTCTCCGGCTTATTGCCGAACAGCTGAAGAATGTCCCGGGTGGAAACCCCGAACAATTCGAATGGAAACTCCCTGATTAAGGGCGAGTTCATCAGGTTTGCCAGAGGGTCCAGGTCCTCCTGAACACGGGCGGAAACCAGTTCATCATAGGATATATTCAGCGCCCGGGCCAGTTGAATGAGTTTCTCGGGCTTGGGGTATTTCTTTCCCGATTCAATTTCACTGATATAAGACAGCGCCAAACCGGAGCGCCTGGCCAGCCTCTGCAGGGATAATCCCTGCTGCTGACGGTAATGCTTGATTTTCAGACCCAGAATGAGTTTCAGGTTATCACCGCTTATAAATTGATCCATGAACTCCATAGTACACCATTTTCATAAGGAATATCAAATAAAATCCACTATAAGCGAAATTTCGCTTGAAAAGTATATTTCGCAGTTTATAATATGAGTAAAATACTCATGGTACTCCGTGTGAAGGCAGCTTGGCGAAACCCGGGAGTGCAGGTGAACGAGGAGGTCATATGTTTACGTCCATGGTACGGGGTGCGACCCCGGTGTTCCGTCGGGCCGCCCTGGAAGGGTATCCGGATATTTTTACGGCACAGACCAGAAAGGTGCTCGCCGCATTGTCGGGGTTCGAACCGCGGCGCCGGGAATTGATGAACCTGCGAATGGAAAGAAGGCTCAAGCGCCACCGGCTGGGAGGCGCTGAATCCTCCCCGGCGTTCAGGGACCCGGAGGAACAGATCGGCAGCAGCGGCCTCCGGGTGGGAGATGCCCGGGAAGGAAATTTCGCGGGATCGGAGATACCCCATGATCTGCGCCGCCAGTGGATACAGGGAACCGGACCTGCCGCCCGGCCCCGGGAAGATGAACTCCAGGGCCTGCGGAATGTTGCCTACGCCCTGCTGTCCGGCGCCGACGGCTGGATGTTTGACGGAGAAGATGCCCTGGGGCAGCGGGGATTTATGTCTCTTGATAATCAGCGGAACCTGAAGCTGGCAATTCAACGGGATCCCCGGTTTCTTGAAACCGCCGAACAGGTATCTTTGGAGATGAACCGATGGTCCCGGGACTTCTTCGGCAGGGATATTATTCAGAACTGGCACACAGCGATGAATTTCACCACAAGAATATTCCGGGTCCGGGGACTCCACCTTGCGGACAGACATGTGGGCACCCAGGAAGGGGAACTTTCCGCCGGTATCTGCGATGCGGTGCTGTATCTGGTAAACAACCACCGGACCCTTCTCAGGGAAAACCGCAGTTTGGTTCTCTATCTTCCGAAAATACAGACCGCAGAGGAAGCCCTGCTCTGGAATGATATTCTGGATGCCCTGGAGGATGAGCTGGAACTGCCCCGGGGAACGGTGAAGGTGTATGTGCTGGTGGAGCAGCTGGAAGCTGCATTTCAGCTCATGGAGATCCGTGCAGTCCTGGGCAGCCATTTTGTGGGATTCAACACCGGACGCTGGGATTACATCAATTCAGTATCCGATGCTTTGGCAGGTAACCGCGACTTTCTTAATCCCGACATTGAGTCGGTAACCATGACCTATCCCTACATGGCGGCGTATGAGGACAGGGTGCGCCGGGCTGTGAACACATCAGACAGAAACGGAAACTTCGCCCTTTGGCAGGGAGGCATGGAGCCCAATATTCCGGTGGGAAACCCCCAGGCCGTAACAAGGGGAATGGAAAAAGCCCTTGCAGGGGCCCGGCGGGAGCAGCAGGCAGGTGCAAGCGGAAAATGGGTGGCCCACTGGAAGATGGTTCATGTAATCAGGCCGGTATGGCAGGAGGCCGGAGAAGATAATCAGCTGGGCAGACAGTTTCCGCCCCTCAGCTATGATGATGCTTCGGCGGAAGAATTACTCCGGCTTGAGGAGGCACCCCGAACCCTCAGAGGAGTGCGGAACCTTGTGAGTGTGGCCATGCAGTATGGAAATGCCTTCGCCCAGGGGTTTCAGGCTGCGGCGTTAAAACCCGGAGAGGATTTCCAGGACCAGTCGGTGCTCTATCTCATGGAAGATGCGGCAACCGGAGAAATCCGAATGAGCATCCTGTGGGAGTGGATTCATAAAAACGCCCGCTTCACCCATGACGATGAGCAGGGGGGAGTCAAAAGCGGGGATCTCATTGACGCCCGGTTGGTGAACCGGATTATCCAGACCGAGTTTGAGCGCCTGCAGAAGGCCGATCCCAGAAATGTACATGAGAAATCCAAGCACACAACATTGCCGGTGGTGCGCAGGATCATCCGCCGCTACCTGGAATCGGAACGGAAAATTCCCTGGTATATAGATCTGTTGAATCTCTGCCTGCATGTAACCGAACCTGAAGCGGCTGAGAAACGGCTGGATCTCTACCTGAAAGAATTGGAGAACAACCGGCGCTATACCGCCAATCCGGAACTGGAAACCGGGGACATGGCGGAAGAAGCAGAAATTTCGTGAGGAGATACGAATGAATATTCAAAGCAAACACCCCGAAAAAGAAACAGAAAAACGCACAGAAAAAGAAACAGAAAAACGGGCAGAAGCACAAACAACAGAGCGGGAGCAAGAACCCGGCAATGAAAAAACCATTCCTCAACACAGGAGCACTGCCCATCCTTCCAATATGGTTTCCGGAGCCCCGGGTGAGGGACGGAGCGGCAACCTGGAAACCCCTGAGGCGGAAATTCAGGAGATTCGGGATTTTATGGAGGTTCCCCGGTTTCAGGAAATTACCAGGCTCTATTCTCCTTTCCAGGTGTGGCAGCAGAGGGGCAGTATAGCAACCGACTATCCTGTTGCCCGGAATGCCGCCACAGGTTTTTTTACTTTGCTCCGTGACAAATTCCGCAAGGGTGAGTCAATAACCACCTTCGGACCGTACTCCCCCGGGCAGGCGGTTGCCATGAAGCGGAAAGGAATTGAAGCCATATATCTCGGCGGCTGGGCGACCTCCGCCAAGGGATCGGAGAGCGAGGACCCTGGAGCCGACCTTGCCGCATATCCCTTAAGCCGGGTACCCCGGGAGGCGGCGGCCGTTGTGCGGGCGCTCCTCAGTGCCGATAAAAACCAGCGCTATGCCCTCTCGGTGAACATGCAAAAAAGGGGTGTGGAACCAGGCCATGCTGCGGCGGAGGCCCGGCATGTTGATTTCAGCCCCTTTATAATCGCGGATGCGGATACCGGACACGGAGGGGACGCTCATGTGAGAAATCTGATCCGCCGCTTTGTTGAGGCTGGAGTGCCCGGATATCATATTGAAGACCAGCGTCCCGGAACCAAAAAATGCGGTCACCAGGGCGGAAAAGTGCTGGTATCAGTGGATGAACAGATTAAGAGACTGAATGCTGCCAGGTTTCAGCTGGATATAATGGGGGTGCCGGGAATTATCGTGGCCCGAAGCGATGCGGAAGCTGCCACCCTGCTGGATAACAACAAGGACGGCCGGGACCATCCGTTTATTCTGGGGGCGTTAAACATGGAAATTCCCCCGTATTCGAACTGCTATGTGGCACTCATGAGGGAGCTGCACTGTCTGGGGCTCCGGGATGTACTGGGACACCGGCTGTATATGCTCAGCGATGAAGAAGAAGCTCAGGCCCGGGCCTGGCTGGACGGGTCCGGTGTACTTTCACGGGCCGAGGAAGCCATTGCGGCCTCAACCATCTCCTCCAGCGGGGCACAGCGGTCCTCTCAGGAAGAGGAAGAGATCATCACAAACAGTGACGACGTTTTCGACGGCATTCTGGATATGTTTGTGGAAAGCTGGGAAAAAGATGCGGTACTGAAAACCTATCCGGAGGCAGTGCGGGACCGCATCCGTTCACGGAATGCGGAGATGGATGATGGAAGTATGAGCGAAGAGGACTGGATGAGGTATGCGGGGTCTGTTTCTTTCCCGCAGGCCCGGGCCAAAGCTCGGGAAATGGGTGTTGACTGTCCCTGGGACTGGGAAAAATCCCGGACCACCGAAGGCTACTATCAGGTGAGAGGCGGTATCGAATATGCCATCCGCAAGTCCCTGGCTGTGGCTCCCTTCGCAGATATCCTCTGGATGGAAACGAAAACCGCCGACCTTGCAGATGCCCGGAAATTTGCCCGGGCAGTTCATGAACGATACCCCGGGAAAATGCTGGCGTATAATCTTTCTCCTTCATTTAACTGGGATACCACCGGCATGAGTGACGACGAAATGCGGGATTTCCCCCTGGAAATCGGCAAGCTGGGTTTTGTGTTTAATTTCATCACCTACGGAGGTCATCAGATAGACGGTCTTGCAGCAGAGGATTTTTCCACCGCCCTGGTGGAGGATGGAATGCTGGGACTGGCCAGACTTCAGCGGAAGTTCCGCCTTCTCAACTCGCCCTATACCACCCCCCAGACCCTGGTGGGCGGGCCCAGACTGGATGCTGCCCTTGCTGCTTCCAGCGGCAGAACTGCAACCACCAAAGCCATGGGTAAAGGCTCCACCCAGTTTCAGCATCTGAAGCATACGGAGCTCCCCCTCAGTGTACTTGACAGCTGGCTGGCAGAGTGGGCGGCAATACATCGCAAGGATGCCCGGTTGAGGTGCAGGCTCAGACCCATCCGCTCGGGAAGCGAGATCCTGCAGCTGAGGGTGGAGGATCAAAACTTGCAGCTTATTGCGGATGTGGTATTCACAACCATGCAGGACCGCAGGGGAAGGAATATTCTGGTTGTCAGGGATCAGAACAGCCACGAGCCTTCTCTCAGGAAAAAGCGGCTGATGACGCTGGTTCAGCTTTACCTTATTACCCGGTATGAAAGCCATACGCTTCACTATGTGACACCCAACGATATGAACCGCATACAGACGGAAAAAATGATGGCCATGGGACTGTTTACTGAGGTGAAAGAGGAGATCGGAGATATTATCGTGGGAAGGGTTAATCGGGAATTTGTCCGGGGAATCACCGGAGGACAGGAGAATGGAGGTTCTGAAAGAAGCACTCCTGATCACATATTGCTTCGGGATTCCCAGCCCACCGTAAGCTGAAAGAAAAGAAAAAAACCGCCGGATGCCGGGTTGTGGACTATACTAATAGCTGAGATCAGGCCTTAACGCTGAGAACTGACTATTGGAGTATGCAATGATCCACGGCCCGGTGCGCCGACGGCAGTTACGCATCCTTGTATCTGTGTTTCTCATTCTGGTCACAGGTTCCGGTGCGGCTCCGGCGGTATATGCTCAAACGGATGAAGATCTTCCGGTGATTCAGGTGTATATTCTCCTGAACAGCACTGCCTCGGCAGCCTGGACGGAACGCTTTACCCATGAGTTCCTCAGCGCTTCCCTGGATGTGGCGGATTACCGGATCAGGGTAATACAGATGCACCTTGATCTGCCTTTGGGTGACGAGGATCCTGAACCCATTCTTTCATATATCCGCTGGCAGTTTGAAAAGAGTCCTCCGGATGTGATTATACCGGTTTTCAGCAGCATGTCGGAATTTGTCAATGACCATGCGGGGATATTTTCCGGAGCCAGCCCGGCGGAAATACCCGGCGAGCAACCCGGCAGTCCATCAATACTCTTCCTGGGACCTGACCGGCAGCTGATTCCCAGGCTTGAAAACATGCCCAATGCGAAGGTGTTTCCCGCAGCCCGGCCCCAGGCGATCCGGGAAACCTTCGATGTTATTTTTCAGCTTCTCCCCGAAACCGGAAAGATTGTGGTAATCAGCGGCGCCGAAGATAGTTCCCGGCGAATAGCAGATGATATTATGATGATATTCCGCAACAGGTATCCTCAGATTGCTTCGGAAAACTGGGTGGGTCTCAGCGAGAATGAAATGTACGGCAGAATTACCCGTCAGCCCAGGGGGACGGTTCTCTTCTATAACAGCATGATCAGCGATTCATACGGCAACCGTTACATTAATTTTCATTTGATCAACAGGATCTCCGAATTTTCCCCGTTTCCGGTTTTTTCCTATTACGACGGAGTGTTCGGCAGGGGAATCGTGGGTGGACAGATGGTGAGTGCCGATTTGACCGCTGCAAAACTCCTGGATGCGGTGCTTGATATGGGCAGTGACCACGCCGATCAGCCTCCGCCCGATGCACATATCAGAAATGGATACCTTTCAGGAATAGTTCTTGACCAGCGTCAGCTCAGGCGCTGGTCCATACCCCGGCACAGGATTCCATCTGATGCCCTCATAATGTACCGGGAAGATAATATCCTCAGGGATTACCGCTATGAGGTTCTGGGTGCCTCAGGGGTGTTCATCATCCTCCTTGTTTCCGCCATGGGCTTGTTTTTCAACAGGCGAAGACTCCAGATTACCAAGGACTCTCTGGAGGCAGCCCTTTCCCAGTTAAAATCCATCAGCAAAAGCCTCACAGGGGGGATGGTGTTTCAGCTGATATCAGATGAGAGCGGCCATATGCAGGTTACATTTGTTTCGGATTCAGTTCATGAGCTATATAATTTCGGTCTGAAAGAATTGCGGGAAAGACCCGAGTTGATGTATGAAAATATCCATCCGGATGATCTGCCGGGACTTCTTCAGGCCGAAAAAGCTGCAGCCCGGGACATGAAGGTGATGACCTGCGAGATCCGGATACGAAACCCCGACGGAAGCTACCGATGGTCGGCTCTGGTAAGTACTCCCACCCGGCTTACCGACGGACGCATCCGCTGGGACGGGCTGGAGTTTATCATTACCCAGCGGAAACAGACAGAAGAGGCCCTCAGCCGTTCTCTTGAAGAGAAGAATGTTCTCATCCGGGAGCTGTATCATCGCACGAAAAACACCCTGCAGCAGATCCGTTCCCTCATTACCCTTCAGGCGGAGACCTATCCTGACAATGACGATCTGAAATCCATGGTGAAGGAGACCGAGACCCGGATTCAGAGCATAGCCCTGGTTCAGCAGATGCTCTATTCCAGCGGCGATTTATCCCATGTGTCGGCACGGGAATACATCCCCGAGCTCTGCAAGACCGTACTCAGAAGCTACAGCGAACAGGCAGCGCGGATCACTCTGGAGCTGGAGCTTGAAGACGTCCGTTTCCTGTTCGACGAGCTGATCCCTCTGGGACTGATCATCAATGAGCTTCTCACCAATGCCTGCAAGTACGCCTTCCCTCTTCCCGAGGGAAAAGCTGCTGCGGCTGCCGGGCAAGGAATAGTACAGGTGAAGCTGCAGCATCTGGATGAAAGAACGGTTCTGATCCGGGTGAAGGATAATGGCGCCGGTGTAGAATCGGGATTTTCACTCCTAGGTAACGCCGGGCTGGGGCTGGCCCTGGTGCAGAGCATCGGGGAGGGCCAGCTTGGAGGAACCATTGCGTATGAGAGCTCTGAAGGCTTCGGGGTCAGCATCGAATTTCCCATCAACAGCTACGAAACCCGGGTGTGAGCTGTTGCACTGTCCCTGGGAATGCATAGAATTAAAGTATGCGGGAAGTTCCAAAGGGAAAATATCTCAAAATACGCAATATATTCTCAACCCTTTACTGGGGGCTGATAATCGTTGTTCAGGCGGCCTCCGGGGTGCTGCTTCTTTTCCGGGCAGCAGTTGTACCGGCGGGAATTTTGCTCCCATTGATCATCGGGGATCTCCTGACTGTCGGTATTATTCGCCGCCAATCTGTATCGGTTCGCCGCCGTCACAGAATCAGTTTCGTACTGGGAACCGCAGGACTGCTTATATCCTGGTTTTTCGTCCAGGCAGGGGCCGGCGGCATTGAAGGACTCATTTCCCTACTGCTTCTGAATATGCTGGTGATTCCTCTGGTATATTTTGCCGATTACCCCGGGAGATACAGTGTATTTTTTACGCTTTTTTCCTGCGCAGCCTTGGCAGCAACATACGTTACCTCTTCAGAGCTGATGACTGAACCTCTGCTCTATGTCGGCAGTGGGGCAGGCATGCTGCTGTATTCCCTTATTTTTTTCCTTCATTACCATTTTTTCCGACGCCACATGGTGAAGTACCGGAAAACGGCCATTTTGGCCAGTCTTGCAAACCGGGATATTATTCATATTCATGCAAAACTGAAAAGCCATGCTCTTCTCGGGCGAGCCATCGAAGACGAAACGGCAGATGTTTTCCGGGTTACTAAGAATACCTACAGCAAGCTGGAAGGGATGATAGATCTGCTGAGCATGCTGAATCTCTACACCGTGGAGAGCGGAGAAATTCAGGAGCAGCTGGAGAAAAAGAGGGATGCACTGAATGAAACGATTGTTGAGCAGAACGGTAATATCCGCAACTCAGCTGATATCATCAGCAGGCTGAACTCCGAGATCAGTTCCGTTACCGGGGATTTCGAAGGGAAACGGCGTGAGCTGGCTCTGCTTGAAGAAAAAGGTGCGGAAGGCGAGCTTGTGTTCAGGGAAGTGCAGGAATCAAATCAGCGCTTTGAAGAAAGCTCAGGTAAAATGTTTGATATGATATCCATCATTGATGACATTGCAGACCGGACCCATCTTCTGGCAATCAACTCTGCAATTGAGGCTGCCGGAGCCGGCGAGGCCGGGGCAGGGTTTGCGGTTCTGGCAGGGGAGATCCGTCAGCTGGCCCAGGAGGCCCGGCAGAATACCGTGAGAATTCGTGAGACGGTGAATGAAAACATGCAAACCATTCAGAAAAATATAGAAAACAACACGAAGGCCCAAACCACTCTTTCGGAAATTGTTCAAACCATTCTCCAGGTGCGCCGAACCCTGGAAGAAGGGGTGGCAACCCTTACCGGCGTGAGTTCTTCCGCAGCTGATATGGAGGAGGATTTTTCCCTGATCCTGGAACGTTCCAGGCTGGTGGATTCATCTCTGGAGGAAATGGAAAGGGCAATTTCCTCGGAGGTGGAAAAAACCCGGGAAATCACCGGGCTGAGCGGGAAAATCGATGAGGATATTGCAGAAGTAATCCAACAGACCGAATCAGTGGAGGAGCAGATTACGAAGCTTAGAGAATCGGGGACACTTAACCAGGGAACCATTGCAGATATCCGCCGCTACCTGTTTGACGCCCACCGGAAAATCAAGCAGGAGCTGCAGGATGCGAAAAATCCCCCGGGACACATCACCTATCTCCAATCCCTGCTGAACTCTGCAATGAAGCCGAGAGAATGGGAGCTGGAGGAGCTGGATAATGACGGAGATGAATAAGGTCCTTTCCCGGCGATTTTGCATTATGCAGTTTCATGAGTAATACTATACAACAGGATCCCCGCCGGTATGCCGTGGTGAAATCATTCCGAATCACCCGGGTTCCGGCAATTTGAGGAGAGTGTCATGTCGGATATCAAACAGACCAAACGTGAAAATGATGATGAAATGTTTCTGGTGGATGACGACGATGATTCTACCCAACAGAATAAATATCTTCTGTTTCAACTGGGTGAGGAAGCCTACGGTCTCAATATAATGACCGTGACGGATATCATCGAACTGCAGAAAATCACCAAAGTTCCCGATCTGCCGGATTTCATCCGGGGAATCATAAACCTCCGGGGAAGAATTATTCCGGTAATGGATTTACGGATCCGGTTCAACATGCCTGAGAGAGAGTATGATGACAGGACCTGCATTATTATTGTGGGGCTGGATCAGGGATCCATCGGGTTTATCGTGGATACCGTGAATGAAGTGCAGGACATCCTCCCCAAGGACATTGATCCGCCCCCTTCTTTCAAGTCGGGGAGCGTTCGGGAACGTTACATTCAGGGACTGGGAAAAGTTCAGGATCAGGTGAAAATTCTTCTTGATGTGGAAAAAGTAGTAGGAAACGAGGAACTTCTTGATGCCGAGCAGTACGAAAATATCGACGCTTGAGCTGCTCAGAGACGTAAGAGAGGTTTTCGGCAGCAGCGTGAAGGTGGACAGTTCGTTTTTGACTACTCTCAATTCCTCCAGGCTGAAAGCGGCCTATCGCAGACGGGTGAAGGATCGGCATCCCGATTCCTCCGTCGGGAGCAGTGAATCTTTTATCATTCTTCGTAACTCGTATGAGCGCCTTCTGGATTATCTGGATAATGGTACAGATACCCGCCTTGAAGAAGCAGGTTCACCGCCTGCACCACCTCCCGGAGATATTCCGGGGGTGCACCTGCCTTTAGGCCAGTTTCTTCTCTACAGCGGCCGGATCCAGTGGAAACAGCTGGTGGAAGCCCTCTGCTGGCGGCGTACATCTAAAGGTCCCATCGGCAGATATTTTCTGAAGGAGGGGCTCATGACTCCCCGGGAACTGAACGACCTTCTCCTGAGGCAATATCGGCATAACCGGAAATACAGCAAGGGCGGTGGCAGGATATGACCCGGATAATTCCCATCGCAAGCGGCAAGGGCGGAGTTGGTAAAACGCTGATCTCCGCTTCCCTGGGACATCTCATTGCCAGCAGGGGCCACACCGTTGTTCTGGTTGATCTTGACCTGGGCGGGGCCAATCTTCACAGCTGTGTGGGTGTTCCCAACAATAACCCGGGAATAGGAAACTACATCAATGGCAGTGTATCCAATCTGGAAGATCTGATTGTGGACACCCGGTATTCCCGGCTCTATTTTATTCCCGGAGATCAGATGATACCCGGCGCTGCCAATCTTCCCTATTACCGGAAGGTGGGAATTATCAGGGATTTGGGCAGACTGGTTGCCGATTATGTCATTCTGGATCTGGGCGCCGGCGCTTCCTATAATACCGTGGACTTTTTTTTGTCGTCTCCCCGGGGGATTGTGGTCACCAGTGCGGAACCCACCGCCATTCTCAACGCCTACGGTTTTGTGAAAGCGGCCTGCTACCGGCTGATACTCCGGGCATTCCCCCGGAAAAGCCCCGAGCGGCAACGGGTTCATGAGTATCTCAGTTCCCGAATTGAAGGATCGCAGCTGAGCTTCAACGGTTTGCTCAGGGAGCTGGGCAGCATATCCACTGAATCGGAAAACCATGCACGGGAACTCATGGAAGGACTGGGGTACAGGGTGATTATCAATATGGGGCGATCAGGTGATGATATTGATCTCGGAGCCCGTCTGCGTCAGGTTACCCGGAAAAATGTGGGGATCAGCCTGGAGTACATCGGGTATGTTCCCCGGTATGAGGATAGTTATAAATCCATTCTATCAAAAAAACCCTTAAGCGCATTCGACCCTGAATGCCCCGCCTCGGTGAGCCTGGGTCACATTGCAGGAAGAATCATTAAAGGCAATGATCTCGCCCAGCCAGGCCTGTATGATGCGGATGAAGATCTGGACGGTCTGAAAGATGAACTTGAACAGATAGCAGCCGGACCTTGAACCTAATCTGAATAGACATTCGGTTTGAAATTTCATGTTCCATCCCTGATACTTTAAATACACGTGAAAACAGAGATTATATTGGTACATATGTTTACAGGAATAATTGAATGGTGATAATCGCACTCGGCTCAGTTTTGCTTCTCTCGAATCTGCTCCTTCTGTTCTTCGGAGGAACCTTCTTTCAGCTCATTCCTTCTGCAGCAAGCGCTATTCTGATATTTCTTGCCCTAAGAGAATACCGCCGTAGACATCAGGCGGGAGAGAGGGCACACAGTTCTCCGGAAGGTCATATGGATATGAAGGCTCACGGGGATGCTCATGAGCTGCCGCCGGAGTACGGTCCCGGGCATTCCCGGCGATGGGACCCTTCTGACAATACCGGAGTGAACGGTTCAGCGTCATCTGCCGCTCTGTCTGACACATCTGCCGCTCTGTCTGTCATAAAAGATACCCCGGGCCCGGAAGATTCTCCGGGGGAGCAGTCCGGGGAGGCATGGCGGAAGGCCCTGGAGGAATTCACCGTTCTCTCCCGTCTGCTGGAGATTACTTCGGGTTCAACCAGAAGTCTTGCAGGACTCATGGATAATTCTTCGGAGGGTTCAACCGCCTCGGCCATTGAGCAGGTATTTACCATAGCCGATCAAAGCCACGATGTGAGCAGAAATATCAGCGAACTTCTTATGAACATCAACAGCGGCGACCAAAGCCTTGAAAAAAATATTCAGGGATTAACCGAGGAACTGGCCCTGAACGATCAGCTGAGCAGCGAATTCCATCTCATACAGAAGAACCTCCAGGAAATTGTCCGGGATATGCAAGAAACCCGGAAGACTGTAAACGGCTTCGCCAGTGAAATGAATGAGATTGCCGAGCAGACCAATATTCTGGCCATTAACACCGCCATAGAAGCCGCCCGGGCCGGAGAAGCGGGAAGGGGCTTTGCGGTGATCGCCTCGGAAATTCAGAAGCTTGCGGGAACCAGCCAGGAATTCGTAGGGAAGCTGAATACGGTGATGATCAACTCGGTGAAGGAATCCGGCGCCCGGCTGGACCGTCAGAACGAGGTAATTCAGAGTTCAATCGAACGAATGGAGAACAACCAGCAGGAGCTCCACAAAATGATTCAAATTCTGAACAGTCAGAACCAGGGTGTTCAGGAGGGTGTGGGGCTGATCCAGGGCTTATCGGACACGGTCACCTCGTCCCTGGATTCCATTATCCGGGATCTGCAATATCAGGATGCGGGTTCCCAGATTCTCAGCCATATTGTGTCCATCGTGGAGTTATTCAGGGATGAGCTTGAACTGAGTACATCCAAGATCCGGAAAAATGAGGCTGACGAGGGTGATCTGCAGCATGAGGAGAGGGTTCGGAACTTTCACTCGATGATTGCATCCCTTCTCACTGTGAAAGAAGAATACTCGGTGCTGGGGCTTGAATTCAAGGAAGATGAAGCAAGCGGTAAAGATCCTGAGCTCAGCGGCGATGTAACGCTGTTCTGACAGGAATTCATAAAAAACAGGAGTAGCTACTATGACAGTTGTATGTGTTGATGATTCGGCCACCATCAGGATGCTGGTGAAAAAATCTCTTGAGAAGAACGGGTTTCTGGTGAGAGATGCCCAGGACGGACAGGATGCCCTGAACAAGCTCAATGAAGATCCCGATGCAGACCTTTTTATTGTGGATGTGAATATGCCCAATATGGACGGGTTTTCCTTCGTCCGGGAGATCAAGAAAGACGACCGTTTCTCCTCCAAACCTGTCATTTTTCTCACCACCGAGGCGGGAGCTGACAAAAAACAGGCCGGGAAAGAACTGGGGGTGAATGGTTGGATGGTGAAACCCTTTGAAGAGCAATCGCTGCTGAAGATTATTAATATGTTCACGTCATCCTGATTGTCGGAGGTTCACCGCGCCCGGGCCGGAATAACCGGCAGTGACGGTGAGCGGAATACTGCGGAAATATATTGTTGAAGCTGGAGAGAGTTGGAAAACATGAGTCCGAACGAGCTGCTTGCACACATAAAAGATTTTGAACCCGGTGATCTTCTTGCGGGAGCGGAGATTGTAGATGTCGTGAACAGTCTCGACCCGGACAGTCCCGGGAGCAATGAGATAAGTATGCTCAGGGATCAGATCATTCTCCTTGCCACCGGCAGAGCGAATGATCCCCGTGAACTGAAAGACCGGATCATCCGCCAGCTGGAGGGATCTGAAAGCGCTGCGTACCGTGAACCCGCCACATCCCCCGAAGAAGGGGCGTCCCCTCCTTCCCGGGCTTCCGATGATGAGCCCGGAATTTCCGAAGAAACCGAAGAAACCAAAGACGGCGAAGACGCCGGAGAATCGTCTGTTGATATGGACGTACTCGCGTCTTTTCTGGCTGAGGGCAGAAATCATCTGGATGATATAGAAGAGCGAATTCTCAGCTTTGAAAACAGCGGAGACCGTGCCATTGTTGAGGAGATCTTCCGGGCAATGCACACCATCAAAGGGGTTTCCTCCTTTCTGGATCTTCCGCGGATTCAGAGCCTTTCCCACAGCATGGAATATCTTCTGGAGGATTTACGCCTGGGCCAGATATCCATGGATGCGGATCTGGCGGATCTTCTCCTTGAGGGAACCGATCTTCTTGCTGCTCAGTTGGATGAAATCCAGGAATGGTATGATGCACAAAACGGAAAGCCTGCGAAAACCATACCCGGCAGCACATTGCCTGTGGACGGTATTATCGCAAGGCTTGAGTCCCGGAGGGCCCGGGCCCCGGGTGATCCGGAAGATGCCGGTCATACGGCCGGAAGTACATCCGGAGGGAAAACGAGCGGTACTGCACCGGCGGATGCTCCGTTTCATATTTTCACACCGTCGCCGCCGGTCATTCCCGAAGGATATGGGGAGCTTTTTGACGAACAGATGCTTGGAGGGTTTATCTCCGAGAGCAGCGATCTTCTTGATCGGGTGGAAAACGGTCTGCTGAATCTGGAGCCTGGAGAGGATGCCTCGGAATCCATCGATGAGGCGTTCCGGGCCATCCATACGGTGAAGGGCAATGCCGGATTCTTCCAGTATGCCGATGCGGAAACCCTCTGCATGGATCTGGAAAGCTTCCTGGACACCTTCCGGGGTTCCGGGAAGACTCTGGAGCAGGACGACATCTCTATTGTTCTGAAAACCGTGGATGCCATCCGCAGCGGTCTGGTTCTTCCCCGGGAATCAACTGCTGCTGCTGCTGAAATCCCGACTGCCTACGGTTCGGCCGGCCCTGGAACATCAGCTGAGCGCTCTGACGGAAGCCCCGGAGAACGGGAGCCGACGTCTGCAGCAACCGGGGCCTCCCCCGGAGATAGCCGATTTCAGCAGGAGAATATCGAACTGGGTCAAATCCTGATCGATATGAAGCTGGTGGAGCAGGAGCAGGTGGATGAAGCCCTTCAGCAGCAGGATATGAAAGTTGGGGAGATACTTGTTCAGAAGGGGCTTGTGAAAGAGTCGGACATAGCCGCAGCCCTGGAGCGTCAGGGAAAACAGGTTCCCGCTGAAAAGCAGCTTGCAAAGGGAAAGAAACATGCCCGGCAGGATATCCGGGTGGACACCGGCAGACTTGACAGATTGTTCAACCTGGTGGGTGAACTGATCACCGCCGAGTCCATGGTTCTGCATAACGAAGATCTGGAAGGGCTTAACCTGGAAAATTTCAACCGGGCTGCGGGATCCCTGAATAAAATCACCCGGGAAATACAGGAATTAACCATGTCCATCAGGATGATTCCCCTGGATGGGCTTTTCAATAAAATGCGCAGACTGGTGAGGGACCTCAGCCGGAAATTTTCCAAAGATATCCATCTGCATATCAGCGGTGAAGATACGGAGATGGACAGAAATGTGATCGATGAAATATCCGATCCCCTGGTTCATATTATCCGCAATGCAATTGACCATGGCATTGAAACCGCCGCCGATCGCCGCAGCAGTGGAAAGAATGGAGCAGGAAACCTTACTCTATCGGCCCGCTATGAAGGCAATGAGATCTGGATCTCAATTATCGATGACGGTAAGGGATTGAATCGCCGGAAAATCCTGGACAAAGGCCTGGAGAAGGGGATTATTGCCGATCAGGGCGATGATCTCGGCGATGAAGAGGTGTTCAATCTCATATTCGAGCCCGGGTTCTCCACTGCCGCTCAGCTGTCGGAAATTTCCGGCAGAGGCGTGGGAATGGATGTGGTGAAAAAAAATATCGAGAAACTCAGAGGGAAGGTGAGTATCAGCTCGGTGGAAGGAGAAGGGACAGAGTTCATTTTAAAAATCCCCCTCACTCTGGCCATTATCGACGGCATTGTGTTCACCGTTCAGGACTCTCTGTTTTCTCTTCCACTCACCGACATTATTGAGTTTCACAATCCCCGATCCTCTGAGCTGGTGCAGACCGAAACGGGCCGCTACGTGCTGAAGATCAGGAACGAACTGTTTCCGGTTGTTGATCTGGTCTCTTTTTATGAACTGGGAGATGGGGATCCGGAGTCAGAACCTGCAGAGTTGGATAACGGAATCATGATCATCACCCAGGCTCATCAGCAGAAAATCGCCATCCGGGTAGACGGCATTATGGGTAACTATCAGCAGGTTCTTAAAGCGCTGCCCGAATACATGGGAGATGTGCGGGCGGTTTCCGGCTGCAGCATTATGGGCAGCGGCGAAGTCTGTCTGATCATCGACAGCGCAGCGTTGATCAAAGCGAATCTTGAGTAGGATGGAGGGGTCATAGTTGGGCGGAATTGTGAGCATCCAAAAACATGAATTCCAGGAAATATCCTCAATGGTATACAGCAACTTCGGTATCCATCTTACGGAAAAGAAGATGAGCCTGGTCCAGGGCCGGCTCAACAAGGTGCTCAGGGAAAAGGGGTATGACAGTTTCTCCCGCTATTTTCAGGATATCAAAACCGATGACACCGGCATGATGCTGATTGAACTCATCGATAAAATATCAACCAATCACACATATTTTTTCCGGGAAACAGGACATTTCGAACTTCTTAACTCCCATATTCTCAATGATATCGACCAGCGTTTTCTCAATGGAGATCCCGCAGCGTACCGCATGTGGTGCGCCGGATGTGCCACCGGGGAAGAGGCTTACACCCTGGCGATGGTACTCAGGGAACACTTTCCAGGGCTGCCTGAGAAACCCCGGCATCCCCTGATTCTTGCCACCGATATCAGCACCAAGGCCCTGGGCGCAGCTATCCGGGGGCGGTATGAAAAGAAGAAGCTTGAGATGGTTCCCAACCATCTGGTGAACAAATATTTCACAGCCCACAGCGACGGCGGATATATGGCAAAAGACAGCCTGAAAAATCTCATACTCTTCAAGCGCCTGAATTTTATTGATGATCAATTCCCCTTCAAGGGACGGTTTCATGTGATTTTCTGCCGTAATGTGATGATTTACTTTGACCAGGATACCCGCCGGAATCTGGTAAAGAAATTTCACGACTTTCTGGTACCCCGTGGATATCTCTGTATCGGTCATAGCGAATCAATAACCAGAACCAATACCGAGTTTGAATTTATCGCACCGGCGGCGTATCAGCGGAGGATGTAGAATGAGCAGGATCCGAGTGTTGGTGGTGGATGATTCCGCCATGGCCCGACAGATCATAGAAAAAGGACTCTCGTCAGATCCGGAAATTGAGATTGTGGGAACCGCCGCAGATGTGTTTCAGGCCAGGGATCTCATCGTATACCGTGAGCCGGATGTGATTACCCTGGATGTGGAGATGCCCAAAATGGACGGTGTGGAATTCCTGCGCCGATTCATGCCCCAGAAGCCGGTTCCCGTGGTGATGGTTTCGGCCATGACAGGGCCCGGGGCCCGGATTACCCTGGAAGCCCTGGAATACGGGGCCGTGGATTTTGTGCTCAAACCGTCCACATCTTTCGGCGTGGGGCTGAAAGAGATGATCGATACCCTTATTGATAAAGTGAAGGCTGCATCCCGGGTCGATGTTTCATCATGGAAGAACCGCAAAGTTCAGGCCCCGGCCGGCAGCCGGCAGAGGGTTCTGGTGGGCGGTACCGATAAAATTCTCGCCATGGGAGCCAGCACCGGCGGCACCGTGGCCCTGCGGCAAATTCTCCAGGCCTTCCCTGCCGATATGCCCGGGACGGTGATCGTACAGCATATGCCGCCGACCTTCACCAGAATGTTCGCGGAAAAGCTGGACGAAGTCTGCAAGGTGAACGTGAAAGAGGCCGCCGACGGCGACCGAATTCTCCGGGGGCAGGTTCTGGTAGCCCCGGGAGCCAGGCACATGGAAGTCAAACGCTCGGGAGGGCGCTATGAAGTGCGGCTCTCCCAAGGCGAGAAAGTGAACGGACATATTCCCTCTGCGGATGTGCTGTTTAATTCATTGGCTTCCAGTGCAGGCGGCAATGTTCTGGGGGTGATCCTCACCGGAATGGGAGGCGATGGCGCACGGGGTCTTCTGGAGATTCGCAAGGCAGGAGGACGAACCCTGGGACAGGACAGGGACAGTTCAGTTGTGTACGGCATGCCCCAGGTGGCCATGGAGCTGGGAGCGGTTGAGAAGCAGCTTCCCCTTCATCTTATGGTGGACGGAATCATACAAAGTTTTCAGGAAATGCAGAAGGCGGAAAAATAGATGCGCTTGGATGTTGGAATTGGTGAAATGAAGGTGTCAGCCTCGCCCCAGGATATTATCAAAACCTATGCGTTGGGCTCCTGTGTTGCGGTGCTGGCGTATGATCCCGATGCCCGGGTGGGCGGCATGGTGCACATTGCTCTGCCCGAATCCAAGGTGAATCCGGAAAAAGCCCGGAAGACTCCAGGCTACTTTGCTGATACGGGATTGCCCAGGCTGGTTGATGAAATGAGAAAGAAGGGGGCGCATCCGAAAAATATCAGAATAAAGCTTGCAGGAGGAGCGAGCATTATGGATGAGAAAAAAACCTTTGATATCGGAAGGAGAAATGTTGTAGCAACGAAGCGCTTTCTCTGGATGAACGGATTGGGGGTAATAAAGGAAGATACCGGCGGCAAGATCAGCCGAACGGTTGCCCTGCATATACAGGACGGAGAGGTGGTTCTCTCCAATGCAAAAAATCAGTGGAATCTCTAGGAGGGAAGGATGAATTTATCCCGGATAATGGTTGTTGATGACTCGAATACATCGAGGATGATTATTAAGCGCTGTTTTCAGATGGCCGGAGAGTCGGATATTGAGTTTGTTGAGGCGGAGGACGGCCTGGACGCCCTGACCCTCCTTGAAACGGAAAAGGTGGATCTGGTGGTTTCGGATATTAAGATGCCCAAAATGGACGGTACCACCTTCATTAAAAAGATCCGAAGCCATGACAGCATTAAGGATCTTCCGGTCCTGGTTATTTCATCCCTGGGAAACGAGGCGTTGGAAGAAGAGCTCTCAGCCTTCAAAATCGAAGGAATTCTCAAGAAACCCCTATCACCCCAGAAGGTGTCCGAGTTTCTGGAGAAGATGAAATGATTTCTCATGACACGGTGAAAGACGCCATGCTTCGGGCAATAGAAGAAACTTTTCTCAATATGGCCTTTCTGGATGTGATGCCCTCACAGAGCAGGGAAATATCCCCGAAGGTGAGTCAATTAATCTACATCGATATTACCAGACCGGTGAGGGGAATGCTTCTTCTGTATCTCCCTCTTGAACTGAAGCAGAAAATTGCAGAGACCATTCACAGCGGCTCCTGGGAGGATTTGACCCCCCGGCAGATTGATGACTGCCTGCTTGAGGTGTTGAACGTACTGGCGGGGAATTTTCTTCTGGAGCTTCTGGGGCAAAACACGAAGTATAACATCTCATTTCCTCAGATTGTATTTGATGAGGAAGAATTCGAGCATACCGAAGATTTTCACGATTTCTTTTTCGATGCCGAAGGAAACATATTTCAGGCCTCCGTCCGTCTGGAAGAATAGCAGGTTCACGGCCGGGTCGGAGCAAACAAGGAGCAGACTATGACAATGCGTACAAAAATCACCTCGGGGTTTATCGCGGTAATTGCGGTGTTTCTTCTGGCGGTGATTCTCAGCGTACTCTCCCTCATGGAGGCGTCCGACGGGTTCACCCAGTACCGGACCCTTGCCAGACATTCCAATCTGGCAGGCGAGCTGCAGGCGAATATGCTTATGGCGCGGATGAATGTGAAGGATTTTATTATCCAGGGAGATGAAGCCGAGTACCGGGAGTATCAGGAGTATTTTGATGAGATGGAACGGGACATGGCCCAGGCGAAGACAGAGATTACCGAGCCTGAGCGTCAGGCTCAAATTCAGGAGGCCGACTCCCGGGTTGCCAGCTACGGCCAGGCCTTCACCCGACTTCATGACGAAGTGAACACCATTGAAGATCTGCTTGAAAACAGCATTAAGGTGCTGGGCACCAGGGCGGAGAGCAATCTTACAGAAATCCTCACAACATCCGAAGCCGACGACGATATGGATGCAGCCTATGAGGCCTCAATGGCGTTACGTTCCCTGCTGCTTGCAGAATTGCATGTGATTGAATATGTGGAGGACAGCAGTAACGAGAGCTATGCCACTGCTGTCCGGAATGAACTTGGCACCGCAGAAGAATATTTGAACAGCATGAATGGTCTGTTGAATGACTCACGCCGATTGCAGCTGCTTTCACGAACCGGTGAACTGGTTGGAGAGTACGAAGATGCATTTGAGCAAATATATCGGTCTCTTCAAAACAGGGATGATCTGCTGGACAACCAGCTGGATGTCCTGGGTCCGGAAATCGCCCAGGATGTGGATGAAGTGAAGCTGTCATTAATCGCCGAGCAGGATGAGCTGGGCCCGAGACTCCAGGCCAATAACCGGCGAACCATGATCCTGGTGATCATTCTCTCGGCGGCTGCTGTGGTGATCGGGGTGATCATCGCATTGTACACCACAGTGAGCATTCTCCGGCAGCTGGGTGCAGATCCCGCCGTCATAGATACAATCATGAATACTATTTCCAAGGGCGATCTGGAGATTGAGCATACCAGCAAGCGTTCACCGGAAGGAGTCTATCTCTCGGTTCTGCAGATGGTTGAATCCCTGCGATACAAGGCGGACAGAATTGAACAGTTTGCGGCGGGTGATTTCAGTGTGGAAATCAATTTATCCAGCGAACGGGATAGTCTTGGATCTTCTCTTCAGAAAATGAAAGCGTCGCTGAATGAGCTGCTCAGCAAGGTGAACATTGCCGTCAGCCAGGTGAGTACCGGAAGTGATCAGGTATCGGAATCCAGCCAGGCCTTGTCACAGGGCGCCACCGAACAGGCCAGCTCCCTGGAGGAAATATCCGCATCCCTGAACCAAATTAATACCCAGGCCCAGCAAAATGCGGATAATGCCAAAGAGGCCAACGGCATTGCCTCCCAGGCATCAGACAGCGCCGGAGAAGGTTCCCAGAGAATGGAACAGCTGGTTCAGGCCATGGCGGATATCAACAATTCATCAGAACAGATCCGTCAGGTAGTGAAGGTCATAGATGACATAGCGTTCCAGATTAATCTTCTGGCCCTGAATGCCAACGTGGAAGCTGCCCGTGCGGGCAAATACGGAAAAGGCTTCGGTGTGGTTGCCGAGGAAGTGCGGAATCTGGCAACCCGGAGTGCCGAAGCGGTGAAGGAAACCACCGAGATGGTGGACAGTTCCATCTCTTCTATTGAGCGGGGAAACACTGCCGCCGAACAAACCGCTGATCAGCTCAGCAGAATCGTTGAAGGGGTGAACAAGGTTACCGCCTTCCTTGGAGAAATCGCCACCGCCAGCAACGAACAGGCCCTGGGGATCGATCAGATATCCGAAGGGCTGGACCAGATCGGGGAAGTGACCCAGTCCAACACCGCCAGCGCAGAGGAAAGTGCTGCGGCAGCTGAAGAGCTTGCATCACAGTCCAACGAACTCAAGGCAATGATCTCCATGTTCAAACTGGAAAAAACCCGGCAGCCCAGGCTGATCGAAGCGGGCGCGGGCAAATCAACACCCCGCACTGGATCTGGAACGCCGGGCGGTTCGGGAAACTCCAGCCCCTACGGCGGATCCCGAAGTTTTGACAGGGGCAATTCCCGTACTGAAAGTCATGGAAACCGGACTGTTTCAGCAGGAAGCGGGGCTGGCCGTGCCGGGAACGGGTCAAGCCATCCAGCCGGGGCGGCGAATCCGGGGCCGAAACCGGTGGACGCAGTGCCCGGAATGCCGGTGGGTCCGCTGCCGCTCCGGACTGGGGACGCCCGGGACGTTCCGGAGGCTCAGGAGGCTCGGGAGGCGGGAAAGCCGCCGGCACGGGCAGCGGAGAAGGTTCCGGCAGCTATGGAAACAACGACATCAGCCCCGAAGAGATTATCAGACTGAATGACGATGAGTTTGAAGACTTCTAGGCATAGCCGGAACAAGCCCTGAGGGGTATCACTCTGTGGTATTTGAGGGGTTGGAGCGGTCGTTGAGGTAAATAATCGACTCGTGTTCCGGGCTTTCCCCGATAATTTGCCGGTATCTGTTTCGGTACTGCCGGGGTGAGTAGCCGGTATGCTCCTTGAAGCTTCGGGAGAAGTGGAATTCGGAGTTGAACTGGAGCCGGTCGGCAATGGAATATATGAGGCGGTCGCTGGAAATCAGCATGCTGGTGGCCGCCTCAATACGGAGTTTCTTCAGGTATTTCATGGGTGTTGTACGCAGCTTGTGCCGGAACAGGCGAATGGTGTATTCCTCTGAAAGATTAAGGTGTCGTGCAAGGGCGGGCAGATTCGTTTTTGCGAACACCCGATGCTGCAGAAATCTCAATGCTTTTTCCACATGGGCGTTTTCCGCATTTCCCAGGTTCATCTGCTTCTCCCGGGAAGCCAGTACATAGATAAAAGAAACCAGCTGATGTATGGCGGACCGTCTGATGTAGGAGTTGGGAGAGAGGGTTTTTTCCCGAAGTTCTTCAAAGAAAAACCGGTACCCATCCCCGATGGCGTGTTTTCGGTTCCATCGGATCTCATCTGCGAAAAGTTCCTGAATTTCTTCATCTTCCCTCCCCAATTGCATGAGAATTGCATAGTAGGTAACAGGATGGCTTACATTGCTGGTTTCAATACGGTGTTTCACCCCGGGAGGTGAAATAAAGAGGCTGCCCGGTTCAAGGGAATACTTCCGGGAGCCGTTGAGGAAACTGCCTTCTCCGCCCAGAAAATAGTGAATTTCGTACTCGTCAGCACCGTGGAAATGGTAGCGCCCGTGCCAGTCGATATCCTCGGGTTCTTGCAGATGATACACGAATACTGCGTCCTTGATATGCATATGTCAATAATATGTATGTTTTATCACTCCTGTCTATGGATTTCCCTGATATTCCGCCTGATAATCCCATTATTCCGGCTGGTTAAGGAGGGGATATGCAGACCGTATTGGGCATCGATGTGGGAACCCAGAGTTCCAAGGTGATGTTCTATGACTATCAGGCCCGTAAAGTGGCGGCGCTGGCATCGGCCCCCCATCAGTTGACAAGCAAGGCGGACGGCACCAGTGAACAGGACCCCCTGTGGTGGTTCCAGGCGATACAAGCAGCTCTGGATTCGGTGGACCCGGAGATCCGCCAAAGCGCTGTGGCAGCCGCCGTAAGCGGTCAGCAGCATGGACTGGTGGCACTGGATGAAGGGGGGCAGGCGGTGTATCCCGCGAAGCTCTGGAACGACACCAGTACGGTAGATCAGTGCAATGAACTTACCCGGGCCTTTGGAGGCAGCCGTCGTCTCATTGATGAACTGGGAAACCCCATACTGCCCGGGTACACCGCCGGTAAAATTCTGTGGCTGAAACAAAATCATCCCCGCGCTTTTGACAGGGTTCGGCACATTCTTCTTCCCCATGATTACATCAATTACCTTCTCACCGGCGAGTACCGCATGGAATACGGCGATGCATCGGGCACCGGACTGTTTGATGTGCGCCGGCGGTGCTGGAACAGGGAAATCTGCGGCCTGGTGGATGATCGATTGTCGGATATGCTGCCTGAACCCCGTGGACCGGAGGCCGGAGCAGGATGGGTCTCCAAAGAGGCGTCGCAGGAGTTCGGTATTCCAGAGGGAATCCCCGTGGCCGCCGGTGGCGGCGATAATATGATGGCGGCCATTGGAACCGGCGCTGTTTCCGATGGTTCCCTGACCATGAGTCTGGGAACCTCCGGCACTCTATTCGGGTTCTCATCCAGTCCGGTGGTTGACCCCGAGGGCACCATCGCCGCATTTTGCTCCTCCAACGGAGGATGGCTCCCGCTGCTGTGCACCATGAACTGTACGGTGGCCACCGAGCAATTCCGGGAACTGCTCTCGGTCGGGCTGAGCGAACTGGATTCAATGGTTGAGCAGGTTCCTCCGGCCTCGGATGGTCTGATTGTAATGCCTTACTTCACCGGCGAACGAATCCCCAATCTTCCCCGGGCCAGGGGAAGCATTCAGGGTATGACTCTTGCCAACAGCGACGGACCCCACATCATCCGTGCTTCCATGGAGGCTGCCATCTACGGTTTGAAGATCGGGCTGGACTCTTTGGCAAAGCTTGGGATGAAAGCCGACAGCATAACGGTTACCGGCGGCGGTTCACGGTCCCGGGCATGGCGGCAGATTGCTGCGGATATTCTGGAGTTGCCGGTCACCCTGCCGGTTCACTCAGACAGCGCAGCCATGGGTGCCGCACTGCAGGCCCTGTGGTATCGGGATTTGCTCAACAACGGGAAGAATATCTCCATGGAAGATGTAATCGCCCCCCATGTTAAAAGCCGGGAAACCCGCCGAATCGAGCCTGGGGAAGACCGGAAGAAATACCGGGAAGGATATGCTGAATATCTGGCATATCTGGAACTGCTAAAACCACGATATCAATAATCATAAAGGGTTCCGGACGGGGAAATAGTTCCTCTCCGGATTGAGTCTGAACACAAGGAGCAGATATGAGTACTGTGTATACTGGAAACAAAGAGTATTTTCCCGGAATCGGGAAGATCGGATATGAGGGACCGGCATCGGATAATCCCCTCTCATTCAAATTTTACGATGAGAATAAAATCGTCGCCGGCAAAAGTATGAAGGAGCATTTGCGATTTGCCGTTGCCTATTGGCATACCATGACAGCCACCGGTGCGGATCCCTTCGGCGCAGGTACCATTGAACGGGAATGGAACAGCAATTCCGATCCACTGGCTGCTGCAGAAGAAAAAGCAGATGCAGCCTTCGAGTTTATCAGTAAGCTGGGAGCCCCCTACTACTGCTTTCATGACGTGGATGCAGCCCCGGATGCCGATTCGGTGAGTGACTACGAGTCCAATGTTGCTGCGGTGGGTGATATGCTGCTGCAGCGCCAGAAGGCCACAGGAATTAAGCTGCTGTGGAACACGGCGAACCTGTTCTCCCATCCCCGATACATGAACGGAGCGGCCACCAACCCTGACTTTCGCGTACTTGCCCGGGGAGCCGCCCAAATCAAGGCCATGCTGGACCTGAACGTGAAGCTCGGCGGGGAAAACTATGTGTTCTGGGGCGGACGGGAAGGGTACACCCAACTGTTCAACACCGACATGAAGCGGGAACTGGAACATATGGCCCGCTTCCTGGAAATTGCCCGGGATTACGGCCGCAGGATCGGCTTCACCGGCACATTCCTCATCGAGCCCAAGCCCATGGAGCCGTCAAAACATCAATATGACAGCGATGCCGCCGCAGTTATCGGTTTTCTGAAAACCTATGGCCTGGACGGGGATTTTAAGCTGAATATTGAAGGAAATCACGCAACTCTTGCAGGAAAATCCTTTGCCCATGACCTGCAGGTGGCGGCAGATGCGGGGCTTTTGGGATCCATCGATGCCAATCGCGGAGATCCCCAGAACGGCTGGGACACCGACCAGTTTCCCACCGACGTGTATGATGCGGTTTCAGCCATGCTGGTGGTGCTTGGGAACAGCGGCCTGCATACCGGAGGACTGAATTTTGATGCACATATCAGAAGGAATTCCACCGATCTGGAAGATCTATTTCACGCACACATCGGGGGGATGGACAGTTTTGCCCTTGCCCTGGAAATTGCCCAGACCATTATGGACCGGGGGCTTGTGAAACGCTACCGGGATGCCCGCTATGAA
Organism: Salinispira pacifica; assembly: GCF_000507245.1. GTDB lineage: Bacteria > Spirochaetota > Spirochaetia > DSM-27196 > Salinispiraceae > Salinispira > Salinispira pacifica. The sequence continues at coordinate 2,699,847 of NC_023035.1, read as the reverse complement.
AATTTCAACAGCGGCACCGGAGCCAGGTTTGAAAAGGGGGAGCTGACTCTGGAGGAACTGAGAAACATTGCTGCGGAAAACAAGGATATACCCCGGATCAGCGGAAAGCAGGAACTCATCGAAAATCTGATCAATCAGATTATGTTTTCCCGTTAGAAATTGTATGTACCGAGCCCCGCTCAATGAGCTTGGGCTCGAAAATCAGCTTAATGGGCAAGGCTGTGGCTTTGTATTCGATTTCGTCAATAAGGATTTTTGCCACCCAGCGTCCCAGGTCATACTTGGGATGTTCAAAGGTGGTGAGGGCCGGCGACACGATAGATGCTGTGCTGTGGTCGTCGAAACCCAGCACGGAAATATCTTCCGGAATGCGAAGCCCCAGCTCGGCAATTGCCCGGTATCCCTGGACGGCCAGATTGTCGTTGAAATAGAAAATTGCGCTGGGGCGGTTTGCGGGATCAGCAAGAGCTTCTAAGGTGAGCAGGTAGCCCTGTAAATTGTTTTTTGCCTCATCGTCGTCATTAAAGGGGTAGAGACGGTCGGGGCCCAGGCAGAGTCCTGCATTTTCCACGGCCTGACGAAATCCCTGCAAACGGTCATACCCTGACTGAATATCCTCTTTGTAAATGTATGCCAGATTGCGGTGTCCCCGGGACAGAAGATACTCCCCTGCAACTTTTCCAGCATACACGTCATCCAGGGTGACGGTGCTGAGACTTTTCGCTTTGATCCCCCAGTGGGTGGTAACTATGGGGATTGATGCATTCTTAATTATCTCCTCCGCCAGGGGATCCTTTTCATTCAGCTGCAGGTTTCTTCTGGGTTCTATTATCAGACCTGCCACCCGCTGATCTATCAGCCGTTGAATGGACTCCAGTTGCCGTTCTTCGTTTCGGTTGCTGTTTGCGATTATCAGGGAATACCCCGCCCGTTCGGCTTCATCTTCGATTCCTCTGATAATCTCTGTGTAGATATAATCCATGAAAAAATAATTCACCAGACCCAGAGTCTTACTTTCCGGAGTCTGGCTTTCGAAGAGAGCTTTCCCGCTGTAAAACGTTCCCCTGCCCGGAGTACGGGAAATGAGTTCCCGTGCTTCCAGTATGTCCAGAGCCTTTCGGATTGTGGTGCGGCTTACGCTGAACATATCCATCAGCTGATACTCGGTGGGCAGCCTGTCTCCTTTGACATACCTCTCCTGTCCAAAAAAGGAAAGCAGACGTTCGGCGATTTGTAAGTAAATGGGACCGCTTTTTGGTTTCATGAATGCATTATTTCAATAAAAGATACAAATATCAATACAAATCTATATTTCATCCCTTGCTTTGCGGAGAAAAGTCGGTAAAAGCGAAGATATTTTTCTTTACGTGGAGAAATAGTCATGCTAATATCCCATAAATGTATCAAAAAAAGATACAAATAAAAAACAAACCAAGGAGGAGCTTATGTCGTTTAAGACAAAAGTGCTCGGTATTTTGACGGTTGTTTTGCTGATTTTTTCAGTAATTCCTCTTGCTGCTGAGGGCGAACAGGAGCAAAACGTTTCTGCAAATCCTGAAGAGATGACCGGAAAAATTACCGTATGGTCGTTCACCGATGAAGTTGGAGGAATGATTGAACATTTCAATGCCGAATATCCCGGTATTGAAGTTGAATTTGTGGTAATTCCCAACGATGATGAGGTGTATCTCAACAAGATGATTACCACGATGCGCTCCAGAGACTCTGTACCTGATGTATTCACCGGTGAGGCTGCATATTTTCGTCAATTTGTGGAAGCAGGCTTTTGGGAGCCCATTTCCGATGCTCCCTACAATGCCGAAGAACTGGTAGATGATTTGGTGCCGTACGTTGTGGATCTGAGCAGGAATGACGATGGAGATATTACCGCATTGTCATGGCAGGCAACTCCCGGAGCCATGTTCTATCGCCGCAGTACTGCCGAACAAGTCCTTGGAACAGATGACCCGGACACTGTTTCCGAATACACCAGTGATATTAACAAGTATTACGAACTTGGGGAAATGATTCGCGACGAATATGACGGAGAGAAATATCTGGTTGCGGGCTTCTCCGATATGTCTGAATTCATATTTAATCAACGCAGTGAACCGTACGTTCAAGACGGAGTCCTGACCATTCCTCCTTCACTGGTAGAGTATATGGATCTTGCCAAAGAAATGCGCGAAAACGGAATAGAGGGAGGCATTGGAACCTGGACACCGGCATGGTTCTCCGGAATGGCCGATGCCTCGGTTTTCTCCTATATTCTCCCCACCTGGGGGCTCCATTATGTGCTGAAACCCAATGCAGAACCGGAAGCCAATGCGGGTGAAGCCGAATTCTCCGGGGACTGGGGATTGGCAGTACCTCCGGCACCGTATAATTGGGGCGGAACATGGATTGGTGTAAGCCGTTTTAGTGAGAACAAAGATCTGGCCTGGCAGTTTGTCAAATATGTGGGTTCCAATCCGGAATTTGCAAAAGCCTGGGCAGAGGAAACCGGTGACTTTGTGGGAAATCTCACGGTAGTAGAAGAAATAAAGGATGATTTTGCCGAACCATTCCTGGGCGGACAAAACCACTATGAATATTTCTATAATGAAGTCCAGAAAATTGACGTAAGCCGTGTCGGCCCCTGGGACTTCCAGATCCAAAATGCCTGGGGTGACCAGGTTGAACTGTACGCCAACGGCGAGAAAACCCGACAGGAAGCCTTCGATGGTTTTACGGCGGCGATGGCGGATATCCTTCCCGATGTGGAAGTGGTTATCGAAGAATAGTGACAAACGAAAACCGTACCCCGGCTTCAGGCCGGAGACGGCAATCCTCCTTCCTGAAGCTTCGCCTTCGGGAAGGTATTTTTAGCGGAGATTTCCATGAATGTTTCTAAAAGCACCGTCCAAGGACGCAGCAGGAAACGCTTTTTTTCCAATCGGAATAACAAGGGATACCTGTTTATCCTGCCGTTTTTCCTGATTATGCTGACATTTCAGCTTTATCCTCTGCTGTACACCCTGAATTTAAGCTTTACCTCTCCTGTCAATTTATTTGAAAATGAATATGTGGGTCTGGCCAACTACCAGCGACTTTTTACAAATCCCATCTTTTTCCGGTCGATCTTCAATACCTGGTTTATCTGGCTGATGAACTTCATCCCTCAGCTGGTCTTCGCTCTCCTGCTGGCGGTGATCCTTTATGAATGGAAAGTGAAAGGGAAAGATGTCTTTGGTACCTTATATTTTTTGCCCAACCTTGTAACCGCGGCATCCATCGGTGTGCTCTTCGCCGTCCTGCTTGACTGGCAGAACGGTACCCTGAATCACATCCTCTTGAGCATGGGGGTGGTTGAAGAACCGATCTACTGGCTGCAAAAAAAGACAGTCACTCAGGCCACAGTATCCTTCATCCAATGGTGGCAATGGTTTGGATATACCATGATAATCTTCATGGCAGGTTTGAGTTCTATTTCTGAAGAGTTATACGAAGCTGCATATATCGATGGGGCCACCCGATTCCAGGTGTTCTTTCGAATTACATTTCCGCTGCTTCGGCCGATTATGCTCTATGTGCTGATTACATCGCTCATCGGTGGCCTGCAGATTTTTGATATCCCCAGAGTGCTGACCGATGGCCGCGGCGGGCCGGACAATGCCCTCACAACCATGGTGCTCTACCTGTATAATCAGGCTTTCAAGAACTTCAATGTGGGCTATGCTGCCTCAGTGGCATACACCCTCTTTTTTATGATTCTGTTTTTCTCAATTTTTACCTTCCGCTTTATGTCCGGGAAAAAACGATCCAAAGGTGGTTCCTTATGATCTATCGACAATCCCGGGTGGAAAAGATCATTCTCTATGCATTCCTGGTATTCATGGCAATTCTCTCCATAGTTCCGTTTTATATGATGATCATCAACTCCACCCATACCAATGTGGAAATCTCCCAGCGAGTGTGGTTTACCCCCGGTTCAGCTCTGCTGGAAAACTATCAAATAATCCAGGACAAGGTGAATATTTGGCAGGGGTTTATTGCCAGTCTGATTATCACCGTTCCCTCGGTGGTGCTTGCTGCAATCTTCTCCACGATGACTGCATACGGATTTGCAAAGTTCCAATTCAGGGGCAAGGAAGTGCTGTTCTGGATCATTCTTGGCACCATGATGGTTCCCCAGCAATTGGGCCTGATCGGGTATTATGATCTGCTCAGTAAAATCGGAATGATTGACAGCTATCTGCCGCTGATCATCCCCACGGCGGCCCATGCCGCCATGGTGTTTTTCATCCGGGCCTACATAGAATCATCGATTTCCGATTCACTCATCGAGGCGGCAATCATCGATGGAGGAGGAGAATGGTATATTTTCCGCCGGATCATATTTCCCCTTGCCATGCCCTCCATTGCCACAATGTCGATCTTTACGTTTATTCAGAAGTGGAATGACCTGCTTACTCCACTGGTGCTGCTTAACTCGGCGAAAAAATTTCCCATGCCGGTGGTGGTATCGAATATTCGGGGGTTGTACGAATCAAATTTCGGAGCCATATATCTGGGGGTAACCATATCTATTATACCAATCATCATCGTGGTCATCATCTTCAGCCGGTCAATAATCAAAGGATTGACCGTCGGAGCGATCAAGGGCTGAGGGTGCGAACGTCCTCTATCCTGCCGGCCCGGGATTGGTCATGGCTGCCTGGCCGGCCGGGATTCAGGTTCGGCGGGATCAATTCACTATCAAATAAAAACACGAATAAAGGAAGTACCGAAAAATGAGCCAAAACAGCGAACTGCTAATTCAAAACCCCGTTCTCACAGGATTCCACCCTGATCCATCCATCTGCCGGGTCGGCGACGACTTTTATATTGCCAACAGCAGTTTTGAATACTATCCGGGAGTTCCCATTCACCACAGCAAAAACCTTCAGGACTGGAAGCTCATAGGTTACGCTCTGACCCGGGAAAGCCAGTTGATGATGCGGGGAAATCCCAAATCCGGGGGGATCTGGGCTCCAGCATTGAGCCATGACGGGGAGAAATTCCATCTGATATTTACCGATGTGAAGGACTGGGCAGGAGCTGCCACCAGTGCGGGGGGGACCGAGGGGTTCAAGGACGTTCATAATTATCTGGTTACTGCTGAAAATATTAACGGCCCCTGGAGCGACCCTGTGTTTTTGAACTCATCGGGGTTTGATCCGTCAATGTTTCATGACGATGACGGGCGAAAGTATCTTGTGAATGTACTGTGGGACTACCGTCCCGGGAAACACAGTTTTGCCGGCATCGTTTTGCAGGAATACAGCCCTTGGGAAAAAAAGATGGTCGGTCCCATACGCAATATATTTCGGGGCAGTTCCCTGAAGCTCACCGAAGCACCCCACCTGTATAAACGGGGAGAATTCTATTATCTGGTAACGGCCGAAGGGGGTACCTCATACAGCCATGCAGTTACAGTGGCCCGGAGCAAGAAACTGGAAGGTCCCTATGATTTGCACCCCCGGCAGCATCTGTTGACTTCAGTTGCAGATATCGATGAATTCCGGAAACGGGAATCCCTCGGCAGCTTTGCCGATCTGAAACCGGCACTTCACTCCGGGCTGCAGAAGGCAGGGCATGGAAGCATAGTGCCCTGGACTGACGATGTATGGGTGCTGGCGCATCTGTGCGGGCGTCCGGTGGACGACAGCGGCCAATGTCCTCTGGGCAGAGAGACTGCCATTCAGCGGGTAATCTGGAAGAATGATCAATGGCCTTACGTGGAAGAGACCGGAGCCCCTGTTACAACTGCCTTTCCCGCACGGGACGGAGTAAAGCCCGCAACCGTGAAGCGGGATGAGCACTGGCGTGAGGATTTTGAAGAATCAGCATGGGACCTGAAGCTGAACACTCTTCGCAAGCCTGCCGGGGAAGACTTCGACCTGTCATCCCGTCCCGGCTGGCTGCGTCTGCAGGGTAGAGAATCCATGATGAGCCGCTTTGATCAAAGCATTCTGGTGCGAAGAGTGCAGCACTTTCACTGGTCTGCTGAAACCTGCGTGGAGTTCCAACCTTCCAGTTTTCAGCAGATGGCGGGTCTCATTGTCCGCTATGATGAAACCTGTCAGAGTATTCTCCGTATCAGTGATCAGGATGGTGCCCGGCGGCTGGGAATTATCAATTTCGATTTGAACCGAATCGATCTGCCTCTGGGTGATCAGGAGAAAGACCTTAAACCCGGACCTGTCTGGCTCGGGGTAGATACCCGGGGCAGGTCTATGCGTTTCCGCTATCGTCAGGATGGTGAGGCCTGGAAGCACATCGGGCCTGAAATTGATGCCGGAATACTCAGCGACGACTATGTTCACCCCATGGGCTTTACCGGAACATATGTGGGTATCGGAAGTTTTGATGTCTCCGGTCAACGGCTGTCTGCGGATTTCGATTATCTGGAATACTCCGGTTCGGAGCGTCCTCATGGGGAACGGCTATGAGAATACCGGGCGGCATCCTGGCCGGAACGGCCCTTGTACTCCTGTTTCCGGTGCTGAGTATCTCCTGTGCCGGCACCGGGGCAGTACCGGGAGGTGACGGCATTCAAACAGTGGACAGCAAAGCTGAAATTCCCTCCTGGGAGCATGGCCTGGCCGGGGCATATTCGGAATATTTTCCCCTGGGCGCAGCGGTGAATTCCGCCACCATCAGCTCTGCAAAACATATGCTTTCCAGGGAATTTTCCAGTCTCATTGCTGAGAATGAGATGAAACCCTCGGTTATTCACCCCAGGTACGGTACCTGGCATTTTTACGCCGCAGATGAAATAGCCGATTACGCCCGTACTCACGGAATGAGTATGCGCGGGCACTGCCTGGTCTGGCACAGGCAAACCCCGGGGTGGTTCTTTTCTTCCTATGGTGAACGTGCCGGCAGAGACCTTCTGTTGGAACGCTTACGGGATCATATGAGCGTAATGTATCAACGTTACGGTGATGTAATTGATGTCTGGGATGTGGCAAACGAAGTAATTTCCGATGATCATGCCGAATTCCTTCGCCCCAGCCCGTATCTGGATATTCTCGGGGATGATTATGTAGCTGAGGTATTCCTTCTGGCCCGTGAGGTCATGCCTGATGCCAAGCTGTTCTAAAATGATTATTCGGTGCTCAATCCTGTGAAGCAGGATAAAATCTACAGACTGTTGCGGCAGCTGATTGAACGGGGGGTACCCGTTGATGGTATCGGAATTCAAGGGCATTGGAATATTTATATGGAAGATGCGGCAAAGCATCTGGATGCAGCCATCCAACGATTTGCTGATCTGGGTCTGGAGGTTCAGGTAACCGAAATGGATTTTTCCCTCTACCATCATGAAGACATTGAAAGCCGCTATTCCCGGCCCCCTGAAAATCTGCTTGATCTTCAGGCAATACGCTATGGTGAGGCTTTCCAGGTACTCCGGAAAGACGCCCGAATGGTCACCTCCGTAACCCTGTGGGGAGTATCAGATGCGAAAACATGGCTGGATAACTACCCCGTTTCCGGAAGGAAAAACTGGCCGCTGCTCTTCGATGAAGATTTGCAGCCCAAGCCCGCATACATGGAGGTGATGGAGGAAGCATACCGCTGATGCCGTAACATAAGGGTATGAAAATTCCTGGTGTGGAGCCAGTGTACTAAAATTTCTCACTAACCAGAAAGAATACACATCCAATAAAAAATGCTGCACTTCCGATGGCGACCACTGTATGCCCCTGGAGAAGACTATCAACCAGGAACACGGCGCTTCCAAGGGTGAACAGTCCCCATCCGGACAGCTCAAGTTGTTTTCGTATATGCATTTTCTATCCTCAGAACAACAAAATGATGAGACGACGGACATAAGTATACAGAAAACCTGGGGGCGAAAAAAGGAATCTTTCAGCAGGGGCCTTTTCTCTTTGCCGGTATGAGAGTAAAGGCATTCCACTGGATGTGGTCTCCAGCCTTCGGCGTCGTGCCTCAGGCCTCCGACCCGTCCCGACCTCACTCGCCCCATCCAAGGGGCTCGCCGCTCCACGTATTAGCGGAATGAGGTCGGGCTTCAAGTCCAGTCTCTAAAATAAAAAGGCTCAGCAACCCTATGGGTCACTGAGCCTTATTAACGGGATCGTTCCTCGGCACAAAGTGCCTGCGGTACGACCCGGATGCGGTCGACTGGACTTGGTCTCCAGCCTTCGGCGTCGTGCCTCAGGCCTCCGACCCGTCCCGACCTCACTCGCCCCATCCAAGGGGCTCGCCGCTCCACGTATTCGCGGAATGAGCTCGGGCTTCAAGTCCAGTCTCTAAAATAAAAAGGCTCAGCAACCCTATGGGTCACTGAGCCTTTTTAACGGGATCGTTCCTCGGCACAAAGTGCCTGCGGTACGACCCGGATGCGGTCGACTGGACTTGGTCTCCAGCCTTCGGCGTCGTGCCTCAGGCCTCCGACCCGTCCCGACCTCACTCGCCCCATCCAAGGGGCTCGCCGCTCCACGTATTCGCGGAATGAGGTCGGGCTTCAAGTCCAGTCTCTAAAATAAAAAGGCTCAGCAACCCTATGGGTCACTGAGCCTTTTTAACGGGATCGTTCCTCGGCACAAAGTGCCTGCGGTACGACCCGGATGCGGTCGACTGGACTTGAACCAGCACGGCCTTGCGGCCACTAGCCCCTCAAGCTAGCGTGTCTACCAATTCCACCACGACCGCAGGTACCTGAAACAGACTGAATCCGGCTCAGGCATGGAATGTGAGGCTGATATTACCGAACCCTGAGATTTCTGTCAACAGGTTTTAATGTATTATGATGATCCCGGTGGACATGCAGTCGGACAGTATATTTCTGCCCACTCTTTCCATTTCGCTCTTCCGGCTGGAATGCCGTATGAGCTGGCTATTTTACGCTCAGATCCAGGGGGAAGATGCTTTCTATTCGACCGTTCTCCAGGAGATGTATCTTCCCTTCAATATACCGTATGAAGCTATCATCGGGCTCGCGTATTTTGGCAGCTTGAATTGATTTTTCCGCAGCATCCATATCACCCCGGATAATTGCCGATATTGCCTCATTCAGGTATTCACCGGCTTCTATGCTTATGGTGGATTGTTCGCTGCGGTAGCCTCGAATGTTGTAACACGACACTGGGTGATCAATACCGGCAACTTTGATTTCGCCAACCGTTCGGCTGAAAAATCTTTGATCAAGGCCCTGGTACGTGGAATCGCTGATGAGGATGGAGGTTCCTACATGCTTGTTCGCTCCTTCCAATCGTGAGGCCAAATTTACATCCAGGCCCATTGCGGTATAGTCCATTCTCCGTTCTGTACCCAGATTGCCAACCAGTACTTTACCGGAATTGACGCCCACTCTGGTGTCTATGCCCCGTGAAATGTTGAAACGTTCCATAATTTCAGCCTTCAACCGCGGGGTTTCCTTCTGAATCTCCACTGCTGCTTTTACCGCATTAATGCGATGATCAGGGTCATCCAGGGGGGCACCGAAAAATGCGACAATTGCATCTCCCTCATACTTATCGATAGTGCCGTGGTTATTCAGAACAATATCGCTCATGCGGGTAAAATACAGATTAAGAAGGGCTACCAGATCAGTGGGAGACAATAGCTGTGCCAGGCCGGAAAAATCCTTGATGTCGGTGAACATCAGGGTCATTTCCCGTTCCTCACCCCCGAGTTTGAGTTTTTCCGGTTGTTCAACAAGAATATCGATAAATTCTTTTGAAATGTAATGGCCGAATGCCCGGTAGAGCCAGCGCTTTTCTCCTTCGGTTCCAATGAATTGAAGGCTGAAAAGGATAATTCCGCTGATCAGCTGAGGTATGATCAGAAGGACCGGATTGAAGTACATATCAGCAGCAGAAAACCCGATGACAATGATCAGTCCCGCAAGTATAGTATTTGCCGCCAAAAGTCCGAGACCAAGCGATGCCTGACGTCTTCGAATGAGAAGGCTGATCAGCAGCGAGAGAAAACCTGCCAGCAGTATATTGATCCACGGTTCCTGGGTCCTGATAAAACCGTCGTACCCGCTTTGTGCCTTCAGCAGCATATTGAGTATCGTACCGTGCACTCCTGCATTCACATAGCTTGAATGAAATGGCTGTGAACCGATATCTGTTGTTCCGGTTGCCGAGTATGCAACAATAACGTAGGCATCCTGAAGCAGCGATTCAAGTTCCTGGCGGATATCAATAATACGGTCTAAGAGCTCCCGGGATTGATTGTACAGAAAACGCAGGTCTTCCTCCGGGAGCAGTCCCTGATTATGATACGGGTTTTCGGGTAATGAAGATATCATCCGGCTAAGGTTTCCGGGAGTGAGGAAGGAATCCAGGAGTTCACGGGCCGCTTCCTGAAACCGGTAATGATCCCTGAGGATGTCCGGATCAAATACAAGGGCGCTTTCCAGTAATTTGTTCCGGGATGAACCATGCAGGCTAAGAGCCTGCCGACCGATACCTTCCTGAGATAATAATTCATAATCCTGGAATAACTGAATATTATACCAAAGGTCTTCCCGCAGCCTGATCAGTGTGGGAAATATATCAAAACCCACATGGAGAAAGCTTTCTTCATAATTCTTGTCACTCCAGTCTATTAGGATGCTGCCATCCTCTTCCACTGGTATTGTTGCGGGTGGCTGAGAACCTCCGTTCCGGTTCACGATTTTCAGACTTCGGGGGCTGCGGCTAATTTGTGTATCTGTGCTGCCCATGGTAAAACCGGCAACGGCAAGGGCCGGTTCTTCATCTTCAAATGGCCGAAACCTTCGGATTTTTCCGTCAGAGTCCCGAATAATATTGCTGAAACCGGTGGCGCCACGGGAAAAATTGATGCCGGGGTGGGGGCCGCGTATACCAGTCTCCAAAACCAGTGATGCAACGACGGTGTTTTCCATATTATTCAGCATGTTTCCGAAAAGGGGATCTTCATCCTGGTTCAGCACATTTTCAACCTCCACCCCCTGCTCGGTAAGTCCCCTGCGAATAAAATCCGCCACGCCTCTGTTGCTGGGCAAATCAAAATTGATATCTACAATTACCGCAGCACTGGAAAAGCTGTTGAGTTCAAGCAGGTAGCGGGCCATCTCAGTTCGCTTCCAGGGCCACTCGCCCAAGCGCTCCAGGCTTTGATCATCAATATCTACGAATACTATTTCAGAGCGCTGTTCCACAGGCTGGCGCAACGGCAGAAGGAGATCATAGAGATTCTGAGACATCACGGTAAATGCACCGGCATGTAAAAGAGCTGCCACCAGGGCGGTGGAAATCAGGGGGGTTAGGATATACACGGCATAGGGGAGGGGAAACAGTTCAATAAAGCGGCGAAACGCATTTTTTATCATAATTTCTTATTTCCTATTGAATTGCGTATATTTCGGCAATATCTTATCACGTAAGGTGATGCTAAAATGAAGAATAATCAACTGAAATATTACAAAACGTGGTTCCTCCTGCTGATTGCAGTGTGGATTTCCGCACCGCTGGTACTCGCTGAAGATGCAAGTACGATGATCAATACACCGGGCGGTGTATTCACCATTGATGATTCTGTTCTCTTAACTGTTATCGATGAAGAACAGATCAGCCGTGCGCAGGCATATCAAATTTTTGCCGCAAACTCAGAGGATCAACTGGTGGAAAGACCCGATGATCCGCTGACAAATGCAGAATTAGCAGAACTTTTAGCAAAGCTTGATAGTTCCATTCCGCTGAGCATTTCGGCTCGTGTATTCAAAAGCCCGGACAGCTATTTCCGGGACGTAAAATATATTCGTATTTTCAATCCTGAAGCGAGGCCTTCTGATTATGTGAACGGACGGCAGTTGATACGGATAATTTCCAGATATGAACAATGGAGAGAAGGGATTCTATGATACAACCAGGACACGCCAAATCCGGAATACAACGTCTGCCGATCATGATGTTTTTAATGTTCTTTATGCTGGTTCATGCATACCCCGAACAAATTAATTTTGAAAGCAAACAGGGAGTATCCCTGGGCTCGAGTATCAACGGTGGCGTTTTGGAGTCGAGCAACTCATTGGGTATTCAACCGTACAGCAGCAATGAGTCCGGTTTTCTTACGGATATCGACCTGGGTATCCGGGCTGATTTCTCGGATTCGGGCATATCAGTGGTTCCCGGAGTTTCACAGTTTTTGTACCGGGTAATGATTACAGGGAGCAAGCTGGGGGGTGACCGGGCTGTTGGAACCGGGGGTTCAGCAGTTGCATCTTCTATTGCTGTCGGGAGAGTAATGAATACCGATCCCCTGGGGTATTTTTCACCCATAAACTTCGACGGGATCAATATTGTCTATACTTGCCGACTGATCTCATTAGAAGCGGGGCTTGGCTACACTGGTTTTCTCTTTAATGACTTCAATGAAAATGCCCGGACTGAGGTGATGCAGGTACTTGCTGAAGGCGGGTCTGCAGATGAGACTGAACTGCCTGCTGATGATCTCCTCCCGGGTTTGGATGGGGTTCCCCCCTGGCTGGAACTGGATTTCGCCCCTTCAGCACTGACCGGAAGACTTCAGCTGCTCTTCCCCGAACTGATCGGCCGGCAGAGTCCGTTTGTTTTAGCGGTGTATCGGGATCTGATACGTGAATCCCCGGAACAGGACAGGGATCATCTGTCGATTTCCGCAGGAATGACCGGTTCTCTCAGCCGGAGAATGTTTTATACGTTTTTCGGTTCATTTTCTTCCTTGTCCTCTTCCGGCGGATTTGAAAACTCTGCAGCCTCCCTTTTGGAAGTTCGGGGGTATCCCGACGGCAAGTTTGCACCCAGGCTGGGGCTGACAGGCTTTGCTTCGTTCGGCGATTTTGTCCTCCCCCAGGGTGTAGGGTTTATTCCGGAACATATCAACTTTATTGAGAGCAGAACATGGTATTCCGCTCTGGATGCAGAGGGCCTGTTGTATCAAAGCTCCAGAGCATACGGGAATGCCCTGGGGTGGAGGGCTGGAGTCTATGCAGCCGGAAAAACTGCCCAGGGCCGGGGGCTGATAAACGATTCGAGCTTTGACAGCCGTACCGGTTTTATTGCTGCAGGGGGAAATATCGGACTCAGACAGCGTTTTACACGGGATCTTGCACTTGATCTTCAAATGGACTGGATATTGATTCAGGGAGGGGAGGCGAACATTCCCCTTGCTCAATTCACTTTGGAATACAGGTATTAATAATTGGAGGTAGGTATGAAGAACGCAATAGTAATCTCTGCACTGCTCCTGGCTGCAGCCGCATTGAGTGCCAATTCTGTGGGCATACTGGAGATGGAAGGGCGTGTGTATCATGCGGCGGAAAACGGAAGCTGGCAGCTTCTCACAGCGGACAGCAGCGTAGAATCCGGAACCCGGATTTTCGCCTCCCAGGGGGCCAGCCTGTCCCTGGATATTAACGGTGATCAGGTGGATGTCCGCTCTCTCAGCGATTTTGATATTGTCGATGACGGTACAGACGGGGGCAGCACAAGTCTGTATGTCCGAAGCGGCGGGTTACGATCCAGGGTGAAAAAGGCCGATACGGAAGATATGGGAATACGGTACGAAATACAGAGTCCGGTTGCCACAGCAAGTGTCCGGGGAACGGTTTTTACATTCAACGGCTCAAATCTTGTCGTGGAAGAAGGTGATGTGGAACTGAAAAATCTCCTCGGTCAGACCCACTCAGTCCGTGCGAATCAGCGGAGCAGGGCATACGGAACCGAAGGGATTCGTTCTGTGGAAGTCTATTTGAGACAAAACACCTCAGTGGAATAAGAAGAAATACCAGAAAAATGGTACAATCCGGCAGCACCAGCAAGGCGGGTGCTGCCGGATGATGTGTGTCAGTATGCAGACAGCTTTTTCACCAGATCATCAAACAGATCCATCGCATTCTGGATGGGCTCGGGACTGGACATATCAACTCCCGCCACTGCCAGGCTTTCCAGAGGAAACCGGCTGCCGCCGCTTTTCAGGAATTTGAAGTAATCTTCCCGTTCTGTATCACCCCCGTTGAGAACTCTTTGACTGAGACTGATAGCCGCACTCAAACCTGTTGCGTATTTGTATACATAGAATGCCCGGTAAAAATGGGGAATTCTCAATCCTTCCAGGGCTGAAAGTTCGGGCAGTTCAACATCTTCCCCGAAATAGTTCACAAGAAGTTTCCGATACTCGTCCTGGAGACTCTGGACGGTGAGGGCCTCGCCGTTTTCAACCATTTGATGACAGCGCAGTTCAAACTCGGCGAACATGGTTTGACGGAATATGGTTCCGATCATGTCATCTATCCGCTTGTTTATGAGGTAAGCTTTCAATTTGGGATCATCGTTGCTGCTCATCATATGATGAAACAACAGCTGTTCGTTGAATGTGGAGGCCACTTCCGCTTCGAAAATGGTGTAATTGTAATGGGGAAACGGATTGTTTCTGGATGAATACCATGAATGCATGGAGTGTCCGCCCTCATGAGCCAGGGTGAATAGATCCCGGAGAAGATCTTCCTTGTAATTCATGAGGATATACGGCTCACCGTAGAAACTGCCGGCAGAGAACGCACCGCTGCGTTTCCCCTTGTTTTCATATTTATCCACCCAGCCGCCGTTGGAACCGCCTCTCAGGCCCTTTGAAAGAGTGCTTACATATTCGTCACCTAAAGGCTGCAGGGCTTTTTCAATTACTGCTACGGCTTCATCATAGCTGTGTTCCATTTTGATATCTGCTATCAGCGGTACCTTGGTGTCGATGAGGCTGTAGTCGCTGATTCCCTGTTTTTCTTTTCGAAGCCGGTAGTATGCGTGGAGCGAGGGAAGATTTTTGTTCACGGTTTCCACAAGGTTGTGATACACCTTGGGGTCAACCTTATCAGGAAAGAGTGCGTACTCAAGACTTGATGAATAGCCCCGGGCCTGTGAACGGTACACGTCCTGATTCACGCTTCCGGTGTACAAAGAGGCCAGGGTGTTTTTGTGGGAATCCAGATGGGAGTAGTACTTGCCGTAGGCTTCCTTGCGTACCTCCCGTTCAGGATTCTGCATGAAACTTCCGAAGGTGCTGTTGGTAAGGGGTTTTTCGCCCTGTGGAGTTTTCACCGTACCGAAATCCATATCCACATCCAGAAGTGCGCTGAAGGTCTTGGAAGCTGTCTGGGCAGACTCGCTTTGCATGGCCATGAGCTTTTCCTCGGCGGGGGAGAGCACATGGGGTTTGAATCTGAGCAGTTTTTCCAGGTATATGCGGTATTCTGTGAAATCATCACGATTCAGCCATTCTTTCATGGTTGAATCCGGTATTTCCTGAATCTCCGGGGTCATGAAGCTCATGGAAGCGGATACTTTGCTTTCAAGCTGCATGAACCGTGCCTGCCGGGACTGACTGGCACTGTCACCCTGATCTTCCGTCATCTTTAAGAAGGCATAATATCCCAGCCGTTCGCCCAGCTTTTCAAGTTCAAACATCCTGTTCAGACAGTCTCTCAAATTCTCCGGTGCGTCGGCCAGACTGCCCCGGTAGGTTTCTATTTCTGTATATTGGTTTTTCAGGTCTTCGAATCCCTGTTCCCATGCTGCATCGTCGGGAAACAGAGCGTTCAGATTCCATTTTTCATGTGCCGGAACATCCTTCCGTGCACGTGTGGGATTTACGCTCAATGACTTCTCCTAAAATTTGTTTCTGCTGATATGCCTGCTCCACCAAAGAGAACCGGCCGCAGCACTGATGAGAACAATATAACACTGAATAACGTGGATGGGAAATCCGGCTATGGATTATCCGGGAGCATTGCGGCTATTGCTCGGGCGGCTTTTCCCCGGTGACTGAGCAAACGTTTCTCCTCAGCGCTTATGTCCGCAACCGTACACTCTTTCCCGGGAAGCCAGAAGATTGGATCGTATCCGAAGCCGCCCGCGGCAGAAGATGGCGTGGCGGCAATGCGGCCTTCCCAGCTTTCCTGAGCGGTATATATCCGGTTTGAATCCAGGATCAGACTCATGCAGCAGATATAGCGCGCGCTTCTTCGGGATGGGGGAAGACCGGCCAGTTTTTCCAGGAGTAGGGAATTCTGTTCTTCCGAACTGAGTGTACGTCCTGCTTCATGATGGCCGAAGCGGGATGAATAAATGCCCGGTCTTCCGTTCAGAGCATCCACAGAAAGCCCTGAATCATCGGCGAGAACCGCAAGGATTTCCCGGTCCTCCGGGGAGAGGCGATGGAAGAGACTGCGGGATTTAATCAGACTGTTTTCCAGGAATGTGCTGCCGGTTTCCTCGGGATCGAAGTCCTCCAGATACCTGTTCACCGGTATCAGGTGGTGTCCCGGCAGAATGAGGGACAATTCTTCGATTTTATGATGGTTATTGCTGGCTACGAGTATATCCATGGAGCTAAGAATAGCGGCTTAATGTCCGCCCTTCAAGTTCCTTCTGAGACCTTTATGAAGATTGCTGTCCACCGTACCTTTGGGAATGCCGGTGCAGTTTGCGATATCTCTGTGAGTGGGTTTGATGCTGCATCGCTTCAGTTTTTGAGTGGATCGATGGTAGCGCTCCCTTCTGCCCTCCTGAAGCGCTGTGTCCTGGGGGCCGAAACTGAGCTTCAGATATTTCCTTGTGTTAATATCCTGAAGCTTGTTTTTTCTCTCCAGCTTTTTCTCAATGCAGGTAAACAGTTCCTGCCGATACCCCAGGATCCTGGTGGTGCTGATGCCCGTTTCCCTGCTGAGACGGGAGATTACCGCATCATCCCAATGAATAGACTCTTTCAGCGAGTGGATCAGGAGGTTTCTTTTTTCACTCTCCATGAACCGTGGTTCCGGGTCATCTGTGCCGTCCCGGGCGTCCTCTTCTATATGACGGGAAATATCTTTTCTGAAGTACTCCTCGTCGGGAGTGCGGGACTCAGGCCACAGCCCTTCCCGGGTTTCATACTGGAGATGAAGGCCCGAAACAACCGGCAAATACGAGCGGGAGATATGAGCTGCTATGTGCTCGCTGCGCTTTCTGTTCTGAAGTATGCCGCTCTGGTAGCTGTACACCTGTCGGCTGACCATTTTCCGCAGGTAGTGGGAGAAGCTTGTGTTTTCAAAATGAAAACGTCGGATATGCCGAATCACCTTGGGTCTGATCTGGAAAAAGAAATCGTCTGCATCTTCCTGGGACCAGTGAAAGTCCCGTATCAGCCACCTGGTAAGCAGGATTCGGATGTCCTGGAGAAGTGCCGTGAGAGTCCACCTTCCCCGCTGATAGCAAATCACTTTCTGTGTAAGGTTCATGGTCATATCTCCTTAATACCATAACCGGGGAAAAACCCGACCTGATTGTATTCCGAAGATCTTTTTACATGTTTATATCTGTAAGGAATCCATGTGCGGCTCCGGTTCTTACAACGAGGAGAGCAGCTTCTCGATAACAGGAAATACCTGTTTACGGGTCTCTTCCACGCTGAGATCGCTGAGAAAACCCGCTGCCCGGGCATGTCCTCCCCCGCCGAAACGGGCTGCCAGTTTGCCTGCATCTATGACCTCGCGGGTTCGAATGCTACCGGCTGCCTTTCCCGGTTCTTCTTCCCGGAGTACCAACAGGATTTCAACCCCTTCCACATTCATCAGCTGCTGGTAGAGACTGTCTGAGTCCCGGTTAGTTCGACCGTAGCTGTTGATCTCCTGAAGATTTTCCCAGGTATACAGGAATTTACCCTGAAAATGGCTTTCAACCCTGTTGAGAAGCATTCCCAGATGCTGGCGGCTTTCCAGACTTACTCCGCTGGATATCTGTTCATACATCCTTCTAGGAGAAGCTCCGGCTTCCACCAGCTTTGCAACCAGCTGAAAACTGGCCTGAGAATTTTCTCCCAAATGGCGAAAAAAGCCCGTATCGGTGGCGAAGGCGAAAAATATATACTCGGATTCTTTCAGAGTAGGTTTTTCGCCAAGGCTTTCAATCAGCTGCTGGACAAGAAGGCTAGTGGATGGGCAGCTCGGGTTAATGAACTTCACATCCCCGAAATCTCTGCCGCTGCTGTGATGATCTATCACTGCTGTGGTCATGTCCGCCACATCATCCGCCAGCGAACCGATACGGTCCAGAGTGGAACAGTCCAGGACCACCGCCACCGCACTGTCCTTATTGCGCCGATGCTCCCGGCTGAAACCGGAGTGGAAGAAGTGGGCGAACTCCTTGATCTCCCTTCGACCGAAGGGCCCCTCGTTAAAATACTGCACGCTTTTGCCCAGCCGTGTAAGAAATTCCCCCAGTGCAAGACTGGAACCTATACAGTCTCCGTCGGGATCCACATGGGAGACTATATAGAATAGATCATGAGTAGCGATTAAATCGATAAGAGATGGGGGGACCGGCGTATATTGCATCTATGGGTTTTGGCCTCAGTTGTAGTTGATTTCCAGCGTATCCGCAGTGAAGTTCTGCTCGGTGTCCTCGTCATCCCTGAGAACCGTCCAGCTGATGTGGTCATATGTGGGAATGACAAAAATCCTCACATGGGAAAAGGCTCCGTTTTCGTAATAGACTTCCATATACGGTGCGGATTTGGACCAGGTTTCAATCTGCTCCCCCTGACCTGCAGCTGCCGAGAACCATTCGTGGGGCAGGTAGGCGTTATGCAGTCTGCCTCTGCCGTTCAGATAGGTAACTCTGTAGCCGTAATCGCCGATGGCGATCTGATTAATCACAAGACTTTTCACATAGTATACCGATGAATTCTCTTCCGGTACTTCCTGGGATGTAAGCGGGAATGTGGCCAGAATCAGAAAAAAAACTGCGACACCCAGTGCCTTCCGTAGGTTTACCACAATTGCCTCCTCAAATAGCTGCTCTCCATTAAAGTATAGGGTAAGGCTAACTTATTCTGCAAGAAAAATATGTGAGATTGCCTGATGAATATCCTCTACGAAATGAAATGTGACTGCTTTTTTCACCTCCGGGGGAAGTTCTTCGTAATCCTTTGAATTTTTTGCCGGAAGCAGAATGGTCTTGAACCCGTTTCTGTGGGCGGCCAGTACTTTTTCCTTGATTCCTCCCACCGGCAGGATTCTCCCGGTCAGGGTGATCTCACCGGTCATGGCGGTGAATTCGGGCAGCTGTTTTCCGCTAAAGATGGACAGCAGGGCAGTTGTGAGGGTGATACCGGCGCTTGGGCCGTCTTTGGGGATGGCGCCTTCGGGAACATGAATGTGAATGTCCGCCTTGACTGCAATATCAGATTCCACTTCCAGCACACCGTCTTCGATGATTTTTCGGGCAACCGAGAGAGCTATTCGGGCGCTCTCCTTCATAACATCTCCCAGACTGCCGGTGAGAGTCATATCTCCCGATCCTTCGGGGTTGAGGATAATGGCTTCCACGGGAAGCAGCTTCCCGCCCAGCTCTGTCCAGGCCATCCCGTACACGAGCCCCGCCGGATTATCCTTGTAGAGAATATCCGTGTCGAATTTTCTGGTGCCCAGCAGCTTTTTCACATCCCGGGTACCCACATGGAATTTAAATTCCGGATGTGCCGCATCGTCTGGTTCAGAGCCGTCCTGTTCAGCGGCATCCTGTTCAGAGACGTCCTGTGGAGTGTCGCTTTTGTCGGCTTGATCGGTTTCTGAAGGTTCTGCTTCCCCGGAGTCGATATCGGTGTCAGATACTTCCTGAGGGGGGATAATGCCGTCCTCAACCGCTTTGCGGGCGATTTTCCGAAGAGCCTTGGCGATTTCCCGCTCAAGATTCCGCACGCCGCTTTCCCGGGTATATCCGTCGATCACCGTTTTGACAGCTTCCTTGGAGAATTTTACATCTGCCCAATCCAGACCATGTTCTTTCAGCTGCTTGGGGATTATGAATCCTTCGGCGATTTTACTCTTCTCGATTGATGTATAGCCTGGGATCTGGATGATTTCCATCCGGTCCAGGAGAGGATATGGAATTCCGTGAAGGCTGTTGGCGGTGGTGACAAATAGCACTTTGGAAAGATCCACCGCCACCTCCATGTAATGGTCCACGAAGTTTTTATTCTGTTCCGGATCCAGTACTTCAAGAAGTGCGGAACTGGGGTCTCCCCGATGATCGGAAGAGAGCTTATCTATTTCGTCCAGAAGAAATACGGGGTTTGAACTTCCGGCCCGCTTCAGTCCCTGAATGATCTTACCGGGCAGGGCGCCCACATAGGTTCGGCGGTGTCCCCGGATTTCTGCTTCATCCCTCACACCTCCCAGGCTGATACGGACAAATTCCCGGCCCATGGCCCGGGCAAGGCTTTTCCCCAGGCTGGTTTTCCCGGTTCCCGGAGGTCCGACGAAACAGAGAATGGGACCTTTCATGTTCTGCTTCATCTGAAGTACCGCAAGGAAGTCCAGTATCCGGTCCTTCGGTTCCTTCATGTTGTAATGATCCTGGTCGAGAATGGATGCCGCTTCATCCAGGTCGATCCGGTCCTCACTGAAATTATTCCAGGGAAGGTCGGCAATCCATTCCAGGTAGCCCCGGAGAATTCCCGCCTCGGGGCTGATGGGCTGGAGGCGTTTCAGCCGCTTCAGCTCGGTTTCCACCTTGGCCTGAACTTCTTCCGGAAGGTCGGCCTGCTCAAAATGCCGCTCCAGTTCCTTCACCCCGGTAGGATCGCTTTCTTCCTTTCCCAGCTCCTTGTTGAGCTCCTTGATCTGTTCATTGATCACAAATTCCCGATGGTTGTCGTCCATCCGCTGTTTGACTCTTTTGCTGATATCCTTGCGGAGACTTTGAATCTCCGTCTCCGATTCCAGCTCCAGGGCAAGGTCATCCAGCCTTTGAATGGTGTCGGTCTGGTTCAGAAACTCAAGCTTTCGCTGATAGGGAATACCGGTCTGGGAGAGGATCTGATCAATGAGATTATGGGGGTTATCCGCTCTGCCGATGGCCTGAAGCAGTTCCCGGGGAATTTTTTTGTTGTCTCTTGCGAAGGTTTTGAAATTATCCTGAAGAGCCCGCATGCGGGTTGCCACATCCGGTGTGAGCTGGTTCTCCAGAGAAAGGCTTTGCACTTTGGCGGTAAATATGCCGTCATTCTGATGTATGCTCTGAATTTCCCCCCGTTCAACTCCTTCCAGGAGAATTCGGGAGCTGTTGTTGGGCAGCTTCATCACCTGGACGATCCGGGCAACCGTACCCACTGTGTTCAGATTTTCCATCTTCAGGGCAGTCTCGTCACCGCTGAAATAGGCAAGCATGATCTGACGCTTGCCGGACATGGCCTGTTCCACAGATTTGAGCCCGGCGGATTTCTGGATGTACACCGGGCTGGCGGAATGGGGGAAGAGTACAAGATCTTTAATGGCAATAAGGGGCAGTTCGTTTACTGCCCCTCCAGCCTTTGGTTTCGTGAATATTTTCATATTCTGCCTCGTTATATTGGAAGTATCAGGCAGTTTTCTTCGTTTTCTGAATTATTTCCGGCCGTGTACCGTTGATTACCACTTCTTCGGTAATAATAACCTGTTTTTCCCCTTCTATGGAGGGAAGGTCAAACATGATGTCGATCATTGTGGATTCTACAATGGAACGCAGTCCACGGGCACCGGTTTTTCTGCTGATAGCAGTTCCGGCAATGGCTTTTACCGCATCTTCATCGAATTTCAGTTCAACATCATCCAGTTTCAGGCTGGCGGTGTACTGCTTCACGATGGAGTTCCGGGGTTCCAGAAGTATTCGTACCAGATCTTCTTCCTGCAGTTTGTCCAGTGCCACATGGATGGGAAGACGTCCCACGAACTCCGGAATCAGTCCGAATTTCACCAGGTCGTCGGGGTGCAGGGATTTAAACAATGCAGCCGTATCCTCATGTTTGGGTTTCACAGTAGCTCCGAATCCCATGGGGTGTTCGGAAATTCGGCCTTCAATAATCTTGTCCAGGCCTACAAATGCTCCGCCCAGTATGAACAGAATATTGCTGGTATCGATTTTGATCATTTCCTGGCTGGGATGTTTCCGTCCGCCCTGGGGGGGTACGGATGCGATGCTGCCCTCAATGATTTTCAGCAGGGCCTGCTGTACACCTTCACCGCTCACATCCCGGGTTATGGAAACATTTTCGCCCTTCCGGCCGATTTTATCAATTTCATCGATGTAGATAATGCCCCGTTCGGTGGCTGATACATCCTGTCCCGCCGCCTGATACAGCTTCAGCAGGATGTTCTCCACATCTTCCCCCACGTAACCCGCCTCGGTGAGGGTGGTGGCGTCGGCTATTGCAAACGGCACCTTCAGTTTCCGGGCAAGAGTCCGTGCAAGCAGGGTTTTTCCCGTACCGGTGGGGCCCAGCATGAGAACATTGGATTTTTCTATTTCAATATCGTCTTCGAGATGATGTTTCTGGGTTATCCGTTTGTAGTGATTGTACACTGCCACGGAGAGAACCTTTTTTGCAGGGTCCTGACCCACCACATATTCATCCAGATATTCCTTGATTTCCTGAGGACTGGGGACTTCATCAAGGAAGTCCGTGGTGATCTCATCCTCTTCTTCATCAAGAATTTTCTTACAGACATTTACACATTCATCGCAGATGTAAACACCCGGTCCTGCGATAAGCCTTCGGGCATAATCCCCGGGCTTGCCGCAGAACGAACATGATTTGTTGTTGTCTGTTTTTTTACTCATTCTTCCCCCGGACAAGTACACTGTCCACGATGCCGTATTCCTTGCTTTCTTCAGCGCCCATGAAAAAGTCCCGCTCAAGATCCCGGATTACCGTATCCCGGTCCTGTCCGCTGTGGTTCACGAAAATATCGATGAGCAGGTTTTTCAGTCGAACCATTTCCCGGGCCTGAATACCGATGTCGCTGGCCTGACCCTGAACGCCGCCCCAGGGCTGATGAAGAAGCACCCTGGAGGAGGGCAGTGCCAGACGTTTTCCCGCCGTACCCGAGGCCAGCAGAACGGCGGCCATGCTGGCAGCCTGTCCCATACAGATGGTCTGTACGTCCGCCCTGATGTACTGAATGGTATCGTAAATGGCCAGTCCGGCGGTTACCGACCCGCCGGGCGAATTGATATACAGGGAAATATCTTTATCCGGATCCTGGCTTTCCAGAAACAGCAGCTGTGCCACCACTATGTCTGCGTTAATATCGTGTATTTCGCCGTCCAGGAAAATAATGCGGTCTTTCAGGAGCCGGCTGTAAATGTCGTAACTGCGTTCGCCAACACCGGTTTGCTCGATTACCACCGGAACAAGATTGTTATTTTGTACGTTCATACTGAGTTCCTGTTAATTGATTTTCCCTACAATCTACGCATTTGACTGAATGAAGTCCAGATACTTCACTTTTTTCCCTTTCTTCACGGTATTCTCTTCCAGTAGCCGGTCCACCAGTTTGCGTTCTTTGATGTCCTGGCGGATGTATTCCATCATCTGGTTCTGCTGATAGTAGTTCCGCACTTCTTCTTCGCTCATGTTGTTCTGATCGGCGACTTTCTTGATTTCAGTGTCAACTTCCTCGTCGGAAGCCTCGATTTCCCGGTCTTCAATGAGCTTGGAGAGGATGATCTGGCTCTTGAGTCTCTGTTCTGCGCCGGGGCGCCATTCATTGAACAGTGTTTCCCGGGTATTGTTCTGGGCTCCCAGAAGAGATTCAACCATTTTCTCATCGCCGCCGAACTGACGGATAAAATTCTGCCAGTTGGCATTGAGTTCGGCCTGAACCATGCTGTCGGGAAGCTCTACGGGATTCTTTTCCACCAGCTGTTCAACCAGGGCATCGGTTTTCACCTTCCGCAGCTGGTTGTCCTTGTTGGTAGCCAGACGCTTCTTAATGTCTTTTTTCAGATCATCCAGGGTGGAGTATTTCTCATCCACGTCTTGGGCAAGTTCATCATCCAGCTCGGGAAGATCCTTCTCCTTGATCTTGGTAACTTTTACTTTGATATTTTTGGTCTCTCCGGCCAGAGATGGGTCGTCAACGTCATCACCGTACTTCTTGGTGAAGGTTTTTTCCTCATCAAGTTTCATACCCAGAACATCGTCATCGATCTTATAGAGATTGTATCCGCTTCCTACGGTGAAGCTGTAATCCTCCCGGCTGCTTCCCTGGATCTCTTCACCGTTTTCATCAAGTTCGGAATAATTGATGGTGATGATATTGTCTTTTTCCACGGTACCTTCGGATTTTTCGCTCACAATGGCATTCTGTTCCTGAATTTGCTTCAGTTCCGCTTCAATGGCGTCTTTTCCAATGGTAACCTGAGGCTCTTCCACGGTTATGCCGCCGGCTTCCTTCACATCAACTTCGGGAAAAATATCGTAGGTTACTGCGAACTTGAACTCCTGACCGGGGTTGAATTCCAGCTCCCCGTCCAGTTCCGGGGCGGCGTACTGAAGAGGCTTCTCATCGATTTCTTCATAAATCGTCTTCAGACTCTCCTCGATCAGCTTTTGAGCGGCTTCCACCCGAATGCTGTCGCCGAATTTCTGTTCAAGAACTGCTGCCGGAGCCTTGCCGGGGCGAAAGCCCTTGATATGAGCTTTTTTTGAATATTGCTTCAGCAGGCCGTCATATTCTTTCTGAGCAGCCTCTTTTGCGACGGTTACCGAAAGACGCACCTTGCTGTTTTCAAGTCTCTCAACGTTTTTTGATTCGATCATCTCTTTCTCCTGAGGAACGATGGGGTTATTAGCCGATGGCCTGTGAACCGGTCTCAAGGATCTGCGCCGGGGTATCGTGTACCGGATTTCAGATTCCGGGGCCAGTTTAGAAAAAAAAAGCGACCTGGAGTTCACCAGATCGCTTCAATATTGTAGAGCGGGAGACGAGATTCGAACTCGCGACATCTACCTTGGCAAGGTAGAGCTCTACCACTGAGCTACTCCCGCAGGTGTGCAACATATTGGAGACCCGATTATCCCCGGCTGCCAGATTCTGGCTGAGAGTGGATGCGAGAGGAGGGACTCGAACCCTCACACCGTACGGCACTAGATCCTAAATCTAGCGTGTCTACCAATTTCACCACTCTCGCAGACACTGCGATGGCAGATACTACAGTAGTTTATGTCTTTGGTCAATATGCTTCTTCAAAAAAATGAATCAGGTACCTTGACCGGCTGAAACGGGCTTGTACTGCACCGGCCCGTCTCACTGAGGGCAGAATATAAATAATGGGGGGAAAAGTGTCAATATATCCCCGGAAAAAATATACCCCGAAAAAAACCGCCTGCCAGTTTGAACAGGCCGGCCAGTTTGGAGCTAAGTATGGATTTGCCAGAACCACGGATTTATGCAGACCCAGCGAGCCCGGGAAATCTGTCATTACAGGTGAATGGGGTAAAAAAAAGGGATGTTCGAGGAAATATCCCGAACATCCCTTGGTTGAGCCGTGAAGGGATCGAACCTTCGACCCGCAGATTAAGAGTCTGCTGCTCTACCAGCTGAGCTAACGGCCCATGAAGTTATTGACGGCTGTACACATTGCATCAGCCGATCTATACGCGCCCGGCAGGATTCGAACCTGCGACCCACGGATTCGAAGTCCGGCACTCTATCCAGCTGAGCTACGGACGCATGGAAGGTATTTCCGCCGCCCGCCGGAGCAGGCAGCAGAAACCCTTAATATCAGGGTGGATGACGGGACTTGAACCCGCAACAACCAGAACCACAATCTGGCGCTCTACCATTGAACTACATCCACCGCGTGAGCGCTTATATATATAGCAAGGCATCCATTTTGTCAACCGATTGGCTGAAAAAGGGCGGGGTGGAGATGGGCGAAACTACAGTCCCGGGCTTATTCAACGATAATCCGGTAATACCGTTTCCAGCTGGGAAGGTCCGTCCGGGTGTCCGATGCTGCCAACCCTCCGCTACCATGTTCAATCCGTTTCAGCTCATTTTCAGACAGATGTTCCAACAAACCCTTCCGGTAGTCTTCATTGGCAAGCCAGGAGCCTATACTTCCCGGGTCAGGTACCCTGCCGGTGTCCAGGGTGATGATATTTGAAACGTTTCCAGACTGGGGGGATCTGTCCGGACTGAATTTCCGGAAATGGGCCCGTTCGGCTTCCTGAAAAGCAGCCATGAGCGCAGAATCCATTTCCGGCAGGTATTCAGCTCCCCGGGGGCTCTCCAGAACATCTGTCAGCCACAGGGAGAACGGCGGCATTTCATCCAGGGCGGGCTCAAGCACCGCCGTTTCCGCCTGGGGATTATTGTGGAGAATGAGCTTCCGTAGGTTCTTTTCTGCCGAAATCTCCCGGTGCCCTCTTCCCGGTTTCCGGTGTATGAGAAGGAGGTCCATGGGAGGAAGTCCGGTTTTCTCATCATCCATTCCCAACACCAGTGGGGCATCCAGTTCCGGCAACTGGGCGGCAAGGTAGTTGAAACGTTCCTTCTCTCCGTCATCGGAAAAAATACCTGCACAGAATCCTTCCCGGCAGCGTCGCAATCCCTCCCACACAAGGGGGGCAATGTGGCCGCCGAACACTCCAAGCCTGCTGTGTCTGGTCAGCCCCCGGTGTTCCTGGAGGAAATCGAACAACCGGCTCCGCAATTCCTCCCAGCGGATGCTTCCCGAGCCCCGGCTGCGCTCTATCCATCCGTGCTTCATGAGTTTCGCATACTCAGGAGAAGAGCTGTTGCTTCCAGAATAACTCAGCACTTCCTGAAAAGGTTCGTCCTCAACTTCAAGCTGCAGTTCCCGGCGGCGCAGCACCCGGGGGTAGCGTTCACCTTCCAGTCCCAGTTTTCCTCCGTGGTAGAACACCCGGCCCCGCAGAGATTCAGGAAGATAATTCTGGGCCACCCAATGCTCGCCGTAGGCGTGGGGATACAGGTACCCCTTGCCGTGGCCGAATCCTTCCTTGTCTCTGTTCGCATCTTTCAGATGGTTGGGAACTTCGCTCATTGCCGATTCGGCCTTTACCGCCTCAAGAGCGTCAAAGAAGCCGAGGCTGCTGTTGCTTTTCGGCGAAGTGGCAAGATACAGCGCCGCCTGGGCCAGAAAAAACTGCCCCTCCGGCAGACCCACCCTGTCAAAGGCCTGGGCTGCGGACTGGACCTGAATCAGGGCCTGGGGATCCGCAAGCCCCACATCCTCCGCTGCACTGATGAGCATTCTCCGAAAAATGTATGACGGACTTTCGCCGGCGTTTACCATTTTGGCCATCCAGTACAGGGCAGCGTCTGGATCGGATCCTCTGATGCTCTTGATGAATGCGGAGATGCTGTCAAAATGATAATCGCCGCTTTTGTCGTACAGCACCGCCTTCTGCTGTATGCTGTCCTCGGCAATGCCCATATCTATATGAATCCGGCTTCCCGGGGGAGGGGGAAAGTCGGGGACGCTGGTCTCCACCGCCAGCTCAAGGGCCCCCAGGAGACTCCGGGCGTCCCCACGGGCGGATGAGATAAGGTGCTCCTTTGCATCATCATCAATTTCAATATCATAATTGCCGTATCCCCTCAGGGGATCGTTCAGGGCCTGATCAAATATCTGTTCCAGATCCCGGGCTTCCAGGCTTTTCAGCTGAAATATTCTGCTTCGGGAGACCAGCGCCTGGTTAACCTCAAAGAACGGGTTTTCGGTCGTGGCGCCGATGAGAATAACCGTGCCGTTTTCCACCCAGGGAAGAAGGGCATCCTGTTGGGATTTATTCCAGCGGTGAACCTCGTCGATGAAAAGTATGGTTCTGGTGTTATAATAATTCCGTTGATTCTGGGCTTCCTCAATCGCCTCACGGATATCCTTCACTCCAGTGAGAACGGCGTTGAGACTCTGGAATCTGCTTTGGGTATGATTCGCAATAATTCTTGCCAGGGTGGTCTTTCCGGTACCCGGGGGGCCGGAAAAAATGAGAGAACTGAGCTGGTCGGCTTCTATCGCCCGTCTGAGCAGACGTCCCGGGGCAAGGATATGATCCTGTCCGGCGAATTCTTGAATGGTTCTGGGCCGCATACGGCTTGCAAGAGGTTCGCTGCCCGGGGCTCCAGCTTGATGATCCTCGGGCTTTCCGGTAAAAAGGTCATTGGATTCCGGTTTCATGTCCGTTACTATAGCACAAGGTGGTTTATGAATGGTACATCAACGAATAGCCGGTGTGGTATTTGCCGGCCTGCTTTTTTTTACGGGACATTGGCTTTTTGCGGACGAAACATATCCGTTTACCCCCGACTCAAGCTGGTCCGCTCCCCTCTATTATTATATAGAAGACTCCATACAGCTGTGCACCCGGCTATCTGCAGATAGCGGAGATGCCGGCGGCGAAGAATCCCCGCTCTATTCCCGGCTTGGTACGGCTCTCCGGCGCTGGCAGGACGTTAATTCCGCATCCGCATTATACCTGCACAGTTTGCTGGACAATGACACGGCAGATTCGGGAACTGAGGATGCAGCAGGAACGAGGCCTGAGACGGAGCAATCCCGGGGAGATGGGAGCCCGGAGACCCCGACTTCCCGGATGCTCGACGAGGTCCGTGGTGTGAAGCGCAATCTCATATCTTTGGCGAATGATGCGCTGAAAATTGTTGCCGAACTGGACGATCTTGGAGCGGATTTCAGCAGCGGTTCCGGTGACCGGAAGCGGTTGCTGGAAAACCTTCTCCAGGCAATGCCTCTTCTCAGGCCGGACATTACTCCAACTTACAGTTTCTGGTCTACACTGCCGGAATCCGGTGACGGTATGGATGCCTCAACTGTGATTTCAGCCATGGGTTCGGGAAGCAGCACCCAGCTGGAACAGCTTCTGGAAGATGCCAGAGCTTCCTCCGCCCATCGCAGGGTTCTGGACCGGAGACTCAGTGCGGGGTCGGGATTCCAGCCTCTGGTGGATGACCCCGTGAGAATTCTCTATTCTACAGGTCTGGAGGAGAGCGCTCCTTTGATTCTGGAAGATGCGGAATATGTGTATTATCGTACTCTGCATCGGGATTTTTTCAATGACCGGTTGAGTTCATCTCAAACCTGGAGTGGGTACGTCGATAATCTGCGCAGAACCCAGCGAAATCTTGACGGGGCACTGGGGCCTGAAATTCCCCCCGGCAGCTGCTCGCCAGACTGAAAATCGACAGTGAGACCCGCAGCGACGCCTATTGGTCCCTTCTGAGCCTGCTTGAAAACCCCATCTATGTGAATGATCCCGACCGATCCGCCCATATCGAGGCGGTACAGCTTCACTTTCTCCGTAATTATGTTCTTGCCGATCAGGCTGTGGATACCAATGATGTTGAGCTTTACCTCCCTCCGGCACCCGGCGGGAGCGGGGGGCTGCACCCGCTCTGGACGGCATACAGGAACAGGGCCGTGCCCGCCGCTATATGGTACTGATACACAAGGAATCAAGGGGTAAGGAATTTATCAGATCCTGGGCAGAGGCCACTCTCCAGGTTGACCGGCTGAATCCCGATGATATCTGGCATATTCAAACGGGGTTTTTCCCCCTGAAGGCTCAGAAATTCACAACGGGCAAAGACTCTGAGCTGCGTTCTGCGGAGATTCTCCTTCGCATCCTGGAATCCTTTCCCGATTCCGGGGATCTGGAGAGAGTCACCGATCCAGCGGCGGTACAGCTGGCCCAGTTCCGCAGAATCATGCTCTATGCTGATCTCTACCATTCCATGAAAGGGCTTCCGGTTATGGAGCAATTGAGTCTGAAGGAACAAAACTGGCTGCACCTTGCATCGGATTTGTATTCCGGGATACGTGCCGGTGGGGAGGCTGATATTTCCGCCGCCCTTTCGGATCTGAGTGATTTTCTGGAAGTCGAGTTTACGCCCTACAGCTTTTCATCCCTTCTCCTCTCCCGGATTTTCGGTTCCGATCAGAGGGAAGAGCAATAATGGAGGCAATGATGAAACCCCGGTACAAGTTTAGCGCCATCCTTCTGGTCATATCAGTTTTTTTCCTCATCTCCTGCGGCGACGCATCGCAGGTTTCAGATGCCGATACGGCAACACGGTTGGAGCCGGAGTCCCAGGATGCGGGAGAACAGATGGATCCTGAGGAGCTGGTTCACCGGCTGCGGCATCTGCCGTCCTGGATCCAGGTCTCTGAAACGGCGGCGGAAGTTACAGCCGACAATGCTCAAGCAGCGGACGCCGGTCAGACCTCAGACGGAAGTCAGGCAGCGGAGACAAGTCAGGCCGCAGACGGTGGTCAGGGAAATGACAGCCTGGACAATGCCTTCCGGTTGAGCTATGAACCTTATACATTTCAGATTCGCCCTGATTCCCGGACCGGTAATCTTCCTCCTGAAATCCGGGAGGAACTGGTGATCACCCGACTGAGACAGGCCGGCGAGGATCCTTTGCTTGTCCCGGCCTATCCCCCCGCCCTGATTGCCGGAAAACTGCTGTCACTTTCCCCGAACGGTCAGGTTTTTTATCTGAATCTTCTTTCAGATGAATCGGGGGTTCTGAATATGCCCGCCGGAGGGGTTAACGCGTTCGGAGTCCTGGCGGATAGCGAAATGGGGGTGATATCCACCGTCAACGGCCAGGCTGCCGTGTTTTTCCTGGGGGGAGAGAATGGTCCCGCTGCTCCTTTGTCTGCTCCTCTGGCTGCCCCTCTGTGGCGAAGAGAGTATCCCGCAGCCATAAAATATCTGGGAGCGATGCAGCTTGAAAATCTTTTCGGCGCTCCGGGTGATGCTCCCGGACAGAATGAATCTCTGCTGCTTCTGTTTCTCGGCGAAGGGGGATGGTTCAGTCTGGTGGATGCTCATACCGGCCGGGAATATTACCGGAGTCTGGGACAGGGAAAAGCCCTTGCGGGAGCCTACCGGTCCGGGAGGGTTCATGCATTATTCAGCGACGGGACCTATCGGTCATTCAGCATTTCCCAGATGGGCGAGGAAGAGTTCGCCCCTGAAACAGTTGCTGAAACTGAGGTTGATCTGCCGTTCCCGGATACCCGAAGCATGATAGATGCCGGCGGAGCGCTGGTGTTCGCAACCGATTCGTTTTCCACGGTATCTGAAGCGACGGCTTCTGAACCCAGCTATGTGTACGGATACAATCCGGAAACGGGCTCCATCCGCTGGGTGCGCAGTTTCCCCGGGCGGGTGCTGCTGAGCAGAGGGCGGGCGCAGTCCGGTAAGAACTCCGGAAGCCTGCTGGTTGCCCACCAGGTAACCGGGACTGTGCTGGAACTGGATGCGGATGAGGGTTTACCTCTCTCGGCATATTCGATCCCTGAGCAGATTAGCCCAAAACGGCCTTCGGAAATCCGTACGCTTCTGGAAGGAATGCTCATGCATAAGAGGCGCCGGCATTTTTTCCATCCGGGAACCCCATCTTCAGATCCCTCTTTTGCGGTTCTCCAAAACAGCTCTGTGACTCCCGGCGAAGTTCCTCCTCTCTCCGGGCTGGATGTGGATTGGAGCAGTCACGACCTCATACTTCGTGCCATGGATGTTTCGGGAGAGGGGGAGGCCGATTCCGCCGATTTCTCGGGGCTGAATTCGGAATTCAGTCTGCGCATCCAACGGGACGACCTGCCTCTGCGCCTGCCCTTCACTCCGGACTTCCCGGTATCAGGGCTGCTTCGCAGTGAAAGCAAAGGGGAGATTCTTATTACCATAGAGGATGAACGGGGCAGCGAACTGTTAAGCAGTCTGGATAAGGTGAGTCTCCAGCCCGAGCTGAGATACGATTTGCGACCCGGGAGGTACTGGATAGTTCTCAGGGATGCAGGCGGGGTGGAAGATGGCGGTGCAGATGCTCCCGATTCCCGTGTTTTGGTGTTGAGAAACATCATATTCTGATCCTTGGGGGAAATTTCCCGTCATTTGATGCCGTTTCCTGTTTTTTCGGAAAAGTTCAATGTCCGGGGAAATACTAGTTTTTTCGTTTTTCCACTGGAAATCTACCCGGGGGTCTTTTACATTGACATGTATATGCTTATACGAAAGCAGGGGCGCCCGCCTGAGTTTACCCGGGAACCGGTGTATGCCCGACATGCATCCTTGGCATTCAACCGGCGAATGCATAAAATTCTTCAGGATCTTTGCAGGGAAATCGCAACCGAATTGTCCGGGAAGCTCCATGCAGTAATTCTTGGGGGAAATTACGGCAGAGGCGAGGGGGGACTCGAAGGGTTGCTGAAGGTCACGGCCGTGGCGTCTGGTCAATCGGGGAAGCTCCTGCGGAAGATATCGATATACTGATCGTTTCCTGGATGAAATTCTCAGGGCGTCATGATGCCATACGCGGTATTTTAAAAAAATATGAGGCGATTTTTTCTGTCCCCATCGACCTGCTGCCGATTATTACACCTGTAAGGCTCATGTGCATTCCCAAACGCTTTAACTGGCGGAGGCTCATCAGGAACTGTTCAGTGATATACGGCCCTCCGGAATTGGCGGGAAAGCTGAACCGTCGCTACCGCAACAGCAGAGATATGGATCCGAAGCTGGCGTGGAGTCTGCTTCTCGACCAGGGGCTGCGGCTCCTGGATGTCATCGCAGTTGAGCAGGATCTGCTTGCCCGGGAACCGGGGGGCTGCAGGCTCATTCATCAGGGGAAATTTTTCCGGGAAATAGCCCAAGCCGTGCTTCTGGCTGCGGGCCGTCACCAGGACACCATCGATCTTCAGCTTCATGAATTCATCTGGCTTATGGAAGAATTGGCGGAGAACAATGACTCTGCCGACGGAACAGATCGGGTGTATCCGGGGCTCATACTGCTGAAAGGTTTTTTGCCCAAAGCAGTGTCCCTGCTGCGCTCGCCTGAGCAGTCTGAACTGGATTTTCCCGAAACATGGATGTTCCACCTTGAGTTATGGATGGAAGCTTTTCAATTTATCAGTCTGAGGGTGGAGAATGGAGTTGATCCGCTGTTGAGAATTCGGCTCTTACGGGTGAGACACACCATCAGTCGGCTATATGAGGCCCGGGGAAATGCAGGCCGGGTATTGAAGCGGAGAATTCTGGCTCATATCAGGCTGCTCAACTGGCTGCGTACTCATGTGTTTTTTACCTGACCTGGATACTCTTTCCCTGACCGGGCAGATTCCCGGATTACCTGCTTTGTTCGGCTAAATCCTTTTCGCTGCCCCGGATTTTCCCCTGTTCCCGGATCTCGCTATCCAGATCATTCAGCTGGGTATCAACTTTTTTCAGCTGTTCCCTGGTATCTTCAAGCTGTCGGGTGAGTTTATCCTTTTTAAGCTGAAAACGATCTTTTTCCTCTTCAAGTGCCTTGATTTTCTGGGCTGCCGTCAGCCGTTGAATGATTTCCCGTTTATTGTCATTTTCTTTTTTCAGTTTGTTCAGGTTGCCGATGAATTCCTTCAGCTGCTCCGGTGCTGAATCCTGAAGTGATTCGGCGATGATCCGGCCCGCCCGGGTCAGATTATCTCTCAGCTGTTCATCCAGCTCCGAAATCCGCAGTTGGAGATCTGTGATGCGGTCTCCGGGTTTCTGGCTGCCGGCCCGCTGACGGATTTTTTCCTGGATTTCATCGATTTCGGACCTCTGCTTTGCTATTGCTTTTTCCACTTCCTGAATTTTATGACGCTGTTTCAGCAGGGGAGTGAGAATTTTTTCCAACTGTTTGTCGTTACCCGGGGTATTTTGCCATTCTTCCGCAAGCTTTGATCCGGCTTGGGTGAATCCTTCGTTCACCTTTTTCTCCAGGTTTTTCAGCTGATTCTTCTGGAACTGGAGCTTGGTCTGGTTAACAAGCCGTTTGAATACAGGGTCGGTTTTGTTCTGATCCTCGAGAGACTGCACCTTGTTTTCCAGGTTGTATTTATCTCTGAAAAGGTTATCAAGATTACCGAAGGCCCCGGCATACAACGTGTACAATTCTGGAGATGCGGCGTACAGCTCAAAAGCTTCCATGCCGGCCTTTCTGTGCTGTTCCTGAAGATTCTGCTCCAATTCAAGCTTTTCCTGTTCCTTACCGGAGATGTGGTTTTCCCGGTCGGCAATATGGGTCTGCAGCTCTTCTATTTCCTTTATATATTCACTGTGTTCTGTTTTCTGCTGGATGAGCTCATTGCTTTTTTCCACCAGCGGGGAATAGCTTGTCTTTTGCTCTTCGTTGAGACTGTCGAGTAGCTGGGGGTTCTCCCGGGCAGCATTGCCGATGTGCCAGTATTCCTGATCGATAATGCTGTTGTTTATGGTGATTTCCCGCTCATGGGTTTGAATCTGTTTGCTGTAATCCATCTGTCGACTCCTCTCTATTCTTCCCATATGAAAACGTTCCCATCTGAAGCAGAATGATTTGCCGGATGTTTTGGGTGAAAGGATAGACTCCGTTCACAAAGGGGCTTTCTTTCTATAAATGTACTGAAATTTCCCGGCGTTTGCCAGTTACCCTGCAGGTTTATCTGGACACTGACGGAAACAATTACGATTTTACAGGGTATGAAAGGAAAAAAAGAATCAACAGACTCCCTCGGGGGAGCCGCTAACCGGAATTGGAAGAAAATTCTTGACCCCGATGTGTATCATGTGACCCGAGAGGGGGGCACCGAACCTCCGTTTTCGGGAAAGTATTACCTTGAAGAGCGGGATGGTGTCTATCTTTGCTCCAATTGCTCGACACCGCTTTTCTCTAGTGATACCAAGTATCACAGCGGCTGCGGCTGGCCCAGCTTTTACGAACCCCTTTCATCCGATGCCGTGGTAGAGCGTGAAGATACCAGTCTGGGTATGCGGAGAATCGAGCTTCGCTGTGCATCCTGCGATGCCCATCTGGGTCATGTTTTTCCCGACGGTCCCGATCCAACAGGTCTCCGCTACTGCATCAACTCCCTGAGTCTGGAGCTGGATGCAGACTCTGAAGAAAGAAAGTAGTCCTGAAGCGTCGTATTTTCTGATACGAAACACCCCCTGTCCGGCACTTTTGAAGAAAGCGGTCTGACTTTTGCAAAAACCGGTTTTTTTTGTGAAAATTTTTGTTGACAGCTACCCCTACTGCATTTAGCATGTTCGAAGAACTTAACCGGTTTAGTAAATCGTTTTACACGTGTTGCCAACCGGTAAAATTACGAGCAATTCCTTCTCAACAGGAGAAGGGCAATCTACTTAGGGGGTAGACCATGAAAAAACTTCTAGTACTCGGTCTTGTACTCTTCGTGGCATTCGGTGCAGTTTTTGCCGAAGGTCAGGGAGAAGCTGGTGCGGCCGGTGAAGTTAGCATCACTCTTTGGACTCAGGAAGGAGAATCCGAGGGATTTTATCAGTACATCGTAGAGCGTGCCGAAGAGTACATGGGAATGGTTGAAGGTGTAACCGTTGAAGTTGTACAGAAAGACACAGAAGCTCTCCGTGAAGACTTCCAGACTGCTTCTCTTGCAGGTACAGCTCCTGAGCTGCTCTGGACTGTTGGCGACCATGCAGGTCCGTTTACTGCAGCCAACCTGATTCAGCCCGTTGACGGCCTGTATGATGCAGACGAATACGTTGAATCCGTTATTCTTGACGGTCAGACTTGGGGAGTGCCCATTACCAGCGGTAACCACCTCATGCTGCTGTACAACAAGAGCATCGTAGGTGATGAAGCTCCTGCAACGTTCCAGGAAATTATCGACTTCGGCCAGGAATTCACCGACGGTGAAAACTACGGTCTGGTGTATAATGCGGTAGAGCCCTTCTGGCTGGTACCCTTCCTCGGCGGATACGGCGGAAGCGTTTTCGCAGCTGACGGTGTTACTCCCACTCTGGACACTCCTGAAATGGTTGACACACTGCAGTTCCTTGCTGACTTGGAATTCGAATACGGTATTACTCCCGCAGAAGCTGACTACGGAACCATGGATACCCTTTTCAAAGAAGGAAATGCCGCGTACATCATCAACGGTGACTGGAGCCTCGGCGATTACGAAGCAATCCTTGGCGACGATCTGGGTGTAGCACGTATTCCCCAGCTTCCCAACGGCGATTTCCCCCGTCCTTACACTTCAGGCAAGTACTTCATGGTTGCCGAAGGTGTTGACGGCGTTAAGCTTCAGGCAATTCAGGGATTCATCGACTACATGATCAGCGACGAAAGCCTTCTTGAAATCCTGGACATGTTCAAGCGTCTTCCTGCTTCACTCTCAGCTCTTAA
Organism: Salinispira pacifica; assembly: GCF_000507245.1. Classification (GTDB taxonomy): domain Bacteria; phylum Spirochaetota; class Spirochaetia; order DSM-27196; family Salinispiraceae; genus Salinispira; species Salinispira pacifica. The sequence continues at coordinate 2,663,825 of NC_023035.1, read as the reverse complement.
CAGTGATGCGGTAAGTGCAGACCCCATTCTCCGCGGTTCTGCTGCTCAGCTGGCAACCGGTACTCCGATGCCTTCTGTAATTGAAATGCGCGCGAACTGGGACGCAATGAAGCCTGAAATGAATGCAGTACTTGCTGGAACCACCAGCCCTGAAGAGGCTGCTGCGAACATGCAGTCCGCTGCTGAAAATGCAATTGAGGCTATGCAGTAATCCGAAAGGATTATCTGGTCCTAAGCTAAAAAGGTACGGGCACCGATATTGCTAACCTATCGGTGCCCTTTTTTTGGGGGGTATTAGCACATGACTTGGTCCTTCTTATTAATGAGTCTTAGGGACGTTATTCCCACAATAATTGCCATTGCAGCGCTGATGGTACTTGTGGAAATCAGTCTCTATTATCTCTTGTATAAAGTTTTAAACTATAAATATGCGTTGCCGTTTATGCTGGTTGCACCCGCAGCAATTGGTCTGGCACTGCTGGTTGTGTATCCGATCTTTTATAATCTCGTTATTGCGTTCAGCGATACAAACCTCTTTGCCGGGAGATTTCCCACACGTCCCGGTTCTGTGAGTTACGGTTTCAAGCCGTTTTTTGATAACATTGTTTCAGTTTTTGCGAAACCGATACTACAGCAACAGACCTTCTGGCCTGTTTTTGCCCGTACAATCGCCTGGACATTCATTCAGGTATCGTTCCACGTTACGGTAGGGTTCATGCTTGCATCCCTGCTCAACCGTCCTATGAAATTACGGGGTGTGTATCGGACATTCATTCTTTTCCCCTGGGCTATACCCCAGGTAATCGCCGTTCTGGCGTGGAGAGGTGAATTCAACTTTGAATATGGATACTTCAATATAATTCTGAGAAATATAGGGTTGAATCCTATCAACTGGATGACCGACCCTGCATGGAACTTTTTCGCCATAAACCTGACCAACTGGTGGCTGGGGGTTCCGTTTATGTCGGCCATACTTCTTGGCGGACTGCAATCCATCGATACATCCTACTATGAAGCTGCGGAGATGGATGGGGCCACGAAATTTCAGCAATTACGGAATATAACGCTTCCGTTGATGCAGCCTGTTATGACGCCGGCCATCATTCTGGGGGTGATCTGGACATTTAACCAGTTCAACATTCCCTACTTTATCAACCAGCAGGAATTGGAGTCTTCGGATATCCTTGTAACAGCCCTGTTCAGAGCTGCCTTTGAATACAGCAGATACGGATTTGCCGCTGCGTTTGCACTGGTGATATTTGTAATCCTGATTCTGTTCACTATTTTCTACATGAAGGTGACCGGATTTCAGCTCCAGTCAGGTCAGGAGAAGAAGCGGCTTGCGGCTGCGAAGGCGGTAGGAGAGTAATATGAGTGATCAGACTACTACTATGAAAGCTCCCACTGAGCTGGATTTAATGAAGAAATACGGGTTCGGCAGATGGTTTTTCCAACGTGCCCGGGGTGATTCGCCCTTTAAAAGACTGATAATCCATATCGTTTTGCTGATTGTTGTGTTTATTGCCGTGTATCCGGTGCTCCGGATTGTTACCGTTTCTCTTCGACCCGGTAACCGGCTGCTTTCCACATCACTTGCGATAATTCCTGAGGATGCGACCTTCCAGAACTATTACAATGTTCTTTTCAACAGGGATTTTGTAAAATGGTTATGGAACAGTCTGATAATTACCACTGCAACCAGCAGTATCGGGGTAATGATTGCATCCACATCGGCCTATGCATTTTCCAGATGGAATTTTCCCGGACGTTCACCTGCGTTGATCTTTCTTCTTGCAACACAGATGATCCCTTTCGCCATGCTGATGATTCCTATTTACATCATCTCCGCACGATTGGGGCTGATCAATACCTGGAGGGGTCTGGTGGTGGCGTATTCAGTCTCATCTGTACCATTTTCAATTTGGATACTGAAAGGCTATTACGATTCCATACCGACAGAGCTTGAGCAATCGGCCATGGTTGACGGTGCAACCCGTATGCAGGCCTTCTTCCGGATTATTCTTCCTTTGAGTACTCCTGCTCTGGCCATCGCCTTTCTGTTTAACTTTACCCAGGCCTGGAATGACTTCCTGCTTGCACGTATCATGCTTCAGCAGGCGGAACTCTACACATGGCCTCTGGGTCTTCAAAGCATGCAGAGGCAGTTTCAGACTCAGTGGGGTGAATTCTCCGCCGGTGCACTGATGGTTTCTGTACCTGTGATGATCCTTTTCCTTACATCCAGCCGCTGGCTGATCTCAGGGCTCACTGTGGGATCCGTAAAAGGGTAACCCAGGATCATAGCAGCAACAAACAAGGAGGCTTCGATTCGAAGCCTCCTTATTTTACTGCTGTACACAAACCGGTTTAGTAACATACTACTCCTATAGAAAGAGGTCTGACCATGCGGGTTACCATTAACGACATTGCCAAAGCCTCAGGTTTTTCAAAGACCTCCGTCTCCTTTGCTTTCAATGACCCCAGCAGAATCAGTAAGAAAACCAGGAGTAAAATTCTCAGTATCGCCGAGAGTTTGGGCTATGTACCTGATCCGGTGGCCCGAAACCTCTCCATGCGGAAAATCGGCACCATTGGATTCCTGGTTCCTCAGGCAATCAGCAGGGTGTTTCTGAATCCCTACATGAATCAGCTGCTTTTGGGAATCGGAGAAGCCTGCCAGGCTAAAGACTACTCTCTCACCGTTGTACCTCCCCTGAGGGGGCGAATATTTGACGGGGTGCGATCAGCCGCCGTTGACGGCTTTATTACTCTGGGGCTCCACCCGGAAATGAAGCTGGTGCAATTGATCAAGCAGCGGCACATTCCTTTCGTAACAATTGACGGTACTCCGGCGCAGGATATCCCCGGCGTGAATACCTATGACCAGAAGGCAGCATACCGAATGATGGAAGAGATTATTAATGCAGGCCATCGACGTATCGCCATTTTTTCATTGGAACACGCAAAAACACGCGAAGACCATATATATACCGGAGCCAGAGATTGGCGACTGGAAGGATTTTATAAGGCTCTCCGGGATAACGGAATTGATCCTGACACCGTCCCCGTATATGACTGCGAATCCAGTGAGCAGGGTGGTAGAGACGCTGCGCAGACTGCCCTGGAACAAACAGTAGGAGCTTCCGGCAGGCCCACTGCCATGGCATTTATGAGCGATATCGCCGCCATAGGGGCAATGGAAGAGCTTCAGGACAGGGGAGTTTCTGTACCCGACGATATCTCTGTAACCGGATTCGACAACATACCGGAGGCGTCCATGGTCCATCCAAAGCTTACCACTATGGCTCAGCCCGGTTTCGAAATCGGCAAAGCGGCCACCCAAATGCTTTTCGATCTTCTGGACGAGAGAAAGCTGGAGAAGCATCTGTATTTTGATTCCCAGTTTATTGCACGGGAAAGCCTGGGAATACTTTCGTAAATTTTTCCCCGCAACATTATCCGACACATTCTCTACCCGATCATTGCTCATCCAATGGGGAGGGCATACGTCCACTGTATACATATGATGCATTCTGTTGTATATTCCTAACGAATATGAAGAAATTTACCGAATACAATTTGCACCCAGATCTGCAGACTGGAATAGAAGCTGCAGGTTTTACTGAATGCACTCCTGTACAGGAAGAAACCTTTTCCGCCGTGTTCAATGGCAGAGATGTTACCGTCAAATCACAGACAGGTACCGGAAAAACAGCCGCGTTTTTGATATCCATTTTTCAAACCCTCATGGAATCACGTCAAGCCAGCCAGGCCAACGGTCAGGAGCCGGAGCAGGAACAGGTGCTAATTCTCGCACCCACCCGTGAACTGGTGGTACAGATCTATGAAGAAGCTCAACTGTTAGGCGCTCATCTCGATTTTTCCTTCACCACCATATACGGCGGAGTGGGGTATAACCAGCAGGAACGGGAACTGGCGGATAATCCTGATTTTATTGTTGGTACACCCGGCCGTCTTCTGGATTTTATGCAGCAGAAAAAGATCGACTTCCGCCGTTTTGCCTATCTGGTAATCGATGAAGCTGACAGAATGTTTGATATGGGGTTTTATCCCGATATCCAGAAGATTCTCAGGCGGATGAAGTCACCCCAGGACCGGCGCACTCTGCTTTTTTCCGCAACACTGGGAACGCGGGTTCTCAACATAGCATGGGAACATATGAATGACCCGGTTGATATTGAAATTGAACCGGAACATATTACCGTGGATGCAGTAAAACAGACCTTGTATCACGTAAGCCGGGATGAAAAAATGTCGCTTTTGTTGGGACTGATCCGGAAACATCAGCCCGAAAGTGCGATCTTTTTCACCAATACCAAACGGATGGCGGAAGAGCTTTCATTTCGCTTGAGGGCAAACGATTTTACCGCCGAGTTCATAATGGGTGACCTGCCCCAGAAAAAGCGGCTGCAGATTATCAATGCAGTAAAGAACAAGCAAATCAGATTTCTCGTCGCCACAGATGTGGCCGCCCGTGGGCTTCACATAGACGATCTCGCAATGGTGTTTAATTACGATCTTCCCGAGGATTCAGAAAATTATGTGCACAGGATCGGGCGAACCGCACGTGCGGGGAATTCCGGAATTGCGGTCAGTCTTGCGGATGAACGCAGTGTGTACAATTTATCATCAATTGAACAGTATATGGGGAGTAAAATTCCCACAGAGGATATTACCGAAGATCTGATCGCTGAAGACCGCAGCCGGGGAACCCGGTTCCATTCCGATTACGGCCGCGGTTCGTCCCGGGGCGGGAACAGAAGCGGAGGACGTCCCTCATCCAGGGGCGGTCGGTCTTCTTCACGGAACGATAGCAGAAGGAAGCCTTCGGGATCTCAGGGAAAATCTTCCGGCGGCGGATCGAAACATCGAAGCAATCAGCAGTCTCCCGCTGCCCCGGGTGCTAAATCCCAGCATAGTGAAACGCGCAATGCCCCTTCTCCTTCAAAGCGAGGCGGAAAACGGAAATCTCAAAAGCCTGCTCACCGTGGTGGGAAGAAGCCTGCACAAACAGCTGCTCCCACTGCCAAGATGAGCGAACAGGAACGGCTGGATTTCTATGCACGAAAATACGGTGAAGATTTTGCCATGAAAGGCAAAAAGTCCGCCCGGAAAACCCAGAAAAAAAGCCAGCAGAAAAAAAAGTCCCGCAGCACACATGATCAGAGAGAACAGTCCGGCTCTCCTGCGGCAGCTTCCCCGGGCAAGCAAAATCAAAACAGGGTTCAGGGGAGCAGCAACCGGAACAACCAGGCCCAGCAGAAGCGGAAGGGCCAGGGCTCCCGCTCCGATTCCAGGAAAAATAAAGCCGCAGCCGATGCTTCACGGAAAGGCAGCGGTGGAGCCGACAGTCAATCATCCTCTGCCGCCGGAAAATCATCCGGCAAGGGCAAAGGGATCGGCGGGTTCTTGAAAAAAATCATCGGCCGGGGAGAGTAGCGGCGCCAACGCTGCTGCCGGCCCGATGCTCTGCACCGAGGTTCCGCGCCTGATGATCTTGACGCAAACACAAGAGACTGCTACATTGGCAGCTCACTAAACCGGCCTGCGGAAGTAAATTTCGTAGTGTCTAAAGGAGTACGTACGTATGGCAAGAAACAGCACTGCCAGAGGTAAAATCGTACGCCGGTTCGGGCTTAATATTTACGGAAACCCTAAATATGACAGACTTCTGAAGAAGAAGCCTGCTCCTCCGGGAGAGCCAAAAAAGAGCCGGCCGCGACAGTCTGAATTCGGTCGGCAGCTAGCCGAGAAGCAAAAGGTAAAGTTCGCATATGCGCTGTCGGAACGCCAGTTCCGGAATATCTTCGAAAAAGCGAAGCGGATGAAGGGTGTAGCCGGTCACAACATGCTCATCCTCCTTGAACGCCGTCTTGATAACGTTGTATACCGACTCACAATGGCTGCAAGCCGGGCACAGGCCCGTCAGCTTGTCGGGCATGGTCATGTATATGTTAACGGACGCCGTCTGAATGTACCTTCTGCTCAGGTTCGCCCCGGTGATGTAATTACCATCAAAGAGCGGAATAGTTCCAAGGAGCTCGTGCGGAATAATCTGGCTGAAAACAGCGGCAGACCCGTACCTCCCTGGCTTTCACTGGAAGCAGATGAGCTCAAGGGCTCAGTATCAGTACTGCCTACCAGGGATATGATTCCCACAATTGCGGAAGAGCAGCTTATCGTCGAATTTTACTCAAAGTAAGATTCTCCGCGTTCTGCCGCAGTTCACACCAACCGCCGATGCATACATCGGCGGTTTTTTTTGCATCAAACGCCGGCTTGGGCTGTTTCGTACGTTTTCCCTCCGGTACTGCACGTTCATTTTCGCCCCCTGAAGCTCTCTTTTCCGGTCAGGTTCGCCTATGTTTCAACCGACACTTATGATAAGATAGAAGTCTCAAAAATGTGCAGGAGCCGATATGCAGAAAATGGCAGTTCTCAGTTCCGACCAGGAATTGAACGACCGCATCTCACAGATTTGCAGCAAGTTTAACAACTATTTTGAACCTCATTTCTTTTCCGAAATGCAGGAAGCTATAGAATTTCTCAAGTATGAATTGCCGGAAATTAATGTTTTAAATTATTCTGATGAAAATATTGATCACGGCGAAGTACTTGAAACCATCAAAAAAGACCCCTGGCTTCACTATGGAGGGATCATTCTTGTTCATCGGGGTGCCGAGCGTCGTCAAATGACAGAGGTTACGCCCAGTCTGAATGTGGTGGCCACAATGTCCCGGTCTGAATTTGTAAAAGGGTTTTTCCGGGTTCTGAAAATTCTTGTACAGAACCGTCAGATTCTTTTTCAACGAGATCTGCAGAAATATCTTATGAAATCCATTTCGGGATCCCTCACCATGGATAACGATCCGTTTAATGTGGGTACCTATGCCAACCTTATTCCCAACTATTTATACAATATCGGGTATATCGATCTGGAGCTGAAAGACAAGCTGCATGTTGCGCTGTTCGAGATGCTGATGAATGCCGTGGAACACGGAAACTGCAGCATCAGCTATAATGAGAAATCCGCCTGGCTTGAGGATCATGGAGATATTATCGAATTGATCCGGAATAAAAATCTGGACGAACGGGTGAAGAACCGCCGTGTGCATTTTTCCTACACCATTACTCCCGAGAGATCCAAATATATTATCAGGGATGAAGGGAAGGGCTTCGACTGGCGCAGTCATATGTCCAGAAAACATGACGAAATGGCGCTTCACGGCCGGGGCATTATGATGGCTGGTATCTATACCGACAATCTCAGCTACAATGATATGGGAAATGAAGTAAGCTTTGAGGTTGAGCATAACAAAAAGTCGGTGAATATGATCCCGTCCATCTTTCAGGATCAGGATGAAATGATCTTCCAGGATGGAGATGAGATATTCCGGGAGGGAGAAGCTTCCAACTTTATGTATTACATCGTTTCCGGACAGCTGAATATTTACCGGGACGAGACGCTGGTTTCACGGCTGAACCAGGATGATTTATTTCTGGGAGAGATGTCATTTCTTCTATCGGATACCCGCTCGGCAACTGTCAGAGCCCACGGTGAGGCCAGATTGATCAAAATCAGCAAAAACAGCTTTGTGAACTCAATCAAAGCCCAGCCCCATTACGGGATTCTTTTGGCCCGGCTTCTTGCTGTACGCCTTGACCGTCTGAACGACTATGTTGCAAAGATCAAGACATCCGCCAAAGCCCAGACCAATGCAGCCGGTAATGCGGATCATAATTCTTCTGCGGATATGGGCGAAGTCGCCGAGGATATGGATGAAATCAGCGGGATCAGCGGTTGAGCAGATCCCGCCGTATTCGGGGAGTCTTGCAACACAGCTTCAGTGAAAGCCGCAGCTGTGTGTCATCGATGCCGGAGAACAACGGAAGGGGACTTATTGGTCATTGTCCAGACTGGATAAATCCGCCTGGTTGACTACTGCGGTGTACCCGATCTTGTCCACCAGCTGAATAATATCGTCAAGGGTGGACTGTTCACCGTCATATTCAAGCTGAATTTGTGATGTGTTTCTGTCCACGTAGCATTCTTTCACACCCTTCATCTTTCTGCCCACATGTTCGATGGTGTACACACAGCTTGTACAGGTTGCGCCGTCTACATCCAGTAGTGCCTGTTTGGTTTCAATAATCGGTTCGTTTTTCGACTCTTTTTTCTTGAATAACATATGAAAAATATACTGGTTTTGTAATGTTTAGGCAATTTGTCAGCTATAAAAATCTGCATCCTTCCCCGGAGAATTTCCTCATATTGACATTCCTCTCCAGTTCATCTACAAAGAGGGGCGGTAACAATCCCTTTTCATGCAATAGCTTATACAGATGCCGATAGCATCCTCCGCAGTAATCTCCCGGCAGGGCAAAACTGCAGTTCACGGGAAAAATAAAAAATCTGGAGAAACAATTGATACAAGTATCTGACCTTTCATTGAGTTTTGGAACCAAGCCTCTTTTCAAGGAAGTGAATCTTAAGTTCACCCCCGGCAACTGCTACGGGGTGATCGGGGCCAACGGTGCAGGTAAATCCACATTTCTGAAAATCCTCAGCGGTGAAATAGAAAACTACAGCGGCGAGCTGAGTGTCGATAAAAAAGCACGAATCTCCGTGTTGAAACAGGACCAGTTTGCCTATGATGAATATTCGGTGATTAATACGGTGATCATGGGAAACCGGCCCCTCTATGATGTAATGATTGAACGGGAGGAACTCTACTCCAAGGCGGATATGACCGAGGATGAAGGGATGAGGGTAGCCGAACTTGAAGGAGTTTTCGGTGAAATGGGCGGATATGAAGCCGAATCCGAAGCGGGAATCCTTTTGTCCGGTCTGGGAATTGATACGGATCTCCATTTCAGCGATATGAAGGATCTTGACGGCCCCACCAAAGTACGGGTGCTGCTTGCTCAGGCCCTGTTCGGCAATCCTGACGTGCTTCTGCTGGATGAGCCCACCAACCATCTGGACCTTGAATCCATCAACTGGCTCGAAGATTTCCTCAGCAAATTTGAAAACGCCGTTATCGTTGTGAGCCATGACAGACATTTCCTGAACCAGGTGTGTACCCACATTTGCGATATTGATTTCAGCCATATCCGGATGTATGTGGGTAACTATGATTTCTGGTATCAGGCAAGTCAGCTGGTAGCAAAGCAGAAAAAGGATGAGAAACGGCGGGCAGAAGACAAGGCTGCGGAGCTGAAGGATTTTATTCAGCGATTCAGTTCAAATGCAAGCAAGGCAAAGCAGGCCACCAGCCGGAAGAAGATGCTGGAGAAGCTGAATCTTGACGATCTTCCTGCAACCAGCCGCCGCTTTCCATACGTTGCCTTCAAAGCGGAGCGGGAATGCGGGAAAGAAGTGGTGCACGCCAGAGGATTGAGCCGGAAGATTGACGGGGATAATGAAATCAGCAATCTGGACATTTCCATTCATCGGGGGGACAAGGTTGCCCTGGTAGGGCCTCTGAATCAGCATAAAAGCATGTTCTTTGATCTTCTGGCGGGAGTGGTTGAGCCGGATTCAGGCTCGGTGGAATGGGGAAGTACTATCACCAACAGTTATTTTCCCAAAGATAACGGCAGCTATTTCACCGGGAACGAGAGCATTTTTGAATGGCTCCAGCAATACAGTCCCGATCAGGATGAAGCATATGTCCGGGGCTTTCTCGGGCGGATGCTATTTTCCGGTGAGGACGCACTGAAGCCGGTAAATGTACTTTCCGGAGGCGAAAAGGTGCGCTGCATGCTGAGCAAAATGATGCTCAGCGGCGCCAATGTTCTGATGTTTAATGAGCCCACAAACCATCTGGATTTGGAATCAATTACCAGCCTCAATAACGGCCTGGCAGCCTTTGAGGAGGTGATTATTTTCAATTCCCATGACCATCAGTTTATTTCTTCAATTGCAAACAGAATTATCGAGTTCACTCCCTCGGGTGTTATAGACCGGATGATGCCCTTCGAAGAGTATTTGAAAGACGAAAGAGTAAGAGCGCTACGGGATGAAATGTGGCACGGACATCAGCGTGTGATGATCTGATTTTCCTGCATAGTACCTGAATCCCCGGGGCTTCAGGCGCCCTGCTGACAGAGGTGTTTGAAGCAACCGGGGAGGAGTCGGAAGGGCGGAGTTAATCCAGCCATTTTTGGGCATAGCTTTTGATGTCGAATTTCCGTTCCAGACCCTTGTCGTTCATATACCGTATTTTGCCGAAAATCGGCCTCTCCTTCCAGCCCCGGTCATGGGTGCCGAAACACCACGATACTCCTGTGTATCCGTTTTCGTCCCGGCCGTCCAGCTCCCAACGGTTATTCAGGTACAGCAGATGCTCAAAGGCTTCTCTGGGGGACTTGCTCCATTCCAAAACTTTTTTCCCCCAATACATCCGCATGTAGCCATGCATTTTGCCGGTTTTTACCATCTCCAACTGGCATGCGTTCCAGTAGGGATCGTAGGTGCGCCCTTCCTCCAGTTCCTTGAGACTGTACAGATGCTCCCGGGGATCTCCGGCATGCTCTTCAAGGCTTTTAGCCGCCCATTCAGGGATTCCCTCATAGCTGTCATATCTGGATTCAAAGCGTACAAAATTTTTGGCCAGTTCCCTTCTCACGATCAGTTCTTCCAGGAAGGCTTCCAGACTTTCATCCGGCACTGCCTCGGAATTCCGTTTGGGGTACTGACGCAAATCCTCAGCTGCTTCCACCGTACTCCATGCGATTCGCAGTACTGATATCATTCCGAAATGCAGATACGGGCTGAGATCGCTTTGAACAGGGTTTCCAGGATCATTCCGGATTTCCCCGTAGCGGGGAAAATCTTCGTTGAGAAAACGTTCAAGCCTTTCATGGGCGGCATTGCTTCCTCCTCTGAACGTATCCACCGGAGCCGGAACCGGTGAGGGAGCGTGCATGCCCCGGCGTGTAAGAAGGGCGGTAAAATCATCATAGGAAGTGAGCTGTATCAATTCCTCATTGTTCAGACTGAGGGGAATCTCTGATTCTGTTTTTTCCCGTGTTTCTGAAAGATACCCGGATACGGGCCCCATATAAAACTGCCGCTCATGCCGTTCACCCCGGAGATAGGGCAGCCACTGGGAGGTTATTTTCTTTCTGATGGTTGCGGCGGCATACTCCTTTTTGGAACTCACCAGATTGTGGGGAACCAGCACCTCAGAATCCAGCTGGATAAATCGGCCGCCCCTGGAGTTAATCTGGGCGGCAACATCCTTCCTCCAGAGCCTGAGGTGCCGCAGATAGGACCGTTCGGTGACCAGAAGCCGGATTCCGCCCAGATGCCGGTGCAGGTCCTCTCTGGAAAAAACCTCCGGGGGACTTCCGGGGAGAACACTGAAATTCACAGAGGTTTTTCGGCACTCTGCAGCAATTTCCTGCAGGCCCTGGATCATGAACCAGAAATGCCGGGCAGAGGCATCGGGGTAGGATGTATCCAGACAGAAAATGATATGGAACGGAAGATTATTACGCTCTGCTTCCGCCGCCGCATAATTCAACGCCATGTTATCTTCGAATCTCTGGGCCGACTGCATCCAATATACAATACTTGATCCGCTGTCCTTTTGACCTTCCGGAGGAAAGTCTTCAATTCGTGCCTGAAACGGGGGAATATTCATCTGCTTAACCTACTAAGCTCAGAGGCGATGCGCAAGTTTAAGTTGAATTATTTCAAAACTCTGAATATTCTGTGACTATGACCCGGAATATTCTCGTTGTTGATGACGAACATACCAGTGTGGAATTGTACTCCATGATTCTCAGGGAACACGGCTATGATCGGGTTATACCCTGTGAAGACAGCCGGAATGCGGCCGGTCTGATTCGGGAACATGACATCGAGCTGGTGATCAGCGACCTGATGATGCCGGTGATGGACGGCTATGATCTCCTTTTGAAAATCAACGAGGAACATCCTGATATAGCGGTTATTATTCTCACCGCCCAGGATAAGGTGGAAACTGCAGTTGAGTGTATGAAGATTGGAGCCTTCGATTTTATTACCAAACCGCTGGATCCCGAGAGACTGCTCACTGCGGTTGAGCATGCATTTACCATTCGGGAACTCAAAGAGGAAGTGAATATCCTCTCAACAGAGCGTCCCGACCGGGAACTCTCCCACCCCGGGGCTTTTTCGGAAATCCTCACCCGCAGCCCGAAAATGAAAAAAATATTCGCGTATATGGAGGCGATCATCCCGAGTCCGAAACCCCTGCTGATAACCGGAGAGAGCGGTACGGGCAAAGAACTGATAGCCCGGGCCTTCCATGAACTTGCAAATTCCGGGGGGGATTTCGTGGCAATTAATGTATCCGGCCTGGATGATGCGGTATTCAGCGATTCCCTCTTCGGGCATCACAACCCGGATGCAGCGGAAGGAGGGGACGGGCGGAAAGGTTTGATTGAACAGGCCGGAAAAGGCACGTTATTCCTGGATGAGATCGGTGATCTGGGTATGAACAGCCAGATTAAACTGCTTCGCCTGCTTCAGGAGGGTGAATTCTTCCCCCTGGGATCGGATACACCGGTTCCCTGCCGGGCAAGGATTGTGGCCGCCACAAATGCGAATCTGAAATCCCGGCAGGAATCAGGCGATTTTCGCAGAGACCTGTATTACCGGCTGATCGCCCATCATATCGAACTGCCGCCGCTGCGGGACAGAACTGATGATATCCCTTTGCTGCTGGATGCCTTTCTTGCAGAGGCTCTTGAAAAAATGGGCCGGCCGGAGGTAAAGGCGCCGCCGGAACTCTACGCCATGTTGAAGACCTACCCGTTTCCCGGAAATGTCCGGGAGCTGCAGGGCTTAATGTATGACATGGTAACTGCCAGCGCCCCTGGTTCCCTGGATATCTCTGTAATCCGAAATTATATTCTGCTGAACAGGGCAGGGGAAGACGGTGACGGTTCCTCTGAATTATCGGAACTTATGGACGATGAACAGTATGCCCGGGGGCCCGGGGGCATGCTTCTCAGAAAGGATAAAATGCCCAATATGAAGGATGCAGAGGAGTTTCTGTACGAACAGGCTCTTGAACGTGCAGGGGGGAATCAGAGCCGGGCTGCGAAACTGCTGGATGTATCCCAGTCTACCCTCAGCCGGTGGAAGCAGCAATTCAGCCCGGAGTGAATCCTGAAGGAATTTCCTTACGGATCCGGGTTCCGGAAATGTATGTCTGCTTGCATCTTTATGACGGGAAATCTCTCCTAAGTGTCTGGCAAAAATAGATAAAATCGGTTACATTAATAAGGAGGACGGATCGAGGAGTTTCAATGAGAAGTAAAGGTGATTTTCCCAGCATCAATGAAAAAGACCCCGAAGGACTGAAGCCCGATGGGACCCCTTACAAAGTACTGATCGTCGATGACTCGATGTTCATCGCAAAACAGTTGAATCAGATTCTTACATCGGCCGGTTTCGACGTAGTTGCCACTGCAGGTGACGGTGAGGAAGGGCTGGAGAAATACAAGGAATTGCACCCTGAAATCGATCTTGTCACAATGGATATCACCATGCCCAAAATGGATGGTGTTACTTCCCTGGAGAAGATCATTGAATTTGATAAGGAAGCAGTGGTTGTGATGATTTCCGCTCTTGGAAAAAACGATCTTGTAAAAAACAGTCTGATGAAGGGAGCTAAAAATTATATTGTGAAGCCCCTGGACCGGGCAAAAGTACTGGAACGTATAGTAAACAGTCTCAATCAGTAGCTGCTGCTACCTGATTGACTGAATTCTGCTGAATGCAGTGACTATCCTGAAAGTCGTCCTTCGACGCTTCTCCCGACTCATACTTACCATCTTTATCGCAAGCACCGCAGTATTTTTCCTTCTCCGGGTAATACCCGGCGACCCTGCCCGGATTATCGCAGGTGTGGAGGGGGCAAAGAATGCTCAGGTGCTCGAGCAGATCAGAACCCGTCTCGGGCTGGATCAGCCCCTGATTGTTCAGTACCTCCAGTGGATAGGGGGCAGCTTCAGCGGTGATTTCGGATCGTCCTATCAGTCTGATACGCCGGTGATCACACTGCTGGCTGAACGGCTGCCGGTGACCCTGGGAATTGCCGTGTTGGGCATGCTGATTGCCCTGATGATTGCCGTTCCTGCAGGTATTATCAGCGCTTCAAACCGACGGAAGCCCACGGATCACGTGATCATGGGCAGTTCTCATATTCTTCTGGCCATACCCGAGTTTTGGCTGGGAATTGTTCTTCTCTTATTCTTCGGAGTCTATATCCCGGTGTTTCCCCTCTTCGGATCCTCCAGCCTGCTGCATTTTATTCTGCCGGCCCTGGCATTGGGACTGGGCCGGGCGGCTTTCCTGGCCAGACTGGTGCGAACATCCGTATTGCGGGAGTTTTCCCGGGACTATGTGCAGTTTCTTTCCCAGCTTGAAGTACCCAGGCGCCGTCTGCTGTTCCGCCATATCCTGCCCAATGCGATGATTCCCATTGCCATTCCGGCGGCAATCCAGTTCGGCTATCTCCTTGGCGGCGCCATTATTATCGAACAGGTGTTTGGTATGGGGGGCACCGGTCGTCTCCTGCTACAGGCAATTCAAATGAGGGATTTCCCTCTCATCCAGGGAACTGTTATTATGTTTGCGGTAATTTTTTCGGTGGTGAATTTTGCGGCGGATTTTCTGGTGATACTGGCGGATCCCCGGAGCAGGATTTAGTTGCTGCAGCATGAGCGGAAAGGCCGCTGTGTACAACACCGGGCCACACGGATGCCGGGGAGGTTAGATGAGCAATACAGCCCGAAATAGATATTCGGATCTGGAAATTCACGGGCTTGAAATGTCAGCACATCACCCTTCCGGAGAAATCCCGGTCCTTCACGATATAACCCTCAATATCCCCTCTGCACAGGTGACCGCAATTGTGGGTGAAAGCGGTTCGGGAAAGACCATGAGCATGCGCGGTATATCAGGTCTGCTTCCCGGAGGCGGTAATTTCACAGTGCGTGGTGACGTTCTGTATAACGGCCGCCACCTGGCTCCCGGCACCAACGGAGCTGACAGTGAAACATCCCCTAAATTTGCCATGATCTTCCAGGATCCCAAGAAGGTCCTCAATCCCGGTCTTCGGGTCGGGCAGCATCTTACCGAGGTTCTTCGCTATGCTTCCGGCTTCACAGGCAGAGATTCACGTCTGCAGAGAATTGAACGGGCCCAGGAAATCCTCGGCAGGGTGGATTTGCCCACCGATCGTCGGTTTTTCCGCTCCTTTCCCCATGAACTGTCCGGCGGAATGCAGCAGCGCCTGGTCATCGCCTGTGTTGTTGCAGGGGAAAATGATGTTCTCATCGCCGATGAGGCCATTACCGCTCTGGACAGCCGCACAGCGGCCCGGATCCTTGACCTGTTTCATGATATTGCAGGAAATATGGGGAAAACAGTCGTCTATATTTCCCATGATTTGAAAACCGTAGAGCGGATTGCCTCCCACGTGGCAGTGCTCTATGCAGGGTATACCGTTGAATATCGCAACAGCAGGGATTTTTTTTCCATGCCCAGACATCCCTACAGCAGAATGCTGATGGAGAGTCATCCTGCACTTCGGGACAGGGGGCGGCCCTTGCGAATTATTCCCGGGGAAGCGGTCTCTCCTGCAGATCCTCCCCCCGGTTGTCCGTTTCATCCCCGCTGTCCCCGTGCACAACAGACATGCCGGGAAGTGCTCCCCCAGCTGATTCCCGATACCGGCGGGGCGGTACGCTGCCATTTTCCCTACCCTGAAAAAGGTAACGGGGAGAAGGATTCCACCCGGAAAAACAGCGGAGCTCCAGGGGCAGGGGAGCAATTTAATGAATAAAAAGAATAGAAAGACAAACGGAACCGGGGCGGATTCCCCGCTGCTGCGGATTCGGGGCCTCACCAAGCAGTATAAAAGCGGAGGATACGGAGGCATGGGCGCACAGTCCCTGTATGCTCTGAAGGATATCGATCTGGATCTTTACCCCGGGGAAGTGTTGAGCATCATCGGTGAGTCAGGATCCGGGAAGACCACCCTGGCACGATGTATTCTCCAGCGTGAAAAGATTCAGTCCGGCCGGATCGACAGTATCTGGGGTACCATCCAGCGGGGAGCCCCGGAGCAGCACTCCCGGCAGATTCAGGGGAATCCTCTGGGGCCCGACACAACAATCAGTTCAAGAGATCTCTACCGGAAAATCCAGCTGGTGCCCCAGGCTACCCAGAACAGCCTGAACCCCTGGAGGCGGGTTGACCAATTGCTGGATCCCATTCTCCGGCGTACTTCGGGGCGGGGGAACAGTATGCAAACTGCGAGGGATAATATTCAAACCGCCAAGGAGGAGCTGATGGAGCTTTGCGGCCTGAGTCCGGCGTTCCTGAAACGATATCCCGGTGAGCTCAGCGGAGGTCAGCGCCAGAGAGTTCTCATAGCCCGGGCTCTGGCCATGGAAGCCAGGCTCATCATTTTTGATGAACCGGTCTCCAGCCTGGATGTTTCCATTCAGGCACGTCTTCTGAATACGCTCCTGGAGCTCAAGGAGGAGTACGGTTTGAGCTATGTGTTTATTACCCATGATCTTGACATTGCCGAGTATATAAGCGACCGTATGGCAATTATTCACAATTCCAGAATTCTTGAATCCGGTCCGGTGGAGGAGATTGTACAACATCCCCGGGAGGAGTTCACCAGAACCCTGCTTGAAGCCGGCCTGAAGAAGCAAAACTGGCTTGATTCATTCATATCCTGAAGGAGGAATCCGATGAGTCGTCATACATTACCAAAAAGCATTTACTCTCAGAGTGTAGGGCTGCTGGGTATTCTTGTTTTTTCATTGATACTGGCCGTTTCCTGCCAAGGCGGAGGCGAAGAAGCGCCCCTTGAGGTAAGTCTGGCCCTGTCGGGAAATCCGTCTACTCTGGATCCCCACGCAACCACCGAAACCCTTACATTTCAGGTGACGAAAAGTTTATACGATACCCTCCTTGAACCGGATGATGACGGGGAGCTCGTTCCCGCTCTGGCCCGGTCATGGTCGGTTTCGGATTCTCAGAAGGAAATTACCTTTCAGCTGCGCCGTGATGTCAGCTTCCATGATGGAAGCGGCTTTGATGCCCGGGATGCTGCGGCATCCATTGAGCGTCTGCTCTCCCCGGATTTTGCATCTCCCAGTGCAGGGGAGTACTCGGTAATTGAGGATGTTCAGATCGTGGATGATTTCACCCTGCGGCTGATCCTCTCCGAACCCAATGCACCGCTGCTTTATACTCTCGCAAGCGGCTGGTCCGCCATTCTGCCATCGGAAAAGATCGAGTCCGGGCATAATTTTGCCAGAGAACCGGTTGGAACCGGCCCCTTTTCCCTGGAACAGTGGGTTGCCGATGAGCGCATTACGCTGAATAAAAACGGCGACTACTGGATGGAGGATGAAATTGAGGTTGAAAAGGTGAGCCTCCAGATTATTCCCGAACCTTCCGTACAAACCCAGGCTCTGATGAGCGGTCAGGTGGATATCCTCTACATCGTCAGTGAAGAGGACGTTCCGGTGCTCCAGTCCCGGGACGATATTATTGTGGAAACCGACACCACTTCTCTGGTTATGGTGATGTCCATCAACACCAGCAGGGATATTCTCGGCGAGGTGGAAATGCGCCGTGCCCTGAATCATGCCATCGATAAACAGACAGCCCTGGATGTGGCCTACGGCGGGGGAACTCCCGTGGGAACCTTTAACGATGCTTCCAATCCCTTCTATGCGGACTTTACCGGTATGTATCCCTATGATCCGGAAAGAGCGGCGGAGCTTGCCAGGGAAGCGGGCTACAGTGAAGACAGGGTTTTCGACCTGGTTCTTCCCCAGAACTTCGCACCCCATGTGACCGCCGGCGAGCTGTACCAGGAGATGCTGAGAGAAGCGGGCATCCAGGCCCGGATCCGCATGGTGGACTGGCCCACCTGGATCTCCGACGTGTACGGAAATGCCAACTACGACCTCACAGTTATCGGTCATACCGGGAAGCTGGATCCCGACGGACGCTTCATAGGCTACGGTTCGGGCAACATGTATGTACGCTACCCCAATGAACTCCTGGAGGAACTGATCACAGAGGGGCGCCGGACGCTGGAGTTCTCCCGCAGACAGGAGATTTATACTCAGGTCCAACGTATTTTCGCCGAACAGGTTCCCTTTGTTTTTGTGGGAAGTTCTCTGCGCCGCATTGCCTACAGCAGCGATATATCAGGATTCAGGATGACTCCGAATCTTGATACCTTCGATTTCCGCCGAATATCCAGCGGAAGCGGCGAGTAAGGCAGGGAGGAGTAACCAGGCAGCCTATGATCAAACCGGGGTATCTTCAGAGATCGTCATTCCAGAGGCAGTTTCGAAGAAGGGTGAGACAGCCTGGTATTTTGGCATTCGCGGCCGTAACCCTGATCCTCCTGGTATTGATTGCCCTGCTGGCCCCCGTTCTGGCACCCCATCCTCCCTACCAGCAGCACCTGGATGCGCGGTTTCAGAAACCCTTCACCCAGGGATTTCTGCTGGGAACCGACAGTCTGGGAAGGGATGTCCTTTCCAGACTGATGTACGGCGGACGTTCTGCGTTTATCGTCGGATTGGTAAGCACGGGAATTGCACTGATAATCGGAGCTACAGTCGGCATTCTTGCATCCTATGGTCCGCGCTGGATGGATTCCCTGTTCATGCTGCTGATGGACGGCCTGCTTGCCATGCCGACGATTCTCATGGCCGTGGCAATCGTTGCGGTTTTCGGATACGGACTTGTTCAAGTGATGCTGGCTATGGGCATTGTATTCTCCCCCCTCATAGCCCGGCTGATGAGGGCCGAACTGAAGAGAGCTTCCGGACAGGATTTTGTTGAAGCTGAAATTCTGGTGAACACACCCGGCCCTGAAATCTTTTTCACCGCCATCCTCCCCCAGGTTTTCCCCCCTCTGCTGGTTCAGCTCACCAGTCTCTTCGCTGCGGCCATCACCATCGAGGCAAGCCTCAGTTTTCTGGGTATCGGCATACAGCCCCCGGGATCCAGTTGGGGAATTATGCTTGATAACGCCCGGGATTACCTGATTTCCGCTCCCTGGCTTGCATTCCCTCCGGGTATTGCCCTGGCTCTGGCAGTGTACAGTCTGAATACCCTGGGAGATCACATCAACGACCTGTTTCACCGCCATCATTAATCCGGCTGAAGAAGAGGCCCGGATCTCTTTTTATCGAATACGTTTTCTCAACGGAGCAAAGAGTGTTTCTACATCTTCGGGGCTTCCGGGCAGATCTTCTCCCGGCTCCAGCATTTTGTAGAGAGGGAGTGGATCCATGTGAACCATGGTGCAGGGCGTTTCCCCGCTCAGAGAACTGCGCAATCCGTGATCTCCCACGCTGTCAGGTACCCCGGGGTAGTGATCCGGGGGATCGGCCCCCTGGAGGATGCTGATAATTGGACCCAGTACACCAGCGGCTTCCCGTAGAGACCGGGCGTAGAGTTCCCCAAGCCCCTCCCGTCGGGGCTTTTCGCCGTCGCAGGGATCGTACCAGGTGCTCCGGTTCAGATTGGCGTAGTCAGGTCCGTCGGGCAGCCGGTCAGGATGGCTCAATGCCTTCCAGCGACGGGACGCTCCGGGATCTTCCCAGCCATGTTTTCCTTCAGCCGGTGCATCTGCACTACCCCGTTTTGACAAGCTGACGGTTCCGCCGGGTTCGGTCCCAGAGGTTTCCGGTACAGAGGTTTGTGGTACCGAGGCTTGCGGCGCAGAAGCTTCCGGGGTTGCTTTGGCCTCCTCGCAGAAACGGTAGAAGCCCCGGCTGTCTGCGTATGCGTTCTGAATTCTGGTCTCAAGTTTGCCGTCATTTCTCAACCGGGAAAACACGGACCGGAGGCCGTGGGACAGCATCCGGTGAATGCCCGGGTGCATGGTCTCCCCCCGATCGAACATTGCGGAGAACATGTTCCCGCTGTAATGACGGGGCCGGTTGCCCCGGATGCTCCACATCATATCATCTGCGCCGTAGGAGGATGGGACGGAAACCGCCAGGGCAGTGTCGATAATCCGTTCGAAAAAGGGGTGGCAGTCCCGGTACATCCTGCTGTTATCATCATCATTAATCCAGCCGGAAAAATAGTTGATATAGGGATGCATGATTCTGTCCATGACCCCGTGACTGATGAAACCGTAGAGGTATATGGCCTCCGGGCTGAGGGGTGAACATTCTTCAAGGAGCAGATACTCAAGCATGGCGGCGCTTACCGAACCGTAGCCCCTGCGGTGAAGCAGGGATCCGATCAGGAGCCCCGACGGCATGGTGCGTTGATTATGATAAAAGATATCCGGCCCCTGAGCTCCGTTCACCAATGCTGACGAACGTTCGGAATCTCCGTGGAGTTCCTTGCCGGAGAAAAGTGAGAGGTGGTTCACTAAAAGATCTTCTGTCAGTATACTGTGACTAATGTGTGCAGGCATGAGTGTAAATGTAATATCTGTCTGTACATAATAAAAGGGCAATGCTACAATCTGCCATTGGATAATCCGGAGGCGTCAGAGTTTCGGGTTGTCCCACAGGAAATACCATGCCCCGTTGCTTTCTGCCAACAGCCGGGCATGTTCCCCTTCCTGTGAACGTCTGCTGCAGAAAAACTGTATCAGGCCCGATAGAAAAATATTTAAATGTCTTATACTTGAGGATATTTCAGAAATCTGATTTCGAAATTGACATACTTGTACAAAATGGGACGAAAATTCGGAGGTCGTTTTGGACGGACAGGCCATTCTTGTGATTAACTGCGGCAGCTCATCATTAAAATATGAAGTATATGAGATGCCAGCTGGAACCAGTCTGGGAAAAGGTACGGTTGAGCGGATCGGTATGGGTACGGGCATGATTACCCAGGAAGATCCATCGGACAGGGAGTACTATCTTGAGCAGGAAATACCGGATCATGGTGTGGCCATGTCCCTGGTTCAAAAGGCTCTCACCGATCCGGAAAAGGGTTTGATTCAGGATCTTTCCCGCATCAGCGGTGTGGGACACAGAGTGGTCCACGGGGGAGAAAGCTACTCGGAATCGGTGATTATCGATGATGATGTGATTGCCGCAATTGAGAATAACATCGAGCTGGCCCCTCTCCATAACCCCGCCAATCTCACAGGTATTCAGGAGTCAATTAAGCTGTTCCCCGGGGTAAAGCAGGTGGCGGTTTTTGATACTGCGTTTCATCAGAGTATTCAGCCTTCCGCATACATGTACGGCCTTCCCCGAGAACTCTACGATCGGTTTAAAATCAGGCGTTACGGTTTTCATGGTACCAGCCACCGCTATGTGAACCGTGTTGCAGTGGAGCATGTGAAGAGATCTGTGGAAAACACCAATGTGATCAGCTGCCATCTCGGCAACGGTGCTTCTATTACTGCCATCGGCGGCGGGAAATCTGTGGATACTTCCATGGGCTTCACCCCTCTTGAAGGGCTGGTAATGGGTACCCGAAGCGGCGACATTGATCCTGCGATCATTTTTTACCTGCTTGAACGGGGATATACCCCTGAGGAAGTAAACACTCTGCTGAACAAAAAGAGCGGTGTCTACGGACTCTCGGGCATTTCCAATGATTTCCGGGATATTCAGAAAGCCGTAGAAAACGGCGACAAGAATGCCGAGGAAACCCTTGAGGTGTTCGCCCACAGGGTCCGGCGCTACATCGGGGCATACATGGCCGAGCTGGTGAAGGTGGACCTTCTGGTGTTCACCGGCGGAGTGGGCCAGTACGATATTGATGTACGGGAACGGATCTGCCGAAGGCTGGAAAACCTGGGCATAATTATCGATATAGAGAAGAACCGCAATAACGGCCCCGGCCTGGGAATTATTTCTGCAGATTATTCCCCTGTGACAATCCTTGTAGTTCCCACCAACGAGGAGCTTCAGATCGCCACCGACACTCATGAATTGATTTTCGCCTGAGTTCTGATGTCATCAGATACCTATCCCGGGATTCGGTGCATAGATGATCTTTTCACCGGCTGGCGCTGTCCGCGGCAGCTGGCGGAGAGACTCACCAGAAGAGCTGAAGAATTTCCCGGCAGCTACTGGCTCCAGGCGTCCCCCGGCACGTACATTGAAAAACCTTCAGGTGCCGGATCCACTCATCAATTCCTTGAAAAAACCCGGGTTCTCAATGAGTTCCGGAAAATCCTCCGGGAACGTTATCCTGGAATTGTTGAAGTGTATCCCGGTCCATACCAGGATCTGCTTGATGCAACCGCCCGGGAATCAGGCGGTTCCGGGAGCGGGGGCAGCAAGCAGGGACACGGCATTCAGGAACTGGAATCGGCAACTCTGGAGTTACTCTCACAATGGGGAGCCTCCCCACATACCGAAGCATTACACGGAACACCGGATTCACCGGAATTTTCCGAATCAACTGAGCCGGGAATACTTAACGGAGTAATGATTTCCCGGGGCCGTATTCTCTTTTTGGATCTGATTCAACGGGGGGCATACGGCGGCCTGAGCATCACTCTTTTGAAGGCCGCATCCAAGGTGAAGGACGGCTATGTCCGGGAAGCAGCCTGGCTGTCCCAGGGGCTCACCGCTGCAGGGTATCAGGTGGATGACGTGAACGTTCTCTACCTCAACAAGGATTACCCCCGGAACAGCAGTGAAATATTCAGTATCCAGCGCCAGAAGAAAGGGCATAAGTTCATGAAGGCGGATATTGCTGCGGAGGTGCAGCGGATTGAAGCCGCACTGGGCTCACCCCCCTACAGGATCGAATCCATTCCGGGCTGCAGAAGTAGCTCCTGCCCGTTTTGCGGCTCCGAAAATCCCCTTCCGGGTCCCGGCGATATTTCCCGATTACACAGGTCCGGGGGGCTTGCATCAAAGCTGAGAGCACAGGGGATAACCCGGGTGAAAGACCTCCACCTTGTGAAACCGCCTTTGAAACAGAAAATTAAACCCTATCATTGGATTCAGCATCAGGCGGAACTCCAGGGCCAGGAGCAGGTGAAAACCGAGGCCCTTCAAAACTTCCTTGACGGGCTGAAATGGCCTCTCTACTTCCTGGATTTTGAATGCTATCTGGAGGCACTTCCCCGCTGGAACGGAGTGGGGATGTGGGAGCATGTACCTTTTTTGTACTCTGCATATCGAATGGATAATCCCGGATCCCGGAGTGAATCCGGTTTCTCTCCAGGTAGTCCGGAGAAGGTGGGCTCATATCTTATTGAACCCGGTGAAGATCGAAGAGGTGAACTGGCCGATGCCCTGATTCGTGATCTGGGTTCAGAGGGTTCAATTCTGGTCTACGGCATACATTTTGAGAAGGCGGTGCTCCGGCGTCTGGCCTCCCTTCTGGATACCCGAAGGAAGGGGCTTGAACAGATTATTCACCGACTGGTGGATCTGCAGAAGCCCTTTGCCGAGTTCAGCGTGTACCACCCCGATCAGGGCGGCAAAATCAGCCTCAAGACCGTGCTTCCGGTACTCACCCGCCACGGGTATGAAGACGATAAGGTGTCAAGCGGAAGCGATGCGTTTATCGGCTACTACTATCTTATGCATCCGGAACTGCCGGTGCCCGAAAGCTGGGATCCCTATGCCCGATATGTAAGAGAAGATCCCCGGCGGTTCTACCGGGAGGTTGAATCGTATTGTGACACCGACACCTACGGTATGGCCTACCTTGTAAACGCCCTGATTAACCGTCTGAAAAAGGGCTAATTTCGCCGTTGGCAGCCGGACCGACTCCGGAAAATTTCTCCGGCAAATCCTGATGAGATCAATCCGCGAAGTCTGCGAAGATCAGCGGGTATCTGCGGTTTAAAAATAATCGGGGCTGCCTGGGTTTACTCCCCGGACAGCCCCGTCTTTGCGCTTAAATTCTGTGAATATCGGTAAAATTCACCGGCCTGCTCAGCTTCTGCTGCGCCTGCTGATTAAAGCTTTTTTCACCGATTATCAATAATTCGGCGAATGTTGCTCAGGCAAAGATCCTGTTAATTTCCTTGTTGTACATTTCGTAGATCACATGACGCTTGATTTCCTGTTTTCCGGACAGCTCCTTACCAACTTCAAAGGGACCGGGAATAATTCCAAAGCGTGCGATCCGTTCCCAGGTTTTAAATCCGTTTTTGGTGCTCACCGCTTCTGCCAGCTCCGACTTAATCAGGTCGTGCACTTCGGGACCTTTAATAAACTTGCCGTAATCTCCCACCTGCAGTCCCTGTTCTTTGGCCCATTGGCGGATATTCTCTTCGTCGGGGACAATCAGGGCTCCCAGAAATTTCTGATCCTGCCCAAGGGCTACAACCTGTGAAATATACATGCTTTCCCGCATCTTATCTTCCATGGGCAAGGGTTCAACATTTTCTCCCCCCAGCAGAACGATGGTATCTTTGGCACGTCCCAGAATGCGGATCTCTCCCCGGTGTGCAATCATGGCCAGATCGCCGGTGTTGAACCAGCCTTCTTCATCGATTGCCTTCCGGGTAAACTCATCCCGCTTGTAGTACCCTTTCATCACATTCAGGCCCTTCACATAGAGAATGCCTTTTTTCCCGGGTTTGAGGACATTGCCCGCTTCGTCCCGGACCTGGATCTCGCAGCATTCAAGTTTGGTGCCGATGGATCCGGTGACCGGATGCCATTGGGTCCGCACCGAAACAACCGGCGCGGTCTCGGTGAGACCGTATCCTTCAAGCAGAAGAATTCCCACGGCGGAAAAGAACTTGTCCACTCCGCTGGGGAGGGCGCCGCCGCCGGAGATACCGGCAACAAATCGGGTTCCAAGCTTTGCTTTGATTTTTTTGAATACAAGAAGGTTACCCAACAGATAACCCGGGAGAAAAAAGATCATGGGGATGAAGCCGATCAGGGCGTCCAGTATCCGGGATCGCCGCTTGAAGCTGGGCAGTCTGCTGAAAACCATGTTATGAAAATATCGGTAAAGTTTTCCCACTCCCAGGAAAAAGAAGAAGAGGGACTTTTTCACCTTGCTGCCTGCATTTACGCTTTTAATAACCCCCAGTCTGACGGCCTCCCAGATGCGGGGTACCGACGCCATCCAGGTGGGATTCACCTTCTGGAAGTCTTCCAGCATAATTTTGCCCACGGGCTTGGAGTAGGCAAGGGAGCAACCGTAAAGCACCGCAATATACTGCATCACCCGTTCAAATGAATGCCAGACCGGAAGCACCGCAAGCCAAATATCACCCGCACCGATGCGGATTTTCGTATCGATAAGATCCACCTGGGCCATATAGTTGGCATGGGAGAGCTGCACACCCTTGGGCTCACCGGTTGTGCCCGATGTGAAAATGATTGTGGCCAGATCTTCCCTGCTGCCTTTCTCAACTTCCTTTTTCACATAGTCCGGATCGTTCTGAAGAAATTTCTCTCCCGCCTGGATCACTTCATGATATTTCAGTATTTCCAGTGATTTTCTGTCGGCAGCCTTGGATTTCAGCTCCTTCAGCTGAAAGTCCTGATCAAGAACGATAATCCGCTTCAGTTCCGGCATATCTTTCTGGATGGAAATGAGCTTTTCCACCTGTGCTGCATTTTCTGCGAAGGTTGTACTGACTTCGGTAAAGCCCAGAATAAACGCAATTTCCTCGGGCATGGAGTCATTACCCCGGGGAACGTCAGCGGCGCCAAGGCTGAGAACCGCAAGATCCGCCACCAGCCATTCCTTTCTGTTTTCGGAAATGAGACCTACAAGGTCATTTCGGCCGATACCCATGGATGCAAGTCCGGCAGCCATTTTTTCAACTTCAGAGTAGAGCTGTGAAAAGCTTACCGGTTGAAACTCTCCCGTTTCATCCTTGCTGTACTGCACCGGTTGGGAGGGAAGTCTTTCCGCCACTTCTGCAAAGGTCTGGGTAATATTTTTACTCATGAAACACACCACCACGTATTAGATTTATGCTGCAGCAGGCACCTTCAAATATAGGAAGAATTCAGAAGGTGACCTGCATATATCTATTATAATATCATGAAAGTCAGGTTTGGGACAAATAATAATTGAAGGGCGTTCAGGAATTTTCAGAGTAAAACGGATCCAGAAGAATTTTTCCCCGGCTTTTTCGTTCCTTCATCAGATTCCAGCCCTCTTCCGCATCCTCAAGGGGTAATACGGCGGATATTACCGGCTGCAGAATGCCGTCATTTCCCAGGTGAAGCAGGCGTTCCAGATCTTCCCGATAATGAACAATATTCCTTCCGGGATTTATCAGGTAGAGGGACGAACGGCCATTTTGTAGGGGGAGGAAGAATCTCGCCCCCTTGAGGACGAAGCGAAGTCTTCGGTATATGTCCATGTTGGAATGGTGCTCAAGAAATCCGAAGAGCACGATCCTCCCCTTGGGTTTCAACAGCTTCCGGCTTGTTACTGCACTGTCAAATCCCCGGGTTTCAAAGACCGCATCCAATCCGCCCGGCTCTTCCTGAAGTATTCGGGATACAAGATCCTTATCCCGGTAATCCAGGGGAATTCCACCAAGTTTGTGCACAAGATCGTGTTTTTCCGGAGATGCGGTTCCGTATGCCCGAATATTGAAGGCCTGGGCCAACTGCAGAACTGCCGTACCCACACCGCCTGCAGCCGACTGTACAAATACTGCAGGCTGCTGCCTGCCTTCAAGCTGCAGCCGGGGGAGTTTCGCCACTCTGAACATCATCTGCCAGGCGGTAAGGTAGTTCAGCACCAAAGCACAGGAGTCGTCGTAGCTGAGATCACCGGGGATCGGCACCAGAAGTTCAAGCGGCAGTTCAACATATTGGGAGTACCCTCCCTCTGTGCAGAAGGCGGCCACCGGGGTTCCCGGCTTCAGGGTCTTTTCAAGAGTAGTGCGGAATTCCTTCGGGAACCGGTCATCATGATCCGCGGGAGTGAAACTGATAATTTCACCGGAAATATCGTAGCCCGGTGTCCATGGGAATTCCCTGATTCTGAGGATAGAATCGGTGGATCTGATAATATCACCAAATGCCACACCTGCCCGGTGAATTTTCACCAAAGCATGTCCCGGACGGGGGATGGGGGAGTGAGCCAGTCTGATTTCCTCCAATGCTCCCGCATGTTCCCTGTCGGGCACCGCCATGGATCTGGATTGGAGAAGGTCGAAGGGTGATTCAAGTTCAAGCATGTTTGTTCTCCCGTATTCAATTGGGATGAGCCGGCCTCTGTTTTGTGAATGTGTCGCCGGGCAGCTCCCGGTATAGACGAAGTACCATAATATCAGTATAGTGCGGCGGCATAAAGGATGGAATGAATTGAATAATGCACAAAGAAATTTCCTGAAGAAGGCTGCGCATAGTCTGAAACCGGTGGTGATGATCGGTCAAAACGGTTTAAACGAACAGGTGCTGAAAGCGGCAGAAGAAGCGATTGAGTCCCATGAGCTTATAAAAGTGAAATTTCAGGATTATAAAGAAGCCAAACGGGAAATAGCAGACGAACTCTGCAACAGCCTGAACGCCGAGAGTGTGAGCATAATCGGAAACATACTCACTATCTACCGGCCTGCACGGGATCCCGGGAAGCGCAGCATCCGCCTGCCGGACTGAACGAATCCGGCAACTACCTCCCGGAGCTTAATCCGGGAAGTTAATCGGGAAAGGGAGCCGGGGGAATTGATCCGGGAAATTCGCTCGGCCGATGGTTCCGCAGGTTGAACCCAGTATTCACCCGGGCTTTTCAGGCATCGATCATCTCCCGAACCTCTTCGGCGATCCTCCGTATCCCTTCATCCACAACATCATCGCTCTGGGCAAAATTGATTCTGATACATTGATTCCTGTGCTCCCACTCTTCGTCGATTCCGTAAAAGAAGTATTTGCCCGGTACGATTATTACCTGCCGGGCTTTCAGTCTCTCATAGAGGACTGCAGTATCAATATCAGGATGATCAAACCAGAGCCAGAGAAAGAGCGCACCCTCACTCAGGTGAATACGGCAGGGCAGCCCCTTCATGTGTCTCAGTACAGCTTCCTGGGCTCTCATGGATTTATCCCGGTAGAAGGGGCGTACCACTTCGTTGCTCAGCTTCAGGATCTCCCCGGATTCTATGAGCGGACCGGTGATCATCTGACCCAGAGTATTATTCGCCAGGCTCATGATGGCGTTGACCGCAGATATTGCCTGAACGATCTCCTCCCGGGCAATGATTATTCCTGTGCGGGTGGAAGGCAGCCCGATTTTGGAGAGACTCATACCCAGAACGATATTCTCATTCCAGATGGGCCGGGCGTCGGTGAAAATCATGTTGGGAAACGGCGTACCGTATGCGTTATCCAGAAGCAGAGGAACATCATGATCCCTGGCCAGCTGATCCAGCCGGTTCACCTCTTCATCGCTTAATACATTTCCCGTGGGATTGGTGGGACGGGATACGCAAACCGCCGCATCGTTGGGCCCCAGAACAACGCTGTCGAAATCCACATGATATTTGAAATAATTATCGTCTATTATTTCAATTTCCGGCTTGTAGGCCCGGAAGTGTTCATGGCCGATACCCTGATCGGCATAGCCGATGTATTCGGGCATGAGGGGAAGAAGAATCTGACGGGTAGCCCGTCCGCCGGGCGGTGAAGCGGCGGCATCTGCGGGTTCTCCGGCGCTGCGGCTGTGGGGGATGGTTCCCGCACCTTCGCCCCTGCTGCTGTCAAGTTCACCGGAGAGCAGATTGAACAGCATGAAAAAGGCGGACTGGCTTCCGTTTGTGACGGCAATATTCTCAGGGCCGAGATCCCAGCCGTACTCTCCCCGGAGCATATCTGCGATATTATTCAGATAGCTGCCTTTGCCCTGGGGGGTGTCGTAGTTGCCCAGTCCCCGTTCAAATTCATCGCCGTTGGCAAGAATTTCCTGCATTCTTCTGCGCCAGACCCGGTTCATCTCAGGGATGTTCCCGGGATTGCCCCCGCCCAGCATGTACTTTTCACCGCTGGACTGCATGGCCTTGCCCAGATCATCCATGAGTTCCAGGATACCGCTGCGGGAGGTGAGTTTTTTTCCGAATTCCGACCAGTTCATCATGCTTCACACTCTATCAGTGTTGCCGACGGGGGGCAAGCTGAGCCCCTCGCTCTTTACTTTATATTCAAAATTGTTAATATTACTCCCATGATCCATTTTTTCGTCAATTCCCTGGAACAGATAATTCTTCTGGTACTTTCCGGCGTGCTCTCCTTTTCCCTTCTCGAGACCGCCGGCAAAATTGATACCCTGGAACGGCTTCTTCATATTCGCAGCAGCACGGCGCTGCTGGGCCTGATGGGTAATGCGCTGATGATCTTTTTGCTGGGCTGGAAGCTTGCGCCCCTGATATTCCAGTTCAGACAGGTTGTCAGCACGCCTATTATGCTGCTCTACGCCCCCGGCGGCTTCCCGGGTACGATTATAGGGCTGGTTCTTGCCCTGCTGTATCTGCTTCCTCTGGGTAGGCGTCGGAAAAACGCCTGGAAGGATGCCCTGCGCTCCGGTGAGACCCTGAACACCCAAGGGAGTGAAGCTCCCAAGACCCGGAAGATCCGGCCGTTTCCCGCACTGATGCTCCAGGCAGTGATCGCCCTGGTGCTCTGGAGCGGACTGTACTCAATCATGCTCAGACTCTTTGAATGGTGGTCCGCCTCAAGGCTGGGGGTTCTTGCCCCTCCGGGATAGCCTCCTCCGGGATAGCCCGTCGGGATGGTATAAAACCGGATAGCGGGTGCATGAGCCTGCAAAACGGGTTGCAGGGTCCTTCATGAGGGTTTTATTGCCCTGTTTTTCTCCAGGGCGCTAATTCATCGGTTCACTGAAACATGAGTTTCATCGGGTGGAATCAGAGGTCAAACCACGAGGATTCATTGCTGCCGGATGAATCATAATCCCCCGCATTTTCAGCCCCTCCCCCGGACGGGGAATTGACGTTTTCCCGGGGTACATAGTCAAACTCGCCGCTTTTGGGGTTGAAGCGGTAATCCTTTTCCCATTCACCTGCTTTTGAGGCGATCTGATGCACCCCGTGAATGATTGCATCCAGCTCACCATTGCTCATAGAGGGATGAAGGCTGATTCTCACCCATCCGGGTTTTTCGCTGAGATCCCCCCGTTCTATTTCCCGGGTGATCCGCAGAGAGTCCTCCCTGCTGACATGAAGCAGCCAGTGGCCGTATGTGCCTGCACATGAACAGCCGCCCCGCACCTGAATGCCGAAGCGGTCATTCAGCAGGGCGACAATGAGATTGTGATGAATATCTCTGATAAAAAACGAGAGAACGGCCAGTTGCTCATTCCGGGGAAATTCTCCGTCGGCCCCCAGGAACTGAAGCCCCGGAACCCGGGACAGCCCCTCCACCGCCTGTTGGAGAAGCTCCTTCTCCCTGGCTGCGATGTTTTTCACCCCCATCTGCTCCTTCAGTCTGATTGCCAGGGCAGTGCGCATGGTCTGGAGAAAGGGGGGCGTACCTCCGTCCTCCCGGGCTTCAATATCTGTAACATAGCTTCGTTCTCCCCAGCGATTGGTCCAGTTTACCGTTCCCCCCCCGGGATTATCAGGTATCCGGTTGTGATACAGCTTTCGGTTAAAAACCAGCACACCTGAACTGCCGGGCCCTCCAAGAAACTTGTGGGGTGAGAAAAAGATCCCGTCCAGGTATCCCCATTGATCATGTTCCGGATGCATGTCTATCTCCACGTAGGGTGCCGAGGCGGCAAAATCCACAAATGCGTATCCTCCGTGGCGGTGCATAATCCGGGCAAGTTCACGATAGGGAGGAATGAATCCGGTCACGTTGCTTGCTGCGCTGAAACTGCCGATCTTCAGGGCGGTATCTTCATACTCTTTCAGCTTCCGCTCAAGTTCTTCGGGGTTTACCTGCAGGCTGTCATCCGGCTCCAGAACCACTACTTCGGCACAGCTTTCCAGCCAGCTGATGTGGTTGGAGTGATGCTCCATGTGAGTGATAAATACCACCGTATCGCAGCGCTTGGAAGGTTTGACTCTGGGCAGGCCCCGGCTGAAATCCACGCCTTCCTTGCTCTGTGGAGGGCGGCGGAGACCAAGCATGCGCTGCAGTTTATTCACCACTGCGGTCATGCCGCTTCCTGCAGATATGAGAATATCTTCAGGGCCGGCGTTCACATGGTTTTTGATGATATCTCCGGCAAGGTGATACGCCCGGGTCATGGCCTTCCCGGTTGCGCTGGCTTCGCTGTGGGTGTTGGCAACCATGGGACCTATCTGATTCCTGATCGTATCTTCAATATCCTCATATAGTCTGCCGCTGGCAATCCAGTCGGCGTAAATCAGCGGCCGAGTTCCCATGGGGGTGTTGATTGTATGATTCCATCCGATGGTCTTTTTCCGGAATCGGGCAAAATAGTCTTCCAGATTCATTATTTCAGTGAAGCCTTGATGATATTATCCATGGAAGATATTTCATTCAAAATCACATCCGAGGGACGGTCATCCAGCTTCAGGGTACACACTGCGGCTTCGCCCCCGGAGAAAATGGAATTTTCCATCTCTTCTATATTGATATCGGCGTTGCGCAGGGCATCAAGCACCGCGGCCAGAACGCCCACCTTGTTAAAGTGGCGCACCACCAGATTGAACTGGGCGGTGCTCTTGTCTCTGGCATTCACAGGGTGCAGGGGTTTTCCAGAGCTGCGGTAGCTTTCTACAATCTTTACCACTTCATCGGCTATGGCGTCAGCCGCCTGTTGGGTGGAAGCGCCGATATGATGGGTTCCGGTAATAAGCTGTGCAAGTTCTGTGTGTGGAAACGTTTTTTCCGAAGCCCCAGGTTCATCTTCATACACATCCAGGGCTATTTTGAGAGATTTAGAGCTGCATATTTCCATAAGAGCCGCACTGTCCACGATTTCACCCCTGGATGTATTGATCAGAAACGCCGATTCTTTCATGGCTTCCAGAAAACTGCGGTCCACGAGATGCCGGGTGTCATTACTGGCTGCAAGATGAATGCTGACGATATCCGAACTCCGTGCCAGATCCATGGGGGTGGGGCAGAATCCCAGGCCCATGGTCTTTGCCTTCTGTTCGGTAAGGCTCCGGGACCACGCCTGAACATTCATTCCCATCACCTGGGCAACTGCGGCCACCTTGGTTCCGATGGAGCCCAGACCCAGAATTCCCAGGGTTCGGCCTTTCAGCCCCCGGGCTTTGCTGTAGCCCTTTTTGTTCCATACTCCATTGCGGAGATCAATGCTGTTGTCCACAATATTGCGGTCCAGGGCGATCATATGTCCTATTGTGAGCTCTGCAACGGCATCGGCATTTTTGCCGGGGCAGTTGGCCACATGGATTCCAAGTGCGGACGCGTATTCCAGGTCAATGGTGTTCACTCCTGCACCGGCCCGGATGATGAGGCTCAGGCTGCTTGCCGCATCCATGGCGGCTTTGTTCACCTTTGTGGATCGAACGATGAGTATCTCCGCATCGTTCATGAGTTGGGGGAGATCCCCGGCTGCAGCGTCGGGTTCAAGCCTCACCGAGGCTCCCATGTTTTCAAGGGCCTTCACGGCATTATCTGATAGTTTATCGGCAATTAGTATTTTCATATGTTTACATTATGCCCAATCACCCGCTATGTAAACGGAAATTTCCCGGCAAGGCTGAAGAAAGATCTCCCCCGGTGAGCATGGGCAATTGTTCCTTTGGCGGGTATTTTCCCCGTACCGTTCTTTCATGTGTTCCGGGATAATGCCCGGTATTTTTAGCTGCTTTCTTCTGCGGTATGTTCGGAGCTGTTCCCGGACCCGGAAAATGTGCTGCGCAGAAAGGATATGAGCATCGCCAGAGAAAATATAGCTATGAGAACCAGTACAATTGTAGGCCCGGAAGCGGTGTTCCAGTAATAGGAAGCGTAAAATCCCAGACCGGTAGATACAATGGCGGTAAGCACCGAAATTCCCATCATTCTGCCGAGTTTGTTGGTCAGAACAGATGCGGTTGCCCCGGGGGTGACCAGCAGGGCCAGAACCAGAACGACTCCCACCGACTGAATTGCAATTACCGTAGTGAAAGCAAGGAGAAGAAGGAGAAGGTAGCGGATCAGCGAAGGCGAGATGCCGATGGCAACTGCATGGGTGGGGTCGAAGGAGGCCACCAGAAGTTCCTTGAAACTGCTAGCCAGCACCCCCAGTACCCCCAGGGCTACCAGGGACATGGTAATAAGGTCGGCTTTGGATACGCCGAGAATGTTTCCGAACAGGATGTGACTGAGGTCCTGATAGCTTGCAATTCTGCTGAGCAGCAGGATACCCAAAGCGAACAGACCTGCAAACACAATTCCAATGGCGCTGTCTTCCTTCAGTGAACTGCGGCTGCTGATTATCCCGATGGCAAAAACGGCTACAACCGCCGCCCCCAGGGCTCCCAGTATCAGACTGAATCCCCAGGCATATGCGGCAACAATTCCCGGCAGAATTGCATGGGCCATGGCATCTCCCATGAACGCCATGCCCCTCCACACCACGAAGGAGCTGAGCAGCGCACAGGAAATTCCCGCCAGCAGTCCGGCTGCCAGCCCTCGGAGAATAAATCCGTATTGGAGAGGTTCCATGATAAGTTCAATCATTGTGATAGTCCTTGTGAAATTCAAAGCCGTAGGCTTTGGCTAT
This sequence comes from Salinispira pacifica, assembly GCF_000507245.1. Taxonomy (GTDB): domain Bacteria; phylum Spirochaetota; class Spirochaetia; order DSM-27196; family Salinispiraceae; genus Salinispira; species Salinispira pacifica. The sequence continues at coordinate 2,630,152 of NC_023035.1, read as the reverse complement.
GGTTCGGGGCGTAATTACCTCATCCACAGGTCCGTCGGCGATCACCCTGCGGTCAAGAAATACCGCACGGTTGAAGTGGACGGTGAGCACACCCAGGTCGTGGGTGCTCACAATGGCGGTTTTCCCCGCCTTGCTCAGTCGTTCAATGGTGTGGAATATGAGTTCCTGGGTTTTGATGTCCACGTGATTCAGGGGTTCATCCAGAAGAAGGAGATCCGCATCGTGGGCCAGGGTGCGGGCAAGCATGACCCGCTGCTGCTGTCCTCCGGAGAGCTGGGATATCTGACGGGAACTGAGATCAGATATTCCCATGGTCTCCATTGCTTCATCCACCTTTTCTTTATCCCGGTTGCCTGGCCGGCGCATCCAGCCCAGATGCACATATCGTCCCATGGTTACCACCTGGCGGACGGTAAGGGGAAAATTCCAGTCCACGGAAGCACGCTGGGGTACTATGGCAACCCTGTGACGACAGTGATGGGCGGGGTTTCCATACACCCTGATTGCACCCTGCTGTTCCTTTTTCATTCCCAGAATCAGTTGTAGCAGAGTGGATTTTCCTGCGCCGTTGGGTCCCACCAGTGCCAGCCGTTCTCCCGGCTGGATATGCAGGGTCACATTTTCAAGAGCTTTCTTCTGGGAGTTGGGGTAGCGGTAGCTTACCTCAGAGATTTCAAGTGCATCGGTGTGGGGAACCGCCGGCAGATCGCACTGTCCGCCGTATTGAAGCCGGGTTAATATGCTCATAATCTTCTCACTTTCCGTAATTCGGATCCAGGGTACGAATTACGGGCACAGATTCACCGGGAGCAACGAAGTTGTCCGTGAAGATGGTATTACAAAGTAATAACGGAATGCTACACCTAATTGCCGCCCCGTTTCAATACCCTTTGAAAAGTCTTGCGGAGCCAATCCTGGCCGCTTCCGGAGCTTTTCAATGTCTCTTTGGTCTCTTTGGATGATGGAGTGTTGTTTTCGGATTTCAGAGCGTTGTAGTTTCTGTTTCCTGAGGTGAACACAAGGTAGGTAATTTCCTGCCGATGGTCCCTTACCGGATAGACGGAGAAATTGCCGTTTTCGCTTTCCGCACTGTACACGCCATGGTCCTTCTGAAAGGCGTTGATAATATGTCCCGGCCGGATGCCGGGAAATTCCTGGGAGATAAAGGAATTGATCAGCCGGGAACGCCCTGTTCCTGTTTTTTCCAGGAATGAGGGGCTGGCATACAGAATTTCACCTTTAATATTGGTGATGCAGAGGGGCTGACCGTGATTCTGCACAAGGAACTCTGTCAGTCGGTTCATGGCCTGAATTTTGATCCCCCGGGCTTCATTGGTCTGCAGAAGCTGTGAATTCATCTCATAGAAGCTTTCGCCGAGTTCGCCCAGCACCTTCTGCCAACCATCGCCCCCTGCGCTGAGCCACAGCTTACGCTGCATGAGATTCTCCGCCCGGCGCCGGGTTTTCCCCGCTGCCGCAAGGATGAGCAGAAAGATCCCGGACTGAAGAAGTGCCAGAACAATTGAGATGTAGAGAACACCTTCCCTGATCTCTTTCAATTCCCCGGAACTTTGAGTAGATAGCCCGCCCCCGGTGTTGAGCTGCAGAAAGGCGAATACACCAAGAAAAAGAACGGAGATAACCGACATGATCCCCAAGAGGTGAATGAAATATTTGCGAAGAATTACCATGGTCCTTCCTCCTCAACCTGTTTTACCCGGGTAGGGACGGGAAATTCCACAAGGCTTTCCCGGTGTTGCCGGGTCAAAGACTGTTGAATGCTTCAATATCCTGATTCTGCCCCACGATCAGCATAATATCATCCTCGTCCAGTCGATAGTTGCCGTCGGGGAAGAGGATTTCCTCATTGGAGTGGGGGTTCCCCTGCTCATCAAGTTCCACGGCGTTTTTTTTGATGGCTATCACGTTGACCCGCATTCTGCTGCGCAGATCCAGATCGATCAGGCTCTGCCCGCTGAAATCTTTGGGGGTATACACCTCGGCTATGCTGATATCCTTGGAAATGGGGATGCGGTCAAGAATTTGGGGTGCTATCAGCCGGATTGCAAGCTGCTCCCCTTCATCCTCTTCAATATTGATAATTTCATCGGCACCCACCTGTCGCAAAACCTGTCTGTGTATTGCACTGATGGCACGGGCGATGATGTAGCGTACACCGGCTTTCTTCAGAAGGGCGGTGCTGAGAATGCTCGCCTCCATATTATCTCCGATGGCCACCACTGCAATATCAGTATCCTCCAGCGGAAGTTTGGCGAAACCTTCTTCGGATGTAGCGTCCATGATCACCGCCTGGGTGACGGAGTTTTTGACCCGGTCGATCCGCTCTGCGGAACTGTCCACGGCGATAACCTTTGCTCCGCTGTCGGCAAGAACCTTGCAGACCTGGCTGCCGAAGGCACCGAGGCCGATAACGGTAAATACCTGTTCTTTCTTCTTTGCCATAGTTCTTCCTTTATATGTTTGTGCCGGTTATTCGCAGCGGTTATTCGCAGCGGTTATTTAGACCGGAACGCCCCTTGCGGGCACATACCCATTCCCGGTGTCTGGTAGCTCCGGGAATTATCCTATCAGAATGTCAGTTTCCGGATAATACACCCCGTCGTTCACTCGTCTTCCTGCCAGGGCGGTGAGCAGGGTCAGAGGTCCGATACGCCCCATGAACATCAGTATGGAGATTATCAGTCTGCCGGGCGTACTCAGCCCTGAGGTGATTCCCCGGCTGACTCCCACAGTGGCGAAGGCCGAGACCACCTCAAACACAATATCCTGGAAGGGCTGTTCCTCGCTGATGCTCAGAAAAAACACCCCGGCAAATATCGTTGAGACGGCAAAAATGAAGAGCACCAGTGCATTGCTTGAGGTATTCCGTGTGAGCGTGTACTCGAAAATCCGCACCCGGTCCCGTCCTGTGAGCCGGGATTTCAGGTAGCTGAACACCACCGCAACGGTGTTCACCTTCATCCCGCCGGCAGTGGATCCTGAAGCACCGCCGATAATCATCAGAAAGAGTGAGAGCATGAGGGCAGCCGAGCCCAGTGAGGCGAAATTCATGGTATTGAATCCGGCGGTACGCAGGGTTACGGTCTGGAAAAAGGCAAGGAGATACTGTCTTCCCACCGGTTCTGCAGAAAGGCTGTTCCGGTACTCCAGTCCGTAAAAAATCAGCACCCCAGCTGTGAGCAGGATGAGGTTCACCAGCAATACCACCCGGGTGTTCAGCTGCAGCTGTAGTCCCCGCTTGCCTGAAATACCCGCCCGGCCTGAAAATGGGCGAAGCTTCCCCGGGATCTTCATAAGATCCATCATCACCGCAAAGCTCAGACCTCCGCAGATTATCAGAAACGCCACCCCCAGGTTCACCGGAATATTCCCGGCGAAACCTTCCAGGCTGTCGCTGAACAGGGCAAAGCCCGCATTGCAGAAGGCCGACACGGAATGAAAGACCGCAAACCAGGCGGATTTTCCCAGGGCCATTCCCTCTGAAAAAAACGAAAAGAACAGCCACAGTGCACCCAGGGCTTCGATGGAAAAGGTGAGGGTGATGATCTGGAGAAGGGACCGGCTCACCCGGTTCAAGTCATCTTCATTGGTCATATAGGAAATGAGAAGTTTATCCTGAAGACTGAAGGAACGCCGGAGGGCCCAGGCCGCAGAATAACTGAGAATCATAATTCCCAGCCCGCCGATCTGGATGAGTATGAGAATTCCCGCCTGTCCCAGAAGGGTGAAGTGTGTTGCCGTATCTACCACGATCAGTCCGGTGACACACACTGCGGAGGTGGTGGTGAACAGGGCATCGATGAAATTCAAGCCGCTTCCATCCACCGTTGTAACCGGAAGCATGAGGAAAAACGTCCCCACCAAAATCACCATGAGAAAGCTCAACACCAGGGTTTGGGCGGGATGGATTGTCAAATTGTTCAATAAAGCAGATATCCGGCGGATCCTGCCGAACACCTTGAAGAGCATGAAGAAGTTCCGCACCACAATGAGACCGGCAATCTGGAACCCCGATTCCAGGTCCGGCTGAATGACAAACTCAACATACTTGTTGTAGGTAAACAAAATCAGGAAGGCTGCGGAGAAAAGGGTTGAAGCAAGATTGTTTTTCAGCCAGATCCCCTTGTATGGGGCACTGATCAGCTCAAATATCAGCTCCAGCAGAATGAAGAAAGCAAGAGTGAAATCAACCGCATTGGTGAAAACCCCGATAAAAGGGGAGTCTATTTCCGCCTGTTCCAGAAAAAGGGAAATGATGCTTAATACGAAGGTGAAAATGATCACCGGAGTAAGAATTTTGCGGATATTTTCGATGCGCCTGCTTCGGGCCGGGGTTTCCATTGTCCTGATTATTGTATATATGGCGGCAGCAAGTAAAGCATGCCCAACCGAAATAAAAAGGCCATCCGGCAGCATGACGCCGGATGGCCTGGATTCATGTGTTGATACTGCTTCTGCTTTTGCGGGCAGGCGGGATTATTTGCCGGACCGCTCCAGTTTCAGTGTGATAGTGGGCTGATCGCACACTTCCGCCGGTCCGTAGTACTGAATGGCTCCGGGAAAGAAGTATCGGGTGTTCTTCGCCCAGTCATCCCGTTTGGAAGAAAACTCCTTGAATGGAGCGCCGTCAAGCTCCACCAGAGCCTTGCGGATTACCGGCTTCATCTTGCCGTGGCGCTGCTCCATGTTCATCATCATGGTCAGGGGAATACCTCCTGCAACCCATTCTGATGCGGGTTTGTCCAGGTTCCGGACGCTGGAAAGGTAGCCGGTGAGACCGTTGGCAATGAGCAGGAATGCGGTGTATCCGAGGCTGTATGTGTAGTCGGCGTCGAAATTGGAAGGGAAGGCACAGCGTCCTTCGTACCCGAAGAAATGGGCCAGGGCCTTGAAAGAACCGGAGAAATTTCCCTGAGCTTTCCACTGTGCCAGCAGTTCTCCCACCATCTCGATGAGGAGTTTTTCCGTATCGATGAGGCTTACCTGCACGTTTCCATGGGGATCCCGGTCCAGGAGAAGCTGCTGGCGGATGCCCCGGGGAAGGGAGGAAAATACTTTGGCGCTGTGGTCGCTGAGTTTGCTCACCGCAAATTCCGCCTGATCCTCAAAACTCTTCAAGGTGGCAAAGTACTTCTCGTCGTGGGCCAGCAAATCATTCAGTTCGGAGATGAGGGTCTTCATTTCCGGAATAAACTCAATCAGACCTTCGGGAATCAGCGCGATGCCGAAGTTTTCGCCGTTGTCGGAACGGTGACGAACCACATTGGCAATCTCTTCAACGATCTGGTTCAGGCTTTTTTTCTTTTCCGCCACTTCCTCGCTGATAATGGCTACATTGGGGTGGGTCTGCAATGCGGCTTCCAATGCGATATGGCTGGCGGAGCGTCCCATCAGCTTGATGAAATGCCAGTATTTTTTTGCGGAGTTGGCATCCCGCATAATATTTCCGATCAGCTCCGAGTAGGTTTTCACTGCGGTATCAAATCCGAAGGATGTTTCGATGTATTCGTTCTTTAGGTCCCCGTCTATTGTTTTGGGTACACCGATAACCTGTATGTCAGTTCCGTTATCCTTGAAGTATTCAGCCAGGAGGGCTGCGTTGGTGTTTGAATCATCTCCGCCGATGACCACCACGGCATCAAGCTTCTGTTCTTTGGCGGTATTCAGGGCTGCTGCAAACTGCTCGTCCGTTTCGATTTTGGTGCGCCCAGATCCGATGATGTCGAATCCTCCGGTATTCCGGAAGGCGTCAATCTTTGCATCGTCGAAAACGATAAAATCGTTGTCCATGAGACCGCTGGGACCGCCCAGGAAACCCACCAGGTTGCTCTGAGAGTTGGCTTTCTTCAGTCCGTCATAGAGACCGGTAATTACATTATGGCCTCCGGGAGCCTGTCCGCCGGAGAGAATTACTCCGACCCGCAGGGGATTCTGTGATGTTTTGCCCTTTCCGGATGCGAATACCGCAATCGGGGCACCGTAGCTGTGGGGGAAGAGGCTTTTTACCTGATCCTGGTCCGCCACTGATTCAGTGGGGTCGCCAAGTTCTACCCTGATATCGGAAATTGCCGAATCAAGGGCTGCGGGAAGCTTGGGCTGATATTCATAACGGGCTTTTTGTAGGGATGAGATTTCCATGGAAACTCCTTTACGTGGTATGGGGGATTGAGCATGGAGTGTAGCGGATTTTCGCCGGCCTGTGAAGGGAATGCCTCCCTGAGATACGCCGGATGAGACGGCTTGAAGGGATCTCCCTCTCCGTGTTGACAATATATAAAAAATTAAATATAGATAAAAGTGTACCCAAAACAATCCTTGTGTTTTATGAACCAGAGATTAAAATAGAAGTAAGAACGTACCAGTAATGCCACGAAGTGTACCGACGCGACATGTAGCGAATTGTCACATAGGAGCATAGTATGTCCGAAGAAAACGTACTCTCCGCAATAGACCTGCGATACAGCGACTTGGCTGAGACCAGCTGCTGTCTATCCTGCGGCGGAGCTATAGATAAATCCCAACCCCGGCCGGGGGAAGTATGTGTGGACCTGGGAAGCGGCAGAGGGAATGACCTTGTTACCCTTGCGGAAGCCGTGGGACCTGAAGGCCGGGTTCACGGTGTGGATATCAGCCGGGGAATGCTTGCCAAAGCCCGGAAAACCATTACCAAGCTGAACCTGGAAGAACAGGTGGAACTTCACCAAAGCAATCTTGAATACATTCCTCTGAAATGCAATTCAGTGGATCTGCTCATCTCCAACTGCACCATCAACCATGCGGCTGATAAAGGCATGGTATGGAAGGAAATTCACCGAATTCTCAAACCCGGCGGCCGTTTTGTGGTGAGCGACATCTATTCGCTTCAGCCGGTTCCCCATGAGTATGCAGAGGATCCCCAGGCGGTTGCAGAATGCTGGGCCGGCTCGGTGACCCGGGAAGAATACATCACCCAGCTATCAGATGCGGGGTTCAAGGATGTTCAAATTCTGGAAGAAAGCACCCCCTATGATAAGGGGAAAGTGGAAGTTTGCAGCTGGACGATTCTGGGTTACAAGACCGGAGGATCATCCTGCTGCAGCAAATAGATGTTTTTTCCCCGTTCCTTCAGGAACGGGGCGAAGCTGAAACCTAAGGAGGGATCTTTATGAAGAAATCCATGAAGTCTCTGATCCGCAAAAAGCCCAAAGGCGATAAGAACCAGGCTCAGTGTTGTGCCAAGGTGTCCCCTGTCGTTGCGGGCTGTCACGACTGAGGACCCCGGGTCCAGGTCATCCCGGATCCGCCGAATGTACGGCGGGTCGTATTTCGGGGGCTTCGGGGGAGGGTGAGCCCTTCCCCGGAGTCATTTTTCCTGTACCGCAGCAGCGGAATCGGGAACACATCAGGAAGTACAACAATGGAAGCTAAGCAATCAATGAATAAAACCCTTTCCCGACACAATATCCTGAAACAGATTCACCGGCAGGAGGATTGGATTGTGGTGAACCTTCTCCACAGGCAGGCGGATATCATTTCTCCTGAACTGGCCTCGAAAATCCGGGACGGCAGCATACTCTCAGAGCCTGAGTCGGATGATTATCGGGAATTATCGGAGAAGGGCTATATTATCGATCCGGAGCGGGAAACCTCCCTGTACCGGCTGGCGTACGCCGATTTTATCAGGGAGAGGGATGCCGGCGAAGTGCAGGTCTTCTATGTTCCCGGCTACGCCTGCAATTTTGCCTGTGATTACTGTTACCAGGACGGATACATTCACGATTCCCATCAGGCTCAGGATGATGTAATTGATGCGTTTTTCACCCATCTGGATACACATCTGGCGGGGAAACCGTGGTACCTCACCGTGTTCGGCGGCGAACCCCTTCTGCCCGGAGGGGGACAGCGGAAGATTATCTCCCGTCTCATTGAAGGCGCCAATGCACGCAATGTGGAAATCGCTCTGGTTACCAACGGGTATTATCTCAGTGAATACATCGATCTGCTCTCAACGGCCAAAATCCGGGAGATTCAGGTAACGCTGGATGGAGTGGGGGATGTTCATGACCGACGAAGGCCTCTGAAGGCCGGACGGATGAACGGCGGCGAATACCGGAATTTTGAGAAAGTGGTCCGGGGAATAGATGACGCCCTCGCTGCGGGGCTGGAGATTAACCTCCGTTCAGTGCTGGACAGGGACAATCTTCCCCGGCTTCATGAGCTGGCAGATTTTGCCCTGAAGCGGGGGTGGACGGCCAATCCGCGATTTAAAACCCAACTGGGCCGGAACTATGAGCTTCACTACTGTCAGGATCAGCAGAACCGCCTCTACGGAAGGCTGGAAATGTACGAGGATCTTTTTGAGCAGATTCAACGATACCCTCAGATTCTTGAGTTTCACACCCCAGCCTACAGTATCTCCCGCTTCCTGTTTGAGAACGGTGAACTGCCGGCGCCTCTATTCGACAGCTGCCCGGGCACCAAAACTGAATGGGCATATGATTACACCGGTCAGATCTACTCATGCACCGCCACAGTGGGAAAGGACGGTGAACAATTGGGGCGCTTTTATCCTCATACGGATCTGGACCATGACAGAATTGCCGACTGGGAAGATCGTGACGTGCTCTCCATATCCGCATGCCGGGACTGTTCCCTCCAGCTGGCCTGCGGCGGAGGCTGTGGGTCGGTTGCATATAACCGGGAAGGTAATCTTCATGCCCCGGACTGCCGCCCTGTTGACGGGCTTATCTCAATGGGGGTGGCCTTGTATCAGGATGCAGATATCCATGAGAGAACCGAAGAGAAGCGGAAGGACCCGAAAGAAAACCTTCACTTCAATGAGGTCCAGCTTCAATAAGACTATCACTAGAGAAATCATATGCACAGATCGATGTGCGAAAAATCGAACAGCTGAACGAACAACTGAACGAACAACTGAACGAATAACCGAACGAACAGGAGCAAATCATGGCAGGAAAAATTACAGAAATTGATGCGGATCAGTACCAGGCTGAGGTTCTTGATAAACCCCTGGCAGTACTGGACTTTTATTCCACCGAATGCCCTCCCTGTGAGGCACTGGCCAGTAAATACCAGGCATTGAGTGAGATTTACGGGGACGATATTAATTTTGTGAAGATCTTCCGTCAGGGAAACCGGGAACTTGCAACAGAACTGGACGTTACCGGTAGTCCAACCCTGCTTTTTTACCGCAACGGAGAGATCACCGGAGATAAACTTACCGGCGGAATCAAGCGATCCGACATCATGCGCAATCTGGACGCATTGGTGGGCGAAAAACGTGCCGCACAGCTCCACGGCAAAATCTCCCAAACCTCCACGGATGCGGATGTGATCGTCCTGGGGGGAGGACCAGCAGGTCTCACTGCAGGATTGTATCTTGCTCAGGCCAGACTCAAGACCGTATTGATTGATGTCGCTCTCCCGGGAGGATATGTGGCAACAACCCATCAGGTCTCCAATTATCCCGGGTTTGTAGAGCCCCAGCAGGGAATGATGCTCAGCCATTATATGAGCGAACAGGCCAAGGCGAACGGCGTTGAATTCCGTGCGGCGGTGGAAGTGAATGAAGTGAATCTTGAACGCAAACAGGTGAAGATAGACGGAGTGGAAACCATTACCGGTAAAAAACTTGTAATAGCCACCGGTTCAAGTCCCCGTCCTCTGGGAGTCCCCGGAGAGATGGAGTACCGGGGAGACGGCATATCATACTGCGCCACCTGCGATGCCAAGTATTTCGACGATAAGGATGTAATTGTCATCGGCGGAGGCAACTCTGCCATTGAAGAGGCCATGTTTATCTCCAAATTTGCCCGTTCAATCACCATAGTTCATCAGTTTGATGATCTTCAGGCGAATAAACAGGCCCAGGAAAAAATCAAAGCCGATTCAAAAGTTTCCTTCATGTTCAGTCATGAGCCCAGGGAGTTTAAAAAGTACGGAACCATGGATATGGGCGTTGTGGTTGAAGATCTTAAATCCGGAGAGAAAAAAGAGATCCGGGCCCACGGCGTGTTCGTGTTTATCGGTTTTGTGGCCAACCTGGAGGGGCTGGAAGGCCTTGATCTGGATCAGTGGGGCCATATCAAAACCGATGATGAAATGCGGACCAATCTGGAGGGAGTGTATGCCGCTGGAGATATTATCTCCAAGATGTACCGGCAAATCACCACTGCGGTGAGCGACGGCACTATTGCAGCCATAAGCATCAGCAAGGAAATGTCCGAATAACCCTTCGGTGCCCGGAGCCCCTGTCAGAGGCAGATAGTCCGCCGGGCGCCTGCCTGGAGACTGGGCGCCTGCGGGGGCCTGCAAGAAGTCCGGGGGTTGCCGGACGGGTGCCGGCAGAAACGATTGGATATGACCTGAAAAATGGTGTAGGGTAGGGTGATTTCAAAACTCGCGGCCTGAAAAAACTTCGGCCGTTCAGATTTCCGGTGTCCCGAACATCCGTGTCCGGGGCACCGCAAACCAAAAAGGACGCCCTATGCCAAGGATCACCTTACCCTCAGAACGGGTTAATTTCATTACCCATGCAGCCGGCTTTCTCATCTGGATCCCCCTTACCATCTGGCTGGTACTCACAGCCCGGGGTGCCGCCGATCTGATGATCGTGTCGCTGGTGTATGGTCTTTCAGCCATGTTTCTCTTTTTCTCCAGTGCCAACTATCACTTTCATAAAACAGAAGAAAATGAGCAGTCCATACGCCGTAAGCTGGATCATATTGCCATTTTTGTGATGATAGCCGGTTCCTATACGCCCATTGCATACATCTGGTATGAAGAGCCATGGAGTTGGCTGGTGATCGGTCTGCAGTGGGGACTGACGCTTATCGGCCTTATATACAAGATATTCATCCCCCATCCCCCCCGTTGGATCGCTCCGGCCATTTATGTTGCTATGGGCTGGGTTGCTCTGGGCGCAATTGTCCCTCTGTACAATAGTATGACCGCTCCGGTGTTCCTGGAGATGATTCTGGGAGGAGTGCTGTACACCATCGGGGCGGTTATTTACGCCCTGAAACGTCCGAATATCCCCGGAAGCTGGCTGGGATTTCATGAGATTTTCCATCTGTTTATTCTGGCGGGTGCCGGGGTGCATTTTGCCATGCAATACCGCTCGGTTCTGCATCAACTGGGGCCCCTTTCATGACCAGGTTCACCCTCATCAGCGGCTCCTACACCCGAAGGGAAGGGCATGTTCCCGATCCCAGGGGTGAATCCATGATGATGCACTCGGTGGAGCTGGGTGATACTCCGGCGGATAACCAGGCCGCCCGGGTGCACTCCCGGAGTTTCAGCCCCATTCCCAACCCCAGCTGGATTCAGCCGGACTGGAACCGGGGGCTTCTCCATGCCGCCACCGAAGTTTCAGGAAAGGAAAGCGGCATCTACTCCTACACGCTTGCCTCAATCCGAAAATCGATCCGTGAACAGGGCGAACCGGAGCCCGTTTCCATGATTCCCCTGTCCGACGGATTGTGTCACCTCAGCCTCTTCAGCCCGTCAGGTGACAGTGTGAACCCGGCAGAAAAATCCCCGGGTGCAGCCCGGGTTGTCGAAACCGCCGAACCATCCCGTTCAGCTGCAGACCCGGCGGCCGCCCCGGAACCCGCCGAACCCGCAGCCCTTGTGCTGGCATCCTCCTACGCATCCGGGATTCTCCATGTGGTGGACGTTTCCGACCCTGCACAGCCCCGGGAACTGCATCGGCTTCACATGCCGCTGCCATCCGCCGGGTCCCCGCCGGCTGGACGGAACATGACCCGTCAGGAAGCGCCCCATGTGCACTTCGCAGCCGTGCACCCCCGGGACGGCAGAATCTATTGCGCCGATCTGGGAAGCGACCGGATCTGGATTATCAGCGGGTACGGCGAGGGCGAAACCCCTGTGATCAGCTATGCTCAGCTGCCCTGGGGGTACGGCCCCCGGCATCTTGAGTTCGATCCCGACGGGATCCATATGTACGCCCTGTGCGAACTCCGGCCCCGGCTGCTGGTGCTGCGCCGTGATGAAGACCAGCCAAAGCAACGACCAGCGGAACGACCAAAGCAAAGACCAGAGGAACGACCAGAGGCCCGGGAGGAAGACGGCCGCGCAGAAGGATCCGGTCCTGAGACGGAGGGGGAGCCTACATCGGGGCTGACGCTGGTTGAGGATATTGATATCTCAGCTTCAACAGAGAACCAGGCCCCTTCGGCGATCCGGCTCCATCCTTCAGGCCGGACACTGGCTCTCTCCAACAGGTTCGCAGATGAGATTATTCTATACGCTGTGGAACGTCATGGAGGTTTCCTGCAGAAGCTCAGCTTCATCCGAAGGTTTTCCTGCGGAGGCAATACTCCCAGGGATATGAGCTTTTCTCCCGGGGGTGAATTTCTGGCTGTGGGGAACCAGGACTCTCACACCATTGCCGTTTTCCGCTTCGATCCTTCCACAGGAGTTCCGGGCAATACGGCAAGCACCACGAAAGAGGAAATACGTCCGCTGCTGAGCATCAGTGCCGGTTCGCCGGCGCGAGTTCTCTGGCTGGGGGAAGATTGATATTCCGATTGCATAAACCCGCCGGGAAGGTCATACTTGCCCTGCTATGAACATATCACTATCCCACATCGCATCGGAGCTGGGCATCCGGCTCTCATCAATCGAAAAAACCCTTGAGCTGCTGAACGACGGGGCCACCGTCCCGTTTATTGCCCGCTACAGGAAGGAAGCCACCGGTAATCTGGATGAAACCCAGATTACCGCCGTCAGGGATACCGCAGCGCGACTGCAGGAGCTGGAGAAGCGACGAAGCTATATTATGTCTGTGATCGAAGAACAGGGCCGGCTCACGCCGGAACTTGAGAAACAGATCCGGGCCGCCCACCGCCTTGCGGAACTTGAAGATATCTACCTACCCTTTAAGCCGAAACGGCGAACCCGGGGCCAGATTGCACGGGAAAACGGCCTGGAGGATCTCGCACTGCAGATACTTTCGCAGAACGGAAAAAACCCCCGGCATCTTGCAGAGAAATTCCTGAATGCCGAAAAAAGCGTCCCGGATATTGAAAGCGCCCTGAAGGGTGCTTCGGATATTATCGCTGAAGTGATCAGCGATGATCCGGCCCTCAGGGGAGAACTGCGCCGGCTATTCACCCAAAAGGGGGTGGTCAGCTCACAGGTGGTGAAAAAATACGCCTCAAGCCAGGAGGCTCAGGTGTACCGGGATTATTTCGACCATCGGGAGCAGCTGGGGCGGATGCCCGGACACCGCTTCCTTGCCATGCTCAGGGCCGTGGATGGGGGAATTGTGCGGATGAAGATAGAGCCTCCGGATGACATGGGGCCGGAGGCTGTTCATCGGCGCTATCTCAAATCCGGGGCTTCCAGGGGAGAACGGGAGCTGATCACCGCCGCCGGGAGCGATGCATACCAGCGTCTGATTCAGCCTTCCCTGGAGAACGAAATGCGCAAGACCCGGAAAGAAGAGGCCGACGAAGAAGCCATCGGGGTATTTACCGAAAATCTGCGGCAGCTCCTTCTCGCCCCTCCTCTGGGTGAAGCCAGGGTGCTGGGTGTTGATCCCGGTTTGAGAACCGGCTGTAAGCTGGCGGTACTGGACTCAAGCGGCAATCTGCTGTCCCATCATGTGATCTATCCTCTCCCTCCCCGGCAGGATACCCAGGTAGCCGAACAGCTTCTGCGGAAACTGGTGAAGGAGCAGGATATCCAGGCCATTGCCGTGGGAAACGGAACCGGGGGGCGGGAGACTCTCAGTTTCATCACCTCCCTTGATCTGTTCCGGGATTCCGGCGGCAGGGTAACGGTGACCATGGTAAATGAAAGCGGAGCTTCGGTGTACTCGGCATCTTCCCTGGCCCGGGAAGAATTTCCCGATCTGGATCTTACCGTCCGGGGAGCCGTTTCCATCGGCCGCCGCCTGATGGATCCGCTGGCAGAACTGATTAAAATCGATCCCCGCTCCATCGGGGTGGGACAGTATCAGCACGATGTGGATCAGAAGCGGCTCCAGCAGGGCCTTGACGATACCGTGGTCAGCTGCGTGAACGCAGTGGGTGTGGAGCTGAACACCGCAAGCCCCCGCCTGCTTTCCTATGTTTCGGGGATGAATCCCGGACTGAGCAAAGCGGTGGTCGAACAGCGCAGCAAACTGGGAAAATTCCGCAGCAGGAAGGATCTGCAGAGTGTGAGCGGATTGGGACCCAAAACGTTTGAGCAGGCGGCAGGGTTTCTTCGCATTCATGATGGAGATCATCCGCTGGATAAAACTGCCGTACATCCTGAGCGCTATCCCCTTGTTGAGCAGATGGCCGGGGATCTCGGGGTGAAGCTTCAGGAGTTACCGGGAAACACCGAACTGATCGCACAAATCGATGCCCGGAAGTATCTTGGACCGGAGCTGAACAGCGCCAGCTTTTCTGATATTATCGCGGAACTGAAAAAACCGGGCCGGGATCCCCGGAAAAGCTTTCAGGCTTTTCAGTTCGCCGAAGGTGTTGAAAAAATTGACGATTTGAATGAGGGAATGAAATTGCCGGGAGTTGTGACAAATATCACCAAATTCGGTGCCTTTGTGGATATCGGCGTGCATCAGGACGGTCTCATACACATCAGCGAAATGGCAGACCGTTTCGTCAGCGATCCGGGGGAAGTATTGGCCCTGGGGCAGCAGGTGACGGTGCGGGTTATTTCGGTGGATGCTCCACGGAAGCGGATCGGGCTGAGCCTGAAAAATACATAAACCTTCCATCTTTCCGGTTTTCCCCTCGCAGACTGAGCTTTCTGGTTTTATAATTTAAGAGTAGTGAGCATGAATCTGTGAGGAGGAAGCTATGTCGAAGAAAGTGATTATGGTGGAAGAATTTGCCCGGGAACTTGCCCGGCGTCTGGAAATCAACAAGGATATTAACTGCTGCAAGGAAGAAATTCTCAATCTGATGGATATCGTTACCAAGAAAATCCCTCAGGAGAAGATCGAAGTAAACTGGAAAGATTGAACGCGAAATACAATACAATTCCCTCCTGTTCCCGGCGGATATATCCGATTCCGACGGGCGGAGGAGTACCCATAAGAAAGCGGAGGAGAACGTGGAACAACTGTTGGCAACAATTAATGAGCTGGAAAAAAAGGCTCCGGGACTGGAAGAACTGCATCATGCCTTCGGCGGTGTGTATCAGGATCGTCTTACGGCGGCTTTGAAGCGCAATCATGTCCGGGAGGTGTTTTATCCCCTGATTCTGGATCCCTGGAATACCGGCGACCTGAAAAACTTTGTGGAAACACATAATTTCACCTTCCATGAGATCTTCGAGCTTCAGCAGGAGATGAAACGGTTCATGGATGATCTGAGAGAGAGCTATATGTGCGAACTCGACGATGTAATTACAGAAGCCGGGGCCCATCTTCCCTCAAATCTAAGTTATCCTGAGAAGAGTCTGGTGATACTGTATAATCTGAACCGCCTCTGTGAGGCACAGAAAGGTATTCTGGAAAAGCTGGCCACCGTTTCCGATAAATCCAGAGATGTATATAACCATTAGGCAAAGCCCCAAAGAATGTGGAATCGGGTTTTCATGAAATTTCGGAGCTACAGCAGCCTGACAAGCCCTTTTTCCCGGGGATACACGGGCTGAATATCGATCCGTTGGAAAAAACGCCGGATGAGATGTTCAAATTCCCCGCCGTGGGCCGGGGGCAGAAGGAAGAACGCTTTTGAGTCCAGACCCGGTCCGAAGGGGCCGTGTACAATTTCAACATCTTCTTCAATGCGGAATATCGAGAGAATGCTGTGAAGAAGCTCCAGCTGATCGTTGTAGTTTGAACTTTTTCTGTTTATCAGGTTCAGTATATGGCGGTATTCATGGAGATATTCCTGGAACAGATGGTAGAGGCGTGAGTGATTGCCGTTCCGCAAACAGTGGACAAGCTGCTGAATCCGGAAGTTTTCACTGTAGAAAAAATGGAGCAGGACGATATCCTCTTGGCTGTATCCGGCGAACACCTTGGCATCCAGGATGCTCTCTCCTTTCAGGGCGATAATCTTTTCCAGTTCGTCATGGAGATGAGCGTATGCAGTCTCGGAACCTGCCTCTGCCGAAAGGCTGTCAACAATATACTGGCGTTTGTGAAAAAGCCCCTGATTTTGATTGATTCTTTGAAGTGAAAGTTCGGGACTGTGGTCGATGTAGTGAAGACCGCCTGAATATATTACAGCTCCGCTTGCCAGATCCCCTGTTTCGGAAAAAAAGTGTTCTTCAATCTCCTTCACTTTGGAGCTGAGTTCCAGAGGAGTGTATGGACCTTCACTTTCGTTCGGGAAATTCTTGCCTGCATCGGTCAGAAGCCCAAGGCAGAGAACGGTAAATGAAGCCGAGGCATTGAGTCCGCTTCCGGGTAACAGGGACGCATTGAGGTATGCATCGAAGCCGCCGGTTTGTATACCGTCACGGGCCAGAACTGCAGCTGCACCCCTGATGAGTGCCGAAGAGGTTCCCCGTTCCTGATCTACCGGATCATATTCGTCTATATGGATATGGAAGGGATGCTCGTACCCCCGGGAATAGATAACCACCTGTCTGTCCGTGCGGGGGCGTACGATGGCCCGGATATCGGGATTCACCGCCGCAGCAAGGGTTTTGCCCTTCCAGGATTCGGCATGGCTCCCTGCATAGGTTATTCTGCCGGGAGAACTGTATACGTACACCTCATCGTCATCCTGAAGGGCAAGGAACTGCTCTCCTTCTGTACATAATTCCCTGTAGGGAAGAGGGAGCTGTGAATACTCTTCAGAGCTGAGAATTTCTTTGTGAATCCCCAGTCCGGTGAGAATCCGGTTGGGAAATCCGGTGGAAGATGTGATCTGTTTGCAGTAGCTGAAACGCATGGAATTCTCCATAATCGACAAAGTGGGACTGATATTCTTATACTAACTATAAAATATAAGCGGATGAAGTGCGAATGATTCAGAAAATTTCCAAGGAGCAGGGTGTATGTATAAAATTACTCCGGCAGTGATGAGCTATGATTGGGGAAGCTACGGCGAAATTGAAAAGTACTTCGGGATTGCCAATCCTCCCGGAAAGCCTCTGGCTGAGCTTTGGTTCGGGGCACACCGGAAAGCACCTGCCATGATTGCGGAAAATGAACATTTCAGTCTCCGGGATCTCCTGGTGTCCCATGGGGAAGATATTCTGGGGAAGGAACTGTACAAGCGCTATGCCGGAGAATTTCCTTTTCTTCTGAAAATATTATCCGCACGGAAAGGCCTCTCCATACAGGCACACCCCAGCAAGGCCCAGGCAGAGGCGGGTTTTGCCCGGGAGGAGGAGCTGGGAATAGATATCTCGGCGCCGGAACGGAACTATCGTGATGATAATCACAAACCCGAATGCATTGTGGCCGTCAGTGAATTCTGGGCTCTCAGCGGATTTCGCCGGCCGGAGGAAATTCTGAGTATTTTCCAGCGTGTGGAAGAGCTGGGGGGAGAGTGCGGGCTTCTCTCGAGATTGAAAACAATTCTGGAGTATGACACCAGCGAAAACCGTCTCCAGGATTTCTATACCGGTCTGATGAATGCCGGGCAGGATGAACTGGAAGAGCTTATGGAGAGCAGCCGCAGGGCTGTGGAGAAGGAAGGTCCCGGGGAATTGCCGGATGGTGCTGAGGAGAGAATTTGGTACTGGCTGCAGGAGCTCCGGACTCAGTTCCCCGGGGATCCGGGCACCCTTGCCCCCCTGTATCTGAATGTGGTGAAACTGAATCCCGGGCAGGGGCTTTTTATGCATGCAGGGGTTCTTCATGCGTATCTTGCGGGTACGGGCATTGAGCTGATGGCAAATTCCGACAATGTTCTCAGGGGAGGCTGCACGTCCAAACATGTTGATGTGCCTGAGTTGATCTCTGTTCTCGATTTTTCCCCCTTTCAGCCAGGTATTCTCACGCCTGATTCCCTGGGATGGTACGATTCTCCGGTTCCCGAGTTCCGGATTGCCAGAGTACGGCTGGATGATGGAGCAGAGGAAACGGAGCTGCGCAGGGGGATGGAACTTGGAGAAGCCCCGGCAATTCTCCTGGTAGAACAGGGAACTCTGGTGGTTCGACAGGGGGATGCTGCCTTCAGCGTCCGGAAAGGCGAGGCTCTTTTCATTCCCGCTGAACGGGAGCTTGAAGGGCAGGTAACCGGCATCACCCTGAGTGCCGAAACGGCGACGGCGGTGTTTGCCCTGGCCACGGTGAATGCCCTGTCCGGGGACAAAGAATGACCATCTATGTTGACGCCGATTCATGTCCTGTGAAGGTGAGGGAGATCATATCCAAAGCCGCCATCCGAAGAGAAGTAACGGCCCGCTTCGTGGCCGCCCGGAGCATTCCGGTAAAAACAAGCCCGTGGATTGAACTCATCGTGGTTGAACCGGGTCAGGATGCCGCAGACATGGAGATTCAGCGATTGGCTGAACCGGGAGATATGGTGATCACCCGTGATATTCCACTTGCCGCTGAACTGGTGGAGCTCGGTCTGACGGTTCTCAATGACAGGGGCACACAGTTCACTCCGGAAAATATCCGTACCCGCCTGAGCGAACGGAATTTTATGGCTGAGCTTCGGGCAATGGGGCTTGAGAGCATGAAAGACCGCAGCTTCTCCCCCAAAGAAATTCAGGCCTTTGCCTCCGCCTTTGACCGGGAACTCACCCGGTTATTGAAAGAATGAGGGGATTTCCTGGAACCGGGGCTATTTGTCCGTTGCAGATGAATATCATAAAAACAGTCATATTTTACTTGCAAAATCCGGAATATAGCTATAAATTTATCGAAATACTAAGGTATTGTATTGTAAAAACCTGAGGAGTTATCTATGGGAATGAATGTTACAGAAGTTACCGATGGAATTTTCCGGCTGTCAGCCAATGCAGAACCAAACTCTCTTCTTTTCGAAGGAATATGGCCTATCCCCAACGGTGTAAGCATGAACAGCTACATCGTAAAGGGTGAAAAAGTTGCCATAGTCGACGGTGTTTGCGGCTGGGACGGTGTTCCCGAAACCCTCTTTGAGCAGTTTGATCAGATGGGTATTAAAGCCGAAGATATTGATTATGTAATTGTCAACCACCATGAACCGGATCACAGCGGGTGGCTGGAGGATTTTAAAAAGATCAGGGATGACTTTCAGATTATCACGAGCGTGAAAGGCGAGCCCCTGCTGGAAGCGTTCTATGAAATAACCAATGATGTACGGACGGTGAAAACCGGAGACAGTCTGGATCTGGGTGACGGCAGGGTTCTGGCATTTGCAGATATCCCCAACGTTCACTGGCCGGAAACCATGGCAACATTCGACACCAAGAGCGGAACCCTCATGCCCTGCGATGCATTCGGATCCTTCGGTGCCATCAGTGACGCACCCTACGACGATCAGCTTTCCCGGGAAGAGATAGATTTCTTCGAGCATGAAGCTGTACGGTATTACTCAAATATTGTTGCAGCATTCTGTCTCCCGGTGAAAAAGGCGATTAAGGCGGTTGAAGAGCTTCCGGTGAAAATAATCGCCCCAGGACATGGAATCGTGTGGCGTAAGGATCCCTGGAAGATTGTAAATGATTATAAGCGCTACGCCAGCTACGACAAGAACCCTGCCAAGGAAGAAGTTACCGTACTCTGGGGTTCCATGTACGGCATGACTGAAAAAGCGGTGAAGCCTCTGGTTGAAGCAATTGAAGCCGAAGGAGTGAAGGTTCATGTTCACAGGCTGCCCGAATCTCCTCTGGGTGATGTTCTCACATCCGCCTGGACATCAACGGGAATTGTGATGGGAATGCCCACCTATGAATATAAAATGTTTCCCCCCATGTTCGCAGCCCTGGATGAACTGGCGAAGAAGAAGGTGAAGAACCGGAAAGCCTTCCGTTTCGGAAGCTACGGCTGGTCCGGCGGTGCTCAGAAAGAACTGGACGAACTGATGGCAAAGCACAAAACCGGTTGGGATTTCCTGGAAACCGTTGAGTTCAAAGGCGCTCCCGGCAAGGAAGACATCGAACTGATCAGACAGCGAGGCACGGAACTTGCCAGGGAAGTGAAGAGAATGGTGGCCGAGGCTCCCGCCATCGCCTGATTTCATTCAACATTTTATTAAAAACAAAAGAGACGCCATAGACCCCGGGCTGTGCACAGGGAAACGCTGCGCAACGGCCCGGAGAAACATTATGCCGGAGAGATGACACATTCATCCCTCCGGTTTTTTTATGCTGATGCATCCTGCTCCGTTTCGGTTTTGAAGTTCTCAACTTCAGCATGGATGGTTTTGATATTCTCCCGGTTTCGGATGCCCAGATCCCGAATCTGCTGAATGGAGATGTTGATTTCCTCCATGGCGTTGGAAATCTCCGCTATGCCCTGACTATTTTCCGTAGAAAGATTGTTCACCTTGCTGATTGCTTCAAGAGCATGCTCCGATTCTTCCCGCACTTCAGAAGACGAACTTTTTACCGTTGAGGACGTGCTCACAAGATGTTCCAGTGCTTCGGTGATTTGCTGAGTTCCCATATTCACTTCCGCCAGGGCCTGGAGAATTTCTTCCATGGCTGAGCTGGATTCTTCGGTTTCTGTGGCAATGGCGCTGATGGCCTCACCGGTTTGCCGTGAACGGTCGGATGTGGTGTGAATCTTCTCGATAATTTCTTTCACCGAAGATCCGATCTGGTTGGAGTTCTGGGCTGTGGATTCCGCAAGCTTTCGAATTTCTTCAGCTACCACCGCAAAACCCCGGCCCGCATCCCCTGCATGGGCGGCATCCGCCAGTCCCCGCATGGAGTCGATGATATGGTTGAGATTCCTCTCCACCGAATCGGATTCACCGGAAAGATTCTGGGATTTTCCCTTAATAGACTGTCCCGTGGCTGACATTTCAACAACTGCCGTTGAAATTTCTTCGGTGCTTGCACTGAGATCTTCCCCAAGCACCTCGCTGTCGGAAACTGTGGATTTCAGTTTTATGACGATATTCTGAAGTTTCTCCATCATCAGGTTGAAATTTTCCGAAAGTGAACCGATCTCATCTCTGCTTCTCACCGGTAGCCTGAAAGTCAGATCTCCGGTACCCTGGGAGATGGTGCCCAGCCCCTGGCTGATATTCAGCAGGGTGCGCTGCACGTAGGTAAGCATTCCGAACAGAATTCCTCCGATAAGGATGAGGCCTGCCAGTCCCAGGATAATGAGGAAGATGCGGAACGATTGAACCTGGGCAACAACATCATCCACGTAGAAGGTGTAGATTATTTTCCAGTCCAGTGGAGAAAACTCTTTGATATAGCCCATTTTTCTAAACGATCCCTCTTCATCCTGTTTTGAAAAATGATATTCGATTTTTCCGTCCTAGCTCTCCTGAAACAGATCATTCAGGGACTCGCCGCTGAGTGCATCGGCAAAATTCGGGTTTGTACCCACAACGCTCTGATCCACATAGGCTACGAATTCTCCCTCACTGTTTACAATAATGGGATAATTGTCCTGGGAAAGATTGGCATAGAGACTGGTGTTCAGTTCCCGGATGCTCTCCTGACGGATGGCCTGGAGTTCCTCTTCTATGTTGTCGATGTATTCACCGGTGCCCACCACCCAGTTCCAGGGCTCGAAGAGTCTGGTATGTCCAAGCTTCAACGAAGGTTCGCTTTCACCGGGTTTGGGAAAGTAGTATTCAACCCAGGCGGTACCCTGTTCCAGAGAGGATGAAACCATCTCCTGGATTATTTTGGTGCCCCTGCGGTCGGTTAGGTCGAAGCGGCTGGTTCCCACCACCGAGGGATCGGGGGGGAGGGCCACGTTAATATGTTCGGTGGTATCGATCCAGAAATATCCGTCCAGGCCGAACCACATATTGTTAATCTGTTCAACCGCCATTTCCTGGGCCTCCGCCCTGGTCAGATCGCCGTCAAGCTCCATCTGGTGAAGTCCCTGGAGCATTCCTGTGACGGACTGCACCAGTTCCTCCAGCCTTCGCTCAACATCGTTCCGGAGAATTTCACCCTGCCGTTCCGTCTCGGTGTAAAAAGAGGTGATATGGGCATGAATCTCATCAACATAGATTTCTGCAAACTGTTCGTTCTGCTCGATCATGTCGCCGGAAACAGTGGTGGATGTGAGAACCACCATCAGAAGTAAATAGCCAAAAATGGTTATTGCAATCGGGATAAATATCTTCCACCTAATGGACATTAATTTTCTCCTTTCCATCAGTATCGGTGCAAGATATGGTTGTGTCAAAGAATCTTCAGTCGGGAAATTGTAAAAGTCTGATTCGGAGGATCATTCCCCCATCCCCCGGGGAGCGGAGATCCTGCCCGGGGGAGTGCGGGAAGTGATTATTGGAAGGAAGGCATCATGGTGATCAGTTGGTGAAGTTGAATTCTCCCTGGGATACCGCCTGATTGTCGGCGCGGTCTTCATCGTTCACCCTGCTCAGGGGGTCGAGAATTACCCCAACATAATAATTACCGTCGGAAACCGTCTCCTGGCTTTCTGCCATGAATTCGTCTATCAATTCCCTGTTGACGCTGACTGTCTGAGTACCTCCGGCTTTCAGATCCACCGAGTCCTCATAAATTACTGCATCGGATGCATAACTCAAGGATGTGCCGTTGGACAATACCACCGCATACGCAACGGCATCCAATGCAGGTCCGGCGTTGGTGAAGACAATATCAATTTCACTGATTCCCTTGCTGCCGGTATCATCCACCACAACTGTGCTCACACCGGGGTTAAAGCCGGTGAGCAACCCCAGAACCCCGCTGCAGCCGCCCAGTACCATGACCATAACGAAAAGTGATGCTATTCGAACAATGTTTCTCATACCTCTCTCCTTGGGGAATCCGGGGACAGTGAAAATCCGGTTTCCCGCGTATCTCGTTCAGTATGAAATATATATTAGCGTAATCATCAGAAATTATCCAATTTTTCCCGGATTAATACCTTCGTGCCTGAAATCCTTCTTCCATGAGCAGGCGTACCAGACTGTGGGGACCCAGAAGATGTGCTGAGCCTACCACTGCAAAAATTCTGCTTTCCGGTTCTCTCTCGAAAAGGGTGATCAACTGTTCCGTCCAGTCTTCATTTCGCTCCACAATCAGGCGGCGATAGTAATCCCGGCCATTCTCATTGGATGTCATCCCCTCCAGGAGAATCTCTTCCATGGCCCGGGCATCTCCCCGGGACCAGGTTTCAAGTACCCGGTACATGTACTCGTCCAGCCGGGCAAATTCGCGAATTGTTTCATTCAGGCTGTAGGCCTGTGCCTGGAGTCCTACGGAGTTGAGAATCTCCAGCTGCTGTGTCACGGTTTCAAGGGCGTACACTTCCTTGCCGGTGGACTGGGCCTCTCTGGCAAAGTAAAGATCCAGTCCGTACTCGGGCTTCATATCCACTTCGAAACTGCTGAGCATACTCAGGGTATTGCTCACAACCCAAGGCTGAAGGCGTTCAACGGTGGAGTAGGGAATGCCGTAGCGTTCCAGTATTTCCAGAAGCATCTCCTCCTCCTGTTGCCCCAGATACTCGCTGAGCACCCGGTCGTCGGGGAGGGTGGAGTGGGAACTGATGAATTCCTGGGCCTCCTGCATATCCGCCTGAACAATATCCACCTCTTCCACCAGAATATCCGATACACTGAAGGCTTCCAGAATTTGCTCCGGAAGGGGGTATATCATGTCGCTGGCAAGATGAATTGATCCCAGGATGTGCAGGGTACGGCCATCTTTGCTGAACTCCCAGAGAAAAAGCTCCCCGTCTTCTTTTCCCGGATATTCGGGGGCCGGATCATCATCCCTGTCGCCGCGCTTTTCCGTGGCAACGGCAGAGGAGCTTACCGCATCCGGATCGATAATCCGGGTGGTGGTACAGCCCGCCGACAGCAGCAGAACCAGAAGTACCGCAGCTGCACATAACAGAGGGTTGATGCTCCCTGCAAACCGTTTTTGAAAGTATCTGATCATGTTTCGCCTCCCGTGTACCGGAGTGTATGGTTTTTCCCATCAAGTTTCTCCCCCATCAAGCCCATCAAGCAAGACGGGGACAAAGTTAGAACTCTGCGGTTTTAGACGCTCTGGGGAAGGGGATGACATCCCTGATATTCTGCATGCCGGTGACATACTGTATGAGCCGCTCAAATCCCAGACCGAACCCGGAATGGGGGACGCTGCCGAAGCGCCGGAGATCCAGATACCACCAGTAATCTTTTTCGGTAAGGCCGCTTTCCCCGAGACGGCGGCTGAGTACGTCCAGCCGTTCTTCACGCTGGCTTCCGCCGATAATTTCTCCCAGCCGGGGTACCAGAACGTCCATGCCCCGTACGGTTTTTTCATCGTCGTTCAGACGCATGTAGAAGGCTTTGATCTCCTTGGGATAGTCTGTGACGATTACCGGACCCTTGAATATCTCTTCGGTAAGAAATTTTTCATGTTCGCTTTGGAGGTCTGCACCCCAGCTCACGGGGTACTCGAAATTTCTGCCGGATTTTTCCAGCTGGCTGACGGCATCGCTGTAGCTGATGCGGGTGAAATCGCTTTCAACCACCTGCTCAAGCTGCTGGATAATTCCTTTCTGGATGCGCAGGTCGAAGAATTCCATGTCGTCCCGGGATTCTTTCAGCACTGTGGCGAGAATGTGCTTGAGAAAAGCCTCGGACCAGTCCATGTTGGCTTCAAGGTCGCAGAAGGCAATTTCCGGTTCGATCATCCAGAATTCCGCAAGGTGGCGGCTGGTATTGCTGTTTTCCGCTCGGAACGTGGGTCCGAAGGTGTAGACCCGGTCCATGGCGCTGGCATAGATTTCCGCGTTAAGCTGTCCGCTTACCGTGAGAAATGAGGGCTTTCCGAAAAAATCCCTGGAATAATCAATTCCGCCGGACATTTTTGCCCCGTCCGCTTTGGCGAGGCCGTCCAGATCCAGGGTGGTGACCTGGAACATCTCACCGGCGCCTTCTGCATCGCTTGCGGTGATAATTGGGGTGTGAACCCAGAGAAATCCATTCTCCTGGAAAAAATCGTGAACCGCCCGGGACATGGTATTCCGTACTCTGGCCACTGCGCCGAAGGTGTTGGTACGGGGGCGCAGATGAGCAATTTCCCGGAGATATTCAAAGCTGTGGCGCTTCTTCTGCATGGGGTAGGTTTCCGGGTCCGCATCGCCGTGAATCGTCAGGGCGCTGCAATGGAGCTCCACCTTCTGATTTTTACCCGGACTCTCAACAAGCATGCCTTCCACTTCCACGCTGGAGCCGTTGTTCAGCCGCTGCAGCATCTGCTCGCTGAGAATCTCCTTATCCTTATCAAGAATAACCTGAAGATTCTTCATGGAGGAGCCGTCATTCACTTCAAAAAAAACCACATTTTTCGAATCCCGCTTGGTCCTGACCCAGCCCTTGCACAGGACGGGATCTTCCTGAGGATCCATGGAGATGAGTGTTTTAACACGGAATCTTTTCATAAACCGGAGATTATCAGCTTGTCCCACCCCAGTCAATCAGGGCTTGATGGATGCCCCCCCTGAGGGGTATGATGTGCTGCGCTCATTATTATGCGGCGAAAAAGATTATGCAGCGAAGCAGACCAAGCACTGCAGACCAGGCGCTGCAGGCAATCAGAACAGATATGAACTGAAGAAACACAACTGCCGGGTTACCGCCCTGAAAGGAATACACTCGAATGGAAAGAACCAGTAATCTCAGAATAGAATCCTCGGATCAACTGCTTACCCCCCGTGAGCTGCTCAGCGAACTTCCGGCAACGGAAGAACATCTGCAGACGGTGGAAGAGGGCCGGAAACAGATTGAAGACATTCTCAGCGGCAGGGACAACCGCCTTCTTGGAGTGATCGGTCCCTGTTCCATCCATGATCCGGTGATGGGGCTTGAGTACGCAGCCAAGCTCAAGGAGCTGGCGGACGAAGTACGGGACAGCATCTATCTGGTGATGCGGGTGTATTTCGAAAAACCCCGGACCAAACTGGGGTGGAGGGGCCTGATTCTGGATCCCCACCTGAACGGCAGCAACGATATTCAGGAGGGGCTGCGCCAGGCGCGGAAACTTCTTCTGGATATTACCGCCATGGGAATACCCGCCGGCTCGGAAATGCTTGATCCCATTGTTCCCCAGTTCATTGATGATCTCCTCAGCTGGGGAGCCATCGGTGCACGAACCACCGAAAGCCAGACCCACCGGGAAATGTCCAGCGGTCTTTCCATGCCCATCGGCTTCAAGAACGGAACCGACGGCTCGGTTTCCACGGCGGTGAATGCCATGACCTCATCCCGCCATCCCCACAGTTTCATCGGTATAGATGAAGACGGGAAAACCTGTATTCTCAGAACCAAAGGGAATGATATGGGGCATCTGATTCTCAGGGGCGGAAAAAACGGTCCCAACTATTACCGTGATCATGTGGAATCCGCCGGCAGCCAGCTCAGGGAAGCGGGGCTTATAGACAAGATTATGATCGACTGCAGCCATTCCAACAGCGGAAAAAACCATGAACGGCAGCACATTGTTCTCGAGGATCTGGTGCGTCAGCGGCTCAATGGGGTCCATGAGGTGATGGGATTCATGATCGAAAGCAACCATTTTTCCGGCAAGCAGGCCATTCCTGAAGATATTTCCCAGTTGAAATACGGCGTCAGCATCACCGATGCCTGCATCGGCTGGGATGAAACGAAAAGCATTCTTCATAAAAGTGCTGAAATGCTTCGCAGCGGGAAACTCAGCCTTCAGCGCTGAGATGTTCCCGGCGGAGGCAGACATGGCCGGGAACTGCGGTCCTGAACCAGCCTGTGCTGCAACCTAATCGTCGCCGGGGCTCCAGCGTCCTTCATCTAGATCAAAGAAATAGTCTCCGTCTTCCAGCTGATCTATTGTCTCCTGCTCTTCTCTCATCTGCCGGGCCAGCCGCTGTGAGTGGCCGGCGGTTTCCGTATCCGCAGTGAGGGGAATCCGCGAACTGAGCATTCTGCACTGATCCTCCAGATCCTGTATGAAACCGTCCCAGTATTCCCCGGAACCGAAATCCGGAAAAGCCCTTCGGATGGCCGGGTCCTCCCTTCGGGCGGCAATCCAGCCGTTATAGGCAACATACCGGAGGGCTCTCAGCAGCTCGATGTATTTCTGGCTTTCCCCGGGAAATTCCAGAAACTCCCGGTACCCTTCCAGAAATGCGCCCGCCTTCAGCTCCTGCCGCTCCGGGCTGTCGGATATAATCATCCACATATCCTGAACTGCCGGAGCCCGCATGCTGTCGTCAAAATCCAGAAAAAATAATGATTCATTTCCATGAAGAATATTTCCGGTATGGCAGTCGCCGTGCACCGGCTGGAAGGTCAGTTCATTCTCCATTGCCTGTATCCATTCACCCAGCTGGGCAACCCGTTCCCGGTATGAGGCGATATGCTGGGGTGGAAGCAGATGTTCATCCAAAAGCAGGCTGCTGTGGCGCTCCAGCATGTATTGTCGGTTCATCACCGGTCGGTTAGTCAGTTGCAGATCCCGTGCGGCAAGGTGAATTCGTGCGATATAGCTGCCCAGACGTCTGATCAGCGGAAGGGTGAATTCATCAATCAGCCGTCCCCCGGTTCTGGGCCAGATGGCAAAGAGCAGTCCGTCCTGCAGAAAAAGGCTCTCGCCGTCCCTGCGCAGCGGTGCGCAAACCGGCACATCCATGGATTGAAGCCGGAACAGCATGGCATGCTCATCGGCAATGGCTTCTCTGCTCCAACGTCCCGGGCGGTAAAACTTCACCACGAGGTGGGAAGAGTCTTCAAGACGTACGTCAAAGACCCGGTTCTCCAGGCTGTTAAGCTGATGGATATGTCCGCTGCAGCTGAATCCTGCGGATTCCACCGCTCTGAGTATGGCAGGCGGATCCAATTGATAAAAATCCATGTACATCTCCTTCCCTGGTGCCCTCATGCAGGGTGCCGCCATTGTAGTCGTGACTACCCCGCCTTGCAATGGAGGGCCGGGAAAGACTTGCGTTGGATTGCCGGACATTTCCGTGTATAGTGATCTGAGCCGAGGGTTTTTAACATTCGGACCGGGATTTGCCGGCGGCGAAGGGGAGGGGATGATGATCATGACAGTGGGTTTCCAGGGGCTGAAAATCAGCTGCATTATCGGGATTCTTGAACATGAACGGCTGACTGCGCAGGATATTTTTTGCGATCTCCAGGTTGATATAGATGTGTCCCCCGGGGCGGGGATTTCCGAAGAAGCCCGGAGCTCCCGGGGCAGTTCCCCGTCTGAATATGCACGGACGGAAAACACAGCGGCGGAACATACCAGTGACGAATTATCCTCCACCCTGGACTACCGTGGGCTTGCGGAATTTGCAGCGAATTTTGCGGTTCAGGGAAAGTACGGGCTGCTGGAGAACCTGGCTGAAGATATGATTTCCGCGTTGCAGCAGCGGCATCCCCGGATCAGAAGCGGTATGCTGGAAATCCGAAAGCCCCATGCCATAGCGGATGCCGAAGCGGCATTAATACGAGTCAAATGGTAATCATAAACCAGCTTGTCAAGTGAGGTCTGAGGGGATATACTTCCCTTGAAACCAGAACCAAGGAGTCTAATATGGCTTATTCAATTAATAGTGAATGCATCAACTGCGGCGCCTGTGAACCCGAGTGCCCTGTTGAAGCTATCAGCGAAAAAGGTGATGTACGGGTGATCGATCCCGACCTTTGTACCAGCTGCGGCGCCTGTGTGGAAGTATGTCCCGTGGATGCAATTGATCCGGACTGAACCATCACAGGATTGACTGGAAGATCCAGGCCGTCCGGATCCATCCGGGCGGCTTTTTTGTATGCCCAGCGAAGCGCAGGCATACCCGACCGGTTGGAAGATACCGGTGTCGCCTCGTTCAGGAGGAAGACAATCCGAATTGCAAGGGCGCAGCTGGCAACGGTTGGGTCTGAAGGAAGCAATAGGAAGTGAACAGCACATAGCGAAAGCGAACCTGATACGGCACAACAGGGGTGGTAAGCGTGCAAAATAGCGCGAAGCCCGAAACCTGAACAGACCTGTAGTGTGTTTGAGGATGGCGTTGTTTACAGGGACTGCGCACAGTATCTGGGTAAACCTGTTGAAATCCCAGCAAAGGGTAGGGAACGACAAGCAGAAATGCAAGTCAGATCGAAGTTTCAGCAGGTGGCAGATGAGTCCGTAGTAGTGAGTAAGTTCCGGCCAGTGAAAGCCAGTAATGGTGTGGAGGAGAAAACCGGAATGACCTCGTCCCCGGTGACGAGGACTGCATTCAGGCCAAAAGCCGGATGCGGATGCGAAGGGACGAAGTTTTTAGTAAATCTTGTTTCGATGAAAAGGCTGGTCGGCAGCTACGCTGCCTGCTCGCCTATGCAACCGAAGGAGCGTGAAGCCTAAACAGAAAGTTGCTGGAAAGTGAGCAGAGTATGTGGCCACGGCCGACTGGGGAACCAGGAAGCTGAGCCAGAATACCGTTGACCTGAGTATCTTTTTGACCAGCTGAATATTGCCGGAAAATGGCTAAGAGACAGCTGCAGAGGAGAGAATGAGCAGGAGTTTCACCGCCGAGGTTTCAAACGAAAGAAGATGCAGACACAAGGAAATCGTAAAATCTGGTACAGCCTCTACGGCAGGATGCTCGAGAGACCACGGCTGGAGGCCGCTTTCAGGAAGGTGAAGGCAGCGAACGGAGCCCCCGGAGTAGACGGAGTGAGCGTCAAAGCCTTTGCCGACCGTCTGGCGGAGCAACTCGATGTACTTGTGAAGGAATTGAAGGACAAGAGCTACCGACCGCTTCCAGTCTTGAGGGTGGAAATACCCAAAGACGGGGGAGGAGTAAGGAAACTCGGGATACCTTCGGTTCGCGACCGGGTAGTCCAGCAAGCCTTACTGGACATTCTAAACCCAATATTGACTCCCCTGAAAAAAGCTTGATGGTAAATTCAAAAAAACCCGGAAAAATTGGTCGGGGAATCCAGCCCCATAGGGGGAGATAACCCTATGGGAGGGCCCCCGCCACTTTCTTTACCGGCTATTTATCTGTACCCCCACCCCGAAGGGCTTTCCCTTTCCCCTTTTCGCTTCTAACAGAGTGCATATCCATCCGGAATTGGTTTTGACCCATCTTCGGGAAACAGGTATCCCCTGATTCTGCGAATGTTAACCATCATGGCACTCAAGACCATCATGGTGGTAACCCGATGCCTGCCCCGCACTGGTAGTTTACAGAGATGGCCACCAAAGGGGTGAATAACACTTCGAACGGTACTCTCTATTGATGCCCGCTTATTGGTAATCTCTTTTCCTGTTTCTGCTACCTGCTTCCTGGTGGCGGCAACCCGCAAATCGGTCGCAGTAAAATGAAGAACATAACTTGGTCGCTTTTTCAGCCGCTTTGCCGGGCACTGGTTGACAAAGGGGCAAGCCTGACAGCCGTCGGCAGAAAACCCGGCGGTATAGCGGTCTGCTGCTTTTTTACTTTCCCGCAGCTCCCCGCCCTGGCCATTTGGACAGATGATAGCAGTCACCTTTCCTTCACTGGTTCGAGTGACGGTGAAATCTTCCAGGCCCACTCTCGTCTTCTCTTTTTTCCTTCCCTTGATGGCACTCACGTGCTGGCTTACCTGATATGTTGCTGTTGCCTTGGCTGCCGCCTCTCCCGTATACCCCGCATCGGTATACACTTCATCGATTCCCTCCCGCTCTTTCAGGTTCTCAATATCTTCGGCCAGAAATTGCTGGTCATCGGTTATGTTTGGCGCCACACTTACCCTGCTGATGAGTTGGAGATTATTATCTTCATCGCAAGTTTCCGTGATATTTGCACCATACCCCCGGGAGCTTTCTCTGCTTTTCGTCCTGAAGGTGGCCTCTTCATCATCAGGAGACTGCAAGGTGCTACCACCGAGTTCTTTACTTTCTCGCACAACGATAGATTCCTGTTCAAAACGAAAGTGTTCACCAAAAACCCTGAAGGCCTGCTGGTACGCTTTTTCATCTCCGTGCACGTCTTCAAAACATTCCAGCATAGTCGATAGATCTTTTCCAAGCTGCTCAAGTCGCCCGTCCATCTCGTCCCGTTTCACCCGGCAGCAATAGTGCAGGGAGTCTTCTTTCACATACCTGGCAAACAGCTGCTCATACGCTTTCTGTTCTTCTTCACTGAGCATACGGTAAAAGCGATGGATGATTTCTACCAACAGCTGCAGACGGCTCATCTTGCGGATGTTACTCTGCACCATGGTTGAATCCATCCGCTGTAGGCCGGTTTTTATCTGAAACTGTTTCAATTGCTCGTCGGTTATCTGTTCACTTGCCTTGTGAATCAGATTAACCCTGTGTTCCTCTTCATAGGCACTCACCGCTGAGCGGAAGTTGTAGATAGTACGCAGCTCAAAGTTTCCTTCGTCAAAGTCCTTCAAGCCCAGGGCGTAGCGGAACTTCAGATCAAACATGAAATGATCATAGAGTCGCTCGTCACTTAAGCCGAATCCGGATTTGAGGGTTTCAAAGCCTACCAGAATATTGATAGGCGTGTTGGGCCGTGAATGCTTATCACTGTAGAGAACGGAGAAGACCTCCTCGTTAATCCTGCAGAAATATTCATGGTAGAAAACCTGTGCCCAGGACTGTTCAAGGTGTTTTCTTGCAGTCTCAGGAAGTTGGTCCACCGATGTAAACATTCTCTGCTGCTTATGTCCTTCGTTCTTTCGAAACATCCGCTCCCCCCGATGCGGAATTTTACCCTATCAACAAAATTTTGGGAATTCCCTACCTTTTTTCAGGGGAGTCAATATTTGACCCGGACTTTCATCCGTCCAGTTACGGATACCGACCGGGCAGAAGCGCACATCAGGCAATTGATAAGGCATCTACGTTCATGCGCAGGTATGAATTGGAATGGGTAGTGGATATGGACTTGTCGAAGTGTTTTGACACACTGAAGCATGACTTTTTACTGACTCAAGTACGAAAACGAGTTGCCGATGGAAGCATCTTGAATCTCATACGCCTCTTTCTTGAAAGTGGTGTGATGACGGATGCTGGTGAAGAGAACACTGAAGAAGGGAGTCCCCAGGGCGGGGTGATTAGTCCGCTTCTCGCGAACATCTACCTCGACTTCTTTGACCAGTGGAGCATGGCACGAGGGTATCGCATAGTTCGCTATGCCGACGATATCCTCATCTTTGCTTCATCACAAAAAGGTGCGGAACGTCGGCTTGCAGCTGCAACGCATTTTCTGGAAGAAGAAATGGGACTGGCTGTGAATCGTGAGAAAACTCACATTACAAACCTGTATGAGGGGGTGCGCTACCTTGGAGTAGTAATCTCTCGTCACCACACCCGGATTCAGGAAAAGAAGGTGAAAGCCTTCAAGGACAAGGTCAGGAAACTGACCCGACGCAACAGCGGGAGACCGCTGGGATCGACAATTTACGAACTCAATCCAGTACTACGCGGGTTTGCTAACTATTTCAGGATAGCAAATTGTACGAAGGTATTCAGGGAGCTGATGAGCTGGGTACGCAGGCGATTGCGGGCTATTCAGTTGCGACTTTGGAAACGCTCTTCCCGGCTGCACCGCCGATTGCGGCAGCTGGGATTTCAAGGCGAGTTCAAACACATCAAGATGAGTTCGTGGAGATCGGCTAAAAGTCCGCTTGCAGCCATGGCGCTGCAAAACAAGCACTTTGAAGAGATGAATCTGTTTTCTCTCGACAAGGTACAGGTCGCAATTTCTGTCCGGCAGCTTGCTGGATAACTGAAGACAGGAGCCGTATACGAGGTCCGTACGTACGGTTCTGTGAGAGGGACAATAAAGGAGGTCATTCCTCCTTTATTGCCCTACTCGATATGCAATACCGGTTTTTTCCGGGGCAACGTGCTTTGCCCGGGCGGACTTGAAACTTATATTCAATTCTGATAAAAATCAGTCTCGTTTTAAAAAGATAGATGGTTATGCCTTGTGCATCACAGGGTACCGGGTGTAGCCTGTGAACGTTTTAGGAGAAAGTTATGGCTGCGAATATTTCAAAGAATGCCCGCCGTGAAGGTGCCAAAGAGCTGGTTAGCCGCTGGGGCGGCAAAATTATCATGAAATCAGTATTCGAAAAGGGCCGGATGCGCCACTATGCAGTGTGCGAAAAAACCGGCAATCAGGCACGTAAACCCAAAGACCTGATGTAATACAATTCGGAACAGGTCCTGGGCGCCCGCCCGGTGACCTGCCCGGATTCTCGCGACGGGGCACGGCAGAATGTTCAAATGCCGCAGACCTTTCCAGGGAGCCGTTTCATGATACTTTCCGGTCTTGAAATTCAAAAACGTCTCGGCTCCGATATTATTATCGATCCATATAATCCGGAACAGCTGAATCCCAACTCGTATAATTTACGTCTTCACCATGAATTGCTGGTGTATGATGATCCCGTCCTGGATATGAAAAGTCCCAATGCCGCCACTCCTCTGGAAATTCCTCCGGAAGGGCTGCTTCTCGAATCGAATCGACTCTATCTGGGACGCACCATTGAGCATACCCGTACGGAAAATCTGGTGCCCATGCTTGAAGGCCGGTCCTCCATCGGCAGGCTGGGACTGTTTGTACACATTACCGCAGGATTCGGAGATGTAGGTTTTAACGGCTTCTGGACACTGGAAATTTTCTGCGTACAGCCCATCAGGGTGTACTCGGGAATCGAAATCTGCCAAATTTTTTACCATACCCTTGAAGGGGAGTACAGCCGTTACAAGAGCGGGAAGTATCAGAACAATAAGGGTATTCAGCCTTCTCTGCTGTACCGGGATTTTGAAAAAAAGCAGAAGGAATAATATCTAACAGATAATATAAAAACATCGGCAAGAGGGTTTTCATGGAGCAGCAATCACCTTCCGCGCCCCGGGATGTTCTGGATGCGGAGCAGAGCCGGGTAATCTTTGTCAGTCCTGAAGATTGGGTGAAAGAACACTATATAACTATTCTCATTCGGGCGGAATACAAGTGCATTGTTATGGAAAATCCCCGGAATATCGGAAAAACACTGGAGCTGTATCCTGGAAGCATTATGTTTTTCAATGTGGATAAACATCCTGAGAACGGCAGCTGGTACGATATTGCTTCATCATTGGAAGAGCAACTGGAGAAGCAGCGTATTCTGCCGGTATTTATCGGAAAACAGACCCGGGAAGGAATCAAGTCACGGGTAAAACTGGATATCTCCTTCGACGCCTTCGACATGGGCAAGAGTCCCAAACAAACCATGCTGCTGATCCGGGCCATTATCAAACAATGGTATCCCAGCAGCAAGCGTCGGTATATCCGGGTAAGCTGCAAAAACCACGGCAAGACCTCGTTCAACCTCCGCAGGGACGGCGACAGCTATAACGGGGTGATCCTGGATATCAGTTCCGCAGGTATGGCCTGTGTGTTTGACCAGGGTCGGGAGCCCCTGAATATGCAGAGAGGGGCAATTCTCCCGAAGATTCAACTGAAGCTCAACGGCCGGCTGGTGATGGTTGACGGAGTTCTCATGGGGTCACGTGAGAGTGATGGAAAACTGATTTATGTTGTCATATTCCGTAATCATATCGATACCGGCGGTATTCAGAAAATCAAGGACTATGTAATGGAACGTCTTCAGGAAGATTTCGAAGAAAAACTCACCTACGAATAGTCCGATTAATCCGCAGCCTGCCATCTGCCGTTTTTCAGTTCCATGCCGCAGGATGACTTCATCAGATCTTCAAATCCCCGGTTCAACCGTTCCCCGGTATGCTTTAAATCCTGGGGGAAATCCGGATCCTCCAGCAACAGTCCGCTGGTGAGCAGGTTTTCCACCAGGAGCTTGCCTGCAAGAAACCTCTGAAATTTATCCACACCGAATGCAATAAATCCGTCGATCAGACTCATCACCTCCCAGGTGACCTGTTCGGCCTGACTGTAGCGGCCGGCATCCTTGTCCTGATCGCTCACCCTCAGGGGCAGAGCCTCCTGAATATGCTTCAGTTCCCTGCAGAGATAATCAAGATCAAACAGGCCGGTGGCACAGTTGAACAGAATTGCCTTTCCCTCCTGCTCAACGGCCTCAACCGTTGCCCTGCTCACCGCCGGGCCGATATCTCCGCAGCTTAAACCTCCCCCGGATGTCTGCAGCAGTACTCCTCCCTTCACGTCCACGTCGGTTTTGAAGGAGAAGTCAAAACCGGCCGGTGCGCCGGATAAAGCGGCCAGCCCGATTTCCAGGGGATCGGGTAGGTATGCAAGATTGTCCACATTTCCAAGGTACGCATAACGTTTTCCCTTACTGTGGAGATTGGTGTACACCTCTTCAAGGGCGAAGAAATTCTGGCCGTGTCCGCCGGGGAGGGCCAGGGCACGGTTCGCTTCCCCCCAGGCTTCCAGGAAATACTCCCGCGGATGATCCGGGCTGAGGCGTTCGCTGTGTTCCATGGCTGCTATGAGGGGCTGGACGCCGGTTTTCACGGGGATGGCATCCAACTGAAGCCGGTGTAAAAGGGGCGCCACCGCCGGGCTTCGGGCGTAGGAATCCAGAGCGTCCCGGATTTCCCGGTCATTTCCGCTGCTTGTCATCTGAAAGAGGGGAAAAAGAGGCAGCCCCCAGTCACGGGAAGTGCTCTCTCTGCTTTCGGGGAATATCCGGTAATGTTCAAGGGCAAGGAGCAGGGCTGCACGGATTTTCATCTCCATGAAACTGAAGCCCGGAGTACCGTCGGGGTTCAGATATGCGGGGGTGATCCCTTTGGCCTTTCCCCGGCACAGTTCGGCCTGGGATTCGAAACGGGAGCGGTAGAGGCGGAACAGTTCGGAATGAAACTCATTGTTCTTCTTTTCATCCGCATAGGAGGTTGCCGATCCGCCGTTGAGAACACCGTAGCTCACCCGGGGCAGCAGAGCCAAGCCGAAAAGCCGGATTTTTCCTGCATCCAGGCGGATAACCTCTTCGTTTGATTTCACGGATTCGCCGGTATCGGGGGATTCTGAAACCGACAGTTCCGTTTTCAGCCGTTCGGCCAGAGCGGGGGGAAGATGGAATGCATCTATCCGGCTGTGGAGACGGGAAACGGATATGTCCATATATCCGTCCCGGGGACGGCTGATATCCATTATCTGCCGGGAGGGAGAGCCATTGCCTCCCTCGGATGGGGAAGAGGCGGACCAGGGACAGGGTTTTCCCGGTTCAGGCCGCTGCAGTTCCGGAAGTCCGGTAAAATCCCCCTCTTTCCCGCCGCCGGAATTGTTCCGGTCCAGATCCCGAACTTTGTTCAGAACCCAGGCGCTGAGGCCGGGATCAATACCTTCCCGGGAAAGAATTGCATTCACTTCTGTACGATTCAATTCTGTACGATCCACTTCGGTATGCGGGCCGGATTCCTTTTGTTGCTGCTCCTTCGGATAATCCTTCATCTGGTCCTCCTGTATGATTCCGGCATCCGCCGGCTGAGGCGGAGCCGGATAGTGTCAATGGGAGAGAAATTTACTCAGTTGAATATATGCGTTCGCCGCCCCGTAGAGACTGATTTTATAATCCTCAACAATATAGACGGGAATTGAAGCCAGCACCGGCCGGATGCTTGGCTGAAAATTGTGCAGAAAGAGGTTCATAAACCGGTTATTCTCAAGAAACAGCTGCTTATTTTTGGCGGCAATTCCCCCGGCCAGAAACAGACCCTTCTTGGGAATAAACGCAAGGGAGAGATTGTGGGCCACCCGGGCATACATGCTTACGAAGAGCTCAAGAATTTCCCGGCACACCGGATCATTGTCAATATTAGCGCTGATTGCCGGAGGCTTTTCGCTGTCGGGTAAGACGTCTATGTCCCGGATTATCTTACTGTCCGCGCCCTTTTTTTTCCTCATGAAATGAAAAATGTTGGCAATCCCGATGCCGCTGACAAACATTTCCGGTTCGGGATACGCACCGTTGCGTTCAAACATGAACAGTTGAAGCTCCCGGGTGACCTCATTGAACGGAGCGAAGTCCATATGCCCGCCCTCCGCCGGAAGGGCAAGTATTCGCTCCTGCTCTTCCACCAGATAGCCTACGCCCAGCCCGGTTCCGGCCCCTGCCACTGCCTGGACGCCGATTCCCGGGAGGTATTCGCTCTGTTCAGGCATGCTGCCGTCTGGGTGGGGAAGGGGGGTGATCTCCTGGGGGTTATTCACATCCAGAAGGGGAATACCGTAGCATACCGCGGTAAAATCGTTGATCACCAGGGTCGGAAACCCGAATTCCCTGCTGATTTCATCCCCGTCCAGGCTCCAGCTGATATTGGTGGGAACACATCGGTTATCCACCACAGGTCCGGCGATGCTCAGACATGCAGCATCAATTTTAAACCCCGGAACATCAGCCTGAAATGCCTCTACGGCAAGCTGTATTGCCTGGCTGAGGTTATCCAGTTTGGGGGTGGAATACACCTGACGGGATTTCATCTCAAAGCTTCCCCCGTTGTTTTTCATCAGGGCAAGACTGGTGTTAGTTCCTCCGATATCTCCCGCGAGAATATATGAAGGCTCGTTTTTTGCTCTATCCGTTTTCATGGCCAGCATTGTATCCGGTTCCCCCCCGGCTATGCAACTTGCAAAGCCTTGATGAATGCTTTACGATTTCTGCTGGAGGTGTCCATGCCCGATGTGAACCCCGATTCGTATCGCCTCATTACCAGAAGTGATTTTGACGGTCTGGTATGTGCGGTTCTGTTAAAAGAGCAGGAAAATATCGAGGAAATCCAATTTGTTCATCCAAAAGATATGCAGGATGGACTCATTGAAATCCATGGCAATGATCTCACGGCGAATCTTCCATATGTAAACGGAGTATATCGGGCCTTCGACCATCACTTCTCGGAAACCATCAGGAACAAGGGCAAGGCGGACAATCACATCATCGACCCGGATGCGCCATCTGCCGCCCGGGTTATCTATAATTTTTACGGCGGTGAGGAATCCTTCCCCAATGTTTCTCCGGATATGATGGATGCAGTGGACAAGGGAGATTCGGCCAGTTTCAATATTGAGGAAGTGCTGAATCCCCGGGAATGGGTGCTTCTCAATTTTATAATGGATGCCCGCACCGGTCTCGGACGGTTCAGAAATTTCAGAATATCCAACTATCAGCTGATGATGGATCTGATCGAGTATTGCCGGGATCACAGCATCACGGAAATTCTGGAACTCCCGGATGTGAAGGAGAGGGTTGACCTCTATTTCGAACATCAGGATGCATTCCGCCGGCAAATCAGGGAAAACAGCAGAGTTGACGGGGACATTCTCATCGTTTCCCTCCTGGATGCCGAGCCCATTTATGCGGGAAACAGGTTTGTGAAGTACGCCCTTTATCCTGAAACTTCGGTATCCATTCAGCAGATCTGGGGATATAACCGGGAAAACATTGTGTTCACCGTGGGCAGGAGCATTTTCAACAAGATTTCCCAGGTAAATATCGGCGAGTTGATGCTTGAATACGGCGGAGGAGGCCATGCCGCCGCTGGAACCTGTCAGGTTGAAAGCGACCGTGCCGATGAGGTTCTGCAGGAACTTCTTCGGCGTTTGAAGGATTAATATGGCGGCGAAGGTTCTCTCAACCGAGGAGTATTTCCGTAAAGGCGGAACTCCCGAGACCATCATCAGCTTTCTGTCCCGGAACGGTCCTGCAAACTGCTTCATGCTGGGTAATCTCCGGAATATGGGTTTCGAAACCGGAAAAAAGCAGGAACTCCTGCTGGCGGTTGACGGGAAGGACGGGGGTGCTGTTCCCGGCATTACTGCGGTTCTCATGGCCCATTTCACCAATGCCCTGCTGTATTTTCCTTCCACCTCCACCGGCTCCGCGGCAGATTCACCGGCTCTTCCGTTGTTGCCCCGGTTGTTGAGCTGGATCCGTTCAGGGCGTGTGAACCGGATCAACGGTCTTGCCTCCTGTATGGATGATGCAGCGGATTATCTGCGCTCCGCCGATGAGGGCATCGGGATCCGGAAGCGGAGAATGCAGCTGGCGGTGTATGAGTCGGATCTTCCCAGGCCGCCTCTTCAGCCGGAGGGCGAACCGGCTCCTCTCCCGGAAGGCGTATATCTGGAAAAAGCAGAAGGCCCCGAATGGGAGCTGCTGGACAGAATTATGGATGAGAAAGAGCATATTGAGGAATTTGTGACCTCACCCGGAGCCAGGGAGACGTTCCGAAATTCCCACCTCCACGGCGGGGCCCGGAGTCTGGCGTTGGTGAATTCGCAGGGCCGGGTGCTTGCCGCCGCCAGCAGTACCGCGGAGAACCCCAGCACTGCGATGATTGTGGGAGTCTT
The DNA here is from genome assembly GCF_000507245.1 of Salinispira pacifica. Taxonomy (GTDB): domain Bacteria; phylum Spirochaetota; class Spirochaetia; order DSM-27196; family Salinispiraceae; genus Salinispira; species Salinispira pacifica. Next base: position 2,590,797 of record NC_023035.1, on the reverse strand, counting down.
TACCGTGGAAGGCTGCCGGAACCGGGGGTACAGCCGCCGTCTCATGGATCTTCTCATAGAATCCCTGAAACAGGACTCCCTCATGCCGGTGTTATTCTATGAAAATCCTGTTGCCGAAAAAATATACAAGGGAATGGGGTTTCAGGACCGGGAAGACTACGATCTTCTCCACTTCCAGCTGGATGAAGCCCAGGATTCACCTGCTTGATACCCCGGCAGCAAGTCTGATATATTATCGCAATAGATGTAAATAAGGAGATCTCCCAATGATCATACCCCTGGATTATCTGGAAAGTGAAAAGGGAAATATGTACGAGCTCACCTGTGCAGCAATTCGCCGGGCATACCAGCTCACAGTGACAGGTGACACGGAAACCGAAGAGGAACAGTCAAAGATTGTTTCAACTGCCATCAAACAGATTCTCACCCGGAAGGTGCAGTACGAACTGGAAGAGCAATAATCAGAAGCAGTACCGTGCAGTTTTTCTGTTCGGTCCCACCGGGGTGGGAAAAACCGCCGCCCTGGAAATGCTGGGAAGCAGAATTCCCGGCATAGAAGTGATCAGTGCCGATTCCATGCAGGTCTATCGGGGCATGGATATCGGTACGGCGAAAGCCGACGAGGGTGAGCAGAAGGCGGTTCCCCACCATCTTCTGGACATACGGAATCCCGATGAAGGCTTTAACCTTGCAGACTTTATTTCCCTTGCAGAAGAAAAAATCCTCCGGATCAGTGCCCGAGGCGCAGTACCGGTTATCAGCGGAGGTACGGCGTTTTATTTCAAGCATCTCTGGTTCGGACTTCCCCAGAGCCCGCCGGGAGATCCCGCAGTTCGCCGGGAGCTTGAGAAAGAGCTGAAATCCCGCTCAGCTGAACAGCTTCACCGGGAACTTTCAGAGATTGATCCGGAATCGGCAGACAGAATTCATCCAAATGACAGCTACCGGATCATCCGCGCCCTGGAAGTGTACCGCAGCAGCGGCCGTCCCCTGAGCGATTATCATGTTCCGGATAGTCCCCGAAACGATATGGATCTTCTGGTGTATGGACTGGATAGGCCCAGGGATGAGCTGTATGAGCGGATCAACCTGCGTGTGGAAAACATGTTCAAAAGCGGCCTGGAATCCGAGCTGTGCCGGCTGATGAGAAGCGGTTATACCAAACATGATCCGGGAATGAAGGCCATAGGTTACCGGGAATTTTTCCGGGATGAATACCGGGATGAACTGTTGTCCAGGGGGCGGCTCGGGGAAGAACATCGAAGCCGGGTTCTGGAAGAAATACAGACAGCCAGCAGGCGGTATGCCAAGCGCCAGCTGACGTTTTTCCGCGCCCTTCCAGATGTGAAATGGATTCATCCGGATAATGCTGCCGAGATCATCCATGAGATTACCGGCAAATTCAACGTTCAGGAGCTGTAAATATCCTGTTTGAAGCATGATCTCTGCTGCGGGCGCAGTCCCTTGACAGAGCAGAATCCCTCGGGCATAATGACGCCTCATTATGGCCACTGTATAGTCTTGGGGAAATACCCGGGCTAATCCGGTTGAAAATAGAAGAAAAAATGATATAGGAGCAGCGTCGAGTATGCCTTGCGGAAAAAAGAAAAAACGAAAAAAGATTGCAACCCACAAGCGGAAAAAGAAGCTGAGAAAAAACCGGCATAAGAAGAAGTAATTCCTGAACGACCGCCCCGGCCGGCGGTCTCTGCCGTTTTCAGTCACCCCGGATCATCGCATGGAGAGTACGCTCTGCAGTGCCGATACCGGGGTTTTTTTTGCCCTCTCCTTTCTCAACCCTTCACAATCTGTTATATTTTCAGTATGAGCCTGCCTATTCATCCTTCGGCGGAAGGTCTTCTTGAACGCATTCTGGATAAAGAGATGCCACCCCTGGTAATGGGAATCATCAATACCACCCCGGACTCCTTTTTTCCCGGCAGCCGAAAGCAGGGATTGGAGGGGTTCAGACGGGCCCTGGAGTATATTTCACAGGGTGCAGACATTCTCGATGTGGGGGGGGAATCCTCCAGACCTGGAGCAGAATATGTGAGTGTGGATGAAGAACTGGAACGGGTAATTCCGGTAATTCAGCGCATCCGCAGGGAGTCGGACATTCCGATTTCTGTGGATACCAGAAAACTTCCGGTGGCCCGGGAAGCGGTGGCTGCCGGAGCCAGCTGCATCAACGATATTTCCGCCTTGAGGGATGATGATCAGCTGGGCCCCTTTATTGCAGAGCATAATCTGCCGGTAATTCTCATGCACATGCAGGGAAGTCCCGGGAATATGCAGGATTCTCCCCGGTATCATGATGTTACCGAGGATGTGATCGGCTTCCTCCGAAGCCGGATCGACTATGCCCAATCCGTGGATATCCCGTGTGAGAGAATTATTCTGGATCCCGGGATCGGTTTCGGGAAAAGTCACAACCATAATCTGCAGCTTCTCAAGCATCTGGACAGCATTACCCAATTGGGATACCCGGTGCTCATGGGGCATAGCAGGAAACGCTTTATCGGGCAAATTCTTGCTCCTCCCATTCGGAACCCCGAAGATCAACTGGAAATCCTTCCGGTTGAACAACGAATGATTGGGAGCCTCGGCGTTGTTGCCGATAGTTATAAGAAGGGTGCGCGCATATTCCGGGTTCATGACGTACAGGAAACCCGGGAAATACTCCGGGTGCTCTCCGCCATTGACGGGGTTGAAGACTGAGCTTCTTCCCGGCGTGATATATTCAAAAACAAGGATGGATGATGGGTTGGCTCTTTGACAGCTGGCTGTTGGGATCAGTGATCATTCCGATTCTGGATATACTGATACTGGCGCTCATATTTTACCGGGCATACACAATTTTTCTCCAGACCCGCGCAGTTCAGCTGGTGAGGGGAACTCTGCTCATCATCCTGCTCTATGCGTTTGCATACATTCTCCGGCTGGAGACGGTTCTGTGGCTGTTGAATTTCCTGGCTCCCAGCCTGGTGATCGGTATTGCCATTATTTTTCAGCCGGAATTGCGCAAGATTTTCACGCAGCTGGGGCAGGGAAAAATTTTCCGCTTCAAGGAAACTGCCAAGCCCCTCCAGATTGACGGAGTGCTGAAGGCATCCCAGATGCTTGCCCAGCAAAGACGGGGTGCTTTGGTGGTGTTTGTACGGAGCGTGGGGCAGAAAAACATCGTGGAAACCGGAAGCACCCTGAATGCGGAACTCAGTTCCGCCCTGTTGATCACCATCTTCGGGTCTGATACCCCGCTTCACGACGGAGCCGTAATTATCGAAGACGGCAAACTGATTGCCGCCGGCGCATTTCTTCCCCTGTCGGAACAGCAGGATATCCGCCGCAGCTTCGGGACCCGTCACCGGGCCGCCCTTGGACTTGCGGAGGAGTCGGATGCGGTTATTCTGGTGGTTTCAGAGGAGACCGGAGCCATCAGCCTGGCCTATGATGCCACCCTGTATTATGATTTGGAACCCGAGGAAGTGAGAAGCAGACTTCATGAGCTTCTGAACCTTGATGACGAGGATTTTGAGCAATGACATTTGTCACCCGGGCCAACAGATTTCTCCGATCTCTTTCCAATAACTGGCCCGCCAAGGCCATCTCCGTGGGAGCAGCCATCATCATGTATTTGCTGGTGGGGCTGAACAGCATGGAGGAACGCTATATCTCCGTTCCCATCAGGGTGCAGCTTCCCGACGATCTTGTGGCCGCCCAGGAGTATCCCAGCTTTGCACGTGTGTATCTTCGGGGTGACGGCGACAGTATTTTCAGCATTTCCGAGGATGAGATTCAGGTCACCGCGGACTTTACCCAGTATGCCAGCCCCGGCGTGTACCGGGTTGCCCTGGAGCACCGCCGTCTGGGTATGGCCGAAAGCGTGGAACCCCTGGAGGTTCGCATAGAACCGGGGCTGTTGAGCATAGAACTCCAGAGCAAGTCCCGGAAGGTTGTTGACGTGATCCCCCGTTTCAGCGGTTCCCCAGCATCGGGGTACGAACTTGCCAGTCACAGCGTCTTTCCCTCCAGCGTGGGGGTGTACGGTCCGGAGCAGGTCCTGGAACAGATTGTTGAGGTGGAGACCGAGTCCATAGAGCTGAGCGGACAGGACAGCAGCTTCTCCGCCCGGATTCCCCTGATTAAACCCCATCCTCTTGTTCATTTCGACAGCACCAGCATTGTTGATTTCCGGGTGGATATCAGTGAATCAATTCTGGTGAACACCTTTGAAAATGTGCCGGTGTCGGTAATCGGACTGGATTCCCGCTTTTCCGTGGAGATTGAAGAGGTGACCGGAAGCATCCGTGCCCAGGCAGGTCAGAGTCTTATAGACCGCACAAGTCCCGAGGCAATCAGTCTGGTTGTGGATGCCGGAGATATCAGCCAGCCGGGAGAGTACACCCTCCCGGTACGGCCGGTGGTTCCACGGGGTTTTGTGATCTTCCGCTTCGATCCTCTGGAGCTGGTGCTTCAGGTGGAAGGGGCGGATGAAGCCGGTTCTTCAGCACAGGATGCGGGGAGTGGGCCGTGATTCGTGGCATAGGAGTTGATATTGTCCGGGTTGAGCGGATGATAAGCTGGCTGGAGAGACCGGAGATGATGGCAAGGTTCTTCACATCCCGGGAAATTTCCTGGGTCCTCTCCCAGGGAGAGGGAGCCGCTGCCTCCCTGGCAGCCCGTTTCGCCGCCCGGGAAGCCCTGGGAAAGGCTCTGGGAACCGGTTTGCGGGATCTGCGGCTGAAGGATCTGGAAATCTGCCGGGACGATCAGGGAAAGCCGGCATTCTGCCCGGCACCCCGGGCGCAAGATCAGCTGGACAGCATGGGAATCAGCAGCGTCCATGTGAGTCTCAGCCATGAACGGGATTACGCAGTCGCCATGGTTGTGATAGAATAACGGTCATGGCAGAGAAGACCCCTTCGCTCACATATTTTCAGAAAAAACCTATCAGCTGTCCGGTGTGTCAGACGGAGTTCTACCGGGAAGAACTATTGACCGGCCGGGGACGGCTGATTGCCGGGAATCTTACCCAGGAACTTCGCCGGCTGTACGAACCCAGCAAAAAATTCGGTGAGGTTATCCCCCTGGCATATCCGGTGACGGTATGCCCGTCCTGCTATTTTGCCGCATGGAAGGAAGATTTTCTCAAAATATCCGAAAGTCAGCTTGAACGGGCGGCGGATGAAACGTCACAGAGAATTCAGTGGGTTTCCGAGGTGATGGAAGGGGTGGACTTCCGGGGCAGCCGGGGACTGAGCGAAGGTCTGGCAAGCTACATGCTGGCGGTTCTCTGTTACGATTATTTTCCCTCTGAAGTGTCTCCGGTAATGAAACAGGGCGTGAGTTCCCTCCGGGGAGCATGGCTTGCCCTGGACATGCACAAGAAGTATCCCGAAGATCACTTTGACTATCTTGCAAAAATGCTCTACCGTAAGGCCCGGTTCTTTTATCTCACTGCCATAGAATATGAATCCTCAGGAAAACAGGGGATCGGCGGCTGCCCCAACCCGGGACCGGATCTGGATAAAAACTACATGTTCGACGGGGTCCTCTATATCTACGGATATCTTGAATTTCATTACGGTCCCCGGAAAGATCCGGTGAAACGGGAGGAAAATCTGAAGCGGGCCAAGCGCACCATCGCCAGAATTTTCGGCATGGGAAGGGCCAGCAAGAACAAACCCCAGGCCATTCTGGACAATGCCAGAGATCTCTACTCGGAAATCGGCGAAGCCCTGGGGCTGGAAAATCTTGATCCGGAGAAAGACAGCGATAATCAATGAGAAATATCAAACTCACAATAGCATACGACGGCACCGATTTTCAGGGCTGGCAAATTCAAAAAAGCGGACGTACCGTTCAGGGCGAAATCCAGAAAGGCCTCAGCAGGATGCATAAGTCGGAAATCAAAGTCCATTGTGCGGGAAGAACCGATTCGGGGGTGCATGCAAACGGACAGGTGATTAATTTTCCGTCGAACCTTGAAATACCGGCGGACCAGTACACCAGAGCCGTGAGCTCCTTCTTTCCCAAGGACATTTCGGTTATCCGCAGTGAAGAAGTGGATGAATCCTTTCATGCAAGATACTCGGCGGTTATGCGCCACTACAAATATTATATTTTTCCTTCAAGAGTGAGGGTTCCCCAATACCGTCTGTACAGTCTGCGAACCGTTCATCAGCCGGATCTGATCAACTTGAATCGGATGGCATCGGTGCTGGTGGGAGAACATGATTTCACCACCTTTTCAACCCCCAATGAACAGGTTCCCAACCGGATGCGCAGGGTGTATGCCGCCTCCTTTCATCCCCAGGGTGATTTTCTTGTGTTTCGTATCAGCGGAAACGCATTTCTCTGGAAGATGGTGCGAAGCATTGTGGGAAGCCTTTTGGAATATGATGAGAAGGGTTTTGATGCAAATCATGTCCGGCATGCACTTGAGTCCAGGGACCGGGGTTATGCAGGCATGACGGCTCAGGCCAGAGGTCTGTTTTTTGACAGGGTGGATTACTGATGCAGAACGAAGAACAGAATCCGGGCACCCCGGGACCTGAACCGGGCCAGAAACCCGGCCATGACCCGGGCTACGAACCCGGCAATGAAGGACACAGGGCAATAAGCATCCGCAGCGCTCTCTGGAATATTGCTTCCGATCTTGAACTGCTTCTGGAGACCGGGGAGGCGAACCCGGAAAACCGCAGCCCCCTTCCCCCGGCGCCTTCACCGGAGCGAACCGGACCGGCAGAGAATAACCCGGGCCCGGGCGTCATAGAGGGCCCGGCACCCACCCTGGACGCCCTCCATCAGCAAATTCTGGAGTGCCGGGCCTGTTCACTCCACCGGGAGCGGACCCATGCGGTTCCCGGCGAAGGGGATACCCACGGTACCCGTCTCATGGTGATCGGGGAAGGCCCCGGCGCAGAGGAGGATGCCCGGGGGCTTCCGTTCGTGGGAAAGGCGGGGAAATATCTGGATAAATGGCTGTCGGCAATAGACCTGAGCAGGGAGGACGGGGTGTTTATTACCAATACGGTGAAATGCCGGCCTCCGGCAAACCGCGATCCCCGGCCCGAAGAGACATCCGCCTGTCTGCCATATCTTTATTCCCAGATCAGAATGCTGAAACCCCGGGCAATCCTCTGCGTTGGAAGGATCAGTGCATCCATTCTTCTGGATCGGGATGTGAAAATCACCAAAGAACGGGGGAAATGGTTTCGTTTCATGGATATTCCCCTGATGGCCACCTTTCATCCCTCGGCAGTTCTCAGAAATCCCGATCTCCGCCGTCCTGTGTGGGAAGATATGAAAAAACTGAAACATGCACTGGACAGCGGAAATTTCAGCGACCAGCCATGATGTACTGCCAGATCGTGTTCAACAGACCCCTGGACAGTGCATACACCTATCTCTTCGACGGCAGTGCAGAGGAAGCGGAGGGGCGGAGGGTTATCGCAACTCTGGGACGGCAGAAGCTCACCGGATATGTGATTGAATGTTCTCCCGAGCCCCCTCCATCCCTGAAATCCGATATCACTTTGAAACAGATAGAGCGTATTGTGGATCCCCAGCCGGTGTTTGACTCGGAGCTGATAGGCATGGCGCGGTGGATGGCCAAAAGCTATATCTGCTCTCTGGGAGAGGCCCTCTCCGCCATGATTCCCGGAGGCAAACGGGACAAGGAACTTGCCCCGGCTCTCCCCGGTGAGGATGAAGGTCTGAGACAGGAACCTATCAGTCTGAGCGATGAGCAGGAGCATGCGGTTCAGCAGATTCTTTCCGCCCCCCGGGGCCAGTACTATCTCTATGGAATTACCGGTTCGGGAAAGACCGAGGTGTTCCTTCAGGCGGCTGAGGCGACCCTGAAGGAAGGGCGGGGCATTATCTATCTGGTGCCGGAGATCTCACTGACCCACCAGGTGGTTCAGGTGATCCGCAGCCGTTTCGGCGAACAGTCGGCGGTGCTCCACTCAAGCCTCACCCAGAGCCAGCGGATTGCCCAGTGGCGCCGGATTCTCAGCGGGGAAGCACGGCTGGTGATCGGTGCCCGGAGCGCCATTTTTGCACCCCTTCCGGATATCGGGCTGATCATTCTGGACGAGGAACATGAGAGCAGCTACAAATCCGGCACCACGCCCCGCTACCATGCCCGGCAGCTGGCTCTGTATCGGGGAGGCGTGCATGGTGCACGGGTGGTGATGGGCAGTGCCACTCCAAGTGTGGAGGCCTGGCATCATATGAACAAGGGTACGCTCAGGCGTCTGGATCTGACCCGCAGGCTTTCAGGCGGGGCGGTTCCGGAAATCCGGGTGGTGAACGTAAAAGGGAGTGATTCCAGCCTGGGAAGCGAGCTGAGAGAGGGGATACGGGCGACCCTGAAAGAGGGAAAGCAGGTAATACTCTTTCTCAACCGACGGGGGTTCGGCTACTTCTACCACTGCAGGAGCTGCGGTGCCGACTTCAGCTGTACCAGATGTTCGGTGAGCCTTACCTTTCACAAATCGAAACAGAAACTGGTGTGTCACCACTGCGGATATCAGCGTCCGGTTCCCCAGGTCTGTCCGGAATGCGGAAGTCTGGAGCTGGGCTACAGCGGATTCGGCACCGAGAAGGTGGCTCAGGATGTGGAAGAACTGGTGCCTTCCGCCCGGGTTCTCCGTCTGGATACCGACAGCACCAGAAAAAAAGGGGTGCTGGAAAAGGGAATTGCGGATTTCCGCCAGGGGAAGATCGATATTCTCCTGGGAACCCAGATGGTCGCCAAGGGACTGAATTTTCCGGGTGTCTCCCTGGTGGGGATCATTCTTGCCGATTCATCCCTCCATCTGCCGGATTTCAGAAGCTACGAAAAAACATTTTCACTGATTACCCAGGTTGCAGGCAGGGCCGGGCGCTATTCTCCCGACGGCAGGGTGATTCTCCAGACCCTGAACCCTGCACACCACATTATCCGCCAGGCGGCGGGCATGGATCTGGAAGGGTTTTACCGCAGGGAGCTTGACAGCCGCCGGGAACTGGGGTTTCCGCCGTTCAGCCGGATCATCCGCATTCTGGTGCGGGGACGGGAGCCGGGACGGGTGTGGGAGTATGCCCGGCGCATTCATTCGGGTGTTCAGGAAACAATGGAAGGGCTGAACCTTGACAGCTGGGAAATCCTGGGGCCCTCCGAGAGCCCCATCCCCAGGCTGAATAATAATTACCGGGTGCATATGCTGATTCTCAGCTCCCGCCTGGGTCCTCTGCAGCAGATGCTTCCCCGGCTTCTTTCCTCCATGAAAAAAGACTATTCCCTCTACACAGAAGTGGACGTGGATCCCCAGTCCATGCTGTAATTTTCGGGGTAAATCCGCCGAAAATTCCATACTTCGGAGAATTCCGTTACAATACACAGGAGAGTGAGCAGAAACTCCCCCTAGCAGGGCGGAGGGCTGATTTGCCGGGAGGGCACATGGAATTCATATCCATTGAAACAGAACTTACCACTGCAGTTACCGATTTCCTGCTGGGTGCTGCGGGGGCCTGGGCGGCGGTCAGTCTGATGCGCCGGGTGAACCGCTACAGGATTCCCCAGAAGCCCCGCTTCTGGGCGGCTGCATTCGGTCTGCTCAGCCTTGCGGGCTTCCTGGGGTTTTTCGCCCATGGCTTCGAGATGAGCGATGGGCTCCGGAATGTTTTGTGGCAGCCCCTGTATCTCAGTCTGGGTCTCACAATCTCCATGTTCGCTGCAGCGGTTCTCATTGATCTGCGGAAGAAGGCCGTCCCCCGGGGGGTAATGCCCGGATTTCTTGCCGCCGGAGCTCTCTTCTACCTGCTTACCCTTGTGTTTCCCGGGAGTTTCCTGATTTTTATTCTCTACGAAGCGCTTGCCATGATTTTTGCACTTGGCGCATACATATTTCTCAGCGTTCGTTCTCCCGGAAGAGCCCCTTTCCTCATGACCGCAGGAATTTTCCTGAGCATCCTGGCAGCTGCGGTACAGGCTGCCGGAAGTGTGGAAATACGGATTATCTGGCTATTTGATCACAACGGGGTGTTTCATATTATTCAGATGGCCGGCCTTCTGTTCCTCTATGCGGGGGTGAAGGCCGATGAAGCTGATGATAAGGAAGGAGAGCACGCACATGCCTGAACAGCAGCTGCATCTGGGAGACTGGCTGCCCTACAAAGAGGACCGGAATGCCGGCAAGGGGGGGCGGAGTTTCTACTTCTTCGATTTTGATGACAATATTCTCCATCTGGATACCAGGCTTATCTTGTTCCACCGGGATGACCACAGCGAACTGGAAATCAGTTCGGAAGACCTTTCACGGCACGGAGCAGGTATCGGTAAAAAAGGACCCTTTCGGGATTACTATATCAACAACGATGACCGCACAGGATCCTTCAGAAATTTCCGGGATATGCCGCTGAACTTCCGCCGTCTCATACGCCGCACGCCCCAGACCCTTACGGAGGACTTGCGAACCGCTCTTTTGAAACCGGTGTGGGATTGGCACGGCCCCAGCTGGAATCATTTTTTCTATGCGGTGCTTAACCGGAGGCCGGTGAGCATCATTACCGCCCGGGGTCACAGCCCACGGACGCTGCGTAACGCCCTGAATGAACTCACCCGTCAGGAGCATCTCTACCGCCGGCCCAATATTCTGTCTCTCTATCCGGTAACCAATCCGCGTTTGCGCCGGCGGATCTTCCAGGATCCGGAATACCGTAAACCGGTATCTGAATTGAAGAGCCTGGCCCTGTTCCGTGCCGTTGAAGACGCCTTCCGGAAGTACGGGCGAAATCCCTACCACCGCTTCGGCGTCAGCGATGATGATCCGGCGAATATCCGGGAGATCACCAACACCCTGATCCAGGTGAAAAAGCGCTACCCCGAAAATGCATTTTTCGTCATTGACACCTCCGGGGAAGGGGTTCAGAAGACCGAGATATTCCCCGACCATGTTGAATCCTCCCGGAAGATCGGCTTAAGCGATGCCCTGAATTATCAGCTGTTCGATTTTTAGACGTCGGTGGGAAGGGGCATTTCCGCCGGCGGATGCGGGTATTGCTGCCTCCATGGTGCCGCCTGGGAGGAGCACTTACCGATGTGAAGCGCTCCCCGATGAGGAGCACGAGGAGCACTTAGCGATGAGGGGGCAGTTTGTCCCTGAACGGGGTTTATGTTATTATATGAATATTGATGCAACGGCGGGTCGGGAGATTCCAAAAATCCTGTCTCAGGCTTTTTTCCGGAAACACCCCGTTCCTCCTGAGCTCACGTTTTCCGGTGCGCAGAGGTATCAGCCTCCTTCCAACCGGCAAAACCAATCCACTATTCACAAGGGTGCACATTCATGTCCAAGATTATCTATACACGTACCGATGAAGCTCCGGCTCTGGCAACATATTCCCTTCTTCCCGTCATTCAGCAGTTTGCCGGGACTGCGGGAGTTGATATTGAAACCCGGGATATTTCCCTTGCAGCCCGGATTCTTTCCCAGTTTCCGGATTACCTTTCTACCGAGCAGAAGGTGCATGATGCTCTGGCCGAGCTGGGAGAACTGGTGCAGCGGCCCGAGGCGAATATTATCAAACTTCCAAATATCAGCGCTTCCATCCCCCAGATTAAACGGGCGGTTTCAGAACTTCAGGCAGCCGGGTTTGCCGTACCGGACTATCCCGATGAGCCCCAATCCGATACGGAACGGGAAATCCGTAAGCGCTACGACAGGGTGAAAGGATCCGCCGTGAATCCCGTGCTTCGGGAAGGAAATTCCGACCGAAGAGCACCCCGGGCGGTGAAAAATTATGCAAAAAAGCATCCCCACAGCATGGGAGAATGGACTCCGGAATCCAGGTCCGTAGTTGCAAGCATGAGCGAAGGGGATTTCTACGGAAGCGAGGAATCTGTACGGTTTCAGCAGGCTGATTCGGTGCAGATTGAGTTTCATGGCAACGACGGCAGCCGAAAAACCCTGAAACCCTGGTTTCCCATGGAGAAGGGGGAGATTCTCGACGCGGCCCGGATGAGCCGGAAGGCTCTGAGAGATTTTCTGAAAAAAGAGATACGGGACGCAAAAGAGGCGGGAGTGCTGTTTTCCATCCATCTGAAGGCAACCATGATGAAGGTATCGGACCCGATTATTTTCGGTCATGGGGTTTCCGTCTTCTTTGAGGATGTTTTTTCCCGGTACGGGGAGGATTTACACAAAGCGGGAGTGAACCCCAATAACGGACTGGGGGATCTTCTCGCCAGGCTGGATCAGCTGCCCGAATCCAAACGGCAGGAAATTCTCGACTCCATCGAAAATGCCCTTGACCAGGGTCCGGAACTGGCCATGGTGGATTCGGATAACGGAATCACCAATCTTCATGTACCCAGCGATGTGATTATCGACGCTTCAATGCCGGCGGCCATCCGGGCCGGGGGGAAGATGTGGGCTCCAGACGGCAGCCAGAAAGATATGAAGGCGGTGATCCCCGACAGAAGCTATGCGGGAGTGTACGCAGAAACGATTGAACACTGTAAAAAGCATGGTGCGTTCGATCCCCGAACCATGGGGAGCGTATCCAATGTGGGGCTGATGGCACAAAAGGCCGAGGAATACGGTTCCCACGATAAAACCTTTGAAATTCCCGAATCCGGGAACGTGGTTGTCCGCCGTGAGTCGGATGAAGCGGAAATCTTCCGGTATGATGTTGAAGAGGGTGATATTTTCCGGATGTGCCAGGTGAAGGAAGCCGCAGTCAGCGACTGGGTGAAACTGGCTGTGAACAGGGGACGGGAGTCGGGAGTACCCGTGGTGTTCTGGCTTGACGGCCGGCGGGCCCACGACAGTCAGCTGATCAAAAGGGTTGAGAACCTGCTCCCCCACCACGACACCGATGGACTGGAGATCTATATTATGCCTCCGGTTGAGGCCGCCCGCTATTCCCTGGATGTTGCCCGGGCCGGAAAAGACTGTATAGCCGTTACAGGAAATGTGCTCAGAGACTATCTCACCGACCTGTTCCCCATTCTCGAACTTGGAACCAGCGCCAAGATGCTTTCAATCGTTCCCCTGATGAATGACGGAGGACTTTTTGAAACCGGAGCCGGGGGGTCGGCACCCAAGCATGTACAGCAGTTTGTGAAAGAAGGGCATCTGCGCTGGGATTCTCTGGGGGAATTTCTGGCCCTGGGGATGAGCCTGAAGCATCTGGGACGTTCATTTGATAACCCCCGGGCAATTGTTCTGGGTGATGCCCTGGACGCGGCCACGGAAAAGCTGCTGGACAATAACAAGAGTCCCAGGCGGAAAGTTCATGAACTGGACAATCGGGGGAGTCACTACTATCTGGCCATGTACTGGGCGGAAGCTCTTGCGGAAAATAACGACGATCCCGAACTTGCCCGCAGGGCCTCAGAGCTGGCCCGGAAGCTGGAGAAACATGAACAGGATATTCTCCGCGAACTGGATGACGCCCAGGGTGCCCCGGTTGAAATCGGAGGCTATTTTTACCCGGAGCAAAAGCTGGCGTCCCGGGCCATGCGGCCCAGCGAAACCTTCAACCGCATTCTTGCGGAATTCTAATACGGCGGCTGATCAACGCACTGCGCCGGGGTATGGTGACCCTCCCCCGGCGCGTACCCTGCTGTTAATCTGTTGAAGGGGGCTGAAATGAAAGATATTCGCCCAGTATGCGGTAGAACGTTTTTCTCTTGAAAGGTTTTGCCAGATAATTGTCGCAGCCTGCGTCGTAACAGCGCTGAATATCCTCCCCCGAGGCGTTGGCAGTGAGGGCAATCACCGTGTCCCGGGGCTTTCCCTCTTCATGTTCCCTGCGCCTGATCTCCCTGGTCGCCTGGTAGCCGTCCATCACCGGCATCTGGATATCCATGAGTACAAGAGCCGGCCGCCGTGTGCTCAACCATTCCACGGCCTGTTCACCGTTCTCCACCACATGATACTCAAGGCCCGCGTTATCAAGGTAGGCTTGAACCACTACCTGATTCATGGGTGAATCTTCAACCACCAGAATGAGCCCATCGTCAGATTCGGAGGCAGGGGCGGTTTTTCCGTCGTTTTCCCTACGTTCATCCGTTTCACGTCCCAGGGGAAGGTTGAGGGTGAAGGAAAATACACTGCCTTTCCCTTCACGACTCTCAACAGTGAGTTCTCCCCCCAGTCGCTCCACCAAATTTCGGGATATGCTTAATCCCAGGCCTGACCCGCCGAATTTCCGGGTTGTGGTGCTGTCCGCCTGGGTGAACAGTTCGAAAATTTTCTCTTTCTTATCTTCAGATATCCCGATCCCGGTGTCCTCCACAGAGAATGTGATGCGCGTGTGGTCTGTACCGGATTTTACTCCCTGTACCCTCAACAGCACATAGCCCTCCTGAGTGAACTTGATGGCGTTGCTCAGAAGGTTCAAAAGAACCTGCCTCAGTCTCAGGGGATCGGAACAGACCACCAGAGGGGACTCAAAGAGGTCCAGACTGCAGTCCAGATCGATTCCCTTCTCCTGTGCCCGGTATGTGAACATATTCACCATTTTCTGAATCTCTTCCTGAAGACTGAATTGAATGGTCTCCAGTTGGATTTCATCTGCTTCGATCTTGGAAAAATCAAGAATATCGTTGATCAGGGCCAGCAGTTCCTCTCCTGCACTGTGAAATATATTCACGTATTCAGTCTGCTTCTCACTGAGTTCGGTTTCCAGAAGCAGTTCGGACACACCGATGATTGCGTTCATGGGGGTCCGGATTTCATGGCTCATGGTGGATAAAAAATTGCTTTTCGCCTTGTTTGCTGTTTCGGCGGCGTTTTTGGCTTCTTTGAGCTGGTCCGCCAGAAGACGGGCCCGTTCTTCCCTCTGCCTGATCCGTTCGTAGCTGGATTTCAGTTCAATCGTCATGCCGTTCAATACGGATGCCAGCTCCACCAGCTCGCGGTTACTGCGGATATGAAATTCATGGTCAAGATTACCGTCTGCGATGATCTCCGCACCCTCCTTCAGAGCTGCCAGGGGGCGATTTATGGATCTGACGATGAGTATAACAGCAGCCGCCGAAACCACAGCAGCGATCCCCATGATGAGCACCAGAAGCGACTGAAGTCCCTGTACCGGTTGAAGCAGGCTTGAGAGGTTCTGCTGGATAAGAATGATCCAGTCCACCGCGGATCGTGGATCAGTTTCTCTGCTGCTTGCCCTGGCGGTTATGGTATTGGTGTCTTTACTAATCCAGAACTCCTGGCCGCCCTCCAGCTTTCGAAAAAGTTCAGGATCCTCCAGATATTCCAGGTAGGTGAACAGCCGGGTGGAATACAGAGTTCTGCCGTCCGAAGTCAACAGCCGGATGAATATCTGACCTGACCTGCCGGAGTTGATTCTTGCTTCCTGAATGATGTTGCTGATGTCCAGAAACCCGTGGGTGTACCCCAGGAGCTGTCCCTCCTGCCCATGAATGGGAAGGGTAATTCCCAGCCCGTAGCCGTCCACACCCACATTGTAATAGACTTCCTCGATCACATATCCACTGGTATCTGAACGCTGAAACCAGGAGCTTTCGCTCCAGTCATACTGATACGGCGGGTTGGAATAGGCCAGCAGGGCTCCGTAACGGTTGGTTATAAACACTTCCGGAAAACTGCTGTACCCCCTTTGGGTCATGCTCTTGCCCACAAATAAATCATTCAGGTAGGTGGAGAGGTTGCCGTCTGTGGAGCCGCCTCCCTCCCAGCGGGAATAGATCGCTTCATTTTTGGACAGCAGCTCTTGTATGGACTCCGAGGCTTCGAATTCATTATTCGATTGTTCCAGTGCTGAGATCACCAGCGGATTCACCTCCAGGAGATCCAACTCATAACGGCGTGCGTTGATAATACGGATGATTTCTCCCATGGTCTGATCTGCCAGTTCGGCATTTCTCCGTGCAAATATTTCACTCAGATTTCTTCCGGTTACACTCAACAGGCTCACGGTAAGAATCCATAAAAATCCGATAATAAACAGAAGCAGCAGGATTTTTCCACGTATGGAATTAAAAAAGGAAGCTATTGAAGAAATATCCGTTCTCCTTCCCGGAACTGAACCGGAACGAGGGGCAGGTTAAAACTCCTCTGTCCTCTGGATTTGTATACATCGCCGAAAAGACCGGGGAACACGAACTCCTGTTCCAACAGCCTCAGGATATTCTCCGGGCTGACTTTATCAAGTTCCTCTGCCAGACTTCCCAGCATGGTAATTACATCATAGCCCGCTGCGGCATTATGATGAAATTCCTGATTGAATTCTTCCTCATAGCGAAGCTTGAGATCCTTCACCAGGCTGTAGCCCGGGTTGTACACCGAAGGACTGGCGACGATAATCCCCTGTGCCTCTTCCATTTCCAGAAATATTTCTGTGGACATGGTGCTCGTGCCCAATATCAGTCCCGGGAAATTCTGATTGCGGATCTCTTCCAGTGCGGCAATACAGCCGGCTTCAAACCCTGCAATCAGGATTGCGTCGCTGTTGCCCGCCAATAGGACCTGGTTGGAAATGTCCTGGGTTGCAGCCGGGTAGGGGGCTGAGAGCACCCGGATCCCTTTCCCGGAAAAGGTTTCTCCGGCCTGGTGGTAGATGGCCTGACCGTAGGCATCATCCTGATGAATTACCGCCAGGCTCTTTACTTCGGGATAATTCACCATGGGTTCCAGCGCCCGTATCTCATCCGTGGCGGACTGGTAATAGCTGTAGGTATACCGGTTTTGTCTGGGCACTTCGGGATTGGTGGCAACCAGGGCGACCATGGGGATCTCTTCCTGAAGCGATACAGGACCTGTCTCCAGGGAAACTGAGCTGAGAACGGGGATGATTACATCGGGATCGCCGTTTTTCAAAAACTCCGTAAGTTTTTTTTTGGCGGTGTGCGGATCCGATTTACTGTCCGCAAACAGGAGGCGCAGCTCCCGGTTTTTCAGTTGTCCCCGGGCTTCAAGGTCATCTGCGGCCATTTCCATTCCCGATCGTACCGGGGCCAGATATGAGGCAAATCCGGTCTCCGGGAACAGAACATAAATTTCCATGACCGAGTCGGGTTTGCTGCAGCCCGCCCCCGATATTGCGATTATTGCTGCTATAACCAGGGTGAGTCTGTGAAGAATATTGCTGGGTTGTGCATAGTTTTTACAGGTTTTCATATAGAAATAATATTTGTTCATGTCAGGGAAAAAATCAATTCAGCTGCCGAAGCGCCGGAGGGGGGGGATACGCCCCCACAGGAACTCATGCCTGAATCCGCCGGGGATGAAATCTGTTATCAAGGGAGGTGTTCCCGAAGATATGATCGGTCAGTCGGCCGGCCAGGCCGGGAGCCAGCATAACCCCCCGGGTGCCCAATCCGTTGAGTACATACTGCCTGGGGAAAGACGGCAGGGGACCTGCGTATGCCATGCGGTCCCTGCTGGAAGGGCGAACCCCGGCCCGGGCGTGGATGATTCTGGATTCCAGTTCCCGGGAGCTCAGGGGCAGGATCTGTGAAAGAACCTGCAGCAGCCAGTCACGGCCTTCCTCCCGGTATTCCGGATCATTGAAATCTCTCAGATAACTTGCACCGGCATGGTATATGCCGGGCCGTTCATCGGGCTGAATAATCAGTCCGGCGCTGATCATGGAGCTGCTCTCAAGTTCGGGCAGACTCAGGGTGAGAACTTCTCCCTTGACCGGGTAATAGGGAAGCTGATCTCCGGGCAGGGGAGGGGAAGCCGATCTCTCCATGAACCGGCTCTGGATACCCCGGGCGTGGATGATTATTTCTCCGGAATCCGGCAAAATGCCGGGAGCTTCCAGAAACCGTTCAATCAGAAGTCCATCTTCAATCAGAAGGCTGCGGAAATCCCTGATCAGCCGGTCTGCTTCGATCCAGCCGCTTGAGGGTATGACACCGCAGCCCCAGGGGGCGGCAACGCCCTGAAAGGAGTTCGGCAGGGGCCGTGGAGGGGATGTCCAGCCTGCCGTACCCTCCCGGCGGGAAGCCTGCTCCCAACGGTCCCGCTCCTGTTCTGTTCGGAATATCCGGATTGCGGGCTCTTCATGAACATATCCCCCGGAATAACCCCGATTGAGAAGCAGCTTTTCCAGCTCACGGTAGGATTCCCAGGCAGCGGGTATGAGCTCCGTGCCGGTTGCCAGGGTCATCCGTTTGAATACCAGAGGATTAATTGCCCCCTGGGACACGGAAGAGCAGCCGTATTCCGGGCCGGGATCATATACGGTGAGTGTTGACGGATCGGTATAGCCCCGTTTCATAAGATGAAACGCAAGCATGGTGCCGGCTATCCCCTGACCGGCGATGCGAATCCGGGAAATGCCCACTGTGTTAAAAGTCCGTGCTTTCGGCCTGAATGGCCGGCTTTACATGTTTCAGGGTGGAGAGAAGTCCGCAGGCAGCCTGAATGTCCTCCCCCCTGCTTCGGCGGATGGTGGTCATGATGCCCCGGGATTTCAGAAAGGACTGAAACTCCTCCATTTTTTTCCGGGGGCTGCCCTTCAGCGGCGAGTCGGGTATGGGATGAAAATGGATAAGGTTTACCTTGCAGCGCAGACCGTTCAGCAGTTTCACCAGCCTCCGGGCATGTTCCGGTGTATCATTTTCCCCGTCAAACATGATGTATTCAAAACTGAGCTTCCTCTGGGAAAAGTCGAACTGCCTCAGGCTTTCGATAACGTCTTCTATGGGATACACGTTCTGTACCGGCATGAGCTGCCTCCGCTGTCCGTCGAAGGGGTTATGAATGGAGATTGCCAGCTGAGCCCTGGTCTCACGGAGAAAGCGTTCCATGGGAGGAATTACACCGATGGTGGAAACGGTGATCCTCTTTGCGCTCATATGAAGACCTTCGGGGTGGGTGAGAATCCGGATGCTCTTGATCACAGCGTCGATATTGTCCATGGGCTCCCCCATCCCCATGTACACGATATTGGTGAGGCTGGAGCGTTCCGGAAGGGTGTACACCTGACTGAGAATTTCTCCCACGCTGAGCTGACCCTGAAATCCCTGGCGGGCGGTCATGCAGAACAGACAGCCCATCTTGCAGCCCACCTGGGTGGACAGACACAGAGTTGCCCGGGTTTCCTCCGGAATATAGGCTGCCTCCACAAATTTACTTCCCGGTGCAGGATACAGGTACTTTTTGGTACCGTCGGAAGAGATATCTTCATGGCTGTGGGGCACCGGCTGTGCGCTGTACTCAGCTGACAATTTTTCCCGGAGCGATTTTGAAAGATTGGTCATCAGGCTGAAATCCCAGACCATGTGACCGTAGATCCAGCTGAACAGCTGTTTGGCCCGGAAGGCAGGTTCGCCCAGTTCTTTCATGAGGGCTTCCAGCTCTTCCATGGTATATCCGAATATATTTGTCATATTAACCGTCCTTATGGGGCCGGGGGAATGTGATTCCCCAGCCTGGTGCAGCGGCCTGGTCCGATTACTCCGCCGGGCTTTCAACGGGCGGCGGGATTAGAAATAGATCTCCGAAATCACGGAAGAGTAGGGAATACCCAGGCGGTACAGCAATTGTCGGACTTGGATGATCATCTGTTCGCTTCCGCAGAGATAATAGCCGGCGTCCTTCGGCAGATGTACTGCGCCGGTTTCTTCAATCCAGGAGGTGAGTCTGCCGGGAAAAATAAACGGCATGAGCCCCGGTTCCGCCGAGTTCCGATTATCAGGCTTGCTCAGGCAGGCAATATACGGAAATTTATCCGGCTCATCAAGTCCGCCTGCAGTGGATGTGACATATTCCGATCCGTAAAAATCCTCTATCCAGCGTGCCCCGTGGATGAGCATTGCGCCGGAGTGATACCCGGCCCGCCAGGCCGAAAGAAAGGGGGCGACTCCGGTGCCGTTGGCTATCCACACCCGGCGGATACCGCCGTGGTTTGCAACGGATTTTCCGCCGTCGGGAGATGTTCCCGGAAGAAACTCCCCTCTGGGTCGGCTCACAAACAGAGTGTCTCCCGGTCCCATTTGTGAAAGCCTGGGAGTGAGTTCACCCTCCGGAGTGACCGTATAAAGGATTTCCAGTCCGGAATTTCCCGGAGGACTTGCTATGCTGTACAGCCGGGGCGGCGTATCGGCGGAATCGCTCAGGGCCACCATTTGTCCGGGGATAAAATCAGGTGAATAATCCAGGGTAAGTATATATGCGCTTTTTCCGTATGTTCTCTGACTGAGAATTTTCACCCTGCTCAAGGGGCTTTCGGTTTGCTTCATCTGGGGTGAGTATACCCGTTCACCCTGCGATAATAAAGTCCCGGGGAATTTCAGTCCCGCGTTCCACCTGTCTGAGGGTTATCACCTCCACGTCCCTGACCACGGCGGATGGCGGGCCGCCGTCCAGCCAGCTACGGTAGGCCTGTATCCCGCCGGCGTCTCCGAAGGCCCGGGTTTCCACATCTCCCCCGGGAAGGTTCCTCACCCAGCCTGTCAGTCCCAGCCGTCTGGCACGGGTGAGGGCGGAGTATCGGAATCCAACGCCCTGTACCATTCCCGATATTCTGCAATGAAGCTCTTCCATAGGATCTACTCTCTCCCGGCCTCCCCGGAACTGCTGCTTCCGGCGGCTGTCGCCCCGGCCGGAACCGCATGGGGGTGCACCCGGAACTCCATGGACTTCCAGCGATTCATGGCGCTGAGGATGGCGGTGAACTGGGCCGCTGAAGTATCCGTGTCTCTGCCGACTCCCCAGATACTGTGTCCGTCCCGGGCTTCCACCCGGATATAGGCTGCCGCTTCGGTGGCCGAGCCTGCTCCGATGGCCTGCTCCTCATACTCGGCTACGCTCATCTGCAGATCGAACAGGGCATTCAGGCCGTTCATGAAGGCGCTGATGGGGCCGTTCCCCGTGCCCTCAACCGGATACTCTGTACCTTCAAGTTCCACGCTGCCGTGAAAATTCACATCTCCGCTGTGATGTCCCCTGGAGAGAGCATATTCTGCCAGAGCCAGTTTATCCCGGCGGTTTACATACTCCCTGTCGAAGGCATGCTTAATTTCCGAACTTGATAATTCCCGTACAAGCTGATCGGAAATTGAATTGATGTGGGTGCCGATTTCCGGCTGCAGGCTCCGGGGGATCTTCAATCCGTATTCGTTCTCCAGAACATACGCAACGCCACCTTTTCCGCTCTGGCTGTTGATCCTGATAATTGCTTCGTAGCTCCGGCCGATATCCTGGGGGTCAATGGGCAGATAGGGTACGTCCCAGCGGCTCTGGGGATCCTTGTCCACCAGGGCCATGCCCTTGCTGATCGCATCCTGATGGCTTCCGCTGAATGCAGTGAAAACAAGATCTCCCCCGTAGGGATGGCGTTCGTGCACGTGCATTCTGGTAGTCTCTTCATAGATCCGCCTGATTCGGGGGATATTGTGAAGATCCAGCCCCGGATCAACACCCTGGCTGTACATGTTCAATGCAAGGGTGATTATATCCACATTGCCGGTTCGTTCACCGTTCCCGAAGAGGGTGCCTTCCACACGGTCGGCGCCGGCCATCAGTCCCAGCTCGGTGGCAGCCACCCCGGTACCTCTGTCATTGTGGGTGTGCAGGGAGATAATCACTTCATCCCTGCGTTTCAGATGTCTGATCATCCATTCGATCTGGTCTGCGAAAATATTGGGTGTACTTAACTCCACGGTGGCGGGAAGATTAATGATCATCTTTCCCCGCTTTGCAGGATCCCAGAGATCAATTACCGCATCACACACCTCCACTGCATATTCAAGTTCCGTGCCGGTAAAGCTCTCGGGGCTGTATTGAAAAATCAGTTCAGTGTTTTCCAGCTCATCCAGGAGATCGATGACATTCTGAGTCCCTTCCAGGGCGATCTGTTTAATCTCTTCCTTGTTTTTTCTGAAGGTAATCCTCCGCTGCTGTTCCGATGTGGAATTATATAAGTGAAGAACCGCCCGCTTTACGCCTTTCAGGCTTTGCACCGTTCTCTCGATAAGATGTTTTCTGCTCTGGGTGAGAACCTGCACGGCCACATCATCAGGTACCATGTTGTTATCGATGAGAGTTCTGAGAAAATCGTATTCAATCTGACTGGCGCTGGGAAAGCCTATTTCAATCTGTTTGAACCCCATTTCCACCAGGAGGTTGAACATTCTTTCCTTCTCCTGAATATTCATGGGCTGGGCAAGTGCCTGATTTCCGTCCCTGAGATCAACTGTGCACCACAGGGGATGGCGGGTTATCCGGTTATTCGGCCACTGTCTTTCGTGCAGATTCACCTGGGGGTAGGCTTTATACTTTGACATACGATCCTCCATCGTTTTCTGATTCCGGGAATTCCGATCCCCGGAGTCCGGGCAATAAAAAACCCGCTGCGTGTATGCAGCGGGTGTGATTTCCGTTGTCGTTTCCAGAAGCGGATATTACCGGTTCTGGATACAGACACACGCACTGCAGCAGTAAGAGTTCAAACCTAGTAGGAGTAGGGTGGGAATGTCTGCTGTGCCTGTGATTCTGTTCATAGTACCCTAATAATGCCGTTATGCCGGGCATATGTCAATATTTATTCCTGAAATATGGGAATTTATACAGATTTTCACGGGAAATTCAGCCCCGGGGCAAGAATGCCCCTGCAGCTGACGGTAAGCGGAGAACAGGGGATTCTGGGGACCTTTCACTTGCCCGGCCGGGTATTCACGGCTACAATTAACCCGGGAGGAGGGACTATGCGAAACAGCGATACCATTGCAGGAAGCAGCAGTCTGGGGGAACGGCTTGGCAAGATCAAGCGAAGTGAAACGGTTTATCTGCATCATGGTAAAAGAAAAACTCTCATACGGGACCGAATCACCATCGGAAGGTCTTCCGACTGCGATATCATCATTTCCGATAATCTTACATCCAGGCATCACGCCCTTATTCAAAAAATCAAGAACGCGTATTTCATCACCGATGAAGACAGTACCAACGGTGTGCTGGTGAACGGCCAAGTGATCGAAAAAGGCACCTATGTAAGACTTCATCCTTCGGACACCATCACAATCGGTCGAACCGAACTACATTTGCTGCCCGGCTGAAAATCCCGCATCCAGGCAATACCCTGTGCCGTTGAGTATAGGGGCTGTATGCGAGATTTCCCTTGAATACATTCAGCACCCTCAATACCTTACTAATTACCTGATAATTCGGCATACGGCAGCGGGCATGTGAACCATGCCCCATGGACTGATGTGCCCCGGGGTACCCGCGTAACCCTGTTTCCGGACAGAAACCGTCTCAGGGCCTGATATGCGGGGGTAAATTGTACAAAACGGAGGTGAGACAGGGATGGCAGAGTTGGTAATTGTCAGACATGCCAAATCAAGCTGGAAATTCCAGGATCTTGAAGACTTTGAGCGACCGTTGAACGAAACCGGGAGAAACGACATCCAGCTCATGAAGGAGCATTATCCCCAGCGTCTGCCTGCGCCGGATATTATTCTTGCCAGTTCAGCCGAGCGGACCCGTGAAACGGCACAGGCCCTGAGCACCTACTGGAGAGATCTGCCGCCGCCTCTGTTTCTTGATGAGCTGTATCTGGCCGACGCGGAAACCATTCTCCTTGCTCTTCGCAACCACGGAAAGGGAGAGTGTGTTTATCTGTGCGGACATAACCCCGGTGTGAGCCATGCCGCATCCCGTCTCTGCAACAGGGATCTGGGAGATTTGCCCACGTTTTCTGCCGTTCATATATCCCTGGAATCGGGCAGCGGAAACTGGAGTTCACTGAACTGGGATGACGGCAGCTTCCGAAAGGTTCTTACCCCGTTCCGGGAATAGGCCGGTGGGGAACCAAATCTGATTACAAGGAGAAATTTCATGCCCGAATCAGCCAAGGAAGGGACTCAGACTCTGAAGAAACGTCCTCAAGCCGGAATTCTCCCCGGGGAGCTGGGCGCCGCTCTGCAGCGCTACTCCCGGCGGTACTCCGAAGAGGATGGGACGGTCCGGCGGATGCTGGATCTGTTGAATGCGGGAGATGATGCGTTTTCCAGAAACTTTTTCACACCAGGGCATTTCACCGGATCGGCGTGGGTTATTGATCCCCTGGAAGAAAGGGTATTACTCACCCACCATCGCCGGCTGGATATGTGGCTTCAGCTGGGAGGACACGGAGAGGGCGAACTGGATATTCTCGGCATTGCCCTGAGAGAGGCGGTGGAGGAATCGGGAATCCCCCAATCCCATCTGAAACTGGGCTACGACGATCTCTTCGATATCGACGTACACGCCATTCCGCCGGGCAGGAACGAACCGGCTCACAGCCATTTCGATATCCGCTTTCTGTTCACCTCGGACTCCCGCCGTGAGGTGGTGGTAAGCGATGAATCCCATGATCTGTCCTGGGTTGGGCTGGATGCGCTGGAAGCCTACACACAGGAAGAAAGCATGCTGAGAATGAGAGACAAAAGCCGGCACCTGCTGGATGCTCTGAAGAGAGACCCATGATGCAGAAGCGGGGATTGAAATTTGTACTTTGCAGCTCCCTGGATCAGGTGGATCCGGATGAATGGAATTCCTTTCTCAGCTCCCAATCCCCGCCGTTTCTCCGCTATCACTGGATGCGGGCATACGAGATATCCGGTTCCATGACCCCGGAAACCGGATGGCAGCCCATCCATCTCCTTGGAATTGAAGATGACGGGTCTTCCCCCAACCCTGATACCCCCGGGGTACCGGCGGTGGACGGAGGAGTCCCGACGGTGGACGGAGATCCCCCGGAGGGGAGGCCGTCAAAACAGACGGCAGAACAGCCTTCAACACAGACAGAGAAGCAGGGCCGCTACCGGGGACTGCGTTTCGCTTTGCCCCTGTATATCAAGAGCCACAGCTGGGGGGAGTTTGTCTTCGATTTTGCTTGGGCGGATGTGGCCCGGCAGCTGGGAAAGGCGTACTACCCCAAGGCGGTGGGGGTGATCCCTGCCACGCCTTCCACGGTCTACAGTCCTTTGTGCGACCGGGAAGATTATGCTGAGCTTCTCGCCTCGGCAGTTGATTTTCTCCGGGAGGAACTGCCCCGACTGGGGGTGATGAGCCTTTCGTTCCTGTTCACTCAGGCTCCGTTTGCCGATGATCTGGAATCTTTGGGATTTCACCGCTGGGTGCACCAGGGCTTTGAGTGGAAGGGAGAGGGGCTGGATACATTTGATGACTATCTCGCTCTGTTCAATAAAAATCAGCGGAAGAATATCCGGAAAGAACGAAAACGTTTCCAGGAAAGCGGCCTTGAGGTAAGGTTGAGCAGCCCGGATCAGCTTGATCAGGAAACAGCAGACGATATGTTTGATCTCTACGAGCGGACCAACGATCAATTCGGACCATGGGCGGCAAAGTTTCTCAACAGGGAGTTTTTCCGTGAGGTGTTTCGAACATGCGCAGATAATATTGTGCTTGTGAATGCCGTTGACCGTGGAGAGGTGGTGGCCCGTTCCATGCTTCTGAAAGACCGGAGAAGGCTGTTCGGAAGATACTGGGGAACCCGGCGATTCGTGAAAGACATGCATTTCAATTTATGCTATTACGAGCCCATCGATTATGCCATCCGGGAAAACCTGGTGAGTTTTGATCCGGGAATGGGCGGGGAGCATAAACCCCGCCGGGGGTTCCAGGCGGTGGAACAGTACAGCATGCATCTCTATTTTGATCCTCTCATGGATCAGCTGTTTCGGGGCAATATTCATCAGTTTAATGAAAGCGCACAGGGAATGATTGAGCATATCAACTCCCATCTGCCGCTGAAGGATCATCGGTAATTCACCCGGTATCTTCCTCCTTGACGATGATCCGAGTCCGGAAAAAATGCTGAAAATAATTTCCCGTATGCGGGGGGAAGACCTTTGTGCTACAATGTGGCTTCTCAATAGATGAAGGGAAATTTGAATGAAGCAGATCAGTCAGAACCTCCGTTTACTATTTCTTGCCATCCCCGTGATTGTCATCCTTGTTTTCTCTATTTACATGCTTGCACAGCTTGCCCTTGAATCGGCCCTCTATACCGATGAAAACGACTGGCTCAATTACGAACAGCGGGATTTCCACGTGGTCGTGCTGTTTCCCGATTCGGAGGACAGCCTGTACCGGCGCATACGGGAGGGCTTGGGCAGTTTTCTGGACGGCCCCCCGGGAGCGGATATCGGACTGCAGTTTCTCGAACCGTTTCCCTTCATGACATCCCGGGAATCCATGTTTCGTCACAGCGAGATAGCCCAGATTGCAGCGGTTGACGGAGTGATCATCGCCGCACCGGTTTCCTCCACTCTGCAGGAAGCCCTGCGTGCCGCCCGGGCACGGGGGTAAAAGTAGTGTCCATGAACGGAAACCTCAGCGACTCTGCAGCTGACAGCGTGGTGGCGGTTAACAGTTTTGCTCTGGGTGCGGAACTGGGGCAGAGTATTTTGAACCTTCCCGTTGATCTTCAGGGCGTGGCCCTGCTTTCCAGTAACCGTGCGCTGATCAGCGATTTCGGAGAGTTTCAAAACGGCCTGAAAACCGCAGTGTTTGCCGGCGACAGGCGGCTGCCCATTTCGGTGATTGAGCTCTCCCCTGACGATATTTTTGCCCGGCAGGCCATAGAGAAAATTCTGAACGAATCACCCGGCTATAATCTGATCATCACCGACAGTCCTGATATCACCATGAATTTGTCCCAGGCCATCATCGAACAGAATATCGTGGGCTCAGCCTACGTAATCGGCAGCGGTTCGGCGGAGGAGCTGGAGGATTATATTGACGCGGGCATCATTCAGGGGCTGATGAATATTTCTCCCGGCGAGGCCGCTCTGAAAACACTCTCGGTAATGTCTGAACTACTCAACGGCAGGGAACCCCGGACCAATGAAGAGATCAACGTGAGGCTGGAGGGGATGTGAAACAGAACCGAATAGCCCTGGGATTGAGCCGGCGATTTTCATCCATCAGATCACGCATCAGTCTTGTGTATCTTCTCACCATTATCCCCATGGCCCTGGCTGCAATTCTGGTGTTTATGTATTCCAACCAGCTTCTGAGTTCAGCCCAGGCCATGTTCGATCAGAACCTTTATCTCGAACAGGTGAACGATGTGGTCACCAGCCTGGACGTCAAGACCCGGCAGTACCTGAATCTCCGGGACAATCAGGCGCTGCGGGAATTTATTGAACTTGATTCCCAGCTTGCCCAGCTGATTGCCCGGCTTCCCGCCGCACCCGGAACCAGCCAGGATATCCTGAATCTTCATCTGCTGAGAAATCTCTTTGAAGAATATCAGAACAAGGTTCGTGCCGCGGTACAGGCCCGCCGGGGACGTCTTACCCAGCAGTACAGCCTCTATTATGAGGAAAGCCAGACCATTATCGATTATATCAATCTTCTGGTGCTGAATATCAATTGGCTGGATTTTCAGCAAAATCTTCAGCAGTACCTCTCCTTCTCCCAGTGGTATACCGAGATCCAGTTCTGGTCCCTGATCATTCTTACCGCAACCGCAGCATTCAGTCTGGTGCTTATCTCATTCCTATCCTTCAGGTTGAGTACCCCCATTGTGCATCTCAGTGAAGCTGCCAGAGATTTCGGGAAAGGGGATTTCACCGTTTCCCTGATTGATTCCCGGGGGGCCAGCCGGGAGGTTATCCAGCTTACCCGGACCTTCAACACCATGAAAGAGCGTATCAGCAGCTATATAGAACAGCTGAAGGAAACCGCCAAGATTAAACAGGATCTGATGGAACAGAATATTCAGAATCTTCATATGAAACATGTGCTGAAGAGTGCGGAACTGATCGCCCTCCAGAATCAGATCCAGCCTCATTTTCTGTTCAATACCATCAATACGGGTGTACAATTAGCCGTCGTTGAGGGTGCGGAACGTACATCGGATTATCTGGGACATCTTGCGGAAGTGTACCGGTATAATCTCAGGAAAGCAGACTCTCCGGTGAGTCTCCGGGAGGAGCTGAGTTCTCTGGAAAGCTACATATATGTGCTGAAAATCAGATTTGGTGATCGGATCAGTTTTATAACCCATGTTGATGAGGACTGCCTGAACCTGCTTATTCCGCCCCTGGTGCTCCAGCCTCTGGTGGAAAACTCCGTCGGACACGGTCTCAGCGAGATAACCGACGGCGGCGAAGTGCGGATTAGAGGAGAAAGAAAATTCTTGAATGGTCAGGAGAGGCTGGTGCTCTCGGTGGGAGATAACGGAAAAGGAATGAGTAAGGAAAAAGCCGCGGAGGTGCTTGCGGCAGTGGAAACCGATGATCCTCTGGATATGATGATGTCCGATACCCCGGGATCGGGTTGGTGAATGTGCTTCAGCGCATCCGGCTCTTTTTCGGGAAACGGGGAGAGATCGTTCTGGACGGAGAGTCCGGCCGCGGAACGGAGATTCTGTTCAAACTTCCCATCAAGGAGGCGGGCAATGTCTGAAACGGTGAAAGTTTTTATTGTGGATGACGAACAGCCGGTCCTGGAGGGTGTACAGCGGGTTCTTGAGGACAACAGCGGACCCTACCGTCTCGTGGGCTCTGCACTGAACGGAAGCACCGCCCTGGACCAGATCCCGGGGGTGAAACCCGATATTATTCTCATGGATATAAATATGCCCGGGATCAACGGCCTTGAGGTGATCCGCCAGCTGAATGCCGCAGGTGTTCAGGCCGTATCCATACTGATAACTGCATATGAACGTTTTGATATTGCCAGAGAAGCCTTCGGTCTGGGCATTTTTTCATATCTTCTGAAACCGGTGACTCCCCAGAAACTCATTACCGCCCTGGATGAAGCCCGCACAGAAGTGGTTAAACGGCAGTCCCATCACCGTTCTGTACTTCAGGCCAGGGAAGACCTCCAGGAAAGCCGTAAACTCATGGAGTGGTCGTTTGTAAATCAGCTGACCCGGGGGATGCTCTCGGACGATATGATAGAGGAGTTTCTCCCCAGGCTCGGGATAGATGCCGGCACCAGGTTCGTACCCCTGCTTCTGGATTTCCCGGAAGCGTTCTCCGGAAACGCCCATGAACTGATTACCCAGCTGGGCTATCAGCTTCCTCTGCTCAGCGGCAGCCTGATCCACCGCCGCAGGCTGTGGACTCTGATTAAGGGCGAGCACAGTACCGCCTCGGTGAGAAACGCACTGAAGAAAGCTGAGCAGCGCTTGACGGTATCCCCCTTTCAAGCTCCCGGTGATGCGGCACGGGGCATCAGCTGCAGTGTGTACCCCGCCGCAGATGCCTTCCATATTCCTGAGCTTCTCGCCGAATCCTCCCGTACCGCTGTCTTCAGCATCACACAGGGAGAAGGGCAGGCCGGAAATACTGAAGTTGGAACGGCCGCAAAGACAGTAGCTGGAAAGGATGCTTCCTCCGGAGATACCCGGTCCCGGCAATGGGCGGCCGGCGAGCTTGCAGTCGCCCTGGAAAGGCTGCTCATACGGGGTGCCGTGTATGATGCCCGGGACCTGATTTTCTCCTCGCCCTATACGGGCGTCTCACAGAGATGCCTGTCTGCCGGCTCTGAGGATGTGGAGCGTGCATTCATATTTTTACAGCGTATTCTCGCACTGCTCTATTCCCGGGAGGAGACTGAGGTGACCGATGCATGGCTGGGTACGGAGATTGAGGATATCCCCGGTGATGTGGCGGCCCTGGACGATGCGGTGATTCGGGAGTTCCGGCGAATAGCCCGGATGTATTCCCGGAAAATGGACAGCAATCCCCTGATCCGACAGGTGCTCCTCTATATTGATGAGAACTTTCAGCGTCAGTTCAGTCTTGAGGAAGCGGCTCTCCATTGCAATGTGAGTCCTCAGCATCTCAGCCGGAGTTTCAGTTCCCATATGGGCATCTCTTTTGTTGATTACCTCACCCAGATGCGGGTACAGGAAGGAATCAGGCTTATGAAGCAGGGAAAGCAGAATATTTCGGAGGTCGCAAGATTATGCGGCTACAGCGATCCCAATTACTTTTCCCGTATTTTCAAAAAGGTCCATGGCAGCACTCCCTCTGCTTTTATTCAGTCTCTTCAAGGAGAAACGCATTGACGAAATTGAGAAATCAGAAACAACCTGTATTCCTATTACCGCCGTTTGCCGACACCGGCTTCCGGGCTCTGAATCTGCGCCCGAATACCGGGAGAATGTTTCCCCTGCTCATTCTCTCTGTCCTGATGCTCTTTGGATCCTGCAGCGAAGGAGGCGACTCCCAGAGAAGTCATGGACGACTTATCAAGATCGGCTTTTCCCTGGATTCGGTGGTGGTGGAACGCTGGGAGCGGGACCGGGAGGAGTTTATTACCCATGCCAGAAGTCTTGGAGCCGAGGTGAATTACCGTTTTGCCGTGGCCGATGCCCGGAAGCAGGTGGAAGATATTAACGAGCTCCTGGATGACGGAGTGGATGCTCTGGTGGTGGTTCCCAATGATGCCCAGGCTCTCCAGGGAGTTTTGAAACGGGCTGCCAACATGGATGTGCCGGTTATTTCCTATGACAGACTCATCCTTGATTCTCCTGTGTCAGCTTACGTGAGTTTCGACAACGTAGAGGTGGGAAGACTGATGGCCGAGGGAATGATTAAACACGCCGGATTTGACAGCAGGGTGCTGATCATCAACGGTGGAGCCAAAGATAATAATTCCCGGCTTCTGCGCCGGGGCATAGCCGAGGTGCTCAGTCCCTATATCAACCGGGGAATGATCCGCATAGCGGGGGAGATCACCCCCGATGACTGGTACACATCTCTCATTGAAGATGATCTGGAAGAATATATCCGGGAAGAGAAACTGGACGGGATCATCGCCGCCAACGATCTTTTCGCCGACAGCGCCATCCAGATTCTGGCCCGCTACCGTCAGGCCGGCGATGTGGTGGTGGTGGGTCAGGATGCAGACCTTATTGCATGTCAGCGTCTGGTTGAAGGAATTCAGCACCGTACCATCTATAAGCCCATTGACCGGCTTGCACGGCAGGCTGCGGAAACTGCGTTCAACCTTGCCGTGGGAGAAAAGCTTCACAGCAGCCGAACGGTGGATAACGGATACGCCAGAATTCCCGCTGTTATTGTAGAACCGGTGGCGGTGGAAAAAGACAATCTGGAAGAAACGGTAATCGCCGACGGGTTCCACACCCGGGAAGAGGTGTACCGGAACAGGGAGTAGTCCCTCTTCAGGTCTGGGCAGCGGTTGCCGTCCAATTCGGCCGGAAGGTCGGTAGCACAAGTATATGTTAAAAAATTCCCTGTTTCCTGCCTTGAGACCGTCCTCTGCCGAAAAAATTGCAGATGATTCACAAATATTTCTTCATGACGGAATTCTGAACCCGCTGTAGTCTGATATCAATTCGGGCGGTACGCCCGGTACGACACTTTTAAGGAGGGCGTCTTTATGAAGAAGAGTCTTATTATAGCTCTGACGCTTATGTTCATTTTCGGATCAGTTTTCACCGCATTCGCAGAAGGTTCTGCCGAATCCGATGAACTGGTAATTGGACTTTCACTCCCCACACAGCGTGAAGCTCGTTGGGTAAGTGATAAAATCACCATGGAAAACTATGCCGAAGAACTCGGTGTGGAACTGCTTGTACAGGTTGCAGATGCCGACCAGGCACAGCAGGCTTCTCAGGTTGAAACTCTGCTGACCCGGGGAATCGATGTGCTGATTCTTGCACCCCACGATGCTTCCGCTTCTGCTGCTCTTGTATCTGCAGCCGAGGACGAAGGAGTACCTGTAATTTCCTACGACCGTCTTATCACCAATTCCGCAGATGTTGATCTTTACATTTCCTTCGACAACGTGGGTGTTGGACGTCTTCAGGGTGAGTATTTTGTAAACAATACTCCTCCGGGAAATATCATCGTCATGAGCGGTGCTCCCACAGACAACAATGCCAAACTGTTCAAGCAGGGCGCAATGGAATTCATCCAGCCCAAAATTGATGACGGTACCTACAATGTGGTTGCCGAACAGGGTGTTGACAACTGGCTGCCCACCAATGCTCTGAGCATTGTTGAGAACGCACTTACCGCTGCAAACAACGATGTTGTGGGTATTCTTGCTCCCAATGACGGTACTGCCGGCGGCGCAATTGTAGCGCTTGAAGCACAGGGCCTTGCAGGCGACGTTGTGGTAACCGGACAGGACTCTGAAGCTGCAGCCGCCAAGCGGATTCTTGCAGGAACTCAGAGCATGACCGTGTTCAAAGACACCCGTGATCTTGGCAAGGCTGCCATCGACGCTGCTGTTGAGTTTGCAAAGGGAAACACCCCCGAAACCAACGGTGCAGTTGACAACGGTGTGTTCGATGTACCTTCAATCCTGCTGGTACCCTACGTTGTAACTGAAGACAACCTTCAGGAACTGCTTGTGGACAGCGGCTACCTCAGCGAAGACGAGATTCAGTAATCGGATTGATTACCTGCTTCCCTGCGGATTTTTCCCGAGGGGAGTGACTGGAACCGGGCCTCAGGGCCCGGTTCTTTATTGGTGATTGCAAAAAACAGAATATGGGACAGTTTTCTTTCCCATATGCGGCATACAGAATGGAAACCTGGAAAAATTATGGGCGAATATATTTTAGAAATGAAGAACATTGTCAAGGAATTTCCCGGAGTCCGGGCCCTGGATGATGTGAACCTTCAGGTCAAGGAAGGTGAGATCCATGCACTTGTAGGAGAGAACGGTGCGGGAAAATCCACGCTCATGAAGGTACTCAGCGGGGTTCATCCTGCGGGGACCTATCAGGGGGAGATTCTGATAGACGATCAGCCCCAATCTTTTGACGGCATACGGGAAAGTGAAGCAGCCGGTATTGCGGTGATCTATCAGGAACTGGCCCTGGTTAAGTTTATGAACGTGGCGGAAAATATTTTCCTTGGAAATGAAATCCGGGATGCCCGGGGGGCGATTGATTGGCATGAAACCTATGCGAAATCACGGGACCTGCTGAAAGAGGTAACCCTGAACATTCCTCCGGAAACACGGATTATGAACCTTGGTATCGGCGCTCAGCAGTTGATAGAAATTGCCAAGGCATTATCAAAAAATACCAGGATTCTTGTTCTCGATGAGCCCACTGCAGCCCTCAATGAGACAGAATCCGCCAACCTTTTGAATATTATCAGGACGTTGAAAAAGAAGGGAGTTACCTGTATTTATATCTCCCATAAACTTGAAGAAGTTCTGGATATTGCGGACAGAATTACCGTATTGCGGGACGGCCGTACCATCGAAACCCGGGATACAGAACAAGAGAATGTTACAGAAAACGATATTATCTCAATGATGGTGGGGCGAACCCTTACCCAGAGATTCCCCCGGGTGGAACACACTGCAGGTGAAACCATCATGAGTGTGAAAAACTGGACGGTACCCCATCCTGATATTCCCGGAAAGAACATAATTGAAAATGTTTCCTTTGAGGTGAAAAAAGGTGAGATTCTCGGTGTTGCCGGCCTTATGGGCGCAGGCAGAACCGAGCTTGCCACCAGTCTCTTCGGTGCATTCGGCTCCAATATCACCGGAGAAGTGAAGATCAACGGGTTACCGGTACATATTCATAATCCTGAATCTGCAATTCTTAATGGATTGGGCTATGTGACCGAGGACCGGAAATCCCGGGGACTGGTGATGGGTATGAACATCATCGAAAACTCAACCCTGGCCAGTCATTACCGTCTGTCCAAGGGGAATGTAATAAACAAGCTGGAGGAGATTCTGCTGACCACCAAGTATGTGAATCAGCTGAATGTAAAAACTCCAGGGCTCGAGCAGCTGGTGAAAAACCTCTCGGGAGGTAACCAGCAGAAGGTAATTCTGGGGAAATGGCTTATGACCCAGCCCACGGTTCTGATCCTGGATGAACCCACCAGGGGGATTGATGTGGGAGCCAAATTTGAGATTTACAACATTATGAATGAGCTCGTTGATCAGGGAGTGGGAATTGTGATGATTTCCTCCGAACTGCCGGAAATCCTTGGTATGAGCGACCGTATTCTTGTAATGCATGAGGGACAGTTCACCGGAGAGCTTTCATATCAGGATGCTGACCAGGAACGGCTGATGCACCTTGCAACAGGAGGTAGATAAATGACAGCTCAAACTAACGAGCAGACGCTGGGTCAGGTACTTAGATTCCAGTTAAAAAACAATTTTCGCCAGTATGCCATGTTCTTCGTACTGGTGGCCATTTGGGGTATTCTTACCATAGCCACCGGCGGCGTGTTCATTCAGGGACGGAACCTTACCAACCTGCTTCTTCAGTCAAGCTTTATTGCCACGCTGGCAGTGGGTATGGTTCTGGTAATCGTAGCCGGGCATATCGACCTTTCTGTGGGTTCGATTGCGGGATTTATCGGCGGTGTAGCCGCAATCCTGAACGTGCACTACGAATGGAACGCCCTGATTGTGATAGTCGTAGCCCTGGGGCTGGGAATTGTCATCGGACTCTGGCAGGGATACTGGATCGCGTATCAGGGAATTCCGGCGTTTATTGTCACCCTTGCGGGGATGACCATATTCCGGGGGCTGCTTCTGGCGGTCACCAGGGGTGAGACAATTGCGCCTATAGATGAAACCTTCGCAGCCATCGGCGGAGGCTACCTGCCAAGGCTGTTTCTGAATGTGGGTGAACGAAACGGGTTTCACGATTTAACGGCAATACTGGTGGTGGTGGCCATTCTTGCCTTTGTGATTTCCAGCATCCGCACACGGCGAAGAAGAATCGAATACGGTTTCAGCGTACTGCCCCAGCGTGTTGAAATACTCAAGCTGGTGGGCGGAAGCCTTCTGATCACCCTGTTCGCACTTCCGGTAATGACCTACCGGGGTCTTCCCTACTCAATCCTTATTCTGCTGATCCTTGTATTGGGATACACCTTCCTGACCAATAACACGGTTTTCGGACGGCACGTGTATGCCATGGGCGGAAACAAGGAGGCCGCACGGCTTTCGGGTATCAACATCCGCAAGAAAACCCTGATGATTTTTGTCAGCATGGGTTTCCTTTCAGCCGTGTCGGGGCTGATTTTTACCGCACGTCTGAAATCGGCCACCGCAAGCGCCGGTAACCTTTTCGAACTGGATACCATCGCCGCAACAATTATCGGCGGTACTTCCACCCTCGGCGGTGAAGGTACGGTATTCGGTGCGATTATCGGTGCGCTTTTAATGTCGAGCATAACAAACGGTATGCAAATAATGAATGTACCCACTGAATGGCAGATGGTCGTTCGTGGTTTGGTTCTCCTCCTTGCCGTTTGGTATGATGTGTCCATGAGGACCAAGAAATAAATAGTTTGCAGGTATCCCCCAATTACCTGCTGCTACTACCCCCATGAGGCCGCCTGCCGCATATGCAGGCGGCCTCGCTTTTTTTCCGGCATGGATGTTTTTGAACTCCTCTGTTTGCTGTATACTGGTTACTGCATAACGGTTGTTGCAAAACGGTTGCTGTACAGTGGTGCGTGAGATGCGGATGACGGAGCAGCTGAAGAGGGGGCGGAACATGGACCAAATACGATGGGGAATTCTGGGATGCGGGGGCATTGCCTCGTCATTCGCCTCGGATCTTCAGCATAGCAGCTCCGCAGTTCTGAAAGCCGTTGCCAGCAGAGACGCAAAGCGGGCCAGGAAGTTCAGTGAAACATACGGGGCGGAGTCTTACCACTCCAGCTATGAGGGATTGCTGGATAATCCGGATGTGGATGCGGTGTATATAGCCACCCCCCATCCGTTTCATTTCAGTCAGGCACGGATGGTGATTCAGGCCGGAAAACACGTGTTCTGCGAGAAGCCGGTTTGCATGAATACAGCCCAGTTGAACACCCTTATGGCCGAGGCGGAGAAAGCCGGGGTTTTCCTGGGAGAGGCGTATTGGACTGCATACTTTCCCCTCGTCAAGATGCTCAAGGAACTCAGCGAGGCTTCTTTGCTTGGCGAGCTGCTTCATATTGATGCCAGTTTCTGTTCCAAACTTCCGGACATGCCGGAACAGCGCTGGCTGAACCCCGACCTGGGAGGCGGAAGTCTTCTGGACATCGGGATATATCCGCTGGCATTCAGTATGCATCTCTTTGCTGATACCCCCGGGACTGTGAGAAGCATGATGATTCCCGGATCCACCGGGGTTGATATACACGAACAAATATCCTTGTCCTTTCCCTCCGGGGGGACGGCTGCTCTCACCTCAAGCTTCCGGTTTGACCATCCACACGTTGCCAGAATTATTTTCCGTCATGGCAGCGTCTACCTTCCGGACTTTTTTCATCCCCGGGACATGATTCTGTATCCCGAGTCCAACGCCGATATAGATTCAATGGAAGTTCCCGATGCCGTGGAAATGCATAAAATTGATCATGTGAACGAAAACAGCCCATACGACGGAGTGCATTTTTCCCACTCCTTTCAGGGACAGGGCTATCAATTTGAAATAGAAGCCGTCTCACGCTGCCTACTGGAACTCAACGGCGGGCAGGCTCCCGAAGAATACATGTATGGAGTGGACCGCAGCCTTGAGGTGCTTGGAGTTTTGGATGCTCTTCGGAAAGATTGGAATCTGGTGTATCCCGGAGAAACAAGCATATGAAGTGCAGAACAGTGGGAGTGTACAGCACCAAAGGCGGGGTGGGAAAAACCACTTCGGCTGTGAATCTGGCGTTTCTCGCGGCACGGGAGGGATACAGTACGTTGCTGTGGGACCTGGATACCCAGGGAAGCGCCACCTTTTACTGTCAGCAGCGGGCGAAGGTGAAGGGCGGGGTAAAAAAACTCATTCACAAGAAAACAGATATTTCCAAAGTAGTGAAGGGTACAGCATATGACAATCTTTCAATGATTCCATCCGATACTTCGGTGCGGAAACTGGATCTCTTTGTCAATGAAATGAAAAATTCAAAAAAGGCGTTGAAGAGGGTTCTCAAAGATCTGAAGCAGGAATTTGATTTGATCTTCTTGGATTCCCCTCCGGGGATGAGTGTTCTCTCAGAAAGTATATTTTACGCTGCTGATGTTCTGATGGTTCCAACCATTCCCAGCACCCTTTCCATCAGGACCCTGGAAACTCTTGATGAGCAATATGCTTCTCTGGAACTTGAGCAAAACCAGATTATTCCATTTTTCAATCTGGTGGATCTCCGGAAAAAGATGCATCGGGAAATTCTGGAAATTTATGCCCAGGATCCGAGGTTTTTATCAAGTTTCATTCCAAATGCAAGCATTGTTGAGCAGATGGGTTTTCGTCAGGCCCCCCTTCTGTCATTTAACAGAGCTTCGAAAGCCTCAAAGCGGTACCTTGAACTGTGGGCCGAGTTCGGCCGGCGGGCTGGCATCTGACCCGGATATGACGGAAATGTGCCGCAGCAGAACGGTTCCGCCCTGGGCAATATCAATAAGCCGTAAGAAAATATCAGGCAGAATTCAAAATACCATTCAGGAGGAAACAGTATGAGCGAGTCCAGACAATCAATCCCCCAGGCCTTCCCGGCCTTTATTGCCCGGGAGGAAGCTGACGGCAATGTGAAGGCCGCAGCGGGAACATGGCAGGAAAAAGACCTTCCTCCCCAGGGTGTGGACATTCAGGTGGAGTACAGCTGCCTCAATTACAAGGATGCACTTTCGGCCATAGGCAATAAGGGCGTAAGCCCCAATTATCCTCATATTCCCGGAATAGATGCCTCCGGAATCCGGATGGATAGCGGGGAGAAGGTTGTAATTACCGGCTTTGATTTGGGTATGGGCAGTCCCGGGGGCCTTGCCGCCTATGCCAGGGTACCTGAAGCCTGGCTTATTCCCCTGCCTTCTTCACTGGACAGCTACCGGGCCATGACCTATGGAACCGCCGGAGTCACTGCAGGGTTGTGCGTACAGGCACTTCTGGACAGGGGAGTCAAACCTGACCACGGCCCCGTACTTGTCAGCGGAGCAACCGGAGGAGTCGGAAGCATTGCAGTGAGTATTCTGGCGGGAATGGGATTTGAAGTGCACGGAGTTACCGGCAAGGACGATAAGCATGCCTGGCTCAAATCAATAGGGGCCGCACAGGTGATTCCCCGGGATGAGTTTCTGGTAAAGAAGGATCGTCCTCTCATGCGCCCTGAATATATCGGAGCCGTAGATACAGTTGGATCCTCCATGCTCCACAGAATTCTCCGCAGCCTGAAATTTTCCGGCACCGTGGCAGCCTGCGGAATGGTCGGCGGGACGGAGCTGGAGACCAATATTTTCCCCTTTATTCTCAGGGATGTGGCACTTATCGGGATTGCCAGCGCAGATTCAAGCCGTGAGAGGAAAAAAGCGATCTGGAGTAAACTGGCAGATGAATGGTCTGTGGACTGGCTTCAAGAAGATGCAAAACTTATACGCCTGGATGAGCTGCCCTCTGCGGTGGAGCAGATTCTGGCAGGCGGGGTAAGCGGCAGGATAGTGGTAAACCCCGGGGAATAATCCCGGGGTTACCTGCCGCCCGTCTTTCAGAGTACGGGCAGAGTACGGGCAGTGTACGGGCTGATGATCCGTTTATGCTTTACTTCAATTCCTTCCACAGGGCAGAGCCGGCTTCTTCCAGGCTGCTGATTCCCTGCTTTGGAGTATCCTCCAGAAGCTGTCGCGCCTCCGTCATCAGATATTCGTATCTTCTGCGGTCTGCGGCTTCAAGGGCTCTTCCGTTGGTCTTGTTTGATTCCAGCACCGATGCCGAAGAGAGGAGGGCAAAGGCAGCCACATTCAGATGAGTCATGCTCCGCAGAAAATATTCCTTTCCGGCAATCTTTTTCCCGTATGTTCTCAGTCCAAGAGATGCCAGTTTTCTGAAGCGCTTTTCCAGCTTTTTGGCCAGTTTGAATCCCTGGTTCAGCAGAGGATCGCTGTACACGGGTGATCCCAGACGGGGCCGGGGCAGATCGGTGAAAACCGACAGTTTGGATTTCTCACCGGACTTCAGCAGCTTTCCCCAGCTGCGGAACACGGTGAGGGGAGGGTAAATGGAATGAATTTCCGTGGTTCCCTCAAATATGGTGGTTACCCTGAAATCCCTCATCCGTTTTTCGTAGGGCTGGGTTGAGATATAGCCGGATCCGCCGGCAGCCTGGAGGGCATCATAGAGGGTGTCCCAACAGCGGTTGGTACCGTATAGTTTGGTGTGAGAACTTTCCATGGCCACGTTCATCAGATGATCGTCTTCCAGCATCTTCGCAGTAAAGTAGGTCATGCTTCTGGCGGCCATGGCGTGGGCGTCGGAGCGTACAATCTTTTCCTGAATCAGCTCAAATTCGGAAATGGGCATGGAAAACTGCTTCCGGCTGGTTGCCCGTTTGATCATGTCCTGGACGCTCTGGTTCATCAATCCGGCGGAGGCAGCTCCCAGCCCCAGGCGTCCGTAGTTCAGCACGTTCATGGCGATTTTGAAGCCGTCTCCTTCAGCTGCAATGAGGTTTTCTTTGGGGACTTTCACATCCTTGAATTTCAGTGCTGCGGTGGAGCTCACCTTCAGTCCCATTTTCGGCATATCAGGGCCGGTGCTTACGCCATCCCATTTCCGCTCAACGATGAATGCTCCCATATAACCCGGCCGGTTCTCCGGATCCAACTGGGCAAACACCGTGTAGGCTCCTGCGTAATTGGCGTTGGTTATATAGGTTTTGGTACCGTTGAGCACATAATGGCTGCCGTCATCGGAAAGGATCGCCTTGGTATCCACATTCTGGGCATCGCTTCCCTGCTTGGGTTCGGTAAGTGCGTATCCGAATACCATCTCTCCGGAAGCTGCAGGAGTGAGATACTGCTTCTTTTGCTCTTCACTGCCATACAGCAGAATTCCTTTCAGACCGATGGAAAGATGGGCCAGGGGCACCAG
This sequence comes from Salinispira pacifica, assembly GCF_000507245.1. Classification (GTDB taxonomy): domain Bacteria; phylum Spirochaetota; class Spirochaetia; order DSM-27196; family Salinispiraceae; genus Salinispira; species Salinispira pacifica. Next base: position 2,550,984 of record NC_023035.1, on the reverse strand, counting down.
TACCAGTGCCATATCGTGCCGGGCCATTTCCTCAACCACCCGGAGATACTCGCTTAAGGTGAAACCCAGTCCTCCGTATTTTTTATCGATCAGAAGCCCGAATATTCCGATCTCCTTCAAGCCCTTCATTAATGCATCGGGCACCACTCCCTGAGCCTCGATCTCCCGCGCAGGAAAATCTTTAATCAGGGCGTCGTATGACTCCATAAACTTCTGTACCTTGGCCTCGTCTATGGATTCATCATAGTTGCGGACCAGCATCGATGAATCGTATTCACCGCTGTAAAGCTTTTCAAAAAAACCGTACTGTACGTCCATGCTCTGTACTCCTTACTGATTGTCATGTTTTCTTTAGATCCCCGGCAAGGGGGTTCTCCCCTGCCGGATCTATTTCAGTGCCGGATAATCCGGCGTTTTGCTACATATTGAAAAATGCCGAGTTGCTCTTGGCCCTGTTGCTCAGTCCCTCAGGAGCTGTGAAACGTCCGTCAATGCTGCTGCTGTACTGAAGGGCCTTGTCCGACATGGTGCTCAGGCCGATCTGCTGGGCGGTGCGCAGTACCCCCCCTCTGAAGGGAGGAAAGCCGGTTCCCATGATCATGGCCAGGTCAAGCATACCGGGTGTTCCTACAACCCCCTCATCCAGACATCGGACTGCTTCGTTCACCATCATCACCAGAGGCCGGTAGATTCGATCCTCGCTGCTGACTCTGCCGCCGCCGGTTTGATGCTTTTTGATGATGCTCTGCATCTCGGGGTTGAGAGTCTTTTTCCCGTTTTTGTAGAGATAGAATCCCTGCTTGTTCTTTTTCCCAAGGAGCTGAGGGTGATCCTTCAGGCCCTCAAGAATGGGTGCGGCCTTCATCCTGTCGGGATACGCGTCCTCCAGAATCTTTGCCACTTTCCTGGCCACATCTATGCCGATCTCATCAATGAGCGTGTAGGGCCCCATGGGCATACCCCACTTTTTCCACTGCCGGTCGGTTTCTTCAACATCGGCGCCTTGGGAGAGAAGGTACGCCGCCTCATTCAGGTAGGGCATGAGGATGCGGTTCACCAGGAATCCCGGTCCGTCTTTCACAAATACCGGGGTCTTCTTCAGTTTCAGGGCAAAGCGGGCTACTTCAATGGCCGCCCGGGGATCGGTCTGCTCGCCGCTGATCACCTCAACCAGGGGCATCCGGTTCACCGGATTGAAAAAGTGCATACCCGCAAACCGTTCCGGTTTCTTCAAGGCTTTGGCCATTTCATTGATGGACAGACTGGATGTGTTGCTGGCGATAATTGAATTCTCCGGAACGTTTTCCTCCAGCTCCGAGAGAACCGCCTGCTTTACCGACATTTTTTCCACCACCGCTTCCACAACAATGTCAGCGCGAACAAAACTCTCATAATCCAAGGTTCCGCTGATTCGATGCATGCCCAGGTTTACCTCTCGGCTGCTGAGTTTTCGCCGTTTTTTCAGCTGGCCGTAGATTTTCTTTGCGGCGTCAAACCCTTTTTGCACCGCATCCCAGGAAATATCTTTCAGGGCGACATCATATCCGGCCTTGCTGAACAGCCAGGCTATGCCTCCGCCCATAACTCCCGCGCCAAGCACTCCGGTATTCCCGATGGTTTCCGGCAGATCGGCACTTCCAGCTTTGGCTCCCGCGCCGGGAACATGTTCGGGATCGGGAAGTTTCTTGTTTTCTTCGGTGAGAAAGTAGATCTGAATCAGATTTTTGCTGATATCCGAGGCGGCCAGTTTTCCGAACTTCCTGGCTTCATAAATCAGCCCCTTGGCGAAATTACCTCCCAGGGTGTTGTGGATGGTGGAAATCGCTTCCAGAGGAGCCGGGTAATTGCCCTGGGTTTTGGCCAGTACCGACTTCTTTGCGTTGTTCAGGGCCATGCTCCGCCCCAGGGCCGTTTTATTCAGGAACCAGCCGTATGCGGGACTCTGGATCTTTCCCCGTTTTACCGGCCGGATCAAACCGTAGGCCTGCTTTCGGATCTCATTCAGCCACTTTCTCCGGCTGTTCAAGGTTTTCAAATAGCCTGATCCGTCGGCAGGATTGGTTGTACCCCCCGAAGGAAAGGATGAACGCTGTTTCTCCACCACCCCCCGAATTTTCGATGCAAATTCATTCAGAAAGAATTCGCTGTACCCGTGGGGAATCACCCGGTCCGAAAGACCGATTTTTTCCGCTTTTTTTCCGTCCTGGGGTTTCCCGGTGAGGATCATGGGGAGAGCCTGGGAAATATCCACCAAACGGGGGAGGCGCTGGGTGCCGCCGAATCCCGGCATGATTCCCAGGTTCACTTCAGGAAGGGCAATCTTGGTTTTTGCATCATCACTTGTGAGACGGAAGGTGCAGGCAAGGGCCAGTTCGGTGCCCCCTCCCATGCATGCGCCGTTAATATACGCAATACTGGGGAATGGCATCATCTCCAGCCGGTTGAGAACATCCTGTCCTCCTTTTGCTTTTTCATACGCCTCTTCTTCACGGGTAATGCCCTGAATTTCCTTGATGTCTGCACCTGCGATGAAAATACCTTTTTTATTGCTGTCGATGATCAGCAGATGCAGATCGGTTCGGCTCTCCAGCTCCCTGAATTTTTCATCCAAAGCTGCCATCACGTCCGAGCTGAGCAAGTTCACCGGTTTCCCCTCCAAATCGAGGGTGAGGCGGGCGACACCGTCCTGTTCTGAATAGCTGAAATAGCCTTTCATGGTTCTAACCTCTTTCTTTCAAATTGTTTTGGCCGAGCAGTGTATTTTGAAATACAGTCGTGTATTCGTTTCGGTGCAATCATTCCACCTCGAGAAGGAGGGATGCTCCCTGACCTCCGCCGATACAGAGCGTGGCCAGCCCCTTCTGTTTGCCCTGCCGCCGCAGTTCCCGAAGGGTGTGAACCGTAATTCTTGTTCCGGTGGTTCCCACAGGATGGCCAAGGGCAATGGCTCCGCCCTGGAGGTTCATCTTATTCCGGTCAATTTCACCCAAAGCTTCATCCATTCCAAGATACTTTGAAGCGAAATCCTTGCTGGCAAAGGCTCTTTCATTGGCGATAATCTGAGCGGCAAACGCCTCGTTCATCTCGATGTAATCAATTTCTGATAATTTGGTTCCGGTTTTCTTGAAGAGTTTCGCCGTTGCATAGGTGGGTCCGAGGCCCATCCGTTCGGGTTCAAGACCCGCATACGCCCAGTCTTTGATGTATCCCAGAGGGGTGAGGCCCCGTTTTTTGGCATCGCTTTCCCGCATCAGGATTACCGCCGCAGCACCATCGGTAATCGGGCAGGAATTGCCAACGGTAACCGTGCCGTTTTTCTTATCGAAGTATGGTCTGAGTTTGCCCAGGGCCTTCATGCTCTGGTTCTCCCGGGGGCCTGAATCCTGCTCCACGATAGTGCTGTACTCAGGCATGAGGGGCATGGGGATAATCTCCCCTTCCAGCTTGTTCTCTTTGGCTGCCTGGACTGCCCTCTGATGACTCAGGAGGGCCAGCTCATCCTGTTCCTTGCGGCTGATGGAGAACTCCTTGGCCAGATTTTCGGCGGTGAGCCCCATGATGAGACCGCTTACCGGATCGGTGAGTCCGTGAATTACCCCGATTTCCGGACGGAGCATTTTCATCCGGAAGGAAAAGAGGGTTTTCAGTTTCTGTGAAAACGTTTTTGAAGCGGAAAGGCGGTTTATAAATGAGGTGAACTCTTTGTTGAACATCAGTGGAATGTTGGACATGCTTTCAGTTCCGCCGGCAAGATAGATATCACCTTCTCCGGTGAGCAGTTTGCTTGCCGCCGTAGTAATGCTCTCCATACCGCTGGCACAATTCCGGTGAACCGTGTATGCCGGGGTTGAATTGGGCATTCCCGCTTTCAGGGCAATTACTCTGGCGATGTTGGCCGCATGAGCCGGCTGGGCCACGTTGCCGATGATCACCTCGTCGAATTCTTCCGGTTCGATGCTGTTCCGTTCCAGAAGCTGGCGGACGATGAATGCTCCCATATCGTCCGCCTGGGTATTTTTCAGAACTGTTCCTGCTTTTGCCATTGGCGTTCTGATTCCATCCACAATGGCAATTCGCTCTCGAGATTGATTCATTGAATTCTCCTTTTTCTGCAGATCTTAGAAGTTATTTCCAGGAGTGAGGTGTCTTGTACATTTCCTCAATAAGGTCTCCGTATTTCTTTTCAATGGCGAAGCGCCGCACCTTCATAGTGGGGGTGAGTTCGCCATCTTCAATGCTAGCCTGGCTATGGATAATCCGGAAATCGGCGATGTGTTCACAATGGTGATGATGCTTATTCATTTCCTGAAGATATTCGTGAATCTGCTGGCGGAAGTAGTCGCTTTCCAGAAACTCATCATCCTTCACATCTTCCATCCCCGCCTCCGATTTAAGCGTCGGAAGCTTTTCATACTCGGGAAATATGAGCGCCGTAACAAATGTCCGGTTATCCGCAACAACCACGGCGGTATCGATTCCGGGCATCTGCACCAGTTCCTGTTCAAGAGGTACCGGAGGCACATATTCGCCGGTGGATTTCTTGAACAGTTCCTTTTTCCGTCCGGTGATGGTCAGGTAGCCGTCCTCGTAGCTGCCCAGGTCTCCTGTGTGAAGCCAGCCTTCCTCGTCGATCACCTCTGCGGTGGCATCCGGCCGGTTGTGATATCCCTGCATAATATTGGGGCCTCTGGCCAGAACTTCACCTTCTCCGCTAACCTTCACTTCTATCCCCGGAAAGAGGGGGCCCACAGATCCGATTTTTCTATGGCCGGGATAATTCACCGCAATTACCGGGCTGGCCTCGGTGAGCCCGTATCCTTCATACACCTGAAGATCGCAATTTACGAAAAAGGAGGCAATCTCCGGTGACAGTTTTGCCGATCCGGATATGGCTATTCGCAATTTTCCGCCCATGGCTGCCCGGAATTTTTTATATAGCAGTTTGTCGAATATCATACCCAGAGGGCCTTTGGCGGCGGTACCGGGTTTTTTCTTTTCAGCCCGTACGAATCCGGTTCTGGCTATTGCCCCGGCCACACCGGTTTTTTCAAACGCACCTTCCCGCATTTTCATGTACACCTTCTCCAGAATTCTGGGAACAACCGTCATGATTGTGGGACTCACTGTCTTGGCATACACCCCCAGCATTTGGGGATCATCGGCGAAATAAATGGGAAGTCCCGATGAAATGTAAAAATACATCACCATCCGCTCAAAAATATGGGCAAGGGGAAGGGCGGAAAGAACCCGATCTCCCGGAACTGTCTTGAACCGCTGGGAGCTGGCGTGCACCTGGCTGACAATATTTCTATGAGTGAGCTTCACTCCTTTGGGAAGTCCGGTGCTTCCGCTGGTGTATATAATTGTGGCAAGCTGATCCTCTTTGATTTTTGACGCAAATGAATCGAAGAGCTCAGGATTCTTGGTATCCATTTCCCGCCCTTTGGCAATAAGTGCATTGAACCGCTCGTTCGGGAAGCTCTTACCGAAGGTGATCTGTTCTTTCAAATGCTTATGTGTTGCTTTAATGTGGGGCAGCTCTTCAAGGTTTCCGATAAAAAGATACTTCATTTTTGAGTCGGAAATTTCATGGGTGAGGCTTTCAAGACTGATCTTTTTGAAGAGGGGAACGCTTACTGCCCCCAGACTTACTGTGGCAAGGTCCAGAATTATCCATTCCGGGGAGGACGGTGCAAGAATTCCCACACTGTCTCCTTCTTTTACCCCCATATCACTCATACCCAGCGCCAGCCATCGAACCTGATTCCTGAAGTGTTCGCTTGAATAGGTTCTCCATGAGTCGCCTTCAGGATACATGAGGGCCTTTTCAAGGCTGAAGGACGTTGTGGCATGCTTGAATAGTTCTGGAAGGGTGGTAAACGTTTGATTCATAAAATCCTCCGAATAATGAATTGCTGTTCAGTAATTAAATCTTACAACCACACTCAGGATTTAGCAAGAAAAAAATGAACAGCTATTCAGCAATACGGCTGTAATGGAGAATACGGCAAAATTTCCCTTCTTTTTCTTCATCACCTGTACTATGATTGGAAGTGTGCCCATGAATTTGTTCCAGCGATTTGCATTCTCAGTTCAGCGTTTCCTCAGGTATCAGGGTCTTTCCAGCGCCCTTCCATTGTTTATTCGGGGCAAAATCCTGCTTATTCATATCATGGCCTTCCTGGGGCTGGTGATCTTCCTGCCCCTTGCCATATCAGTTGCAGCGGCCGGTTCATACCTGGCCTCTGCGGTGCTGATTTTTGCCACAACTGGTCAAATAGCTGCAATGATCATATATCACCGGGGTAACCGGCTGGATGCAAGCATCCAGATATCCGCTCTGAGTGTGATTCTGGCTCTCACCTATGCCATGATAACCGGCGGATATAACGGGTACGGCATTCTCTATATTTTTCTCGGCCCCATCATCCTGTTTTATTTTCTGAATATCCGTTGGGCACTGTTTACCCAGACACTGTTTGCTCTGCTGTTTGTTTTTGCCATTGCATTCCCCACGGCACCCATTCGCGCACATCTTGAAGCGGATTTTCTCCTGAGAGTATTTGTTCTTTATATTCTCATCAGCTCTCTCACCGGTTCCGTGGTGTTCGGTTTCAAACAAACCACATCCAGGCTGGAGGCTGTGGCCTATTATGATGATCTCACCGGACTGCCTAACCGCCATTACATTCGAACCCTTTTGAATGAGACTGCACGACGAAGCCGGAAGAAAGGGACGCCCTTCTTTACCCTCTTTATTTCCATCCACCGATTCAGGCAGATTAATGATAATTACGGCTATACGGCAGGGGATGAAATGCTGCGGCTGTTTGCCCGGCGCTGTGAGACCCTCATTCCCAAAGACGGGTTCCTGGGCCGGTTCGGGGGCACGGACTTTATTCTATCCTTTCCTTCCGACGACCCCGATCCCAAAGCCGTGGCGGAAATGCTTCATCAGAGTGCTCTGAAAGGGTTTATTCTCATGAATCAGTTGATCCGATTGAGCCTGAACATCAGTTACACCGCCTATCTTTCCCATTTACCCAACGAACTGTCCCAAACATCTGATCATGAAGGACCTGGAAGGGGGAGAAAAAGCCGGAGCCGGTTTTCGGGCTCGCGGGTTGGTACAGATCCGGCGGAGTCAATTATCCGCAATCTGGAGCTTGCTCTATCGGTAAGTAAGAGCCGGGGCGGAGGAACCACCATCCGCTACGATAAACAGGGACATGAAGATATCAGGAAACGCTACAGACTGGCCGAGGAGTTGCGATCTGCAGTTTCACGGCAGGAACTGACCCTGCATTTTCAGCCCATTATCAGGGCAGACAGCAGAAAAGTCACAAAGGTTGAAGCCCTGGCCCGTTGGTTCTCTCCGGAATTCGGGGAAGTCTCTCCCGAGGAATTTATTCCTCTTGCCGAAGAAATCGGAATTATCGCAGAACTGTCAGAATATCTTTTTCATATTGCCGCCTCGGATATCCAGGAACTGAGAGAACTGAATCACGGCAATGAAAATCGTCTTGCCCTCTCATTCAATATCAGTCCGGTAAACCTTCATAGTCAGAATTTCATTCCCGTAATCAGTAATATTCTTGCAAAGACCGCCGCCGACATGTCCCAGCTTGAGCTGGAAATCACCGAATCCATGCTCATTGAAGACAATGAGATGGTGAAGCAAAATCTCACCCTTCTGAAAAATATGGGCATTCGTCTTTCCCTTGACGATTTCGGTACAGGATACAGCAGTTTGAGCTATCTGCATCGCTTCAACATCGATACTCTTAAAATTGACCGTAGCTTTATTGCATCCATGCAGGAAAGCACCCACTCAAGGGAAATTATCCGGGCTATTCAGGCTATGGCCCTGAGTTTGGGCATGGAAACGGTTGCCGAAGGGGTGGAATATGAAGAACAGGACCGGATGCTTCGGGAACTTGAAGTAACTCACATCCAGGGGTTTCTGCATGCCCGTCCCATGGATCGTACTGCATTGCAGGTTTGGATGAAGCATTGGAATACCGTCCATTTTGAACGAAGGAACGGCTGAAATCCTGTTCAGACACTTCCTCTAAAATCCCGGGGCAGCTTCCCCTCACCGGTGAATTGATGTAGAGTAAAACTCTTTGCAGCCCCCCACGGGGCCCGCAGGCCGCATACCGACCTGCCACGGGCATACATCAAAATTTCAGAAGAGAATTTCAGGAGAGAATGTGAAGCTTTCAAGAGGACAGGCCGGGGAGTTCTTCCGCTCCGGCGGACATCCGGTCGGTCAGGTTGTGGCCCTGGGAATACCCCTTTTATTCGGCAGACTGACCCACTATCTCCATCAGATAGTGGACAGCGCAATGCTTGGACACTTCGGGGAAAACAGTTTTGAGCTGGCGGCAATCGGCATAGCGGGACTTTTCACCTGGATGCTCAATACTTTTCTCTGGCCTCTTTCAAACGGAATTCAGGCGATAACCGCACGAAGATTCGGCCGTCAGGACATTAACAGCCTGGAGTCCCGGCATATTACCGGCGAAGCATTGGACAACGGAATGGTAGCAGCTCTTGTTGCGGGAACCTTGGCCATCTCCGCCAGTTTTCTCGCCCGGCCGGTCCTTTCGGGGATGATTGAAACCCCCGAAATCCTGGAGTTAACCATTCAGTATATTTCAATGATGCGCTTTGCCCTCATCCCCACCGGGATATTCTTTGCGGTTCAGGGCTTCTTCTCGGCCATCAACAAAACCTCCTATGTGATGTGGTCAGGTATTCTCAGCAACGTCCTGAATATCATCCTCAACTATATTTTTATTTTCGGGAAGTTCGGTCTGCCGGCCATGGGAATCCGGGGGGCTGCCCTGGGAACCGTGCTGGCATTCAGTTTCGCAGCAGTATTTCTGATAGTTGTGGTTCTTACCCGGGGATACCGAACAGAGTACCGGCTGTTCAGCTTCAGGCATCTCAGCACCAGGCTGCAGAAAGATATTGTGCGGGTGGCTTTGCCTCCGGCAGTACAGAATATCATTGCTCTGGGCATTTTTATGACATATCAGACGATTATTGAGGATTATTCACCACTTTTTCTTGCGGCAACCCATGCAGTATTTTCATTCTACCGGCTGAATAAAACAATCATCGGAGGATTCGCCCGGAGCGCCGGAATTCTTGCAGGGAATGCCCTGGGCCGCGGCGAAAAACAAAGCGCCGGGAAATATATCGCAGCTTCCGGGGCTGTGGCCGCAGGAATTGCCGTGCTGGTGGCGCTGTTCACATTTCTCCTGCGCTACCGGATTGCGGGAATCTTTTCTTCAGATCCATCCACGGTGGCGGTGATAACCACAGCCCTGACCTTCTTTCTTCCGTTTTATTTCATGGAGTCACTTGGGTATTCTTTCGAGATGGTGTTTATTTCCAACGGATACGGACGCTATGTGCTTGCCAGCGAGTTCACTACCAACGTTCTGTTCATCCTGGGGTTAACTCTGCTCATGCGGCATCTCTTTCCCGACACCATCCAGCTGGCATGGCTGAGCTTCGGGCTGTACCAGATATTCCATGCGGGGATCATGATTGCAGGTTTTCTTAAAGGTAGGTGGCTGGACGTGCAGGTTGAAAGCGGTTGAAAGCCGGGGAAAGTATCGGATCGGGTCGGATCGGAACGCCTCGGAACGGGTCGGATCGGAAAGGGGGGCGAGAGTTACCCTAATCCGAACAGATCCTTCACCCCAGCGTACAAGCTGTCGTTTTCCATACCGTTTTGCACCTGCTGCTGAAGCCCCTGGATTCCGGCCGGGGTGAGCCCCATGAGCGGAAAGTAATGCTTCAGCTCCCCAAGGGATCTTGGATGGGTCAGGCGGAACAGATAATTCTCAGCCAGGAAATTCCCTGTGCTTACGATGATGATCAGCATCTTATGAGGGCTGGTGATATTTTCCCGGAGATGCTCCCGGGCAGCATGGGCGTAGAGATCCGGGAAATTCCAGTTTTTCAGAATTTCTGACCCCACCAGGCGATGATTTGTACCGAAACTCAGCTCCTCCAGCTCCACAAGCGATTCACCTTCCGAGATCCATCTCCTGTAGATCTCCTCATATTCCTCACGGTTGTGGTAGAAGAGGGCGGCCTGTCCGATATTGCTCAAAAGGGCTGCAAGAAATGCTTCCTCGGCAAGATCTACACGGTTCACCTTCCGGGCCACCTCCCGGGCTGCGAAGGCAGAGATAATGCCGTGTTTCCAATACTTCCGGAAGAATGTACTGACGGTGTTACGATGAAAAACCGATGAGGCGGTGACAAGTACCACCAGATTGCGGATGTTTTTGAAACCGAGCATGGAAATTGCCGTGTGCAGATCGGCGATCAGCCCTTCCCGGGCATACAGACTTGAGTTTGCCACTCTGAGAACTTTGCTGGTCAATCCTGAGTCCACCTTGATGATATCTTCCAGATCTCTGAAATCGATATCCGATTCATCATTTGCCAAGTTGATAACTCTCACAGCGGTATCCGGCATGATGGGCAGACTTTTCATGATCGCAGAATAGCTGCTCATAGGCCTTCGCTTTTCCCGGGGTTCAGCCGTTGTATCAGACCAAGTACCGAGTACAGCAGCTGTGCAGCCGTATAATTCCATGCATGACCCTGATCCATGGGAGCCAGCTCAACCATGTCCAGCCCCGCCACATGGCGCTGAGCGATGATCGAAGCAAGGAGATCGAGGGTCTGATACCAGCCCAGACCGCCGGGAACAGGAGTGCCGGTTGCCGGCATGATTGACGGATCCAAACCATCCAGATCTATGCTCAGATACAGCAGCTCGGGAAACTCCTCGGGCAAACGGATATTTCTGATATCCTGTTCGATGAGTTCCCGGGCGTCGTAATAGACGATATTCTCTGCAGAATCCCGGTAGTCCCTTTCCTCCCTGCAGAGAGCCCGTACTCCCAGCTGGAGAATCGGAAACCCCTGGTCTGCCAGCCTCCGCATCACCGATGCGTGGGACCAGACCCGCCCCTCATAGGCAAGGCGGAGGTCTGCATGAGCGTCGATTTGCACAATTCCGATGTTTCGGGGGGAATAGTGACGTTTCAGGGCCTGAAGAGGGGCATAGCTGATGCTGTGCTCTCCACCCAGGGTCACCGGGATTGCCGACGACTGCAGGATTTGTTCCACACGGTTGCCGGCATCTTCAAAGCAGTGCTGAACGTCCCCGTCACCGGGGTGCTCCTGTTCCGGCACCCTCACGCTTGGATGGGTGAATATCCCCGCCTCGCCGGGAAAACTGATTCCGTCGTAGAGTTCCAGCTGCTGGCTGGCCTCAATAATTGCCTCCGGCCCTCTTCGGGTGCCGCCGCCGTAAGATACCGAGGCTTCGAACGGGAAGGGCAGAATATGAAAGCGGCACTTCCGGGAATCGGGTCTGCCGGTTTCGCTCTCCAGGAATACTTCCCCGTCATACCCGGGAAAGCTTCCATCAGATGATTTGCCGGCTGTTTCCCTGCCGTCTTTTTGAATCTTCGGCTGCTTCCGATTCATATCTCCTCCTGTTCCCGGCTATGAGAGTCTGGAACGGAAATCACCATAACCGAATTCCCTGATCACTTCATATTCACCGCTGTCGCTGTCGTACGTACATATTGAGGGAAGGGGAATACCGTTGAATGTGGTGTTTTTTACCATGGTGTAGTGGGCCATATCATCGAATATCAGCCGCTGCCCCCGGGAAAGGGGACGGGGAAAACTGTAATCGCCGATCACATCCCCTGCAAGGCAGGTCTGCCCGCCCAGCCGGTAGAGGTGGGGCTGCATTCCCGGGAGTCCGGCGCCCAGAATGTCGGGGCGGTATGGCATCTCAAGCACATCCGGCATGTGGCAGGTGGCTGAGGTATCCAGAATCGCCAGGTTCATTGCGTTCACCGGGGTATCCAGTACGGTGGTTACCAGGACGCCGCTGTGAATGGCGATGGCCTCCCCGGGCTCAAGATACACTTCCAGATCGTAGGTCTCTTTCAGTTCACGAATGAGCCGGATCAGAAGGGGGCGGTTGTAGTCTTCTTTGCTGATGTGGTGTCCGCCTCCCAGGTTGATCCATTTGAGTGTTTTCAGAACATCCCCGTAATTGGCGGTAACCGCTTCCAGGGTGCGCTCAAGAGGCTCAGAGCCCTGTTCACAGAGGCTGTGGAAATGAAGCCCGCTGATCCCCTGAAGAAGATCTCGCCGGAACTCGGATTTCACCACACCCATGCGGCTGTAGGGGGCGCAGGGATCATACAGTTCCACGCTGCCTTCGCTGTGCTGGGGGTTGATCCTGATGCCGAATTCCAGTCCGGGTCGGTTTTCTGCAGCCTTCAGGCAGCTTTCCCGGTGATGCTCCCATTCGCTGAAGGAGTTGAATACGATATGATCTGCGGTTTCAAGGAGAACCCGCATCTCCTCGTCCTTGAACGCCGGAGCATACACATGCACCTCTCCGCCGAATTCCTCCCTGCCCAAACGGGCTTCGTGCACGGAACTCGCCGTGGTGCCCTTCAAAACCCGTGAAATTTCCGGTGCAAGGCTGAACATACTGAAACCCTTCAGGGCTAAAAGGATTTTTGCCCCGCTTTCGGTCATTACCGAGTCCAGTATTCCCAGGTTGTGGCGTATTGCCGCCCGGTCCACCACGTATGCCGGGGATGGCACCCGCTCCGGATCAAAGCCCCGGAAGGGTTCGTACCCGTTTCCCCGTATCATTCCCTCACCTTCCAGGGAAGTCCGTGAACCATCAGCTCATCCATGAAGGGATCGGGATCGAACTGTTCCATGTTCCATACGCCCGGCTTGTGCCAGTGCTTTTCCAGCATCATTTTTGCGCCGATCATCGCCGGTACGCCGGTGGTGTAGCTGATGGCCTGGCTGCGCACTTCCCGGTAGGCGTCCTGATGATCGCAGAGATTGTAAATATACACTTCCCGTTCCTTTCCGTCCTTCAGGCCTTTGAGCACCGTACCGATGCAGGTTTTTCCTTTGGTGTCCGGTCCCAGACTTGAAGGTTCCGGGAGAACTGCTTTCAGAAACTGAAGAGGCACAATCTTCTGGCCGTTGAAATCCACCTCATCAATTCTGGTCATCCCCACATTCTGGAGAACCTCAAGATGCTTCAGGTAGTTGTCGGAAAAGCTCATCCAGAACTGGGCCTTCTGCAGCTGGGGATAATGCCGGGTGAGGGATTCCAGTTCTTCATGATACATGCGGTAAATGGTATAGCGCCCCACATTTTCCGGGCAGGTGAACTCCCGGGACATGGTCATTGCGGGGGTTTCCACCACCGAACCGTTTTCGTAATGCCTGCAGGGGGCGGTCACTTCGCGGATATTGATTTCCGGATTGAAGTTTGTGGCGAAGGGCTTTCCGTGATCACCGCCGTTCACATCGATAATATCCAGCTGAGTGAGCTGATCAAAATAGTGTTTCGCACCGTATGCGGTGAACACATTGGTGACACCGGGATCGAAACCGCTGCCCAGCAGGGCCATAATTCCCTTTTGCTCAAAGCGCTCGGCATAGTTCCACTGCCAGCTGTATTCGAATTTTGCCGTATCTTTGGGTTCATAGTTTGCGGTGTCCATATAATCAACCCCGGTTTCCAGACAGGCATCCATAATGGGAAGATCCTGATAGGGGAGGGCGATATTCATCACCAGGTCCGGCTGAACCTCATTGATCAGCTTCACGGTTTGAGACACATCATCCGCATCCAGCGCCGCTGTCCGGATGGTTCTTCCGTGCATCTGTTCGATTTGCCGGGCGATGGCATCGCATTTGGACTTGGTTCGGCTAGCCAGGGTAATCTCTCCGAAAATATGGGAGTTCATTGCACATTTATGGGCCACTACCTGTCCCACGCCTCCTGCGCCGATTATCAGTACTCTCTTGCTCATGTTCGGTCTCCTCTACATTATCCTGATTTTATCGTTCGAAATAGGTGTACCCGCGCATACTGGATTCATAACTTTCCACAATGGTTTTCCGCCGCTGCACGCTGATTTTGCCCGACCGAACCGCCTGTTCGGCCTTTTTCCGGAACTGATTCTGTACATCCTTGGGGTCGTACTCCACGTAGCTGATCACTTCTGCCACGCTGTCCCCCTCAATTTCTCTGAGAATATCGAAACTGCCGTCTTCCTGTATTCTAATGGATACAATGTTGGTGTCTCCCAGAAGGTTATGAAGATCGCCCAGAGTCTCCTGATAGGCTCCCACCAGAAAGATTCCCAGATAATACTCTTCATGGGCTTTCAGTTCATGAAGGGAGATGGTGTGCTTCACATCGTGGAGGTCTGCAAATTTATCGATCTTCCCATCGGAATCGCAGGTTATATCCCCGATGATCGCCTGACGTTCGGGTTTCTCCCGGTGGCGGTGTATGGGGATAATGGGGAAAATCTGGTCGATGGCCCAGGCATCGGGGAGACTCTGAAACACGCTGAAATTGCAGTAGTAAATGTCGTAGAGAGCCTGATCCAAACCTTCCAGCTCCTTGGGCACCCGCTTCAGTCTGCCCAGATTGGCGGAGATCTCCTCGATCACCTGAAGAAAAATGTTTTCCCCCAGAGCACGGTGACGAAGGCTCACCTGCCCATGCTTGAACCGTTCCCGGATCTCACTGCGGTAATAGAGAGCGTCGTTGTAGCACTCCTGCATGTTTTTCAGATTCATATAGCCGAGAATTTCCCACAGATTTACCAGCATCTCATCCGCATCTTCCGGAAGGGTTTCAGGCAGGGGGCGGGATTCCAGGCGGGTGACATCCAGCACATTGAACAGCAATACCGAGGCATAGGCCACCGTAGCCCGGCCGGATTCGGTGACAATATTCGGATGGGCCACTTCATGTTCATCCAGTACGGTACGCAAACCTTCCACAATATCCGTACAGTACTCACCCAGGGTGTAGTTTTTGCTGTGAACGTAATTGGTCTGGCTGCCGTCATAGTCAACCGCCAGGCCGCCCCCCAGATCAAGGTAGCCCATTTGAGCTCCTTCCTGTACCAGCTCGGTGTAGAATCTGGCGGTTTCCTGAACCGCGTTCCGGATATCACGGATGTTGGGGATCTGGCTTCCCAGGTGATAGTGAAGAAGCTGGAGGGATGAAAGCATATCCTCGGCCTTTAGCTGATCGATAATATCGATAATCTCCGAGGTGGTCAGCCCGAAGAGACTGTTGTCTCCTCCGCTGTCCTGCCAGTGGCCTCCGGCCCGGCTGGAAAGTTTCAGGCGCACGCCGATACGGGGGGCTATGCCCAGGGCCTTGCTCCGTTCCATGAGAATGGGCAGTTCGCTGGGGGTCTCTATCACAAAAAAGCACTTATATCCCATCTCTGTGGCATACAGACCCATATCAAAAAACTCCGCATCCTTGTAGCCGTTGCAGATGATCAGGCTTTCTGTGGATGGAATCATGGCCAGAGCCACCATCAGCTCGGCCTTGCTTCCAGCCTCCAGGCCGTGGTGGTATTTTTCCCCGAAACGGGCTATTTCCTCGATCACCTGCTGCTGCTGGTTCACCTTAATGGGAAATACCCCCCGATAATTGCCCTGATATCCGCCGTCCTTAATTGCTTTTGCAAACTGGTTGTTCAGCAGGCTGATCTGGTTATCAAGGAGATTTTCCAGTCTCAGAAGTACCGGCATCTGGGTACCCCGCTGGGTTAAACCGGACACGATGTCCATGAGGCTTACCTCGACCTTTTTCCCGCTGACTGTGGTTTTGACTATTACTTCCCCGTCGGGGTTAATATCGAAATACCCGGCTCCCCATTCCTTAATGCCGTACAGGTTTGCCGAGTCATTGCTTGTCCATTTAGATAGTAGATCCTTTGCCATAGCTTGCCGCCTCAGATAAGTTCAGCTCAATCCCCTTGTCCCAACGTATACACAGAGAAGCCTGAAGTAAAACTGAAATATTCAGATGCTGTCAATCTCAGCCTGAAGAGTTTTTCTAATAAACTGATAGATTTTGCCCTTCACTTCCCGGTCGATCTCGCTGAACATAATAACCGAGATCACCTCCTGGCCTTCCTCGCTGCGCTTTCCCATTAGTTTGCCCGAGGCATGAATAATTGCCCCTCTGAGAGACAGCTGCATATCGTCAAACTCGGTGCCGGTTTCAGGGTTACCGTCCAGCACGCAAGCAAAGCCTGCAGAGCTGATGTCCATGATTTCACCTCTGAAATTGTCCTGATGACTTCTGATATTCAAGGTTGCCTTCCCGGGCTGACAGCTGACCCGCACAAACTTCCTGTCGCCCTTGGCTTCGTTTGCGGTGAGGGCTTTCAGGACAATCTTCGCACTTTCGGTGAGTCCCAGCTTGAGCTGGATGAAACCGCATTGAACACCTATATCAATAAGATATTTCTGAGCCAGTTCTTTATTGGGATTGTATACCATCACCCCGACACGGCTGTCATGTACCGAATTTCCCTGGACTATGTTGCGGATAAAAACTTCCCAGTCATCCTGGGACAGATGTTCCTCGATATTCACAAAGAGAATGGAGGAGGGGAATTTGCTCAGTAGCCGGAGGGCCCTTTGATGATCTTTGAGAACCGCCACCTCAAATTCGGACTGGATAAGCAGATCAATCATCTGTCCCTGCACCACCGAATGGGGATACAGGAAGAACACTTTTTTCGCCACATTTCGCATATATACTGAGTATGAAACAGATTGAATCATGTTGCCAGTGCGTATTTCCCGAAAAAGACTTTATTTATTCTCTCCGCTCCACTAAGGTATATAATGGGAGAAATCTGAAATGCAGCAAACTTCAATCTTATATGATCTGGTTCGTACCACAAACGTTCTCAGTGAGGACATGAGCCGGAAGTCTGTCAGCCGGGGGCTTGTTGAACAGGCTCTGGATGTCACCCGCTCGGACGCCGCCGCATTATATGTTCTGGATCCTGATAAAAAAAAGCAGGAAGAACTGCCTCTGCTGCATCGCCGCGGCCGGTATGATCTGCCGAAACAACTCCCGTTGTCCGGAGAAAGCGTGAATTTTCTGCTGGACAGCAGGGAAACCCTGGTGATTAACAATCCCGGGGGGCCGTTTTTCGGGGATATTTTTCTTCATCCTGAAATGAAATCGGCAATCGCTTCTCCCCTGGTGAGTAGAGACCAGGTTATGGGGCTTCTCTTCCTGAACTCACGGCAGCCTGATCATTACGGTGCTGCCAGATTATCATTTATCGACTCCTTCAATAAAATGGCCAGCGGCATGCTTCAGAATATCGATCTCTTCCAGGAGCTGAAGGATCGGCTGAAAGAGATAGAGGGCCTGCACCGCTATCAGACCAATGTGTTCACATCTATGACTAATCTGCTGGTAACCAGCGATTCCCAGGGAAAGCTGAAATATTTTAATCCTTCAGCGGGGAAGAGCTTCGGAATCCGGGATGAGGATGTGGGCAAACCCATGGAAGAACTCTTCCTCAAAGATCTGAGCCGCAAGGTACGTAACCAGGTGAAGAAGGTCAGCGAGAACGGTCGGCCCGTACTGGGTCTGGAAGGCGTGTATGAAGCGGACGGCCGGGAGATGGACTATTCCCTGAATATTGCACCCCTGAAGACCAGCCGGGGATCAATCGAGGGCCTCACCTATCTGTTCACCGATCAAACCCAGGAGCAGGAGCTGAAATCCCGGATGGAGAGTGCCGTCGAAGAGCGCCGGGTGGTGAAAGATATGTTCAGCCGGTATTTATCCACGGACATTGTTCATCAGCTGATGGAGCATCCGGATAACGTCCGCCTCGGCGGTGAAAAAAAAGACGCCACAATCTTTTTTGCGGATATTACCGGTTACACATCCTTCTCCGAGGGCAAAGATCCGGAATACGTTGTTGAAGTGCTCAATGACTTTTTCTCGGTAAGTCTGGAAGTGGTGATTAAGTACGGCGGATACATTGATAAGCTGATCGGAGACTGCATTATGGCAGCATTCGGCGTGCCAATGGGCAAAGGCGATCACGATGCCATAAATGCGGTGTCCTGTGCCGTGGAAATCCAGGATCTGATCCAGGATAAAAACCGGAAGTTTTTTACCGGCGAAGCAAGTCATCTCAGGGTGAGTATCGGTATGAACTCAGGTCCTGTGGTGGTTGGAAACCTGGGAAGCAGCAGACGCATGGATTATTCGGTGATCAGCGATACGGTAAATGTTGCGGCCCGGCTTGAGGGTGTTGCAACCGCCAATGATATTATCATCTCCTCACATACCCGGGACATTGTGGGGGACCGGTTTCATCTGAAGGAGCTGAAACCGGTGTCTGTGAAAGGAAAGAAAGAACCCATACCCATCTTTAATGTGCTGGGTATTAAGCGTTGATACAGAATATTGCGAAGCAGGAAATGTTGTTTGAGAACATATTAGGGGGAAGAGAATGTCCGTCCTTACAGATTTAATAGACCGGTTGCCGCTGTGGCTGTGGATAGCCATTGCGGCGGGTCTAGTGCTTGTCTTAACCGTTTTTTTTATACATCGGATAGTGAGAAGGCGGCGGTTTAAAGCGGAAGTCCAACGAGCGTTGAATAACCGGACCCCTTTTGTCCGCAAATTCAGTACACATTACCTTAAGGTGAAATCCAAGGTCCTGGTACAGATGGCCCGTGAAGAGAATAACCCCGCTGTTATCCGGTTTTCCGGTCTGGACCGGATATGGATGAAGGATTACCGCAGCCGTCGGAAAGAGAAGCAGCTGAAATACATACTCGAGTTTGTACCCGAGGAAAATCTGTTTTCTGTGCTGATAACAGCCGTGGAGAATCAGAAAAATCAGCATCAACAGCTGATCAAGGAACGGGTGGACGATGCGGGGATGCGGATGCTTGCCCTCTCCTGCAGCGGCGAGCCATTCCCTGCAGCAGAGGTGCTGGAACTTTTCAGGGATTCGGTTGATCAGATCCGGGAAATCGGCGGGGATCCGGAATGGAAAGCCCGGTTTTTTGCGGTAAGTCTGTTACTTCACGATGGATCCGATCGATCCACCAGGGTTCTTGAAGAGAGTCTCAGAGATTCCCACCCCCTCGTCAGAAAAACGGTCATCCAGGAGATCCAAAACGATCGGATAGAAGATCTGTACGGCAGGCTGGAATCATCCCTGGTCCATGATGCGGCCTTTGAAGTACGAGAGGCGGCCTGGTACAGGATCCAGAAGGATTTTCCCCGGCAGTACACGGTGGACCCCGGAAATCTGGGCACCGTTGAAGCGTTCCATGTTCTGGATTTTCTTGATCCCCGGCGGGAAGATCATGTCAATCTTGCAATCGAACTGCTGGACAGCAAGAACCTGGAGCTGCGCCACCCCGCAGCCGCCTTCCTGGATCGCATAGGATGGCTGAAGCAGACGCTGAATGAAGCTGATCCGACAGATAAAAAAGACCTGGAGCGCAGGGAACGGCTGCTGGGTAAAGCGGCGGAGGTTCAGGTCTGGGATTTTCTGTATCGGACGGGGACCAAACCCGCAAGTCTCTACCTTGCCCTGAAAATGCTTGAGCGCAGCGGAGACCGTCTGCTGATTCCACCTCTGGCGGAACGGGGATTCAATAATATTAACGGGGAAGATTCCCGGGTATGGGAACAGGGCATCAAGGTCCTGAATCTGCGCCCCAGCGACAGCGGAACGGCTCTTCTGGTGAAAGAACTGGACCGGCACCGCTACGATTCGGGAAAGGCGGCCTATATTCTGACTCATCTGAACATAAGGGATGATAAGAGGGTGGTGGAAATCCTGCTTAATCTCCTGCTGGATACGTCATTTACCGAGCATGAAGCCCTGCGGAAAGCTTTTTCCCAACTGAAGACCGGTACGGTTCTTCCCCGGCTCAAGGAGATACTCAGATCCGAAAGGGGAGAGTACTCCCATTCCATCAGAATTACCGCATTGAAGATCATTGCAGATTACGGACATCCATATCTGGTTCAGATGATCCTTGAACAGCTCCCCACTATTCCTCCGGAACAGGCTGGTGAATTCACCAGAGTACTCCATCATTATGCCGGCAAGGAATTTTCTTCCAGAGTGGATGAACTGCTTGCCCAGCCAGATGGGAAAATCCGTGCAGCGGTAATTGCCAGCATCCCTGTTGAGGAAAAGAAACGAATTTCCAAAGAAATCCGGGCAGCATTGAAGGATGCCGAGCCTGATGTGAGGATTTCCGCCCTTCGGGCTCTGGTAGACCTGGGAGACACCCGCACCATCAATCTCACAACCGATCTCCTTCGGGATCCCGTTGAACGGGTCCGGGCAGCTGCGGGGGATGCCATGGGGGTTCACGGCAGTGATTCAACCATTGATGAACTGAAAGGGGTAATAGATGACCCTCATGAAGTAAGCACGGTGAAAGAAGCCGGAATACGGGGGCTGGGTGCTTCAGAATCCAAAACCGCACTGAGCACTCTGGTACATCTTCTCAGTGAATTTCAGGCGGATGATGAATTGTATGAGCCGGTTATCCAGGCAATATCCAGACGAAGCGATTCCCGGCGCATTGAGTCTCTTCTTGAGCATATGAAAGACGCGGAACCGGAACTCCGGGATCGTCTGGTAAACTGTTTCGCCAGGATGGGAAACGATGCCGAGGATGCCGTCAGAGATCTTCTGGAACAGGACCTGGCAAGCCTGAAACCCCAGCTTGTGGAAATTCTGGAACAGACCGGGTACGTGGAAAAACACATAAGGCTGCTGGGTGACCGGGATCCCCAGGTGCGCAGGGATGCGGCGAAGTTTCTTGCCAAAGTGGGAAGCGTATCCAGTTACCGGGGAATTGTGCTGGCTGCACGGGATCCTGATGAAGATGTCCGGGTAATGGTTACCAAGGCCCTGGAATACCTGGCGGGTAAGGAAGGGCATGAAATCCTGTCTCAGCTCAGGGAGGATCCGCAGAAGAGAGTGCGCAAGTACACCGAATGGGCGCTGCAGCGGCTCCACGCCAAGGATGTTGATGATGAATCAGGATCGTGAATCGATCCTGCTGCATCATAAATCATAAATATCCGCTATACTGTATTAGTATATGAGCGAAGACAATCAGATCGCTTCACATTCTCAAAGAAGACGCCCCCACGGACTTCAGGATATTATCAGGAACCGCCGCCGCCTGAAGCACCGCCCGGGGGATAATTCACTTCTCAATTATATCCTGTTCGACTACTGGAAAATACGGAAATTCGCCGCAAGCACCGGATTGATCGTTTCTCTTCCCCTCTTCAGGCTGCGCATAGCTGCAAAGCCTGCTCAGAACATGGAACAGAGCATCATCCAGCAGCTCACCATCCCCCTGACAGCCCGCCTGGGGGTCATCCTGGATTCTGCGTGGAAATACGTGAATAAATATGATTACAATCTGATTGTTCTGCTGCAAAACCTCTGCCGTGAAACCGAGAAAATCCGCTTCCTGAATATGAACACCGCAAGCCGCCACAGCCTGGAGGGGCTGAAGCATCTGGAGCCTCACCTCCTGGTATATTACCATTCGCCCCAGCTGGTGCGGAAAACCCTGGATGTTCTCTCCTATCTGCATGATCGGATGGAAGAGGTTAAGTTCTCCCAGAGGGAAACACGGGCGTTGGTGGAACAGCTCATCATGTTCAATCGAATCCATCCGTCGCTTTCACAACTGGTCCTGGCTGCAAATATGGTTTCCAGCAGAAGATATTTAAGCATGAAGGACCTGATCAATCCCCTGGATGAACCCCTGGTGAGTGAATGGGAGTTTGACGTGGATGAAGTCAGAAGTGCAGCCATCAAATCCTATATTGACGGGCTGGATAAAAGCCTTGCCTCCGTGTATGCCGGCTATCGCAGCATGTACCGGATGCGATACTTTCTTCCCCGCCTGGATCCCCAGACACCCGATCTGTCCCAATTGCAGCGCTTCATAACCGGCATTATAGGTCCTGAGCGAAAGGGGCGTTACAGCGATACCTACTCAAATATTCCCTCATACGTATTGGATTTTTCGAATCTCTTTCAGCAGAATTTTGAAGCTCTGCTCTGCCGTGATGTGATCACCTCTGAATCCCGGAAGCGCCGGATCTTCAGCGAACTGGTGTTTTCCGATTTTTTCAGCCGACTGCGATACAACATCGATCAGCTTGAACGCATTCGGACACAGGTACCGTTTTTTCAGATACTCCGGTATATGGAACTCACAAACAGCAGACGGCGCATCAGTTCCTATGTTGAACCGGCGGGCAGCAATGAAACTCAGCTTCTGAACCTGATCGCAGAAAATCTGAATATCTTCAGCGGGATGAAAGACCGGCTCTTTTCCATCATCCATGTATTTGCGGATCTTCGCGGTCCGGTACAGAATCAGGCAGAGGACGGAAATCCGGACTCTCCCGGGGCGGTTACCGGCGGGGAAAATACCGGAGCGGGGCCAAATGCTTCTGATATTGACGGAAACGGACTGGCAGAAAGTCTGGAAGATTCTGCGGAGGATGTGAGAGGTCAGGCCACCGGAAACCGTGAAGCCCTTAGGCATCGACAGGAATTAATCCGGGATGATAATTGGACCGGTGGAAAAACCGTACAGGAAGCCCTGCGCTCTGCACTGGTTCTCATAAACCTCTATCTGTATGAAATGCAGGAAGGTTCGGTGCTCGCAGAACTGGAAGAGGAAAGCAACCTTCGAAAAAAAATTCAGGATCTTCTGACTATGAGTTACCGCATCAGTACTCCCGAGCAAATTACCCGTCTGAAACAAAAATATCCCCTTGATGATGGGGCCGAACAGAACGGTTGAGCAGCCTCAGGGCAAACATTGAATACGGGTGAATACACCAAGTGCGGGTGAATCATGGAATACAGGGGAACATATGGAATACATGAGCTTTACAGATCTTTTTCTAATCGGCCCCGGTCCATCAAGCGGTTACACTCTTGCCGCCCTGCGTGCTGCAGCTGCGTTCAGAGGACTTATACGGGAATATTTTCTGCAGCACCAATCCTCCGTAGCCGAATTAAAACACAACATTTCTGAAGAAGCATTTCATCATCCGGCCGGGAAGTACTATATCAGAGTGCTTCTACTGGGAACCATGTCGGCAAGGCAGCATGACTACCTGATGTATGAAGCCTTATGCTCGGGGTTATCCGGCCGGGAAATCCCCGGGGTCCATTCCAGCGCTGAGGTACATCCCCGCAACGAGGTTGATCCACTCAATGTAGTGGATCCCCTCAATGAAGTAGATCCCCTCTCTGAGGTCTCCCCTGAAGAAACCACCTGGCGTGACATGATGATATCAGATGCCCGGCAGCTTGAGAAAATCGGTAAAATACCAGATCCGGGTGGGGACACAGATGTGGAATTTCATCCCTCCCGTTCCATTATCAGCGGAGGAAGCATCAGTGTGCCCGGCTTCAGCCGGGGGGTGGAATTCCAGCTGTTCAGCAGGAGTGAGGAGAGCGGTGAGCACCTCATACTGTCCCGGCGCTGGTACAGCATAGGCGGCGGAGTGATCTGCGACGACGCATTCGCACTTCTTCGCTTTGTTGGAACAAACGAACCCGAACGTCATTTTCCGCCTCCAGGTGACCGTCTCTCCTTCTCTTTTGACCCCAGGGCACTCATCGGCCTGTGCCGGGAATACAATACTGATATCCCCGGTCTGATGCTGGAACAGGAAACCGCAATTCACGGTGAGCTCAGGCTGAGAAAAATTCTGGATACCTATCATCAATACTTTGTCAGGCTCATGCAAAAGATGAGCCGCAGCCTTGAGAACTCCGGGGGCACTGATGCCGGAGAACAGCCAGGAACCGTTACCCGCCTGATATCGTATATCCAGGAACTTACCTACCGTGGGGAGCCTGGGATTCATTTCGCCGGCACCGGAGCATGGGGAATCATGCCGGTGGTATATTATCTCAGCTTCGGCATAGCGGAGACCGGGGAATCCGCTATGCACCGGGCTGATAAGGACCGGCTTACCACGTACATATGTACCGCTGCAGCCATCGCCCGCTTACTTGGAAAAGGCTCACCGGAAGGGGTGAACGGTTGTCAGGGAGAAACAGGAGCCGCAGCTGCCATGGCCGCAGGGGCATTGACTGCCGTCAGAGGAGGTTCCTCCCTTGATATACTGTCATCCGCCGCAGCTGTGCTGGAGCACAGTCTGGGTTTGGGGTGTCCCGTACAGGGAGAAACAATTACTCACCCCTGCGGAATCCGCAGTGCGGTGGCCGCCGCCGCTGCCCTCACTGTCTGTGAAAGAACCGCAGCCGGTTCACCCCAGGGCTTCTCTCAGAACACTGCCGGGGCAAGAAAAGGCCGGGGCAGCGAATCTGCCCACCAGCAGGGTCCGGATAGCGGGGAGTACAACAACATTCCTGCAGTCAGCAAATCCGATGCCTCCTATTATTCCTTGGAAAATGTATGTGATATTGTTTTCGAGTTCCGCCGGAGAGGTGAAGAGCTGAAGCACAACTTCAAACAGCCCGGAGCCGGAGGACTGCCGATTGAAGTTAGTATCCCTGAGTGTTAAATTGGTTCTTTACAAGCTCAAGTCCGGTTTCGGAATCATGAATGGATATCTCACTACCCGGATATATTTACGAAACGGGATAACGGAATGAACCGACGCCGGATGACTCGTCAGCATGCTCTTTGAATTGGAGGAAAAAATGTCAGATTATCATGAAACAAACGGATCTTTTGATCTGAAATGGATGCTCATCAGCCTTGCAGTATTACTGGTAGCTCAGGTAGCGGTGACAGCAGTGTTTAAGATATTTGGAATACTTACCCTTGGAATAGGATTTTTCCTGTTTTTTCTCGTGAAACCTCTGGCATATTTTATCGGCGGTTACATTACCGGCCGCCTCAGTCCCGGAATTACCATCCGTGAACCTGCCGTTGGAGCGGTGATTATCGCAGTGGGCGGAGTGCTTCTCGAGCGGGGAATTTTCGGACCGGGAATGCTTTTCAGTCTCATACTCTCGGCAATAGTCGCGTATGCCGTTGCTCTTTTCGGTGCCCGCCTGGGTGAGGGAGCTGCCTGAACATGAGGGAAATTGAATTTTCACCCGGGTTTATTGATACTGCCGATGCGTCCTGTCTTGTCCGTTTCGGGAGAACCAAAGTGCTGTGTACTGCCAGCATTGAAAAAAGCGTACCTCCGTTTCTCAGGGACAGCGGCAGCGGCTGGATCACCGCCGAATACGCCATGCTTCCCGGGAGTACCAGCGGCGGCCGGAAACGCAGAGAAATACGGAAGCGTGACGGGAGAAGCGTGGAAATTCAGCGGCTCATCGGCCGCAGTCTTCGCGCAGCCATTGACCTTGATGCTCTGGGTGAAGTGAGCATTGTAGTGGACTGTGATGTCCTCCAGGCTGACGGCGGGACACGCACTGCAGCCATCAGCGGAGGCTGGGTTGCCCTCATCATGGCCCTTCAGAAACTGGCAGGTGAAAACGGTACAGATCCGATTCAGTACCGTCAGGGACAGGTGGCCGCAGTAAGTGTGGGAATCGTCAATCAGCAAATTCACTGCGATCTTGACTATGAGCTGGACAGCAATGCGGATGTGGATATGAATGTTGTAATGAGAGATGAGGCTCTTATTGAAGTGCAGGGAACCGGCGAACAGGACTCCTTTTCACGGGAACAGCTCAATACGCTGCTGGACTCAGCCGAAGAAGGGATCTCCCGGATTTATGAGGCCCAGCTGAACGCACTTCAGCAAGCAGGGATTGAATAGGCTCAAAGAGAAACCACCACAGCCCGCATGCCGGTCTGGGAAGGAACCCGTATGAAAGAAGATCAGCTCAAATCACCCCAAGCATCACGCCCGACCCCCTCGGACCCAAAGCCTTCCGATCTGGAAGAAGGCAGGGAATTCCATCCGGATTTTCCCAAGCGGGGAGGTCTTCTGCCCTGCATTGTACAGGATGCCGGCAGCAGGGAAGTGCTGATGCTCGGTTACGTCACCCCCGAGGCTCTGGAGAAAACCATATCAACCGGTCTGGCTACATTCTACAGCACATCAAGAAAGAAACTGTGGACCAAGGGTGAAGAATCGGGAAACATCATGAAGGTTGGGGAAATCCGTACAGATTGCGATCAGGACGCTCTGATCTATCTTGTGGAACCTGACGGAGACGGCGCATGCCATACCCGGGATCCCCAAAGCGGAAAACACCGATATTCGTGTTTTTACCGCCGCCTCAGCGACGCCGACAACACAGATAACATAGATAACACCGGCCGCTCCGACAACACTGAAAAAGGCGGTATGGAGACCCGGGATCTGCGCCCCGGAGAAAATAGAAAATCCCTGGAAGACCGGCCTGCCGTGAAACTGGAGTTTATTCGCCGGCCTTCCCGTTAAACAAAGGCCCTAAAGGATCCTTCCAGCGTGGATTTTTGCTGGACATATCCTCGGTGTAGTAGGGGCGGGTGAGGGATTCGCTCTCAGGCTCCATCTGCTGATGAATATAATTTGATATCCATCTTGCGATACGCAACACTACCATTTTATGCCTCAGCCTTCCCTGCATATCCCGATTCAGTATCTGGGGAATGGTGCTGGTGGTGACGATTTCATCTATGGCCTTGTGATTCAATTTGATACGGCCTTCCTGAGATGAATAAAAATGAGTAACCATAAACACGACCCGCTCCGCACCCGCTTCTTTCAAACGGCTGCATGCTTCAATAATCGTGCTCCCGGTGCGCACCATATCGTCGATTACCACCACCTGTTTGCCCTTCACATCTTTGAAAGTAAGATCCGATTCAGGATTCACATCCATTCTGATCTTCCGTTCACCCAGCCGTTCCTTCTCCAGAACAATCATGGGCACACTGCTATCCTGAAAATGGGAGTGAACCTCCTTCACAAAGGGAAAAGCTCCCTTATCGGGGGCGCAGAGGATCAGCTTTTCCCGATTTACGATATCAGATTCCTGGATGTAATTGGCGTATACATCACTGGGCTGCATGTTGTGAAAATGCCCGGAAAACCGTTCCATGAAAAGCCGCTTCACAGAGTTGGAATGGTTATGTACAGTAATGACCTCATCCACTCCCGATTCCTTCAGAAGATCGGCATATAATCTGGAAGAGAAGGGCTGACCATCAAATTTTTTATAATCCTTCTCGCTTCGCTGAAAATCCACAAAACCATGCTCTTTCCGCGGACCCCGATCCTGAGCGCTGTAAAACAGGTCGGGTTCAAGTAAAATAACGCGGTGAGCTCCATTATCCTTGGCAGCCCGTGCAATGAGGAAATTCCGCATGGCCAGCTCATCCCGGGGGTGCATGCTCTGGGTGGTGGAAACGATGAGGACCGTTCGCCCCTCAAGCTTATTTCCAACATCCTGCCAGCTCTCTTCATCCACAATAAATCTGGGACAAAACTCATTGTTTAAAAAGCTTTTTAACGAAACCAGATCCGAGTAATGCATGGACTGATTCATATGCTGGGCAATGTCTGCTACAAATGGATTGTCTGCAAGGTTTCCGACGATAATAGGCTGGCTTTCATTCATGACAACTGTATAATAAAAAATCACGGTTTATTCAATAAACTTCTGCAGTACCCCGAAGCTTGAAGAAAACTTTTCGGCAGCTGTGTCTGAAAAAAACTGTATACAGAGTGTTACAAGAATATGGCCCAACATGCCCGGATATTTCACCCGGAAGATACAGTTTTTCCGGATTTGGTGTACTGTGTTACATTTGAAATATCAACAGAAAAACAGATATAATGAAACAAGAATGCAGCCCAGGAATACTAAAATGAGCAAACAAATTGAAGTAACCGTGGATCCGATTATCCGGCCGTTTGCGGAAACATACAGAACAGAAACTCTGAGCAATCTGGACCGGCTGGAACAACTCTTCGAGAATTCAGACTATGTTCAAATCCGTGAGATTGCCCATCGGCTGAAAGGCGAAGGTGGAACCTACGGATTTGATGAAGTGAGCAAACAGGGGCAACTGCTTCAAAAGATGTGTGACGACGGTGATTTTGCCGCTATTCCGGGGGTTATTCAGCACTTACGACATTTTTTGCTGAATGTCAGGATTTGTTAAAAAAAGAACGCCCCAAACAATGTGGAAACAGCCCCAGAGCCGAAATCCCTGCGTATTCTCTGTCTCATACCCAGGCAGCCCGTTTCCCTGAACCAGTCAGGCCCAACTCGCCGAGGCCATCTCATGTTGCCATAAACTCATGCTGCAATAAACTTTGGAACATATCTGCCAAGCTTCCCTCCGGGAATCTTCCAGCCCATCCTCCAGGTTTTCTCCATTTCGCTGTCGATATTCAGCTTGCTCAAAAACGGCCGGCTGGACATTCTGCTCACAAGAATCTGTGACAGCCTGTCAGGTTCCAAGCCGGCCGCCTCGGCATGTGTCGAGTCATCCATTCTGCGGTATGCCTTCAACCGCCTGGACACCAGACAGTTGTGAAACAGCTGGTACACGGTCATCCTGCTCATCATGGCACTGGGGCAGTGGGCGAACTTCACCGTTTCTCTCACATGATCCGAAAGATCTTTTCGAAACTGCCGGTCGGCATAATTCACCGGGAACAGCGGGTTGGCATGATTTCTTGTCAACTTTGAGGAAATTGCCACATGGAGGATCTTGCCGGCAAACCCCTCAATCTCTTCCATCGCCCGGGGATAATCCCGATGCTTGTCGGTAAAGAGGGTCCTGTTCCAGTCTTTTTCTCCCAATTTCTGTTTCAGGCAGGTAAAAAGATGCTCAAGAATGTGTTGTACGCTCCATTTTGTCTCCTCCGGGTGGGCTTTTGCCGTTTTCTCCAGCTCAATCTGGCGGAGTTTCTGCTTTTCCGTCTTGGCTCCTTTTCGACGTAACCCTGAATATCCAAGAGAATATAGAAATTCTGACTTGCTTCCGGCCACAATGTTGATATTATTGGGGTAGAACTGGGAAACTGAAAACGATTCAAAGCCGTCCATGACCAGATTTTCGCCGAAATTCAGATCCGCCATGATATCCGAGTGTACGGCGATGGCGGCCCGGGCCAGGCGCTCGAATCGGTTGAGAATTACATCCACCGAATGGCCGGTGAAACGGGTAATATCCCAGAGACCGGAACCGCTGCACAGTCCGGCCATGAGCCGGCTGTAATCGACCCGCTTTTTCACGTAGTAATCGATGGAGAAGGTGGTGTGACCGAAGGTTTTTCCGCATTCCCGGCAGCGGAAACGGGGCATACCATAATTGATTTTGCTGCAGTAGCGGCCATGGATGTAATACCAGTTGGGGATCAGCTCGCTTTCATCAAAGTAGATGCAGCTGGGATTGGGGCAATGGGGAAGAAGTGGATTCATTGAGTCCTCCGGTTAGGTGGTGTTTCCTAGCTAACCGGAGAATTCAGCATTTTGATTGACTTCCACATTGTTTGGGGCGTTTTTTATGCTGTACAGAAAGCGGTAGGTTTGGTATAAGGCAGAATCAACCATTGCACTAGGATCAAAACACATGCCTCGTATAGCCACGAACGTTAACAAACAGAGAAATTTCAAAGATTATGTCATCTATCAGATATATACCAGAAGCTTCAAAGACAGCAATGGAGACGGTATTGGCGACATTCCCGGAATTATCCAGAAGCTGGATTACCTGGAAACGCTGGGCGTTGATGTACTTTGGCTCAGTCCGTTCTGCAGCTCTCCGAACAGAGATAATGGTTACGATGTTTCGGATTACCGGAATGTGATGAAGGAATTCGGTACACTCAAGGATCTCGACCGGCTCATTGAGAAGGCTCATGAACGGGGCATGCTCATTATGATGGATCTGGTTATGAATCACAGCTCCATCGAGCATCCCTGGTTCAAGGATAAGCCCGAATATTATTATTGGACAGATTCCCCCAACAACTGGGACAGTTACTTCAGTGATTCGGCCTGGACCTGGGATCCCGACCGCAGGCAGTATTATTTGCATCTTTTTTATCCTCAGCAGCCTGATCTTAATTGGGAAAATCCTGAGGTACGCAGGGAATTTCATGATATAGCTGAATTCTGGATTCAGCGGGGGATTGATGCGTTTCGCCTGGATGCCATACATCATATCGGAAAGCCGGAGGGGCTTCCCGACGCTCCTGAGCCTAAAAACGAACTGGAACACAGGAACTTCAAGAATACCCGGCGAACCCATGAATATCTTCGTGAATTCCGGGAAAAAGCCCTGCAAAATGGTGCGGTTTTCACCGTCGGCGAGACCGGCGGAACAACCCCGAGAACCAGCAGGCACTATGTGGATAAAAAACGGAAAGAACTGGATATGATTTTTCTGTTTGATCATCTGTGGAAGCTGAAGAATGATATTAGAAACCTGCCGGAGGTTTTTCGCCCAATTTACCGGC
Organism: Salinispira pacifica; assembly: GCF_000507245.1. Lineage (GTDB taxonomy): Bacteria > Spirochaetota > Spirochaetia > DSM-27196 > Salinispiraceae > Salinispira > Salinispira pacifica. Next base: position 2,520,605 of record NC_023035.1, on the reverse strand, counting down.
ATCTGAGGAAGGACGGTTGGAATACCAATTTTTTATCCAATCATGATTTCCCCCGTCACCTTTCTATTGTAGGGAATGACGCATTGTACCATCGTGAATCTGCAACCACCTTCGCTGCACTGCTTATGTCTCTCTGGGGAACCCCGTTTATCTATCAGGGGGAGGAAATCGGGATGACCAATGTTTCCTTCTCAAAATTGCGTGACTACGATTGTGAAGCTGCGAAAAATCGCTATTATCGTGCGCTGAAAGATGGGCGCAGTGAGGATCAGGCTTTTGATGAGTTCAGGCGAAGTACCAGGGACAATGCCAGGACCCCCTTTCAATGGAACTCGGCAAAGAATGCAGGGTTCACAACCGGAATCCCCTGGATGAAGGTCAATCCGAATTACAGCCAGATTAACGCATCATCCCAGAAGGGAAGGGCGGGAAGTATTTTTGAACATTACCGGTTTCTAATCCATTTGAGAAAAAACTGGACGGTTCTTTCCAGGGGAGATCTTAAGTTTTTACCTTCCGGAAAGGATAGGGTGCTTGCCTGGAAAAGAAGTGTGGCACGAAAGGAAAAAAGGGAGTTCGGGCTCTCTGTCGGACCCGATGCGCTCATTCTGATTTCAAACCCGGCTGATCACAGCGCTCTGTGGAAACGACCTGCCGGTGTTGGCAGGAATTACCGTCTTATCTACAGTAATTCCAACAGCCAACTGCTCCTTGATCAGGATGCAGCTGGCCGTCCAGTATCCGGGGAGCGGGAAGTCGACAGCGTTGCCGTGACTGGAGCCGGTGAATTTGCCGGTGAGCAGCTGGGCAGCACCGTCATCCTGGGACCCTGGGAAACACGGCTCTATGTAAGGGGTTGAGTCAGGAGCTGATTTCTTCCAAAACCCTCAGAACCTCCGGAAGGAGTTGTTTCTTCCGGGAGAGGATGTGCGGCAGATCGAAGCTGTGTTCATCCATTGAACTGTAAATAAGTTTTTTTTCAGCTGGAGTATATCCGCTGCTGACCAGTACGCTGTGCTCTTTCATCACATCGGTAATCAGGAGCATGGTCCAGTCAAGCTGCTTATCCCGGCTTACTGCTTTCAAAGCTTCATGAAAATTGGAGATCATCTCTGACGCTTCCTCCAGATTCATAACCTCAACCTGTCCTATTCCCACATCTTTATTAAACTGATGATAGGTTTTGAAATCCCCAAGCACTACGTCTTTCGGATTCCGTTCTTTCAGAGCTTTCAACTGGCTGAACATTTCCGTGGCGTAGGTTTCGCTGTCCAGGCCGGATAGGATTGACAGTTCTTTTAGTGCCCGAACATCCTCCTCCGTGGTTGTTGGAGATTTCAGGTAGACCGTATCGGAAATAATCCCGGACTGAAGCAGAATGGCAATATGCCGGGGGATATCCTCAAAGTTCATTCTGAAATGCTGATACACGATGGTTGAAGAGGAGCCCACCGGTTTGGAGGCGATGTAGATCGGCGTGTTGGTTTTCTCTGCACCGAATCGGTGATGATCGATAATTTCTACAATATTCGCTTCCTTGGCTCCGGGTACAGACTGATGTATCTCATTATGATCCACAAGGATGAGATCCTTCACAGGTTTCTCGATGAAGCGCCGACGGGTGACAATACCGTAGAATTCTTCATCGTCAAACACCGGCAGCCCTCGAAACTCGGAGGACATGAGCTGGCGTTTAACATCCTCAAATGATTCATCTTTTCCCACCCTGGGCTGGTTGCGGTTTACGATGGTATGTACAGGTACACTCAGGCGCAAAAGGCGGATGCTTTCGGCACTGTCGGTGCCGGATAGATACACGCTGCCCTGAAATGAAGAAAAATCGGTATCCAGTTCCGCAGAATCCTCCACTCCGGTGATGATGATTGCCGGAAGCTGATTATTCACTGCATGTTCAAGAATTTTTCTTCTGTTTCCCACCACAAGAATGGGTTTCTGCTCCAGCCTTTTCATCCGTTTTAGATAGATGTCGAAGGGCATAGCGCCCGTCATAATTGGTGCATCGAATGTTGCCCCTGTGCCTCTGACAATAAACTGACCGGGAAGAACCTCGGGAATATTTTCTGATGAGAAGCTGTAGACTGGGCGGCCGGTGCTGCTTTGCCTCACAAGATATGCGGATACCTCGTTGATGGAAACGGTGCCGTCAAACCCGTCAAAATTGAATACCGGAATAAAGCTGATGTTCCGGGTATACAGCAGCTCCAGGGCATCGAGAATTGGAGCGTTTGATGGCAGAGAAATATAATCTTTACGAGCTATATCACCGACGGTGGGAATCAGCTCCCTGTACAATGCCGGGCTGGGACAATCGGCTTTCTTAAAAGCAGCCTTGGTCTGATCGTTTAATGCGCCGCAGCGAATTGGTATGTAGGTGTTGTCCGGATCGATCTGATTTTTCAGGTAGGCATATGCATGGCTCGCCACCGTGCAGTCCATATCGGGATTTTTGTGGCCGCTGACATAGATTGTTTTCATTGCCTCAAAATACCCAATGAAGTGAAATCATTCAAGAAGGGATGCCATTACCGGTTTAAACGCCTGGAAGCAGGTGCCAAATCAGCCAGGCCCAGCCGGCTCCCAGAATCCCGCCGCTGGCAACTTCCATGAGGCTGTGTCCTACCATTTCGGAATGCCGGGGGATTTTATCTTTCAGCTGAGAAGAGAGTTCTTCCCTGATTATGTTGATGCTTTCGGCATGCCGCTGAACATAGCCTCTCAGGCGGAACGCATCGTACATTACGATGAGGGCGAAGACGAGGCTTACAGAAAACCAGGGACCGGAGGTGCCTTCAGCCAGGGCAACATAGGTGGTAAGCGAACTCACGAATGCACTGTGAGCACTGGGCATCCCCCCTGCGGTTGCCAGGTAGGAGGGGGTGAACTTTTTATCACGGATTGAGTATGCGATGAATTTTGTCAGCTGGCACACCAGCTGTACGCTGACTGCTGTAAAAAATGCAATGGGCATGGCGGTATTGTACCCCGTCCATGCCCTCTTGTCCAAGCCTGTCGTCCTAGGCCTGTTGTGCATGCTCTGATTTGCATGCCCTTTATGTGAGGCTTGGCATTTCAAAGCGGAATGATTATTTCAGATACCCGAGCCATCTATCCTGCTGGGAAATCATTCGTTCCGTCAGGTCTTTCAGAGGCAGTGCCTGGTTTACCACCGGATTGGCAAGGAGAGCCTGAACCGTGAGATCCTTGCTTTTCTGCAGTACCGCTTCTGCTGTCAGGTCATACACTCCGGAATAATTTCTCAGCAGTGCAAGAAACCCTTTGGGAACATTCGTCAGAGGCTTTCCCTCAACCCCGGCCGCGCTAATTGTGGCTGGAACCTCAACCGCAATCCAGTCCGGAAGGTCCGGGATGAGTCCATTGTTTATTACATTTACTGCGGATTCGGTATAGCCGCTGTCCTGGATCATTCCTTCAATAATGTCCACAACCCGTTCATGACGTTTCAGTTGAATTTCTGGTCGCTGTTCACTGCTCAGTGCCACTTTGTACATATCGAAGAAGTCCACGATACCCCGGTGGTCCGCAAGCTGCCATGCCCAGGAAAGGTATTCCCCGAAATGGCTGTCCACCGTGATGGGGAGAAGTCCGTAAGTATCCATAATAAACCGGAACAGCTTTCTGTCTGCCCACTCAACGGCACTGTCCTCAATTCCCAGTTGTGCCCGGGCCGTTGAACCTTCGGTATGGATGATTTCTCCGGTCTTCCTGTAGTGATGCCATATGTCGCTGTAGCCGGGCTCACGGTTGAAGAAGCTGTAGGCTTTTTCCATAATTTCAGGATACAGATCCTCACCGGTTTCCCGATCCCTGGCTTCAAGCAGACAACTGAAATGATTCAGGCCGCCGGCTGTCAACTCCATTGAGTCAAACGGGCGATCCAGCATGGCTGGGAGATACCGTTCAAGACTGGCTATTTCATGACAGAGCCCGGTGAATTTGATACCAGGATATGCACGGTGTACGGCTGTGGTAATGGCGGTCATGGGATTTGAGTAGCAGAATATTTCTGCGTGGGGAACCAGATCCATTGCCTCTCCGCAAATGTCAAGAATGGGCGGTATGATCCGTAGAGAATGAAAAACCCCTCCCGGGCCCCCGTTTTCACCGTAGATTTGAGTTATTCCGTACTGCTGGGGAATTCGCCAGTCTTCCTCCCAAAGTTTAAAGCGGTCGCCCACCTCAATTGAGATGATGATGTAATCTGCATCCTTCAATGCTTCCTGTCTATCTGTGGTTGAGGTAATGCTGAAATCCAGGTTGTTACGGGCAACAAAATCTCTGGCTTCTTCATATACAAGCTGAAGACTCCCTGCGTCTATATCCATGAGGCACAGTTCAGATCCCTTGAGAATAGTGCTGGTGAAAATGTCACCCAGTGTCCCAAGACCGAATTGCGCACTTCCAGCGCCGACTAATACAATTTTTTTTGACATATCTGCTCCTAACATGCATCGGGTTTTTCCCGTGGGTCTGATTCTGTTCTATAGCAAAATGACAACTTGTGCAAGAAAAAGTGAAAAAAAAATGAAATAAAATAGAAAAATTGAAAAAAACTGCAAATATTTGCCGTATATGCTTTGACAATGATACGGAATGCTGCATAGTATGAGCCATGGCAAAAGTGAAACTGCAGGATGTAGCCCGCTCTGCGGGTGTGAGTATCAGTACGGTGAGCAGGGTAATCAACAACCCGGATATGGTTCACCGGCAGACACGAGAAAGCGTTGAAGCGGCAATTCGGGAACTGGGGTTTCTGCCCAAAGCCGGAGCATCCAAGCTTCACCCGGGCAGCGGTGAAACAGGTTCCGGTTCAGTCGAACATGGATGCAACGGCACCTCACCGGTTGTTGCTCTGGTGTCTCCAGTGAACGACAGTGATTTCTATTTTGATCTTCAAATATCCCTGCAGGAAAACCTGCTGGCAATTAATCATTATCCTCTGTTGATACATACCGACGGCGAGTTAAGCCTTTTGCATTTCCTGGAAAAAGATTCAGCCTGGCTGGATGCGGTGGATGCGGTTGTGGTGCTGTCCTGTGAAATAGAAGATCGTGCAATGGAAATTCTCAAAAAACGGGGGGTTCCGGTAGCCTGTGTGCATCGGAGAAACCGTTCCGTGTTTTCTGTACTCAATAATGATTATCTTGGCGGTTACGATGCGGCACAGTATTTATGGTCCCGGGGACACCGGAGATTTGGCCTTGTGAGCTGGGACGCCTTTGGGTCTGACAGAAAAGGTGACCGGGTCACAGGGTTCACCAATTATCTCATGGAAAACGGGGTGGAAATTCCAGAATCACAACGTATCGCTTCAGATTTGAGCATAGCAGGCGGACGAAAAGCAATGGCGGAACTCAGCCGGGGAGAACTGCCGGATGCGGTGTTTTTCACCAGCGACACCATGGCCATCGGAGGCCTGCAGTTTTGCAGAGATGAAGGGATCACAGTCCCGGATACTCTGGCAATTATGGGGTTTGACGACATAAGAATGGCCTCGGTCATGGGGCTGACAACCATGAAACAGTTTATAGCCGCAAAGACCCGTCTCGTTGTGGATGAACTTGACGCCTGTCTGAAAACCGGCAGTGGCGAACTGGACCAAAGAGAGGTTACCATTACACCTGAGCTTGTGCGCCGTATTTCGGCCTGAATGCTGTTCCGGATACACCTGCTCCACCTGCCTGTATGAAACCTGAAAGTTGAACTATAGATTCAGATTGCATATGATAGTAAGTATGGAGGCCGGAGTCATCCCGGATACAGCATATGCTCATACAGCATGACCTTGTCAGGATCTCTTCTTTGCTTGCAGGTTTTGTGACCTTTGCCATGCTCATCTGGACAGGAAGGCGTATGCGGCAGAATTTCCGGGCGCGTATCTATTTTGCACTCACTGCTTGTACATTTATGTATGCATTCGGATACTCTCAAGCCCTGATTCAGACAAATCTGGACTCGCTCATATTCTGGACCCGCTTCGAGTTCGCTGGAGTTCCATTTATCCCGCTGTTTTTGGTACTTCTGTCAGCCCATACCAGATTCTACCGGGAAAACCAGCCGTTTCCATCCTGGGTTTACCTGTTTCTGATTCCGGGTCTTGCTTCCATGTTCGCCAACTGGTTTTACCCTTCCACTAACCTCTATTATCTTAACCGCAGCTTTCGGATGAGCGATCCCTTTTTGATGGTAAACTCAATTACTCCGGGACCTCTGTGGTATCTGCAGAACATTCAGGCAGTTGCGGCAATAATCTTCAGTCTGATTGTATATGCTGAAGGTTCTCTGCGCATCCGGAATAAGCGCAAGGACATGCTGCTGATGCTTTTTGGAATTTCCATTCCAGCCGGCGGATTTATTCTCAGTCTCTCAGGCATATACCAGTCAAGCTATGACATGGTTCCTGCTCTTTTAGGTCTGGCCAGCCCGTTTTTCGCAGCGGGTATTATCAGTGACAGACTAATCAGCGATTTGTCCTATGCAAGGCTGAATTTCTACAAGACCACGGAAAATCCGGTATTTATCTTTAACACTGAAAACCATCTTATTGACCTGAATGCCGCCGCCTTGAAAGCATTCAGAACAACACGCAAACAGGCTCTCAACAGGACCTGGTATGATTTGCTGGACGGGCTGAATGATGGAGAGGTGAAAATCACAACAGAACAGACACAGCTGGGAAAGGAGCTGAGTTTCAACGGGAATACCTATTCCTATACCAGTCTGATCTTTAAAGATCACAAAGGGCGGGTGAGAGGACTTCTTCGAGCCCTTTACGATATTACCCAGGCAAAGAATGCCATGTCGGTTCTTGAACAGGAAGCCAGCTTTGACGGCCTTACAGGATTATTGACCCGGAGACGATGGGAGAATAATGTGGAAATGGCTCTGAAACAGGGGGTGCGCTTCAGTCATTCCGGGAGTCTGCTGGTTCTGGATCTGGATCACTTCAAATCCATTAATGATACGTACGGGCATCAGGCCGGTGACCTGGTTCTGAGAGAGCTTTCTCAGCGGTTGAAAAGCGTATTGAGAGATATTGATATTATCGGACGCTATGGCGGTGAAGAACTGGGAATCTGGCTCATGCAGACCCGTCCTGAGGATGCCCTGGTTGTGGGAGAGAAACTGCGGAAACTGGTTACCGATCTGATAATCAGAACCGGCGGGAACAGCATAGAAGCCAGTGCCAGTGTGGGTATCTACGGGGAGAATGAACTTTCCAGTACAGACCTGTTTTACTACTTTAAGAAAGCTGACAGAGCCTTGTACCGGGCCAAGGAGAACGGCCGTGACCGGGTGGAAATCTCCCGGGAATAATTCCCCGGGAGCAAGTTTATTCAAGGATCCTGTATCAAATCAATGAAATCCGCCGCCGGTGATTCGCAGTTTATCGAAAACCTCGCCGATGGGGGTGAGAAGTTTTCTTGCATCGCTCTGAGGAACACGGGCCTGTTTCCACATGGATATCCGGAAAAATTCCAGAATCGTTTCACGCACGTTATCTTCAGGAAAAAATACATATGAGACGTTTTGTCCAACAGGCTTCAGTACGGTGAAAGAGCTGTATGTGATCACCGGTTCTTCTCCGATGTATACCCTGTCACGGCGGTTGGTGGTGTACTGAATCAGTTCCTTTGTTCTGTAGGGTATTTTATGGGCATCGCTACGATGAGCCGGTTCAATGTGGCTGTTGGGGAAACCTGCGGGCTCCACCAGCACATAGAGTTTTCGGCCCTCTGCCTGAAAAACCAGACCGTCTTCATTCTGATAAATATCTTTTACATTCCCGAATGAGACCAGTTCGTACTTCGTATATGTTGAGTTATCATCATAGAAAACACTCATAATATAGCCGAATTGATCGGGCAGTCTGCCGGCAGAATATGCTTTAAATGTTTCAAGAAGTTTGTCCATGTTGTCCTCCGTTGATCTGTATCTGCGGCGAGGAGAACCAGGCCCTCCATGCCGTTCTTTCTATATTGTAATATCTTTCACCGTACTTTATTATATAAAATATGATGAATGTGAGTTCTGCCTTCAAATTCCTGAATCTCAGTGAGACTGCATCCCAGGCGGAGGCAAACGCCAGATACCGCAGACTGCTGAAGGAATACCATCCGGACAGAAACACCCACCGCAGCGAATGGTCCCATACTATGACCGTCCGTCTCACCGAAGCCTATGATGCGGTGAGCAGTTATATCAGCAGTATCAGAGCCGATGAAGCTGAGCCTCAGGGTGATCATTCTGAATCAAGGAATGTCGCGGACGAACCGGACTCGGGATACAGCATCACCATGCAGGCCCGCATCGGAAATCTCTATGATCAGCTCCTTAATCACATCCATGACTATTATTCCGGAGGAATGAACAACGTGCACCTTCGCCAGGAGGGCACCATGCGCCACCGGTTCCGTGCACTTCTGCGAAGGCTTGCGAACACCGTGGAAGATCTGCATCTAACCATGGAGTGGCCCGGCTCTTCGCTCCAGCACAGCCAGGTCAATGCGATTCATGATTTCGCAGCAGCCTTCTATGAAAATATGCTGATCAAGCCCCGTCAGCCGGAGACGCTGACCCGGGACGAGGCAAAATCCCAGACACTGTACCGCAATGGAAGCCTGTCCATGGACAATGCCATACGAAAGGGAATCCTCGAGCTGGAGCAGAAAAACGGTCTCATCACCCCTGGATCCCGGCATCAGGCCGAGCAGAGCTTTATGCTGCTGCTCAGCGGCTACCCACGGAGCATCTTTGTGGCAGATACCCTGATCAAGCTCTACCTGTTAAAGGCGTTTTCCGCACTCTGTGAGTTTTTAGAGGAACAATTTTAGCTCCGTTACCTTCCACTCATTCCTGTTTTACTCTGACCTGTCTCATTCTGTTCTATCTCATTCTGACCGGTCTCATTTTCAGATCAGAGCATGATGAACGCATGCTCTGATCCTATGTCACTCAGCTTTGTTTCCTGGCTTTCAGGTTCATCTGGGCGATTGCCAGCTTGGCAATGGGTATACCGTAGGGAGACACGGAGACATAATTCAGTCCCGCCTCTGCAATGAAATCGATATTCTGGGGTTCAGCACCGTGTTCCCCGCAGAGTCCCAGCTTGAGATCCGGACGAACCATTCTTCCCCGCAGGGTGGCGGTGGTAACCAGTTCCTTCACCTGAGGCTGGAGAACCTTGAACGGATTATTGGGAAGCAGGTCAAGTTCGGTGTAGTCCGAGAAAAAGGTATTAAAATCATCCCGGGATATCCCGTAGGTAGTCTGGGTCAGGTCGTTGGTGCCGAAAGAGAAAAAGTCGGCATAACGTGCAATAGCCGAGGCATTCAGCGCGGCCGCAGGAAGCTCGATCATAGTGCCCACCCGGTAATCCAGAGGGCCCTTTTTGAAGCCTCTGCTTACCTGTTCTTCAATATCCCTGATTCCGAGAATATGCTTGCCTTCAATTTTCTTTCCGTTCCGTACCACCTTCAGTTCATTGGGGTTCATAACAAGAGGAATCATAATTTCGGGTCTGGGGTTCTTTCCCTCTTCAAGGAGACGGTATGAAGCTTCAAATATTGCACGGGTCTGCATGCGGTAAATTTCAGGATATGATACTGCAACCCTGATTCCCCGATGACCCAGCATGGGATTAAACTCCCGCAGGAGCTGGCTGCGCTCCTTGATTGCAGTTGCTGTCAATCCGGTTCCGTCGGCCTTGGCTTTCGCAGCGAAGTCCTTCATGCCCTTTTCATCTGCGGGAAGGAACTCATGGAGGGGTGCATCCAGCAGTCGTATGGTTACCGGATGGCCATCCATAATTTTCAGCAGCTCATAAAAGTCCTCGGTTTGATCCTTCGCCAGGTCGTCGAGAAATTCCTGGCGCTTTACGCTGTCCTGGGCAAGGATCATATATCGAAACCGGTCAATTCTGGATTCATCAAAAAACATGTGTTCGGTTCGGCACAGTCCGATACCCCGGGCTTTGAATTTCTGCGCAAGCTGGGCATCTCTGGGCTGATCAGCGTTTGCATGTACGTCGATATTTTCGATACGGGTTTGTATTACGTCGAGAAAATCCAGCAGGCCGCTATGCTCCAGCACCGGTTTGGTGAGGCTCCCCTGTCCGATGTACAGCACCGGATCTTCATAATAGGGAACATTCATGGTGATATAATCACCCTCTTTCACCTCTTCTCCGCCGATCTGCACAGATTTTTTCCTGAATACGGCATCGGGCCGTACCAATGCCACCTTTCCAAGACTTCGTGCGACCACAGGCGCGTGGGAGGCGTATCCGCCTTCCGAGGAAAGGACGCCCTGGGCAACCTCTATCGCTTTGACGTCTCCGGCGAAGGTTGAGGGCATGGCGAGGATCATATTCGTATCTTCACCTGCCTGCTGGGCTTGACGGTATGCGGTAATCAGATTCTCTGCATTGAAAAATACTCTGCCGATAGCCGCACCCACAGCTCCGGCAATGCCTCCTTCCTGTGTTTTCAGTTTGGATACTGATTTGGGATCCAGGGTAGGGTGGAGTATTTCCGAAAGTCTACCGGGCTTTACCTTTTCAATCAGATAGTCGTTATCAACAATGTCTCTGTCCCGGAGGTCCAAAAGAGTCTTTATCTCCGCCTGGGCGGATTTATTTGGAGCTGATGACTGATCTACCAGCCACAGCACATCCGCTTCAATTGCGAAACGAATCCACCTGAGTTCCAAAAAGTGATTCTCGAGTTTTACTGCGATATCCTGCAGGGATTTCAGGTGTTTTTTACCAAGATTGTCCAGGGATTTCCCGTTTGGCGCCGACTCATCGTAGGCTGCAGGGAAATACTCGCCCTGAAGTTCGTTTTCTCCGGTCACGATATGATGGGTGTAAAAATATCCCGCCGCAGAATCCTTATCGAAATTTCCGTAAACCATTGCCTGTATCATCACCGCAGAGTCTTCTGAAGTGGGGCTTTTTTTCAGTGCTTCGTCGAATTGCTGAACAACATACTGAAGCTGAAACAGAGGATCGCTGTATATCTCTGCCGGAAGAATTTCCCGGAATTCGTCGATGGTTTTCAGAATTGTAGACTTGCTTTTTGCCTTTTTTAACTTACCGAGATAGGCTTCCAGGGCTTCAATCTCGGTTTCATCATCACTGGCTGCAATGGAAAGTCTGATGATGCTTGAAATAAGATACGCATATTCATTGAATGCAAATTTCTCACCGCTCATTTCTGCAACCATCTCAACGTTGTCATCGATCAGCCCGATATGGTGAATTGATGGAAGGGAGCTTTGGACATTCAGCATGGGACTTTCCACTGCTTTCAGAAGAAGGGGGTTCTTACCGCCGCCGAAACTTTTGCCCATGGTCTTGCCGATATCGGAAATAAATTCCTTCAGTTCGGGCACAACACCCCGGGGGTTGTTAATGAAATGGGCAAGATGCTCATGGGGTATGATAAACCCCGGGCAAATGGGCATATCAAGCTGGGCAAGGGAAGCTGCCCTGATACCCCTGCTGCCGAGAATTTCACTGTTTTTTAATGCTTCGGCATGCTTTCCGCTGCCGAAGGAAATAAACATACTCATTATACTATCTCCTGTTGTCTGATGTCAGGGACCTCAGAACAGTTCCAGAGGCTGGTCAATGCTTCCTTTCAGAAAGGATTCAAAGCGGGGGCTGGCCCCCTCAAACAGATACCGCTGAAGTTTGGAAACATCCTTGATGGTGCTGCCGGCCACTGAAATCATGATCGGAGTGCCATGCTTAACTTTTCCCCATTTAAATAGCGAATTGATGTCCTTGATCCGTTCATTATCATAATAAATAAGAACATCCAGCTCCGGGTAGGTGGAGCGGTAGCTTGCGACAATTCGTTTCCACGCCTCAACATTTCCGTTATGGAATAATTCATTGGTGACCACCACCGAATAACGGGGGGTGATCCTGTATGCACCGTCCCGTGGTTTTCCCCGGGCGGGGCAGGTTGGGTGGCTGCAGGTTTAGGTGCAGCGCGTTTTGCAGCCGAGGCCTTGGCCCGGTACTCCGGACGTTCGGGGGCATCGAATCCTGCAAGTACTCCGTGTACATCCTGCAATGCCTGGTTGAGTTGTTTATCGCTGAGAGAGCCGCTCAAGGACTGAATATATACTGTTATCAATTCATCTTTTAATATGGGGAGTACCGGATCCCAGGAATTCTTCTCCCTGGGGTTGATAATAAATGCTCCCACCTCTGGATGATGATACACCACAGTGATTTGCAGATCTGTCCATTCTGCGAGAGCGGCAATAATATCCTCGGCGCTTTCTATCATCCGGGTAATATTGCGGGATGCAAAATGATATTCGAATTTATCCACTAGAAGAGCGCTGATAATCGGAGGCATCTGCTGCCGGGTGATACTGCCTTCCTGCTCAGCGTTATTGAGCAGGTCGGCAATATTGGCACCGCCACTGATGGATTTCACCAGTGCGGTGGTAAATTTGAAATGCCGCAAAGCAGTATTGAAACCTGCTTTGCGGGAAAATAAATCGAAGTTACCAACCATAATGATTAGAGTTCCTGTAAGTCATCGCCTGAGATATCGCCCTTACCGGGAGATACGTCCGCCTGTCCTTTTACAGTCTTATTGGATGATGCTCCTCCGGAGGAAGGTGCAGGAACGCTTTCCGGCGCTTCTTCAGTCACCTTGTCATACTCACTGGAAAAACTCATGCCAATGTCATCCCGTACAGTTGAACGCCGGCGCTTGAATGCTGCAAATGCTGCGTCCTGGAATCCTTTGGATACTCCATGGAGGAATTCATTCAGCACGTTGGCCATGCTGTTCAGGGTGTATTTCTTCCGTTTGATGCTGGTAATATCAACATCCAGGATCAGTCCCGGCTGAATATGGTAGGGATTGATCTTGTAATCAAAGCTTTCAAACTGACGGCGCAGGAAGGTTACTCTGCCGTCCAGAATCACCCGGTCCCTTGGATTCTGAAAACCGTAGAGAGTTTCGATCTTCTTGGAAATATGGCTGAGCATTTTCTTGAACAGAGACTTTTCGTGGAGATATGTCTGATTCAAGCGCTCAACATCGGTAAGATCCGCCTTGATTTCGGTGATCTCATTCCAGATCTGTCGGAGTTCCTGAACGATGTGGTCACCGGATTCTTCGAATGTAACCGCTTCTTTGCGTTTCCCGATCTTGCGTTCAAGGCGTCGGGCCAGGTCTTCATAATCCTTTGCTCCGCCGAATCGTGAGCGCTTGTCCAGGTAAGTCTGCTCAACCACATCATAGAGGCGCTGGATTTCTTTCCGGTATGATTCAAGCTGAGCATCATACGCTGCCTGTTCCTTGTGAAGCTGGTCGGCATCATAATATTTCAGTCGGATCTGGTAGCGCTCATCCGGCAGATGTTCTGCGTCGGTGTCTTCATATTCCCGGACAATCAGTTCACGGGCATTTTTCAGGTTTTCCATAAACTGGTATCCCATTTTACTGGTATCCAGAATTGAAGTGAGGGAGTTTACCACAGTATTGAAACCCCGGTTTCTGATGTTTTCCATATCTATGATCTTTTTCAGGTTTTCACGGATATTTATTGCATCAAATTCCTTGGGGTCGATTTCCGCCCGGAGACCTTCAATTTTGTCCATGAGGGATTTCGCAAGGAAGGTATAGCGCTTACTGGTTTCATCGTCCGCATCGTCGTCGGTGAAATCGGGAACCCGCTTCATTTTTTCAAAGATGATTTCTGAGTCGCTGAGCTCCTCTTTTCCTTCATCTATCAGCTGATCCTGGAAGCGCTCGATTTCCTGGTCGATGAGAGTGGTGATGGTTCTTCCGATCTGGTCTTTGATCAGATATTCAACGGTAGCCTGATACTGAAAAATGGGGCTGATCAGTTCGGAGTCCAGAATGTTCACAGAAAGCTTCACATCACTTACCGTTTTCGGTTTGTGTACGCTGTCTTTGAACGCTGCTTTAACAACTGCATATGCATTTTCACCCCGGATGAATGCACCCACATCGGTCTTCTGACGCAGAAGTGAGTTAGTGTCATTTTCAAGATCATTCATACCCCGCTGGATATGTCCCTGGAGGTGGCCGTACATATTAACGATGGACTTTTCGATTTCACCGGTGTTGAATTTATCTGCACCGGCAATCTCATCCAGCATGGATGCAATTTCTTTGGGAGTGTAGCGGGCAAGGGCTTTATTCTCTTCCTTGTCCACAAAGTTCCGGATTTTCTTCACCATTTCGTCTTCAGTGGTGGTGATATACCGGTTGAACATATTCTGATAGTTCTGGTTGAAATAGTTGTACAGCTTCTCTTTCAGTCCCCCGGTGATATCGAGCTTCTCGAGCACCTCATCCGGCAGTTTCGACTGAATCGTGTTGAGGATTTTCTCGGTTTCCTCATTTACAAGGTTTTCATACTCCTTGCGCTGGTCACGTCCTTCCTGAGCCAGACTGTTCCGGGATCCGACCGCCGATGGTTTTGACGGGTGGAATATATTCGGGCTGTGGGTAAGATCTGACATAAAATACTCCTTTACAGATGTCATCTCGGGTGTTTGAACCACCCTTATTGGTTTTATCCGCCGCGGCAGGGAAATATCCGTAACCGCGATGTGACCGACTTCAGAAGTTTTTGAAATCTCCAGTACTATTATAGGTTACATCATCAAGGAATTCACGGAATTCTGCAAGACTTTTTCCAGAATCACGGAAAATTCTGGTAATAAAGGAATCTGCGATGCTCCAGAGCATCTCTCCGTCTTCTACGTTGTGGGGGGTTCCGTCGGGAAGCTCCAGATTATTGCCGGGAAATATCCAGTCGGGGTTTCTTCCAAGCTCTGCAGGTTCTCCCAATAAAGCAAACCCGTTGCTGTATGCTATGAGATTGGTAACCCGGAGCACCTCTTCGATGGTCCAGGGGGATGTTCGGTTATTGATATCCGCCGGTTGATCACTGCTCTCGGTAGAAGTTTCGTTCCCGTCGGCGTTTTCTCCAGCTTCGCTGCTATCCTGCGCTGTTCCTTCAGCCGAGGCATCGCCTGTGGAACCGTTGCTCTGGGTACCTTCACTTGGATCTTCCGGGGCGGCGTCAGAATCCCCGGCACTTTGTTCTGCATCGGGTTGTGTTGCCGTCTGCTCAGTCTGCGGGGTTGAGCTCTGATCTCCTGTCTGATCTCCTGATGGGCTGTCGGCTATTGTGGGTCCGCCTCCATTTTGAAAGAGAAGGAAAAGAAGCCACACCACAACGGCCAGGGCTGCGGCAATTCCCAGAAAGCCCAGAATCCGCCGACCTCCGGACGGTTTTTCCGTCTTGCTGCCTGAAGAGGGCGCAGCTTCGCTCTTACCGAACAAACCCGGCGGAGGATTGGTGCCGGATACACCCGGTGCCTGGCCTTCCTGGACGGCGGCCCGGGTGAGCTCGTCGGCTGTTTTGCTGGTTTCGGGGCTGGCAGATGTCAGGGCATTTCCCTCATCAGCTTCCCGTGTGTCCTTGGCAGCTGCATTCTCCGGTACATCTTCGGCGGAGAGGGGGCTTTCCGACGGCTGGTCCGAAGGTTTTTCATTGGGTTTGGGTGCGCCCACCTGCTGCACTTCACGGGTTTTTAGCAGAGCCGCAAGGGTTTGGCTCAATCGTACCCGTTCTTTGTCGAATCCCCCACGGTCGCTCAGGCTTTCACGAAGTTCTTTCACCTTGGCCCGAATTTCCGGAATGCTTTTCAGGGTTCTGCGGTTACCGTTGCTAGCCGGGACAAAAAATATCTTCCAGCCTGATTCAGTCGGCGAAACGAGCCCCCGAACCGGGAGAGGAACCGATGAGTGCAATGTAACCAGTTGATCATGGAGGAACTGCAGGTCTGAGCCGTGGGAATCCCGGCTTTCATTATTTTGAAGCTCATTCCAGAGCCTGAAAGCCAGGGAGATCCGGGCCGGATCATCAAGTTTCTGTGGGCTGAGTTCCGATTCCATGGTTTTCCGTCTCTTGGAAGGATCGGACTCCAGAATCCGGGCAAGTGCGTCCCGGCCTGGTGCTCCCATAATCTTTTCCAGTTCCCCGGCGGATCGGGTCAGGTTTTCTGAATCAGCTCCGGCGGTTTGAGAAGAGTTCCGATCAGTAAATTCATAGGGCACCGCCTTGAGCAGCGGTGCAGGAATTCCGAATGCCCAGGCCTCCTCTCCGGGGAGTGGGAGGCTTTGGCCGGATACCTGGAACTGGGAGCCTTTCAGCTGCTCGGGAAGTGAAAGAGAGCGTATATCCCGGTTACCGGTTTTCAGCAGAAGCTGAAGAACTTCATCTTCAGGACCGGCATTATCAGCCGCATGCTTAACTTCTGCTCCGGCCTGTTTCATGAAGGTGATAAAGTCCTCTTCCATACCGTCGTTTTCCCGCTTATGTCGGAAATACAGGGGTTGGGAATTCAGCTTCTGCCACTTACAGATACCCAGAAGGCTGTTTCGATCGCAGCTTCCCCCGAACGAGTGAAGAAGTTTCGGTGGAATGAGAGTTTCGGCCAGGGCGAAGGTGCTGTCCGGATGAACGTAGAGACTCTCCAATATTCCGTCCCGGAACGCTGCGGGACTTCCGTCGTTCAGAATGATAAATCCCCGTCCGGTGAAATCCCTGGAACTGTAGCCCTGATCTGCGGTGAACTTCTGAAGCCGATTCATCACATGAACCTGATGGTTGTGGCTCCGTTCCAGCTCCAGCAGATCAAACAGACGGTGGCCGTCCAGCATGATCCTGACATTGCCGCTGTCATAAAAAACCACCCGGCTGCCTTCGCCGGTTTCCACCTTGTCGCCGGGTTTGAGAGGATGTTCGGCTATCTTCTCATTCCGGATGAAATGCTTCACCGCATCCACGAGATCGTGGGAGCCCACATAATGCATGTGGTGACTCACCGGTTTTTCAAGGCAGTCCCCTTCGATAAAATAATCACCGGTGAGTCTGTCGGTGAGAAGTACCGAGCTGATATGTCGGCGTATATCTGAAGGAAGATACGGGCTGGTGCCGATGCGAAGAAAAGGCCGGTACTTTCTGTCAGCCTTTCCCAGGTACAGCACATAACATTCCCTGTCAATATGATATACGCGGTTTCCACTGATGTTGAGTTCTTCTTGATTTTCCACCATTAATAACTATAGGACGTAGTTAACAATCTGTCAGCAACAAAGCTGGCATTTTTTACAAAATTCGAGTATTGTGGTACTCACAGGCGGGAAATATGGTCATAACACAACGAAGAGCAGCGAAAATTATCCCGATAGCCGGCGGTAAGGGCGGTGTGGGAAAGACTGAAGTGTGCGCCAATCTGGGTGTGCGTCTCGGTCAATTAGGATACGACACCATTCTTATCGACCTGGACCTGGGCGGCTCCAACCTTCATTCCACCCTGGGATTGAAGAACCGCCATTCGGGGGTGGGGAATTTTCTTTCGGATAAAAGTGTGGGGTTCACCAATCTCATCGCTCCCACACCGTACCCCAATCTCCGTTTTATTCCCGGTGATGTTCTGGTTGCCGGTACACCCAATATCGTATTCAGCCAGAAGCAGAGTCTTATCCGGCACATTGAAAAACTTGAGGCTGATTATATTCTGCTGGATCTTGGATCCGGTGCTTCCAACAATGTGGTTGATTTTTTTCTCTTATCAAACTCAGGGATTGTGATCACTTCTCCCCATGTGGGGGCGGTGCTGAACAGCTACAGTTTTCTGAAGAATACGGTATTCCGATTTCTTATGCGGGCATTTGCCGGCCAGAGCGAAGTGGAGCGGTATTTGCGGAAGTCCATCAAGGAGCGCAGGCCGGGAAACCCTGTAACAGTGGCGAATGTGCTTGGGGGCATGCAGGAACTTGATCCTGCTTTCACCGCCAAAGCCCGGCGCTATGTGAATCTGCTTCAGCCCTCTATAGTATTAAATCTGGTCAGAGACGGTGATGATTTGAACATCGCCGAAAGCCTGCGGGATCTCACTTCCAACAACCTGGATGTAAAACTCTCAACCCTGGGAATGCTGATACACGATGAGGGGCTGGCGGCATCCCACAGAAGCAGCGCTCCATTAACCCATTCCCTTCCTGACAGTCTGTTCGCCGTGGAAATTGACCGCATTGCACAGAAGATCGTCCAGTCTCCGGAGTTTCCCACCCTGGCGCTGGCAACGGAAATGTATTCAGACTCCTTTGAGCTGATGAAAATTGAATCTGCAGAGGACCTGGCTGAACTTCATGAACAGCTTACCCGGCATGAGCGTCAGGACCAGACCGATGCCGAAGAATTCATACAGATTCTCAGTCAGCAGAAGAAGCAGATACATGAGCTGAAAAACACCGTCCGCATGCTTACCATGCGGGATCGATGAGCAGACCATGCCGTACAGCAGGGAAATCAGCCCCGGGGGTAAACACCCCGTTGTGGGAAAGCAGATATACCGGGACATAGCGTATTACCGCATCGACTGGACTCCCCTTCTTCCGGTGGACAGACACCGCATCAATGCGACCGTGCCCTCTCTTCCCGGGATTTGGGAAATCTACTGGCTTGAGAATTCCAGAAGCCCCCGGCTCCTGAAGATGGGACAGGCCTGGTACGGAGGTCTCCGCAATGAACTTCGGCTGGAGGCCGACGGTGAGGATATCCGGAACCGGGATATGAAAGAGAAGCTGCTCAGCGGTGATGCCTACTACCGTTATACGGTGTGTGAAGCCGCCCGGGATCTGGAAGAAGTGTTCGATACGCTGCTGAGCATTCGGGGGCTTCAGGCTGCGGAAGGTCCCGCCAGCAGGAGATACCGTGATGTGCGCATTTCCGAAGATGATGAAATGATTATTCACCGTATACGTACGCCCAGTCAGCCCCGGCGGAAGGAAGAAAGTTTTTCCAACCCCGTTCCCAACATGTTTGATGTGGTGAAGGAGATGCGCAGCAGCGGCCAGCTTCCCCCTGAATCAAAAAAATCCGACAACTGATCCAGTCCCGCTTTATCGATGGATCCATCTGTTCCGCATATTCTTCTCAGGGAATTCTGCTGCCGCTATTGTGTGACCGGATGTTCTTTTTCAGACATTTACCTGCCCTGGGAGCGTTCACCTCGTCGAAGGCCGGCTACCCAGGCGGTGCCAGGAAAGATGCGCTGGGCGGCATGGAATGCCTCTTCCGCTTCCTGTCCATTTCCGTTTTCAAGCTGAGCCGAACCGATCCACGCATAGGCCTGAAACGCAAGCAGTTCGTTCCCGGATGATGCAAGCTGCTTAAGCAGATCAATGCCTCTTCCGTTATTCCCCCCGCCGATGGCCGGGGCATTAATAAAAAACAGTCCCCGGGAAAGAAGCGCACGGAGATTGCCGGGGTTCAGCTCCAGCGCCTTCCGGGGATAATCCCTCAGTTTTGCTCCGTTACTCATCTGGTACAGCGTACCTTTGAAGTTGAACAGGTACATATAGCTGTCGCTGAGCACCCTCCAGAGGTCTGAGTGAATCTCCCTCCCCGCGGGAAGAGCGGGAATGCTCAGCTCATGCTCCCAGTTTTCCAGGCTCATGGATCGCAGATCCTCTTCGATCTGTTCCAGAGCATCTTCACTCAGCCGGATGCTTGTTTCCAGAAATGACTGGGCTTCCCTGTTGTCTCCGCTGCTCATCAGGACAAAGCCCCGGTTCAGCATGATGCGGCTTTCATAGTAGCTGACCACCGGATGGTCTTTCGTCACTCTTCCTGCCAGCTCATCCAAAGCCTCCCGGCTGCGGTTGAGGGCGGTGACCGCCCGGGGAATGCTCTCGTCACGGAACACGGCATACCCTGCGGCCAGAAGCTGTTCTTCCATTATTGTGACAGGTGATGGGGCAGGTATTGGGATGGAGTTCTGCACATCGGTATCTCCATGGACGGGTGGGGGAGTGTTTTCAGCCGTAGTCGGGGGGGATGAATCCTGGCTGAAAACAGGAGCCCCGGCTGTCCAAAGTATCAGCAGCAGGATCATCCCCCGGCAGAGCTGTATCAGCCTGCGAACATAGGGGCGGTGCATCAATGATCCTGCTTCCAGGATGCGGGCGGACAGCATGGTATTCTTCTCCATCAATCCCTGATTACCAGGTCACCCAGTTCGTTGGTATCATCATCTTTCACCGGAAAATAATCGGCAAGAAGATCTCCCATATCGTCGATTGCTGCGCAAAGAGCGTCACTCATTTTTCCTTCCCGGATTCCGGCGGCAATGGCATCGGCAAATTCCTTCCATGCCGACGGCTCAACCTTCTGATTGATCCCGCTGTCTGCCAGTATTTGCACTCTCCGCTCAAACAGGGATACATAAATGAGAACACCGCTTCTATCCCGGGTTTCGCTGAGATTGTTTACCATAAACTCCCGGAACACCGCATCGGTGATGGCGCTGTTTATTTCCAGTCTGGTGGTGAGAA